>JANVYR010000001.1 GCA_030059665.1 Candidatus Calditenuis fumarioli
CTCTCATCTAGAAATATCCCCCTAGGATCAGCCATCTCGGAGTTAATGCCGTAAATTGCCCTGTCGGGGTGTGGACACGAATTCCCCGATGTCGATAATCTTTCCCTGTCCAGGACTATGGCTCCGAACGTCTGCACCGATATCGCTATTTCGTTCTCACCTACGGAGATTCCCCAGGCCCTGTGAGGTACCATAATTTTCCGTTTAGGTGCAGCGTTACCGTCGTCCTCGTAATCGAAGACGACCATGCTGTCCTCGATGTCGTTGTTCACAGCAAATATCTCCCCCGCTCGATGTCTAAAGCTATGCCCGCAACGAAGCCCACCTCTGTTTCTGGTCCTATTATTTGACGAAATGGTTCTACGACAGGTCCATTGGATTTCGCATCGTCCATGGAGAAGATGAGAATGCTTTTCCTGTTAGGGTCCGAGAGGACCAGTTTCCTAGTGAACGAGTCTAAAGTCGTCCCATGTATTATCTGGATAAGGATCTGCGATTGATCGGAATGGTTTGTAGTGAAGCTCGTCGGTCATCAGGTTAAGTCTGCAGGCGCTTATATTTAAACATGGTTATCTATTTGTTTAGTCGTGATGCGACACTAATATAGGCATAATTCTAAAGGCCGCTTAGTCATGCCATTGAGCGGTCTTATGTGGTTTGGTCGTTCATAAGTGCGCCCTGATTAAAGTAGCAGATATAGAGACGTAGAAGAGGCAGAAGACTCGAGAGATTGAACGGTTGGCGTAAATCCTCATGTGTTACGTCTCTCCGAGCGTCCTTTTGACCTCCTCTCTTAAGCCTCTGACCAGCTGCATCCTAGCATCGAAGACTGAGTTGCACTCCGTACACCTGACGGCCATCGGTGCGTTGAGCTCCCAGACGAACTCCTTGCCGCAGTGCTCACACGTCAGAATTATCCCCTTGAGGACCGCTCTATGCTCCTCCACTCGGTTCACCTCTTACTGGCCCTAAGCGTCTCGTAGAACTTCCTCCATCCCTCATATTCCCTTATTATCGCCTCCTTGAAAGCCCTCTCTGCGATTTCCTGGAGTTCCTTCGTGACGCAGTACTTAGCGAGAATGTACTGCCCGAACCTCTCGTGGTAGATGTCTATGTAGCTGTGAACGTCGGGGTGTATCAGATGTCTCTCGGGAATCTTGTAGACCTTCCTCAGAGCAATAGCGACCTGTCTGGTTGGCTTAGGTATCCACCTCTCCCTAAGCATCTGGGCTGCAGCTATCTCTACGAAGTGGCCTTCCATGCACAGCTTGAGATAGTAGAGGTCCCTCTTGGTCAGGTGAAGGTCGCCTATGTCGTGGGCGGAGACCTCCCTTTCAGCCTCCTCCCTGCTCATCCCGAAGGCGCCAGTCAACAGGTCGAACAGCATCTCGTTGTGACCCGTCTCCTCGAAGAGGTGCCTAGCTATCATGTCCCTCACCTCCTTAAGTCCCGCGAGATGTGCCCTGAAGTGCGCTATGCCCTCGTACATGAATGAGGTGCCCGCATATCTGGCCAGATTTACGGCCCAACTCTTCAGCTCCTCCCATGTCAGCTCTCCCTTGACTATCAGCGGAGTCTGATTGGGGAAGAATGGCTCTCCCGAGTGATCCCTCATGAACCCGTTGTGCCACTCGATCAACCTCTCGACGAATTCCGCTGCCGGAAGCTCTTTCCATCCCTGCCAGCCCACGGAGAAGATTCCCTTGACAGGCGTGTAGGCACCGACGACGTGCAGCTCCCTTTCGCTGCCCTTGACGTGTTTCGCGTAGCTGAAGGGTTCGAGTCTGAACTGAACCTTTAGAGCCTCTACTATCTCCCTTTCATACGCTTCGTCATGAAAAAGTGATCCGGTTCCTGTCACGGGAGAGCTGTAGTATAGGGCGATATAAATTTTTAGGCTTAAGTTAAACCTTTTCAAAAAATATTTTTATATCAAACTAAAGATTGCGAAGGGCGTGAGAGACTCCACTTGTCGTAGAGGACCCGATTCAGATTATTCGATTAGCAGGCGTAAGGCCATCTCTAAGGTTGCGGCGACCCTTGTCGCGACCGCCTTTGCGGCCGGTGTTGGAGGATACTATATCGGTGCATCTACAGGATCGCAACGATTGCAAACGGAGGCTAGGACCGTTACCGTTCAGAAAATCTCCACTGTTACTATGACGCCTGCGCGACAACCAGTCACAATAAGTTTCACTAATACTCAAGGGATGAGGGGGGCATCACTCCCCTCTCTCGTGATAGAGAACGTCAAGGAAATCCGTGAAATGTTGAAAGTCGATTTAAAATATAACATTGTCAGAGGCGCTGGTGAAGCATTAAAGGAACTCGCTGACGGTAGAGCAGACGTAGTTGCTGTCACACCAGCTCTCAATGCATTTCAAGCTTTTGAGACGAATCCAGAACTCAAGATTAAGATAGTTTACTTTGCAGACATAAGTGATACGAGCGGATTTATTGTTGGAGCTAATTCACCATTTAATTCGCTGGAGGACATAAAACGTGATATTCAGCAGGGGAGGAAGATAAAAGTTGGGATTAGTAGACCGGGTTCGAAGGTACATCTGCTCTCCTATGTCTTGGCCCACGTGTTAGGCACCAAAATAGGGGAGGGGATCGAAGTCGTTGCTCTTGGAGAGGTAGATGCAATAGTAGCGGCCCTTACTAGGGGGGAGATAGATGGTTTTCCATGGTCTTTAGACACCTTATGGCGATTGGAAGAGGAGAATAAAGGGAAGGTGATCTATTACTTCAGCGAATACTTTGGTCCTCAATGGCACGAGCGCACATTTGTTACGACAGAAGAAGTAATTGCAAAGAATCCAGAAATAGTTGGTCGTTTCATCGAACTATGGCGTGAAGCCATTAGGTATTATCAGCTACATAGGGAAAAAGTAATAACGCTGATGGCGTCACCGCCACCAGTTGGAATTGGAACTACTCCAACAATAGCGAAACGGTACACGGGAGTGTACCAGCCGAATTATGTTGGAGCACCCTTAATGGAAGCAATAGATAACGCAGTTAAGATAGGGTCAGCAATAGGATTATTAAAGAGGTCTCCACCGATAGACCAATTGTACACTACAAGATTTCTATGATGTTTCTGAGGTATGATAGATAACCAACGTTGTGCAGGGCAATTTCTGCGCTTATCTTCTCATCATTCGAATATCTCCAGTGGACTAGTTGCGATGCCTTCCTAGTCTTGTTGCCTTCAGAATTGCTTTAGGCGACGTTTTTCGGTGCCCAAAGGCGCGGGTTTTCCTGATTGGATGAGCGGATGTGCACCTCGACATCGGAGAGTGAAGAAGGATGAAGGGTCTTCATAGGGCTAGACAGGAAGATGCTACAAGCGATCATGATTATGCATGACGAGGGTCGAGGATAATAGCAGAGTGTAGAACCAATCGGGTGGGCTATCGATCAAAAGAGGTAGGGTACTTCCTCTTATATGATGTTCATTTCGTATTCTTGGTATCCGTTCCTGTCCTTTCCGTCCTCCCCTACTCAGATGATCGCAGTAGACGGATTTGAGACCTCCCATGAACCTGACCTTCCTGAGGTAGTTCAGGCACCTCTCCCTATCAGGAAGGAAGGCAGGCCTCACCGCATCGGGGTCCACGAAGAACGCCTGCAAAGAAGGAATATTAATCCCTTATGAGAACGAGATGAGCACTCGGATTAAACCACAAGGCAAGTGTCGAGGAGCATGTCTAAAAATTCTCCACACGCTTATTAACAATCGGCTTAATTCATCGTCCTATTTCCGCTCTCCAAGCCCTGGAGAGGCGATTTTCAGGGGCAGTTCTCCGGTTGAAGTAAGCTTTTACATGAACTTTTTGGGAAGGTTTAAGTAGTGATTTGTCATGCGATGCAGGTCGCCATACCAACTTTTATACTTTTCGACAAAGCTTATACGAAATTTGGAGAAAGCGCAAAGACACCACCAAGATTTCCGGGAATTGGGGCATTGGAGGCGAAAAGTTCAGAGAATTAATCCACAAGGCACAATCATAGAAAAATTAATAATTTAGTATCTTTAATGCGAACGGCGTGGACAACTCGCACAAACGAGTCTACACCAGAAGGGAGGCCATTGCGAAATCGATAGCAGGGATCGCTGGGGCGGCTGTGGTGGCTGGAGTCGGTGGATATCTCCTCGGGTCATCAGCTGGAGCCGTCACTAAAACCGTTACCGCGCAACAGGGAATCCAGACGGTGATCAGGACTTTATTGACAACTGTTAGGGAGACCACAACCGTTACAGCGGAACCGAGATTGGAACCCATCAATATAAAGTTCACAAATACACAGGGAGGTAGAGGTACAGCTCCGAACACTCTCATCCACGAAAACCGGAAGGAACTGGCTGAAAAGTACAAGATCAACTTCAACTATAACGTAGTTGAAGGGACGGGTGCTGCAGTCAAAGAGTTGGTTGAGGGAAGGGCTGATATTATAGGGCCCGCCACAGTAGCAGGATTAGCTGCAGCCATGGAACAGAATCCGCAGATCAAAATAGTGTATTTCGTGGATATTGGGGTATATACCACCTTCATGGTAGGTCCAAACTCACCATACAAGTCCCTGAGCGATCTAAGGGAAGCCATACGTCAAGGGAAGAAGATCCGCGTGGGTTACTCAAGGCCAGGTTCCCTGTCTTACACCTACACAGTGATACTGGCACACATCCTTGGAACTAAACTGGGAGAAGGGGTTGAAGGTGTGGCACTCGGCGCGATCGACGCCATAGTTGCTGCCACGGTGCGAGGGGAGGTAGACGGATTTCCGTGGACTCCGGACGTCCACTGGAGGCTTGAAGAGGAGGGGAAGGGGAGAGTCATTTACAGCTTCAGCGAATACTTCGGGTCGAAATGGCACGAACTCTGCTTCGCGACGACAGAACAGATCATAAGGAACAATCCGGAAATGATCAGCAGGTTCGTGAACTACTGGCGCGATGTGACTCGCTATTATCTTCTGAACAGAGAGGAGGCGATTTCTCTGATGATGGCACAACCGCCGAAGGGGTTCGGAATGAGCAAGAACGTTGCCGAGAGATATTATTCAACGTACCTCGTGAATTACGTCGGTGCACCTATCCGAGAAGCTCTTGCGAACGTCGACTTCTTCGCCAAGCTGACCGGTGTTGCCAAGAACCCACCACCAATAGACCAGTGGTATACAACTCAATTCCTTTAAGTACTGCGTTTTTTGAGAATTGAATATAAGCTTTACTAAAAGAAATAAAAATTGGTACGGGTAATCTTCCTATCATGAAAATTTGGATGAGATATATTTAAATAACAGAATTAATTAAATTGACCGAGATGTCGGAATACAACTCGTCTTTTATTGTTTCTAGGAGAAGAGCTTTGGCGAGGATCGTGGGTGGCGTAATCGGTGCGGCGATAGCTGCAGGCGTGGGAGGGTATTTCGTTGGGTCGAGTATCGGAAGGGGGGAGAAAACTGTGACATTAACTCAACGCGGTTCAGAGGTCACTAGAACAGTCTTTTCCACCGTGAGAGAGGTTGTGACGACCACCGTCAGAGCTGAACCCGTGCCGCTATCAGTAAGAATAACCACCACACAAGGAGGGATTGGTCTCGCGCCCTATCACCTGATCATACAGAGGTATCTGGACGGAGGTCAGGAGATGGCAAAGAAGTTAGGACTCAGGGTGGACGCGTTCAATGTCGTCCGAGGAACTGGGGAGGCGATGAAGGAGTTGCTCGAGGGACGCGCAGATGTGATCACGGGTGTTAATGTGATAGAGGCCGCAAGACAGGTGGAAGAGACTAAAGGCGAGGTCAAGATATTCTACTTCTGCGAATATGGGAATTACGTTTCGCTGGTGGTGGCGCCCAATTCGCAGTATAAATCAATAGAAGACCTTCGACGGGTCGTCAGAGAGGGCAAAAGGTTGAAGGTAGGATTCTCTAGGCCAGGATCGCTTACCCACGCCTATGTCTACATACTGAGTACCATACTAGGAACTGAGATCGGAAAAGGGATCGAAGCAGTGTCGTTGGGCGAGTTCGATGCGATAGTGGCGGCCCTCAACAGAGGTGAGATAGACTGCTTCCCATGGAGCGTGAGCAGGACGTTCTCTTTAGAAGAGACCGGTAAAGGAAAAATAATTTATTACTTCAACGAGTTCCTGGGGACGAAGTGGCATGATTTGTGTCACGTTTCTACGACAAGCTACCTACAGAAGAACAAAGAGACAGTTAGGAGGTTCGTTTCATACTGGCGGGAAGCCGTGCGTGCTTGGATGCTCAACCCGGAGCTTTCCATCTCGCTAATGAAGGCTGACCCTCCGAAGGGACTTGGCCTCACCGACTCTGCGGCTAAAAGGTGGTACAATACGCTCGTGCCTAACCCGCTTGGTGCGCCTAACACCGATGCTCTGAAGGAGATAGAGAAGTACGGTAAGCTCATAGGACTTTTAAAGAATCCCCCACCTGTTGAGCAATGGTACACAACAGAGTACCTGTGACCGCCGCTAACGGTATGAACGGAGGAGCGATAATGAAGCTCAAACATACAGTATATATTTCACGCTTGAAAGCAAAAGATACGTGAGCTGAAAATGATTGGGTCGCACGTTCTTTTAACGACGCTCCAAGAGTTGGGATTGACGACCGTATTCGGTAATCCGGGCTCGACGGAGGTTCCATGGTTAGACGAGTTGCCTAAGTTCGAGGGCATATGGTACGTCCTCGCCCTTCATGAGTCTATCGCCGTGAGCATGGCAGACGGGTATGCCCAGGCTAGAAGGGGACCTGCCGTCGCATCCGTTCACGCGTCTCCGGGCTTCCTCCACTGCATGAGCGCCTTATATAATGCTAAGGTCGCAGGGACGCCGGTCATTGTACTAGCTGGTCAGATCGAAAGCGAGATCCTCATAAGGGATCCATTCTTGGCCTCGGATTTTGTGTCTGCTTCACGGGGATATGCAAAATGGGCATGGGAACTCAGGTCGGCAAACGAGATAAGGTATGCTATTAGGAGGGCTGTAAAGGTAGCCACATCTCCTCCAACCGGACCTGTAGTTCTTTCAGTCCCCAGAGATTTCTTCGACGAGGAGATAGAATGGGACATGCCGATGCCTACAGACTACAGGTCGGTACCTTGGGACTACGCACCGGAGGAAGACGTAATTGAGAGAGCCTCGGAACTCCTCCTCAATTCCGAGTCCCCTGCCATGATATGTGGGCCCGAGGTAAGATGGTTCAATGCGATCCCCGAGTGTGTTTCACTTGCAGACCTCCTGGGACTCAAGGTCTACGACGACGTGCGATTTGGGATCTATTTTCCAGTTACCCACCGCTTCTATTTCGGAAGTTTCACCAAAGACGACCTCAAATCCCACGACCTCATTCTAGTTGTTGGTCAGAAATTATTTTATGAGAGGACCCGTGAACAAGTCCCCCTCGTGAGCAGGAATCAAAGGATTCTGCACATAACCACGGATCCCATTGAGCTCGGAAAGAACTATGAAGCAACCCTCTGTATACTCGGAAATCCAAAGAATGTGGTAGCGAAGTTGGTGAAGAAGTGCTCCGAGAAACTATCATCGTGGTCTGAAAAGGTTGAGAGGCGTAAGAAGGAGTTGGAGAGGGAAAGATCCGCAAAGCTGGACGAAGACGAGCGTGAGCTGAAGGACTATTACGACAGGAAACCGGTTTCGCCCCACAGGCTTGTCAGAGAGGTCGATCGCGTCTTCGGAAACAATGGGAGATTGAACGTGGTTGTTGAGGCCGTGACCACGCAGCCCTACATACGTCGATACCTCAAGTCGCTTACCGGAGACAATTACTATTCGTCACCGGGAGCAGCGCTGGGATGGGGAGTTGCTGCAGCTGTGGGCGTTAAGCTCGCTAGAGGGGAAGAAGAGGTGGTTTGCTTCACAGGAGATGGTGCGTTCATGTACTATCCACAGTCCCTCTGGACTGCAGCTAGGATGGGACTTAAAATTGTGACCATAATTGCGAATAACAGAGCCTACATGAATGACAAGCTTCATCTCATGAGCAGAAGAGGCCATGCTTATAAGATGGGGTACTATCAACCAGTCGAAATAGACAACCCTCCTATCTCATTCGTGAGCATAGCAAAGGGGATAGGTTGCGACGGTTTGGAGGTCAAAGATCCCTCGGAGCTCCAGGACGCGCTGGAGAAGGCCTTATCGAGCGATCGGCCGTTCGTCATCGACGTCAGGGTAGACCCGGAGGTCTTCGACAGGTCAAGGGTGTGAGAGTTGATCATTGATGCGTACACCCACATAACACCCATCAGATATCTAAAACAGCTGGGAATGAGAATAGGTGAACCTGCCAGAGCGGCGATCGAGCGACTCGAGCATGCTGGCGAGAAATACAGGCATTTCTGGGACGTTGGGGAGAGGGTGAGAGTTCTGAAGGAATACGGGATAGACCATCAGGTGGTTGCAGTACACCACTTCATAGATCCCAATAATTGGGCCGAGGGAGAGTTACTGCTGGAGCTTTGCAGGGTCCTGAACGATGAGATGGCTGAGATATGCAAGAGGTCCGGTGAAGCGTTAATAGGTATTGGGGCTGCACCGCTGAACGCACTCGATATCGGAGGAAGAGAGGAGATGAGGAGGGCAGTCAGGGAGCTGGGTCTCAGAGGCTTCATGGTCGAGACGAACGTCCGCGGTGTTCCAATAGACAAATTCGAAGCTTTCTGGGAGGAAGCCAATGAGCTTTCATGTGCAGTTTACGTTCATCCCAACGATCCCCACGAAAAGTCCTGCAGATCATACGAAGACGAATACGATATGATGCACGTCTTTGGGTGGCCCTTTGAGACGACCCTCATCCTGACTAGGCTCGTCTTCTCAGGTACGCTCCTCAGGAATCCCAACGTTAAGGTGGTTGCGCACCATGCGGGAGGAATGATCCCGTTCTTCGCAGGGAGGATTAACGAGTCTTACTCGAGACTCTCATTCCAGCTCCGTCCCGAGCAAACCCTTGGGGTCCTATCATCAGGCGAGGTTATAGATCACTTCAAGACCGGTCAGATCTTATACGACACTGCAGTTGGAGGGAACCCGCATGCGATAATGTGCGCGATTTCCGTGTTCGGTCACGATAAGATGGTCTTCGCAACGGACTTTCCTTGGGGACCCAATGGAGGATTATCGAGGCTTGAGAGGTATCCAAAGATCGTAGAATCGTTGGGCTTAGATGCCGATCAACTAGAGGACGTCTTCTTCAGGAATGCCAGCAGACTGCTGCGAATCTAGTCACGAGGATCTAAAGCCCCATTGAATGATAGATCAAAAGTTCAGGAGTACAATGCCGCAGAAGACCAATATGGCAGCTGCGAAGTGTTTCAACTTAACGTCCTCCTTGTTCCTTAGGAAGATCGAGGCGAGAACAGTTGCGAAGATCGGTGAGCTGCTTACCGCTGGAGCCACAACTATAGCATCTCCTAGGGAGAAGGCCAGTAGTTGGAGAAGCAATGCCAATGTGGTTATAATACCAACGACTACAGACAACCTGTCCGGTCGAGGAATCAGAAGATTGCGTCCACCTGAGCCCAATGACCTCAAAAGCAGCATGGCCACAAGGCTGCCGAATGTAGTCGAGAAAGTTCCGAAGAATGGGTCGCGAAGGGTCATGGAGCCAGCTCTCCTCAGCACGTATGCTGTTCCGTACAGGAACGCAGCGCCGAATGCTGGCCCAGCCCTTTTCAAGGTCTCGATGGACAGGGGTTGAACTAAAGTCAGAAGGCCAGCAACCACCATGAGGTTCCCGGCGAACCTGAAGACCGTCAGCTCCTCGCCGAGTAAGAAGAACGCCATGGCGGTGCTGAAAATGGGCGCGGAGTTCGATATCGTCGATGCCGAGGATGCTCCAATCACCGGTATGCTCCTGTAGTTCAGCACCCTTGCTATCCCCGGTGCCAGCATACCTGATAGTGCGAGGACCCCGAAGCTCCAAAGGTTGTACGATCTGCTAAGCGCTGCATAAAGCACCGAAGAGGCCAGCAGATTGAACGCGATGCTGAAGTGTACCACATCGATTACGTGCGTTGGATTACCTCTCCTAATGACTACCGCAGAGAGGCCGTAAAAGAACGCCGACCCAAGACCGATACCTATTGCTAACGACTCCAAGAGCGCTCGCCCTAACTGGTGCTCATTAGCTTCTCACAGTTTTCCTCTCGACCTCGGGAGCTAACCCCTCTTCGGCAGCCAAGTGCCAGAGGGACCAATGCAACATCATATCGGCGTCCTCAAGCGCCTTCCTCAGACCCGGAGCGTCTGCCAGCTCAATTGCCTTCCAGACGAGCTCCCTTGCCTGCTTTACCAGCCTGACAACCTCTTCCGTGCTACCGCTCATGCTCATCAGACCCCCGACGGGAGGCGCCGCTCCTTCGGCCTGTGATCGAACATCTTCTTCGCCTTCAGCTCGTACCGCGGAAGTGTCCCAGGAGGAACGACCTCGACGTCGAGCCTCACTCCGATCGCGGCCCTGAGCTCTTCAGCTATCCTCTCGGAGAGGTCCTTGTAGGAATCCCTCGGAACAGACGGATCGGCCTCGACCCTCACCAGCATGTCGTCCATCCCTCTCTCGTCGAGGCGTATGTGCATCTCCAGGTGCGGCGACGTCCCCGGAACGGACCTGACTATGTTCTCGACTGCCGTCTGGTAGACGTTGATGCCCCGTATCTTTACGACGTAGTCCGTCCTTCCCAGGACCGAACCCTTGTAGAGCACCCAGGTGCGCCCGCACTCGCAGGGCTCCGAGTAATGCCACTCGACCACGTCCTTAGTCCTGTACTTGATCACCGGTTGGGCCAGCTGTGCGAAGCTCGTGACCACGTTCTCCCCACGCTCCCCTTCGGAGACCAGTTCTCCCGTCTCGGGGTCGACGACCAGACAGTGGTAATTCGACTCGTTGAGGTGCACGCCGATCTGGGTGGGACACGCAGGCGCTATCGCGCCGACCTCGGCAACCCCGTAGAGCTCGTAGGCCTTGACGCCGAAGGAGGACTCCAGCTCCTCCCTGAGCTTCGGGAGTGCCGTAGGTCCTGGCTCTCCAGCGCCGTAGAAGTACTTCAACCCCAGCGACCTGGGGTCAACGCCCATTTTCCTGCAGGTCTCGGCTATGTAAAGGGCGTAAGTGGGGGTGGCGACGAGCACGGTGGGTTTCAGGGCTTGCATCTGCCTGATCCTGTCCTCCGTGCTTACCCCTCCACCCGAGATCACCTTTGCGCCCAACCTCCTCACCCCCCAGTAGCACGACCAGAAGCCGACATACATGCCCCACCCGAAGGCGAAGTAGAACGAGTCCGAAGGTCTGATGCCCACAGCCCAGAAACCGTAAACCCAGTCCTCACCGTACTTGATCGTGTCGTAGTGCGTGAAGGGGATTCTGAGAGGGGCGCCGGTTGTTCCAGAGGTCTGGAAGACGTGGAGGACGTCGTCGTATTCGCAGGCGAGTGCACCCCCGAACGGCGGAGACTCGGCCTGGGCAGCCAAGATGTCGTCCTTCGTTACGAAGGGTACCTTCTTGACGAAGTCGTCCATAGTCCTGACGTCATCAGGCTTTACGCCAGCCTCATGGTATTTCTTATGGTAGAGCTTGGAGTTCTCGTAGGCGTACTTGATGAGCCACCTGATCCTCCTTAAATGCACTCTCTCGAGCTCCTTCCTCGGCATGGTCTCCCAGTATTCGTTCCAGAACTGGGCCGTCAGAGATTTCACGCCGTTTATTTCAAACGTGCTAAAATTTAGTCATTGTTGCAACAAGTTTTGATTAATCGTGCATCCCTCTCCTACGCGCGACTAATATGCCCTACAGGGCGTCCGGCGCAGACCAACACGTCCTGAGGACATAAGACCTATGCGTAATCACACTTAAAAATTGCCAATAGGGGGGAACTACGCCGCGAATATGGTCCTGAGATCCGGAAAAGAGTACCTTGAGAGCCTCAAGGACGGCCGGGAGCTCTACATAGGAAACGAGCTCGTCAAGGACCCAGCCACCCATCCGAAGCTCAGGTACACCGCGCTGAGCGTTGCGAGGTGCTACGACATGCAGATAGCGAAGGCGGACGAGGTGACCTTCGTCGAGAACGGTGAGCGCTTCAGCAACATCTGGTTGCCCGTGAGGACGAAGGCCGACTTCGAGAGGGTGAGACGTGCAGTCACCCTCTGGCACGAATCGACGGCCGGAGTCTTCGGCAGGCTCCACGACTACCTCACCATCTGGGTCACCGCGCTCTACATGCTTCACGACGTGCTTGCCAAGCCAGACCCGAAGTTCGGCCAGAACATGATCAATTACTACTATTACGCGAGGTCCAGGGATCTGGCCCTGACCCACGCGATCAGCATGCCCCAGATCGACAGGTCGCCCGGAGCCGGAAGGAAGCAGAACGAGGACCTCCACATCGTGGACGTGAACGACAGGGGCGTGGTGGTGGAGGGGTGCAGAACCGTCAGCACCTACGCTCCGTTCGCGAACGAGTTCATCACATTACCCCAGCTCCCAGCCAACCCGGACGAGGACCCCGACTACGTCATTGGGTTCGCCCTACCCATGAACACCAAGGGGCTCGTTTTCTTCTGCAGGGAGGCATACTCCACGCCGGAGGCTCCGTGGGACCACCCGCTGGCGACACTGTACGACGACCTCGACGCCCAGGTCGTCTTCGACAGGGTCCTGATACCGTGGGATCGAGTCTTCATCTTCAGGGAACCTAGGGTGAACTTCGAGATATACGACCCGATAATGGCGTATGCGTGCTGGCAGGCGACCGTCAGGGCAATAGTCAAGTTGGAGTTCATAATTGGACTGGCCCTCAAGTGGGCGGAGATCTTCGGCACCGATTCCTATCCGAACGTGCAGGAGAGGATCGGCTGGCTCATAGAGTGGAGGAACGTCCTTTCGGCGGCGATAGAGGGAGTCGAGCTGACGGCCAGGTCCCACAACGGCTTCCTGATCCCCGACGTCTGGAAGACGTGGCCGCTCGTGATGGTACACGGCACCTACATCTATCCGATGGCCGTCGAGACGCTGAGGGTCCTAACGGGGAGCGGCGTCATAATGAACCCGCCGTTATCGGTCTACAAGGACGAGAGGCTTAGGAGGTACGTCGAGAGGTACTTCAGGGCTAAGGGAGCTCCGGCACTCGACAGGCTCCTCCTCTCCAAGTTCATCCACGACATCACGGTAGGAGCTCTGGGAGGACGACTGCTGCAGTACGAGAGGTACTTCGCCGCGGACCCGTTCAGGGTCGCGATAGTCCACTACAGGTTCTCGGACAAGACGAGGTTCAAGGGCCTGGTCGACAATCAAATGCAGTTCATCAAATCGCTGATGAAAGAGGCCGGAATAGAATAGGTCGATCGGAATGGTCCAGGTTCCAATTGCTGAGGTCATAAAGAGGTTCATGAGGGCATATCCTCAGGGGGTCAGCATCGCAACGACTACGTACGACAAGCGGCCCTGGGGTCTGACGGTCAGCTCATTCACCTCAATATCCCTGGAACCTCCTCTGATAATGGTCTCCATCGCAAAGGGCTCGAAGAGCCACGAAGCGTTCACATCATCAGACAACTTGGCGGTCAACATGCTGTCGGCGGGTCAGGAGTCGCTGGCTGAGACATTCGCCGGTAAGGTGCCGCAGGAGCAAAGGTTCGAGCAGGTGAAATACCGGTTTGGGAGATCTGGTGCACCCATCCTTTCTGACGCATGCGCATACCTGGACTGTAGGAGATGGAGGGTCTACGAGGCTGGCGATCACAGCATTATCCTCGGCGAGGTCATCGACGGAGGAGTTTACGGATCGCCGTTCCCACTAATCTACCACAACAGGAAATACACAACTGTTGCGTCGGCATACGTCGAGTCAATGTACGCTCCTGACTTCTGGTGAGTGCCGCAGAACCTCTAACTTAATAGCAGCCCGGAGCGGTCGGTCCACGATGAGTCTGAGACCCTTCTTCGATCCGAAGGGGGTGGCCGTTGTCGGCGCTTCGAGGGAGCGCGGCAGGCCGGGATACACGTTGCTGAAGAACCTCATATCGATGGGGTATCGCGGTGCAATATATCCCGTCAACCCGAACGTCAACGAAATAGACGGTCTCCGATGTTACCCGAGCGTGTCCGAGATCGATGGGGACGTTGAGACGGTGGTGATACTGGTGTCCGCGGAGAGGGCTGTGAAGGTCGCGGAGGAGGTCGCGGAGCGCGCCAGGAAACGAGGCGACGTGAAGGCCGTCGTCTGCATATCTGGGGGATTCAGCGAGCTGAACACACCAGAGGGAAGGGAGCGGGAGAGGAGAATGGTCGAGGTCCTTAGGTCGGCAGGCGTCAGGCTCATGGGTCCGAACTGCGTCGGCGTCATCGACTGCTACAGCAGGTTCACGACGAACTTCGACGTCGACGATTACCCAGCAGGAGGTGTCTCACTGGTGTCCCAGAGCGGCGCGCTTGCAACCGCACTGATCTTCTGGGCGAGGCCCTTCCAAAAGATCGGCCTGAGCAAGCTCATCTCGATAGGGAACATGGCCGACGTCGATATGGTGGAGTGCCTCGAGTACCTGAAGGACGACGAAACGACTAAGGTCATCGGGGTCTACTTGGAGGGCTACAGGGAGCCGAGGAGGTTGTTCGAGAAGATGAGGCAGGTCTCTCAGGTCAAACCCATAGTCCTGCTCAAGGCGGGACGGTCCGAGGTCGGAAGCAGGGCAGCGCTGAGCCACACGGCCTCGATGACGGGAACCGATGCCCTCTACGAGGCAGCCTCGAAGCAGTGTGGCGTCATAAGGGTGAGGGACGTCCTTGAGTGGTACGAGGTGATCCACGCGCTGGAGAAGCAGCCCATACCCAAAGGCGGAAGGGTCACCGTGTTGACGCACATCGGAGGCCCGGGAACGCTTACGGTGGACAGGATAGGCACGAGCAGGCTCCTGACGATGGCGACGATATCTGAGAGGGGCAAATCGACCATCAGGTCGATGGTGGCTCCTACGGCAACCGTCTGCAACCCTGAAGGTTACATCGACCTCACTGCCTCCCACACCGAGGAGCTTCACTACAGGGTCCTGAAGGTGCTCTTCGAGGAGGAATCCGTCGACGCGGTCATACAGGTTCTCGGCCACAGCATGTTCCTCAACCAGAGGCTGATGGCGGAGAAGGTCCACGCCGCCTTCGAGGAGGCCGGGAAACCGTTGGGTAAGACCTTCCTGAACGTCGTGGCGTTCGATGAGTCCCTCCCCGAGTTCAAGCTCGAGATGGAGAGGAGGGGGCTGCCCACGTTTCCGACGCCGGAGATCGCGGTCGCGGTTCTGGAGTACATGCTCTGGTACGCCCGAAAGCGGAGAGCGTTAGCGGATGCCCCCCAGATATACCCCATACCGGAGCGGTCTGAGGCGAAAGGGTTTGGATCGAAGGCCGTACTCATCGAGAACCAGGCATACCCGATCCTCGAGAGATACGGGATACCGGTCGCGGAGTACCGGGTGGTCGGCAGCGAGGATGAGGCAGTGGACGCCGCGGAGAAGGTGGGATATCCCGTTGTACTCAAGGCGCAGCATCCCAGGCTCGTCCACAAGACCGAGGCAGGGGCCGTGGCCTTGAACCTCCGCGACCCGAGGCAGGTGAGGGAGGCCGCGGAATCGGTCAAGAGGAACGTGATCGCGAAGCTCGGGGAGGCCCCAACCGGATACCTCGTTCAGCGGATGATCGGGTCTGGAGTTGAGGTGATAGTGGGAGGTCTGAGGGACGAATCCTTCGGGCCGGTCGTGAGCTTCGGGAGCGGCGGAATTCTCGTCGAGCTGCTCAGGGACGTTACCTTCAGGCTCGCTCCACTCAGCAGGTCAGAGGCCAGGGAGATGGTGGAGGAGACGATGGCCTCCAGGTTGCTGAGGGGGTTCAGGGGAGAGCCGGAGAAGGACATCGGCTCCCTCGTGGACCTGCTGATGAAGGTGAGCGATCTGATGGTGAATGAGAGCTGGATCCGAGAGCTGGACATGAACCCCGTGAAGGTCCTTGAGAAGGGATGCGTCGTGGTGGACGCGAGGATAGTCTCACGGTGAAACGACGTCGGGTCTTACCTCCCTGAGCTTGTACCTCTGGATCTTACCGGTCGCGGTCTTTGGCAACTCCGTGACGAACTCCACCCAGGCGGGAACCTTGAAGCCGACTCCCAGCTTCTGCTGGACGTGACGCTTTATCTCCTCGGCAAGAGCCTCCCCGGCCGAGTAACCGTCCTTCAGGACGACGTAGGCCTTAGGCCTCCCTATTCCCTCGGGCGTGTAGCCCTGTACTACAGCGCACTCCAGGACCGCCGGGTGAGAGAGAATGGCAGACTCCACCTCAACCGGTGACACCCATGCTCCGCCCGACTTGATCAGGTCGTCCGCCCTCCCCATGTGGGTCAGATAACCGTCCCTGTCAGCCACATACAGGTCCCCGGTGTAGAACCACTCGCCGAGGAAGTGCTCCTTCGTCTTCTCGTGGCGCCTCCAGTACATCGCTGCCATGCTCTTCCCCTTGACGAGCAACCTCCCTATCTCGCCGAAGTCCACCTCGCTCTTCATGTCCTCGCGAACGAGCTTCACCTCGTATCCCGGAACCACAAGGCCCGTCGAGCCGGGACGCACCTTCCCGGGTCTGTTGGAGATGAATATGTGGCACATCTCCGTGGTCCCTATTCCGTCTAAGATCTCCTTCCCGAAAACCTCCTTCCACTTCAGGTATATCGGTGCTGGGAGCGCCTCCCCCGCGTTGACGCAGTACCTGATGCTGCTGAGGTCGTAGGACTTGCCACCGCCGAGCGACGCGAGCATCCTGCTATAGAACACGGGCACGGAGAAAAAGAGCGTGACCTTGTAACGCTCTATTGCGCTGAAGACTGCCTCGGGGCTCGGTGGGCTGGACATGAGGACGGCGGACGCGCCGAAGTAAAGCGGTGCCCAAACGGTGTTCCCGAGTCCGTACGCGAAGAAGATCTTGCTCGTCGAGAAGAGGACGTCGCTCTCCGTGACCTGGAGGACGTGCTTGTAGTAGGTCTCACACGAGTAGAGGGGATCGTGCTGATAATGTATCACCCCTTTGGGAGGACCCGTGGTGCCCGAGCTGTACTGCCAGTAGCAGAAGTCGTCCTTGTGGAGCTCCTCTGGCTGCAGCTCGCCACTCGCCCTCCTGAAGACCTCCTCATAGCCGACGAACCTGTCGTTTGCCTCAGGTTTGCCTCCCACCACCACGACCCTCTCGAGGTACCTCATCTTATCGAGGGAGCCCTGGACCTTCCCGAGAAGCGACTGGTGAACCACGAGGAGCTTCGCGACGCAGTCGTTGACGACGAACTCGTAGAACTGGGGCTGCTCCAGGGTCGAGAGGAGCACCGGTTGCGCTCCTATCCTGATGGCCCCCAGCAGCAACTCGACGTACTCGATGGAGTCCGGAAGGAGCAGACAGACCCTGTCCTCTATCTCCACCCCCAGATCGAGGAGGGCGTTTCCTGCCTTGCAGACCCTCCCTTTCAGCTCTGCGTACGTGATGGCCTTCCCGCTCTCGACGTGGTAATATGCCACCTTCGCGGCCCTGCCCTCCCTGAGGTGTCTGTCCACCAGAACGTCGCTAAGATTGAAATATTCCGGTGTTGAAAACTCCACGTCTTCACCCCTCAGGTGGACCATATATCCGCCTCCGTCACCTGAGCGCATTTGGGTTCTGTTTAAGTTTTTTGCGACACAGTTGATGAGTGTGAAGAAAATATTTTAGGCAGAATGATAAAACCTTCGAACGAGCGGATATGGCGAGAATAGTTGGAGCCTTTGCGACGTCCCACACGCCCCAGATCCTCGTCCAACCCAAGATCTCGGAGGAGTTCACGAGGCAGCTGCAGGAGGTCCACAAGGCGCTGATGGAGGTGGGGAGAAGAATCAGGGAGGCCAACGCCGACACGCTGATCGTCTTTGGCTCCGACCACATGGAGACCTTCTGGCTCAACAACTACCCGCAGCTTCTCCTATTCACCGGGACTGAGATCGGAGGGAAGTTCGCCGGCGTCGAACTGAAGTTGCCCGGAAACCCGGACTTGGCTAAGGAGCTGCTCTACGGGCTGATCGATTACGGCTTCGACGTCTCGTTCTCTCTGGAGCTGGAGCTGGACCACCCGTACATATCGCCGCTGTACTGGATACTCAAGGGAGCACAACACGACTCGTATCAGCCCAAGGTAGTCCCCTTCCACATAAACAGCAACGTCGATCCGAGGATAAAGCCGAGGCGGGCCTACGAGCTCGGTGCGGCCATCAGGACCGTTCTGGAGAACTCCAAGCGGCCGAACAGGGTGGCGCTCATCGCGACGGGCGGACTATCCCACTACGTTGGAACGCCGTACTACGGCAAGGTCGACGTCGAGGCGGACAACTTCCTGATTGAGAAGATGAAGGCGGGGAAGGGCTACGAGCTGGCGGACCTCACGACCGACTGGCTCGACGAGCACGGCGAGTTCGAGTTCAGGACCTGGCTTACCCTGCTGGGCGCGGTGAACAGCGCTCCGGCCGAGATCCTGACGTACCAGAGGGCCTGGCACGCCGGTTACTGCGTAGCGGCGTTCAAGGTCTGAGGTGAGCTGCAATGGTGATCCTGTACGGCTACCCGGACCCGAAGTACCTGAAGCTGTACAAGCTGGGCAGGGCGATCCACCTGGACCCTCAGCTCAGGGAGAGGTTCAGGAAGGACCCTGAGAGCGTCATGAACGAGTTCGGGCTGTCGGAGGAGGAGAAGGAGCTCGTCAGGTCGGCGGACCCGGTCAAGATGTTCAAGGCAGGGATATCGCCGTACACGATCTTCTTCATCTGCTGGGAAGGCTACGGGCTGATGCACAAACCCGTCGAGGAGCAAATGCTTTACAAGAAGGTGGGCGAATCCCTCTGAACTCATGGTCCGATCGGTCACCCTGAAGTTCTACGTCGATTTTTTCGATGTCGACGCCAGCGGTTGGATCAACGGTGGCGTCTATTTCCAGTACAACAACCGACTCTTCGAGGAGCTGCTGAGGAGGAACGGGTACACCCTCAAGGGCCTCCTCGAGCAGGGGTACGGATTCCCACCCGTTCACTACAGCATCGACTACAGGTCCTCCTGCACCTACGGCGACGAGATCGTAGGAACCCAGAACGTCGTACGGGTCGGCCGCTCCTCCTTGGAGACGGAATTCTCATTCACAAGGGGTTCTGACGCTCTGCTCTGTCAGGGGAGGATAGTCCGCGTGATGACCGATATGCGCGAGAAACGCGCTGTCCCTATACCTGATGATCTGAAAGAGAGGCTGATGAAAGAGGAGTAAAAAGAAGAGGGTTGGGGTCACTGTTCAGGTCTGTACGGCTCAACGGGCGACGACTTGAAGACCACCTTAGGCACCCACTTGGCGCCGGGGTTGATCGCTCCGGGGTCACCCCGCTCGAACTTGTACAGTACTATCCGAGCTTCGGCGAACTCGCCCCACTCGGTGTAGCGCAGCGGCCAGGCGAGGATCGGGTGCTCGAAACGGCTTGTCCTGATGTACTCGGCTATCTTCACCGGATCGACCGATCTGGTCTTCTCTATAGCGTTGGCGATCAGGTAGACGTTGAGGTAACCGGTGGCAGCGTGGATGTCGAACCACATCCCGGCCTCCTTGTAGAACTTCTCAGCGGTTTGCCTGTATTCTGGCGCGTCGAAGTTGATGCACGAGAACTCTAGTAGACCAGAGTTGATCAGGTTGTCCTCACCCAAGGCCGCAAGCCAGTTATCGACCGGCGTGTACGACCCTATGAAGTACTTCGGCTTTATCCCCAGCTCGAGGGCCTGCTTGACGATCGCCGGCCCACCTGGTGGGTGTCCGAGCGTGATCACCACGTCAGGCTTAATCGGTTCTATCTTCCTCAGATACGTCGTGAAATCCCTCTCCGTCTGGGGCGCCTCCTCGAGCTGATACGTGATGCCCTGGATGGTCTTGATCAGCCTCTCCGACGCGTCCCTCGTCGCAAAGCCCCACTCGTAAGAGGCCACTATGTTGGCTACGCTCTTCAGGCCCTGCTGTTGTATGAACTCGGCCACCGGAGCCACGTTCATGGGCGCAGCAGGGAGGCAGGTCCGGAAGACGTACCTGTTGCTGAGTGTCAATATCCTGTGGGAGCCTGCCATGTGGAGCAGCAGCGTTACCTGCGCCTTGTTGGCCTCTGGGGCAAGGGCTGCACCGATCCCGCTGGAGACGGGGCCCATAACGGCCACAACCTTATCGACCTCCACCATCCGCTGGAAAGCCGCAATCGCTTCCTTAGCGTCGTTCTTGTCGTCGTAGACGACCAGCTCCAGCTTTGCGCCTAAGATGCCCCCGCGTTCGTTGATCTCCTTAACAGCTAGCTGCGCACCAGCGAGGTGTTTCTTGCCCCACGTGGCGAAGGGGCCGGTAAGCGGTTCTAACGCGCCGATCTTGATCGTGGAGACGCCTAGGCTAGGCGCCGTCAGCATCGGCAGCACGACGGCCAGCGCTACGGCTACCGCCACTATCACAACAACAGCTATAACCAGCGCCTGTGTCCTCTTCACGGCGTAGTGGCTCTAGATAACCACAAGAAATACCTTTTCCTTGACCCTCTAAAATTATGCGACGTGATAAGCGGTCTCTCGGTCAGGTCTTGGCCCGCTGGAGCTGGAAGTAGCGGTAGCGTTGGCGCGCCTCCCGGAGAGTCAGACCAGACTTGACGGACTCGATGATCATCCGCTCCGCCTCCTCAACCTCCTTAGCGTCCTTTAGGACCTCCTGCGCCCTCTCCTTTGGAACCCTCAGCACGCCTGTGTCATCACCTATTATGAGGTCCCCAGGCCTCACCAAGATGCCGCCGACCTCCACGGGCACGTTGATGCCGTCTATCTGCAGCCTGTCCTTTCCCGTCCTGGGCAGGGTGCCCTTCGCGAAGATCGGGTATTTCATCTTCAGTATGTTGTCGTAGTCCCTGAAGACGCCGTCGATTACTGTCCCAGCTATCCCGAGCTTTATGGCCGTGAAGGTCAGGATGTCCCCCCAGCAGGTGTAAGTCGTCACGCCGCCGTTATCGATTACGATGACGTCCCCTGGCTGAGCGATCTCGAAGAGGTAATCTCCTATGTCCTCCTTTGTGCCCTGCTCTGCCGGCGAAAGCGGAACGTACCTGACCGTGATTGCTGGACCCACCATCTTCACTCCCTGAACCATCGCCTTTATTCCCTCCATAACCCCGTTGATCCTGTTGCGCTCCAGCGCGTCGGAGACGTTCGGTGTGGACAGATCCCTGAACGCCTCGACGACCTCCTTGGGAACCCGCTCTATCTGCCTGATAACCGTAGGGTTATAGTCGCCCATGACCCTTCGAGCATGACCCTTCGGGCGCCTTTTATTTTAACCGAACGGTTTCAATCCCCACATCCAGGGGATCAGATCCCATAATTTAAATAGTGGGGGATCTCGCATGACCACGTGGTCAGCAGGAAGATAGTGGAGGAATTCGAGAAGATCCCGACCTCGAACGTCTCCGACGCGCTCGACAGGTTCAGGATCAAGGGCGGGTTGGAGGGGATCGTTCCGATAGTTGAGGGGTTGAGGATAGCTGGGACCGCGTTCACGGTGCGCTTCATTCCAGCAAGCCAGGTCGAACTCAAGCCATGGGTGACATACATCGACAAGGCCCAGCCAGGTGACGTGGTGGTCATCGACAACGGAGGCAGGACCTACTGCACCGTATGGGGAGGCCTTCTATCGGCGAGAGCGAGGGACATGGGGCTGAAGGGAACGGTGATCGATGGCGTCTGTAGGGACGTCGACGTCATCAAGGCGCTGAGGTATCCCGTCTTTAGCAGGGGTAGGTTCATGATGACCGGAAAGGACAGGGTGCAGCTCGCCGGTTTGAACGAACCCGTCACGATCGCCAACGTCCTCGTTAAACCGGGTGACATAATCGTGGCCGACGACAGCGGAGTAGTCGTGGTGCCCCAGGAGAAGGCGGAGGAGGTGCTGGAGGCCGCGCTGGAGATCTACGAGAAGGAGAGCAAGATCCTCGAGGAGGTGAAGAAAGGCGTGCCGCTGGCCGAGGCTAGGGCGAAGTACGGCTACGGAGAGCTCCAGAGGCCCAAGACGGCCGCGGGCCAGTCCCAGCAGGCCAAGACGTGATCGATCCCTGATCGAAATCGAACCCAAAGGTGAAGCATTTTGTCCTTTCTCCCTCCACTCAGGGTCCACGAGAGGGCCAGAGAGGTCGCCCTGAGATGGGTTGGTAGGCCCATCAAGAGGAAGGAAGACCTGAGGTTCTTAATGGGCAGGGGGCGGTTCGTCGACGACATCAAGTTCGATAACGCGCTCTACCTGGCCTTCGCGAGGAGCAAGGTAGCACACGCGAGGATCAGACAGGTCGACGTGAGCAAGGCCATGAGGCTGCCCGGCGTCAGGCTCGTCCTGACCGGAAAAGAAGTCGCCGAGCTGATCAAACCTTGGCCGCATCTCATTCCCACCCCACCATACTATGGAATTGCCGTTGACAAGATAAGATACCAGGGAGAGCCGGTGGCCATGGTCGTTGCGGAGAGCAAATACGTAGCTGCGGACGCAGCCGAGATGATCGAGGTCGATTACGAACCGTTGAAACCCGTTGTCACGATAGAGCAGGCGCTCGCACCGGACGCGCCTCAGATACACGACGGGTTCGAGCGAAACGTCGCTTGGAGCAAACGGTACGTGTACGGGGATGTGGAGAACGACTTCGCTAGGGCCGATCGCATAGCCAGGGGGAGGTACTACTTCCACAGGTTCATATCTTCACCCCTTGAGCCAACCGCGCTGGCAGCGTACTACGACAGGAGCACTGGGGTGCTCACGATTTACGACCAGCACCAGCAGGCACCGATGTACCACGCCAGGTACTCGAGGGTGATAGGCATCCCTTCGAACAGGATCAGCATCAAGGTCCCGGATCTGGGAGGTGGCTTCGGGAACAAGCAGAGCGTGTACCCGTACACCGCACTTGTGGCACTTGCATCGATGCTCACCAACAGGCCTGTGAAGTACGTCGCGTCAAGGTCGGAGGACCTGATGGCGCTCATGCATTCCCCTGACAGGATCACGGAGGCCGAGTTCGCCTACAGATCTAACGGCGAGATCTTATCCGTCAGGATGAAGCTCTACGACAACTTCGGCGCATACCTCAGGCACCCCGACCCTCAGAACGTCACGAGGGCCTTCCCCTCGATCACCGGACCATACAGAATCAAATCCATCGAGATAGACGCCACGGGGGTCTTCACCAACACCTGTCCGACGGGACCCAACAGGGGGTTCGGGCAGCAGCACGCGAGCTTCACCTTTGAGAGGATGGTGGACAAGGTGGCTGAGGAACTGGGGATGGATCCCGCGGAGCTGAGGTTCCTCAACTTCATCAGGCCGGAGCAGATGCCGTACGAGACACCCATAGGCTCCGTTTACGACGGCGGTGATTACCCGACCTTGCTTAGGAGGGCACTCGAGCTGGCAGGGTACGAGCAGCTGCGCCGCGAACAGGAGGTCATGCGGAGCAAGGGGGTGCTGATGGGGATAGGGGTCGCGGCCATCGTAGAGGGTGGTGCGACGGCTTTCGGCTTCGCGCGTCTCTGGGGTGGGGATCCCAAGCTGGTATCTGGGTACGCCTCCATGGCAGAAGCGGCATCCCTGAGGGTCCTTCCCGATGGATCGGTTCTGGTAGCGATGGGGACCACTCCCCAGGGTCAGGGGCACGAGACGGTCGCGGCTCAGATCGTGGCCGATTTCCTGGGCGTGACGCCGGACGACGTCATAGTGATGCCAGGCTTCGACAGCGACGACCATCCCTACAGCGCCTCGGGTTCCGGCACGTACGCTAGTAGGTTCTCGCAGATCGGCGTGGGTGCGCTCGTCGGCGCCGCTCTGAAGGTGAGGGAGAAGGTCCTTGCTATCGCGGCCCACAAGCTCGAGGCCAACCCGGCCGACCTCGTTCTCGAGGACGGAAGGATCTACGTGAAGGGTCATCCGGAGCGGAGCATCACGTTCAGGGAGGTGGCGAGGATAGCGCACACCCGCCTGGGAGAGCTTCCGCCAGACACGGAGGCGGGCCTCGAGGCATATTACACATACAACTTCCCATACAGCAAGCCCGTAGGCGACGACCTGAGGGGGAACCTCTGCAGCTCGTACAGCGCGCTCGCCGGTGTGGCCGCAGTGGTCGTCGACGCTGAGACAGGACAGATAGGTGTGAAGAAGCTGGTTGTGGTCCACGACGCAGGGAGGGCCATAAACCCGCTGATACTCGAGGGTCAGGTGCACGGAGCCGTAGCGAACGGCCTAGGCGGTGCCCTCTTCGAGGGGTTCGAGTACGACGAGGACGGGAACCTCCTGACGTCGACCTACATGGATTACCTTCCCATCTCAGCGACCGAGATGCCAGAGCTGATACTCGATCACATGGAGACGCCATCTCCCTTCACCGTGCTCGGAGCAAAGGGGTCAGGTGAGGGAGGAACGATACTGCTGCCGGTGCTGATCGGTAACGCAGTCAACGACGCGCTCAGACCTCTCGGCGTCGAGGTCACCACATCCCGCCTCACACCCCACAACGTCTGGAGGATGATCAAGGAAAGGCGCAGCACCTGACTTGTCCGCGTGACCCACGTTCCCGGAGAACCTCAATCCGAGTTTTTGGTTGGAGATCGAAGGTTTAATAACCAACATCGAACCCTCAAGGACGACTTGTTCAGCCACCACCTGACCCTCAGCAGGGAGATCAAGGAGTACGCGGGCCTTCTCGAAGGGGTCGTAGACCTTCACGTCCACACGGCGCCGGACGTGCTGCAGAGAGCGGTGGACGACCTCGAGTACCTGGAGGCCCTTCGGGAAGTCGGCTATGTAGCGTACCTCTCCAAGAACCACTTCACCGAGACTGCCAGCAGGGCGTACATTCTCAGCAGGCACAGCGGAAAGGTCAGGGTGCTCGGGGGCATAGTGCTTAACTCGCCCGTTGGAGGGCTGAACCCCTCGGCGGTCGACAAGGCGCTGGCAATGGGTGCGGCTGAGGTGTGGATGCCCACTCTTGACGCGGAGAACCACATCAGGACCTTCGGCTCGGCGACGCTTCCCACCACCAGCAGAGTCAGGTCCTTCAGGTCTTACAAATCAGCAGGCGGAATGATCAGGATCCTGGACGACTCCGGCGAGCTGAAGCCTGAGGTGCTGGAGATCCTGGAACTCGTGGCTGAGAGCGACGCCATATTGGGCACCGGTCACCTGTCGTTGCAGGAGGTTTACAAGTTGGTCGAGGCCGCAAGGAAGGTCGGCGTCAAGAAGATCCTCGTGACGCATCCGCACTTCAAGGCTACGAGGTTCAGCACGGAGGACCAGCAGCGACTTGCGGGGATGGGAGCTCTGATGGAGCACTGCGCGGTTGCGGGGTATGACCCTAAGGAGCTGGCTGAGGACATCAGGCGCGTAGGTCCAGGAAACTGCATCATATCGAGCGACGCCGGCCAGCCGCACAAGGGTCACCCGGTAGACGTCCTGCTGAAGATGATCGCGGAGCTGAAGGAGCAGGGCATCTCGGACTCAGATATCGAGAGGATGACCAAGAGGAACCCGTCCAGGCTGGTGGAGCACCTGCTCTGAAAATGCGCACCTCCGTGATTCCCGAGGCGGTCCAAGAGCGCTTCAACGTAGTCGAGCTGCACCTCGACAGATGGATCAGGAACGGCCTCGCTGAGCGAGTTGCGCTGATAGATCTGGAATCGGGCGAGGAGACGACGTACCGCGAGCTCCACAGACTCGCCTGCAGGTTCTCGAACGTGCTTGCTGAACACTCGCTCGAGCTGTTCGATAGGGTCATGATAGCGATGAGGGACAGCAGGCTCTCGGTCGCCTCCTTCCTGGGCGCCATGAGGGCCGGAATGGTGCCCTTCTACGTCAACCCGAACTACGGCGTCGACGAATTCAAGTTCTTCATCAGGGACAGCCGCTGCAGGGCGATCATCGCAGACCGCTCGACTGCTGAGAAGCTGGAGGTAGCCACAAGGGAAGTGGGCAAGCACGTGAAGGCGATGGTGAACGTCGACCGCGATGGCTTCAGCGATCTCCTCGAGGATTTCAGGGACGAATACCCGCTTGCGGAGACGCATAAGGACGATCCCGCGTACATAGTGTACACATCAGGCACAACGGGCCGACCTAAAGGGGCGGTTCACCTACATCACGACCTGGTTTACGCCGTTGGCCCCTATGTCTCCAACGTGATAGACGTCAGGGAGGGCGACGTCTTCTATTCCGCGTCTAAACTGTATTTCTCTGCGGGAAGGATGTTCGGGCTCCACATACCGCTGATGTGCGGTGCGACCAGCTTGATAGACCCGGAGAGGTCAACGCCAGAGCGCGTGCTGGCGGCGATTTCAGGACGCGACGTAACGCACCTGCTCTGCGTCCCCACCCTTTACCTCCGGATCCTCAACCACCTGGAACGACTGGGGGTCCGGACGCTGGAGCGGAGGGCCTTGAGGTACTGCGTCTCGGGCGGCGAGCCACTGCCTGCCTCGGTCTTCGAGAGGTGGAGAGAGGTCACGGGTCTTGAGATACTGAACGGTATAGGAAGCTCGGAGGCCGAGTGGATCTTCATCTCCTACAGGCAGGGAGAATGTAAGCCTGGCTCCTCGGGCAAGGTCATACCGGGATGGGAGGCCAAGTTGGTAGACGAATCCGGACAGGAGGTGACCGAGCCGTATAAAGTGGGCGTTCTTTACATAAGCTCCGACAGCGTCGCCGCCTTCTACTGGAGGAGGAGCGAGGAGACCAGACGGACGTTCATCGGTAGGTGGTACAACACGATGGACATGCTGTACTTCGACCAGGACGGGTACCTGCATTACGTGGGAAGGAGCGACGACCTGTTCAAGGTGCACGGGATGTGGGTCTCACCTGCGGAGGTGGAGGACGCCATCCTGGCAACGGGCCTGGTGCAGGAGTGCGCGGTGATCGGTCTACCCACGTCCGAGGGTCTGACGGAGGTCGTGGCGTTCGTTGTCCCTAAGGACCCATCAAACCAGCGGCTCGAGGAGGAGCTGAAGGCAGCTCTAGCAGACCGAATACCGAGATACAAAATTCCCAGTAAGGTCCTAACGGTCGATGAGATACCGAAGACCGCAACCGGAAAGGTCAGGCGGACCGCGCTGAGGGAGATGGCGATGAGCGGGCTCATCAAGCGGGCGGGTGAGCTGTGACCGCACCAGAGGACCTCTGGATCAACGACGTCCACATTCACGTCAATCCGTTCTCGAAGTTGAAGAGGCCGGCGTTCGAGTTCTTCGCGACCAACCCGGACTTCCGGGAGAACTGGCAGAGGATCGAACGTGACCCGGAATACCTCATCCGGAGGATGGACGAGGACAGGGTGAAGAGGGCAGTCCTGATCAACTACGTCGCTGAGGAAGTCATGGGATACGACGTCTCTACGAACCAATACGTATACGAGTACTGCAGGGATCACAGGGACAGGCTCCTGCCCTTTGCTGGCGTGGACGTTCGCATGGCCCCTCGGGAGTTCAGGGAGCAGCTCGAGACGGCGTACTCCAAGTACGAGGTCGAGGGCTTCAAGCTCCACCCTGTCCACCAGCTCGTCTACCCGAACCAGTACAGGGAGGAGTACGGCGAGCGGGCCGTGAGGAACCTCGAGACCTTCTACCAGTTCTGCAGCGACCACGGATTGCCCGTTACCGTCCACACTGGAACGTCCATGTTTCCGGGAGCCAGGCTGAAGTACGGTCAGCCTATACACCTCGACGACGTGCTGGTCGACTTCCCGAGGCTGAGGCTTCTGATGGCGCACGGCGGCCGTCCCTTCTGGATGGACGAGGCCTTCTTCCTCATGCGACGCCACAGGAACCTCTACCTAGACGTCTCTGGGATCCCACCGGGCAAGCTGCTCGAGTACTTCCCGAGGATCGAGGAGGTCGTTGACAGGGTGTTATTTGGGAGCGACTGGCCGAGCCCCGGCGTGAAGGGGATGAGGGAGAACGCCCTCGGGATCTGGAAACTGAACGGGCTGTCGGAGGAGGCCAAGTTGCGGATACTGGTGAGGAACTTCGACGAGTTCTTCAAACGGTAGATCCGTAGGTGAGCTCTTCAGCCGGCTGAGCGGAGCCGCTGCACCAGCTCGACCACCTCCTCATCCGTCAGGTCCCTCTTCAGCAGCATGGCCCTCGACTTGATCGCCGTTAGTAGCCGATCGACTTCCTGCTCGCTGACCTCTATGCCCAGCTTCTGGAGCTTGTAGCGCAGTGAGTCTCGTCCGCTCTTCTTCCCGATTACCACCCGCACAGGAGGCTGACCGACCAGCTCGGGAAGGAACGGGAACACCTCGTTCGGATACTCGTGCTCGACGTTGACCCACCACCCGGCAACGATCCCGGACTCGATGTGGAATATCCTGTCACCTACGACCGGATGTTGGGGCTCGAGTTTCACCCTTGAGAGCTCCTCCACCAGCTTCGAGAGCTTCTTCAGCCTTTCCGTCCTGACGTTGACCTCGACTCCGTAAAGAAGCTTCAAGGCCATCACCGTCTGCTCGAGCGACGCGTTCCCGGACCTCTCACCTATCCCGTTGACGGAGACGTGAACCGTCTCCACGCCGTTAACCACGGCGAAGACGGTGTTGGCTACAGCGAGGCCGAAGTCGTTGTGAACGTGGATCTCCAGCGGTTTCCCCACACGGGACCTGAAGAGGCTGACGAAGCGTGCTATCGCGTGAGGGGAGCATGCCCCGAAGGTATCGACGAGGACGAGCGAGTCCATGTGACCTTCGGTTGCCACCGAGTTGATGAGCCGCCAGGCGGTCTGGAAAGGAGCCCTGGTCGAGTCTATCGTGAAGAAAGCCACATAGAGCCCGTGTTCGTGTGCGTACCTGGTGGCGTCGACTGCCAGCTGGATGGCCCTCTCCTCATCCCATCTGTAGGCCCTTCGCAAGAGGTGATCGCTGGACGGTATCTCGACCACCACTCCATCCACGTCGCACTTGAGAGCCAGGTCGATGTCGCTCCTCAAACACCTCGAGAACGCGAAGACCTTGGAGCTGAGACCGAGTTTTGCGATCTCCTTCACGGCCTCGAAGTCCTCCTGGGAGACCGCGGGCATACCCGCCTCGATCCTGTCAACCCCGGCCTCATCCAGGGCCCTGGCGATCTCGAGCTTCTCGGCTTTCCTGAACGCTACACCAGCCTGCTGCTCACCGTCCCTCAGCGTCACGTCGTGAACGTACACCCGTTTCGGCATGTCACGCAGCTGCCGCAGAACCTCTTCATCGAAGTTGTAATGACTTACGAAATACCCTTCTCCGACATGCTTTTCGTTCATCTGTTTGCGTTCACCCTACCCATCTAATATCCTTTGTTAGCGAATTGCGTTGGACCGCAGATACCGGACTGAAACGTCGCCAGATGGTGCTGCGGAAAACGGTGCTCGGCGATCGGCATCACGACGTCAATGCGCACGGCGATGGGCGCGGTGAGCGATGAAAATGACCGTAGAATCGAGAGAATCGAGCGGGGCAAAGCACCGACGTCCCAACGCCATTCCGTCCTCAGCGGTTACGTCCAACCCTCACTCGGTTACAGACCGATCAGGGAGAATCGCCGGAAATTCCCGGGGGATTATGCCGAACGGCGCCCTGCGGGATAGAATTATAACGGGCTGGGTCAGGTGATGCAAAGGGCATTTGACGGTGCGGATCTCGGGGACAGCGCTGGCCAAGGTGATCAGGCACGCCGTCTCGAGCCCGAGGAGGGAGGTGGCCGGGTTCCTCATCGGAAGGGAGAGGGGCGAGGAGCTGCTGGTGACCGACGCGGTGACTGGCCACCAGACGGGCTCGCTCGGGCACGTAGCGCTGGACGAGATGGTGATGGCACGGCTCACCGAGCTCCTCCACTCCTCCAACACGGGGCTCTACATCGTCGGCTGGTACCACTCGCACCCCGGGATAGGCGTGTTCATGTCGGCCATAGACTACGCCACGCAGCTGAACTACCAGCGCCTTTACCCCCGATCGGTGGCGCTCGTGGTGGACCCCGTCGAGGTCCTCAACTCGAGGGCCCTGACGCCGGCCTCGATGAGGTTCTTCAGGGTGGAGGAGGACGGCTCGGTCGTCGAGCTGAAGGCGGTGATCGAGGGCCCGGTCAGGATCCCGAGGCTGGCTGAGGAGTCCAGGCCGAGCGACTACGATGAGCCGGCGGAGATGTGGGGCTCCTACGTAGAGGGCCTGAGCGGTGGCGGACCCTCGTCATCCGTGGGCACTCCCAGGCTTTTCACCGTCAGGGTAGCATCGGTTATCAGCCAGCTCATAGCACGGCTCACGTGGTGGAGGACCAGATGAGCGGCGAGCGCAAACGGGTGATAATCAGGCGGAGGCCCGTCGAGGGCCAGGAGGAACAGGAGCCGTCTGCACCACTGGACCCGTCCCAGCTGAGGGGCACTGTGCTAGAGCCGCAACCACAGGAGCAGCCGCAGACGGAGCAGACGACCGACGTGGAGCTGGAGGCGGCGCTGCGCAGGGCGAGGGAGGTCTACGACGAGGCGGTGCAGAGGTACAACGAATTCGTCTCGAGGCTAGAGAGGCTGAGGGAGAGGGACAGGAGCGTCCAGAGCGCCTACATGAAGAGCGAGGAGGTCTTCAGGCTGGCGGTCGTCAAGAGGAAGCTCGACGAGCTGAACGCTGAACGGAGCGCGCTCCTCACCGCAGCCGGGCCGGTCGAGCAGAGGCTAACGCAGGCGATCGCGGACCTCGAATCGGTCGTCTCAGATCTGGAGCAGATGCTCTTCGACAGGCTGGTGGACCTCGAGGAGCTGAACGCGATGAGGGGGTCAGGAGTTGCGGTCAACGACTCGGACGTCAGGATCGTCGAGGAGGAGTGCAACAGGATAAGGTCCGAGATAGCGAGGACCAGGTCCAGGATCGACGAGCTGAGGAAGAAGGTGGAGGTCCTCAGGAGCCTGCCGAGGACGATTTACAAGATCACCACGCACTCGGAGCTCGCCGAGGAGTACTACCGGCAGCTCAAGTCGCAGCGGAACATCGACGAAGCCAAGCTGGAGGAGCACGTGAAGAAGATCATGCAGGAGGAGCAGGTGCCTTGGGAGTACGCGGTGCTCTACCTCTACAAGCGGCTGATGAAGAGGGTGGAGCGGCCGCAGTGAAGCAGACGACGGAGGGTAACCAGGGCACCGAGTTCGAGTTCGAGCTGCGGTACGACCTCTGGAGGCTTGCGACGTTCGTACCCAACGAGCGCTACCCAGTACACCGGTGGTTCCACTTCAAGGAGGGCTTCTCGAGGGACCTAGTCGAGCTGCTGGCGAGGAGGTTCGGGCTGGAGGAGGGGGACGTGGTGCTGGACCCCTTCGTCGGGTCGGGAACGACGCCTCTCACGTGCATGGAGCTCGGCCTCGAGGGGATCGGGATCGACGCTTCACCACTCATGGTGATGATAAGCCTCGCCAAGACGAGGAGGTACGACCCGGAGGCGCTCGAGAGGCACGCGGTGCGGGTTGTGGAGCGCGCAAGGCCGGTCCACGAACTGGGCTCGCTGAACCCTCTGGTGAGGAAGGCGTTCAGGCCCGACGTCCTGAAGGAGGTGCTAGGGGTGAGGGAGGAGGTGATCTCGGTGGAGGACGAGGACGCGCGGCTCTTCCTGACGCTCGCGCTGATGAGGGCTGCCATGTCCTGCTCCTACGCGGTCAAGGACGGATCCGTGATCAGGATCGAGAGAAGGCCCATACCTCCTTTCCGGAAGGTCCTGAGGTCAACCATCAGGTCTATGATCGAGGACGTCAGGAGGATCTCGCTCAGGTCGGGCCCAGCGCAGATATTCCTCGGAGACGCTAGGGAGATGAGCCTGATAGGTGACGAAACTGTGGACGCGGTGATCACCTCGCCGCCGTACCTGAACAAGATCGAGTACACGCGGGTCTACGAGATCGAGCTCGAGCTCTTCGCCGGCGGCGCCAAGCCGGAGCTCCTCAGGTCCTACATCGGGCTCTCGCCGAGGATCAGGAAGGTCTCGCCCGAGGCGGAGGGGCTGCCGGACTCGGCCATCGCCTACTTCATCGACATGGAGCAGTCGCTCCGGGAGATCATGAGGGTCCTGAGGGCGGGGGGAAAGGCAGCCCTTGTGGTCTCGGGAGGGGTTTACCCCAACACGGTCGTGGAGGTCGACCTGATCCTGGCGAGGATGGCCCGCAGGCTCGGCTTCCATGTGGAGAGGATACTGGCCCTCGGAAAGCGGGTGGCCACCTACGGCCGCGTCCACAGGATAGGCGAGTCGAGGGAGAGCGCTGTCATGCTGCGGAAGGAGGGATGACGGTGACCGGACGCCTCAGCCGCTGGCGCTGATCGCCGCAGCCCCCTCCTGATCGACGCGTTCCCGATCGACCCTCTCCTTGGGTATCGTGACGCGAATCCTGACCTTGTCGCCGTCGCGGAGCCCGTACTTCCCCCGCAGGTAGACGGGCGAGATCACCTCGATCACGTCCTCTCCGTAGTGGGACCGCTCGATGAACAGGATCGCGCAGAGCTCCGAGTCGTTGAACGTGCCCGTTATCGCCCTGAGGCCTCCGTAGGTCCTCGAGCCGTTCCGGAAGCCCTCTATCCTGATGTCCGCCAGGCGCTCGAGAACCCTCCGGTTGGCGATCGCGTCCACCGAGAGGAGCCGGACGTTCAGAGTGCCGGGATAGGGGTCGAAGCCGAGCTTCTCTCGGAACTGCTGCCGGTATCCGGGTAGCGACATGTAGTACGCGCCCTCCCCGAGACCGGAGAAGACCTTTCCCTCGATCACGTAGTCCAAGGGCCTCTCGAGCACGAGCCTGAGGTCAGAATATAGGTCTACCAGCTGGCGGTAGCCCAGCTCGGTGATCCGGGCGTAACCCGTCCGGCCCACGTTCCTCCTCTCGATCAACCGCTCCTTCTCGAGCCTGATCAGGACCCTCGAGGCCGACTGCTGCGAGGTGCCGAGGACCCTCGCCAGGTGGGGAGTCGAGATCCTGACCATTCCGGTGATGCCGTTCTGTGACGCCAGGAAGATCAGCGCCTTCAGGGCGAGCAGGTTCAGAGCCATTCGGTATAACAGTGTTATGCCACGCTATAAGCGTATCAGGAGGAGGTGGCACATAGGAAATCAGCTTACCGCTATCGTCTCGTCTCTGATGACGCCGTTCGGGCCGATCAGGAGGACGTCGATGCCGTTGCCGCTGCCGCTGTCGCGGGCCATCGAGGCCCTGAGCGCCTTAGTCGCGAGCTCGTAGATCTCGCTCGAGGACATCCCCTGCCTGTACTCGCCCTCGAGGACGCCCGCAGCGATCTCCGCACCTGTCCCGACCACGGCGAAGTCGTCCTCGATCATCGAGCCCATCGCATCCAGCACGATCACGTGGGGTCCGGTGTCGTCGAAGCCGCCGACGATGGTCTCCGTGAGGTACGGGAAGTACCTGTTGCCGAAGAGGAGGTTCGAGACGACCTTCGCTATCACCCTGACGCTGGGCTGCCTCCTCTCCTCGATGGTGTAGAGGTTCACGAGGAACCGGACGTCCCTGATCAGGTTCTGCATGTCCGAGACGAAACCGGCACATGCGGCCCCGACCTTCGGCGTGATCTGGAAGACCTTCCTCACGTTCTTGGACATCACGAAGTAGCCGTACGTCAGCCTCTTCTCGGAGGCCAGGACGATCGCGTCCTTGCCCTTGATGCCGAGCGTCGTCGCTCCCGGGTACGGGTACTGGAACGCCATTCCGCTCACGTCGTCCAATTCGGAGAATATGTGGATTTCCGGTCGGCCTCAGAGCAGAAGGAGCTCGGGCCTCTCGAGGTACCTGATCACAACCCGGAGGAACCTCGAGGCGGGCTCGCCGTCGACGATCCTGTGGTCGAAGGTCAGCGCGAGGGGCATCACGTACCTCGGTACCACCTGATCGCCAACGACCCTCGGGGCCCTGACGATCCTGCCCGTGCCGAGGATGGCCGTCTCTGGGTAGTTCGGGATGGGGGTTCCGCTGAGGCCCTCGACGGCTCCGTAGTTGGTGATGCCTATCGTCCCACCCCTGACCTCCTCCAGCGAGAGCTTCCTGCTCCTGGCCCGCTCGACCAGGTCCTCGAGGCGGCGGGCGACCTCGAAGAGCGAGAGACCGTCCGCGCCGTGCAGCACGGGAACCACCAGGCCCTCCTCCGTGTGGACCGCGACGCTGACGTTGACCCGCCTGTGGTACCTGATCACCATCCGCTCCTCGTCGATGGTGGTGTTCATCACCGGGTATTCCTTAACGGCCTTAACGATCGCCCTGATCACGAAGGGCAGGTAGGTGAGCCTGAAGCCCATCCTCTCCGCCTCCTCCTTGAGCGTCTCCCTGACCTCGACGAGCCTGGTGACGTCAGCCTCGTCGAAGATCGTGACGTAGGCCGCGGACCTCACGGCCTTGGAGAGGTGGTCGGCGATGGCCCTCCTCACCCCCCTGATCGGCACCTCCTCGTACTCGACCTCTGTGACCGCCGTGGCCTGCGGTGCCTCCACGAGCCTCTTAGCGGCCCTCGACTCGGCGTACCTCCTCACGTCCTCCTCGGTTATCCTGCCGCCGGGACCCGTGCCCTCGACCTCCTCGAGCGGGACGCCCAGCTCCCTCGCGAGCCTCCTGACCGCTGGCGAGGCGAGCACCTCCCTTTTCGGCCTCTCCGGCTTGACCTCGACCTCCTCGCGGCGTACCTCCTGGACAGGGACCTCAGCCCTCTCAGTGACCCTCACCTCCGCAGGAGCTCCGACCTCCTCGATCACCGCGATCACCTGGCCCACCTTGACGACCTCGCCCTCCCTCGCGAGGATCTTGGCGATCCTTCCCTCCACAGGTGATGGCACCTCGATGTTCACCTTGACCGTCGTGACCTCGACTATAGGCTGGAACCTCCTCACGTGATCGCCCTCCTTCACCAGCCACCTGACGACCTCGGCCTCCGTAACGCCCTCGCCGATCTCAGGAAGCCTGAACTCCATGCGACCCCACCTCAGAAGCTGTGGATCTCGACGATTGCATCGAGTATCCTGTCCGAGCTGGGCAGATAAAGCGTTTCGTGGGCCAGCGGTATCGGGGACTCGAAGCCCGCGACCCGCTTCGGCGGCGCCTCGAGGTGGAGGAAGGCCTCCTCGACGACCTCAGCCACCACCTCCGCACCGTATCCGCCGAAGAAGGGCGCTTCGTGGGCCACGACCAGCCTCCCGGTCTTCCTCACGCTGCCGACGACGGTATCGAGGTCGAGGGGCTTCAGCGTCCTCAGGTCGATCACCTCGACGGATACCCCCCTCTCCTCGGCTTTCCGGGCCGCCTCGAGGGCCTCGTGGACGGTGGACCCGAAGGTGACCACCGTGACGTCCTCACCCTCCCTCACGACCCGGGCCCTTCCGATCTCGACGACGTAGTCGCCCTCGGGGACCTCGCCCTTGAGCGTCCAGTAGAGCCTCTTGGGCTCGAAGAAGATCACCGGGTCATCGGACCTGATGGCGGCCTTCAGGAGGCCCTTGGCGTCGTGGGGCGTCGAGGGACAGACGACGAAGAGCCCAGGTGTGTGGGCGAAGTACGCCTCCGGGCTCTGGGAGTGGTACATCCCTCCCCTGATCCATCCGCCGACGGGGGCCCTGATGACCAGCGGGGCCGAGAAGTCTCCGCCTGACCTGTACCGCAGCGTTGCGAGGTTGCTGACGATCTGCTCGAAGGCGCCGTAGATGAAATCGGAGTACTGGATCTCAGCAACTGGCTTGAAGCCGTAGACCGCAAGCCCTATGGCAGCGCCCACGATGGCCGACTCCGAGAGGGGAGTGTCGACGACGCGCTCTGGCCCGAACTCCTCGAGGAGGCCCTGGGTGACGAGGTAGACGCCGCCCTTCCTCCCCACGTCCTGTCCGAGCACGATAACCCGCTCGTCGCGCCTCATCTCCTCCCTGAGGGCCTCGTTCAGCGCCTGGGCGAAGGTTACTGTCCTCAACCGCCCTCGGCCTCTGACATTTGATAACCGACGTAATTCGCTGTCGCTCCCGGAAGCGCCTCTCCGCCCATCGATCTCACTCCGTCCCGAGGATTAGGGCTGCCGCGTTCACGAAGTGGCCGTGGTACCCTATGCCGCCTATGGCCGTGACGAGGGCCCTTCTCGCTCCCTTCACCTGACGCTCGCCGCACTCGCCCCTGAGCTGCATGACCGCCTCGACCACGTGCAGGCAACCGCAGGCCATCCCCGCCTGTCCGGCGGAGAGGAGGCCGCCGCTCGTGTTGATCGGCAAATTCCCCTTGTAGGAGATGTCGTTATCGTCGAGGAACTTGGGCGCCTTTCCCTTCTCGGCGAAGCCAGCGTCCTCGATCTGCATCAGCACCGCGACCGTGAAGTCGTCGTAGGGGTGGAAGTTGTCGATCTCCCCCGGCGAAGTCCCCGACATCCTGTAGGCCTCGGCCGCAGCCACCTTCACCCCGGTCGTCGTTATGTCAGGCGCGAATGGCCTCCCCTCCCTGTAGTTATGGTATTCTCCGAATCCCAGAATCTGCACCGGCTTGTCGGTCACCTGACGTGCAATGCGGGTCGACGAGAGAAGTATTGCGAAGCCTCCGTTGACGAAGGGCGTAACGTCGAACATCCTGAGCGGATCCGAGAGCACCCTCGAGTTGAGGTAGTCCTCCATGCTCATCGGCGACCTGAAGTAGGCCTTCGGGTTCAGAGAGGCGTTGAGGCGCTCGGTGACGGCCACCTTGCCGAAGTGCTCCGGCTTCGCGCCGGACTCGTGCATGTACCTTTTCATGAGCTGAGCGGCAACGCTCACGGGCCCCATGTAACCGAAGGGCCTCATGTGGTCCGTGTCGTACTCCCAGGTCGGCCCGGGCCCTCCTAGGAGCGGCGAGTCGGCACCCACGATCAGGAAGTGGTCGATGTAGCCCGAGTGTATCAGGAGAGCTCCCTGCACGATCAGGGCGGCCGCGTTCGTCCCTCCCTGATCGGCCCTCAGGAGCACCTTCGGCTCGAGGCCCAGGTCCTGCACCAGCTCCGGCGACCAGATCTCCGAGTGGGGGTACTCGCTCCCCATCACCCCGACTCCCTGACCCCTGAGGTCCTTCAGGCCGACGTTGGCGGATCTGAGCAGCTCCTCCAGAGCCCAGGCGCAGTACTCCTTCGGCGTCAGCCTCGGCTCCCCCCTGTCGGCCCTTCCCCTGCTGAAGGGCGTCTGGGAGACCGCCGTGATCGAGACGGAGCCCCTGAAGGACGTCACGCCCCGCCACCCTCCCTTCCCCTGATCAACCTGAGCAGCTCCTCGGGCCTGACGTGCGAGGAGACCAACCAGACGTCTCCGTCGGCGATCGCGTCCTCGATCGCGTTGACCAGAGCGGGTATCGGCGTCCCGCAGCCCTCTCCAACCCCCCTCGAGCCGAGCGGCGAGGAGGTGGAGAGCGTCTCCATCGAGTAGGTCCTGAACTCCGGAGCCTCGAGGGCCGTCGGGCAGAGGTACTCGAGGAAGGAGGAGGTGAGGAGCTGACCGGACTCGTCGTACTCGATCGACTCGTAGAGCACCGCGGCCAGACCGTGAAGCGCCGCTCCGTGGAGCTGACCCTCCAGCACCAGCGGGTTGATCACCCTTCCGGCGTCGTCGACGATGACGTAGTCGAGCACCTTCACCACACCGGTCTCCCTGTCGACCTCGACCACAGCTCCGTGGACCTGATAGCTGTAGGTGAGCGCGAGGTTAGCCCTCTTCCTCTCGTCGGGCGAGCGCATCTCCGGCGCGTAGACGAACGTCTCCGAAAGCCCCAACCCGAGATCCCCGACCTCCTCGACGTTGGAGTAGGCGGTCCGCGCGATCCTCCTGAGGCTGACGTACCTCTCCGGCGATCCTGCGACGTACGCCTTCCCGTCCTCGAGCACCACGTCCTCCGGAGAGCACTCCAGAAGCCTCGCTGCCAGCTTGACGATCCTCTCTCTCACCTTCAGGGCCGCGCCGAGCACAGCGCCGACGCCGAAGCCCGCGAAGCGGCTGCCGTAGGTGCCAGAGTGGATGGTGTGGGGATGTGAGTGGGAGTCGAAGCCCCGGGCGACCGTGACGTCCTCGATCGGGACCCCGAGCACGTCCGCCACTATCTGCGCTGCAACGGTCTCATGCGACTGGCCCTGCGGGACGCTGCTGAGCTTGACGAGGACCTTACCGTCGAAGGTCACGGTCACCGTTGCGGCCTCGCTCCCTCCGACGTTCGGTACCCGCGGGTTCATCATCTTGACCTGGCCCATGTTGGGAGATCCGGAGTCGAGCGTGCATGCGAACCCTATCCCTATCAGCCTCCCCTCCTTCCTCGCCCGCTCCTTCTCGGCCCTCCACCTCGCGTAACCGAGCGCCTCTGCGGCAGCGAGCAGGGCCCCGACGTAGTCGCCGCCGTCGTAGACGCACCCGTTCAGCGTCACGTAGGGCTGCTCATCCTTCGTGACGTAGTTCCGCTTCCGGATCTCGACCTGGTCGAGCCCGAGCTCCCTCGCGCCGGCGTTCAGGATCCGCTCGATCATGAACTGGTGCGGTGCCCTCGAGAAGCCCCTGTTGGGACCGGCGGGGCACTTGTTGGTGAAGACCGCGTACATCGTCATCGAGAGGTTCCTGAGCCTCGTGGCGCCGGGGGCGACCTGGGCCCAGACCGTCAGCCCCGCGGGTTCGTGCCTCGCGTAGGCTCCGATGTCGTCGACCGTGACCGCCTTGATCCCGAGCAGCTCACCACTCTTGCTGAAGGCTGCCTCGACCTTGAAGTGCCTGTCGGCTCCGTGGGAGCTGGCGAGCATGTGCTCCCTCCGCGTCTCGACCCACTTCACGGGCCTTCCGGTGAGCTTGGAGAGGAGCGCCACGAGAACGAGGTACGTGTAGTTGATGATCTTGACGCCGAACCCACCACCTATGTCGGACGTTACGATCCTGACCTTGTCGGCCGTGGTGTTGAGGGCCCTGAGGATAGCGGGCGAGAGGAAGACCGGCATCTGGTTGTTGCAGTAGATCAGGTACGAATCGGTCGATGCGTCGTAGGACGCCAGCACCGCGTTCGGCTCGAGGGGAGTGGAGCTGAAGCGGTGGAAGACCAGGTCCCTCCTGACGATCAGGTCGGCCCTCGCCTTGGCGGCCTCGTAATCCCCGTACTCGTAATCGACGCGGGCAGCTACGTTGGTGCCGATGTTCTCGTGGACCAGCACCTCCTTCTCCTCGAGCGCTTTCCACGGGTCAGTGACCGGTTTGAGGGGCTCGTACTCGACCTCGACCAGCTCCGCTGCGTCCTGCGCGGCCGACAGAGACTCGGCCACGACCGCCGCCACCGGCTCGCCCTGGTACCTCACCTTCCTGTACGCCATCGAGTAGTCGACCACGTCCGATGCTGGTGGAGGAACCAGTTGCGGGAACGGCTGCTGGACCCTCGCGATCTCCTCGCCGGTGAAGACGCCGACGACCCCCGGGACCCTCAGAGCCCCCTCAACGGAGATCGACTTGATCCGGGCGTGGGCCAGATCGCTCCTGACCAGAACTGCGTAAAGCTGTCCGGGCATCCTGAAGTCGTCCACGAACCTCCCGAGCCCACGGACGTGCCTCAGCCCCTCCCTCGTGGGAATTCGCTGACCGACGTACTTCCACTTTAAACCGCGCGGAATCGGGGGAAATCTGTCAGACATCTGCATTACTCGAGAGCCGGTAGCGCCTATTAGCTCTGATTTCGGGCTCAGAAGCTCCTTGGGAGGCCGAGCGCCCTCGTCGCGAGGAAGTTCAGCACCATCTCCTCCGGAACCGGGCCAGTCTTGAAGAGCCGGACGTCCCTGAAGAACCGCTCGACGTCGTTGTCCTCCGCGAAGCCCATGCCTCCGTAGGTCTGGACTGCCCGGTCGGCAGCGGCGAAAGATGCCCTCGCGGACAGCAGCGAAGCTGCGTTAGCCTCGACGGCGCAGTCCCTGCCGGAGTCGAAGAGACGGGCGGCGTGCTGGAGCAAGAGCTTCGCAGCGTAAAGCTCGGCGTAGACCTGTGCCAGCGGGAACTGGATCCCCTGGTTCGAGCCGATGGGCCTTCCGAAGACGACGCGTTCCCTTGCGTACCTCACCGCCGCGGAGAGCGCGTACTCACCGCACCCGAGGGCGATCGAGGAGGTCGAGAGCCTCTCGGCGTTGAAGACGTGCTTGAGCACATCCCATCCTTTATCGACCTCGCCGAGGACGTTCTCCTCCGGAACCCACGCGTCCTCGATGTAGAACTGCGTGGAGGTGAGGGGCCTCATCGACATGCCCTTGATCGGGAAGGCCCTGACGTTGTTCCCCCTCGTCTCGAGAAGCATCACCGTGAGCCCGTGCGCCTTCGGCTGAGCGGGGTCGGTCGGCGTGGTCCGGGCAATGAGCAGCACGAGGTCCGCCAAGTGGCCCAGCGTTATCCAGACCTTCTGGCCCCTGACGACGAAGCCACCGTCCTTTTTGACGGCCTTCGTCTCGATCGCGAAAGTGTTCACGCCGGCGTTCGGCTCGGTGTGGGCTATCGCCATCAGAATCTTACCCTCCACGAGCGCCTGCAGGTACTTCTCCTTGGCCTCCTTTGTCCCGAACCTCGATATCGCGAGCCCGCCGAAGACGAGCTGCCTCATCAGGACGTCCCCCGCCGGGAGGCCGCCGCCCTGCCTCGAGACCTCGTTCATCGCCGCACAGGCCGCCTCCATCCCCATCCCAAGCCCTCCGTACTCCTCGGGGACCGTGATCCCGAAGAAGCCCTGCCTTGCGGCCGCCTCGAAGTACTCTTTTGGGAACTCCCGGTTCCTGTCCTTCTCCCTCCAGTAATCGACGGGGTAGGAGCGCATCAGCTCCTGTGCCTGGCGCCTCAAGAGCACGAGGTCCTCGCTCTCCGGGAGGTCTATCACGTAGATGAGCGTGTTGCGCATGTGAAAAACCAATGCCGCAAAGGAAGCAGATCTAATTCGCAGCCTATCGGGTGAGATGACGTGGTCCTGGTACTGAGCGGGAAGGATGTGAGGTCCCTCATCGGGCCGAGGGAGGCGCTGTCGGTGGCCACGGAGTTCTTCAGGACCTTCGACGAGGGCGACTACCGGATCCCCGAGAGGACCGTTCTGGCCGATGAAGGTGAAGGGTACGTCTGGCTCTTCATGCCCTCCTCCTCGAGGGCCCTTAACGCGCTGGCGCTGAAGGTGGTGAACGAGTACAGGCGGAACCCTGAGCTTGGCCTTCCACACGCGCAGGGCCTGACGCTGCTTCACGACCTCTCCAACGGAAGACTGCTCTGCCTGCTAGACAGCCACGCGCTGACGCAGGTGAGGACTGCAGCGATGACGTGCGTCGCCGCGGACCGGCTCTCAAGCGGAGGTGCGGAGGTCCTCGCGGTGATAGGCAGCGGGGATCAGGCGAGGGTCAACGCCGAGTACCTCAAGGAGGTGCTGAGGCCGTCGTCGATCAGGGTCTACAGCAGGAGCAGGGAGAGGAGGGAGGCCTTCGCGGCAGAGCTGGAGCGGTTGCTCGGGATCGAGGTGACCGTTTGCGGTTCGCCCTCGGAGGCCTTGAAGGGAGCTGATGCGGTGCTGACCGCGACCAACTCGGCGACCCCGGTCCTGAACGGCGATGACCTTGAGGAGGACGCCCTCGTGATGAGCCTCGGAGCACTGCCCACCAGGAGGGAGCTGGACCTGCGCACCTTCGAGAGGACCTCTTTCGTCTGCGCCGACAGGAGGGCGAGCGTCGTGAAGGAGGCGGGAGACGTGATCGAGGCTCTCCGTCGTGGAGTTCTGAGGGAGGATGAGATCGCGGAGCTCCCGGAGGTCGTCAGGGGATCCAAAGAGCCCGTGACGTCGGGGATCAGGGTCTACAAGTCCGTCGGTTTCGCGGCGATAGACCTGTTCTTCTCATTGAGGCTGTACGAGATGGCCCGCGACCGGAAGGTGGGACGCGAGGTCGAGCTCTAGAGGGTGCTCGGCAGACCGAGGCCGCGGTGAGCGATGTAGGCCAGCGCGATTTCCTGCGTGACCGGCCCCGCCATCAGAACCCAGACCTCCCTCACCAGCCTCTCGACGGTCGTCCCCTTTAGGAAGCCGTGACCGGCGAAGACCCTCATCGCGGTCGAGACCGATTCCATCGCGACCTCAGCGCCGAGGTACTTGGCAGCCATCGCGTCCACCTCGACCGATTCACCTCTATCGAACCTCTCCGCCACCTGGAGCACGTACGCCTTGAGGGCCGAGAGCTTAGCGCTGATCGCCGCGAGCGGTAGCTGTACCCCCTGGTTAGCGCCTATTGGTCTTCCGAAGGCCCTCCTCGAGGAAGCCCACCTGATGGCCCTCGAGAGCGCGAGCTCAGCAATGCCCGCACCGACAGCGCCGTACGCTATCCTGTCGGCCACGAGAGCCCTGGAGAGCGCGACCCAGCCCGCACCCGGCTCGCCGATCACGTCCTCCTCTCCCACCGTGCAGCCCTTCAGCACCAGCTCTCCCACCGGAAGATGACCCATAGAGAGCGATGGCCTCACTGCGAACTCGACCCCGGGACTCGACTTATCGAGGAGGAAGAGCGTCAACCCCTTCCACCACCTACCGCCCTCAGGCTCGGAGGTCCTGCAGAGGACGAGGTAGTGCGTGGCCCTGATGAGGTTAGCCACGAGGAACTTCCTGCCCTCGATGACGTACCCGGAACCGGACCTTCGAGCACGTGCCCCGATGCCCGACGGGTCAGATCCGGCCTGCTCCTCGGTCACCGCGAGCCCGCAGAGGTAACGCCCCTCCGCAAGGCCCCTCAGGAATTCCCTGTGCCTGTCTTTTCCGAAGGACTCTATCACCTTCCCCGCGAGGTTGTTGCTGATCAGGGGGTAGACGCCGATCCCCGCACCGGACGAGACGATGCCCATCACCGCCTCGCAGAGCTCCCTCAGGCCCATCCCGAGCCCCCCGCTCTCGCGGGACAGAATCAGTCCTGGCACCCTCCGCTCCGAGACGTGCCTCCAGAACTCCTCCGGGAACCTGCCCTGCGCCTCGCACCCGTTCCAGTAATCGTCTCCGAAGGGGCTCAGGTCCAGACCATCGACTATTGACGACATTTCACCCGCCTTCTCGCTCGACCCGGGTAAAAAGTTGGTCGATCGCCACGTCAAGATATAATAGCTGGACAGTGGGGAATCTCAGTGCTATGGCGACGGCCACTTCCTCAAAACCCTCGAGGAAGACGCTTTACATCGCGGTCGGAGTCGTGATCGTGATCGCGCTGATAGCCGCTGCGGTCCTCGTGGTGATGAACCCGTTCCAGCAACAGCAGAAGGAGATCGTCATAGGGCTTTCACTTCCCCTGACGAACCCTGTCGGCATCCACGCGCGTAAGGCGGCCGAGCTAGCGGTGGAGGAGATCAACGCCGCGGGTGGTGTCAGGCTCAAGGACGGAGTTTACAGGCTGAGGCTCGTTGCGGAGGACACGAACGAGATGGACCCGCTGATCCCGGTAGACCAGGGTGTTGCTGCCTTCAAGCGGCTGATCGAAGTCCACGGAGCTCAAGTGATCGTCGGCGGCGTTAGGACGGACGTCGTCGTCGCACAGACGCAGCTCCTCTCCCAGTACAAGATCGTGTACCTCGACATTGAGTCGAACCAGGGCATCGTCGAGGGCAAGGTCAAGGACGATTACCAGAACTACAAGTACTACTTCCACTTCTTCGGAGGAGGCCCCAAGTCGTCTGCAGGGCCGCTGATCATCGGCTTCCTCCAGCGGCTTAAGGACATGTCCGCGAAGGACCCGAAGATGCCGGACGTCTCCAAGGTGGCCCTCCTGGCTGAGAACGCCCTCTGGACCGTCGGCCTTGCGGGGAGGCCAGCAGGTAACTCGACGTTCTTCAAGCGCCTCGCCGACCTCGGTTTCAAGCTGGTCTACGCCGAGCTCTACCCGACCACCGAGTCGGACTTCTCCAGCTACCTCGCCAAGATGAAGGCCCAGTGCCCTGGAGTGATCGTCTTCCTCTTCTCCGGCCCGCCGGGGATAATCTTCACCAAGCAGTGGCAGGACTACGACTGGTCGCCGTGCAAGAAGCCGATAGTCTTCGGTCCAGGGCTGCTCGGAGGGTTCTCCTGGTTCTGGGACCAGACGCAGGGCAAGGCTCAGGGAACCATCTGGTGGCCCTCCACCGTCAGGGTCCAGGTGACGCCTAAGACGGTCGAGTTCATCGACAAGTTCAAGCGGAGGTACGGAGAGACGCCGAACACCGCCGCGATCGACGCCTACGACGCCATCTACGTCCTGAAGGATGCCCTCGAGAGGGCCGGTACATGGCAGGCCGAGGAGCTGGTGAAGGCGCTGGAGCAGACCGACTACGTCGGCGTCATGGGCCGGATCAAGTTCTCCAGGGAGAACCACGGCCTCGACTTCACGTACGAGAACATCTACAGGTACTTCGGACAGTGGCAGAACGGAGAGCTGGTCCCCGTCTGGGAGAGCACCTGGCCCGAGATAAAGAACCTCCTGATCCCGTAAGCCCTCAGTGACAGCATCATGGCCGAACCGCTCGTCGTTTTCTTCTACGGTCTCGTCACGAGCCTGATCTTCGCCCTCTACTCCGTGGGCTTCTCGCTCGTCTTCGGCGTGGCGAGGGTGATCGACGCAGCATACGGGATCTGGTACACGACGGCCGCCTACCTGGTCTACGCCCTGGTGACGAGGTTGCTGCTCCCGCTTCCGGTGACGGTAGTAGTTGTGGTGGCCTCGATGGTCGCCCTCGGCATCAGCTATTACGCGGTCCTTGTGAGGGGCCTGCAGGAGAAGGTGGAAATGATAATGACCACGTTCCTCGTGGCGCTGATGGCACAGTACCTGATAGTTGCGATCTTCACCAACTTCCCGTGGTCTATACCGGCCCTCTTCCCAGGGTCTACGCAGGTCCTCGGAGTCTCCCTCTTCAACCAGCAGGTCGCCGCGGCGATCACCGCGTTCCTCCTACTGCTCGTCCTCTGGTACCTGGTCTACCGGACGAAGATGGGGCTCGCGATAAGGGCGGTCGCCCAGGACAAGGAGGCGGCCCTCCTCATGGGCATCAACCCCGACAGGGTGATGGCCTTCACGCTGGCGCTCTCCTGCTCCCTCGCAGGGATAGCGGCTCTTCTTCAGGCTCCCAACTCGGTGATCTCACCGACGATGGGCTGGCCGATGCTGACCCTCGCCTTCGCGGTGGTGGTCCTCGGGGGAATGGGGGACTTCTTCGGAGCCATCATAGCTAGCTTCATCATAGGATTCTCCTACCAGCTGATAACTAACCTGGTCAACCCGCTCTACTCGATGGCCGCGGCGCTCGCCATGATCCTCCTCGTCCTCTGGCTGAGGCCCAGGGGCCTCTTCGGGAGGTCGCTGGAGTGATGTCAGCCGTCAGACCCTCGCACCTCGCGGGCATCGCGTTGCTGGTGGTGCTCGCCGTGCTACCAGCGCTGCCTGGGATGAGGGCGCTGCTCTTCCCGCTGACGCTCACCAACATAATGGCCACACTGGCGATAGCCTGGAACCTCCTCTTCGGCTACGCGGGCCTCCTCAGCCTGGGTCACTCGTTCTTCTTCGGTGCTGCGGGCTACGCCTCCGCGATCCTCTCGAAGAGCTACGGGATACCGGTACCGGTCGCGATGGTCATCGGCGCAGCGGTCTCCTCCGGCATCGCAGCCCTCGTCGGCCTCCCGAGCTTGAAGCTTAGGGGCCACTACTTCGTGCTGGTGACGCTCGTCCTCCCAGCGGTTGCTTACCAGCTGACGAACGCTCTGGACGTCCTCGGAGGCCACGACGGGATCTTCGGGGTACCGCCCCTTGTCAGGGACTCCTACGCGGTCTACCTCGGCAGCCTTTTCCTCATGCTCGCATCGCTGGTCGCATCCGCGTTCGTGATCAGGTCCCGGTTGGGGGTGGAGATGATCTCGGTGAGGGAGGACGAGGAGGCAGCGAAGGCCCTTGGCGTCGACACGCCGAGGGTCAAGCTGTACGCGCTGATGATCAGCGCCTTCCTCTCCGGCCTCGCGGGAGCCTACTGGGCCCACCTCAACGGCGTCATCAGCCCATCGGTCTACGAGCTGGAGAAGGCGAGCATGCCACTGCTGATGAGCGTTCTGGGAGGGAAGGGCACGCTCCTCGGACCGGTGATCGGAGCATACGTGATCCAGACGCTCTTCGAGTCGCTGAAGATCGAGGCTATAGCGACGGCCAGGCTCTTCGTCTTCGCCGCAGCCACCTTCGCGATCTACAGGATCTTCCCGCAGGGCCTCATGGGCGTGCTGAGGCGGGTGATAGGTTGAGCGAGGTCCTGGTGACTCGGGACCTGAGGAAGTCCTTCGGCGGGATCGCTGCGGTCAACGGCGTCGACCTCACGGTCAGGGAGGGCGAGCTGACGGCGATCATAGGCCCGAACGGCGCGGGCAAGACCACGCTCTTCAACCTCATCACGGGCTTCGAGCGGCCCGACTCGGGGAAGGTCTACTTCATGGGACGGGACGTGACCGGCGAGAAGCCGTATAATTTGGCGAGGATGGGGCTCATCAGGACCTTCCAGATCGTGAGGCCCCTCAGGAACCTGACCGTTCTCCAGAACGTTCTGATAGGGTGCAGGGTGCGGGGACTAGGTCCTGAAGCCGCAGAGGAGAGTCTCAGGGCCGTCGGGCTCTGGGAGAAGAGGGACGTCCTCGCGTCGCTACTGACGCACGGCGAGCTGAAGAAGCTCGAGCTGGCCAGGGCCCTCGCGATGAGGCCGAAGCTGCTGCTCTTGGACGAGCCCCTGGGAGGCCTGACCTTCTCCGAGGCGGAGGAGGTGACCGGCGCTATCCGGGAGGCGAACGCTAACGGCACCACGGTCGTTCTGGTGGAGCACCGGCTGAGGGAGACCTTCAGGATCGTGAGGAGGGTCGTGGTGATGAACCAGGGGAGGATCATCTACGACGGCCTGCCCGAGAACGTGGCGAAGACCGAGGAGGTCGTGAAGGCGTACATGGGAGGGAGGGGGTGGGTCCTCGGGACCTGACCTGGAACCGCACCGTCCGCTCAACTCCAGCACGATCTAACGCCAATATCCCGGATTGGACTGTCAACTTCACGGACTTCCTTGATCGCGGAGGCGCTCTCTAGGGTGTTTGCCCGGATCTGGAGGATCGAGCCGTACAGGTTCTGGACTCACAAATGCGCGCTCGTCGGTGCGGTCTCGAGAGGCGCTGAGAGGGTCCTGGACGTCGGATGCGGGCCTCGCCTCTACAGGAACTGCTGCGAAGCGGTGGAGTACGTGGGCCTCGACCTCCATGGCAGACCGGAGGTCATCGGATCCGCATCAGCGCTCCCCTTCAGGGACGGATCGTTCGACGCCGTGGTCGCGATGGACGTGCTGGAGCACGTGGAGGAGATCGACGCTGCAGCCTCCGAGTGCCACCGCGTTCTGAGGGAAGGCGGAAGACTACTTCTGGTGACGCCCAATGCGCTCGGCTTCGGCACCTTCGACAGCCTCGCGGACCCGACGCACAGGCACCACCTGACCTGGAGGAGCGCGACCGAGCTCCTGACGAGGGCCGGTTTCAGAAGGCTCTCGAGCGTGACAACGCAGCTCCACGTCTTCCCGCCTCTCAACCGCCGGGTGAGAAGCCTCACCTTCTTGCAGCAGTCCGTCTGCCTGATCGCGACGAAATGAACGTGATCGGCAGGTTCCTCCGGTCGCCGCTCGCGGGCCTACTCATCGCTGGCGTAGTGATCCCTTTGGTCCTGCTGAGGGCCGGGGGAATAGGGCTGGAGGACCTGATGGACGTGGGGCCGGATCTTCTGGCAACGTCGCTGGCGCTGAACGGGCTCAGGTTCCTCGCGCAGGGCATGAGGCTCCACGCGCTCCTCAACGCAGCGGGCGTCCGGCAAAAGCTAACCCGCTCCGTGCTTATACGTGGAGCGAGCGAGTTCTTCGCGCTGACCGTCTTCCCCTTCGGCGCCGACGAGGCCTTCAGGACGGCCGTTCTCACGCGGCTCGGCCTCAGCGTCTGGACCTCCCTCAGGATCGCGTTCGCGGAGCTGATCTTCGACGTGATGGTCGTCGCGCCCTTCGCTTTGGTAGCAGGAACCATAGCCCTCTCGGCCGGTAACGCCCACCTCGCCGCCTTACTCATACCGGTCGCGTCTGTCCAGCTGACGTTCTCGCTCGCGATCTCCAGCGTGGTCCTGAAGGGCACCGTCCCGAGGTCGAGGGTGATCGGGTGGGTGAGCTCGGTGACGTCGAGGTTCAGGGTCGGTGGCCTCAACCGCCCGGTGAGTGAGGAAGGGTGGACCGATGACCGCTCGGACCTCCGGAAACCCCAGCTCGTCGCGTCGATGACGCTCCTCTCGTTGGCCGTGATGCTCGCCCACGCGGTTCTTCTTCAGCTAGCGCTGAGCTCCTGGGGCATCGACCTCATCGTGGCCGTCATCGCCTTCTCCTCCGGCGGCGTTCTCGGATCGCTTCCCGTTACCGTGGGCGGAGCTGGCCTGACCGAGGCCGGGATACACCTCGCGCTCAGGTCCCTCTTCGGCGTCGACGACCTGGAGGCCGTGCTGAAGTGGCGGCTGATGACCTACCACGTCTGCCTCGCCCTCTCGGCGCTCATTTTGCTCCTCTACGGCAGGAGAGTTAGGCAAGCTCCCGCGATCGGCGAGTCTCCCTCTGCCAGATGAAACCCCTCAAGCTCCGTGATAGGTTTTTGTCAGCTGGCTCACATTACATTGACGTGGCAATCCGCATCCCCCTCAGGATCGAGCGGAGGCTCGAGGTCCCCGCCTCGGTCTCGCTCGCTATGACGGTCGTCTTCCTGGCCCTCGCGCTCCTCTTCGCGGCGTTCCTGATGCAGGCGCTCGGCATCGACGCGATGAGCGTCCTCCACCAGATCGCCACCGTCTTCACCACGCGGGAGCTCCTCACCGCGGCGTTCCTCCGCTCAGTCCCGATCGGGCTGGCTGCCGTGGGCCTCACCGTCTCCTTCAGGGCCAACTTCTGGAACATAGGCGCCGAGGGGCAGATGTTCATGGGGATGTTCGCCTCCACGGGAATCGTGCTGCTGCACGCCTACTACGGCCTCATCCCAGGCTGGGCCCTCCTGCCGGCGATGGCCGCTGCCTCCTTCGTCGCCGGGGGCCTCTACTGTGCGCTTAGTGGGGTGCTGAGGTCGAAGCTCGGCGTCAACGAGGTCCTGACGACCCTGATGATGAACTTCATCGCCATCCTCTTCGTCGACTACCTGGTGTACGGCCCCTGGAGGGACCCGAGGGGGTACGGCTTCCCGCTCTCGATACCGTTCCCTCCCGAGGCGAGGTTCGGTGGGCTGATGGGGGAGGCCTATGAGGGCCTGGCGCTGCTTGCGGTGCTCGCGGTTCTGACCCACCTGCTGATGACCCGCACCACCTTCGGCGTCGACGTCAAGGTCGTCGGCGAGAACCCCTACATCGCTGGGATCGCTGGCGTCCGAATCCCGAGGACCTACTTCCTCGTGAACCTGATCAGCGGCGGCCTCGCGGGCCTAGCGGGCTTCTTCCTGCTCTCGGGCATCATCGGACGTCTGAGGCCCCGCGCCTCACCAGGGTACGGATACACCGCCATCATCATAGCCTTCCTCGCAGGCCTTCACCCGATCCTCGCGATCCCTGCGGCGGTCTTCATGGGCGGACTGATAGTTGCGGGCGACGTCCTTCAGGCGACGTTGAACCTGCCCTTCGCGGCCGTTCAGCTGCTCCAGTCCACGATCTTCGTGATGATCGTCGTGGCCGAGTTCGTCAAGCGGTACCGGATCATCTGGAGGTGGTGAGGCGTGGTGGAGCTCTCCTGGATCGAGGGCGTACTGGCCCTGACCGTCCAGTTCGGGACCGTTTACCTGCTCGCGTCGCTCGGCGAGATCTACGCCGAGAGGAGCGGTATCCTGAACCTGGGCATGGAGGGGATGATGATAGTGGGCGCGGCGATCGCCTTCGTCTTCACCAACGCGCTCGGCCACCTCCTGAGCCTCGTCTCGGTCGTCCTGATAGGCGCGCTGATGGGGCTGCTTCTGGCGTTCCTGGTGGTGACGCTCCGGCTCAACCAGGTCGTGGTCGGCCTGGCCCTTACGCTCTTCGGCTACGGTCTCAGCGGCCTGCTCACCCAGCCCGCGATAAGGGCGCGGATCATGAGGGCTCTTAACCCGGAGGTCCCGGAGGTGAGGATCGTCACGCAGCAGGCCGAGGCCCTCAGGGCCGTGAAGGTCCCCGTCCTCTCGGATATACCGGTTGTGGGGCCGGTCCTCTTCTCCCAGAACGCGCTGGTCTACTTCGCCCTAATCGCGGCCGTGGTCATGTGGTTCGTCCTCTTCAGGACCTCGATCGGTCTGGCCATCAGGTCCGTAGGAGAGAACCCCTCGATGGCCGACTCGTTGGGGATCAACGTCTTCAGGATCAGGTACGTCACCTCGGTGATCGCCGGCGTCATGGGAGCTCTCGCGGGCGCATACCTCTTCATCGGCTACCAGCCCTTCTGGGTCGAGATGATGACCAACGGCAGGGGGTTCATCGCGCTGGCCCTGGTGATCCTGGCCTCCTGGAGCCCCATCAGGGCGGTCTTCGGGTCCCTCCTCTTCGGGGGTGTGGAGGTGATCCAGTTCAGGCTTCAGCTCTTCGGCTTCGCGGCCCAGACGCCGCAGTTCGTGCTGATGCTTCCGTACGTCGTCGCGATAGTGACCCTGACCGTCCTCTCCGTCGAGAGCGTGAGGAAAAGGCTGGGCGTCCCCGAGGCGCTCGGAAAGCCGTACTATCGCGAGTGACGTCGGGGGAAGAGCGGAAACGGAAAAATGGGCAACAACAGACCGGAAGCCTCACCCTCGAGGCAGCTCGCTCAGGATGTACTCAACGAACCAGTCCATCTCCCACAGCGCGTCCCTGTCCAGCCTGCCACCCTCCCTCCTCTCGCCGCTGCGCTTGCTGACGACGTAGGTCTTGCCGTCGACCATCACCTCTCCGGACTGGTCCCTTATCGGCTCCCCGAGGTTGCCCTCCGGTGAGAAGGGCTCGAAGATCAGCTCCTTCATCTGCTCGTACCTCCGCTTGATCTCGGCCTGCCACTCGCTCGGGATCGCCGGGTTAAGGGGAGCGAGGTAGACCGTTCCCTCGGGCTGGCCAGCGGTGCTCTTGTCGACCGGCCTCCTCCACCTGTAGGGCACGTAGTCGCCGATCCTCGTCCAGATGTCAACTGACTGCCAGGTGTTGGTGGCCACCATCCTGTAGAACTCGAGATAGAGTGGGCCCCAGTTGACCACCTGGCCTGTCAGGTGCGCGTTCGGGCCGTACTGCCTCATGTCGCTGTAGTGGCTGAAGCTCCAGACCCTCTTCCCCTTCTGGGTCGTGTACTCCTCTGCGACCTGGAGGACCGTCGGGCTGTCCTCCGTGTAGGCTAGCACGTCAGCGTTCTTCTCCTCGATCAGCGATATTGCCCCGGTCCTAGCCTTCGCTGGATCGAACCACGAGAAGAGCCAGACGACGTACGCCTTGATGTTCTTCCCGGTCCTCTTCTTGTAAGCGTAGTTGGCCCCGAGGACGAAGGCGTTGATGTGCCTCACCACCTCTGGTATCGGGTGTGCTGCGACGTATCCCACCACACCTGTCTGGGTGACGGCTCCTGCGGCGAGGCCGTTGAGGTAGTAAAGCTGGTAGAACTCCGCGAAGGCCGAGCTCATGTTGTTCGGCGCGTTCCCCGCGGCACCGCTCCTGTAACCCGATATGTGGACGAAGTAGCGATCTGGATACTTCGCCGCCATCTCGGCCGTCGGGTCCATGTAGCCGAAGCTGGTTGTGATGATCAGCTTCGCGTTCTCCTTGGTGATGAGCGACTCGATCGCGCTGGCCGCCTGAGGCTCGGGAACGCTCTCGATGTACGCGGACTTGGCTGCTGGGAACCTCTGGTCAGCCCACTTCCTGCCCTGATCGTGGGCGTGGCTCCAGCCGTAATCGCCGACGGGCCCCACGTAGATGTAGCCGACCTTCAGCTCCGTGACCTGCGGCGCCGTGACCGTTCTCTCGACAGTGGCGGTCCTCTGCACCGTTACGGTCCTCTCGGCCGCTGCCTGCGTAACCGTGGTTGTGACTGCCCTCGGAGGGGCTGCCGACTGGCCGGCGAGGTAGCCAGCTATGCCGCCTATGACTCCGGCGGCCACGATACCTCCGACCGCGGCACCCGTTGAGACGCCGAGGAACTCCCTCCTGGTGATCCTCCTCCGGTCCGTACCGGATTTTTCCGTCATAGCGCAATTACACGTTCACCGCGGTGGATAAAGGTATTGGACACGTCATTACACAGGTTTATGCAAATGCGCTCCGTTCCTGTAAAAATTGGGGCGCGGAGCGCGGCGATGACCCGACCGGTCAGTAGGCTCTCCCGAAGTAGGCGGTGACCCTCGCCTCTCCGCCGCAGTAGATGCATTTCGAGAGGATCGGCTCCGGCTCGAAGGGTATGACCCTGACGGTGGCGCCCGTGAGCTCCTTGATCGCGGCCTCGCACTCCCTCGATCCGCAGTAGGACGCCTTGATGAAGCCGCCCTTCTCCTCGAGGGCCCTTGAGAACTCCTCGAGCGACCTGACCTCGGTTATGTGCTCGAGCAGGAACTTCTTGGCAGCCTCGTAAAGGGACCGCTGTATCTCGGCCAAGAGGCTCCGCACGGCGTCGACCAGCTCCCCATCGCCAACGGTCACCCGCGTCAGCGTGTCCCTTCTTGCCAGCGTCACCCTACCGCCCTCGACCTCCTTGGGCCCGATCTCGGCCCTCAGCGGCACGCCCTTCAGCTCCCACTCGTTGAACTTCCACCCCGGAGTGTACTCGGTCCTGTCGTCGAGGTGGACCCTGATGCCTGCCTCCGAGAGCCGGCGCACGACCTCCCTGCACTTCTCGATCACCGCGGCCCTCTCCTCGTCCCGGTAATGTATCGGGATCACCACGACCTGGATCGGAGCTATCTCCGGCGGCAGCCTGAGGCCCCGGTCGTCTCCGTGGACCATGATCACGGCCCCTATGACGCGCCAAGAGAGGCCCCACGAGGTGCTCCACGCGTAGTGCATCTGTCCGTCCGGCCCCAGGTACCTGACCTCGAAGGGGACGGTGAAGTTCTGGCCGAGGTTGTGGGACGTGGCCATCTGGAGGACCTTGCCGTCGGGCATCACAGCCTCGAGCGTCGTCGTGTAAACCGCCCCCACGAACTTCTCCAGCTCCGACTTGTACCCCGCGAGGACCGGTATCGCCAGCTTCTCCTCCACGACCTCCCTGTAGACGTTCAGCATCCTCATCACCTCCTGCTCCGCCTCCTCCTTCGTCGCGTGGATCGTGTGACCCTCCTGCCAAAGGAACTCGGAGGTGCGGATGAAGGGCTTGGTGGACTTGATCTCGGCCCTGAGAGCGGAGTTCCAGAAGTTCACCAGTACCGGGAGCTCCCTCCAACTCTTTATCGAGGCTCCGAAGGTGGCGTAGAAGAGCGTCTCAGAAGTGGGCCTCACCGCAAGCCTCTCTCCCAGCGGGTCGTCGCCCGAATGGGTGACCCAGAAGACCTCGGGCGTGAAGCCCTTGAAGTGCTCCGCCTCCTTCCTCAATAGCGATTCGGGTATCAGCACCGGCAGGAACGCGTTCCTGTGGCCCGTCTCCCTGAACCTCCTGTCCAGGTGGGACCTGATCAGCTCCCAGATCTCGTACCCGTAGGGGAGCAGGTATATCGTCCCCTTCACCGGCGCGTACCCCGCCAGCCCCGCCTCCTCGACCACCTCCAGGTACCACTCCGAGAAGTTCTCGGACTTCTTGTGCTTCATCGCGCCCTGCAGGTCTCCCCCAGCTCGTCTTATGACCTTAGCGCGCTCCTTCCCGCAGGAGGACCGGAAGGGAACCGTATATCTCGTGGTTAGGCGATATCACGTCGGAAGCCATGGGGAAGAGGAAGATCATCTCCGAGCCGAAGGAGCTGGAGCAGATGCCAGAGCTGGGACCGGGAGACGTCTACGGCGTGGTGGTGAAGCTCGTGGGATACGACAACGCGCTGGTCGAGTGCTCCGACGGGAAGCAGCGCCTCTGCCGGATCCGGGGCCAGCTGAAGCGGAAGATCTGGATAAAGGAGGGAGACCTGGTGGCGGTCAGCCCCTGGGACTTCCAGAGCGACAAGCGGGGCGACATATGGTGGAGGTTCACCAAAAACCAGGCGCTGGAGCTGGCACAGAAGGGAGTTCTGCCGGACTTCCTCAGGGCGAAGATCGAGGGCTGAGCTCACCTCACCGGAACCGATTTAACGGACAAGCCTATTATCGGGATTTGGGAACATCGCGGTATGGGCAGGGAGGTCTCGCTCGGGAAGGAACGCTTCCTCCTCCTGGACTGGGACGACATCGTCTCGGGGGTCGAGGAGCTGGCCAGCAAGATCGCGTCATCGGGTTTCAGGCCCGAGGTGATCGTGGGGATCCTGAGGGGAGGGCTCTTCGTGGCCAACCTGCTGTCCGACGTGATGGACGTTGAGGACGTGATACCGCTGGGGATCCGGAGCTACGTCGGCGTCAAGTCCAGAGGCACGCCGGTTGTCTACCACAGGCCCTCCCTCGAGGAGCTCACCGGAAAGAGGGTGCTGCTGGTGGACGACGTCTCTGACGAGGGGAAGACTTTGATGACGGCCCACTCCCTCATCCGGAGTTCATCTGACCCGGCCGAGCTGAAGACCTCGGTCCTCCACATCAAGCCCTGGACGAAGTTCGTCCCCGACTACTACGTCCTCATGACCTCCCACTGGATCCTCTATCCGTGGAGCAGGTACGAGAGCGCGAGGCTCCTCTGGCGTCAGATGTCCCCGCACGTCCCCGGCGAGGACCTCCTCCCTCAGCTCTCATCGCTGCTCGGGCTGGACGAGGAGAAGATACGGAGGGTGATTCTGGGGGCACAGCAGCCCGGCTGACCTGCGTCACTTAGGAACAGATGGTTAAATGGCCCATTAGGTCTGACGGGTGACGGACAGGAAATGCCGAAGGTCTACGTCGAGAGCTACGGATGCGCGGCGAACCTCCACGACACCGAGATCATGAAGGCCCTCCTCGCGAGGGCCGGGTACGAGGAGGCGTCGTCGCCGGAGCAGGCAGACCTCCTCCTGATCAACACCTGCACGGTCAAGACGCCCACCGCCAACCGGATGGTCCACAGGATCGCGACGCTCTCCGGATACGGGAAGCCGCTGATCGTTGCGGGGTGCTTCGCCAAGGCGCAGCCGGAGCTTGTCGAGCGGATCAACCCGAGGGCGTCCCTGCTGGGTCCAGACGCGGTGGACGAGGTCGTCCGTGTGGCAGAAATCGCGCTCTCCGGCGGAAGGGCGTCCGTTCTCGACGGTAGGCGTGCCGAGAAGACCCTCCTGCCCAGCGTGAGGACGAACCCCGTGGTCGAGATCGTCGAGGTCTCAAGCGGCTGCCTCTCCTCCTGCACCTTCTGCCAGACGAAGCTCGCCCGCGGCACGCTCTTCAGCTACAGGCCTGCTACCATCCGGGAGAGGGTCAGGGCAGCGGTCGCGGAGGGGGTGAAGGAGATCTGGCTGACCTCACAGGACATGTCGGCCTACGGAAGGGACATCGGCACGAACCTCGCTGAGCTGCTGAGGAGCATCACGTGCAACGTCCAGGGCGACTACCGGATCAGGGTCGGGATGATGAACCCGCTACACTTCAGGAAGCTCGAGCTGCAGGAGCTGATCGAGGCGTACCTCGACGTCCACGTCTTCAAGTTCCTCCACCTCTGCGTCCAGTCTGGAAGCGACAAGGTCCTCAGGGACATGAGGAGGGGATACACCGTCGCGGACTTCGAGGAGTACGTCTCCGCTTTCAGGTCAGCCATCCCGGACATGACGTTGATGACCGACGTCATAGTGGGCTACCCGACAGAGGAAGAGGAGGACTTCGAGATGACGCTGAGGCTACTCGAGAGGACGAGGCCGGACTTCGTCAACATCTCCCGTTTCTTCCCCAGGCCCAAGACCGAGGCGGCCAAGCTCAGGCAGCTTCGGCCTGAGGTGGTCAACAGGAGGAGCAGAGAGATCACGGAGCTCTGCGAGGAGATCGCGCTCCGTAACATGTCCAAGTGGATCGGGTGGAGCGGGCCGGTTCTGATCGACGAGGTGGGCCAGAAGGGCGAGGTCATCGGAAGGACGGACCACTACAGGCCCGTCGTGATCAGGTCGCCCGACGCCAGATCTCTTTTCGGAAGGTGGGTGGAGGTGGTGGTGGAGGAGGCGAGGCCCTACTGCCTGATCGGCCGCCCGATATCCAGGGAAGTGGATCTGGCGCAGGCTCAGGCGACGTAGGTCAGGTTCTCGTCGTCGAAGTCCCTCACCAGGACCGGCTCTCCTTCACCGATCTGGTGGGAAGCCTCCATCAGCCTCCTCACGGTCATCTCGTCGAGCGGCCTGAGAGCGGCCTCGTAGGCGGGATGGTCCTCCCCGAAGACCTCCCTGGTCAGCTCGGCCACAAGCCTCCTGACCTCCTGCTCGTCGAGGAACCCCAGCGAGTGCAGGTACTCGTGGAGTAGAACCGTAAAGAGGTACGAGTTCAGCCGGACCCTCGGGAGGCCGGAGGAGAGCAGCGCGCCCAGCACCCTCCTGTTGACGACGATGAAGTTGGTGCCGACTCCGTGGAAGGCCAGGACGTAGGCCGGAGCGTCCGCGAGGACCAGCATCAGGCCAGCCCTCCTCAGGCCCAGCTTCTCCTCGACCACGCGCTTCACCAACCTGAACACCTCCTTGAAGGAGCCTGCCGCCTCGAGCTCCTCCCGGACCTTCTCCATCCCTCCCTCCACCGACCGGCCGCCGAATAAGGGTGCCACCTCTACGCGGTCGACGGGCCGCACGGATAAGCATAATACCGGAGGAGGTCCGGCCGTTACTGGAGCGGCATGGTCCGGATCGGCGTCACGACCTTCCAGGGCGACGTGGAGGAGCACCTGGCGGCCACGAGGGAGGCGCTTCGGAGGCTTGGGGTACCCGGAGAGGTGGTGACGGTCAAGCTGCCGGAGGAGGTGGAGGGCCTCGACGCCCTGATCATACCCGGAGGCGAGAGCACCGTGATGGGGAGGCTCGCCCAGAGGACGGGTGCGCTGGACGCCATCAGGAGGAGGGTGCTGGAGGGGATGCCTGTGCTGGGGACGTGCGCGGGGCTCATCTTCCTCGCCAAGCGCGTCTACGACCGCGTCGTCGGCGAGACGGGCCAACCTCTTCTTGGGGTTCTGGACGTCCTCGTCGAGAGGAACGCCTACGGCAGGCAGCGCGAGTCCTTCGAGGTCGAGCTGGACATACCCGCTCTCGGAGCAAGGGGGTTCAGGGCCGTCTTCATCAGGGCCCCGTCGATCCTCGAGGTGGGGGAGGGCGTCGAGGTCCTCGCCAGCTACGGCAATAGGCCGGTCGCGGTGCGGCAGGAGGCCGTCTACGGGACCACCTTCCACCCCGAGCTCTCGGGGAGCACCGCCTTCCACGAGGCGCTGGTGAGGGAGGCGGTCAGGTTCTCGCGGCGCTGAAGGAGGCCTTTCGTCCCATCAAAATGATATTAGCAGGACGGAGACCTCTGGAGCGATGAGGTTCGTCAGGGACGACGAGGTGGCCTCGGCCATACCGATGAGGGAGGTGATCGATGCGGTGGAGAGGGGGTTCGCGCTCTACAGCCTCAGGCGCGTCAGGATGCCACAGCGCGTCAGGACCGACGTCCCCGAGCACAACGGCGCGATCCTGCTGATGCCGTGCCTCGTCCCTGAGCTGGAGGTCTACAGCGTCAAGTACGTCACCGTCTATCCCGATAACCCCTCGAGGGGCCTGCCCACGATCTTCGCGGCGCTTCTCATCTCCGATCCCAGGACCGGTGAGCCCAAGGTGCTCGCGGAGGCCAGGGCGGCCACGGGGCTCAGGACCGGTGCGGCGACTGCGGTCTCGATCAAGCACCTCGCCAGGAGGGACGCGGAGAACCTCGGCATCATCGGTTGCGGGTACCAGGCCAGGTGGCAGCTGAGGGCTGCGGCGGAGGTGATGCGCTGCAGCGCGGTGAGGGCGTACGACGTCGTGAGGCAGAGGGCCGAGGAGCTGGCCTCCGAGGCCTCGAGGGAGCTGGGGCTCGAGGTCAGGGTTTCGGATACGGCGGAGGAGGTCGTCAGGAGAAGTGACGTGGTGATCACCGCGACCACCTCGAGGACGCCCTTCGTGAAGAAGCAGTGGGTCAGGCCTGGTACGCACTTCTCCGCGATAGGCGCCTTCACTCCGGACATGGCCGAGCTCGAGGCGGAGCTGGTCGCATCGTCGAAGGTCTACGTCGACTCGCTCGAGGCCGCTAAGGAGGAGGCGGGGGACATCATCCAGGCGGTCGCCAAGGGGCTAATGCGGTGGGAGGACGTCAGGGCCGAGATAGGCGAGGTCGTCGCGGGCCTGAAGAAAGGGAGGGAGAACGACGAGGAGGTGACGGTCTTCAAGAGCGTGGGGATCGCCGTGCAGGACGCCGCTGTGGCCGCGCTCATCCTCCGGCACCTAGGGGAGTGACCCTTCTTGCGGGGATCATCAGGTCCCTCCGTCGCCTCGTTCGCGCTTCTGGTGTTCTCCCTTCTGCTGGCTCTCGGTTCGCTGGTCCTCCTCACCGAGCCCGCGTCCGCACAGCCCAGGTGGAGCTTCCGCGCCAACGTAACCGGCACGCTCTACCCAGGAGAGGAAGGGACGATCCTCGTCTCGGTGATGAACACCGAGTGCGTGAACAGGGTCCGGATGGCCAAGCTCGACTACACCAGGCACGACTTCGTCAGGAACGTCGAGGAGCCCCAGATCGAGGCCATCAGGGCAAGGCTCGAGGAGCTGAAGGGGCTGAACCTCATCGGGAACTATCTGATCGCAGAGAATTCAAGCCAGCTCTTCGGGAGCGTCGTCCGGTTCAACCTAACGGTCTTCGTCTACGACTACTGCACGGGCCGTAACGCTCAGGTCCAGAAGGCCAGGGTCTGGTTCACATGGCCGGGTTACGGCAGGTCCTACAGCTCCGAGGTCGTCGTGGGGAGGACGCTACCGCCGTTCGACGTGCTCGGGTACGTCGTCACCGGCTCCACCTCAGGCTTCAGGATCGACCTCTCGTTCGCATTCAAGGTGCCGAAGGACATCGACTCGGAGCTCCTGGTGCCCTCCACCCCGGTCGTCGAGCTGGACGCGGTCGTCACAAGGGATCAGTACACCTTCGGAGGGCCGTTCGGTCTGAGGGAGGTCGTGGTGACCGGATCGGTCAGGATAGAGCCGTTCAGGACCTTCGAGCTCCTGATCACCGACAGCTACGGCGAGAGGCCACTGCCTTCTGCGACTCTTCGGCTACAGGCCCACGTCTACCCCTTCTCGCTCGAGCTCCGAACGGGACCTGACGGTAGGCTATTGATCAGGAGGCTCCCCGACCAGTACAGCTACAGGGCCTACGTGCTCTTCCAGACACCGGTCGTAGAGGAGCCGATCACGGTAGCCGTGCTCGACGTCGAAGCGAGGGAACTTGCGGCTTCCGGAACCATCAGGACCGAACTGTACACGGTGAGGGTCTCCGTGCGGGACTCGAAGGGCAAGCCTGTCCAGGGAGCTGACGTGACCCTTTCGCCGATCGAGGTGATCTACGCCAAGGAATGGAGGCCGGTTTCGGTGACCACGACCGGTGAAGGCAAGGCCGAGTTCCCGCTGATATCTCGAGGCAACTACTCGGTCTCCGTCAGAAGACTCGGGATCGAGGTCTTCAGCTCCTCGCTCTACGTGGGATATCACCCGACGTACGGCTTCAGGGAGCCAAACCTGGACGCGGTCGCGAGGCTCGACGACCTGAAGGTCTCGGTGGTGGACGGCAAGGGGAGGCCGGTGCCCGCGAACGTGGAGGTCATGATGTCCCCAAGCGGAGAGGTCCTCGCCTCGCTCACCGCACCCGATGGGAAGGTCCTTCTGGCCCAGATCCCCGTGATCGATTACCGCATCAGGGTCAGCGTCAAGTCGTCGCTGGGAACGGCGCTGGTCAGCGAGGCCACCGCGAGGCCTGGCGATGGCGAGGGTGTTACGGTCCGGATGCCTTTGTTCAGGGTGAGGCTCGAGGCCCGAACCGCAGACGGCAGGCCCCTGCCGGAGGGAACGGTCAGGGTCGACGGCGCGAGCTTCGAGTTAGTGGGCGGCTCGATAGCTCTGGACCTGGTCCCTGAGGGACCACACCGGATCTCGGTCACGTTCAGGGGAGCGGAGGTCTTCACGGGCGAGCTCGTGGTCGCTGACGACCAGGAACGGGTGCTCCCGGCATCGGTCTACAGGCTGGATCTGAGCTTCGTGGACGCCGAGGGGAACCCTGTCGACGTCTCGTGGCGTGCATCGGGGGCCGGCCTCAGAAAGGAGGGCACAGGCCGCTCCGTTACGCTCGATCTAGTCCCGGACGTTCAGCTCGAGCTCTCCGTGACCTACCGCTTCCTCAACACGAGCGCGGATCTGCTGCGGCTGACCGAAAGGGTCTCGTCCCTCGCGAAGGAGGACCGGCTGGTTCTGCCGCTGGCGAGGCTCAGGGTCTCGGTGGTCTGGGACTACGGCGCGCCCTTCTCAGGTTCCATCTCCCTGACATATGGGAACGCATCCGTGACAGGCCAGGTGAGGAACGGCGAGTTCTCCACAGGAGTTCCAGTCCCCTTCGGCAACTACTCCTTCAGGGTCGCTGACGGTTTCGGAAACGTCCTGAGCTCGGGCGTCGTCCATCACCGTGGCGAGACCATCAGGATCACCGTGAGGACCGTCCGGATCGCGGTGGACGTGATAGACCTGTTCGGCACGCCTGTTCCGGGAGCCAACGTCAGGGTCCTCCTCGGACCATCTCCCTACCGCATGGGTATCACCGATCTGACCGGAAGGGTCGAGTTCACGGGCCTTCCCGAGCGCCTCTCCCCGTATGTGGTGGAGGTAACCGTCAGGGATTACGTGGAGCGCAAAATGGTGTCCGCGTCATCAACCTTCACCGTCCCCTACGTCCGCGTGCTGGACTCGCTGCTGTCGTTGCTCGAACTCGGAATCGTTGCTGTTGCCGTCTTAGCCGCCAGTGCCGCACTGGCATTATACTCTATCCGGCGACCAAGGTCCTGAACTCCGACGGTCATATCCGGGAATTGGTTTCCTGAGGTCCTACGGAATTTTTGGGAAAGGTCATGTGATCCGCAGGGAATCCTCGTATATCATCCCGCATCTGACAATAATATGGTGCTGGTGGGCGAAATCTATCACGGTTATAGTGGGTTTGTGGCCAATTGAGCCCGAAGACCGATGCAGAGGTTCGTAGAGTACGTCTCGAGCTACGAACTCGAGGGCGGTTGGAAAACTGAGAAGAGGAAAAGCCACCCACTCCACTCCCTATGCTCACGGACCGGTTCCTTCCCACCGGCTTTGGCGAGGTGGTACATCGAGCGCTGCTCGGCACCTGGAGGCGTTGTGTTGGACCCGTTCTCCGGGAAGGGGACGGCGCCCCTGGAGGCTTGCCTGGGAGGCAGAATAGGCATCGGCAACGACCTAGCGCCCGAGGCGTACATCCTGACCAGGGCTAAGGTGAGGCCGGTGACGTTCGGGGAGGTGAAGGGGTGGGTTGAGAGGAACAGGCGCTTCATCGAGGGCTACAGATCCTCCGATGCTCCGGAGGAGGTGGAGGTCTTCTACAGCAGGAGGACGCTCAGGCAGATACTCGCCGTCAGGGAGCTGCTGAGGGAACCTGAGGAGGACGTGGACTGGTTCGTGAGCGCGGTGATGCTGGGAATCCTGCACGGCTCATCCAGCGACTCGCTATCGGTCAAGTGCTCCCACTCCTTCTCGATGTCGCCCGGATACGTCAAGAGGTCGGTCAGGGAGCTGCGCCTTAGGAAGCCGGAGAGGAACGTTCCCGATTGCATCCTGATGAGGGCGAGGAGGGTGCTCTGCGAGGGGATCCCGAGCGTGAGGGGTGATGCGTTCAACGTCGACGCCAGGTCGCTGCCTCTCGGAGACGAGTCGGTGGACCTGATCGTGACCTCGCCGCCCTACTTCAGCATGCAGACCTACGCGTGGGACAACTGGCTCAGGCTTTGGTTCCTCGGCCACGACTACCGTGAGGTAGCCAAGAGGCTCTTCCACACCAGCTCCGTCCCCAAGTTCCTCGAGTTCATGGAGGAGGTCCTCAGGGAGTCGCACAGGGTCCTGAAAAGGGGAGGAGCCTGTGTCCTGGTCCTCGGCGTGGTCAGGTTGAAGGGGGTGCTGATCAACATGGCGGAACTCCTCCTCCCCGTCGCGGAGAGGGTCGGGTTTGAACCGATCAGGATAGTGGCCGACGAGATACCGAAGGAGCGGAAGTACCTGATGTACCTGGACAGGTCGCAGGGCGTGGGGAGGGAGGTGGTCCTGGAGCTGAGGAAAAGGTGATGGACGTGATCGTGGAGACGCACGGAGAGGTCTGCCGCCTCGGATACCTCAGGGCCATCACGGCGATAGCCGCATCCCTCGGTGAGGGCACCACCCTGGAGTACATAGCGGCCATGCTCCACAGCCTCGTGCAGAGCACCCCGCTCGTCGACCAGTCCGAGGAGAAGTTGACCGGCTTCATCAGGAACCCGGTGACCGCGAGGAACTACGTCACCCTGGCGAGGGACCTGGGCTTCGTCGGCGGCGAGAGGACCGGCGGGCTCGGAACATGGGGTAGGATATACATGGCGATGAAGTCGTCGGCGAAGTTCTCGGCGTACGTCAGGGGAGACGTGAAGCTGAGCCACAGGGACCTGATATCGCTCAACCCGGTCGAGAAGTTCCTGATGCTGTACGTCGTCCTCCAGCGAGACCACCTGATGACGAAGAGGCTCCTCGAGTTCGCGATCGAGAGGGGCGAGTTCACCAGGAACGAGGCGATGATCTTCCTGATGGAGGAGGTCTACCCGGAGGTTTTGAGGACGCTGATGAGCTCGGCCGGGAAGAGGAGGAGGGCGGAGCTGATGCAGAAGCTTGAGGAGGCCCAGCGCTTCAGGGAGCTCAGGGAGAGCTTCGGGAGGAAGTCCGAGTGGATCAGGTCCCCGCTATACGCGAAGTACCGGCACGTCGCACCTCCGAGGCTCGAGTGGCTGGTGGACCTCGACCTGCTATCGAAGGTGAGGCGCGGAAGGTATGCGGTCTCAGAGCTCCTCAGGAACAACTCCTCCATTTTCAGGAAGGTGCTGGGCTTCCCGCCCTCCTCGCTCCCTGACCAGCTCTTCGCCAACATCGCACCCGTTTACCTGAAGTACGTGAAGTCGCCTCCCAGGGGCATGTCGCTCCAGGCACTGCTGACAGCGTTCCGGCAGCTCTCGAGGGACGGGAGGGAGCCGGTGAACGTCAAGACGCTCGAGGTCGCAACCTCCTTCCTGCTGCTGGAGAACAACCTGCTGATGACGCCGAAGGAGGCGCACGAGTTCCTGAACGGCCTATCGCTGATCCACTCGGACAAGATCTTCATGACGCCGATGGAGGACGGCCTTTACATCACCCGCATCGCGCTGAGGGAGACGGACCTCACCACCTAAGCGATGGACCTGAGGTTCCTGATCAGCTCCCTGACCGCTTTGGCCCTGTGCGACCTGAGGTTCTTCTCCTCGGGAGTCATCTCCGCGAAGGTCCGCTCCGACCCTTCTGGAACGAAGACCGGATCGAACCCGAACCCGCCGGTGCCCCTCGGACTCTCCGCTATGAAGCCCCTCACCTCGCCGAGGAAGACGCTCACCTTGCCCTCCCGGTCGACGTGGGCGACGGCGGACCTGAAGACGGCCGACCTGTCCCGGGCACCTCGCATCAGCCGTAGCAACCCATCGATGCCGATGGTCCTGAAGACGTACGAGGAATAGGGTCCAGGGAAGCCGTTCAGCGCCTCCACGAAGAGCCCAGCGTCCTCCACGACCACGTCTCCCCCGAACTTCGCGTAGGCGTCGAGGGCCGAGGTCCTGGCGATCTCCGCCAGATCGTCGGACTGGATCTCGAGGACGCGGGCGTTGATCCGCTCCACCCTGACGGAGTGCTCCGCGAAGACCAGCGAGACCTCGAGCCACTTGCCGTCGTTGGTGGTTACGAACCTCAGGACCAACCCGGCCCCCTCAGCCGCCGTAGTACCAGCCGGTGTCCCACATGACGAGGTACCGGTCTGCCTGCCTCACGAGCTCGCCGTCGACCACCTTACCCACGTAGATCACGTGGTCTCCCTGATCGACCTTCTCGACCACCTGACACTCGAACCAGGCAGGGCACTCCTCCAGAACCGGCAGAGAGAGGGTCCTGGAGAGCCTGAACGGGTGGCCGTTGATGTTGTTCCCCTCCACCTTGACGGGCTTGAAGAAGTCGGCTGCGAGCTGCTTCTGGTCGGCCGAGAGGACGTTCACCGCGAAGGACCTGGAACTCTCTACGGCTCGCTGGAGGCCGCTATCGCGTTTGAGCGCCACCACCACCAGCGGCGGGTTGAAGCTCGTCTGCGTCAGGAAGTTCACCGTGGCCGCGGAGAGCTCACCACCGGACCTGCTCGTGACGACGTACAGCCCGTATGTCAGGGTCCTGAGGGCCTTCCTGAACGCCTCCGACACGCATCAGGACCGCGGGGGCCGCACTTCAACCTTAGCCGATTACTCCGCATCAGTCCTCTACCCTCTCCACGTACCTCCCCCTCGCCCTGATCTCCTCGACCCTCTCCAGCACCTCCCTCGTCCTGAGGGGGCCAGCCACCTCCTCGTAGCCCGACCTGAAGGACTCCATGAAGGCGTCGGCGATCTCCGGGTAGCCGGACCTTAGGCTCCGGTCGAGGAGGTGGTAATCGATCGCGTGCTCCTCGATGTCTGGGGAGTGCCCCGAGAGGCCGAAGTCGATCAGGTAGGGCTTGCCGCGCTGAACGATCACGTTGGAAGGCACCAGGTCTCCGTGGTAGAGCTCGGCGGAGTGGAGACGAGCGACGTAGGCGCCGAGGGCCCTCGCAATGGACGGTATGTCGCCCTCCCGTCTACTCAGAACCGACCTCAGGTCGTCGCCGAGGACGTACTGCATGTAGATCGTTGATGTGGAGAGCTCCAAATGGACGACGGAGGGACACGGAACGCCCAACCGCTTCGCCCTGTGCATGATCCTCGCCTCCCGCTCCGTCCGCTCGGTCCTGATCTGGTGGTCGACCTCCGGCCTCCTGTAGGGCTTGGGGACCCTGGTCTTCGCGACGAGCAGCAGGCCGTTCCACCGGACGAGCCTCACCACCGCCTCCGCGCCCACCTGAAGCACCCTCAGCTCCTCGAAGGGTCCGCCATCCAAGGGACTTCCACCTCGTCTATCCTGTACCTAGGCCTCACCCTGCTCTCCTCTATCGGAACCGTCATGCCGTGGAGGTACATCAGGAGACCTGTCCAGGCGATCATGGCCCCGTTGTCGCCGAGCAGGTCGTCGGGTATCTGACGGAACGAGGCGCCGTGCAGCCCGACCATCCTGGAGACCATCTCGGAGAGCCGCCTGCTCCTCGCCAGCCCTCCCACCACCAGGACCTCCTTCTTCCCGGTCAGGGCAAGGGCGCGCTCCAGGACCTCGGTCAGCATCGAGTAAACGGCCTCGGTGAGCGAGAGGCAGAGGTCCTCGACCCTGTGGCCGGTCCTTGCGAGGGAGAGGGCCCGCGTGAGGAGGCCGCTGAAGGAGACGTCCATGCCCTTCACTTTCATCGGCAGGGGCACGTACCTCTCTCCCCTTGAGGCCAGCAGCTCCGGCGCAGGCATCGGTCCTATCCCGACCTTGATGCCGAAGGCGTCGAGGCAGTTTCCCGCCGCTATGTCGAGCGTCTCACCGAGTATCCTGTACCTTCCCGCGTTGTGGGTGGTCACCAGCGTGTTCCCTCCTGCCACGTAGAGCACCACCGGGTCCCTGAAGCCGGTCGACAGCCGGCCGATCTCGATGTGGGCCACTCCGTGGTTGACCGCGACCAGAGGCCTGTTGAGGCGGTACGCCAGAGCCCTCGCGACGGTCGCACCGGTCCTCAGGCAGGGCCCGAGACCAGGTCCTGCGGTGAAGGCAACCGCGTCGACCTCCCTCAGCCCGATCCCCGCCCTCTCGAGGGCCCTCTCTAGGACCTCGTGGGCCACCGAGGCGTGGTGCTGCGCCGCCTCCCTCGGGTGTATCCCGGAGTCAACCGGCCTGTAAACCGCCAGCTCGTTCGCGAGTATCCTTCCGGAGGAGGTGGCTACGCCGACGCCGAAGGTGTGGGCCGACGACTCGATCCCGAGGCAGATCACCTCTCCGCGCAAACCCTCCTGGAGACGGATCGGCTGGGCCGGTCATAAGGTCATTCCGGAAGAGCTCGGAACTAAATTATGGGAAGTAGGCGGTGGGTGAGGAAGGATGCGGACGATGCTGAAGGTCGAGGGCCTGAGGTCCGGGTACGGAGGGTCGGAGGTCCTGCACGGGGTCTCGCTCGAGGTGCACGAGGACGAGGTGGTCTCGGTGATAGGCCCGAACGGCGCCGGGAAGTCGACGCTGCTCCTGACGATCGCCGGGATAGTTCGGCCTCACGAGGGCAGGATCCTCTACGACGGCGTTGACGTGACGTCGCTACCGGTCCACGAGCGGGTGAGGAGGGGTCTGGTCCTCTGCCCGGAGCGTAGGAGGCTCTTCCCGGAGATGACGGTCGGTGAGAACCTCCTGGCCGGAGCCTACCTGAGAAGGGACAGGGAGGGCGTGAGGAGGGACCTGGAGAAGGTCTTCGAGATCTTCCCGTTCATCAGGGAGAGGTGGAACCAGATGGCGGGAACCCTCAGCGGCGGCGAGCAGCAGATGGTCGCCATCGCGAGGGCCCTCATGTCCAGGCCGAGGCTACTGATGTTGGACGAGCCGAGCGTGGGGCTGGCGCCGGTGATGAAGGTGACCGTCTTCGAGAAGGTAAGGGAGATCCGGGAGAGGGAGGGGATACCGGTGCTGGTCGTGGAGCAGGACGCTTACCTTGCCATGTCGGTCTCCGACAGGACCTACGTCCTCGAGAGCGGCTCGGTCGTCCTCGAGGGGAGGTCGTCGGAGCTCATGTCGAACGACGACGTCAAGTCCCGTTACCTCGGCCTCTGAGGGAGTCCTCCCTCACCTCAAAGCCTCCACCACCTCCTGGGCCTCCTCCAGCAGCGCCTCCACGTCAACCCCCACAAGACTGTGGTCGCGGACCACGAACTCGCCGGCGACGATCAGGTGCTCTGCGGTCGAGGTGATGTCGCCGTACGCGAGGGCCTGTACCGGGTCGCCAAGGGGCAGGAGCCCCACGGATCTTCGCAGGTCGAAGACCGCCAGGTCAGCGGGACCGCCCACCGTGATCCTCCCCGCACCCCTGACGCCGGCGACCTCCGACGCACTGGTGGTTGTCAGCGAGAGGACGGAGCCTGACGAGAACGCGGCCGGGTCCGACGAGAGGTCCTTGAGGAGGAGAGCCAGGAACGCCGCCGCCCTGAGCGGGCTGAAGGACCTCGAGGATGGACCTCCGTCGGTCCCGACGCAGAGCCTCACTCCAGACCTGATCAGCTCGAGGTAACGGCCCTTGACCGAGAGGCCCTTTCCCTTCATCGCACCGGAGACCGGACAGACCACAACACCCGATCCGGACCGCGCTATCCTTGAGACGTCTTCGGAGTCGAGGTATACGGCATGGACCAAGACGGTGTCCCGGTCGAGGACGCCGAGCGACTCGAGGTACCGGATGGGCGTCATGCCTGTCCTGGAAGCGACCCGCTCGACTTCTGAGAGCGTCGATGCCGCGTGGACGTAGATCCGCCAACCCCTCTCCGAGGCAACCCTCTTCGCCTCCCTGATCAATTCGGGGGAGCAGGTGGACGCCGAGATCGGCGCCAGGCCACAGCTCACCCTGCCCTTGAACTCGCCGACGGACCTCTCCAGCTCGTCCGCGACCCTGACGACCTCGTCCGGACTCGTCCTGTTGAACTCGGGTAGGTCCCACAGCCAGGGACACAGGATCGACCTGAGCCTGATCCGCCTGAGCGCATCGAGGTGAGCGGAGAGGTGAACGTAACCGGCCTCGACATAGAGCGAGACGCCCTGGAGGGCCATCGTCGCCAGCTGCAGCTCGACCGCTACCCGCTCCGCCCGCTCGTCAAGGGAAGCGTGGTAGGGCATCGCGTACCTCGCCATCCATTCGTCGGGTGCCACCGTGTCGGGGAAGAGGAAGGCCGCCAACCTCTCCCTCGAGTGGACGTGAGCGTCGATCAGCCCCGGCACCACAACCCTTCCCTTACCGCCCACGACGAGCTCCGGCCTGTGGGCCTCGATCACCTCCCTCGCGGGACCCAGACCGATAACCCTCCCCTGCTCGATCGCTACCGCGGCGTCCCTCAGCACCGGCGCGCCCGGATCCATCGCGACCACGTAATCGCCGACGACGCAGACCGTCCCCATGCCCGCTGTGGATGAAGATGCAATTCAAAACCGTCTCCAGGAAACGCAAATATACCCTTCACACAGCAGGTGACTCGCGATGCCGAACAACAACGTGAACAAGGTCGTTCTCGATGAGGACGGCATACCGAAGGAGTGGTACAACATCCTGCCCGACCTTCCGGTACCTCTGCCGCCGCCTATCAACCCGGCTACGCGGGAACCGGTCAAGCCGCAGGACCTCGAGAGGGTCTTCGCGAAGGAGCTGATCAGGCAGGAGGTTAGCCAGGAGAGGTGGATACCGATACCGGAGGAGGTGAGGGAGGTCTACAGGATCTGGAGGCCGACGCCCCTCTACAGGGCGAGGAGGCTCGAGCAGTACCTGAAGACGCCCGCCAGGATCTACTACAAGTTCGAGGGCGTAAGTCCACCGGGCTCCCACAAGCCGAACACCGCCGTGGCGCAGGCGTACTACAACATGAAGGAGGGGATCGAGAGGCTCACGACCGAGACCGGTGCGGGACAGTGGGGCTCGTCGCTTGCGTTCGCCACGATGCTCTTCGGCCTCAAGTGCACCGTCTACATGGTCAGGGCCTCCTACAACCAGAAGCCGTACAGGGCCATCCTGATGAGGAGCTGGGGAGCCGAGATCTACCCGAGCCCGAGCGACAAGACCAACTTCGGCCGCTCGCTTTACCAGAAGGACCCGAACCACCCGGGAAGCCTGGGGATCGCCATCAGCGAGGCCCTCGAGGACGCCGTCACCCACGACAACACCAGGTACTCCCTGGGTTCGGTGCTGAACCACGTCCTAATGCACCAAACGGTTCAGGGGCTCGAGGCGAAGAGGCAGCTGGAGATGCTCGACGAGTACCCTGACATAGTGGCCGGATGCGTCGGAGGAGGGAGCTCCTTCTCAGGGCTTTTCTGGCCGTTCTACTACGACGTTTACGTCTCGAAGAAGGCCCCGAAGAAGACCAAGTTCGTCGCCACAGAGCCCACGGCGTGCCCCACGATGACGAAGGGGATCTACACCTACGACTTCGGTGACACCGCGAAGATGACGCCTCTGCTGCCGATGTACACGCTCGGATCGGACTTCATCCCGGCACCGATCCACGCCGGCGGCCTCAGGTACCACGGCGACGCGCCGACGCTCTGCCTCCTCCTGAAGAAGGGGTACATCGAGCCCCACGCTTACAACCAGGTCGAGGTCTTCCAGGCGGCAACGATCTTCGCGAGGACCGAGGGGATAATTCCGGCGCCGGAGCCCTCCCACACCATCAAGTACGTCATAGACGAGGCCCGCAGGTGCAAGCAGACAGGAGAGGAGAAGGTGATCCTCTTCAACCTCTGCGGCCACGGCTACTTCGACCTGCAGGCGTACCTCGACTTCTTCGAGGGGAAGCTCCAGCCCTTCGACTACCCGGAGGAGGCCATCAGGAGGTCCATAGAGCGCCTGAAGAGCGAGTTGCCCTGGATCGACCAGCTGCCCTACCTCAAGAACCTCTGACCGCGACCTGTTCGGCAGCTTTTTTCAGCGCGCATTTCCCCATCAGAAGACGAAGGACTCGGGCTCAGCCCTTCTCCCCCTTATCCCCAGCCAGGAGACAGGGACCCTCTCGCCGGTGTAAAGGACGAACTCCTCCTCGCCCAGCAGGAGGGAGGTGACGGCCCTTCCTATGGCGTCGCACTTCATCACCCCGGAACCGCTGCCCCCGGTCGCTACCACCATGTTCATCGACCTGAAGACGATGGGGTTCTCGTCGATCGTGTTGATCGAGTAGCAACCGGCCCACATGCTGGTGGGTCTGACGTCCTTGAGGACCGGGAAGATCTTGCTGACCATCGGGTAGATGTTGTCGTAGTAGAAGCTCTCCTCCGGCGTGAAGTCGATCCCCCATGGCCTCCCCACGTCGTCGCTGTACCCGAGCCAGAGGGCCCTCTCCCTGACGCGGGGTGCGACGTATGGGCCTCTGGGGACGAACGTCATCGGCATCGAGCGGTGGCCGTTGAAGCCATCGACGTCGAAGAACTTCGCCAGCTCTCCGCGCGCCTCGACCGAGAAGACCTGCCTCTTCTTCGGCTTGACGTGCGAGTCTATCCCGAGGGGGTCCAGCAGCTGGTTGACCCATGCGCCCGCTGCGACCACGACGTTCTCCGCGGAGACGTCTCCGTTGTCCGTCTCGATCGCTCCGACCCTCTTCGCCTGCCAGGCCAGAGGCTCCCGCGGGTGACCGATGCTGATCACCGGGCTCAGCCTCAGGCGCTTGACGGTGGTCCCGAACCGGAACTCGACGCCTTTGTCCAGCAGGTCCCTGTAGTAGTGTGCCACGAGCTTCTCGACGTCGAGGTAGCCGGAGCTCGGTGAGAAGACGGCGGCCTCCACGTCCCTCATCCCCAGAAGCTGCGCCTCCTCGTCGTCCCCGAAACGCAATTTCATCCAGGGAACCATGGATCCGAGCTCGTCTGCACCCATCACCCGGGCGTTCCCCTTCCTGACGAACTCCTCGATCGCTGCGGAGTTACTCTCAAGCGCCTCCGAGTCGAGCAGTATCAGGTACCCTATGGGATGCATGCCAAGGTCGACGCCGGACCTCTGAAGGTCCTCGAAGAAGGCCACGGTGGACTCGGAGAGGAGACGGTTGAGGTTGGAGGTGAATATCCCCTTCCGGTAGCCGCCGACGCTCCTGCCGGTGTTCCCCTGACCTGGGCCGCTGAGGGCATCGAGGACCACCACCTTCCCGCCAGCCCTCCTGACGTAGTGGTACGCCGAGGCGAGCCCGAAGATCCCAGCTCCTATCACTGCGAGGTCGTATCTCTCCAACCCGGTTAAGGGAAACCTCACTCGCTTATAACGGATGATTGAGAGAGCAGCATGGGGCTAAACCCACACGGTCACGCTGTCCCAGAAAATGAGAGGAGTCGAATCGGAAGACCGCTCAGAGCTTCAGCGGAATTCCCAGCGAGGCATCGGTCCTGGAGGCGCTCTCCCGGTACGGAACGTCCGTGACGAGGGCCCTCACGGCGTCGACGTTCTCCGGCACGACTATCGCCTCCTGGTGGACCCCCATGAAGAACATCACCTCGTTCCCGGAGACGCTGATCGAGTCCCTCCAGACCACGACCTCGTACAGGTCCCCACGCGGCCTGCCGGCCTCCCGGGCCAACTCGATCAGGCTGGCGGTGGACTTGAAACCGACCTTGGACTCCAGCAGGAGGATCCTCCGGGAGGAAGCGAGGGCCTCGATCACCTGGTCCCTGGTGATGCTCTGACCGGAGACCCGGCCGATGAAGGAGTGGATGTGGACCTGCGTGTTGGGGACCTTCATGGCCATCGTGACGATGTCGAACCCCTTGATCACAGTTCGGACGTCGTCGGCGTGGTGCGATGGCACCTCCACGGGGTCGAGCACTATCGCGTTGATCGGGCCCTTCGAGACCTCCTCCGGGTCGGCGGCCCTCCTCGCGATCACAACCCGCGCTGATCCGAGACCGATGCCCTTCACCAGCGCGTTGATGACGCGGCAGAGGCCCGTCGTGTTGCACGACACGACCCTGACGTACCTCCTGCCCCTCGCCTGGTCGTAGTTGCACTCGGCCACGAAGGAGACCTCGCCGACGTCGGCCTCCTCACCTCCCTGGAAGATCGCCGGCTTACCGAGCTCCCGGTAGAGGGAGAGGTTCTTCGCTCCGACTCCGTCGGGGGTCGCGTCGATCGTCACGTCCGAAGCCCTGACCGCGTCGGCCGTCAGTCCGGCGACCTCGATGCCCAACGAGGAGAAGGCCTGGGCCTCCTTCTCTGACGGCACGTAGATCCTGTAACCCTTAACCGCGGCCAGCCTAGCCTTGTAGTCGGCCTTCGTCTTCCCTATACCGATGAGCTCCATGTCCGTCTGCCGCGCGATCGCATCGGCCACCCTCCTCCCGATGACGCCGTACCCGTTTACGAACACCCTCCTCATGCTCCTCCCCTCCCCTTGGCGACATTTGACCATGTCTCATACGAAACGGCCAGCGCCTCGAACATCGGCATCTTCTTCCCGGCCAGGTACATGACCAGCGCACCACCTGCGGTGCTGACGTAGTCGATCCAGTCCTTGACCCCGAGCTTCTGGAGGGCAGCGTTCAGATGGCCTCCGCTGACGATCGTGATGCCGAGCGAGCTCGCGGTCGCCTGCAGTATCTCGTAGGTCCCGTAGGAGAAGCGGTCGTCCTCGAAGACTCCTGGTGGGCCGCTGACGAAGACGGTGCCGGCGCTCTTGATCAGCCTGACGTACCTCCTGACGGTCGCTGAACCTATGTCCCTCACCTGGGTCGGGTCCTCGATGGAGCTCACCGGCAGCTCGACGCGCTCGCCGTTCCTCTCGACCGCAAGGTCCTCCGGCAGCTCGAACTTCTCGTCGTACTTCTGGTAGATCGTTCTCGCCTTCTCGACCATCTGCTCCTCGTTCTGGAGGTTCAGCTTGCCCTTGATCTTGCCGACGGCCTTCAGGAAGACCAGCGCGATCAGCCCGGTCAGCAGGATCTTGTCGGCCTTCCCTCCCTGTATCAGGGCCTCCATAGCCTCGAGCCTGTCCCTCACCTTCGCACCGCCCAGGACCGTCACGAAGGGAGCCTTCATCACCGACTGGATCTTGCGGAGCGACTTCAGCTCCTTCATCACCAGCCTGCCTGCCATGGTCGGCTTCACCTTCGCGAACCCCACGATGGAGGGATGGGCCCTGTGGGCGGTGGGGAATGCGTCGAGGACGCAGAAGTCGATCACGGACGAGAGCCTCCGGACGAAGTGGGTCCTCATAGCCTCATCGATGGTGAACTCGAAGTTCTCCTCGGCCGCGAACCTTAGGTTGTCGAGGACGAGGACCTCGCCGTCGCTGAGCGACCTGATCTCCTGAAGCGCAGCCCTCCCCATCACGTCGTCCACAAATTTCACCGGCCTCCCCAGGTACTCCTCGAGGATCCTGGCGTGCTGCTCGAGGGAGACGTAGTCGTGACCTCCGACCCTGCCCTGATGGGAGGCGACGACGACCTTCGACCTGGCCAGGTCCCTCAGCGTGACAGCCGCCTCGGCTATCCGCGAGTTGTCCATGATCTTCCCGGTCCTGGGATCTATAGAGCTGTTCATGTCGGCCCTCACGAAGACCGTCTTCCCCTCGAGGTCGAAATCGTCCAATGTGAGAACGTTCGCGTTCGCTGAGGACAACACAGGCACCCCTTGCAGTTTCAACTCACTCCATCCAAGTGATAAGTGTTTGTGTCAGTTCGGGCATCACTCTTCATCCCCGAAGGTCAGAAATACCCGCTCACTTCATCCACGTGATCTACTGTGAAGCCGTCTAATGAACGTTCCACGGAACGGTTCTCCGGTTACGGAGACCTGAGGCGTTTGAGCAGCTCGATGCTGGCGAAGGTGACCACTCCTCCGAGAACGCACCACAGCACGTCTTCCGGTGTCGGCACAGTGAGGTGGAGCAGCTCCCTCGTAACCGGAACCGATACGAGGACCGTGATCAGGATAAGCTCCCAGATCACCGAGAGCACCAACCACCTGTGCGGCCTCACCCTGAAGACCGTATGCCTCAGTGACCTGCAGTTGAGGGCGACGACTAGCTCGATCGCGATGAATAGCAGGAATAGCCTGGTCCTGGCCGCATCGATGCCGTTCGGGAGGGCGAAGTAGAACGCGGCTATCAGCAGGGGCGACTCGACCACGACCGCCCTCACCAGGAAGCCGACGACCTCGGAGCTCAGCACTCCTTCCCCCCTCCTCGGTGGAGGTCTCCTCATCAGGTCCGGATCCGGTGGGCTGACGCCCAGCGCGAGGGCCGGCAATCCGTCCGTGGCCAGATTGATGTACAGGACGTGGACCGGCAGAAGGGCCAGCGACTCCTCTCCCGAGTATCCGAGGGCCCTCAATATCACGAGAGTCGTGACGGAGAGGACGACGATCTCGACGAGGTTCGCCTGGAGCAGGTACGCCAGGTACTTCTTGATGTTGTCGAAGATCCACCTCCCCAGCTCGATCGCCTTCACCAACGTCGACAGGCTGTCGTCCGTGAGTATGATGTCGGAGGCCTCCTTCGCCACCTCGGTCCCCCTCATCCCCATTGCAACACCTATGTCGGCCCTCTTCAGGGCTGGAGCGTCGTTGACCCCGTCACCGGTCATCGCAACGATGTAGTCCTTACGCTTCCAGGCCTCGACGATCTTCAGCTTCTGGGACGGCGTGGTCCTGGCGTAGACCCTGACGCGCTCCACGACCTCTGCCAGCTCTTCGGCCGACATCCGCTCGAGCTCCTTCCCCGTCAGGACGAGGTCCACGTCGATCCCGCACTCCCGTGCGATCGAGACGGCTGTGAGCCTGTGGTCACCGGTTATCATGACAGGTATGACGCCTGCCGATTTGGCGGAGGATATGGCCTCAATCGCCCCTGGCCTCGGCGGATCGATCATGCCCACGAGCCCCAGCAGGACCAGCGAGGACTCGGGGTCGTCGTCGGGCCCCGCCATCTCCTTGTAAGCCACCGCCAGCACCCTCATCCCCTCGGAGGCCAGCTGCTCGCTCACCTGAAGGACCCTCATCCTCTCGGCCTCGTCGAGCGGCCTCACCACACCGTCGCGCATGACCCGATCGCACCTAGAGAGAACGACCTCGACCGCGCCCTTCACGTGAGAGACCAGCTTTCCATCGACCAGGTTGACCGTGCTCATCATCATCCTGTCGCTGGTGAAGGGCCTCTCCGAGACGCGCGGCGCAGCAGACCTGACCTCCTCGGGATCGATCCCTGTTCTCTTCGCGAGGACGAGGAGTGCCACCTCCGTCGGGTCTCCCGAGTGCTGGTGTTTGCCGTCAGGGGAGTGAAGCCTCGCGTCGTTGCAGAGGACGACCGCCCTGAGCAGGCTCCTGAGCGTGGGAGATTCCGGGGTGTAGGCCGAGCCGTCCTCTGAGACCAGACCACGATCGGAGTCCCTCAGCAGCCTGTCGTCGACGTAGACCGCCCTCACCACCTGCTCACCCTTGGTCAGGGTGCCCGTCTTGTCGAAGCACATCACCTGCGTTGATCCGAGGCTCTCGACCGCCGAAAGCCTCCTGACCAGCGCTCCGTGCTTGGCGAGCGTCCAGGCACCGATGGCGAGGGACGCGGTCACGATCGCCGGCAGCGCCTCCGGAACTGCGGCCACCGCGAGGGCGACACTGAACAGGAAGACCTCCAGCAGGAAGCCGAGGCTCGCGTCACCTGCGATAAGGGATTCGATGAGCTCGACGACGAAGAGGACCGCGATGATCGCGAGCGCCAGAATGCCGAACTTTTTGCCGAGGTCCTCCATGCGTGCCTCGAGCGGCGTCCTCTCCTCCCGCATCTGACCCGTGAACTCGGCGATCCTCCCCAGCTCCGTCGATTTGCCTGTGGCGGTGACCACCGCCTTCCCCTTTCCGGAGACGACGAGGGTTCCGGCGTAAACCACGTTCACCCTGTCGGCCATCGGCGTCTCCTCAGGCAGGGGGTCTGTCCTCTTGTCGACGGGGACCGACTCACCGGTCAGGGGCGACTCGTCCACGCGGAGCCCGACCGACTCTATCACCCGCGCATCGGCAGCCACTATGTCTCCCTCCGACAGCACCAGAACGTCGCCCGGGACCACGTCCTCAGACGGTATCACCTGGACGGAGCCGTCCCTGAGCACCTTGCACCTGGGAGCCGTCAGCTCCCTCAGCTTCTCCAGCGCGCGCTCCGCCCTGTACTCCTGCAAAAAGCCCATCACCCCGATGAAGATCAGGATGACGCCGATCACGGCCGCCTCGATCACGTCACCCAGCAGCGCGCTGATCGCGGTCGCAGCCAGCAGTATCAGCACCAGCACGCTCCTGTACTGGTTCAGGAAGACCATCACGGGGTTCGGCCGCCTGACCTCGACGATCGCGTTGGGTCCGTGGATCCTCCTCCGGCGCTCGACCTCCTCGACCCTCAGCCCAGTCGCTGGATCGACGCCGAGCGCCCCGACCACCTCCTCGACCGTCATGCTGTGGTAGGCCCGACGGACCTCCGCCATCTCCTCCCCGACCCGGTCCGACGCCCCTCTCAAAACGTTACCCCAAATCTTCGCTGATGGACCTTTCCGCCGTCGCCTCGCTGCGTTAAACTTTAAGGCTCGAGGAAGGAGCTCCGATCCGGCGGCCGTCGTCTAGCCTGGTAGGACGGCGGGGCCCCGGCCCGCAGATCCCGGGTTCAAATCCCGGCGGCCGCATATGCTTCTAGAAACGACATCCGTGAAGGTTCTAGAGGCGAGCTGAGCGCCGTTGCTCGGTCGTTAAAGAATGCTTAAAGATGAGCAAACAAGGAGTGCGAAATGGATGTCGGAACGAGAAGTAGACCGAAGGCGACACGAATTAAAAGCAAAGAAAGCAAGGGAATTAAAACCAGATAAACTAACGTTAGAACCTCGAAGGATCTACGTAAAGGACTTCGGCCCTATCAGGGAGGCTGATATTGAGTTGGGTAAGTTAACAATACTCATGGGACCGAATAACACAGGCAAGACCTTTACAGCTGCGCTGATACCTGCTCTAGAAGGTCTGATCATTAGCCTAACAATTATTGCAAGTGTGCCAATTTTCAAGTCTGATGAAAAGGAATATGAAAGATTTCTCAAAAACAGATTTAATGAGATTGTAATTAACATATATTCGGTTGATGATCCGAGACAGCTTATCAGACGAGGTTCTGATAATACAGTTTTAAGCTATTGGTTAAGTCCTATTGAAGTTTTGAAAGGAGATCACCAATTAAAAATAGAGTTCGATAGAACAGGTGGGATGACTTTTGATTTAGATGGGCTTAGGGAGTTGATCAATAATAAAATAGCCCCCCTGTTATCTCCTGTTGTTTTCATACCTGCCGAGAGGGCAGGAATAATGAGGACCTACAAGCAGCTGCTCAGACTTCACTTAGAGACGAGCTGGTCTTTTGTTCCTCCATCGCTCAGGCAAAAGGTCGTGGAACTGTTAGGCAGCAAAGTGCGGCTTCCTGGACTCGTGAGGATGCTACTTGACGAGATACTCAGCATAGAGAGGTTCACCTTAGAGGAACGGCAGAGGTCCGATGTAGGAGGAGCACTAGAAGTGCTGGAGGAAGAAGTTCTGCGAGGAAGGTTAGAAATGGGGGAAGACCTTTCGGTAAAGTATCACGAGGCGGCAGCTGAGAACCCAATAGACCTGATTAATGCATCCTCCATGGTATCCGAAGTCTCAGCAATCTACCTGCTGTCTGGAATGTTGAGACGCGGCGGGTGGCTAATCATCGAGGAACCGGAGGCCCATGTCCATCCACGGGGACAGATGGGACTGGCCAGGTTCATGGCCAGGCTGGTCCGACTCGGCGTGAACGTCGTTGCCACCACCCACAGCGACCTGATAGCGCTCAAGCTGGCGCAGATGGTCGGCCTCGCCAAACTAAGCCCAGAGCAGCGGCGCAGTCTCGGGTACCGGGAAGACGAGTACCTCCAGAAGGACGAGCTCGCCCTTTACTTCTTTGAGCCGACGGAGAGCGGCTCCGTGACAAGGAAGGTGGAGGTCTCGGAGACCGGTGAGGTGGAGGACCTACCAACATATTCTAGAGTTACGGAGGAGATGTACGGTGAAGCCGTCAAATTGCTCGAGCTTCATGGGAAAATTCCAAAACTACCTTAAACACAGAAGCTCGGACCTGCAGTTTTACGACTTCGAGAACGCAGTGTTAACTGTGAACGGCGTGGAGAAAGCTAAGGGCGGGTGCGACTATGCCGTATTATCAAACGAAGGGGAGAACTGCAACCTCATACTCGTTGAGTGCAAGCGCGGACGACTTGGGGTAAGAGATTTCGAGCAAGGGAAAGCGCAGCTAGAGTGTGGGATCCGCTTCATTTTCAACGCGTTCGGCGAACCGCCTGATTTGGCGGTCCTATGCTGCGAGAAACTCGATCCTATGGTAACCAAGATTCTACAACTACCCAAAAACCAAAGATTGGTCCATAATGTCCCGCTCATCCGCAAAGGGCTAAAAGAATCCGATTGTAGATGCTGCCGCTAATGAGATTCGACCTCTTTCTCACTCTCGTGCACTTCAACCGGAAATCTCAACTCGTAGAAATCGTTGAGCCCCGGGAGGGATTCGAACCCTCGACCACCGGCTCACCCGGATCAGGGTCATACGAGGCCGGCGCTCTACCGCTGAGCTACCGGGGCCCTCGGCCGTATCGCCCTACCAGTTTGAATTTAACCCTCAGCCCCGTCAACGCCGTCTGGGCCTCGAGAGCCCCCAGCTGACCTTCTTCTCAGGAACAAGCTTGATCACCACCGCCTCGCCCTCGTCCCAGGGGTCGGCCCGGGCCCACTCGAACCTCTCGTAGAACACCTCCGAGACCCTCCTGAACTCCTCTCCGGAGGTCAGAAGCTCGACGGGCCCCTCGACGAGGACTGCCCTGTTGGGCTTGTAGACGTCGACGACCAGCGCCGCGTAGGGGTTCCTCTCGAGGTTCCTGTGCTTCTTGGTTCCGGGATCCGTGACCATGTAGAACGCGCCGTCGAGGTAGACGTAGCAGATCGGTACGACGTGGGGCCTGCACCGCTCGTCGACCGTCGCCAAGCGGCAGAGCTCCATCCTCCTGAGGAACTCCAGCTCGGCATCCGTGAAGCTCACCGGGGCCACAACCGTCCTGCCGCACAACGGCCTAATACCGCTATCCCGATCCGCGGAGCCGGAAATTCCCGTTTATTACGCGGTGGGGAAGTGCTGGGCCGAATTGTGGCTCGAGGAGTTCCGGGAGGGGATGACGCTCTCAACGCGGAGCAGAACCGTTACGCCCTCCGATGTGGACCTCTTCGCATCGCTCACTTGGGCCGTCAACCCGATCTTCCTCAGCGACGAGGTGGCGAGGTCCAGGGGCCTTCCCGGTAGGGTCGCACCGGGAGCGCTGACCCTCTCCTACGCGATCGGCCTCCTCTACCAGACCGGAGTCTTCGACCACATACAGGCGCTGACCAGGATATCGGAGGTCGAGTTCAAGTCTCCCGTAAGGCCTGGCGACGAGATCTCGGTCGAGGCCGAGGTGGTTGAAGTCAGGGAGGTGAGGCAGGACGCCGGTGCGGTCACTTTGAGGTTCAGGGTGCAGAACCTCAGCTCCGGAAGGACCTCGCTGACCGGGTCGCTAACCGTCATCGTCCTCAAATCGAGGCCGCAGGGCTCTAAGTGAAAGAGTGCGAGCTCCCACCGGAATCGGCACTAACCGATTTATCCAGGGCCGGCGACGTGAACACGGAGAGGATGGAGTTCAGGATCAGCCGGATCGCCCCGAGGGCGAAGGTCCTCGTGACGGGCCTGCCGGACATGGGGAACGTGGCCGGGATATCGATGGAGGTACTGGTGAGGTCCTGCAACCTCGAGGAGTTCGCATCGGCCCTCGGAGACTGGCCGCCGTTCGTCACCCACACCGGCAGCATGATCAGGTTCGAGCGGGGTTGGTACAGGTTCTACGGAAGCGACGCCCACGATTTCGTCGCGCTGACCGGGAGCTATCAGCCGCCAGAGTCGAACGCGCTTTACGAGCTCTGCAACGCGGTGCTCGACCTGGCCCAGTCGATAGGCGTGGAGACCGTCATCTCGCTCGGCGCAGCCCACTTCGGCGAGGGCTTCATCGAGAACCCAAGGGTGTTCTTCGCGGCAACCTCCGAGCGGATGGCTGAGAAGGCCAGGCTTCACGGCGCTCTGCCGTTGCCTGACGAGGGTTACATCACGGGCTACAACGGGCTCATCCACGGCCTCGCGATGGAGCGGGGCATGGAGGGCCTCTGCCTGCTGGGCGAGATCGGGAACCCGCGAGTCAGGCAGCCGGCCGCGGCCAAGGCCGTCCTCCAGGTCCTCTCCTCGATGCTGAACGTCTCGATCGACTACACCGACTTGGACAGGGAGATAGAGCAGATGAGAGCGATGAGGGCCCTCAGGAGGTGGAGGAGGGACCAGCCGCCTGGCGTCATGTGAGCCGCAGCAGCCTCCTGATCAGGTACCTGAGGTTCCAGATGGCGAAGGTCAGGACGTCGTTCAGACCGAGCTTGCTCTTGCCCGAGAGGCGCGGCCTGAACCTGATCGGCACCTCGACTATCCTTGCGCCTGCCCTGAAGTAAGCGGCGAGGGTCTCGACCTGGAAGACGTAACCCTTCGTGGAAGGCGGTATGCCGGAAAGGACCCGGAGGAGCAGCGAGGAGGAGATGGCCCTGTAGCCGCTGGTGGCGTCCCTCACCCTGACGCCAGTGCAAAGCCTCGCGAGGAGGTTCGCGCCCCTACTGACGATCTCCCTGAGGCCCTGCCCTCCCTCCCATCCTCCGCCCTCCACGTACCTGGACCCGATCGCGACGTCCGCCTCTCCGGAGAGAACAGGCATCACGAGCCTCGGAAGGTCTTTTGGGTCGTGGCTTCCGTCGGCGTCCATCTCGACCAGCACCCGGACCGATTCGTCCTCCTCCAACGCCCTCCGGAAGCCCTCGAGGTAGGCGCTTCCGATCCCGGACTTGGCCGGCCTCACGATCAGCCTCACGCGCCTCTCGGTGGACATCAGCTGCCTCACCAGCTCCGCGGTACCGTCGGGGCTGCTGTCGTCCACCACCGTCACGGTGCCGTCGAGTCCAGCCCTATTCATCGCCTCCAGGACCTCGCCGAGGACCCTGAGGACGTTGCCCGCCTCGTTGTAGGTCGGGATGATCACCGCCACCCTTCGCGGCCCTGCACCCTCTCCACCCGTGCCGGATCCGCCCAAGTCGCCTCCCCGGATTCCCGAACTTTCCGCTCATACCTCCTCAAAACTTAAATCTGGGGCATGGGATCTGGTGGGCGAATAATGGTGGATTCGTGTCCCACGTGCGGCCTGCCGAGGAGCCTGTGCGTCTGCCAAACGATCGCCTACGAGAAGCAGAAGGTGAAGGTCAAGCTGGAGACGAAGAAGTGGAACAAGGTCACGACCGTGATCGAGGGGCTGGCCGACTCGGGGATAGACCTGGAGGACCTGACGTCGAAGCTGAAGACGAAGTGCGCCTGCGGTGGTGCGGTCAAGAACGGCGTCATCATGCTCCAGGGCGACCAGCGGGAGAAGGTCGTGAGGATCCTCTCGCAGGAGCTCGGGATCATGCCGGAGAACATAGAGGTCATCTGAGGTCGTTCGTCATAGGTATGGCTGGGAAGGAGAGGACGATAAAACGGAGAAGAAACGAAGCGAACGGCTACGCGCCTATCAGCCGGAGACCTCTGCGGGCTGCTTCCCCTCGAGGACCTCCTTCAAACCCTTGAACCTGTTCCTCACCGTTACCTCGGTGACGCCCGCGGCCCTCGCGATGTCCTTCTGGGTCACGTTCTGCATCGTCTCCTGGCAGGCCATGTAGAGCGCTGCGGCCGCTATGCCGACCGGGTCCTTCCCGATGGTGGCACCCCGCTTCGCGGCCTCCTTGAGCAGCCTGATCGCCTCCTGCACCGTCCGCTCGTCGACGTTGACCTTCGAGGCTATCTTGGAGACGTAGATCGACGGATCCGTGACGGGCACCTTCAGGTTCAGGTGCTTCAGCATCAACCGGTAACCCTGCGCGATCGTCTTCCTCTTCACGAGCGGGTACGCCTTCTCGAACTCCCTCAGGTCCCTCGGCACACCGCTGAGCCTGCAGGCAGCGTAGACCGCAGCCGCCATGATGCTCCTGATCGACCTGCCCCTGACGAGCCCTGCCTTGAGCGCCTTCCTGTAGATCAGCATCGCCTGCTCAGCGACTGACTGGGGAAGGTTCAGCTTGTCCATGTAGATGCCGAGGATGTTCGCCGCCTGCTGGAGGTTCCTGGTCTCGGACGCGTTGACCTGCGAGGTCTGGTCGAGCTTCTTCAGCCTCAGCATCTTCTCCTTCGCCTCCTTCGGGAGCTTCCTTCCTCCGGCGTCCTCGCTGGTCTGGTCGATCACCGTCGAGAGCCCGAAGTCCTTGTACATGATCGAGAGCGGAGCGCCGGCCCTGGCCTTGCTTCCCTCTCCCTCCTCGACGTTCCTCCACTCCGGTCCCCTGTTGACGCCGCGCTCTATGACGACCGCACCGCACTCCTGGCATGAGACCTCTCCCGTGACCGGATCGGTGACGAGCTTCGTGCTGCCGCACTCCGGGCACATCAGGTCCTCCCTCCAAGCCCTTACCTTACCGCTCATCTGGTCCACCTACCTCCGACAGGGTTTATGCGGAACCCCATCAACCACAAATAAGTTTTACCTTTAGATAAATGTTGCGGTAAATGGCGTGCCGGCGTTATTCCGGTATCACTTGAATTAGCTCCGATCGGCCCTCGGACCTGTAACGCGCCACCTCGGGCCCCTGGACGTGTCCTCAACGACGATGCCGAGCGCGGAGAGCCCTGACCTTATCGAGTCGGCGAGGTCGAACCGGCGTTCTCGCCTCAGGGTCTCCCTCACCTCCAGCAGGAGGCCGAGGACGCCCTCCAGTAGCCTGCTCTCGGAGGCCCGCTCCTCCGGCAGGATGCCGAGCAACCCGTCCGCAACGGCCATCAACCCCTCCGCCTCGACCAGAACGCTGCGGGAGACCTCCTCGCTGTCCTCGAGGTACCTCGCGAGAAGGCGGGTGCCCGCGTGGAGCGACGCGAGGGCCTCGGGCGTGTTCAGGTCGTCCTCCAGCTGTCCGACGAACGAGTCCCGAAGAGTCCTCAAACGTCCGGCGACCTCCGCGTCCCGCTCCGACTCCTCGTCCCTGACGTCCCTACGCCGCAGCTCGTCGACGACCGAGACTATGCCGTCAAGGGCCCTCGAGGCCGACTCGAGCTTCTCCCAGTCGAACTCGATGGGGCTCCTGTAGTGCGACGCCGCGTAGAAGTACCTGAGCTCCTCGGCCCTGAACCTCCTCAGCACTTCTCTTATCGTGACGATGTTCCCGAGCGACTTGGACATCTTCTCTCCTCCCACGGTTAGTAGGCCGGTGTGGACCCAGAACCTGCTGAAGGGAGCGACGCCGGAGTAGGCCTCTGCCTGGACCCGTTCCGCCTCGTGGTGCGGGAAGATCAGCTCGATCGCGCCTCCGTGTATGTCCAGCTGGGGTCCGAAGTAGGTGAGGATGATCGCGGTGTCCTCTATGTGCCAACCCGGCCTCCCGTACCCCCACGGCGAGTCCCACCCCAGCTCCTCTTTGGGCCTCCGCTTCCAGAGCGCGAAGTCCTGGGGTCGCTTCTTGGTCGGATCGGGCTCGATCCTGTGGACGCTCAGCTCCTCCGGCTCCCTTCCCGACAGCTCTCCGTATGGCCCGAAGGCAGAGGTGTCGAAGTAGACGCCGGTCTCCGTGACGTACGCGAAACCCTTCCTAAGCAGCTCCTCGATGACCGAGATGATCTCGTCGATGTGTTCCGATGCCCTGGCGAAGAGGTTTACGCTGGAGATCCTCAGGTCCCTCAGGTCCTCCATGAAGTACCTCTCGAACTCCCTCGCGTGCTCGATCGGGTCTACACCACGCTCTGCTGCACGTTGGATGATCTTGTCGTCCACGTCGGTGATGTTCATCAGGTAGAAGAGCGAGTACCCCCGGAACCTCAGCAACCTCGCGAGGAAGTCGTAGGAGATGTAGGTCCTCGCGTGGCCGACGTGGGAGTAATCGTACACCGTGGGACCGCAAACGTACATCTTCACCCTGTTGGACCTCGCTGGCCTGAACTCCTCAACCCTCCTGGTCAGGGAGTTGTAGAGCCGCAGCACAATCGGTCATGCACCTTCCCCGCATCACCTCCGGCTACTCATCTACCTTTTCCCGGAGGAGGGCGTTCCGAACAGGGCGAGCACCGGCATTTCTCCACCGCCGTTGCCGAGGGGAAAGCGATATGTGTGGTTCCCGGATCTGGACCTGGAGTTGAGAGTCTTCGCGGACCTGCAGATCCACTCCAGGTACTCGGGAGCCACGTCGGGCAACATGAACCTGGACGAGCTGACGCACTACGCGGACCTGAAGGGGATAGACCTGCTCGGCACAGGGGACGCGCTACACCCGGCCTGGCTGAGGGAGCTGAGGGAGAACCTGGAGGAGGAGGCGCCGGGGATCTACCGGTACCGGCGTGGAGGGAGGGTCAGGTTCCTGGTCCAGACGGAGGTCGCGACGGTCCACGAGCACGCGGGGAAGGTGAGACGGATCCACCACGTGATACTGATGAGGTCGCTGGAGGTCGCCGAGCAGCTCTCCTACGCCCTGAGAAGGTTCGGTGACGTTTCCTCCGATGGGAGGCCAGTGCTGAACGTCCATCCCGCGGAGCTCGTGGACGTGGTGCTTTCCACCGACAGCAGGTCCTACCTCTTCCCAGCCCACGCCTGGACTCCCTGGTGGTCCGTCTTCGGAGCGATAGGCGGGGTCGACAAAATCGAGGAGTGCTACGCCGACAGGTCGGACAGGATTCACGCCATCGAGACCGGCCTCAGCAGCGACCCGCCGATGAACTGGAGGGTGAGCTGGCTGGACCGCTTCCTGCTGCTGAGCTCATCCGACGCGCACAGCCCTTACCCCTATCGGCTCGGCCGCGAGATGGTGGTCTTCGAGCTGGGGGAACTCAGCTACGAGGAGGTCCTCAGGGCCCTGACGAGGTATCCCGGCAACTCGAGGGTCGTGATGACGGTGGAGGTCCCTCCGAGCTACGGGAAGTACCACTGGTCGGGCCACAGGAGGTGCGGTGTGGGGCCGCTCCCTCCTGAGAAGGCGAGGGCGCTGAACTACAGGTGCCCCAGGTGCGGCAGGAAGCTCACGAAGGGCGTCGAGGACCGGGTCGAGGAGCTCGCCGACAGGCCGCCGGGTTACAGGCCCGAGAACGCGGTGGACTTCGTGTACGCGCTGCCGCTACAGGAGCTGATAGCGCTGTCGATGGGGGAGGACCCGACCGCCACTAACCTGATGTCGAAGAGGATCTGGGGCGAGTACGTGAGGCTGGTGAACGCCTTCGGCAGCGAGGTGGAGGTCCTCCTGAGGGCACCGGTCGAGAAGGTGGCCGAGATCGGTGGCCCTCTGCTCGGCAGACTGATCTCGATGATGCGGAGGGGTCAGCTCCAGGTGATTCCGGGGTACGACGGCGTCTACGGCAGGCTAGTTCTTCCGGAGGACCTGAGACCGGGGAGGGCGAGGCGCAGGTCGAGGGGCCCAGCTGACGGCCAGCTCGACGCGTTCGTTTAGCCCACCTCAGTCGCCTGCGAGGTGGATTGAGTCCAGGTTCTTCGGCGCGTATATCGAGGCCCCGGGCACGACCTTCCGTGCGACCGAGGAGATCGATCCGACCGCCTCCGGCTCGCCGTGGACGAAGACCAGGTTCCTCGGCTTCGGGCTGACCCGCTTCATGTAGGCGATCAGCTGCTGCCTGCTCGAGTGCCCGGAGAAGCCCTCGATCTTCTCGACCTGCATGCGAACCGTCAGCGGCTCGTACTTCCCCTCCTCGTTCATTATCTGGACCTCCCTCATCCCCTTCAGTATCTTCCGGCCGAGGGTACCCTCCACCTGGTAGCTCACGAAGAGGAGCAGGTTCCGCTCGTCGCCGCAGAGCTTCCTGAAGTAGGACAGCACCGGCCCTCCCTCCATCATGCCCGACGTCGCGAGGATCACCGCTGGCTCCCTCGACTCCAGGACCTCAGCCCTCTGCTGCGGGCTCCTCACCAGCGTGAAGTAGTCGGAGAGGAAGACGTTACCGACCTCAGCCATCTCCTTCTGCAGCCTCGGCGACATGTACTCGGGGAACATCATGTGGATGGCCGTCGACTCGATCAGGAGGCCGTCCGCGAATATCGGGACCTCCCTCAGCTTCTTCTCCTCGAAGAGCCTCCTGAGCACCAGCATCACCTCCTGGGCCCTTCCCACCGCCGGCACCGGCATCAGCACCTGACCTCCCCTCTCGACGGTGCGGGAGATGTGCTCGCCCAGCAGCCTCACCGCCTCCTCCCTGGTGTAGGGCACAGGCGTGGCTCCGTAGGTGCTCTCCATTATCAGCGTCTCCATCCGGGGGAACTTCGTCACCGCAGGCCCGAGCATCTCCGTCTCCTCGTACTTGAAGTCCCCGGTGTAGACCACGTTGTAGAAGCCCTCGTCGAAGTGGAGGTGGGCTATGGCGGAGCCTATGATGTGGCCCGCGTTGTAGAACGTGAGCCTGATGTCCGGGGTTATGTTGGTCACCACGCCGTACTTCAGGGTGGTGACGTACTGGGCCATCACCCTCACGTCGTTCTCGGAGTAGGGAGCCATCTCGCCCTCCTTCCCCATCAGGTTCAGGTAGTCCAGGTGCTCCATGATCATCAGCGGAAGCGTCGGCTCCGTCATGTACACCGGCCCCCTGTACCCGTACTTGAACAGCAGCGGCAGAGCTCCGTGGTGGTCCATGTGGGAGTGCGTGATGACGACCGCGTCGAGCTCGTCTATCAGTTCAGGCCGCGCATCGAAGCGTGGGAAGGCCTCGGAGACCCTCGAGGCGCCTGCATTTATCCCTGCGTCGAGCAGGACCTTGCTCTCCTTCGTCTCCACGAGGACGCAGGAGCGGCCGACCTGTAGGCCTCCGCCGAGGAAGGTCAGCCGGACCTCGTTCCCCTGGAGGATCCTGTCCCGGAAGACCCGCTCGCCGATGGAGCGGAGGATCTCGAGCCTCTCGGATCCAGCGCCGTAGATGTACTTCCTGACCTTCTCCACCGTGGTGGAGGTCATCGGCGGCTCCCTGTTGACGACGACCACCCAATTGAGCCTCCGCTCGAGCTCCGAGATGACCGACTCGTCTATCGGGACCACGACGTCCCTCGTCTTTATCGTGAGCACCACCTCGCCCAGCTCCTCGTCTATCCTGAGCGAGTACTGGTGTCCGGAGAAGGCCTCCGCGACGGCCCTCTCCACTTCCTCCCGGGGTGCCCTGATGGACGGGTCGGGCCTGACGATCACGCGCTTCTTGATCAGGTTGACCAGCTCCCGCGCTATCCTGTTCCTTTCGGCGAAGACCTCCGGCCTGTCGGTGTATATCGCTATCCGGGGCCCCTCGAAGTCGAGCTTCGTCGCTACCCTCTGGCCGTTCCCGATCGTGGCTAGATACCGGAATATCTCGTCCCTGAGCGCACTGAACATGCTTGATCCATCACCACCGGATAGGGCTTAGCCCTGCCCGATCAGATGGAGGGCCGGTTATTAGCGTTTCTTCACGCTGCGGTCCCACGCGATCATCGGGTAGCACGGACTCTCAATTCCCATTCGCCGGATCACGTTGCTATCAAATTCTGCCGGGGGTGGGATTCGAACCCACGACAACCGCGTCTCCCATCGAACCCGATTATGAGCGCGGCCCTGTGGCCGTGAGCCTCTGGCCAGCTGAGGTACCCCGGCCGATCAGGAGTTCCTCCGACCCTACTCATTAACTTACACTGGACCGAACTCCGACCACCAGCACGCGGAGCCGTGTTCGGGGCATGAGGAGTCGCCGCCTGGTCACGGCCCGGTGAAAGGCGCGCCTCAAGGAGCCCTCCTTTTCGGTGACAGCAGCTGCAAGATGAACGCTCCCTGCCCCGCAGCCAGCAACGCGCCGAAGGTCAGCAGAGCAGCAACGCCCTCGGAGCCGACGGGCAACGGATAAGCCCTGCGGGGCGCGCCGAGGGAACCCATGAAGGCCATCGTGTAGAGGAGCCCGAGGGCCGCGACGGCCGTGAGCACTATGTGGGCGTATGCCAGCTTCGGGTTCTCCGGCCTCCCGAAGAGCAGCCTGTAGCTGTGGTAGAGCGCACCGATCCAGATCAGGGTCACGGCGATCAGGATCGTCATCAGGTGGGCCGTGGCCGCGTAGGTCCCGTGAAGCCTGAAGGCCCATCCGATCGTGCCGAGCTGCATCGCGAGAAAACCGTCAGCTATGTAGACGCCGAAGCCGAGCATGGCCGCGAGGACCGCAGGCGTCAGCCGCAGGCCGAAAACGTAGGACGTTGCGAGGACGTTGAAGACGGAGAAGGCCGCACCGAACCCCGTCAGCCAGCTGGCGACCTGTCCCGTGTAGCTAAGCCCCTGGGGCTGGGAGGTGGGCATCGTGAACAGATGGTGGGGGAAGGCCATGATCGCTGCTGTGGAGTAGAAGACGATCGCGAAGAGCCCGAGCTTCTCGCTGAAGAGCGTCCTCGCCCTCTGCTCCTCCGAGGCCGTGTAGCGCGGGATCAGCCAGTAAACGGTTCCGAGCGCCATTATCCCCATGGCCTCCATCAGGTTGTGGGCGAATATCCAGAACGGGTAGTTGAAGTTCATGGGTGTAAGAGCCCAACCGATGGAACCCAACGGGACGATGCCGACGAGCGCCAGGCCGATCGCGACCGCACCAACTGTGATCGCCGCACCGAGGGGAGGCAAGATGAAGACGTAAGGGAGCATCCCGGCCATCCCGGAGGGGTTGAGCGTTCCCATGAACCTCTCGAGGACGAGGGCCTCCTGCGTCTTGCCTCCGAAGACGAGCCGCGCCAGCGCAGCCGGGTAGAGGGCCACCACCACCGCGAGCACGAGAACCACTCCCCAGACGAAGACGGTCAACCCCTCCATCGACCAGAGGCCTTTGAAGACGCCGACCGCCGGCAGCGGGAACATCAGGGTGTAGCTGGTCCTGACGCCGAGGCCGAGGACAGACGCCGCTATCATCAGCATCCCCAGGTTCAGCAGGACGTATGATGCCTTGACCAGGAGACCCTTCACCGGTTTGCCGTAGCAGAATCCAGCCCTCAGCAGCGAGAGGCCCATCATCAGCTGGAAGAGGCCGCCGAAGGTCATGACGGTCCCGTGGAAGGTGAGAAGCGTGTTGTATTCCGGTATCCTCAGCAGACCGGTGGCGTGGGCCAGGACCATCAGCAGCCCAGCGGTGCCGCCGGCGAGGAACCAAGCCAGCGAGGTCAGCACCATCAGCCTCGGATACCTCGTCAGGTCCTCCAGTTTCACGCCGGCCTCCACGTCACACCACCCTGAACTTCGATGCCATCGCGGAGTGGCCGTCGCCGCAGTACTCGAGGCACCTCACCGTGTACTCTCCTGGTTCCCTCAGCTCGAGGACGATCTCCTCGGTCATACCAGGCATCAGCATGACCGTTGCGAGCAGCTCTCCCTTCGGCGAGTAGACGGCAAACGCGTGGATCGCATCGAGGCTCCTGGCGACGAACTTGACGACCCCGGTTCTGAGCTCGTACGCGTCCAGCCTGTAGCCCCACATGAAGGCCTCCACCTGGACGACCTGCGTGGGCTCCTGTTGCGTCGAAACCGCTGTCTGGGCCTGGATCCAAGGTATCCACTGGATGCTGACCAGGTTGATCGCGGTCCACGTCAAGCCGATCGCTATCAACCATACCACCTCCGCGGCCCTGATGAGGCGCTCGTTCTCCCGCAGTCCCTCCGCTGAAGCTCGCTTCCCCCTCCTCACCGAGAGCAGGAACAGCGCGACGAATACCACTAGGAAAGGTGCCGTGAGGTAGACGAAGATCAGGACCGCGCCGGCACCTGTGCCCATCATCGCCAGACCCTTTTCCCCGTCAATATATAGCCGTTATACTGGAATTAGGCTGCAATAAGACCACCAAAAAGGGAACCGCAGCGACGGGCTGTTCGCCTAGGGACCACCACAGAGCGGGCCGGTTAGCTCCACGAGGAGAGGACGGTCCATCGAGACGGCGCGAGCGGAAAGGTCAGGGACGCGTCTGCTGGGTGGCATCGGTGGGAAGACGCGCGTTAAACGCTTAAATCAAATGCGCTGGGGATGTGGGTGTGAGCCTGAACCTGAAGGTGACGACGATAATGAACCGCGACATAGCAGCGGTCGATGCGGACAGCACCGTCGAGGAGGCTGCGAGGGTGATGGCGTCCCGGAACATCGGTGCTATCGCGGTGAAAAGGGGAGGAGAGATCGTGGGGATCATGACCGAGCGGGACGTTCTGAAGCGCGTGGTGGCGGCCGGTAGGGATCCGAGGACGACGCGGGTGGAGGAGGTGATGAGCAGCCCTCCGATATCGGTGGACTCGAACGCCACGGTGGGAGAGGCCGTCGACCTGATGAACAGGAGGGGAATAAGGAGGGTCTTCGTCAGGGAGGGCGGAAGGATCGTTGGGATCTTCACCCAGCGCGACGTGCTCGCCCTGATGAGGGTCTGCCTCTACTGCCTCGGGGAGATAATCCGTACGCCCGGCGCTCCGAGCTCAGGCCTCATCGGCTGCAGGTGCGGTGCCCTCTACCACGCAGACTGCGCCAGAACGGTGGTTTACTGCATCGACTGCGGATCGAAACTGGTCGAGCTCGTCGAGTACACGTCACCTGAAGACACGATGGCTGCCGACTGAGGGGGCGATCGATGGACTTCGAGATCCCCTTCTTTTTCTATCACCAGGGGAGGAGGTTAGCGACCGTCTCGATTGAGCTGATGAGGCCGGTCCGGAACCTCGGAAGGGTGCTCGACGCGCTTGAAAGTTCAGGCATCTCGGTGCTCGGGCTCACCAGCTGGTTGCCGTCCGGTGACTCGGAGTGCGTGGGCTTCCTGATGGTGGTGGACACGACAGGACACGGAAGCGATCCGGGTGAGCTGGTCAGGAAACTCTCCGAGCTCCCTGGGGTCACTAACGTCAGGATCTGGCGCTCCGGGATCGACGGTTTCGCGGCGATGACGCCGAACGGCTTCCCGACCTTCATCGGCGAACGGGTGTACGTCATGCCATCGGTCGTCTTCAAATCCATCTACCACGCTCTGTACAGGAGCCACGGAAAGACCCTCTTCGTCATCCTTTACCTCGCAGGAAAGGCAACGGGCGAGAGGGCAGCCGAGCTCAGATCCCTCTTCATGGATCAGGAGGCGGAGCCACTCGAGTCGCTGGTCGCGATCCTCAAGGTGCTCGGCCCTCCGCTGGGAGTCCTAAGGGACGTCGAACGTTTGGAAACGAATGGAGACGTCACGAGGCTGATGGTCGAGGATCTGGCGGACTGCGTGGCTCTGAGGGAGCTGAGCCCAAGAGCTCCGACAGGTCACTTCCTCCGCGGGTTCATCGAGGGCTTCATGCGGTCGCTCGGCGAACCGGTCGAGGTCTTCGAGACGGAGTGCATCAACCTCGGACACCCGAGCTGCGAGTTCGAGCTGAAGCGCACCGGTGTCCACAGCTGATCCATTGGACTGGAGAAATGAGAAGAGGCGGACAACAAAATCGCCTTCTCGATTTCAGAACTGATACCTCTCCCTGAGGGCGTGGTACAGGTCGAGGTCCGAGACCACCTCATCGACCGGTGCGGGGTCGAGCTCCCTCGGATCCGATATGCGGCCGTTGATGGCGGATGCGGCGGCGGTCGCTGGGCTAGCCAGGTGGGTCCTGGCGTTGGGGCCCTGACGGTGCTCGAAGTTCCTGTTCGACGTCGAGACGCACCTCTTACCCGGCTCAACCCTGTCGCCCGGAGCCATCGCGATGCAGTAGCTGCATCCGGAGTTCCTCCACTCGAACCCAGCCTCGATCAGCACCCTGTGGATGCCGAGACGCTCCGCCCACCTCTTCGTTACCATCGATCCCGGAACGACCACTGCCTTGACCCCTGGAGCCACCCTCCTCCCCTTCACGAGACGGGCCACCTCTATCAGGTCCGAGAGCCTCGCGTTGGTGCACGAGCCGATGAAGACCACGTCAACGGGCGTCTCCGAGATCTTCTGGCCCGGCCTCAGGCCCATGTACTTCAGAGCCCTCTCCACCGAGACTCTCTGCGCCGGATCGGCGAAGTCCTCGGGCGATGGCACCTCCTCCGTGACGCCCACCGTCTGGGCCGGGTTGGTGCCCCAGGTGACCTGAGGCTCGATCCGGGAGACGTCGAACTCGTGCCTCTTGTCGTAGACCGCGTCGTTGTCGGTCCTGAGCTGGGCCCAGTACCTCACCGCCTCCTCCCAGTCCTCGCCCCTCGGTGCCAGCGGCCTCCCCTTCAGGTACCTGAGCACCTTCTCGTCAGGGGAGATTATCGCGGTCCTCGCGCCCCCCTCGATGGACATGTTGCAGAGGGTCATCCGGTCGTCGACGCTCATCCTTTCGACCGTCTCGCCGGTGAACTCCATCACGTGCCCGATGCCTCCTCCTGTCCCGATGCTGCGGATCACGTAGAGGATCACGTCCTTGGCAGACACGCCCTCCCTCATCTGCCCCCTCAGCCTGATCTCCATCTTCTTGGGCTTCTTCAGCCAGAGCGTCTGCGTCGCGAAGACGTGCTCGCCCTCGCTCGTCCCGATCCCGAAGGCTAGGGCACCGAAGGCGCCGTGGGTGCTGGTGTGGGAGTCGCCGCAGGCCACGGTCAGACCCGGGAGCGTGAGGCCGAGCTCCGGCATGATCACGTGAACGATCCCCTGGTAAGGGCTGAAGTAGTCGAACAGCGTTACGCCGAACTCCCTCGCGTTCCTCTTGAGGGCCTCCATCTGGGCCGCCGACATCTCGTCCGTCACGGGCAGCGTCCTGTCGTAGGTCGGGACGTTGTGGTCCATCACCGCGAAGGTCAGGTCCGGCCTCCTCACCTTCCTCTTAGCGGCCCTCAGCCCCTCGAAGGCGATCGGAGAGGTGACCTCGTGCGTGTAGTGGCGATCTATGTACAGGAGGGTCATGCCGTCCTCGCGCTCAGCCAGGGCGTGTGCGTCCCAGATCTTCTCGAAGACCGTCCTTCCCACGTCCTGCCTCTAAAAAAGAACCCTCCTAAAACCCTGTTGCTCGATCCGGGGCGGATGGGTTGCCTCAGATCTTCCGGACAGGCGTCCGCGCGCCGCAGGCCTCGCAGACGAGGAACCTGAACCTCTTCTCCGCGACGATCTGGGTGTCTATCCCTCCGCAGACCGGGCACTTCACGAACTCCTTGTAGTAGAGCTGGAGCAGCTTCCCCAGCTCCTGCTCACCTATTTTTCCGTTGATGACGAGCCTCTCTCCCTCGAGCGTTCCGGGCTTACCCGTCTCCTTGAAGATGAACCTGGCGAGGTGCTCAGGGTCACGTCCCAAGGCGTCAGCCAGCTGCTTGAAGTTGGTTATCACGGTCCTCCGGTGGTCCTGGAGCAACGTCGGCCTCAGCGCGATCTCCCTCTCACCACCTCCTGCAGCTCTGCCCTTCAGCTGCGAGTAGAGCCGGTCCAGCAGGGCCACGTACGCTTCCCGTCCCGAGAGCTCGGTCAACGGCGACGAGTTGTTGGCAGCCGTATTTGGCTTTGAGCGCACGACGTCCTTTCGCCCTTTGGGAGCCCAGGGATCGCGGACAAACCAATTAGCTGGACGGATCGGTCCGGTCCATGGGCGCCCTCTCGTCAGAGGAATCGCATGCGAACCGGTTAAGGGTCCGTCGTCCCGTCCAGGTGCGGCGCTGAGGTGGTCGCGGTGAGGGTCGCCGTTGTTGGCGGCGGGCCTGCGGGTCTCGTGGCGGCGAGGGAGCTGGCGTCTTCAGGTTTCGAGGTGACCGTCTTCGAGGAGGACGAGGTCATCGGCAGGCCCGAGCACTGCGCAGGCCTCTACAGCGTCTCTGGTCTCCGCCGGATCGCGGGACTTGAGAGGAGGTTCCTTCTGAATGCGATCAGAGGGGCAGTCTTCACGTCCGTCAGGGGGAGTACGTTCGAGCTCAGGTTCCCCCATCCCGTGGCCGTGGTCGCCGACAGGGAGGAGCTCGACAGGCACCTCGCCGAGCAGGCCCTTTCAGCGGGGGCCGAGATCCGCCTCGGCACCGGGGTCGTGGGCGTCAGGAGGGGCATGAGGCACTCCGTGGTGACGAAGGAAGGGTCGTCGGAGTTCGATGCGGTGATCGTGGCAGAGGGGATGTCGCGCAGGCTCACCCGGTCCCTCTTCGGAGACCCCTTCGGAAGGCCACCGCTCCCGATAGCGCAGTTCCTGATCAGCCGCCACGGCCTCGAGCGCGACAAGGTCTACGTCTGGTTCGAGCGGTACCTCGACGAGTACTTCTCGTACGCCGTCCCGATCGACGAGGAGCTGGCGCGCGTCGGTCTGGCCTGCAGGAGGAACGTGATGGAGCTCGCCCGGAGGTTCCTGAAGGAGAGGTTTCCGGAGGCCAGGGTCCTGGGCCACTACGTCCACTCGATATGGCTCGACGGCCCGGCCAGCGTGGGGCTCGACGGAAGCGTCGTCCTCGTGGGAGACTGTGCGGGCCAGAACAAGCCTCTCACAGGTGGGGGCGTCGTGGTGGGAGGCCTCTGCGCTCTGGCAGCGGCGCGCCACGTAGCGGTGCTCCTGAACGAGGGAAGGGACGGCACCTACCGGAGGCTCGTCAGGGGGATCTACAGGGACCTGAACTGGACCAAGAGGCTCAGGGACTGGGCCTCCAGGAGGATCGACCCGTCAGACGTCGTGGAGCTCGCTGCCGAGGCCGGTCTCGATGACGTGCTGAGGAGGGTCGGAGACATGGACATGCACTTCCGGACGCTGCTCATGTCCCTCCCTAACCCACGGGGCCTGATGTTCCTCGCGGGCCTCATCCGGTCGCTGCTGGTCTAACCCCTGGCCTCTATCGGCACGTACCTCTGTCCCGGCTCGGGTCCGGTGTACAGGTGGAGGGGCCTGATGAGCCTGTTGTCCTTCCAGTACTCGAGGACGTGCGCCACCCACCCGACGACCCTGCTGACCGCGAAGACCGCTGTGAAGTACCCGGGAGGTATGCCTATCGCGGTGTAGACGATCGGCGTCCAGAAGTCCACGTTGGGGAATAGGCCCCTCGAGGAAAGCTTCTCGATGGCAGCCTGCTCGAGCCTGACCGCGATCTCGTACAGGGTCTTCACGCGCCCACCCGCCAGCTCCGCGGCCCTAGCGGCCATCGCCTTCACGTACTTCGCCCTCGGGTCGTAGATCTTGTAGACCCTGTGGCCGAAGCCCATCACCCTCCTCTTCTCAGCGAGCGTCCTCTCCAGCCAGCTCTCAACCCTGTCCGGATCGCCGATCTCCACGAACTGGTAGTATGCAGCCTCGGCAGCGCCGCCGTGGAGGGGGCCCTTCAGCGTCATCAGACCGGTGACGATCGAGGAGTAGACGTCGCTCAGCGTGGAGGCCGTAACGACCGCACCGAAGGTCGAGGCGGGGACGCCGTGCTCCGCGTGGAGGATCAGGATGTCGTCGAGGAACTCCACCTGGTACTGCTCCGGTCTCTTGGAGGTGACGAGGTAGATCAGGTTCCCTGCGATCCCCAGCTCGGGCTGCGACTCGATCGGCTCCTCCCCCCTCTGGACCCTGATCGTGTTCCCCAGGACAGAGCCGGCCTTGGCCACCGCTTTGATCGCGTGCTCCATCTGGTCCTTCGCCTGCGGCGGGTCCTTCGACGCGAAGAGGTAGAAGGCCGCCAGCGCGTCCATCGGGCCCGTTCGCTTCGCGGCGTACTGGACGTCCCTCTTCTCCTCCGGGGTGAGCTCCATCTCGGACCTGAGCTTCGTCAGGAACGCCTCGAACTCCGACCTGCGGGGAAGCCTGCCGTTCAGGAGGAGGTAGGAGACCTCCTCGTAGCTGCTCTTCTCCGCCAGCTCCTCCACGTCATATCCCACGTAGTACAACTTCCCGTGCTCGGTGTCGATCAGGCAGAGCGAGCTCTCGAGGACGTAAACGCCCTCGAGCCCCTTATGCACTCGTTGAGCTGCCTCCATGCATATTGTAAAATGCGTCCCCCTCTTTTAAATTTAGTCCGACGGTTCGACGGGAGACCGAAAAGAAAGATTCGGCCTGCAGCGCTGACGGTCGGAGCGATCGAACCCTGCGGGGTTGGGGTTTCGAGCTCACAACGCGAAGTGGGAGGTGATCCGCGATAGGTCGTCGAGCTCCGGGAGCCTCCAGGCCAGCCCGTGCAGCTCCTCCGCCCTCTCACGGCCGAGGACTGGCGATGCAAGCCTGAGGAACTTCTCCGAGAGCTGTCGGTCGGTCATCGGGTTCCTGAAGTGTCCGGACGGGTAGATCACCTCCTCTGTGACGGTCCTGCCGTCGGAGGTCCTCACGCTCACCCTGTTGGGCACCGCCTCGGGGTAGAGCTCGTCGTACCTCGGGTCGACCTCGACCCTCGTCCGGGACATGAGCTCGAGGAGCCTGGGATCGCTCAGCTTGTCGGGCGTGTACGAGTCCGTCCATATGTCGCCGTCGAGCAGCGTCCTGACGGTTATGTAAGGCAGGCTGTGGTCGGCGGTCTCCCTCGTCCTCGGCCTCCACTTCTCCGGGTCCTTCGCGATGATCTTGTGGGAGACGGTGAAGGTAGCGATCTCGATCGACTCGATCGCCGCGCTTCCGATCCTCTCCTTGATCCTGATGGCAGCCTCGACCGCAGACATGGAGTGGTACTCGACGGGCCACCTCTTGATGCTGGTCCTCAGGAGCCTGAAGGGTTCGCCGTCAACCCCTCCCAGCCTCGGCAGCTGGTGCATCCCGCCCGCAACGACCCTCCAGAATCCCATCTCGCCCTCGAAGATCGGTGAGGGACCGGTCATGCCGTTGGACGCGAGGAGGGCCGCGAAGACCCCGTGTCTAGAGGCGTTCGCTGCCGCACAGCCCTTCCACATGCTGAGCTCCCCGGCCCTCGTCTGCCTCAGCGCAGCCGCGTTGACACCGGCGATGTTCACCGCCTGCTCCGCCCTCTCCGGATCGAGCCCCAGGAGCCTCGAGGCCCCCGCGGCCGCGCCGATCGCGATGTAAGCGACGTGATCGTACCCCCTGTCCCTCAGGGTGGCCGTGTCCGCGAGCGCCAGTGCAACCTCGTAAGCCACCGCGATGGAGGCGATCAGGTCACGGCCGGTTGCGCCGAGGGCCTCGGCCAGCGCGAGGAGCCCGGGTATCATGTCGCTCGGGTGAAGGGCCTCCCTCGAGAGGTACGTGTCGTTGAAGTCGAGGTACCTCACGGCGACCCCGTTGACGAACGCGGCCCAGTCGGGGGAGGATTTCGCTTTCGAGCCGAAGAGGGATGAGGGCCCGCCCGAAGCGAACCTCTCCGCGGCCCTTCTCGCGGCCTCGAGCGGCTCGGAGCCGTGGGCGCCGTACATCACCCCGAGCGAGTCGACGAACCTCCGAACGACCTCCCGCACGACCTGTTCCGGCAGGTCCCGGAAGCTCAGAGACGACGAGTACTCGGCGATCAGGCGCGCAGCGGTCCTCACCAAGTCGGACTCACCGCGTTCCTCGCAATTCCCATCAACAGATCAACCCTCCTCCCTCGTAGGCCTTGTGGCCGCGTGGGCACCAGCTGTGACGTCGATCCTCGAGATGGCCCTGAGGACTGCCCTGCCTACCCTCTCGACGTGGCCCTTGAGCTCCTCGGCGTGGTGCATAGGAACGTGCTCCACGAGGTTGTCGCTCACCAGAAGTGCCGCACCCGACTTGACGCCGCGCATCATGCAGATCCCGAATACCGTGGCGCACTCCATCTCCACGGAGATGTACCCGCGGCCGACCCACTTCCTGACGAACTCGGGGTCCTCGGCGTAGAAGGCGTCGCTAGAGAAGACCGGCCCGATGAAGTGCCTTATGCCTTCCCGCTCGAGCTCCTCGACCGTCGCCCTCAGGACGTCGAAGGAGGGCACCGGGGTTATCCTGGCGTCAGGGATGTACTGGAGCAACGGGCCGCTGACGTACGCCGCTCCGGTGGGAACCACCACGTCGCCTATCCTCATCCCCGGGAGGAAGGCCCCTGTGGTGCCGAGCCTGAAGATCAGCCTCGATCCAAGCATGATCAGCTCCTCGACGATCCCCGCAGCTGACGAGCCGCCGACCCCGTGGGTCGCAACGGTGACTCGCACGCCGCCGAACCTGCCGGTGTAGGTCAGGAAGCCCCTGCTCTCGTTCACCAGCTTGGCGTCCTCCAGAAGCCCCGCCAGCTGCCTCGCCCTCGCGGGATCCCCCACCACGATCGAGCGCTCGGCGATCTCCCCTGGTTTAGCCCTGATGAAGACCGGCTCCGGCACGCGGCCCGTCCCCCGCTGGGCCTTTTGAGCTTTCCCCCCAGCCTGAACTGAACGGATCGGTCGAAGGTTCCGACCCCGCTGATTCTTACCGGCAGGGGAACGCGGCCACGGAATCACTTTTATTAGGGGTAGTTGCGGACTCGTCCCAGCGATGAAGGTCAGGATCGTGCCGGCGGTTGGTGGAGGGCCCCCTTTGGAGATAGACGTTCCTCCCTCAACGACCATCGGGGCGATCAAGCTCAGGGTCTGCGCGATGAAGAAGCTCAGGCCCGACGACACCCGTCTCACCTACAAGAACAGGGCCCTCAGCGACACTGAAACGCTCGAGTCGGCCGGGGTCTCCGACGGCGACAAGCTCGTCCTCGTGACAAGGACCGTCGGGGGCTGAGCGGTTGCAGAGGGAGGTCCAGGAGCAGATCGGCTTCATGCCGGAGCCCCTCTGGTTCAAGAGGATAGCGCTGGAGTACCAGCTGATCAGGAACTACGAGCCCACCTTCGACGCCGTCGACGGCGACCTCACCCATTACAGAGGCGTCATAGTGGGGACGGGCTACTACGAGGGCGGTTTCTTCCTGGTGGAGATCTTCCTGGACCGCACCTTCCCCTACACGCCCCCCAGGGTGGTCTGGCACACCAGGATCTGGCACCCCAACTTCACCGATGAATCGCCAGCGAGGATCTGTGAGTCGATCCTGACGAAGGACTGGCACCCCAACACCAACGTGATAGCTGTGATCGAGGCGCTGAAGAACCTCCTCTCCAACCCCAACCCCGACGACCCGCTCAACGCATGGGCGGCCTACGAGATGAAGAACTCCTTCCACACCTTCATCGCAAGGGTCCGGCAGTACATCGAGCTGTACGCGTCCCCGGAGAAGGTGCTGAGGCAAGGGTAACGACTTGAGCGCAGGGAGCGAGCTGAGCGAGCGCTACGACCGCCAGATGCGGATCTCCGGATGGAACCAAGAGCTGGTCAGCGGAGCCTCCGTGCTGATCGCCGGCGTAGGAGCCCTCGGCTGCGAGGTCGCCAAGAACCTCGCCCTCTCCGGTGTCGGCAGGATAGTCTTGGTGGATCGGGACGTCGTGGAGCTCAGCAACCTGAACAGGCAGATGCTCTTCGACGAGTCCGACATAGGGAGGAAGAAGGCGGAGGCTGGCGCTGAGAAGCTGAGGGCCATGAACCCCCACATCAGGATCGAGGCCTACCCCTCAGACCTGAGGGACCTCCCCGCGGAGCTCTTCGCCTCGGTCGACGTGATCTGCTCGTGCCTCGACAGCTGGGGCATCAGGAGGTGGCTCAACTCCGTCGCGGTCCTGAACAACAAACCCCTCGTCGACGGCGGCATCGAGGGCATGGTCGGGAACGTGCAGGTCGTGATCCCGGGCAGAACCGCGTGCCTCGAGTGCCACGGGACCACCCTCATCCCGCAGGAGGAGAGGATGGCCGAGTGCACGCTCCGACGGAGGAGGCCGGAGGAGCTGATCGAGGACCTCAAAGCTCAGGGCCTCGAGATCTCCCGAGAGCAGGCGGAGGCCCTCTTCAGGCACAACCTGAAGACCGTCTTCGACCTGAAGTACACGCCACCCGAGTCGGTCCCAGACGGAGAGGTCAGGTCGCTCCTCGAGTCCATCAGGGAGAAGCTCAAGCCGAGGATGCCGGCAGTCCAGAGCGTCTCGTCCGTGATCGCCGGGATCGTCTCGACCGAGGTGCTGAAGATAATCCACCGCGGATCCATCGGTAGACCCATGAGGGGCCTGCTGGTCTACGACGCCTCCAACTCGAGGTTCACGAGGGTGCCTCTGAAGAGGATGGAGAACTGCATAGTCTGCGGCCAGGTGGACACCTCACCGCCCGAGGTCACCCTGGAGGACGGCGCCACCGTTTACAGGCTCAAGGAGGTGATAGCGGAGAGGTTCGGCTTCCCGGATGCGGAGGTGATCCACGGTACCCGCGTGCTCGGGGAAGACGCGCCGCTCTCCTCCGTCCTCGGGCCGTCCGGGGAAGGGCTCCTGTACGTTGTCACGACGAGGAGGTACGAGCCCCTTCCCATCGTCGTCAAGCTCAGGGCACCGGGAGACCGGTAGTGCTTCGGGAAAGGACAAAAGGACGCATGCCCTCTGTTCCCGGGTAGGAGGATGGCGTCGGACGAGGAGGGAGCTGGCAGGTCCCAGGAGCTCGCGGAGCTGAAGTCCTGGCTTGAGAGGAGGATCTCGGAGCTCTCGGCAGAGCTGGAGAGGCTGCGCGCGGTCATGAGGTACGTCGACGAGCTCCTCGCCGAGTCGAGCTTCAGGAGGGCCGACTCCCTGGTCACGAGGAGAGCGACCGAGGAGATGAGGGCGCCGCATCCGGAGGAGAGGCCGTCCCTGAGGACGATCAGGAGCAGATCCGGAACCGCACTGGCCACCCTCACCTACACGCAGGACGTCGCCAGGTTCGTGCTGAACCCTGACATCGTGGTTACGAAGGACCACAGGCCCTTCGCATCGTTCCTGCTGAAGAAGGTCCTCGAGGGCTACGTCAACCAGGACATGGAGCTGGTGAGCAGGGGCCTGCTCGACGCGAACCTCGCTTTCAGCTACGAGGTGGTCTACGAGGGCGAGAGGGTCAAGGAGATCGAGGTGAGGAATTACCGGGAGGAGGCGAGGTTGAGGGAGATCATCAACGCCGTCCGTTGGACGCTCGAGACCGCGCTTGCCTGATCGCTCCTCCTCCGATCAAGCCTGCGACTGGCTCCCAACAGAGACGTCCTCGGCCGGTCTCCAGACGTCCCTCAGGCGGTCCATCAGCGTCCTCCTGAGCCTGACCGTAACGTTCCTCGAGACCTCGATCATCTCGTCGAGGAGGGACTCCGGTATCAGGCCCGGCGAGTCCTTCTGGATGGCCGCCAGCTCGTCGTCCGTTCCCCACCCTATCACGATCGAGGCGTCCAGCGCCGGCTCCTCAAGCGCCGTCGGGTCCACGATCACCTTGTCCCTGAGGATCCCGATCATCGCCGCGGTCGGGAGCTTCACCAGCGGAAGCGGCACCCTCTCGCCAGCGACCTTCGTGACCACCCCGTTCTGGACCTCGTACCTCTGGACCCTTGCCGATGCGAGGGCAGCGGTGGCCGCCAGAACCGCAGGCGCGAAGTAGTCGCCGTCGAAGTCGAGGACGTAGACGTCGACGTAGACGACTCCCACCTTCTGACCCGGGACGTAGACCAGCTGGTCCAGCCGGAGTGCCTGCGACTCCCTGATGCACCTGTCGACGAACCTGGAGAGTTCTATCGCGTTCTCGTCCGGAGGCCCCGGCTCGAAGGTCCTCGACGCGAGGGGTAGGAGCTCCGCGTTGACCGTCAGGTTCCCCTTGTCAGGCGTGTCGGGGTAAGGCGACCCCAGATCGTACTTCACGCCAGCGACGACCCTCGTCTTCCCGAGCGTGACCATCGCCGAGCCCTCCGCCTTCTCGACCACGTTCAGCTCCACCGAGACGGGCCTGTGCTGGAGGAGGCCCCTGCCGTCGATCCGTCTGCCCTGGAGCAGCAGCTCGTACAGCTTCCTCTGCAGTATCTGCGTCGGGTAGGGCTTCTCGCCGAGCCGGAAGACGCTCAACTCAATCGGTCACCTCTCCGTAGGCCGCGAACCTCTTCTGGAGCGCCTTCTTCTGGGCCTCGTAGAGGACCTCTATCCCCTTCTTGGCCATACGCATGGCCTCCGAGAACTCCTCCCTCGTGAGCCGGCCGTTTAGCTGGAGCAGCACGATCGAGTTTATCGAGGGAGCCATCCCAACCGGCAGGTCGGCCTCGCAGTTCTTGTCCTCCTCCTCGCTCAGGTCCAGGACCAGCCTACCGGCAACCTTACCCACGGCGACGCCCGCAACGAGATCGGCCATAGGAATCCCAGCGTCGGCCAGCGCCAGAGAGGCGGCCGTGAGCCCTGCGGTCCTGGTTCCTGCGTCGGCCTGGATCACCTCCACGAAGACCTCGATCATCGACCTCGGGTACTCCTCCAGGAACAGGACGCTCTCCAGGGCCTCCCTGATGACCTTCGAGAGCTCGTGCTCCCTCCTCGTCATCCCAGGGGCCTTCCTCTCGGAGACGCTGAAGGTCGCCATGTGGTACCTGCACTGGAGGATGGCCCTGTGGGGCTGCGCGATATGCCTCGGATGCGCCTCCTTCGGGCCGTAAACCGCGGCGTAGATCTTGGTCTTCCCCATCTCGATGTAGGCGGAGCCGTCGGCGTTCTCCAGGACCCCGACCTCCATCCTGAAGGGCCTCAGCTCGTCGGGCTTCCTGCCGTCGACGCGGGTACCGTCCTCCCTGATGAGCAATGCCTTCTCCATCACTCCTCCACCAGCTCCTCCCAAAGCGCCCTCCTCAAGACCCCCATCACCTTCTCCTTAAGGCCCTCGAGCGTCGGCTCGGTATCGACCAGCCTGATCGCCGACGCGGCTGCGAACTCGTTCTTCGTCGACGGCCCGACGATCGCGATGTAGCCGTTCATGCCGATGTAGAGCTTGCACTGGGACTCGCGCTCGATGGTCTCTTGGAGCTCCCTGTCCCGCACCAGCAACCTCGGTACCCTCGTGGGCGACATGGTGACTATGAAACCCCGGGTTATCCTGTGGGCGTCCTTTCCTCCCTTCAGCATCACGCCCTTCACCCCCGCGAAGGCGATGGCCGTGTAGATCACGTCGCCTATCGTGACCTGGGACTCCTTCCCGGACTTCTTCGCTTTCTTGGCCCTGAGGATGCCGGTTATGCCCCAGCCGAGGTCGAGCTCGTAATAACTCGGCTTGATGTCGACGACGATCCCTATCACCCGGTCGTTCTCCCTCGGCTTGTAGGGCCCCCTGGCCGGAATCACCTCAGCCTTCTGACCCCTGATCCTCACCATGCCCGCAACGGCCGAGCGGACCAGACCTCCGTGGACGTAGGTGAACCTACCTGCCTTGGTCCTCTCGTCCGTCAGCGGCTGCCCTGGCAGGACGAAGTCCTTGTCGTTCACCAGCTCGGTCAAAGTTCGCACCTTCCTATATCACGAACGCCATGTTCATTAATGAATCGGTTCCCCTCGGTCAGAGGGCCCTGACGTCACCCTTCCCCGAGGTTATCTTCATCACGCGCTCGGTGATCTCCGCCAGAAGCCCGGCAGGCGCCTCGACCTGGCAGACCCAGGTGCCGTCGCCCTTCCACTCCTCCCTGCTCAGCTTACCGATGCCCCTCAGGTATGACGCGACCCTCGGCTGGAACTCCCCTGGGACCCGGACCTCGAAGACCCTCAACGCGATCTTGATGGGGAGCACCGGCCTCAACCTCTCGATCACCTTCCCCACCTGGTCGGAGGGCTCCGCGAACGGGTCGATCTGGACGCCCACCTCCTCCATCGCGAGCTCGATCCGCTGCGGCGGTATCGGGGCGTTGGTCCTCGGGTCGACCGCGTTCCTCGAGATCAGGTCGATGATCTTCCGCCTCTTCTCCTCGATCAGTGCCCTCCTCTGCTCAGCCGTCACCTGGAGGTCTCCCTCCTTGAGGATCACGATGGCTATCTGGTAGGGGTCGGTGGTCCCGAAGGCCTTCCTCAGCTCCTCCTCCTTGGCCCTGATCCCCTTCTTAGCGTCCCTGAAGACCTCCGGGTAGACGAGGACCTTCTGGGAGGGCTGGGCCTGACCGAGCTTGATCTTCAGGGCCAGGTCCGGCTCCACCAGGACCTCGAAGGTCGTCCCCTTCCTGCTGATCCTGGCCACCGTGTACTGCTGCGGCATCCCACCCTGCAACCTCTTCCGAACCTAAATGCCTTGTCTGGGAGGCGGTAACAGAAAGGGGTGGGGATTCACGGTATTTTGGTGAGGGCCGATCCCGTTGAGGCAGGCGATGAAGATCAGGGTCGCGGTGCTGGAGCTGGAGAGGTGCCAGCCTGACAAATGCGGTACGCCCTGCATAGCCTTCTGCCCGCCGGTGAGGAACGGCATCGAGGCGATAGCGCTCGGACCCAACGGGTTCCCCTACGTGAACGAGGAGCTCTGCATCGGCTGCGGCATCTGCGTCGCCAAGTGCCCCTTCGAGGTCATCACGATCGTCAATTTGCCATCGGAGCTCGGAGAGGACCTGGTCCACCAGTACGGCGTCAACGCGTTCAGGCTTTACAGGCTCCCGCACGTCCAGAGGGGGAAGGTGGTGGGCGTCCTGGGCAGGAACGGGACCGGGAAGTCGACCGCCTTCAGGATCCTCTCCGGCCAGCTCGTCCCCAACTTCGGCGACCTCGAGGGGAGGAAGGGGTGGGAGGAGGCGAACCTCAGGTTCAGGGGTACCGTCCTACAAGACTACTTCAAGGCCCTCGGCTCGGGGAAGATCAGAGTCTCCCTCAAGCCGCAGCAGATCGAGCTCCTCTCGAGGGCCGTTCGGGGGAAGGTGAGGGAACTCCTGAGCAGGGCTGCCTCCGGAGGCGACTTCACCAGGGTGGCCGAGGAGCTGGACCTGGTCCACCTGCTGAACAGGGACGTCTCGGTGCTCAGCGGAGGGGAGCTGCAGCGCCTCGTGATCGCCGCCACCATCCTGAGGGGAGGAGACGTCCTCATCTTCGACGAGCCCACCAGCTTCCTCGACGTCCACCAGCGCTTCCGCGTCGCCTCGGTGATCAGGTCCCTCGTCAGCGAGGAGAGGGCGGTCCTCGTCTCGGACCACGACCTGGCCTTCATGGACTACGTATCTGACTCGGTCTTCGTGCTGTACGGCGAGCCCTCGGTCTACGGCATAGTCTCGGGACCGTACGGCGCCAGGGAGGGGATCAACTGCTACCTCGAGGGTTACCTGCCCCTGGACAACGTGAGGTTCAGGAACTTCCGGATCGCCTTCCAGGTGAAGGGTCCGGAGGAGAGGGCGGAGGAGACCGGAGCTCCTGGGCTGTACTGGCCGGCGATGACCAAGACCTTCGAGGGCTTCAGGCTCTCGGTCCCGGAGGGATCCATCCCGAGGGGTGAGGTGCTCGCGGTCCTGGGCCCCAACGGCATCGGCAAGACAACCTTCGTGAAGCTCCTCGCGGTTCAGCTCGAGGACGACAGCGGCCTGAGGCTCGATTACGCATCGGTGAGCTACAAGCCCCAGCACCCGGTCCCGAGGCCAGAGACCGTCGAGGAGGTACTCCGGAACGCGGCGGGTGAGAGGTTCGAGGGCGAGTTCGTCCAGTCGGAGCTGATCAGGCCCCTCAGGCTGGAGAAGCTGATGGAGAGGAGGCTCGACGAGCTCAGCGGCGGAGAGCTCCAGAAGGTCTCGATCGTGGAGGCCCTCTCGAGGCAGGCGGACATCTACTTGCTGGACGAGCCGAGCGCGTTCCTCGACGTGGAGGAGCGCTACGTCATCGCCAGGACGATACGGAGGATAGCAGCGGACCTGAGGGCGCACATCGTCCTTGTAGAGCACGACCTGATGCTGGTGGACTTCGCCGCGACGAGGGTGATGGTCTTCACCGGCAGACCCGGGATCGAGGGGAGGGCGCTGCCGCCGATGGACCTGAGGTCCGGCTTCAACGCGCTCCTCAGGGAATTGGGCATCACCTTCAGGAGGGACCACGAGACCAAGAGGCCGAGGGTCAACAAGCCCGGCTCGAGGCTGGACAGGATCCAGAAGGAGACGGGAGAGTACTACTATCTGGCCGCCTGAGAACCCCTCGATCCACTCCGGTTGGGACCCTTCCTCGATCTCCTGTCAGCGAGTATCACGTACCGCCTCGGGTACGATATCTCGATGCCCTGGCGCTGGAACTCTTGCTTGATCTGGTACAGCAGCTCCTTGGAGAGCTCGAACGCGGTGGCCTGATCCTTCGCCCTCACGAGCAGCCTGAGGCGAACCCCGGATTCGCCGAGCTCCATCACGTGGACCGCAGGGAGGCCCGGCGTCGGCAGCGCCAACGGGTGCTTCTCCGCAAGCTCCTTCATGATCGCCATCGCCTTGTCCAGGTCGCTCTCGTAGGAGACGTCCACGAAGACCGGGACTAGCATAGTTGGGTCCACTATCGAGTAATTTGCGATGACCTCGTTCTGGAATATCGCGTTCGGAACCACCAGCCTCCTGTTGTCCCAGGTCCTGAGGACGGAGTGGAAGAGCCTGATGTCCTCGACGAAGCAGAACTCGTTCCTGAACATCACGGCATCGCCTATCCTGAAGGGCCTCGTGACCGCTATCATCAGTCCCGAGATCAGGTTCGAGAGGGTCGACTGAGCTGCGAGACCGATCACGATCGACGCGAACCCGGCCGCGATGAGGGAGGATGCCGCAATCCCGATGGCCTCCGGGAAGGTAACCAGCAGGACCGCGACGATCCCGAGGATCCCGAGGAAGACCACGACGGCCCTCCTGAGGAAGGTGATGGCCGTGAGGAAGCTCCTGTCGCCCTCCGCGCTCGATATCACGTGGTGGAGCACCAGGTCGACCGCCGCGGCTACTACATAGACCACGAGGACACCGGATATCAGGTTGACGACCCTCCACTCGAACTCGCCGACGCTCGGCGCGAGGTGAGAGCGGAGGAAGAGCTGCGCGCCGAGAAGGACGCCCAGAAGGTAGACGCCGGCGTTGGTGAGCCTGCCGAGCCCCTGCAGACCGGCCCTAGCAGCCACCTCTACTGCCACCGCACCCACCACAGCCCTGACGCCGATCATCAGCCCCACCAGGAGCGCGACGAACCTGGCATTCTCCGGTGAGACGTACAGGGCCAGCTCTGAGGGAAGCGCCGGTTGCAGCGCCGCGATCACCGAGCCCAGCGCGTACCCGACCAGCACAGCGGTGACGGCCCACCTGATGCCCGAGAACAGACGGGCCGCGTACGGCCAGCGGGAGACGGACCTCAGGACCCGTTCCGAGAGCAGGAAGACCACGACCGCCAGCGCCGCGTATACGGCAGCCTCCACCAGCCTCGCCTCGGTCGCCATCACCGGCAGGGGTCAGTCCAGCTGCCCTTTAGAAGCTTAGCTCTCCCCCAGTGCGGTGCGATCGCCGCGCTGCATGCCCTCACCTGCGACCGGGCTGCTGACCTATCTCCCGCTCCGTCTCCCTCCTCTTGACCGCCCTATCGAAGACTATCCAGTTCCTGTACCACTCCTCGTTCTCCCTCCTAAGAAGCTCCAGAATCCACGCGGTCAGCTCTTTCGCGGTGATCCTCTCGAGGTTCCTCTCGAGCAACCTGGCCTCGACGATCTTCGCGATCTTCCTGGCGGCCTCGGGCGTCGCACCCGATTTGAGGCAGCTGACCACGACCTTCTCGTAAATGAAGGGCTCCTCGGTCCCGTCCCGTTTGACCACCCTGATCTCTCCCACGTCCGTGAATGCGATTGCCGGCACGATAAGCGTTTCCTGCAGGAACCGGTAGAGGTGAAGGGTTGATCAGGAGTCTCTGCTGAGGGGTCCCGTGGAGTCGCGGAAGGTCGAGAGGCATGGATCGCTGATCGCCGGGAGGTTCGTCAGGGGAAGCTTCTGGGAGGCCGTAAACCACCTGGGTGAGGTCCGGATGGTGATCCACTCCTACTCGGTCGACGTGGACGGCGGGCCGGTGATGGTGCTCCTCGGACCCGAGCAGAGGAGGGAGGACCTCAGGTGCTTCGTCGGCTTCCGGATCAGGGGCGGGTACAGGGTACCGGCGCTCGCGGCCCTCGAGGAGCGGCCAGGCCTCTACCTCGTCGACGAGGTGACGGGCCCGATTGAGGAGCACATCAGGAAGGCGACGGCGCTCGCGGGCTCTCCGCCGGAGCGGTGCACGATAGAGTTCCTCGTCAACCCGCTGGACTACCCGGAGAGGATGCTGAGGTCACTCGTCTACGTTCCCCTCGAGGATGAGCTTCAAAGCGGCCCGCAGGTCCCGTGAGTACCGCACCCCCCTCGCCTCCCACCGAGGGTCCGGGTCCCTCCAGACGATGACGGACGGAACGCCTGCCCTGAGGGCCATCTCCGCGTCGGTCTCGGGGTTGTCGCCCACCACTACCACCTCGCTCCTGTCCAGGCCCATCCTCCTGAGGGCCCTGTCCAGCATCAACGGCTCCGGTTTGCCCACCACGATCGGGTTCCTTCCGGTCACCGCCTCGATCGCAGCGACGACCGCTCCCGCTCCCGGAACGGGCCCGTGCTCCGTGGGCAGGTAGCGGTCCCTGTTGGTGGCGACGAAGAGCGCTCCCCGCCAGATGGCCCTGCACGCCCTCATCAGCTTCGAGTACGTCAGCTCCCTGTCGAGCCCGACCACGACCGCCTCCGCCTCCTCCTCGCCCACGACGCGGTGCCCGGCCCTGACCAGCTCCTCTACCAACCCCGCCTCTCCGATCGGCAGAACGCCAACCTCGCCTCGCGTCTCCAGCAGCCACCTCGCCGTGACGTAGCTCGAGGTGAGGACCTCGTCCATCGCGGCGACAATGCCCATCCCGTTCAACGCCCGGTGAAGGTTGCGGACCGAGTAGGTGGAGTTGTTCGTGAGGAAGGCGAGCCTCAGACCCCTTCGCCTGAGCTCGGAGACCACCTCAACTGCGCCCTCCCGCGGCCTGAAGGAGACGAAGAGGGTCCCGTCGAGATCGAAGACAACGCCCCTGATCGGCATCCCTGCGCACTGAAGCGGGCCGCTCATTGAACCTAACCTCTCAGTCAAATACGCCTCCGCCCATCGGGTGACGGATGGGAGGCCTCCAGCTCGAGGCTCTGATGGGAGCTCTGATCTACGTCATCCCGGCGTACGTCGCGAACGGAGCTCCGGTCGTGCTGGTCAGGGCGGTTCAGAGGCCGAGGCCGATCGACCTGGGAAGGACCTTCCTCGACGGGCGCAGGGTCCTGGGCGACGGGAAGACCTTCGAGGGCCTCATCGGCGGCCTCCTCTCCGGTACCCTCACCGGAGTCCTCGTTCACCTCCTCGTCCCCGGTCTCTACAGGTCGCTTTTCGAGCCGTTTTCGCTCTCCGCAGGCGCCATGCTCGGCGACGTCATAGGGTCCTTCGCCAAGCGGAGGTTGGGGATCTCACAGGGTGGCCCGCTTCCGGTGGTGGACCAGATCGGGTTCCTGGCCGTTGCGTTGCTGCTCGCATGGTCCCTCTACGGCCCGAAGGAGTGGTCGGACGCCGCGACGCTCTTCCTCCTTTTCTCGATCACCGCGGCCCTTCACCTCGGAACGAACGCCGGAGCCTACGTTCTCGGCCTGAAGTCGAGGTGGTACTGAGTGCGGGTCAGCTCCGTCAGGGCGAGGGCCATCTGCTACGCCACCGAGTCGGAGGAGCGCGTCGCCAGGGCAGTCGGAAACGTGCTCGGCGTCGACGTATCGAGGAGGGCCAGGTGGTTCAGGACCACGGGCATCTTCGGCGAGCCTCTCTCGGTCCTCGAGGTGGAGCTGACGGGTGAGGAGGCTGCGGCCGCGGCGGAGAGGTTGCTATCGCTGCTCAGGGAGGAGGAGCTCGAGGAGCGTACCGAGAGGTCTGGCGAGGGCGAGGTGATCCACCTCAGGTTCGACAAGCAGGCCGCCTTCCAGGGCAAGCTGGTGCTGGGCGAGAGGGACGCCATCAAGGTCGAGCTGAGGAGGGTCAGGACTTGAGGCCCTACGCGGACATCTGGTGGAGGCCCACCTCTCCGGACCTTCTGCGAGAGATGCTCGTCCTAGCTCGGGAGATGGGTTACAGGGCCGTCGCGGTCGAGGGCGACCTGACCGGAGCTCCATCGGTGGAGGGCGTAGAGGTGCTGCGCAGGGTGACGCTCAGGCCCAAAGACGTCGGACAGCTCTACTCACAGCTTTCGAGGCTGAGGTGGAGGTACCACGTCGTCTCGGTCATACCTCCAAGCAGGGAGGTGGCTATGGCCGCGCTGAGGGACAACAGGGTGGACACGGTCGTCATGCTCGGCGACGAGCCGATACCGGTCGATCACCACGTTGCCGAGGTCGCAAGGGCGGCGGTGGAGGTACCGCTGAGCAGGCTGCTCGAGGAACCGGAGAGGTCGCTCTCATGGCTGCTGAGGTCCGCGAGGTGGTTCAGGAGGGGGAGGGTGAGGGTGACCGTATCCTCCGGCGCCTGTGGTCCTATCGAGTTGAGGAGGCCCGTCCAGCTGGCATCCGTGCTGATCGTCGCAGGCGTTGAGCCCGAGGTCGCGAGGAGAGCGGTCTCTGACCTCCCCTACAACGTCATGCGGGAGAACTCGCTTCGCCTTGCAGGACTGATGGACCCATCAGGTGTCTGGGAGGTGACGGAGAGGTGAGGAGGAAGCGGAGGTACCTGGTCATCAGCGTCAGACCTCCCGACTCCGTCGACGGTCAGAAGGCGTTCGAGGCCCTCAAAGACTCGGTTCGCAAGCTCTTCGGCGAGGTCGGTCTCCTTTCGTCGGACCTCAGGCTGGTGCGAGGTGAGGGTCACAGGATCGTGGTCAGGTGCTCCTCGGATCAGACGTGGAACGTAGTTTTCGCGGCTACGCTGGTCAGCGAGGTGGATGGGAAGAAGGTCGCCCTGGACGTCGTCAGGGTCTCGGGGACCTTGAGGAAGGTGAAGGGATTCCTCGCAGGGGATCACTCCTGAGCCCTGCCGCAGCTCGGACAGAAGACCTCCTCGTACGGCATCTGCGCGCCGCAGAACTTGCAGCGCTTCGTCAGCTCCGCTCCCTCCCTCATCCGCTCCCGCTCGAACCTCTTGGCCACGAGGACAGCCGTCTCCGTCAGCAGCACCATCGGCAGGAACAGCACGGTGTTGGCCACCAGCCAGCCGTCGGGCGTTATGATGGCGATGATGATGTACAGGATGCCGTAGACATAGAGCCTGTTGCGGGTGACTATGGACGTGCTCAGTATGCCGAGCCTCACCAGGAGCACGAAGATCGCGGGGACCGTGAAGAGGAAGCCCATCAGCACCACCGTCGAGAAGACCATCATGTAGTAGTCCCCTGCGGTTACGGTGAACTCGGCGCCTATCACGTCGGCGAAGAAGGCCATGAACCTGATAACCAGGGGCATAACGAGGAAGTAGCAGAACAGCGCACCGATCGCGAAGAGCCCGACGAATGCGGCCATGAATCCCCAGATGAGCCTCCGCTCGTGGGGATAGAGCGCCGGGTTGACGTACGCGTATATCTCGTAACCTATGATGGGTGAGATCGTGGCGAGCGCCATGAGGGCCGAAGCCACGAAGTAGACCTCCAGCGGAGACGTCACCGTGCCCGCGATGATCCTCGCCCTGCCCCCTGCGAGCTCGAGCGTCTTCTCCAGCACGAGGTTGATTATCGGCCTGTAGGTCCCGGTCACCAGCTCCTCTGGATTCGGCGAGATGAAGTCCCTCGGGAAGGCCATCCAGAAGACGAGCGCAACGACGAAGGAGACGATGACGACCTTCAGCCTGTTCCTGAGCTCGATCAGGTGCTCGGTGAACGTCATCTCCTTGTCAGACATGCCCCCACCCTATCCAAGTAGCCCGGTCAAAACGGTATCACATGCGAAGTTCGCGGCGGACTACGACGACATTCGGACGACGCGAAGGCACGCAGCGTTGTCACCGTTGGGGCCTGAAGTCGTGGACGTAGTCCCAGAGCTCTAGGTACCGCGGGTCGATCCCCTTCTCCCTCACCGCCCTCTCCAGCTCAGCCCTGTCGGTCTCAAGCAGCAGCTGGATCAGCCTCGGCACCTCCTCCGGGTCAGCCTCCGCGAGGGCGAAGAGGATCCTGGCGTTGTGCTGGACGTAACGGGGACACAGGAGCAGCGCCTTGAGGAAATCCATCACCTGAGGTGCCCTCGACCTGTCGAACCTCGGCGCGTTGGCGACGACCTCGGCCCTCGCCCGCTCAGGCGTCGTCCCCAAAATCTTGGCCACCTCCTCCGCCGCCAGGTCGGCGCTCACCTCCCGGAAGGGGCCGCTCGCGTAGGCCCTCGAGAGGACCTCCCTCACCCTCTCAACCAGCTCCGGGTCAGCTCTGCCGGTCAGGTTCACTGCGATCCTCTCGGCGGCTATCCTGTCCTGCTCCCTGTAGAAGAGCCTCGTCCACTCGTAGTGGAGGTTCCACACCTTCTCGAAGAGCGCCTCGTCGATCACCGTACCCGCCCTAACCGGCTCCACCTTCCTCGAGAGGACGACGCCGTTCTCGGTGACCTCGGGTCCCAAGAGGTGGCCGTCCCGGGTGATCCGCGCCTTCAGCCTCAGGAGCGTCCAGAGCCACGCGGTGTAGATCCTGTAGGTTGCCAGGTCGTTCATGAAGCGCTGGTTCAGCTCGTAGTCGTCGATGGCCGCTGCGAGGTTCCCGTTGAGTATCTGGAAGGCGTAGTTGGCTGCCATGTAGAAGGCGTGCTGGACGTGCTCGACGGTGACCTCGCCGTCGGGTATCCCGTAAAGAGCCTGCCAGAGCCCTCCCCTCCCCCAGAGACGGTCCGAGAAGAGGTCCTCGGGCCTCCGGAGAGCGGTGAGCGGGATCACCCAGGGCTTGATCCTGCCGTCCTCGGTCAGGAGGCCCAGCTCCCGGAACCTCCTCCTCTCCTCCGGCGTCAGGCCGCTCTCGGGCGTCGGCAGCCTCGTCCCGTCGACCTCGACGTACTGGACAGGCGCGTCGATCATCTTCTGGAGCTCCCTCAGGTCGGCCCTCAGGGGCTCGTTCCCCGCGGCGACGTACTGCTCCTCCTTCGTCGCTACCCAGCTCTGCCTGAAGAGGTCGTAGAGCCTACCCCTCACCTTCCCCGAGAGGACGTCGTCGAGCGAGACCTCCGCGCCCGGTGGGAGGTCTTCCTCCGCCAGGAAGATGAGCCCGGTGAGCCTCTCCCTCAGCTTGTCCAGCCTGATCCCCCTGATGGCCCTGAGGTTGTACCTGTACCTCCTGTAGTAGTCCGTCTGAGGGTAGAGCATGACCGCCGCCATTCCACCGACAGGGGCCGTGACCGCCTCTCCGTCCCTCAGCCCCGCGATCAGCATGAGGAGGGCGTTGTACCGCTGGTAGGCCATCATGTTGGGTGAGGTCATCGTGACGTTCTGCGGGTCGGGGTAGTTCCTCTCGTCCTTCCACATCTCGATCAGGGACCCGAGGTAGTCCCAGCGGCCGTTGCTGGACTTCACCAGCCTCTCCCTCCAGATCCACATGATCACCGGAAGGTAGAGGCCAGCGACCCCCTCCTCGTAGAGCATCGCGATCTTGATCTCGCCCGTTCTCAGACCCATGTAGCCCTCGAGCCCCCTCATCAGCTTCTCGACGACGAGGGCCTCCTGTGGGGTCATCACCTTCGGAACGTAGAAGTAGATCCCCGAGCCCGCGGACCTGAGGGACTCGTAGTTGTTGAGCGCGTAGATCACCGAGGAGACGACGATCGCAGGTGCGGGCTTTCCGTCGACGAGGACGTAACGGTCGAGTAGGTGGATGCCGGGAATCCTGTGGAAGACCGCAGGCCACTGGGACCTCGGTTTCCTGAGCTCGTAGACCTTCCCGCCCTCGAGGTAGGGCCTGGGGACCCTGCCCTCGAGGACCCGCTTCACGTTCAGCCTACCCGCCCACACCGGCGGCGCCCTCAGCCCTGAGCCGTAGGGCACGTACCAGGCGGGTGAGGCGTCCTCCTCGTCCTCGAAGGCGGTGACCACGTCAGCGTTCAGCTGGTGGATGGCCCTGCTGAGGGGGTACCAGGGGCCCGTCAGCTCGAGGCCCGCCCGCCGGACGGGGTTGATCTCATCGGGGACCGGCACGTTCTCGTTCAGGCGCCAGCGGAGCGGGGTCTCCCTGCCGTGGAGGTTGTCCAGCATCCCCTGCACGATCTCCCTGAAAGTCCTTGTGTTGCCGTCAGCATCGGTGAACCTCTCCTCCCAGTCCGGGAACCTCCACTTCTCCACCACCGGTCTCGGGTCGTCGAGCAACCTCCTCCTCAGCGCAACCGCAGCGTCGATCTCCGGCCTCAGCCTGACCGTCAGCTCGCCGATGACCTGCTCAACCACAAGCCTCCTCCCGTTGACGACCTTCTCCCCCAGCAGCTCTCCGTACTCGGACCTGTCGACGAGGACATCCACCTTCAAGGCCCCACGCCCTAATTCATGGGTACCCTGTTTTTTCCCTTCCGTTGAGAGGTTCAGCAGGGCTCTATCGTGGCCGGAGGCTTGCTGCTTATCGCGTAGCAGACCATCGTGACCCCTGGCACCTCGTTCGTTATCCTGCGGGATATCCTGTCGAGGAGCTCGTGGGATGCCCTGAACCAGTCAGCGGTCATGCCGTCCTCGCTGGTTACTATGCGAACGACCACGATCCTACCGTGCTCCCTCTCGTCGCCCTTCACACCGACCCACCTGTCCTCGCCTACGACCGCGAAGGCCTGCCAGACGGAGTCGTAGAGGCCGGCGCGCTCGAGCTCCTCCTCGACGATCGCTGAGGCCGCGCGGCACACCTCGAGCTTCTCCTCGGTCACCTCACCGATCACCCTCACCGCCAGCCCCGGACCCGGGAACGGATGCCTCCTCACGATCCTCTCGGGGACGCCCAGCGCCCTCGCGACGACCCTCACCTCGTCCTTGTACAGGTCCCTTAGCGGTTCGATCAGGTCGAGCCCTAGGTCCCTCGGGAGACCTCCGACGTTGTGATGAGACTTGATCACGCTCGTGGCCGAGCCTGTCGCGCCGCTCTCCACCCGGTCGGGGTAGATGGTTCCCTGGGCGAGGTACCTGGCGTTGGGAACGGTCCGGGCCACCTCCTTGAAGACCTCAGCGAAGAGCCTTCCGATGACCTTCCTCTTCTCCTCCGGATCGACGACCCCCTTCAGCGCCTGAAGGAACCTGGACCTCGCGTCGACGAAGTGGACGTTCCTTATTCCGAGACCTTTCAGCGCCTCGAGCACCTCCTCCACCTCGCCCTTCCTCATCAGGCCGTGGTCGACGAAGACCACGTGCAGGTCGTCCCCCACGACCCTGTGAAGGATCAGGGCCGTCGTGACCGAGTCGATTCCGCCGCTGACGCCGCAGATCACCGCCTCACCCGGTCTGACCGAGCGCCTGATCTCCTCCATGATCTCCTGCACCCTGTCCACCGGGCTCCACCTCTCCCTGAGGCCCGCGGCCATCCGGAGGAAGTTCTCCAGGATCCTCGTTCCGTTCTCGGTGTGGCGCACCTCCGGGTGGAACTGGACCGAGTAGATCCCCCTGTCAGGGTCCTCCATCGCCGCTATCGCGCCCTTCTCCGAGACCGCCGTCACCCTGAAGCCCGGAGGGGGCTCGAGGACGACGTCGCCGTGGCTCATCCAGACCACCTGCCTTCGACCGAGTCCAGCGAAGAGCACCGACTCCCCCACCACCTCGACCTCGGTCCTCCCGTACTCCCTGAGGGCCGAGCGCTCGACGCGGCCTCCCATCAGCTTCGCGATCAGCTGGTGCCCGTAGCAGATGCCGAGGACCGGAAGGCCTGTTCTCAGCACCTCCTGATCTACGGTTGGAGCTCCTTCCTCGCTGACCGACTTGGGGCCTCCCGAGAGGACGAGGGCCGAGTAGTCCTTCAGGTTGACCTCCTTCAGCCTCGCGAAGTCCACGACCTCGGAGTAGACGCCCAGCTCCCTGCACCTCCTCGCGATCAGGTGGACGTACTGGCCGCCGAAGTCGACGATCAGCACCTTCTCCCTCATCCGGCACTGCTCTTTCTCCCCCGAGGAAATAAGGGAGACCTCGCGTTAACGGGCCCGCCGGGACTCGAACCCGGGACCTCCGGCTCTCCCCATCAATTTAGAAGGCCGGCGCTCTGTCCAGGCTGAGCTACGGGCCCCACTGCCGTGAATCCGAGCCACGTATTGTCCTTTTGGTTCAGGTCGGCACGGCGCGACACCTTGATCCGTTGGCTGGCGAACCTCGAAATCGGGATGCCCGGAAAATTCAACCTCATCGCCACGACCCTCAGGGGCCAGGAGCCGCTCGGCGTCGCGAGCCTCACCAGCATCCTCTCGGAGCTGAACGATCCTGACCCGAAGGTGGAGATCACGGAGATACACGGCGTCATCACCGCGCATACCTCGCTCGACCCGTTCCACGTGATAGAGAGGATCAGGGAGATGGCGACGCGCGAGCCCTGGAAGGTCTCGGGGCTGATGAGGGTGATACCTGTAGAGCGGGTGGTGGAGACCAAGCTCGAGAGGATAGCGGAGGCCGCGGAGTCCCTGAAGGGCAGGATACCTCCGGAGGCGACCTACAAAGTGGTGGTGGAGAAGAGGCACACCCAGCTCTCGAGCAGGGAGATCATCGAGGCGGTGGCGTCCAAGATCGACCGGAAGGTGAACCTCGAGAGGCCCGACTGGATCGTCCTGATCGAGGTCCTCGGAGGGCTGACGGGCGTCTCGGTCCTGAAGCCCGATCAGGTCCTGAGCTTGGTCAAGGTCTAACCTCAGACACCGAGATTTTCCTGGAGAGCTCGGACGCGGCCCTCCTGATCGCATCGCCGTCGAGCGCCCTCGGACCGGCGTGCCTGACCCGCTGATCGACCGCAGCGAGCCCGAGAGCGGTTGCGTACACCAGATCTCCCGTCTCCATCAGCCCCACCAGCAGGGCCCCTCCGAAGACGTCGCCGGCGCCGACGGTGTCCACCGCCTCGACCTCGGTCCTACCCCTCACCAGCCTCAATCCGTCGGAGACGAAGGATCCCCTCGAGCCAGCGGTGACCGCGACGATCCTGCCGGTCGAGAGGGCCAGACGGACGGCGGCCTGTGACGGTTCGGCGTAACCGAGCGCAGCGGTCTCCTCCAGCGCCAGCCTTAGCACGGACACCGAACCAAAGGTCTCCAGGTCCAACGACCCGACCTCCAGCCTGACGTTCCCGTCCTCATCGAAAGCCCTCATCAGCCCCTGAGGGTCGAGGGCAGTCCACCGGTAAAGCCGTGATGTAACCGCTATGTCCTCGGGCCTCAGCTCTCCCGCCACGGGCCCGTAGTACATCGCGTCGAGCTCCAACGTCAGGTCCTCCGCCCGTACGTCAGGTGCCCTCGCGAGCAACCTCAACCTCCTTCCGCCCTCGGGGAGCTGTACGATCTCGTAGCGCGTCGTTTTCGCGCCTCTGACGACCCTGACCCGTTCGACCGAGACGCCGAGCCCTCTCAGCCTCTCAAGCGCCGCGAGTCCGTCGTCGCCTATGACCGAGATCGCCAGCGCGGTGTGACCGAGCGAGGCCACCGTGAGGCCGGCGTAGGTGGGAACCCCTCCGACCGACTCGTAGCTGAGCCTCCGTCCGGTGACGCGGTCGATCACCACGTGCCCCGCTATGCCGACCCTGAACCTTCTCAACGGTCCTCACGCCCCCGGCAGGGAGTCGGCTAAGCCTACCGGACCTCTCCCTATATCTCCGCTTGGCACCTCAGAACCGCTGCGACCGGGTTCGTTTCTGCGGATCTTCTGGTCCCATCCCACCGCCGAGAGCTGGGCCGTTTGAGGAGGGGATTACCACCAGGACCGGTGCCTGACGTCGCGGAGATCCGCTTCTGTTGCTTAATTAGCTTTTATAAGAATGCTTAACTGCGATGAAGCAAGTCCGTCTGCTCTTTATATACCCACTTGCAAAAACGGGGGCAGGCGGAGGTGAGCTGAAAATATCCTAAAATTAAGGCGAGATTCCCGGAAATTGGGGTCGGAATCTCGCGAAGAGAGTTGAAAGTGATTATCTGAGCGATCTCAAAGCAAGTGCCGCATCCCTCAGAATCTCGCGAAGAGAGTTGAAAGATTAGATATGTGCCAGCGCCGAGCGCCAAGCTCTTTAGCCAAGTTTCGAATCTCGCGAAGAGAGTTGAAAGTGGCGAACAGTAGATGGGCCGCCCCGCCGAATACCTCCGAATCTCGCGAAGAGAGTTGAAAGTTGGAGAAGTAATGTGCTTCCGGGAACTCCAGAAGCGAATCTCGCGAAGAGAGTTGAAAGGCTCACATCTACTGCCACGACCATCCTCCGCCGAGTGAATATGAATCTCGCGAAGAGAGTTGAAAGCAAAGTTACCGTATAAGCCGCTTCATACCTCCCCAACCACATGAATCTCGCGAAGAGAGTTGAAAGCACGTAGGAGCCGCACCGTTTCCGAGCACCATCGTGTTAGAATCTCGCGAAGAGAGTTGAAAGCATGCGCACGTCTCCTCATATCCTACTATATAGCCTGAATCTCGCGAAGAGAGTTGAAAGAGACATATTCCCTTGAGGTTTACAACGGCTCGGGAGCGACATTCAATATATTTGGCGAGAATCTCGCGAAGAGAGTTGAAAGCAGATCGACCGGATTTGCTCCTCCGTATAGTCCGGCGAATCTCGCGAAGAGAGTTGAAAGCTTATACCCACGCCTCTTCAGCTCCTCCTCAAAGTCCGAATCTCGCGAAGAGGGTTGAAAGTTAAAAGCGATTCCCGGTGGCTGAAGGCGGTGTGCGGAGTGGGCCATCCTCACCTGAAGGAGATAACCGGCAGCCATGGCGACGAGCTGAGGGGGAAGAGGATCGCGCTCTGCGTAGCGGCCAGCGCATCAATCTACAGGGCACCTGAGCTCGCGAGGCTGCTGATGAGGCACGGAGCCGACGTGGTACCGGTGATGACGCCCGAGGCCGCGAACCTCCTGAGCCCGGAGCTGATGAGGTGGGCCACTGGGAACGACCCGCTGGTGGAGGTGACCGGCCGGATCGAGTACGTCGAGCTCACGGAGGGAGAGGGGAAGGTCGACGCGGTCGTCGTGGCTCCGATGACGCAGAACGTCGCGGCGAAGATCGCCAACGGGTTATCGGACGATTCGGTGTCCCTTCTGGTCTCCTGCGCGCTCGGGAACGGGATCCCCGTGGTGGCTGCGCCGGCGATGCACGCCTCGATGCACTCCTCCCCGGTCGTGAGGGAGCTTCTGGAGAGGTTGAGGTCGTACGGCGTCACGCTCGTGGGGCCCCTGCTCGAGGAGGGGAAGGCGAAGCTCGCCCCGCTCGAGGACGTCCTGGACGCGGTCGTTTATGCGACGTGGCCGAAGAGGCTGCAGGGTAGGAGGTTCGTTGTGACCGCCGGACCCACCAGAGAGAGGATCGACATGGTCCGGTTCATCACCAATCCCTCCAGCGGCAAGATGGGCTTCGAGGTCGCGCGGGTCCTCAGGGCCCTCGGTGGCGACGTGACGCTCGTCCACGGCCCGGTCAGCATCAGGCCTCCCTGGGACGTGAGGGCAGTCAACGTCGAGTCGGCGAGGGAGATGCTCGAGGCGGTGCTGAAAGCCTCCGAAGGGTCAGACGGGTTGTTCGCGGCGGCAGCGGTCGCTGACTACGAGCCCTCAGAGCCCCACCCGGGCAAGATCGAGAGCAGGAAACACCCGGTGCTCCAGCTGACGCTCCGCGCGACGCCGAAGGTGGTCGAGGAGGTCAGGAGGGCCTACCCGGACCTGGACCTGGTAGTCTTCAAGGCCTCCTACGGGCCCGTCGAGGACCCCGCATCGGTCATCGGAGATTACGCGCACCTCAACCCCGTGATCGTCGCTGTGAACGACGTCTCCCGCGGAGGGATCGGCTTCGGGGCTGAGGAGAACGAGCTGCTGGCGATCACCCGTTCAGGTCTGGTGAAACGCATAGGGCCCGCGAGGAAGTCGAGGGTAGCGAGGGAGCTGGTGGAGCTTTACCTCGAGGAGGGGTCTCGGGGCGGACGGGGATGACCTGCTACGCCGTCGAGCTCTTCGTCCAGGGCAGGGGCTGGAGGCCGTGGCGCGAGGTCACGGGAGAGGACGCGCTGTTCCCGACGGAGCAGGAGGCGATGGACGCGGCCGCGTCGCTGATCGTCACGGCGATCTCGTCCTCCGGGCACCCCTACGGCTCGAGGGAGGGAGACGTGGTCGGCTTCAGGGTCAGGCCAGCCGGAGACGTCGGCTGCGACCGGACCGCTTCCACCCCAAGGACCGTCAAGTTCGGGGACGTCTCCCACAGGTTCTTCCGGAGGGGTGATGCGTACGTCCTCTATAAGACCTGGTCCTGGCCCGACTGAGGGGAGGGAAACGGTCCTCGCGGTCGACATCGGTGCCAGCAGGATCAGGGCGGCCCTCGTCGACCCGTCCGACCTCGGGGTGATGGCCATCACGGAGACGCCCACCCCCCAGTCTCCGGACCCGGAGGCGATACCCAGGGCGCTGGTCAGGCTGGTCAGGGAGGGTCTCCGCGTCGAAGGGGTGAGGAGAGCCGGGATCGCGTCGATAGGCCCGATCGATTCGAGGAGGGGCGTGATAGAGCTGGCTCCCAACGTCGCCGGCAGGCCCAGGTCCATCCGGGTGGCCGAGGCGCTCTGGGACGAGCTCGGGATCACAGAGGTCTACATGGCCAACGACTGCAACGCGGCGGCCTACGCCGAGCACTTCGCGAGGTCTGGGGAGGAAACGGGCGACCTGCTCTACGTCACGGTGAGCACCGGGATAGGCGGTGGCGCGGTCCTCGAGGGGAGGCCGGTCCTCGGCCGGAAGGGGAACGCGGCGGAGATCGGCCACTCGGTCATAGACCCCTCAGGTTACATGGGTTGCGGTTGCGGCGGTGCGGGCCACTGGGAGGCCTACTGCTCCGGAAGGAACATACCGCGTTTCGCGAGGAGGCTCGCCGAGGACGGCGAGTTGCCGAGGGATAGCGCGCTCTACCGGCTCGTCGCGGACGGCGATTTCGAATCCCGGGAGGTCTTTGAGGTCTACCGGAAAGGCGACGAAGCCTCAAGGCCCTTCTTCTCAAGGCTGGCTGTGCTGATGGCCGCAGGGCTCTCGACCGCGATCAACCTCTTCTCGCCGGACCTCGTGGTGCTCGGGGGTGCGGTCTTCCTGAGGAACGAGGACTTCTTCGCATCAGAGGTCCTTCCGAGGCTGAGGGGTTTCCTGATGCTCCGGGAGCCGAGGATCGAGAGGCCCCGCTTCGGCGAGCTGTCTCCCCTGATGGGTGCCGCCCTCCTGGCGATGCACAGGGTCGAGTCGGCTCTGGTGAAGCTTTGAGCAGCCACCTCCCCTCCCTCACGATAGCTCTATTTCGGCCACAGTAGCGTTCGGTCCCGGTGAGCTCCCAGGGCAACGCCAGGAAGGTGATAGTCCCAGACACGAGCGTCCTGATCAACCGGACCCTCAGCAGGATGATCGAGTCCGGAGAGCTGCAGGACGCGGAGGTCGTGATACCGATACCGGCGCTCGACGAGCTCCAGGCGCAGGCCTCCAGGGGGAGGACCGAGGGGAAGGTCGGGCTGGAGGAGATCAAGAGGATCAGGGAGCTCGGCGCCGGAAGGAACGTCACGGTGAGGTTCTCCGGTGAGCGGCCGACGCTGGAGGAGATCAAGCTCGCGAGAGGTGGAAGGATAGACGCGCTGATCAGGGACGTGGCGAAGAGGGAGGGCGCGGTCCTATACACGTCCGACTACGTCCAAGCGCTGGTGGCGGAGGCCGAGGGCGTACCGGCCGTCTACGTCCCGAGACCGGAGGAACCCCTCAGGCTCTCGATCGAGGAGATGCTGACGCCAGACACGCTGAGCCTCCACCTCAAGGCGGGAGCCCCTCCGATGGCGAAGAGGGGTAGACCTGGAGCGATGAGGCTCGTCAGGCTGAGGGACGATCCAATCACGGAGGAGGAGGTCCAGCGCCTGATAGACGAGCTGCTCTGGGCCCTCAGGAGCTCCAAAGAAGGAAACGTCGAGATCGTGAGGTCGGGTGCGATGGTGGCTCAGCTGGGAGACCTCCGCATCGCCATCGCGAGGCCTCCCTTCAGCGACGGCCTTGAGCTGACGGTCGTGAGGCCGATCGTCAGGATGTCCCTTCAGGACTACGGGCTGAGCCAGAGGCTGATGGACCGTTTGACGAACAGGGCTGAGGGCATCCTCATCGCCGGCCCACCGGGTTCCGGCAAGACGACCTTCGCCTCCAGCCTGGCCGAGTACTACGCGAGCCTCGGTCGGGTCGTGAAGACGCTCGAGTCCCCGAGGGACCTGCAGGTGGGACCGCACATCACGCAGTACGGTCCGCTCGAGGGCGACTTCGAGAAGACGCTGGAGATCCTGCTGCTGGTACGACCGGACTACACCATCTTCGACGAGATGAGGAGGCCGAAGGACTTCCAGGTGTACATCGACCTGAGGCTCGCGGGCGTCGGGATGGTGGGCGTGATCCACGCGAGCGACCCGATAGACGCGATACAGAGGTTCCTGGACAAAACGGAGCTGGGGATGCTGCCGCACATCGTCGACACGGTGATCTTCCTCAAGGACGGAGCCGTCCAGAAGGTCTACGAGCTCTCTTTGACGGTGAGGCTGCCGACGGGGATGAAGAACGAGGACCTCGTCAGGCCGGTGGTGGAGGTGAGGGACTTCGAGACCGGTGAGCTCGAGTACGAGATCTACACCTACGGAGAGGAGCGGGTCGTCGTCGCGGTGGGGAAGGGAACGTTGAAGGAGGTGGGGGATCGGGTCTCGGCGCTTTTCAGGGCCCGGGGACTGCAGGCCCCTTCGCTCGAGTACTCCCCGGATGGCACGATCGCGGTTCTTGTCGACAGGGCGGAGTTCGAGCGGCTTCCGCGGGACCTCGTCAGGCAGGTGAAGGACCTCGGACGGAGGTTCGGGGTCAGGTTGAGGCTGAGGCCGGTGCCCCCGTCGCTGGGGAGGGAGCTGGACTTCTCCTTGACCGAGTCGGGCAACTCGATCGTCTTCCAGCTGAGGGGCGTCCAGACCGGGAAGCAGGTGACGGTTTACCTCGACGACGAGTACGTGGTGACCCTCACGGTCGGCAAGAACGGGAGGGTTAGAGTGGCGAAGGACTCGGACGCTGGCAAGGCACTTCTGGCGGGCCTCGCTGAGGGACGGAGGGTCAGGTTCTTCGCGGCAGATTAGTCACGCCTCGACGAACTTCTGACCGGACTCCTTGAGCCTCTGCCTGACGAGCTTGTAGCGCGTGACCCGGTACTCGTCGTAAGCCGCCAGGGCCGCCGAGGCTGCGGGCACCAACGCCAGCGGAGGCCCGAGCAGCAGCGCCAGCAGGGTCGAGGATGCCACGCCTACGACGTGCCCGACACGTGACCTCGTCAGAACTAAGACCGCGCCGACGAGGGAGGGCGCGAGGGCGACGGCCGGGTTGACGGATGACGTGAGGAGGAGGTAGATGCCCGAGGAGAGCAGGATGAGGGCCGAGGCGTAGGCGTAGACTGGTGACGGGCTTCGGACGACCTCCTCCACCGGGACGAGCGTGTAGTGCCTTCCGCACGAGGGACACACGGCCTTCCATGCCTGGAGCCTGAACTCCCTCTCGCAGTCGGTGCACCTGAAGAGCCTGGTCTCCAACCCACTCCTTGAATTCCCTGCCCTCTCTTGAACGTATGCCGTCGGCGCGGTTCCGCTCGTTCAGCCGGGCGGCTCCTCTCTACGCCGTGCAGGCTCCGGTCCCAACGTCCTCCGCAGGTACTCCTCGAAGGGGATCGGTGCGTTCCAAGAGACCAGAGCGGGGTCCGGGTCCTTCAGGTGGTGGCCGGTGGCTATGCAGACGTAAACCTCATCGCGTGCCAGGAAGCCCTCCTCCGCCCCCTTCTTCAGCAACGCTATAGGTGCGGCCCCAGCCGGCTCGGCCGCTATCCCCTCGGTGGTCGCCATGAGCCTCATCGCCTCCAGTATCTCTTCGTCGTCGACGCTGTAGATCCAACCGTCTGAGCTTCTCACCGCTCTGACGGCCCTCATCCAGTTGACCGGCCTACCTATTCTTATCGCGGACGCAACCGTCTGCGGACTCTCGACCCAAACGGGTTCCTCAGAGCCCGTCGAGAACATCCTGGCGAGCGGTGCCGCGCCGGAGGACTGGACTCCGATCATCCTGGGGACCGCATCGGTCAGACCGTGATCTCTCAGCTCCTCGAAGCCCTTCCAGATCGCTGCGATGTTGCCAGCGTTCCCCACCGGGACAACCACGTTGAGCTCGAGCGAGCCGTTCAGCTGCTCCCAGATCTCGAAGGCCGCCGTCTTCTGGCCCTCCAGCCTCCAGGGGTTGACCGAATTGAGGACGTGGGCTCCGAGCTGCTCAGCACGATCCAGGACGATCCTCAGCGCGTCGTCGAAGCTCCCCGAGACCTCGCAGATCGTCGCCCCGAAGAGCCTCGCCTGGAACAGCTTCCCCGACGCGATCCTCCCCTTGGGGATCAGGACGACGCACTCGATGCCTGCCCTGGCAGCGTACGCGGCCAGCGATGCGGACGTGTTCCCGGTCGATGCGCAGATGACCCTCCTCGCACCGGCCTCGAGGGCTACGGTCACGCCGACGCTTATCCCTCTGTCCTTGAAGCTGCCCGTCGGGTTCATCCCCTCGAGCTTCACGTAGAGCTCTTTGACGCCAACGGCTTTTGCGAGCCGCTCGCACCTCACCAGCCTCGTCATCCCCTCGCCCATGCTGACAGGCTTTCCGAAATCGGGCAGAAGCTCCGCGTACCTCCACATGCTCATCACCCTTCCCTGGAGCCTCTCCCGGTCGAAGACCTCGTCGACCCTCACCACAACCTCGAGAAGACCACCGCACCGCTCGCAGAAGACCCTCCTGAGGCTGAACGGGTTCAGGTGACCGCAGGCGATGCACCTCAGCTCATACCGCTTCACGATCCGCAGCCCCTCAGCTCAGGATCGCCACGATCCCGGATAGGACCAGCAGCCCGCCCACGAAGACCGTCAGCGCCGGAACGACCTCGCCGACCGCGTTGGGGACCGACGTGGCTCCGGCAATCACCGTAAGCCCCAGGTAGACCAGGATCGCGCCCATCGCCTTCGCCAAGGCCCTCGCAGCCAGCCGCGCCCACCTGCCGGTCAAGAACCCACCGCCCCCTCCGCGCAGCCGCCTTCATTTGTATTTCATGGGGGTCGCTGAAGCCCGTAATAACGGGGGACAGAGGCCCTAGCCCGGAACCTCCAGGTACCCGAGACGACCGGAGCACCCGCCAACCCGATCACGGGACCGCGCCTCTGGGGTGGACTAGTCAACGATATGAGCAGGTCGACAGATCAATTCTCAGGTTGTCGAGGAGGCTGGAACCCGAGGTCGTCAGGGCTGACTTCCCCATCTTCAGCGACCCGAGGTGGAGGGACCTGATCTACCTGGACAACGCCGCGACCACGCAGAAGCCGAGACAGGTCCTTGAAGCGATAACCGAGTACTACTCCCGCCTGAACGCGAACGTCCACAGGGGCGTTTACGAGCTGAGCGTTGAGGCGACTGAGGTCTACGAGCGATCGAGGCGCAGGGTTGCCGAGTTCATCGGAGCTCGGAGCTGGAGGGAGGTCGTCTTCACCAGGGGCACGACGGAGTCGATCAACCTGGTTGCCTACGCATGGGCCCTCAGGAACCTGAGGAAGGGCGACAAGGTCGTGGTGACCGAGATGGAGCACCACAGCAACGTAGTTCCTTGGCAGCTCGTCTGCTCCCTGACTGGAGCAACCCTAAGCTACCTGCCCGTGACCGACGACGGGTACCTCGACCTCTCGTCCCTCGACGCTCACCTCAAGGGTGCCAGGGTCTTCGCTTTCACATACGCATCCAACGTCTTGGGGACCATCAACCCAGTGAGGGAGCTGGTCAAGGCGGCGAGGGAGCACGGAGCCGTCACGGTCGTCGACGCGGCCCAGTACGTCCCCCACGCTCCAGTCAACGTCTCCGATATCGGATGCGACTTCCTCGCCTTCTCGGGTCACAAGATGTGCGGCCCGATGGGCATTGGCGTCCTCTACGGCCGGAGGGAGCTGCTGGAGGAGATGGAGCCGTTCCAGGGAGGCGGGGAGATGATCAGGGAGGTGAGGTTCGACGGCTCGAGCTGGAACGAGGTGCCCTGGAAGTTCGAGGCGGGAACACCTAACGTCGAGGGCGCTGTTGGCATCGCGGCCGCGATCGACTACCTCTCCCAGTTCGGGATGGACCAGGTCAGGTCTCACGATTTGAGGCTGACGGAGAAGGCTCTGGAGGTCCTCGCGGAGGTGCCGAAGATCCGCATCGTCGGCCCCGAGAGCGCCAGGGACAGGTGCGGTCTGGTCTCCTTCACGCTCGCCGACATACACCCGCACGACCTCGCCGAGTTCCTCGATCGGAGGTTCAGGATCGCCGTGAGGGCCGGGCACCACTGCGCCATGCCTCTCCACACGAGGCTCGGCCTCACCGCTACGACCAGGGCCAGCTTCTACCTCTACAACTCGGAGCAGGAGGTGGAGGTTCTGGCGAGAGCCCTCAGGGAGGCCCTCTCGTACTTCAGGGCCGCTTGAGGATGAAGCTAAATGCGGGACACGGGCGAGTTGAGGCGATGAGGAGGGTCGTGCTTACGGAAAGGGCTCCGAGGCCCGTCGGTCCGTACTCGCAGGCGATCGTCGCCAACGGCTTCGTCTTCGTCGCGGGCCAGGTCCCTATAGATCCCGAGACCGGGAGGGTCGTCGAGGGAGGGATCAGGGAGCAGACGAGGAGGGTTCTGGAGAACGTGAGGGCCGTCCTCGAGGCGGCCGGTTCCTCGCTGGAGAAGGTCGTGAAGGTAAACGTCTACCTGAAGCGCGCGGAGGACTTCGCCGCAATGAACGAGGTCTACTCGCAGTACTTTCCTCGTGAGCCACCCGCAAGGACGACGGTCGTCGCTGGGATGGTGAGGGACGAGTTCCTGATCGAGGTGGACGTGATAGCCGTCGCATGAGTCTGTGTGCTGATGTGACATGAGCCCTCTACCCTCGCTACTGCAGATTGTCGAGCTGGTTGTTGCTGCGGTAGTCCTGGCTGTGGTGCTGATTTCCATCAGGCTCCTGGTCAGGAGGATAGAGCGGCACTACCCCGACGCGAGCAAGCTGTACTACTTCATCACCAGCATCGTCGTTATAACAGCAATAGCAATCGCAGCCTACCGTTACGGGCTCGTCGACCTGCTGGTGGGTTCGCTCACGGCCATCGGCGCTATGGGAGTGGTGCTGGGCCTGGGGCTCGTTCCGTGGGTGAGCGACGTTTACGCAGGCCTCATGCTGATGCTCAACCCTCACATCAAGATCGGCACCGAGGTCGAGGTCGCAGGGAAGAGGGGCAGGATAATCCTGATCACGCTGACGACAACGCGCATCGCAGGCGACGACTGCATCATCATCGTCCCCAACCGGAAGTTCCGGGACGAGATCGTCGTGATCTACGGCACAAAGCCTTCCGAGAGGACCTTCCTCTGACTCAGTACCTCATGATCTGGACGTGCTTGACGCCCCCCACGTCCCTGCACGCCCTTTCGGGGACGAGGCCCTCCCTCACGGCCCTTCCGACCACGCCGTTCCCCACGAGGTTCACGATGGTGACCTGCGCTATGAGCGACCTGACCTCCTCCCAGCTCGCGAGCCTGCCCATGTAGAAGCTCTCCGAGACGAGGACCTCGAAGCCGTCGGCCACCTTCAGCCTCCTACCGAGCAGGTCCCTGTCGCAGGCCGCCAGGATGATTTCGCCCGTGTAGGAGTGGTGGACCTTCATCCAGTACTTCTCGTCGCCTTCGTCCACGCAATTCGAGGGCCCGAGTGACGTTTAACCTTGCACCTGTCCGGTCTCCTCTGGAGCCCCTCCGAATCTCCTCCTCTCGCGGAGGAAGGCGAGGCTGATGGCAACGGCTACCCCCCAGAATGCACCCATCACCAGCATCGTCACCAAAACCGAGTTCAGGAACCCCTGGAGGTTCTCCAGCACCGTGATCGGGACGTTGATCAGGTATGTCCCGTTGCTCCCGGAGACCGCGATTCCGGCGACGTACCTGCCTGGTCGTTCGAGGACCAGCTCCGCCTTGAAGATCCCGTTGGCAACCCTGACGGGCCTCGTGAAGTTGACGGGCCTCAATCCGTCGGTGACGACGACGTACGCCGTGACCTCCGCGGGCCTCCCCTGAAGGTCGCTGATCACCGCGGTCACCCGGAACCTCTCACCCGCCTTCGGCTCGTTGGGCTCCAGGAGGACCTGCACCCTGTACTCTCCCACCTGCCTCGCGACGCAGACGAGCTGGCTGAACTCGTAGACCCTGAAGTCTGGCGGGCTGTAATTCTCGGCCGCGAGCGATGGCTGGAGCGCAACCGCAGTTATCAGCAGGGCAACTGCTAGCGCCCGGTGGTTCATTGCGAGATCAGCCATCGGGCCGCATCGACGTACTCCTTTTCATCCATTTCCGGCGTCAGCGCGAGCCTCAGACTGTGGCCCCTGTCGGCACCGAGCACCCAGGAGAAGTGGCTGACGAAGTACCTCGTTCCGGGTGGGAGCTCCTCCGGGTTGACCGGGTTGCCCTTCTCGTCGGTGTAGTACACGGGCACCTTGTACTCCGCGATGATTTGGAAGATCTTCTCCTTCGGACCGGTGAGGGCTATGATCCTCGGATCGAAGTACCTGTTCACCCAGTCCCTCAGGGCCTCTGGCGTGTCGCGCCACGGGTCGACAGATACGAAGACGAAGGCTATCTTGTCGGCGTCAGCACCCAGCGCGTTCAAGGTCTTGGTGAACTTCTGCAGGACCACCGGGCAGACGTCGGGACAGTTGGTGTAACCGAAGTAGATCAGGACCGCCTTCCCCTTCACCATGTCCAGATTGAAGGGCCTGCCGTACTGGTCCGTCAGCTCCAGCGGCGGAAGCGTTCCGCCCTCCAGCTTTATGGTCGGCTGATATTTGGAACCGGCTCCGGAGATCGACGGGATCCCGTAATTCCAGATCACAAGCCCGACGACCAGGCCCACAACTACCGCCAGGAAACCCCAGAGGTACGTCTTGGAGAGGCCCTTGGTCTTGAGGGCAGCCATCTGAGTCTCAATCGACTGCGGAGTTGTTAACGATAACTCAGCTACCCTGAGGTGCCTGCCCACTGCGCTCAGAGATGAGCCTCAGGACGAGGTCCACCGCCTCCCTCGGCGTCTCTGCAGCGTGGACCAGCACCGTTCTCCGCTGGTCGAGATATCTCCCCGCGTACTCGTCCGCAACGCCCCCGGAACCCTTCAGCGCCACGATGGGTTTGCCCTCTATGTAGGCGGCTGCGATCTCGGAGAGCGTGCCCGCCCCTCCGCCGACGACGATGACCCCATCGGCCGAGTAGACGTTGACGAAGTTCCGGAGGTGCCCGATCCCCGTCGCCACTACCACGGTGCTGTATGGGTTGGCCTGGCTCGCGTCCTTCTGCGGTATGATCGAGACCGTGATCCCTCCGGCCTCGTAGGCTCCCTTGCTCGCCGCCTCCATCACGCCGCCGAGCCCTCCTGTTATCAGCACAGCGCCCCTCAGGGCCACCTCCCTGCCCACCTCGTACGCGAGCCTCCAGGCCCTCTCGTCGCAGGCGTCGCGGTTGTAACCGATCACCAGTATCTGCTTCCTCCTCATCCCGGTCCGCGGATCCCTGACCCGGAGAAAAATGCAACCCGGTCGGCCGCCATGGGAGCGCGGCTCACGACAACTACATATCCGTGCCGGGATCCCATACGTCCGGATGCCAACGAGGTTCAGGAAGGTGAGGAAGCGCAGGGGATCGCGGACGTACGGCTGGGGTCAGATAGGGCAGCACAGGAAGCACGGCGCGAAGGGAGGGCGCGGCAACGCGGGGAAGCACAAGCACAAGTGGACCTACGTCATCAAGTACGAGCCGGACCACTTCGGCGAGAAGGGTTTCGTGCCGCCGACGCGGAGGGAGCTGAGGGAGATCAACCTCACGGAGCTGTCTGCGATCGCGGAGCGCCTCTCCCGTGACCCCAACGCTCCGAGGGACGAGGAGGGGAGGCTCGTGGTGGACCTGAGGGGCCCGGAACCCGTCAAGCTCATCGGCTCGGGCGTCCTCCACGTCTCAGGCCTGAAGGTGATCGCCGACTCCTGGAGCAAGGGCGCGGAGGAGAAGCTGAGGGCAGCGGGATCTGTCGTCTCGGTGAGGTAGGGCTTGTCGGAGGAGAAGGGCGGGCTGAGGAGGATCGTCGAGGCGCTGACCTATGCGATCCCCGAGATCAAGAAGCCGACGAGGAAGCTCGGGCTCGGCGAGAAGCTGCTCTGGACCGCTCTGGTGCTGATCGTCTACGAGTCGATGGCCTCCGTCACCCTCTACGGCCTCCCCCGTGAGTTCACCGGCGGCACCAGTCCAACGCTGCTCAACATCATCTTCGCATCCAGCGTCGGGACGCTGACGACCCTCGGGATAGGGCCGATCGTCACGGCAGGTCTGATACTCCAGCTGCTGGTGGGAGCGGAGATCATCAGGCTCGACCTGAAGAAGCCCGAGGACAGGAGGCTCTTCACGTCCGCGAGCAGGCTCCTGACCGTCGTGATAGCGCTCTTCCAAGGAGCGGTCTACGTCTACGCGGGCTTCTTCGGCAACGTGAGCCCCAACGTAGCCCCACTGCTCTTCGTCCAGCTGGTGGCTGCCACCGTGATAATCATGCTGCTGGACGAGACGGTCCAGAAATGGGGCCTCGGGAGCGGGATATCGCTCTTCATCGCAGCCGGGGTCGCGAGCCAGATCTTCAACGACCTCTTCTCGCCCTTCGTCCTCCAGGACGGTTTCTACCACGGAGTGATCCTCGCGATGGGTCAGGCGATAGCGGAGGGGAAGCCGCTTAGCGACGTCTTCATCAGGCAGGTCGGAGGCAGGGGCGACATACTCGGGCTGATATCGACCGTCGCGATCATAGCGCTGCTGCTCTACGCGGAGGGCGTCCGGGTCGAGATACCGGTCTCGCACGCGAGGTTCGCGGGATACAGGGGGACCTACCCGGTGAAGCTACTCTACGTCTCGAACGTCCCCGTCATCCTCGCCTCCACCGTCTTCACGAACATCTACTACCTCTCATCGATCGTCTGGTCGAGGTTCAACCCGGACAACTCCAACCAGATCCTGAACCTGCTCGGGACCTTCCGGATCGACGAGACGCACAGGACTCCAGTTCCCACCGGCGGACTAGCGTACTACGTGATCGGCCCCAACTCGTTCACCGACGCGGTGGCGGACCCGGTGAGGGCCGCGGTCTTCGCGGTGCTGATGGTGGGCTTCTGCGTCCTCCTCGGCAAGTTCTGGATCTCCGTCGCAGGCCTCGCACCGGAGCGGATAGCGGACCAGCTGATCAGCGCTGGGATGCAGGTCCCGGGCTTCAGGAGGGCACCCGAGATAGTCGCCTCCATCATCAGGAGGTACATCGACGTGGTCACCATCATCGGATCGGTCATCGTAGGTCTGCTGGCAAGCGTGGCGGGGTACGTCAACGCCTTCGGCACCGGAACCGGCCTGCTCCTGATGATCGGCATCCTTTACCAGTACTACACGCTGCTCCTGAGGGAGAGGATCGTCGAGATGTACCCGGCGATATCGAGGGTTCTGGGTGAGGCCTGATGCCGATTGCTCCGCAGGCGATCGAGATAATGGCCCTGACAGCGGCGCTCTCACTGGCGACGGCCCTCCTGAGGCGCATGGTCTTCACCCGGGAGGACATGCTCCTGATGGCGGAGGTTCAGGAGTACCATAGGGAGGTGCTGAAGGCGGTGAGGGAGAAGGACCCGAAGGCCCTCCAGCGCCTGGAGAAGAGGAAGGAGTACTACCAGCGGGTCCAGGCGAGGCTGATGGGGAAGAACGTGATGCTGATGTTCGCGACGCTCGCCATTTACTTGGGCTTCCTGAGCTGGGCGACGGCCCACTACGGAACCGGTCCCATCCTGAGGGCACCTCCGGGCTTCTACCTGCCCTTCGTCGTGCACGGGGACGGCATACCTTTCTTCGGCTGGTACATACTCTCGGCCTTCGCCTTCGGTACCCTGCTGAATAGGGTTATCAATCCGCCGGTCCAGACCTCCCGAAGGCAGCCAGCTCGGGGTGAGAGGGTTGCCGAGCAGAAGGCTGAGGGTTAGGAAGGGGATCAGGCGCGTCTTCGTCAGGACGCCCGGCGGCAGGACCGTCGTCCACTACGAGGACAAGAGGCCCAACTTCAGGCGATGCGCCGTCTGCGGAGAGGTGCTCCACGGCATCAGGCGCGACGACGAGCGGCCCCTTCCCAAGTCGCAGAAGAGGGTGAGCCGCTACCACGGCGGCAACGTCTGCCACCGCTGCCTCGAATCCAGGATAAGGGAAGTCGTGATGGCCGAGTGGGCCGCTCAGACGTCGAAGTAGTACCTGACCGCCGTGAGGACGAGCCTCAGCACCTCCTCCTTCCCCAGCCTCGTCGAGTCCAGCACCAGGTGGAAGGGGCTGAGGTCTTCCCCCCATCGTATCCCGTAAAGGCGCTGGTACAGCTCCCTGTTCCGGGCCTCTCGCTCCGTCAGTACCCTCAGCGCCTCCTCGTAAGCGAAGCGACCCCTCTTGGCGAGACGCCTCGCCCTCGTCTCGAGCTCGGCCTTAAGCCAGATCTTGAAGCCGTCCTGCACGAGCCAAGGTATCACCCATCCGTCGATGACCGCGGGCCCCTCCCTCGCTATCTGGATCAGCTCCTCATCGACCTTCCTGTCGAACTCGAAGTTCTCCTCCCGCATCCTGAGGAACCTCATCCCCTCCTCCGTGTCCCACCACTTCCTCCCCTTCGCGTTGAAGCCCATCTTCCTCGCCAGCCTCATCAGCGCGTCCCCTCCCGAGTAGTACGGGATACCGAGGCGTCTGGCCAAGGCCCGTCCTAGCGTGCTCTTCCCCGTCGCCGCCTGCCCGGAGATCAGCACCAGCAACCTCTCCCTCCTCGATCCCACGACCAACCCTCCTCGGGCCGGTGTTCAGGTCGTCGGCAAAATAGACTTAGCAGCCCACCAGCAACCTCTCCCGGTCTTCCGTCCCTTTGAATCCGTGACGGTCGCGACCTGCCTGTGAGGCGCGCGTAATCTGGATCAGATCTCCAGGCCGAAGGCCCTCACAAGCCTATCGAAGCGCTGGAACTCCTCGACGAACCGCACGCCCTTGTCGGTCACGTGGAAGAGCGTGGGGTCGTTCTGGTGACGGCCCAGAAGGCCCTTCGCGACGAGCTCCTCGAGGTAGCGCTGGAGCCTGTCGTAGGGGAGGTTAGCGTCCCGCATGATCGTGGTGATCCTCGCGTGCCCTTCGCTCATCACCGCGTTCAGGATGTCGTAGTAGATCCTCACCCGCGAGCGGTAGGCCCTCCTCAACCCCTCATCGCCTCGAGGGCACCGAAGAGGATGAGGAGGAGTGAGAGGAGCTGGACCGCGTGGCCGGCGAAGTACAGGATGAAGTTGAGCGGCGTGAGCGCGAAGAGGAGGTGGCTCGCGAGCAGCGCCCAGAACCCTAATGCGACGCTCCCGGAGCCCTTGGAATTGGTCCTCTTCCAGTTGCCGGTGGACGCGGCGACCACGTAGGCCAGCAGGACCACCGACATCAGCTCGAAGGCCGGGTTGTAGATGAGCAGGACCGGAGGTGGAACAACCGCCAGCTCCGTTGGCGCCCTCGGAGCCTGATAGAGGACGTATGCGAGCACGAAGAGGAGATAGGCAGTGAGCCTGACGAAGGAGTACAGAAGCTCCACCTGGAAGAGGTACGGCATAAGGGTCCTGCTGAGGTCCCGGCCGAAGAACCCGAACAGGGATGCGCCGACGATCAGGGCCCTGACGAGCATCGCACCGCCCATCAGCCCGAACCCCGCGCTGAGCATGGCGAAGACCCTGGAGCCGAGGTTCAGGTGAGCTCGTAGGAAGCTGAGGGAGATGAAGGCGCAGATCGCGAAGCTGATGAGCTCAAGCACCACGTCTATCCTGATAACGCTGAAAAGGATCCCGATCATCGGGTCGCAGGAGCACGGGTCGTTATAATGGTTTGACGTCTGCGCTGAGCGTTAGGAAAAAAGGAAAAAAACGGTTTGCGGGGTTGTACCTGTGGTTTCAGGCGGTCGTCTGCTGCTGTGTGGATGGTGTCGACGGTGGCACGCGAGCCCCTCCCCAAGACGATGCGACCAGGCCGGTGTCGAGGTCCCTGATCTGCTGCACGATCACGGACGTCCTCGAGGACCCATTCGGCAGCGTAACCGTCACCCTCAGCGCGTCGACCTCGATCCTGTCGCCCTTGCGCAGCTTGCCGTCGAAGACGAGCTTGACGAGGCTCACGAACCGGTTCTCGACCACGAGGACGTTCGGTACCGAGAGCTTCACCTCGCCCTGCTGGGTGCTCAGGACCATCAGGCCCAGATCGAGGTCCGACAAAGTGCCGGTATACTGGACCTGCTCCTGGGTGACCGTCGCGTTCCTCCACCATCCTCCCCTTCCTCCGAATCCCCTGCCGCCGTGGACGAAGACCGTCTCGGCGTACCCAGCCATCGCCGGAAGTAGCGCTGCGATCATCAGCACTCCCACCGCGCCTAACGCAACTCCGACCAGCAGGCTCTTCCGGACCATCTCGTACCTCCGATGTCTGATCCTCGCTTAAAACGTGGTGAACGAATCGTCTATGGACCCTTCCACCAGAAGCTGTCGATCGTGATCTGCTGCGCCACGGGACTCTCCAGCGCCGCCGCGATCGCATCCGCCAGCCTCCTGAGGTCGAGGCCGGCGAGCTCCTCGAGCCCCGATGTCTCCAGCGCCCTCAGCGCCCTCCTCAGAACTCTCCTGTAACCCGTCTCGTCGCCCCGCTGGAGCTTGACGTGGGCCGCCGCGAAGAGGATCAGGCCGTTCAGCGCTGCCTTCTCCCTCCCCTGGGCAGTCCTCCAGACGCCCTCCAGCACCTCGTGGGCCTCCCAGTACCTGTTCTGACCGATCAGCTCGACTGCCTCCCTCACAGCCTCGGCGATCGACCCTGCAGATTTCTCGCCGACCTGTACCGCGTACTCCACCTCCGAGAGCGTCGAGAGGCGCCTCCGGACCGCCTCCACGTCAACCGCCATCAGGTCCACCTCGAGCCTCCTCGGGCCGATCCTGACGTCTATCACCTGCTCGGAGATCCCCCTCAGGAGCTCCCTGACCTCCTTCAGGAGCTCGTTGTGCTGGGATGGATCGACGCCCCAGTTCCTGAGGGCGACGATGAACCTGCGCGCGGGAGAGGCCATCGCCAGGGAGAGCGCTTGAAACCGCTCAGGGCTCGAAGGGCTGGAGGACCTGGCCCACGGGCTTGACGCCCCTCCTGAGAAGCCGCTTCACCACCCTCCTCCGCAGCGGGTCCGGTATCCTCAGCTGCCTGTCGTTGTAGACGGAGGGATGGTACGGGTCTATTGCGATCACCTCGAACCAGTAGTACATGCTGTCGTACGTCAGAGGATAGCCGCCGATGACGTGGAGGTTCGGGTGCTCCTTCCTGACCCTGTTGATGGCCTCCTCCAGCATGGTGACGTTGACCTTGTGCTTCACGACTCCGAGCGCCTTCGGCCTCCTGCCCGAGTCGGGCCTCGGCTTTGCGAACCCTCCCCTCCTCACCCTAACCCTGAAGACGACGAAGCCCTGCTTCGCCCTGTAGCCTATCTGCCTGGCCCTGTCCAGCCGGAGCGGCTTCTCGACCCTGACGACCGCGGGCTCCCGCCGCCACCTGATCCTCCTCTCCCTCAGCAGCTTGATCAGCTCATCGGGCTTCTCGCGCCAAAGCTGGTTGAGCCTCGCGTATGCTCCGGGCATCTCCTTTTCCCGTCTCACCGCTCAGAACCGCCTAAAGAACGTCCCTCACAGCAGCAGGGGAATCAGCGCGGATAGGGCCATCAGCAGCAGGTAGATCGCGATCGACCTCCTCATCAGGGCCGCGAACTTCTCCATCGCCCGCTCCCCGAGGACCGGAACCTCCCTGTGTTTCACCTCGACCACCGAGACCTCGGCACGCTCCAGCCCCGCGAGTGCGGCCGCGGACAGCTGCCGGAAGACCTCGGCCACCTCCTTCGCGCTCACCCCCTCGCCGACCGGCCTGTAACCACGGCCTCCGAGCCTGACGCCGTTGACCGCGTGCGTGTCGGTCGTCAGCAGCTCCGCGAAGTCCCATCCGTCCCCCTTCAGGACGCCGAGGACCTCATCCCTGACGTGGGGGAGGGCGTTGTTCCCGTCGACCACGGCCAGAGCCATCTTCTTGCCGCCGACCTCGATTCCTAGCAGCGCGAGCCCTGATGGGCCGATGCCGTCGTGGGGGCCGTACTCCTCCGGGATCTTCCTGACCAGTGCCACCCTCACGGGCCCCTTCACCCTCTCGGATCCGAGCAGCTCGCCGATCGCCCTAGCAATCCTCCGCAGCTCGCCCTCTCCGAGGCCGTCGTAGCCGTCGTGGTACGAGTTGTGTGGGTCGATCACCCTGATTCTACCCTGCGGGAAGAGGCGCTCCAGCTCCGGAGGTATGTCCTCCATCGGCTCCGGGTTCAGCGTCGGCACCACGAGGGTCAGGCCGTCGGCCTCCAGACCCATCACCTTGACGCCCTCCACCTCCCGCTGCGGCAAAAGGGAGAGCGTAGCCGACCTAACGCCTGCTGGCACTTCGCTCAGGGCCTCAGCCACCTCGACCGCCACCCTCCGCACCTCGCTGCCGTCGAAGAGGTCCGCTCCATGACCCGAGCAGCCCTTCACGACGAGGCCGTCGACGCCGCGCCGAGACAGCTCCAGCTCGATCAGGTAGTTCATCATCGAGCTCCCGACGTTCCTGAAAGGTCCGAAGTGGAAGCCCGTCACCAGGAGAGCGACCCTCCTTCCGGAGGCGCAGTCGAAGAGGAGCGCTGTGGTGGTGAACTCTTTCCGCTCCATGAGGGGCCTCAGCTCCCGCTCGAGCGATTCGGCCCGTCCTCCGAGGATCACGCCGACGAACCCCGCCGCGAGCCTGATCGGCGATAGCCCCTCCGGTCCCAGCGAGAGCAGGATCACCGAGAGCGCGGAGAGCGAGAGACCCCAGAGGATCGACGCGATGACGGGCAGGGCAAGCTCCTCCCGCACGAGTCCCAGAGGGGCCCTCACCAGTGACCCTGTGACGCCAGCCACGACCCCCTTCCACCTCCTGGAGTCGAAGGTCGCAAGGACCGTGGTCCTCACGTAGGCCGCGAGCGAGAGCGATGCGAGGAGGGCACCGTAGGCGATTCGTGGTGTGCCCAGCACGAGTGCTGCCAGCGCGCCGATCACCGAGCCAGCGAGAATGAAGTAGTTCTCGAGCAGTGTCATCATGTTCAGCCTCCTGACGGTGGCCACGTCCGAGCCGCGGAAAGCCGTCACCGAAGCGAGCAGGTTGAGCGCGATCGGCCCGATTCCCAGGGAGAGGACCCAGAGGAGGGCCTGCTGTGGAGGGAGACTGCCCTGACCGAGCACGGCGCCAACCAGCGCAGCCGTCAGCAGGATCAGGACCGGTGCGAGGCGCGAGCCGGGAGGCCTGAAGAGGTACCTGTACTTGGCTGCGATCCGAGAGGTGGCATCCAACCCGATGTGCCACCGGCAGGTCCGATAATAACTGCATCTTGAGGGGAAGAGCAGAGGAACCTTTGGCGTAAGGCGATCGGATGCGAAACCGCTCCGCAGCTGCCTTCAGGCCCGCAGCTCGTAAACTGGCTTCGGAGACCACCCGGGTGGAAGGATGATCTCCTCGACGGAGCGTCCCGGCGGTACCATCGGGAAGACCTTCTCGTCCCTGCTGACGGGTACGTCCAGCACGACAGCCTGGTCGTTCCGGACGGCCCTCCTGACGTGGGACCTGAGCTCCTCGTAGCTTTGGACGAAGTGCCCCTCGACCCCGAAGGCCTCCGATAGCCTGACCAGGTTCGTGATGTCGGAGAAGTCAACGTCCTTGAACCTCTTGCGGTAGAAGAGGTCCTGCCACTGCCTGACCATCCCCAGCGACCTGTTGTCGAGTATCACGGTTATGACCGGAAGGTCGTACTCGGCCACGTTGCTGAGCGTCTGGCAGGTCATCAGGAAGCTCCCGTCGCCGTCGATGTTCAGGACGGTCCTGTTGGGAGCGGCCACCTTCGCACCGAAGGCCGCAGGGAGCCCGAAGCCCATGGTCCCGAGGCCCCAGCTGCTGATGAAGGTCCCAGGCTCGAGGACGCGGTAGAAGAGCTGCGCCCACATCTGGTGCTGGCCGACGCCGGTGGTGACGATGGCTGACCTCGGCATCTCCTCCCTCAGCACCTTGACCACCTTCGCCGAGGAGAGGGTGCCCTCGTCGTTCTGGGAGAGCATGTACTCGTCATACGCAGCACCTATCTCCTTCAGACGCGATATCCAAAGAGGGTCAACCTCAGCCCTGCCCGGCCTGAGCGATCTAAGGATCGACCTGAGGACCTGCTTCGCGTCGCCGCAGAGGAAGACGTCAGGTTTCACGGCCTTCGCGTTCTCGGATGGATCGACGTCGATGTGGATGACCCTTCGCTTGCTGGAGAACTCCGCCGGCGGCCCTATGGCCCTGTCCGAGAGCCTCGTGCCGACGCAGATGGCGAGGTCCGACTCGACCAACGCGAGGTTCGCCTCGACCCTTCCGTGCATGCCCACGACGCCGAGCACGTTCGGGTGGTCCTCTGGGACGCAGTTCTTCCCTGGAGACGTTGTGACGATTGGGGCCTGGAGCTTCTCCGAGAGTTCCAGGACCTCCGAGGTCGCGTCGCTGAAGTGAACGCCCCCGCCGACCAGGATGATCGGCTTCCTCGCTGACGACATCAGCTCGACGGCCCTCTCGATGGCTTCGGGATCCGGTACCGGAGTCGGAAGGACGAAGCCCTCTTCGGGCTCAGGGAGGCCCTCCCATTCGCCGACATCGGCCTGGAAGACGTCGCGGGGGACGTCGATGAGCGTCGGTCCGGGCCTGAGGGAGATCGAGCAGCGGTATGCGTTCACGAACTCCCGGTGAAGCCTGCTCGGGTCCAGAACCGTGGTGGCGTACTTCACGTGGGCCGTCACCAGACCCACTATGTCGGCCTCCTGGAAGGCATCGGTGCCCATGAAAGAGCGGACAACCTGGCCGGTTATCGCCACGAGGGGCGAGCTGTCCATGGCCGCGTTGACGATCCCCGTGATGAGGTTCGTCGCCCCGGGTCCGGAGGTCGCCGTCACGACTCCAGGCCTTCTCTTCACCCTGGCGTAGCCCTCTGCTGCGTGGGCAGCCTGCTGCTCGTGCTTCATCAGGAAGGACCTGATCTCCGAGTCGACCAGCGCGTCGTAGAGCGGCAGGTTGGCGCCACCGGGGATGCCGAAGACGGTGTCGACGCCGAGCCCCTCCATGGTCCTGACCAGCTTACGCGCGGCGTCCATCTCAGCCCCTCGCCTCCACCGACAGGGCCTGCGAGACCGCTCCCGCCACGGCCATGGCCACCGCCAGCCCCGGGTCGTGGGCTAGGCCCCTTCCCGTGAGGGTTTTGGAGTTGACAACGACCACGACCTCCGCCTCAGCGGGGTACCTGTCCGGGTCCGGCGGGACGTACAACGCCAAGTCCTCCAGGCGCACGTCGCCAACAAGCGCGCTGACCGCTCTCCTCATCGCATCGATCGAGGCGGAAACGGTCGACCTTCCGATTCCCCTGGACTCCATCCGCTCGCCCCTGACGTTGAGGACGAGGCTGCAGGCGAAGGTCTCGCCGTCCTTCGCGTACGAGATCGACTCGACGGATATCGATGGCTTCGAACCGTCCAATACGCCTATCACGTCCCTCAGCAGCAGCTCCTCCGTCACCCGCATCCCCATATCGCCCAGCTCCTTCACCCTCTCCAGCACGCGCCTCGTCTCCTCGTGGCTGAGGTTGAAACCGTGCTGCTTCAGGACCTCAAGCACCGCATGCGTCCCCGAGTGCTTCCCCAGCACTATCCTCCTCCTCTTACCGACGACCTCTGGCATGACCGGTTCGTACGTCGCAGGGTTGTTGATCACGCCGTGGACGTGGATACCGCTCTCGTGCGAGAAGGCGTTGTCACCCACCACGGCCTTGTTCTTCTGGACGACCATCCCCGTCAGCCGGGAGACGAGCCGCGAGACGCTCGCCAGCTTCTCGAGCCTTATGCCTGTCTTTACGCCGTACAGCGTCTCCAGCGCCAGCACCACCTCCTCGAGGCTCGTGTTGCCAGCCCTCTCGCCGATGCCGTTCACGGTGACGTGGACGATCTCCGCTCCGCCCTCGACGCCGGCCAGCGTGTTGGCAGTTGCGAGCCCCATGTCGTCGTGGCAGTGAACGGCCACCGGAAGTCCCGTGACGCCCTTCACCTCCCTCACCAGCTCCTTCATCACCTCCGGTATCGCGACGCCCACCGTGTCCGGGATGTCGACGCTGTCCGCCCCCGCCTCTGCCGCTCCCCTGTACACCTTCAGGAGGAACTTCCTTTCGGACCTCGTGGCGTCCTCGCAGGAGAAGTGGACCGTCACGCCCCTCGACTTGGCGTACTCGACCATCTCGACGGCCCTGCTGTAGACCTCATCCGGCGTCATCCGGAGCTTGTACTTCATGTGGAGCTCCGAGGTGGCTATGAAGACGTGGACCCAGTCGACCCCAGCGTCGACGGCCCTGTCGATGTCTCCCTTCTCGCACCTGCTCAGCGCGCAGATTTTCGACGGGAGCCCGAGCCTAGCGATGGACCTGACGGCCTCCATCTCGCCCCTCGAGACCGCCGGATATCCGGCCTCGATCACCGCTACGCCGAGATCCGCCAGCGCCTCCGCTATCCTCAGCTTCTCCTCCACCCTCAGCGCCACACCGGGACTCTGCTCGCCGTCGCGCAGCGTCGTGTCGAAGACCTGGACCCTCTCCGGCAGCGATGGATTCCGTCCCAGAACGAACTCTCTCCAGACCATCTCGATCACCTCAGAGGAGGAGCAGCGGGGAGGGCGCCTCGATCACGCTACTCGTCGCGCACCCCAGGAACGAGCTCATTCGGGACCAAGCAATACAGCCCCACCCGCTTGCTCCAACGTCAGAAACCGGCCTGATTTAAACCTACGCTTAGGAGCGTGCCGGTCCTATCCCAGAGGGGAACTTGTCCCGCAGCGCTCCACGAACAAACTGCGAACGACCTGCGAGGATTCCCGGATCGATGGGGGTACAACGACACGGGCGATCGCGGCCTGTCGGCCTCGTGATTGCTCAGCTCTCTTTGCGTTTTTTACCGCGAAGGGAACCCCATCACCGGATGGAGGGCCCTGTGATACGGAGGCTGATCCGAGAGGCGAGCGAGGCCCTCGAGGCCGCCGGCCTGAAGGACCCGAAGGTGACGCTGACGAAGTCAGTGAAGTTCGGACTCCTCACGTCCACTTCGTCCTTCGAGGAGGCCCGCAGGACAGGCGTGGATCCCATGGAGAGGGCGAGGTCGGTCCTGGGGCAGCTCAGGCTTCCGGAGGGCTCGCTGCTCGAGAAGGTCGAGGCCGCACCTCCAGGTTACATCAACTTCCATCCCAGCTGGGGCGAGCTGGCCCGCGCGGTGGTGAGCGAGGTCCTCGCAGCTCCGGACGCTTACTTCAGGGTTGAGGACGGACCGAGGGAGGTCGTGGTCGAGCACACGAGCGTCAACCCCAACAAGGCGCTCCACATAGGCCACGCGAGGAACGTCTGCATCGGCGACACGATAGCCCGGGTGATGAGGAAGGCCGGTGCGAGGGTTCTGGTGATCAACTACGTCGACGACAGCGGCGTCCAGATGGCGGAGCTCCTCCTCGGCTTCCGGCTCCTCGGTTACCCGCTCGAGCCGAGGGAGGGGATGAGGTTCGACGAGTACTGCGGCGACGTCGTCTACGTCGAGGTCAACAGGAGGGCTGAGGCGGATCCGGAGGTCGAGAGGCAGAGGAGGGAGATAGCGAGGAGGATCGAGCAGAGGGGGACCGAAGAGTTCGAGCAGGCCAGGAGGGTGGCGCTGATGGTCCTCAGGGACCAGCTCAAGACGACCTCGAGGCTCGGTGCGACGTACGACCTGCTGGTCAGGGAGAGCGACGTGGTGGTCACGGGCCTCTGGGCCGAGGCCTTCCGGAGGATGAAGGAGGCCGGACTGGTCAGGTTCGTTGAGGAGGGCCCCAAGAAGGGTTGCTGGGTCGTGGACCTCTCCGGACACCCGGTCCTCTCGAAGGAGGGAGACGAGGTCTTGGTCAAGAGCGACGGCGCAACCACCTACGTCGCGAGGGACATAGCGTTCGCGATGTGGAAGATGGGCGCGTCGGAGACGAGGCTCCTCTTCAGGCGCATCGAGCTCGACGGCCAGACCGTCACGATGTCCGACGTCGAGGGCGAGGACCTCGGGCCCTTCAGATCCGATCTGGTGGTGACGGTGGTGGACTCGAGGCAGAGGAGGCCGCAGGAGGTGGTCAGGTACGCGCTGGAGAGGATGGGCGTCAAGGGCAGGTACGTCCACTACTCGTACGAGCCGGTTGCCCTCAGCAGGAGGTCGGCGGAGCTCCTGGGAGTGAAAGCCGAGGGCGAGGTGGTCCACATGAGCGGCCGGAGGGGACTGTACTTCAAGGCGGAGGAGGTGTTAGACAAGCTGAAGGAGGTCGCGGCCCGCGAGACAAGGGCCAGGAGGCCCGATTGGAGCGAGGAGAAGGTGAGGGAGGTGGCCGAGGCGCTCGCGGTGGGAGCGTTCAGGTACGGCATGCTGCGGATCGAGAGCGACCGTCAGATCGTCTTCGATCTGGAGGAGTCGCTCCGCCTCGAGGGAGACACCGGACCATACCTCCAGTACTCGGTCGTGAGGGCGAGGAAGATCCTGCAGAAGGCCAGGGAAGCGGGAATCGGACAGATCGCCCCCGATCGCTCACCACCGGCCGAGCTGAGCGAGCACGAGCTGCAGCTGGTCAGGGAGCTCGCGGTGACGCCGCTGGTGATGGAGGAGGTGGTCAGGACGCTCTACATCAGGTCGCTCGTGACCCACGCGAGGAACCTCGCCATGCGCTTCAACGAGTTCTACGAGCGGTGCCCGGTCATCGGCAGCGGCGAGTGGGAGGGTTTCAGGCTCTCGCTGGTCGGCGCTTACGATCGGATCGAGTCGAGGCTGCTGGAGCTCCTCGGCATACCGGTGCTCGACGAGATCTGAGACCGGCGGAGGCCGCGTGCAAACCAAAATAGGACCGCAGAAGACGTCAGGGTGCGGATGAAGAGACCGACCTGCAACGACGGGTCTCCCGGATGAGATGCATGCCTCCTCTCTGACGACGCGTTGGCCAGTAGCTCCCGATCCTCCGCAGTCGAGGTTCCGGCTTTTGGGGTTCCGCGCGTCAGCTCCTCGGAAGCCTCCTGTAGGAGCCCTCCGGAGCCAGATCTCGCACCGCCTCGGGGTGTATCATCTCCGCAAGGGCCTCCACGCCCTCCACGATAGACGGGCCGTGGCCGCTGAACCTGGCCTTGGCGTCGACCGCGTAGATCGTTCCCGTCGAGAAAGCGGGCGTGGACCTCACCCAACCGGATTCGAGGAGCTGTAGCGCATCGCGGTAGGAGCGCTCAAGCCTGAACCCGCACGGCCCCACCACGATGACCTCGGGACCGTACGCCGCCGCGTCCTCCCCGCGGATCCTCTTGGAGGGCCTTCCGGGATCTCCGAAGTCGACGCCGCCGGCGACCTCGATCATGTCCGGAACCCAGTGACCCGAGCAGAAAGGCGGATCCACCCATTCCAGGAAGAGCGTCCTCCTTCTCCGGAGACCGCTCACCAGCTCCCTGACGTTTTGGAGCCTCAGCTCGACCCTCTCCACCAGCTCCCTGGCCTCCCGAAGCCTTCCGGTGACCTCACCCAGCCGGAGGTACTCCTTCAGCACGTCCTCAAGCCTCTCCGGCCCGACCTCAACGACCCTCGCGATGGCGTGCAACCTATCGCCGAGCGCGTCCGGTGTCACCGCGCAGACGTTGCAGAGCCTCTGGACCACTATGAGGTCAGGGTTGAGCTGCTCGATCAGACGGAGGTCGACCTCGTAGGGGTTCTCTCCGCGCTCCGAGAAGGACCTGACGGCCGCGTCGATCTCCGCCTCGGTCATCGAGTCCGGATCGATCTTCGACCTCACCACGACGGCCCTTCTCCCCGGCTCCGGATCAGGGCAGGCGTAGGTGATGCCCACGACCTCGTCCTCGAGCCCCAGTGCGTAGAGCGTCTCCGTGGCGCTCGGCACGAGCGAGACGATCCTCACGGCACTTGGAAATCTCTGCGCGGATATCTCGTTATCGGAGCGACGCGCTCCTCAGGGTATTAGTCCAATGATTGAGAGGACCGATTTCGGGTTAAGAGCGCTCGAACTCATGGTAGGGGTTGAAGGGTGAAGGATATCTACCACGAGCAAGAATTGGTCCGGGCATGAGCGGGTTGGACGACTCGGAGCTGGAGCGGATCAAAATGCGGAAGCTGATGGAGATGATGAGGGAGACCTCTCAGCCGAAGAGCCAGCCGGAAAAGCCGGTTCTCGACCACCCGGTTGACCTGACCGACGCAGACTTCGACGAGTTCGTGAGGTCCCACGACCTGGTGGTGGTAGACTTCTGGGCCGACTGGTGCATGCCCTGCAGGTTCATGGCGCCGGTGGTCAAGGAGCTGGCCAAGGAGATGGCGGGCAAGGTAGCCTTCGGGAAGCTGAACGTCGACGAGAACCCGAGGACCGCGGCCAGGTTCGGGATAATGAGCATACCGACTTTCCTGGTCTTCAGGAACGGCAAACTGGTGGACGCCCTGGTCGGCGCGATGCCGAAGCAGAGGTTCAAGGCGGCCATCGAGCGCTACCTAAGCTGAGCTCACACGCCGAGGTAAAGGTCGGGCTCCTTTATCCCCACCGAGTGGAAGACCTCTGCCTCAACCCTTCCCATACCCTCACCGCCGCGCATCCTGAGCTCGTTGTACCTCCGGTAGAAGGCCGCCCTGACCTCCTCCACATATGAGAAGAGCTCGTTCATGTCCCTGTACTGGCCCCTCATGGTCCTGTACCTTATGCCGTCCCGTTCGACCTCCGCGAAGAGGGCGGTGATGGTTCCCGGAGCCTTCTCGTACCCCTTCTTCTTACCCCGGCCTGAACCCCTCGCGACGGCCTCGACCAGCACCGAGACGCGCCTCGCGCCCTGTCCCGACCCGAGCTGCATGTCCAGCGCGAACCCGCACCTTCCGAACCTCGCGTAGATCCTCTTCTCCATCGGGTAGTGCCTCAGCGTCGCAAGCCCCGTGAGCCCCTCGTCCTCCAGGTACTTCAGTATCTCACGGACTATCCTCGAACCAGCCCGTTGCACGTCCTCCACCGATTGCCTTCCTCATTTATATGTTTGGTAAGTCGATCGGCTATTCACGAACGCTTGCCGGATAGGGCGTGGAGGGCGGAGAGGACCGTCATGATCTGGACCTCGGGCGTGGCTCCTTGGGAGATGCGGTAGTCGACCTCGCCGAGCAGGCTGAAGAGTTTGGCCTTCTCCGTCTCGGGTATCGAGAGGTAGAAGAGCTCGCTGTACATGCTCGAGACGATCTCGCGCTCGGAGACGCCGTCGACGTACAGCGCCTGCCAGAGGAGCTTCCTCGCCTCCGTCAGGTTCCCGGAGAGGGCGAGCTCCATCATCCGCCTGGCCTCTATCCCAGCCGCGAGGCCCGCAACCCGGTAGAGCAGGTCCACGGTTATCCTCTTGGAGTAGACGGATGCCGTCTGGAGGAGGTTCAGGACCTTCCTCAGGTCGCCCTCCGAGATCCTGTAGAGCTCCTTCACCACCTGTTCGTCCACCTCGAGCCCCTCGTTCCGCGCTACACGCTCCACCATCTGACGTACCCCGTCCTCCTCTATCGGCTTGAACCTGAACACAGCGCAGCGCGACTGTATCGGCTCGATGATCCGGTTGAAGTAGTTGGCTGCCAGGATGAACCTGCACGTGGTCGAGAACTGCTCCATCACCCTCCTGAAGGCGTGCTGGGCCTCTGCGGTCAGCATGTCCGACTCGTCCAAGAGCAGTATCTTGAAGCCGGGGCCTGCCATGGGGATCGTCCTGGCGAAGTTCTTCACCTTCTCCCTGATCACGTCTATCCCCCTCTCGTCGCTGGCGTTGATCTCGAGGAAGTGGCCGTCCTCGATGTAGCGCTCGCCGTAGAGGTCCCTCGCGAAGGCATGGGCGGTCGCTGTCTTGCCCACACCGGGTGGACCCGTGAAGAGCATGTGGGGGATGTTGCCGGTGCGGATCGCGTTGGTCAGCGCCGTCACGATCGCCTCCTGGTTGATCACCTCCTTCAGCGTCTTGGGCCTGTACTTCTCAATCCACGGTATGGCCTCGGTCAACCCATTGAGCACCTGAGGAAGACGCTAAAAACGCTTCACAGTAAGCCCGGCACAAATGTCACAAAAATGGAGAGGGTTCGACTCCGTTTAAGTCTGGGGTCAGATGTTCCTGCTCGCCTCTGAGGTGGCTGACCTCAGCGCCTCCGGCACGTCGGGGAAGGCGGTCTTCATCCTCTGGGCTGCGATCTCCGCGGCCTCCTGGAGGATCTTCTGGGCCTCCGGGTCCGAGACGGTCACCGTCGTGGTGGTGCCGGTCACGCTTCCCACCTCGGCGATCAGGTTCTCGAGGACCTCGTCGACGTACTTCAGGTTCTGGGCCACCTCCGGGACCACGCCGGAGAGGTCGGACTGGACCTGCCGGATGATCGCGGCCGCCGGGCCGAGGACGTGCATCACGTCGCCGAACTCCTTGACGGTCTCCAGCCTCAGGATCACCTTCTCCAGCGACAGCTGGCTCCGCATCACAACCCTCGTCATCTTCCTCAGCTGCGCTATCTCGTTGGCGTAGACCGTCGCCCTGCTGACGTCGCCCTCCTGCTGGGCCCTGACGCACTGCTCGAAGAGCTCCTTACCCCGTGCGGAGAGCCTGGCCGCGGTCCGGTTCAGCTTGTCGGCCTGAAGCCGGAGCGTCATCATCACCTCTGTGAACCTGGCGTCGTTGGGTCCGATCAGCTCCTGCCTGCCGAACGGAAGTCTCATCTCGGCAGGTTAGGGACCGCTGTGCGAATTTAGCTGCTCGCGCCCTTTCGGAGCCGATACATTCGCCGTGAATACTCCGATAATCCTCAGGACCTCTCCGGAGGGCTCCTGGTTGAGAGCTCGTCCGCGAGGTGCGCTGCGAGGACCGGTAGGTGTTCCGGAGCCAGCTCCCTCACCCTCAGGCCCTCGAGCTCCGGGGGGCATGATAGGCCCAGCTCCTTGAGAGCCCTCGCGAGTTTCTTCCTCCTGAGCGTGAACAGTCTCCGCAGGACGTCAACGAGCGACTCAGGCGGGGTCATCGGGTCCTCCCTCCTCCTGAGCACCACCACCCTCGAGGTCACCTTGGGCCTCGGCGAGAAGGCGGACCTTCCCACCTTGAACTGGGGCTCGACGCGGTAACAGGACCTGATGAGTAGGCTCGTGAGCACGTACCTGTCTTCTCCTGGCTCGGCTGTCAGCTTCTCCGCGAACTCCTCCTGGAGCAGGAGGACCGCCAGCTCGGGCCTCGCCCTGAGGGAGAGCCACCTGAGGAGACGGGTCGAGATGTAGTACGGCGGGGAGGAGACGACCTTGTTGAAAGGTGGCAGATCCAAGCTCAACGCGTCGCCGTTCAAGACCGTCACGTTGGGATACTCCCTGAGGGCCTCCCGCGCTCTCCTCGCGAGGAACGGATCCAGCTCGACCGTCACCACCCTGCAGCCTGTCGAGGCGATGAACCTTGTCAGGAAGCCGTCGCCGGTGCCGACCTCGAGGACCACGTCATTACCTCCCAGCTCCGCAAGCTCGACCATCATCTCGGCGACGCGCTCGTCCCTCAGGAAGTGCTGCCCGAGCCGGGCCATCGGCCCGATAGCTGATCGGGATCGCCGCGTGAAAGGTCTTTGCAGGGGTTCGACGGTAGGCGTTATCAGGGGCGTCGGGTCCGTTAGTCCGCATGACCTTCGCCGTTCCCGGAAGGGTCCTGGGGATATCCGGAAGGACCCTCTTCTGCCTCCACGGATATGCGCCGCACTACGCAGAGGACGTCATCGACCCAGTATCGGGCGAGAGGGTGCTGGTGATGGCCGATCCGCACATCAGGAGGTCCGCGTACGTCTATTCGCTCGAGACCGGCAGGTTCCTGTGGGAGTTCAGGGTTCCAGGAGGGGCCATCAGCTCCAACCCCCACATAGCCCGTATGGTCACGGAGGAGGTGCGATCAATAGGTGCGGAGCCAGGTGACGTTATCTGCGCCGACCTGGACAACAACTTCCTGCTCGTCGATCGTAAGACGAGGCGCGTCAAGTGGAGCTACAGGCCCCCCGACGCGAGGTGGTCCCACGACTGCATCCCCCTCGAGGGCGGGGACCTCGTGATCACCGACTACGCATCCGGTTTCGTCAGGAGGATAGGGCCCGACGGAACTTTGCGGTGGAACCTTCAGCTGGGACCTGGGGTAGCCAAGCTTTCAAAGGTCGAGGGGAAGACTCCGAGCGGAATCCACCGGAACGACTTCGGCGGCGACCTCCTCGTGGCAGTCAACAGGAGCACCTATGGCGTCTACGAGGTCGACTCCGGGAGCGGTCGCATCACGTGGAGGTGTCCGCCGGAAAGGGATGAACGTGGACTGAAGAACGCCTTCTGGACGCTGAAGCCCCACTCGGCGTTGAGGATGGGCCTCGCGGAGCTCGACGGCAACCTGACCGTCATCGGCCTCGAGGCGGGCGGAGGGGTGGTCGCGGTGGACAGGGACTGCAGGCCGAGGTGGGGGTGGATGAAGCCGCTCTCGGCGATTACGGACCCGTTGCGTGGTAGGTGGGAGATCTACAGACCGACCGCGCTGGGCCTCTTCGAGACGACCCACGTCTTCGCAACGCTCGACGGCAAGATCGGTTTGATCGACTGGGGATCGAGGTACGCGTCGAGGGTCCTGGAGCTGGACAGCATACCCACCTCGAACCTCTACTGGCTTCTGGCCTACAGGAGGATGGCGCTCGAGGAGCCGGAGTTCCTGGATCCGCCCGTGGAGACGGCGGAGTGGAGGGCGGTCCGGTTCACCGCGTTCAACCACGGAGGTTCCACCCTCGTCCTCGAGTTCCTCGTCACGCCAAGCCCCTACGTCGACTGCACCGACGGATCGATGTGGAGGAAGTTCCTGGAGCTCAGGGTAGACCCGGGAGGTTCGGAGGAGGTGGAGCTCTCTGGGCACGCGGCCTGCAGGGTCTCCGCCAGATCCGCCGGAGGGGAGACGGAGTACTCGGTTTTCGTGACGATGATGGTTTAGCCCCGACGCAGCGTTCTGGAGCGGGCCGAGAAGACCAGAAGCAGCGCCAGACCGTAGACGGCTACTGAGGCCGCACCCACTGCCCTCGTCAGCTCCTTCAGCGCCAGCAACACCACTCCCCCAAGCAGAGCACCCAGCGGGCTTCCGAGGCCGCCCATCGCCGCGATCAGGTACGCCGGTATGTCGGACTCCGCGAGCGTGAAGGTGGAGGGCGAGATGTACCCGGTGGAGAAGGCGTAGAGGAGGCCCGAGGAGGCCGCGAGAAACGAAGCTGCTGCAGCGGCCAGCTCCTTGTACCTCGCCGGCGATATGGCGTTGGCTTTGAGCAGGTCCGGGTCCTGGCCGGCGGCCGTAAGCAGCAACCAGAAACGCCCTCCCCTCACGCGGTGCAGCAGCAGGGACGCGGAGGCCGTCAGCACCAGGCCCAGAACGGCGTAGGTCCTCAGCGAGGCGATCGGGCTCAGGCCCGCTGACTGGAGCGGGTCGTCGACGGGCAGTCCGACCTCTCCGAAGGTCACCGATCTGTTTCCCAGGATCACCGCCTCGAAGGCCAGCGAGGCCAGGATCGTGAGGATCCCCACCCGTATTCCCCTCAGGTCCCAGGACGACGCGAGCCGGATCAGAGCCACGCCGAGGCCAGTTCCCGAGAGGAGGCCGAGCGGCACGGCGACCGATGGGCTCAGGCCAGCGTGGACCTGGGTCAGGGCTGCGACGTAGGCCGACGTTCCGGCTATGGCTCCGAAGCAGATCACCACCTGGTTTCCGACGCCGAAGAGGAGCGTCACCGCTAGGCCGAGCGAGGTGTGGAAGGCGTAGACCGTGTAGAGCCTTAGCAGGTAGACGCTGTCGGTCAGCACCGCTGCGGCTCCGAGGGCCGAGGAGCACGCCAGCACGAGCGCCTGAAGGCTCTGGGACCTCAATCCCCAGCACCGACCGCCCTCAGCAGGAGAGCCGCAGCCAGGAGGATCGCCAGGTAGGTCAGGTACGTGCCCATCAGGTACGCGAGGAGCGAGTTGACGAGGCCGATCGCGATCCCCGCGAGGACCGTGCCCGCAACATTCCTCATGCCGCCGGCGACCGAGACCACCAGCGAGAGAACGGTCAGCTCCATTCCCCGAGACGGCTCAACCGGGACCGTGAGGCCCCTGATCAGGCCAGAGAGGCCGGCGAAGAGCGAGGCCATCAGCACCGTGAGCAGGGCGATCCTTCCGACGTCAACCCCGAGCGACTCCGCGAGCTCCCTGTTCTGGAACGATGCCCTCACGGACCTCCCGAACTTGGTCGCAGTGAGCAGCAGGTGAAGCGCCGCTATGGTAACCGCTGAGAGCGCGAGGGCCAGAAGGGACGAGAACCTGACCACGAGGCCCACGATCTCCACCTGGAGAGGGCCCACGACCAACGAGTAGTGCGCTGTCGGGAAGAGGTATACCAGGGAGCCGTGGATCGTGAGCGCGAGGCCCAGCGTCATCACGAGCCCCAGCACTCCCCTCATCCTCTCGCCAACACCGGAGACGTAGGATGAGACGGCCCAGACCGCGAGGCCCACCAGGAGCGACGAGCAGAGCCCCAGGATGAGCGCGACGGGAAGCGGTGCGCCGAGGGAGAGGAGGACCGCAGCGGTCACGGTCGCTACCACGACCGATTCGCCGTGTGCCAGGTTCAGGACGCCTGCGATCCCGTGGACGACGGTCATTCCCACCGCGATGAGCGCGAGCTGGAGGCCGTTCGAGAGGCCGTCGATCAGGAGGTCCAGCATGCTCAGCCCCAGAGAAGGCTCCTGATGAGCGCAGAGACAGCGACCGGGTCGGAGACCTCTCGCTCCGCCAGGACCTCTCCGGAACGCATCACGAGGATCCGACGGGAGAGCTTCAGCGCGACCTCCAGGTTCTGCTCCGCCAGCAGGACCGATAGGCCCGACCCCTCAAGGGAACGCATTGATCCGAGGACCGCGGCCACCGCTCTCGGTGAGAGGCCGGAGCTGGGCTCGTCCACCAGCAGCAGCCTGGGGGAGGACATCAGGGCCATCGCGATCGCGAGCATCCTCCTCTCGCCGCCGCTGAGGTTGCCTGCCTTGACGCGGAGCCGCTGCCTCATCCACGGGAAGACCTCGAGGACCCTCTCCAATGCCTCACCGAAGCTCTCCTTCCTGGGGCCAGCCTCCCACGAGACTAGCAGGTTCTCCCGCAGGGTCATGAGCGGAAAGACCTCCCTCTCGGATGGCACCAGCCTGATCCCGAGCCTTGCCCTTTCGTTCGCGGGCAGAGCCGTGACGTCCGAGCCGTTGAAGATCACCCTGCCGCCATCGGGCCTCAGGAGGCCCATGATCGCCATGAGCAGGGTCGACTTTCCGGAACCGTTGGGACCCACGATGGATACCACCTCGCCCTCGCGGACCGAGAGGCTGACTCCCCTCACCGCTCTCGATCCGTTGAGCGTCACCGTCAGGCCCTCCACCCTTAGTAGCGCGCTCACGTCCCGAAGTAGACCTCCAGGACCTCCCTCCTGACGGCGACCTCTTCAGGCCTCCCCTCCGCCAGCAGGGACCCCTCGTGGAGCACCAGCACCCTATCGGCCGCCCTCATCAGGCCTGAGATGACGTGCTCGACCCAGATCGCCGCGAAGCCCAGCTCCCTCTTCAGCTCCAGCAGGGCGTCCACCGCAATGGCAGCCTCACGCTCGGTGAGCCCGCTCAGGTACTCGTCGATCAGTATCGCCTTCGGGCGTGCGATCACGGCCCTCGCCAGCTCGGCCCTCCTCCGGTCCGCCATCGGAACCCTCGACGGCCTCTCGCCCGGTCTGCTGACCCCGAGCCTCTCAAGGAGCTCTTCGGCCACTCTCCTCGCCTCATCGGGTTCGAATTCTTCCAGCAGAGGTAGGGCGACGTTGTCCAGCAGCGAAAGGTCCTCTATCAGCCTGGGAACCTGGAAGGTCCTCCGAACGCCGAGCCTCGCAACGGCCTCAGGCCCCTTCCCGGTCACGTCCACACCTCCCACCAGGACCCTCCCTCCGTCGGGTCTGAGGAAACCGCTAACGACGTTGAGGAGCGTGGACTTGCCTGAGCCGTTCGGACCAATCACGCCGAGCACCTCGCCCTCCCTCAGCTCCAGCGAGACCTCTCGGAGCGCCCAGGTCGACCCGAACCTCCTCGAGACCCCATCGCACCTGATCAGCGCGCTCATTCCTTAGGGACGTACGGCTTTACCGGTTCGGAGGTGATGAAGAAAATCCTGAGGTGCCATCCGGATCCGGGGTTCACCCTTCCCGGCGGGTCGCCGCGCTCGATCACCGCGAAGCTCATCCTCGCCTCCTTCAGCTCCCCCCATTCGGTGTAGGAGAGGGGCCACAGGTAGAGCGGTGATACATACCTGCCGCTCCTGATGTGGTCCGCTATCACGCTGGGATCCGTGCTCCCGGTCTTCTCGATGGCGTCCGCGATCATCATCACCGTGACGTATCCGGTCACCGCGAACTGCTCCATCAGCGTCCCGAACCTCTCCCTGAACCTCTCCGCAAGGGCCACGTACTCAGGGCTCTCGTAGTTCGCGCAGTTGGTCAGCAGCACCCTCCCGAAGGCCAGCTCGCCTAGGGCGTTCACCAGAGGCGTCGCTGGAGGTACCGAGCCGGTTATCCACTTCACGTCCAGTCCGAGCTCGAGCGACTGCCTGACGATGGCCGAGAGCCCCGGCGGATGACCCGTTGCGATGATCAGCTCCGGGTTCAGGTCCCTCAGCCTCCGCAGGTACGGCGTGAAGTCGCTCTCGGTCAGGGGAGCCACCTCGGTCCTGAGCTGGATTCCGGTGCGTGCGGCGACGCGCTCAACCGCCTCTCTTATCGAATGACCCCACTCGTAATCGGCTATGACGTTTCCGACCCGCGTGACCTTCATGGCCCTGATGAACTCCTCGAAGAGCTGCTCGTGCATCGAGGCCGACGGGAGGCAAGTCCTGAAGGTGTACCTGCTCGACCTCGTCAGAACCCTGTCGGATCCAGCTGCCAGCAGGAAGAGCGGAACGCGGTACCTCTCGGCCTCTTTCGAGAGCGCCAGACCTATGTCGCTCGAGACGGGCCCAGCCACCGCCACGACCCTCTGGACCTCGACGAGCTCCCTGAAGGCAGATACGGCCTCCGACGGGCTGTTCCTGTCGTCCCTCACGACCAGCTCCAACCTCCTGCCGAGGACGCCGCCGCGGTCGTTGACCTCCTCGACCGCAAGGAGCATCCCGTCCCTGTGGTTGACGCCCCAGGCCGCGAAGGGGCCGCTCAGGGGACCGAGGAACCCTATCCTGATGGGCTCCTGTGCGGAGGGTCTGAGGGTGAGGAGGACCGCTATCCCAGCGGCCGCAGCTGCGAGCACGAGAGCCGCGACGAGCAGCAGCGCAGCGCGCCTCACGCGTCTCCCTTCCTTCCGCCCTCACCTATACCTTGAATTCGGTGCAAAGTTCGCGGTGGGAAGCAGGACGCTCCGCGATTTGCAGACGACACCTCACCTCCTGAGCTGGTAAAGCTTCCTCCTGAAGTCGTCGGGGTCGTTGGTTCGCCTGACGACTCCCCTGGCGACCAGCACGCTGAGACAGTACCTCAGGGTCCTCTCGGGGAGACCGGTCTCGGCCAGCAGCTCCTCGAAGGTCATGGTCCCCCGGTACTCGAGGACCTTCCTGACGAGCCTCGCCGACGGCGGCAGGGGCAGGTTCTCCTCCGCCAACAGCACCTTCCTCTCCATCTTCCCCGCGATCGCAGGCCTTCCGGGGAACCTGATCAGCCTCAGCGGCCTCTCGGAACGCGTGAAGACCACCTCCGAGCCGACGGGTCTCCTGATCAGGCCGTCGACGACGAGCTCGACACCGCCCTCCGCCTCTATCTCCGAGACCCTGACCTCGCTTCCTGCGGAGACGACAAGGGGCCTCCTCGTGAGGTCGACCGAGTTGATCGGAACCACCTGGAAGACCTGCGCGTCGTGGTGGATCAGCACGCCACCGGCAGAGAGGGCGTAGGCGCTCGATCCAATGGGCGTCGAGACCAGAACGCCGTCGGCCCTGTCACCCCAGACGGGTTCGCCGTCCAGGAAGAGCATGTATCCCATCAGCGTCGCCGTCCTCTTAGGGAAGACCGCGCCCTCGTTGACCGCGACGAACGAGTCGCCCTCGTCGACGGTGCACCTCAGCAGGGGGACCTGCTCGACCCTGAAGTTCCCCTCAACCAGGTGAGCTGCGGCCTCGGCGAGGTCCTCCAGCTCGACGGAGGTCAGGAACGACCTGGTGGGCTCGAGCCCGACGATCAGCAGGCTCGCCTCCGGCAGCGGTCCCGAGTGGAGGAACCTCAGAACGTCCCTGTCGTCGCCGACCACCACGAGCACCTCGCCCTCGAGCTCTGAGGCGCGCTGCGGTTGCACCGCTGAGGCCCTCACCCCTGCCCTCTCCAGGACCCTGCAGACCTCCCTCACCAGGTCCGAGACGCCAAGCCCCGTTACCGTCACCGAGGTCACAACGTCCCCCATGACGTCCCCTGCGCTGACTGGCCGGCTGCGGCGATATCTCCCTTCCAGCCAGGTGTTGGCGGCCTTCGGGGAGGCTCGTGCGTTTCGATGCCGCTCGAGGCGGGCGCAAAGGACCAGTCATCCCTAAAGTACCGGCTTGAGAGGCGATGTGGGGTTGGATCTGGCTGGGGCGCTGAGGGCGATCGCCGAGAGCTACGGTTACGGCGGCGTCTTCCTCGTCTCGCTGGTGGGGAGCCTCGTCCCCTTCCTGCCGGTGCCATACCTGTTCGTGGTGGTCCTGCTCAGCAAGACGCTCGACCCGCTGCTGCTGGGGTTAGTCTCAGGCGCAGGCGGGGCCCTGGGGAAGCTGACCTCGTACGCCTTGGGCAGAACCGGGTACAGGCTGCTGGCCGAGCCGAAGAGGAGGCAGATGGACGCCCTCAGGGAGCTGCTGGGGAGGTACGGAGACTTGGCGGTCTTCCTCTTCGCGCTCACCCCTCTGCCCGATGACGTCTACTACATTCCCGCAGGGATGATCAAGATGCCCCTCTGGAGGTTCATGCTGGCCAACACCGCTGGGAAGGTGGTGCTCGCGGTCTTCGTGGCCTACACGGGCGGGATCTACCTGGACGTTCTGGAGACGGCGCTGGGCAACACGCTCGGCGTCCTCGTCGGCATCGCAGCCCTCTCGGTCATCACCGTTCTGGTCCTGCGCACCGACTGGGAGAAGGTGCTGATTCACCTCAGGTCCGGCGGCGTGCGGGAAGTGGTGAGGAACCTCGACGAGATCCTGGGGTTGAGGAGGAGGTGACCGGGAGGCGCCTGAGGAGCAGGGACATCACCGCGATCGACCTGAACTCGGAGTACCTTGGGGTTCCTCGCCGGATCCTGATGGAGAACGCGGGCGCCGAGGTGGCGAGGGCCGTGGCTGAGAACGTGGATGACCTCGGCTCCAAGCGCGTGGTCGTGCTCGCGGGGTCTGGCAACAACGGGGGCGACGCGCTGGTAGCTGCCAGGCACCTCGCGTCGTTGGCTAAAGAGGTGCACGTGCTCCTCATCTCGAGGACCGGTGAGCCGAGGACGGAGGAGGCCAGGGACGCGTGGGAGGCCGTCAGGAGGATGGCGTTTACCGTCAGGTGCCACGTCCTCACGGGCGATGAGGTGCCCACCGAGCTGAGGGAGCTGATCTCCTCCGCGGACGTCATCATCGACGGGGTCTTCGGTACCGGTATCAGGGGCGATATCGGAAGGCCGTACTCGGAGGTCTTCGCGCTGGTCAACTCCTCCAGGGCCACCGTCTTCGCCGTCGACGTCCCTTCGGGCGTAAACCCGGATACCGGAGAATACAGCAAACGGGTGAGGGCGGACTTCACCGTCTGCCTCCACGCGGCGAAACCCTTCGTCGACCTCGTGGACGCCGGGAGGGTTCTGGTCAGGCCGATAGGCGCGCCGCCGGAGGCGGAGCTCATCGCGGGCCCCGGCGATGCTGAGGTCGCCCTCTCTGGACTCAGGCGTGACGTGACCGTGCGGATGACGTACGACGGCTCCGAGCTGGCCCTGGGCGCGCGGCTCCTCCTCGAGCGCTTGGTTGCAGACCTAAGGGTTGTCGGGGGAGAAGGCTTCTCGGTGGACGCGGAAGGTGGGGCCCAGTTCTCGACCGTGCGTGGGAGAGGCGTGCTGCTAATCACCTCAGGTGCCCACCGCGATCCAGGCGAGGCGCTCAGCAGCGTGAGGGCGCGCTCCGAGTCGGCCGGATGTCCTGTGTGGGCCCTCGGAGGCTTCGACCCCTTCGCATCGAAGGATCACCTCAAGGCCAACTGGCTCGAGCCCGAGCACGTCACAGAGCCGACGAGGGGGGCCATGGTGGCGCTCGCGGCGCTGCTCTCGGCATCGGTCGAGCTGCACTACGCTGTTGGAGCCTCGATCTACCTGACCCGCAGGGTCCTGAGGGAGACGGCCAACCCGCCGTCGGACGTCGGAGCGTACCTGAACGCTCTGTGCGACCGGATCGAGTCGTCCAGTCGTCAGAACAGGTAGGTTCGGAGGACGAGCAGGACCAGCGAGAGGCCGAGCGGGATCGAGAGGCCCGGGACCTGATCCCACCTGCGCAGCATCGCGAGCGTTGCGTAGTAGCCGGCGATCACGACGGCGTTGACCGCGACGGCCGTGGTCAGGCCCGCGATCCTGAACGACACCGATATGGCCATCGCGTAGAAGATCAGGTCCCCGAGGCCCACGCTGGCGTCGCGCATCTCCACCACCATCCCCCTGATGGTCCTGTATCCCTCCGAGGGCAGCGCCCTCATCGCCGAGAGGTAGCCCCTCCATACCATGAGGAGATCGAAGAGGGCCGCGGCTCCCATCAGGACCAGAGAGGTGAAGGGAGGGACGACCGAGGCGATCACGAGCCCTCCCAGCGCGCCGGTAATGGAGCCAGAGACGGCCGCGGCCAGCCCCGTTCTCCTACGGATGAGGTACGTGCAGAGGGCACCGAGCCCGTAGGAGAGGAGCAGCGTGAGGGAGACGCTCCCGGCGATCACGTGCCCCGATGAGAGGAGCAGGTAGGACATGGACGAACCTGTGACCAGCAGGTAGAGGGCGGCCGAGAGGAGGGAGGCGAGTGACGGCCTTTTCTTGAGGAGGAGCACGAAGAGCGTTCCCGAGACGCCCACGGCTGCGAGAAGGACCGTTGCGTTCAGGTACGGCGCGGAGGAGACCTCTGGTGCGCTCGGGGGCTCCTCGAAGGTCACAACCGGCGGCAACGTCTTGATCGGCGGAGGCGATGGCACGAGTGTGGCTATCGCGGCCCACGTCATGACCGAGAGGATGACCGGAAGGATCAGCGGTGCCGGGTCCGGACGGGAGCCGTCCTTCTTCACCGGGGAAGATCCGCAATCCGATCCCTGAGGACCATCTGACATCTTCTCACATCGAGAGCAGCAGGACCGCGACGGCCGAGAGCGCTATGCCCAGCGCCTTGGTCAGCGTGACCGGTTCGCCGAGGAGGAGGATGCTGAGGATCGATGCGAGCGAGAGCCCCAGCCGTGAGATCGGGATCACCACGCTCCCCTGGCCGTGCTGGAGGCCGTGCAGCAGTGCCAAAAGGCCGACGCCTATCGTGATGGCGGAGATCGGCGCGTACATCGCTGCAGCCCTGTTGGGCATGAAACCCGGGCCGGTCGTGAGCAGGGCGAAGGCTCCGACGAAGCCGAGCAGGATCAGCGTCTCGAGCAGGAGGTATTGCGCCGGCTGGGCTCCCTCGATGGACCCCTTCTTCCTGATGAAGTCGGTGAGGCCTATCCCCACGAACGCCACGAGCGCGAACATCAGGTCCGGTCTCAGACCCTGCTCCAAACCCAACCGGCGTGAAGCAGGGCGGTTAATCTCCGTTATGCGGTAAACCGCGGGCGGCCCTGCAAAGGATTTCTCTGAGCGTGTAGCAGCTCCCCCGATGCCCCGGTCCCTCTCGCCGGAGCTGCTGATCGCCGTGGTGGCAGGAGCTGCCATGGTCGTGATCGGGCTGGCGCTCGTCGTGGCGGTCTTCCTGATACCTGCACAGGTATCCACTACCGAGGCCCGTGTGAGGGTTACTGCGGCCTACTGGAGCCCGGAGCGGAAGAGCGTGGTCGTCCTCCTCCGGAACGAGGGCGGGGCGCCGACCTACGTGACGAGGGTGCTCGTGGACGGTGTGACCTGCAACGCTCCGGGAACTCCGTCGCCCTCAAGCCCCCTGCACCTGGGCGTGGGCGAGGAGGCGAGGATCGAGGTGCCAGCTGGCCACTGCGGGATCGTCACGGGCCTTGCGAAGAGCTACGCGATCGAGCTAGAGATCTCGGGAGGGCCCAGGGTTCAGGTATCCGTCACGGTCTACTGAGCGGCTACAGGACGACGATTGCTGTTCACGCGGCTCCCAACGTGCCGGAAAGACCCGGGGACCGTTTCCCCTCAGATCATGCTTAAATGAGGCGGGCAAGCCTTCTCCGTGGATGGTCCGGGAGTTCACGTACCGCGGCTACACGCTGGAGCAGCTGCAGCAGATGAGCATGGACGAGTTCATCAAGCTGCTGCCGAGCAGGCAGAGGCGGAGCCTGAGAAGGGGTCTGACGGAGGCCCAGAAGGCGCTCCTCGCGAAGGTGAGGAAGTACCGGAGGCTCGGGATCAACAAGGCGATCAGGACCCACGCGCGGGACATGGTGATACTTCCGGAGATGGTGGGTATGACGATTGCAGTCCACAACGGCAAGGAGTTCGTCCCGGTGGAGATCGTGCCGGAGATGATCGGTCACCGTCTCGGCGAGTTCGCCATAACCAACAAGCGCGTCGTCCACGGAAGGCCCGGCGTGGGCGCGACGAAGAGCAGCATGTATGTACCGTTGAAGTGACGGAAGGACCGTCATTTCAGCTGAGGGATTTCTACAGAGTTTTGTCGTCACCGTCAGGTTTAACCCTCCACCTCGATGTGCCTTGCGGCCTGATTCCCCCAGCTCGATGCTCTTCTCCCCTGACGCTCATTTGTCTCAGGTTAACGCTGCGTTCATCCCAACTTAACGCAAGCCGGAAACGGACCGCTCGTCCGCCGGAATCTCGCAGAGGGAGTTGAAAGATCAACCGCGAAGCCGAGGGCTGGACTGCAATGGCAGGGGTACGGTTCTCCGCACACCGAATCGAGGTCAGACAGGAAGAGGCGTAAAGAGCGGTGCGTTCACTTGGCCTCCTTCTCCACGATCTTCCGGAGGTTCTCGATGATCTGGGTCACTTTGTCCTTGGTGACGCTCTCGATCAGCCGGCCGCCGACGCTCGCCACGAGACCTCCGACCGTCAGGTCAGCTGACCAGTCGACCTTCGACCCGGAAGGAGAGGGGGACACCCTAGCGTCGATACGGACGTTGACGGTGGACTGGAGGCCGCTTCCCTTGCCGACGACGGAGAGGAAGCTGGGGGGCTCGACCTTCTCGTAGTTGAAGTCCACCTTCATCGTTCCCCGAATGGGGCCAAGCGAGATCGTGAACTCGACGTTGAAGTTGTCCTTGTCCTTCACGGTCACCTTCTTCACGTCCGGTATCGCCTTGCTGAACTTGTTCGGGTCCGTTGCCACCTTGAAGAAGACCTCCGGAGGGGCCTTGAGATCGAACGAGCCCTCGAACTTCACGCCACCCGACCATTATGCGTCAATTTATACCGGATCGCGGCAGTTGGGTTCAGTGGCGGTCGAGGTTCCGCATCCGTCCAGCGCCTCGGAGAGCACCGGACCAACGGTTGGCCTGCGGCAGCTTAACGATGGAGACGGGAGCACCGAGATCATATACAGCTGACTCTGTCGTTGAGGTGGATGCCGGACGCGAAGGTGCCCATCAAGGAGCTCGAGATCGATCCCGGACCGGTGGTCGAGTACCTCACCAGGAGGCTCCGGCAGTACGTCGCCGAATTCGCGGGTAAGAAAGGCGGCGTTTTGGGGCTGAGCGGCGGCATCGACTCGACGGTCACCGCGTACATAGCCGTCAGGGCCCTGGGCCCCGAGAACGTGACGTGCATGATCATGCCCTCAGCGGTCACGCCGAAGGAGGACCTGGAGGACGCCTTCGAGGTCGTCGACAGGCTCGGCATCCCGGAGCGGAACGTCAAGCTCATCGACGTCGAGCCGATCGTCGGTTCCATCGTCACGGCACTCGGCGTAAGGGACCGCGTCGTGAAGGGGAACGTAACCGCGCGTGTCAGGATGGTCCTCCTCCACGCTGAGGCCGCCGTCAGGAACGCCCTCGTGATAGGCACCAGCGACAAGTCGGAGCTCACCATCGGCTACTTCACGAAGTACGGCGACGCTGGGGTCGACGTGATGCCGCTCGCTGACCTGTACAAGACGCAGGTGAGGCAGCTCGCGAGGTACCTGGGCGTTCCGGAGCGGGTGATCGCGAAGCCCCCTTCGCCCAGGCTCTGGGAGGACCAGACGGCAGAGGGCGAGCTCGGCATCAGCTACGACCTCCTCGACAGCATCCTCTACCTCAGGTTCGACAGGTGGATGGACGTCGATAGGGTGGCAGAGCAGCTCGGCATAGATAGGGAGACGGTCATGAGGGTTGAGCGGATGGTGAGGTCCTCGCAGCACAAGAGGACGCTTCCGGAGGTCTTCAGGGTAAGCATGAGGGCCCACGGATCAGACTGGAGGTATCCGAGGGAGTGGAGGTGAGCATCAGTAGATCGGCCCCACAACCCTCAGTTTCCTTGCCCTCCTCCTGACCAGGACCACCGAAAGGACCGCGATGGCCGCTGCTGCCGAGGCCAGTCCAGCGATGAGGAGGTGGAACTGCAGCGACGAGAGCGGAGCACCACCAATCTCGATGTAGACGGGAAGCACGACCCTCATCGGCTCACCGGACAGCGCCTGCGGTGTCAACCGGATCGTCTGGGTCAACCCCTTGTACTCCACCCGGAGGAAGTGCTCGACCGGGATCACGTTCTCGAGGACGGCGCGGCCTCCGGCATCGGTGAAGGCCGTTCCCACCTCGTTGCCCTCCCTCAGCAGCGAGACCCTCGCTCCCTGAAGGCCCTGTCCGCTCTCGCCGAGGACCAGCACGGTCAGCGTCCTTAGGTCTGCGGTGACGGTGAACGTGTAGCTCGTCGACGACGCGGTCAACGACCCTCGGTACAGCACGTACCCCATGTAGGTGACCTCCAGGTCGTACCTCACGGGCTCGCCCTTGTACTCCAGCGGGGCCCTCATGAGAACCGCCTTGCCGTCCTCCGCGGTGGTCAGGAGCTGGTTGGCGATCCTGACCTGGGCGCCTCCGATTCCCCTTCCTTGTTTGTCGATGACGGTCACCGTCAGGTCCCCTACGGGCAGCTTAACCACGCCCCTGCTCCTCAGCGACCACGCAGGCTCGGTCAGGTTCAGGCTCGCGCGCCTGACGTAGAGGGGGCTTTCCCACTCGACGTAGAGCGAGTACGCGATTGGCTCGAGCGCCCTCCGGATCACTATGGAGCTGCCGGTGACGGTGAGCTCGCTGTAGGCGTCCCTCGGCTCAGCGACGGCGTAGAGGCGACCCGAGAGCTCCCTGCCGCTCAGGTCCACGGCCCTCAGGACCACGTCCACGAACGGTATCCCGATCTCGACCGCCACGTTCTCCCGGTTCACGGCCACAACCCGGGTCGCCACGAGGTAACCCCTGTAGTAGATCCGGACGGCGTAGGTGCCGCTGGTGACGCCGGACAGCGAGATCGTGGTCCTGCCCTCGAAGGTCCAGGTTCCGCCGGGCCCCTCGATCACCACCCTGATGTCGTACGGGTCGGGCGAGTTCGGCACCGTCACCTCGAGCTTGGGCCCCTCAGCGACGGCGATACGTGCAGTGTGCGCGGTGACTAAGAGCAACAACATCAGGAGCAGCGCGAGCGGCCCGATATCGACCCGTTCGGTCAAGGCCCTTCACCTCACAGGGTCATCCCTCTTCTCCCAGCGGCCCCGAGGAGCAGAAGCGCGGCCAGCAGCAGGAGGACCGTCAGCGACCCGGGAGGGAGGCCCACGAGGTAGGAGAGGGTGATGGCGGAGAAGGTCGAGAGTTCGGCGACGGCGACGGACGTGAGGATCGACTTCCTCAGGGACGTGCAGACCGATGACGCGGCGACGACCGGGAGCACCAGAAGCGAGGTCACCATCAGGACGCCCATCAACTTCATCGACTCGATCACCGCGACCGCGACCACCACGGCGAATAGCGTCTCGAGCACTCCAGTCCTGACGCCCTTCAGGCGCGCCAGCTCCTCGTTCAGCGTGAAGAGTATCAGGTCGCCGAACCTCGTCACCACTATCCCGATGACGGCCGCGGTCACGACGAGCATGGCCATCAGGTCCTCGGGGCCCACGAGGAGGACGGAGCCGAAGAGCGCCGCCTGCAGGTTGACGCGGGAGCCGAGGCTTATCGAGGCCGAAGCGAGGGCCGCACCGGCCGTGAGGAAGACCGTGAGGGCCACGTCACCGCTCACGCCCATCCCCCTGATCAGCCTCAGCATGAGGACCGTCGCGAGGGCCGTTACGGGAACCGAGAGGGCGTCGGTGAACGCGAGGCCGATGAGGGACGCGAAGGCGGCAGCTCCGAAGGCGATGTGGGCCGACGTGTCGCCGAGCAGCGACAGCCTCTTCGGGACCACGAAGCTCCCGACGGTGGGCAGGAGCGCCCCGACCAGAAGCGCTGCCAGGTAGGCCCTCTGCATGAACGGGAGCGTGAAGACCTCGGGTGGCACCATCCGGACCTGATCCCGTGCAGACGTTAAAAAGTTGGAAGGTGGCTTGAGCGGCGGGCGGCCGCGGTGGTGTAGCGGTAGCACCCCGGGCTGTGGACCACAGCGGAACGGCGGACACCCGGTGGTCGTGGGTTCGATTCCCACCCGCGGCCTGTTCAAGGTTGGGTCCTTGAGGGATCTCGGACCGGGCGAACGGAAAATATTGAGTGCCCCGGCCGGGATTTGAACCCGGGTCCCCGGCTCGAAAGGCCGGTATACTTGACCTGGCTATACGACCGGGGCCTCGGAACCCAGCGGTCGACCCGACATTTACCGTTGACGCCATCTACGTCCACGACAGCAGCTCAGGCCCCGCGATGCAGCCATCCGTGGAACCCAGCATAAATGATATCTATTGGACGCATCCTTTTCGCAACGTGGCCGTTACCAAACTCTTCGGTGCAAGGGTAAAGAGGAAGGAGGACCCGAGGCTGATCACCGGGAAGGGCAGGTACACGGCGAACCTCAATTTCCCGGGGACGCTCTACGTCCACTTCGTCAGGAGCAGGGTCGCCCACGCGAGGATCAGATCGGTCGACGTCTCGAGGGCGCTGAAGGTGGATGGCGTGGTTGCGGTCCTCACAGGAGAGGACCTGATGGACGGACTGGGCATGATACCGACCGCGTGGCAGATACCTGGATCGGACCTGAGGACCACGCCCTACAGGCCCGTAGCGGTGGACAAGGTAAGGTACGTGGGTGACCCGTACGCCGTGGTGGTGGCGAGGTCTCCCTACGCGGCGGCCGATGCGGCTGAGCTCGTCCGGGCCGACCTCGAGCCCCTGCCCGCGGTGGTGGATCCGGAGAAGGCCGTCCAGCCAGGTGCGCCCCAGCTCTACGACGAGGTGCCGAACAACACCGCCTTCGTCTGGAGGGCCTCCGGCGGAGACGTGGACGAGGCCTTCGCGAGGGCCGAGGTCGTGGTGAAGCAGAGGATGGTGAACACCAGGCTCCAGCCGACCGCCATGGAGACGAGGGCGGCCGTGGCGACCTACGACAGGTTCTCCGACAGGTTCACGCTATACGTCACGAGCCAGAACCCGCACGTCCACCGGCTCCTGCTGAGCCTGATCACGGGGATACCCGAGCACAAGCTGAGGGTGATCTCGGCCGACGTGGGAGGTGGTTTCGGGTCGAAGATCCACGTCTACGGCCCCGAGGCGGTGGTGCTTCACCTGGCCAGGAAGTTCGAGGTTCCGATCAAGTGGGTGGAGACCAGGGAGGAGAACTTCCTCTCGACGATCCACGGAAGGGACCACGTGCAGTACGTCGAGGCCGCTGCCCTGAGATCCGGCAAGGTCCTCGGCCTGAAGGTGAGGTCGTATGCCAACATGGGAGCCTACCTCTCCACCGCTGCTCCGGGGATACCGACCATACTCTTCGGTCCGATGCTGAGCGGGCCCTACGAGATCGGTGCGGTCTCGGTGGAGGTGATAGGAGCGCTGACCAACACCGCTCCCGTCGACGCCTACAGGGGTGCGGGGAGGCCGGAGGCGACGTACGTCCTCGAGAGGGTGATGGACCTGGTGGCGAGGGAGATCGGGAAGGACCCGGCCGACGTGAGGGCTTTGAACTTCGTGCCCAAGGAGAAGTTCCCGTACCAGGCCAAGCCCATCGGGATCACCTACGACAGCGGCGACTACATCACGGCCTTCAGGAAGGCGCTTGAGCTGGCCGAGTACAGGAAGTGGAGGGAGGAGCAGGAGAAGGCCAGGAGGAAGGGGAGGCTGATCGGGATAGGGATCTCCAGCTACGTCGAGATCTGCGGCATGGGCCCGTCGGCCGCGGTGAGGGCCACCGGATTCGGTCTGGGCCTCTGGGACAGCGCCGTCGTCAGGGTCCACCCGTCGGGGAAGGTGACGGTCTACACTGGAGGGCACCCGCACGGCCAGGGAGAGGAGACCACATTCGCCCAGATAGTGGCGGACAAGCTGGGGGTTCCGATAGAGGACGTGGAGGTCGTCCACGGAGACACGGACGCCATCCCCTTCGGCATGGGGACCTACGGCAGCAGGACCACACCGGTCGCTGGAGGCGCGATAGCCCTAGCGTGCAACAGGGTCCTGGAGAAGGCCCGTAAGATAGCGGCCCACATGCTCGAGGTGAGGGAGGAGGACCTGGTCTTCGAGCGCGGAAGGTTCTACGTGAGGGAGGCACCCGAGAAGCAGAAGACGATCCAAGAGGTGGCTTATGCCGCGTACGGTGCGGGCGCCAACGAGCTGCCTCCTGGGCTCGAGCCGGGACTCGAGGCGACGGTCTTCTACGACCCGCCGAACTTCACGTTCCCCTTCGGGACCCACGTCGCGGTAGTAGAGGTGGACCCTGAGACCGGTGCGGTCAAGGTCCTGAGGTACGTCGCGGTCGACGACTGCGGGAACCAGATCAACCCGATGATCGTCGAGGGCCAGATTCACGGAGGGATCGCCCAGGGGCTGGCGCAGGCGCTGTACGAGTGGGCCGTCTACGACGAGAACGGTAACTTGCTAACCTCCACCCTGAACGACTACCTGGTGCCGACCGCCTGCGAGGTCCCGGACATCGTCACCGACCACACGGTCACGCCGTCTCCGCACAACCCGCTCGGCGTGAAGGGGATAGGTGAGGCAGGGACGATCGCGGCGACTCCCGCGTTGGTGAACGCCGTCCTGGACGCTCTCTCCCACTTGGGCGTGAAGCACATCGACATGCCTCTGTGGCCGGAGAGGGTCCTCAGGGCGATAAAAGGGGCTAAGTCAGGTTAGAGGCAAGACTCAGATCGCGATCGTCTCGAGCAACCTGTTCTTGGGCATGCCCAGCTCGATCCCGGCACAGATCCCTGCCAGCTTCCTGACCTCCTCCTCTATGAGCATCAGGGAGCCGACGGCGAGGACCAGGTGGGAAACGGAGGTCAGGTACAGCTTCCGGAACCTCTCGACGGCGCTCCTCCATCCCCTCTCCCTGAGCTCGCCCGCCATCTCACCGTAGCTGCTCCTGGCGCTGATCCTGGGAACGGACTTGCCCTCGATCAGCTGGAGGGCCCTCGAGACCTCGTCGACGTCCTTGGACTCCAGGAGGACCTCGAGCACCTGCCTCGGAACCGTGAACCTGATGCCCTCGATCGCCCTCCGGAGCTCGGCCTGCTCGAACCCCCACTCCTTCCCCCTCAGGACCGTCTCGACGGCGAGGGAGTTGAGGTGCCATTCGAAGGCCCACGCGAGCCATCTCCTGTCCCAGCCCCTCAGGCGCCCGATTGCCCGCGTGAAGCCCGCAGCCGCCTCCCGGTCGAACTCCAGGTCTATTGCCGCCGGATCGCCGGTCCTCTCGTAGAGCGCGAGGGCCCTGGTGACGGGCCCCTCGAACCGCGTCCCCCTGACGGACCCGAGGAGCTCCTGGAAGTCCCTCGAGGCGAGGGCCCTGGCGAAGACGTCCCGCTCCTCGACGAGCTCCGCCGCGGTCGTGTCCACCTCCCTCATCAGGTCCTCCTGGGGGAGACGGGAGGCCATTCCGCGAACCAGCGCCTTCATGGCCCTGAACAGGTGACGCTCGTAGAGCGCCCAGAGGACCGGGCTCCAGCCAGTGAGCCGGAGTAGCCTCACGTGGTAGCGGTAGAGGTGGGACCAGAGGGCCCTCTCGACGACCCTCGCGTTGGGCCTCTGAGGCAGGGAGGTCAGGGCCTCGAAGTAGTGGGTGGCCCGCAAGGCCGCGACGAAGTCCTCAACGCTCTTCGATGAAGCCAGCTCCTCCAGGTCCCTCCTTCCGAGGAGCCTCCCCTTCACCGAGAACGCGAGGGCGTAAACGTATCCAGAGTCCATGACGATCAGCCCAGGATGGCCCTGACCAGTTCCTCTGCGATCTGTCCTGACCTCCGCTCGAAGGCCTCGGTGAGCGCCTTGATCCTGGTCCTCGACTCGGACCTCAGCCTCTCCGCATGGGAATTGACCTCCTGCTCCATCTCACGCATCATCCTGGCCCTCTCCGACTCAATCAGCCTGGATATTCCCTCCCTCAGCTCCGCGACCCTTTTCCTGACGTGCTCCTCGAGGTCCCTGATCTCCGTCTCGATCTCGCTCCCCAACTCGTCGAGGGCCCTGTCGACGTCCCTGACAGCCTCGAGGGTCTCCCTCATGCCGGCCGTCCAGCTAACCGGCACCTGATAACCCCTTCAGGACATGGGACTGCCCGTCGTCGGTCTGGGGCCTTCGGCGCAACGCGGTGCCTCAGGAGGTCCAGTCGGTCACGAGCCTCCTGCAGAGCCCGAAGGCCTCCTCTGCCCGGCGAAGGGCCTCCAGAGCGTCCTCCCTTCTGAAGAGCGCGGAGGGTGGTTTGAGCGCTGTCTCGTCGCCGTACATCGCGAGGCCCCTCAGCGTCGCAAGCCTCCTGACGGTCTCCTGGATTGAGAGTCGCTCAAGACCCGATCCGACGGGCCATCGTGATGCCGGAGAGGTCCTCCACCACCAGCAGTACGTCCACGTCGGACTCGAGGTTGAACCTGCCAGTCGCCAGCGAGCCGAAGATCGCCGCCGAGACGAGCCTCTCTCCGAAAAGGTCCCGAACCAGCTTGACGAACCTGACCGCCAGCGCGAAGGCCAGCGCGCCGATCCCCTCCTCGCCAGCCCCGGAACCCATCCAGTCCACAGTGGAACCCACAAGGGTATTAATCACGTCGAGATCGTCCGGTCGGATGCTACTGCTCGGTGCCCACGTCTCCATCTCGGGATCGATCGCGAAGTCCGTGGACCGCGCAAAGGAGCTCGGCTGCACGACCTTCCAGATCTTCACCAGGAACCCCAGGGGATGGAGGGCGCAGAAGCTGAAGCAGGAGGAGGTGGAGGAGTTCAAGCGGAGGAGGAGGGAGGAGGGTTACCGCGTGGTCGTCGCCCACATGCCCTACCTCCCCAACATAGCCTCTCCGAAGCAGGACGGCTGGAGGAAGTCCGTGAACGTCTTGATCGACGAGCTGAGGAGGTGCGACGCGCTGGAGATCGACTACCTCGTCTGCCACCTGGGAAGCCACCTGGGTAAGGGCGTCCAGGCGGGGATCGAGAGGGTCGCGAGGGCGGTGAACGAGGCCCTCTCCAAGGTCGAGACGGGGTGCGTCCTGCTGCTGGAGAACATGGCCGGGCAGAAGGGGAGCGTGGGCTCGAGGTTCGAGGAGATCGGCGAGATCTTCTCGCGGATCGAGCAGCCGGACAGGGTCGGCGTCTGCCTGGACACGTGCCACCTCTATGCCGCCGGGTACGACGTCAGGAGCGAGGCGGGGCTCGAGGAGACGCTGAGGGCCTTCGAGGAGAAGGTCGGCCTCAGGAGGCTTAAGGTCCTTCACCTCAACGACTCGAAGGGAGGCCTCGGGAGCGGGCTGGACAGGCACGAGCACATCGGTCACGGCCACATCGGAAAGGAGGGTTTCAGGAGGATCGTCAACCACAAAGTGCTCCGGGGGCTGCCGATGATCATAGAGACGCCCGAGGACGAGAAGGGCGACTACTCGTACGACCTGGGTGTGCTGAGGTCCCTCTACCGTCCGGAGTGAGCGGGGATGAAATGCGCTCTGAGGGGCCTGCTCGGATTCGCCCTCTCACTGCTGCGCGACGTAAGGACTTACAAGTTCGTGGCGATCGGCGTTTCGACGCTGGTACTAGCCGAGGGGTTGATGTTCGTCTCGGTGGATCTGATGGGGATCGACTCCTTCCTCTCCGCGGTCCTGATAACGGAGGTCGTCCTCCTGATCAACTTCCTCCTGAACGACCGACTCGTCTTCGGAGAGGAGGGCCGGAGGGGCAACCCGTTACTCCAAAGGCTGTTCAAGTACCACGTCTCCCGCGTCCTGAGCATAGCCGTGAACCTCGCGGTCTTCTTCGCGCTGAACAAGCTGCTGTTGCTCAACCACCTACTGGCCTACTTCCTCGCCGTCGTCGTCGCCTTCGGCGTCAACCTCCTGACGAGCTTCGTCTGGGTCTGGCGGGTCCGGCCCGTGGAGGGGAGGGAGGTCGTGGTGGGTGCCCGGCTCACCTCCTCGACCAGTCGAGCCAGTCCCACATCAGCTGCCAGTACCACTCGTCGCCCTCCTCGATGACCTCGTAGTTGCCCGACTCGGAGGCCATGCGGACCGCCATCAGGTGATAGCACATGGGCTTCTCGTTGTTGATCACCCGGAAGAAGAAGTCGTCGCAGGTGCAGTAGGGCACGTCCGGCATCACGAGGTAGTCCCGGTGCCTGCCGACCACGACCCAGACGGACCTGCCGCTCGGCCTGAAGACGTAACGCTTCACCCTCCTCTCGGAGACGAGCTGCCGTGCCGCCGACTCCGCGTCAACCCTCCGCTGCCTCTGCACGGATCTCCCCCAACCTCCCTATCGGCTGGGCGTCGAGCGTAATGACCTCTGCACCCGCTAGGTCGAAGACCCCTGACCTGATCAGCGGGCTCGTCCCCGGAGAGCCCCTCAGCTCTTGGACGTCGACACCCGGCGCCAGAGGGCTGAAGTGCGCCAACACCACCAGCCTGAGCTTCCCCCGCGGCTTCCGACCCTCGAGCAGACGAGCGTAGCCCGGTCTCGATGTCAGCTCCTTCGCGAGCCTGGACCTGCTCGCCTCCATCAGCAGGTGGACCCTGGCCCTGACGGTCCCCTCCTCTGACCTGATCCTCAGGGTCGGATGTGTGTGGCCGATCACAACGGTTCTGGCCGAGAGGCAGTCGGGATGTGGCCAGGTGTGGCCGTGCATCACCCAGTAGTCGCCGAGCATGATTCCCCTGCTGTCCTCTATCCTCGCAAGCCCGGCCAGGAGCTCCGAGATGCCGCCGTCGTGGTTCCCCGGGAGGACGAGCACCTCTTCGAAGGAGGCCTTGACGATCCCGACGAGCTTCCGGACGCCGACCGCATCCCTCCAGCTGTAACCCGCGACGCGGTGCTTCACGTCGCCCAGCAGCACGAGGACCTGGGCGCCGGTCTCCTCGCCGAGCCTCACCAGCTCGTTCGCTATCCTCTCCTCGTGGGGAGGGACGCGGACGCCCTTTGAGGATAGCTCCAGCTCGTAGCCCACGTGCAGGTCAGCGACCACCAGGTACCTGGTCGAGCCGACGTCGATCGTGACCGCGGGCCTTCCTGTCGGCCTCAGCATCCTCCATCACTTGATCGCCTGCGAAGGTAATAGGGACTTTCGCCCGGTCATCCCCAGGAGCTCGCGGCCCACGTGGACGCGAACCGATTTTTAGCGGGGAGAGGCCGCAGCTCTGAAGGCGATGGGCCTGCTCCGGTGGATCGGGTCGCTTCTGAGGAGAAAGGGCCGGAGGGTGGAGCCCGATCCGGTGAGGGTGGAGGAGCTGAGGCGGCTGCTCTCCGATTTCAGGAGGGAGGACCCGAGGGCCACCCGGCTGAGGGAGCTGAGGAGGAGGGTCGAGGAGGAGCTCGGAACCGGTGGGTCGGGCGATGGAGCCTGAGGTGCTCGCGGCGAGGAGGGCCGCCGCATCGAGGGCTGTCGAGGTCGTCCTCTCATCGGGCAAAGTGATCCTCGGCCTCGGAACCGGAACCACGGTGGCCACCTTCGTGGAGGTTTTGACGGAGGCGGGCGCTTCGGGGTCGATCGAGGCGGTGGTCCCGAGCTCCAGGCAGTCGGAGGAGCTGGCACGGAGGGCGGGCATCAGGGTGGCATCCCTGGCGGACTTCCCCGAGCTCGACGTCTACGTGGACTCCTTCGACCAGGTCGACCTTCGGGGGAACTCCGTGAAGGGAGGTGGTGCGGCGCACGCCAGGGAGAAGGTGCTGATGGCCGCATCGAGGAGGGTCGTGCTGGTGGGCGACCATCTCAAGCTGAGGGACAGGCTGACCGGGCCCGTGCCGGTCGAGGTGCTTCCGTTCGCTGTCGATTTCCTGCTCCGGAGCTTCGCATCGAAGGGGCTGAGGCCGGAGCTACGGCATTCTGGAAAGGGAAAGGTGGGCCCGGTGGTCACCGAGAACGGCAACTTCCTGATCGACATTTACCCTGATGAGATACGGGATCCAGCGGCCCTGGAGGCGGAGTTAAAGCTGATGCCCGGGGTCGTCGAGGTGGGGATCTGCCCCAACCGAGGGTACACCGTCTTCGTCGGACGTCCCGACGGCAGCGTGATCGAGCTTTAGCAGCGCCTAGGCGGAGTGCGGTGCGAGGTCGGGCCCTCAGTCGGTTATGAGGACCTTCATCTCCTCCACAACGCCCTGGTAGCGACGCCTGAGCCGCTCCACCAGGTTGTCCGGACCTATTGCGACCTTCCCCACCACCACCAGGTCAGCGTCGCCGTAGACCTCGTCGACCGACTCGACCTCGGGCCAGGTTAGGAGGTCCTCGACGATCGAGGTGACATCCACCTGAGGCCTCAGCTTCATCAGAACGTAGGCCCGCTCGAGGCCGAAGTAGGCCCTCATCGCCTCCTCCGGGACATCGAATCCCAGGACGTTCCGGAGCAGCTCTCTGAGCTCGGAGCTCCTGACGCGGCCGTTGTGCATGAGGTACAGCTGGGAGACCTGCTCCGCGGCCTTCCGCGCCTCCTCCTCGGTGATCTTCACCCCGGCCCTCTTGGCCAGCTCGAGGAAGACCTTGTGGCTCATCAGCGGCGACGGCGCCAGCGTGAGGTCCTCGAAGTCGTTCCGCAGCTTCCCGGCCGGGACGTAGCCGTCGGGCCTCTTGAGCACCATCGCCTGGTGGACTCCAGCCCTCACGGTCCTGGCGTCCGATGAGAGGGGATGCCTCCATGGCAGCCTTATCCCGGTCAGGCGTGAGAACTCCGCGTAGGCCCACGCGAGCCTGTCCCTCCTGACCCCGAGGTCGATGCCGTGAAGGTCGGAGAGCGGAGCCACAACCTCGTAAAGGTCAGCGATGCCGTTCCTGTCACCGATCCCCATCAGGGTCACGTGGGCCTCCTCCACGCCCTCCAGCACCGAGACCACTGTGTTGGCCGAGGCGAAGCCGTAGTCGTTGTGGTAGTGGCACGCGATCGGGAGCGCCGACCTCTCCCTGCAGTACCTGATGAAGGAGGAGGCCTGGGACGGGGTCATGAGGCCACTCGTGTCGGGTAGGCTCACCATCGTTGCGCCGGCGCTCCTCAGCTCCTCCGTGAAGGCCAGCAGCCCGTCCAGCTCGTCCCTGTTGCCCTCGACGTAGAGCCTCGAGACGTCCTCGAGCGTGACCCTGATGTACCTGTACCCGTAGGAGCGGCAGAGCTCCACCGCTTCCAGGAGCCTCAACCTCATCTCCTCCTCCGTCATCCCCCTCAGCTTGTGCTCCCGGTGAATTCTCGAGACCGCGAGGTAGACGGCGACTCCGTGAAGCTCGTACTTCCCGAAGGCCTCCACGTCGGACCTGTGGGCCCTTCCGTGCATGACGACCTCTATTCCGCGATCGTTCAGGTAATCGACGACCGGCCTCACCTCGGCCTCCGTGGTCTTCGGAGGGTAGTCCAACGTCACCTCAACCCTCTTCAGACCGAGCTCCGCCAGGATCCCGGCGACCCGCAGCTTCTTCCTGAGCGGAAGGACCCTGTACAGCTCCCCCTCCCGGAGCGTAGAGTCGAGCAACACCGTACCGCTTCCCGCTTCAGGCATCTTCGCAGTCGTCTCTAAACCGAAAATAAGAGGGTTTATTCGGACGTTTGTCGAGGTCGGTCCGCATGGATCAGCAGCAGGCAGGGCTCTCGCTGGCGCTGCTCACCGCTCTCCTCTGGGGTGCGACCTCGCTGGAGATGAGGAAGGCGATGGTCAGGCTGTCGCCGCTCACGGTCACGGCGCTCACCTCCGCGATGGGAGCTGCGATGGGTTTCCTGGGCTCGGTGGTCGATGGGTCCGCGGGCAGGTACGCATCGCTGAGGACGGACGGCTTGATTTACGCGGCCCTCTCCGGTTTCCTCGTCTTCACGCTCGGCCGGTTCCTGTGGTACCTCGCCATCAACGAGATCGGCGCTTCCCGGTCCAACTCGGTGGTGGCCTCTGAGGCCTTGATAGCGCCGCTCGCGTCCATCGCCATCACCCGAGAGGGCTTCGGGCCCCTAACGGTCCTCGGGTCGGTGCTGGTAGTGTCTGGAGTCTGGATGGTCTACAGGTCCATGGGAGACCGCGACAGGTCGGGAAGGAGGTACCTCGGGCTCGGGGCCTCGATCGCCGCGGCGTTCGTCTTCGCCTTCGGCTCGGCCTTCGCGAGGCTGGCCAACTTCTCCATCGGATCGCCCACTGCGACCTACGCGATCAGCTCAGCTGCGGCGCTGCTCGCGGTCTCTCCTTTGCTGCCGCGGCACGGCGGCCTCAAGGGGGCCCTCAGGAACGGCCACGCAGCGCTCGGCGGCCTCTTCAACTCGCTCGCCAGCTTCTCCTACTGGGGCGCCCTCTCGCTCGCACCGGTCCCAGTTGTTGTCCCTGCCTCGCAGTCCTTCCCGGTCTTCACGGTGGTCCTCTCGCTCACCGCCTACAGGGGTTCGGAGCGGGTCGACGCCTACACGCTGCTCGGCGCCCTCCTCACGACTCTTGGCGTGGTCCTGGTCAGCGCGGCGTAGGGATGATATTGCCTGAGGTGTTCTGGGGGGAAGAGGTTTGCTGAAGCTCGTCGGCCTCGGCCTCGGATCTCCGGAGTACTTCACGAGGGCTGCGCTGAGGGAGCTGGAGGACTCGGACGTCGTCTACCTCGACACCTACACGGGCTTCCTCGATGAGCGGGCCGTCTCGGAGCTCAGGTCGCTACTCGGCGAGAGGCTGGTCCTTGCCGGCAGGAGGGACCTCGAGGAGGGGTCGCGGAGGCTGGTCGAGCTCGCGGAGAAGGAGGAGGTCTCGGTCGCCGTCCCAGGTGATCCCCTGATAGCCACGACCCACTCTTCCCTTCTCGTCGAGGCCGCAAGGCGCGGCGTGAGCTGGCGCGTCGTCCACGGCGTCTCCGTCCTCTCGGCCGCCGTCTCGAGGTCTGGCCTCTCGGCCTACCGCTTCGGCAGGACCGTCACGGTTCCCAGGCGTGCAGGTGCGGAGGAGTACGAGGGGATCTACAGGACCATCGCCTCGAACGTCGAGCTCGGCCTCCACACGCTCGTCCTGCTCGACACAGCTGAGGGAGGGCTGACGGCCCATGAGGCCCTCAGGTCGTTGCTGGAGGTCGAGGCGTCGATGGGCTCAGAGGTCCTCTCGAGGTCGACCCTGATCACGCTGACGAGGATCGGGCTCGAGGGCGAAGCTGTGGTGTGCGGCGACGCGGACCGGGTGATGTGGTCCTCCCTCCCTCCGCCTCCCCACGTCCTGATAGTTCCCGGGAAGCTCCACTTCGCCGAGCGCGAGTTCCTCGAGCGGGTCCTGGGGTGCGAGGCTCCCCGATCCCGTGAGACGGTTAGCCCGACCGCGGCGAGGGCCAGGAGCTACATCGAGAAGGCGAGGGAGGTCATCGGGAAGCTCGAGGTGGTGGTTGAGGGCGGGGAGACGAGGCGTCTCCTCGAGCTGGCGGAGTCGTACGTGAACGACGCGGAGACGTTCCTTCGCTCCGGAAGGTCTGAGGACGCCCTCGTCGCGGTCTCCTACGCGGAGGGTATTTTCGATGCCCTCAGGCTTCTGGGGCTGGTGAGGTTCGAGTGGCCACGAGGAAGGGGAGGGTCGTTCTCACCACGGGAGCCTTCGAGGTGATCCACCCCGGACACGTCTACCTGCTCCGTCAGGCCAGGCGCCTCGCGGGGAAGAGGGGGAAGGTGATCGTGGTCCTGGCGACCGACGAAACCATCAGGCAGAGGAAGGGAAGGGAGCCGGTGATGGGCGAGCGCGAGCGGCTCCAGGTCGTCTCCAGCATCAGGTACGTCGACAAAGCGGTCATCGGTTACAGGCCCATGAGCTTCGAGAAGGTGCTGAGGCGCTTCAAACCCGACGTCGTCCTCTTCGGCTACGACCAGGGAGAGATCGAGCGGGCCTTCAGGGAGTTCGTCGCCTCGAAGGGGATCAAGGTCAGGATCGTCCGGGCTAAAGCCATGCCGGGTACCGAGAGGATCAGCACCACCGTCATTTTGAACAGGGCGCTGAGGAACGCCTCGCAGGGCACCGGGTGACCTAACGTCGGATTCTACGGTTGCGGTCTCGCGTTCCGGATGGGTTTAATTGACGGTACGGCAGCTGGGGGGAGGGATGTCCCAGAAGCCCAACGTGCCACGGCTGGTGCTCTCAGACCCGAGCACCGGGACCGCGAAGACCATCCAGCTGACGCCCCAGCAGTTCGCCGTCTTCAGGGGAAAGAGGATCGGAGACGTCATCGACGGAGGGCCGCTCGGGCTCGGCGACTTCAAGATCAGGATAACCGGCGGCAGCGACTTCGCGGGGTTCCCGATGAGACCTGACGTGAGCGGTGCGAGGCTGGTACAGGTGCTGCTGACGAAGGGCATCGGGTTCAAGGCGCGCCGCAAGCCGCCCTCGAAGGCCAAGAAGCGGAGGAACAGGAGGACCGTGAAGGGCCTGAGGAAGAGGGTATCGGTCAGGGGCAACACGATCAGCGACGCGATAGTCCAGATCAACGCCGTCATCGTGAGGTGAGGCCCTTGTCCCTCCCTGAGGTGAGGGTGGTCGAGCGGAGGAGGAACGAGCTGCTGAAGAGGGTCGAGTACGTCCTGGAGGTCGCCAACCAGAGCGGCACGCCGAGCAGGGCCGACCTGAGGAAGGTCCTCTCGACGGTGCTCGACGCGAAGGAGGACAACCTCGTGCTGGTGAAGGTGCTCACGCCCGCAGGAAGGAACTGGACCAGGGTGATCGCGAGGGTTTACGACTCGAGGGAGCAGCTGATGAGGATCGAGCCGAAGTACCTGCTGATGAGGGAGGGGTTCCTAGAGAGGCCCAAGAAGGGCTGACCCTCAGGCCCTGATCGTTTCTCCGCCGCTCGCCTTCCTGAGCCGGTTCATTATCGCGAGGCCGAGCCCCCGCTCCTCCACGCCCTCCGCGACGATCACGTCGACGCCCCTCTCGTCCAGCTCCCGGATCGAGGTGAAGAGCGATCTCGCCACCCTCCTGAGGTCGGATCTTGGGCCCAAGTCGATCACCTCAGCACCAGGGTACTCTGCTCCGTCCAGCGCCAGGACTCCGACGCGCTTGCCCTGGGAGGTCAGCTCCGCCACGAGCTCAGCGACCTTACGCCTCACGGACACCGGATCGCCCTCGACCAACACAACCCTGCACCTCGGAGCGTAGTGCCGGTACTTCATCCCCGGAGACCTGGGTCGGCCCGAGAAGGATCCCAGGCCCCTCGCCGCCTCGGTCACACTCACCCTTCCCAGCACTCCCTCGATCTCCTCCACGGGCACCCCTCCCGGCCTCAGAAGCTCCGGCGGGTCCACCGTCAGGTCGATCACCGTCGACTCGACGCCGATCTCCGTCGGCCCTCCGTCCAGTACCATCTCGATCCTTCCACCGAGGTCCCTCAGCACGTGCTCGGCGGTGGTCGGGCTAGGGGATCCGGAGAGGTTGGCGCTCGGTGCTGCTATGGGTACGCCGGACTCCCTGATCAGGTCGAGAGCCACCCGGTGCGCAGGCATCCTGACAGCCACGGTCTCGAGCCCTCCGCAGGTGATCGGGGGAACCAACTCCGTCCTTTTCAGGACCAGCGTCAGCGGACCGGGCCAGAACCTCGAGATGAGCTCCTCTGCAGCAGGAGGGACCTCCGCAGCCAGCAAATAGATGCTGTCCTTGTCGGCCACGTGGACGATGATCGGGTTGTCGGGTGGTCTCCCCTTTACCTCGAAGATCCTCCGGACGGCCCGCTCGTTCAGCGCGTCGGCACCGAGTCCGTAGACCGTCTCCGTCGGGAACGCCACGAGCCCGCCTGCCCTGATCACCTCAGCCGCCTCCGCGATCGCCTCCCGCTCCGGTTCGTGCGGGTTCACCCTCAGCACCCGCGTCGTTCGCATCCCGATGTTGGTAGATCCTCTCAGCACAAAAACTCCGAGCTTGGTGCGCGCCTGATCCTCGCGCCTGTATTGGACGCCAGCTCTCGAGGCCGCAAAGGTCCCTCCATTGACATCCCCCGAAACCTTGAAGCCGCCTGAGCCTGACGGCAAGGCGCAGAGACGGACGTTCGGGAGCTCGACGGGGCCACCAACCACCCGAGCTGCCCGTTTTCACACGATTCGCCCCTCTTTTGCAGAACTCATGGGAAATAGATGTAACTGCGATTCCGAGAGCCGCCTAATGCCGGGCCCCGAGAAGCGCGTGAACGGTTCGCGGTTGAGGTATGGAGCTAGATGTGAGGGCCTGGCGTGCCACAAGGCACTTAAAGCGGTGGTCCGCTTTCGGTGATGGATTGAGTCTGGACCTGAAGAAGGAGTTCCTGCGGCTCCTCGAGGAGGACGAGGAGTTCAGGTACGCGGTCGCCGGCAGGATAGGGATACTGGAGATACTGAAGAGGATGGACGCCCTGGAGGAGAGAATGGACAGGCTCTGGGAGAACCAGAACAAACTTTGGGAGGAGGTCAGATACCTTAGGGAAGGGCAGAACAGACTTTGGGAGAGCCTAAACAGACTTTGGGAGAGCGTGAAGCGACTCGAGGAGAACCAGAACAGACTGTGGGAGAATATCACCAAGCTGTGGGAGGAAGTGAAGGCCTTAAGGGAGGAATACCGAAAGCTCCGGAATTACGTGGTGGCCGGCTTCTCCGATCTGAGGTCTGCCCTGGGGGTTACGTTCGAGATGCAGGCGGCCTCATACCTCCAGCTGGTTCTCGAGCAGATGGGCTACGGATTAGCGCGGGTTGAGAGGAAGTTTCTGGTTCACGACGGCGACGTGATCGAGATCAACCTCTTCTGCGAGGAGCCCCTGGTCGTCGGCGAGGTGACCTTGACCGTCAGGAGTGAGGAGGAGGCAGTGCGCGAGGTCTCCAAGCTGTTGAAGAGGATCGAGGCGGTCGTCTCGAGGTACGGAAGGAGGCCCGTGTTATCGGTCCTGTCTGTGGCCAGGGCTACACCCGAAGCAGCCCAGAAGCTGAGGAGCGAGGCGGAGAAACACGGTATCAGATTGATCCTGGGAGCCGAGATAGAGGAAGCGCTGCGGATTTGAATTGGGCCCATTGTCGAATTGGACCGGTGACCTAGGAGGGTCGCGGGGGCGTCGACCTTTCCTCAGAAACATCCCCAAAATTCCTGATGGGTAGACGCGCATGTTCGGTCATAGCTGAGGTTCTCTCCCACTGCGCCCGTAATGCAACGCGGAACGTTCCCTGCGCTACGGCACCAGAAGCACCGGAACCCTGGATCGCCTGGCCACCTCCACCGCAACGCGCCAGAAGAAGTCGCCCTCGTCGTCCCCCCTGCCCATCACGATCATCGCGCATCCCTCCTCCGCCTCAGCCAGGATCCCTGACCAGGCGTCACCGGTCCTTTTGACTGGCTTGAAGGTGGCGGTTATCCCGAGCTCCCTTGCCCTAGCGAGCACTTGATCAGCCGTCTCGTGGACCCTGATCACCTCCTTCGTCCGTGCAGTCGTCGGGAGGGGTACGGGTGCGACCGGCCCCCGCTCGGCCGTTGAGGGCTTCAGGAGCTGGTCCAGCGGCCCCTGGAGCACGTGGGGTGACGTCACCGCCGTTATCCTCAGGTCCAGTCCGAGCTCTTCCGCCAGCCAGAGGGCCGTCTCCCCCGCCCTCCTCGACGATTCGCCCGCGGTAACCACCAGCAGCAGGTAACGCCTCGATTCGCGACCGCCGGCCCGCTCCTCAGCACCCGTCAATCGTCATCACCCGCCTCTTCCCGAATCGGAAGTCCTTGCAGCCGGACGTGACGATCCATGAGCCGTTCGCCGACCCAATCAAGTGGCTTCTGCCCACCGCGTTCTCCTTCTTTGCTATCGAATAAAGGATGAAGGACCAAGATGACTTGGCAGCATACATGGAACCTCATTGAGTTGCACCAGTGCGGTCTGGTGTTCCGTGAACCCTCATTGACGTTAGCGGGTGCTGATTGGCATGTGTCAAATCGCAGGCCAGCCACCTCAGCCCTCACCGCACATACCTGTTAAGCCTGAAGTGCAGCACACCAAAGACGAACCTCCCCACAGTAGAGAGCAGGTACACCGGGATCATGGCCGCTGCGACGTCCCCGTTCAGCGACGTCAGCTGATCCACCAGGGCCCCGCCCACCGTCGAGCCGACGAAGCTGGAGATCCCCTGGAGCACGTTCGCTATGGCAACGTACGTAGCCCTCCCCTCGACCGGAACCACCGCGAGCAGGTAGAGGGTCCTTGCGGTGTTAATCACCGGGAACAAAAGGCCCGTCATCACGTTCACTGCCACCAGCATCGGAACCACCGGCGTGAAGCCGTATACCAGCGGAACCGCAGCGAATGCCGCCCTCGAGATCGCCTGAAGCTTCACGAACCCAATCAGGTCCACGTTTGCCCTCGAGACCAGGTAGATCGTCGCGATCGAGGCGATATCGCTAACGACGCTGAGCGCCGCTATCACGGAGAGGTCGAGCCGCGCGACCCTTGTCACTGTGATCGTGAAGAGGGGCCAGGCGATCGACATGAAGAGTATGTAAAGGGTGTTCAGTAGGACGTACTGCAGGTACGCCGAGTTCGCGGTTATCTCGCTGATCACAGAAAGGGAAGGCATCCTCTTTCCAACTTTCTGTTCCCTGATGCCTAGCAAAACCACCGCAGAGGCGAGCTCCGCGACCATTGCGATCAGGAAGCCTATGTGGTAACCGTTCAGGCCGAACAGGCTCACGGCAGCCACCGTCGATGTTGCCACCGCAGCTCCCACGGTGCTCCAGGCATTGATCTGGACGGTCACCCGCGTGCGCTCGGCCGGCTCCGTCACATCGGCTATGAGGGCCGTGAAGGTCGGGAGAGTCATCGAGTAGAAGGCGAACCTGAGAGCCATCAGCAGGACGAATGTGCCCGGAGAGGTGGTCATCAGGGCCAGCGGCCAGATGGCCGCCGAGAGCAGTCCTCCCGCCACAAGAAGCGGCACCCTCCTTCCCATCGCGTCCGATATCGAACCCCAGATCAGCTGGGCCGCGTTCGTCGTGAAGTTCATCGAGGCGTGCAGGAGGCCGAGCTCCGTCGGCGACGCGCCTAACTGGGCCGCATAGACCGCTATGAAGGGCTGAGCCGATCCCATTGCGACCGAAGAGGCGAGCGAGTTGGCGTACAGCGCTTTGGTCCTGCTCAACCCGATCCCTCCGTTCATCGGTCGCTCAAAACCCCAGCACCGGTTCAGCTCTTTACTCAGCTTAATGGCGGAATTCTGGGAGCGGGATGTCGGGACTCGGCGAGGTCTGGCCGACTGTCGAGAGGGCGCTGGTGCAGATCGGCGGCACATACGACAGGATAAACCGGTTCCTCTCCCTCGGGTTCGATGTGCGGCTCAGGGAGAGGGCCATCCGGATCGCTGGGAGGGACTGCAACGGCAGGGTTCTCGACGCAGGAAGCGGTCCTGGAACTTTCTCGCAGCTGGCCCTGAGGATCTGGCGCGGTGCTGACTTGGTGGCGATGGATCCCTTGGACGTCATGGTCAACCTCTGCAAGCGGAGGATCAGAACCGAGCGGTTCGATGCCGTCAGGGGTGTCTTCGAGAGGATGCCCTTCAGGGACGGTTGCTTTGACGTCGTGCTGACCGGGTTCTCGATCAGGGACGCGATAGACCTCAGGAAGGCCATCTCGGAGGTGAGGGGGGTCCTTAGAGAGGGCGGAAGTTACGTCCTATGCGACATCTCAAAGCCCGACCTGGCACCGATGAGGTTCATCGTCTCCGCTTACTGGTTCCTCGTGGCACCTCTGCTAGGACTGCTTGCAGCGGGCGTTAAGGGCCTAAGGGTCTGGGACATTTACCGGACCTACCGGAGGTGGCCGGAGAGGGGGAAACTGATAGGGCTTCTTAGAAGGTACTTCTCGGTCGAGAAAGTGGTGAATGCGCTGTTGGGCGGCGCACTTATCGTTATGTGCAGGAAAAATACTTTCCGGAAATTTTTGTCACTAACATCGAATGTAGAAATTCGCCCGGGTAACTCTCGGAATGAGGGATGACCTCATCGTTGATAATTCTGATAAGTTTAAATCTTAGTTGTAATTGATAAAATGTGCGAATTACTGCAAGATCATGCGAAAAAGGGGAGGGTTGGTGGGTTTAAAGCAGATCTTTCAGCTGTAATCCGCTAGGGGGCCACCAAAAAGGGGATGGTATCAGGTGAATGGATATATTAAAAACTTAAAATGGAAAGTTGGGAGGCGCTTTGAATCTTTCTTAAGATACGTTTTTATAAAACTAATGTATAATTGGATTTATGAAGATTGATAACAGAAAATCACTAATAATCGTCGGCATTTTAGCTGCAACTAGTAGTTTGGTCCACTTCGGAAATGCTAATCAGGTTCGTGGCAACCCAATGCTAGATTTCGATTCACCTTACTATGTTCATTTGATTCTATGGATGGGGGGAGAAATCGACAGTTTACCACCTCAACCCTTCCGAATGAGGATTACCGTTCCAGCTCTCGCAAGTTTAATATATAGGTATATAGGGGTGAACAACGCATTTGGATTGATAAACTCGATTTTGTGGATAGCAACAGTTTTAATATACTTCTATGCAGTCAGAAAACTCTACGATATAAAGACAGCAACCGTCACCTCTGTTCTTTTCTCTTATTCTGTCCCTGTTATGGTCTATGGGGCAGCTATTTCGACTGATATGCTAGGATATTTGGCTTTAGCGGCAACGACTTTATATCTCGTAAAAAGCTCGTCCCAAGAAACAAAGTCGATGATTTTGCTAGGTGTTTTATTATATTTCGCAACTATGGGCAGGGAGGTAAGCATCCTCGCTATAGCGTATGTGTTTATATATAGAATTCTTACCGATAGGAAAAGATTTTATTCTGCGGTCGTGGAGGTTTTCTATCTCTTAGTTTTTGCCGTTTTAGGTCTAGTAACGGCAAGTCTATTGATACCTCAACCTGGATATACCGCATACTTTTATCAAGCGTTACAGGGTTCGTTATCAGTGGATAAAGTATTGAGAGAAGCCTATCAAATCATAGCCACTTATCATATTGGATGGATATTCATCTGCTGGAATTTAATTAATGTAAGGCGTTCGGAAAAGGATAGGGGAGACGTACTATTTCTAACGTCACTGATTGTGGGAAGCACTTTCCTTATTATCGATCATTTTATAGGAGTTATCAGTTCTCGGTTTGTTTTCTTAACATATCTAGGTTTTATAATCGCAATCTATAGGGGAATGGAATCTATTAGGGATTTGTTATGCCTGAAGCCAAAATTAGGTTTTTGTCGGCACATCAGCTGGATGGTTTTTACCGTGTACGTCGGAGTTGGCTTAATTTTCACAGCCGAGAGCAATTTATCTTTCCCAACAATATCTGATACCCAAATCGCTCAACTTTTTCCGAAAAATTATCCCATAGAAAAACTTTGGCGAATCAAGGGTGAATGATAATTTTGTTTTTACTTATAATGCTATCCGTATATCCTCGCTACGAATAAAATATACTTTAAGTTTATATAAAAAATCTTGATCGAACACCAGCAGTTTATTATTATATCCTTTAAAGGTAGTTTCCTTAAGTTAATCATTTACTAGTGAGGAGTACAGGTAATGGCTTGTGAAGGGCGGGTTCTCTCTTTCAGGCAGCTTCGAGGAAGGGAGGTCAGGCAGCCGCGACAGCCCGTATTTTCCAATTGTTAAATAAGGGCTCCGGACGAGATGGTGAAGCGAAAGGATGGTAAGACGCCGCCTGCGGATCCTCTTCACCTCTAGCGGATACAGCATTGGAGGGGCTACGATGGCTATGATGCACTTGGCAATCGGACTGGCCAGTCTCGGACACGAGCCGATCGTGCTGACCTCAAGACCGGCATCGAGATACTCTCACCTCTTCGAGAGACTCAGGCGCAACGGCGTCAGGGTCTTATCGTTTGGAGGGGATTACAGGTCGATACTTTACTGGGTCTGGCTCTTCTTCAGGACATTACGTACTATAAGGGCCATGGCAGTGGACATCGTCCATTGTCACGGCACCAAGGAAGCTGTAGTTGTCGGGGTCGCCGCGAAGCTGGGCCGCAAAACGGTCGTCTACACGCTGGAAGGTGACCCGCTGATTGAACTTCAACTCGCGGGTGCTGGGCCTCTCTCGAGGCTCCTCATGCTCCTCTTGCTTCACGTGGGTCTCAGGCTTGCAGACAGGGTCGCCGCGTGCAGCAGTTGGCTCGCGGAACACGTGAGGGCAAGGTACGGTGTTGAGGCAATAGGCATCTGGAACCCGATAGATTACGAGAGGTTCTCCGAGGTGAGGAAGGCCGAATCGGCAGTGCCCATCATAACGTTCGTCGGGAGGCTGGAGAGGGTCAAGGGGGTCGAGACGCTACTGATGGCGCTCAGCGAGCTGAGGAAAAGTGGTCGCAGCGATGTAACCCTGCGACTAATAGGCGAGGGGCCGCTGAGGAGGAGGCTGGAAAGGCTCTGCAAAGATCTGGGGATCGACGGAGGCGTGATTTTCGTGGGACATGTGGGTGACGTCGAACGTCACCTGGCGGACTCTTGGGCCTTCGTTCTACCGTCCCTCTACGAGCCGTTTGGCATGGCCGCTGCGGAGGCATCCGTGGCCGGACTTCCTGTTATCGCATCAAACGTAGGGGGTCTCAGGGAGATCGTCGTGGAGGGCGAGACCGGATTCCTCTTCAGACCAGGAGATTACAGGGAGCTTTCAAAACTTTTAGCCACAGTTCTGGACAACGAGAATTTGAGGAGAAGGCTGGGGGAAAAAGGACGTGAGCGCGCGAAGGAATTCGCTGCTGCGAAAATAGCGGAGAAATATGTTGAACTCTATCTCAGCGTTCTTGCTAGAAAGGAGGGCCCAAACAGATGCAATAAGACGGTTAACATCCACGGCTACACCCCAGACTATCTTAAACGGTACACAATGAGGTAGTGCCTTAAGGTGAAGCATCGCTTATCGCAGAATGCGAAACTCATTACTGGTTTAGATGGGGAGCAGTACGAAGGGTATCCACATAAATTCCCAGACGATTTTTGGAGCAGGTGCTATGGTTTCGGTGATGACTTTCACTGGTAAGATCAGCGGTCTGAAAGCCTCATCGCTTCACGCCCAGTACTTTGAGGAGTACGTCGCGTTAGCAGGTCATTTAGATAGGCTACTGGTGGTTACTGACACGATCGAGTACTTGCCACCTGACCTTCCTTCTAACCTGGAGGTCGTGAAGGTCGATGTCGTCAGACTCCCTGAAGTTTACGGCGTAACTAAGATGGCCGGTTTTTGCCTCCAGCCACTTCTCAAGAGCGTAGACGTCGTCTACGTACGGACGTTCAGCCCACCGGAGCTGGCGGCCCTTTGGATCGCAGGGACCTTGAAGGGCGTTCCCTCGGTCCTCACCATAGGCGGGACCTGGCTCTTCGGGAAGCCGCATGAGTCGCCAGGGGTTAAGAAGTCAGTCTTCAGGTGGATCCTGAGGAGGGCTGCTTACACGGCCTCGAGGGTAACCCTCTACTCCCGTTATATGTTGCCCGAGGTGATGTATTTCATTCCACGCATCGATCTAGGTAGGGTCAGGTTCATACACAACTCGGTGAACGTTGAGAGGTTCAGGCCCGGGTTGAGACCACCCTCGAGTTGGGAGGGCGACGGCAGGCGCAAGGTCTTCTGGGTCGGTCGGATAAACGAGGGGAAGGGCGTCGAGGACCTGATAGCTGCTTTCGCCAAGGTAGCCACTAGTTTCAAGGACGTCGATTTGTGGATCGCTGGGACTGGAGATCGACAGTACGTCGACCACCTGAAGAGGCGGTGCAGGGAACTCGGGATGGCGGACAGGGTCGTGTTTCCGGGGCCGATCCCAAACGAGGAGGTGCCGAGGTACATGGCTAACGCCACGGTCTTCGCTTACCCCTCAAGAGGGGGAGAGGGTATCCCGAGGGCTCTGCTCGAGGCTATGGCGTGCGAGGCGGCCGTCGTTGCAACCAAGGTCTCGGGGATACCTGAGGCAGTGATAGACGGCGAGACTGGACTACTGGTTGGGAAGCAGGATGTAGAGGGGCTATCGAGGGCACTCGAGTTGCTGTTAGCTGACGAGGGGTTGGCGCGTAGGTTGGGTCGCAACGCAAGGGCGAAGATCGTCAGCGAGTTCAGCCACGAGGTCGTAATTCCACAGATAGCGTCGCTTCTGAGAGAAGTCAGCGCCGAGAGGAGCAGATTTTGAGGTAAGCTTCCGCGTACCTCCTGACGGCCTTCTCCCACTCGAACTCCCTTGCCACGACCTCCCTTCCCCTCTCACCCATCTCTTCCCTCAACTCTGGGTCACCGAGCAGTGCCGATATGTATTCCGCGATCTTGACCGGGTCCCTTTCCCGGACGATGAAGCCCTCACGGCCGTGCGTGAAGACCTCTGGGACGAGACCTACTGCTGTCGAGACGAAGGGCGTCTGACAGGCCGCTGCCTCGAAGACGGTCCTTGGACCTCCCTCGTAGTGTGACGTGCAGACGAAGACCGCAGCCTCATTGTAGTGCCTCACGAGCTCGTCTTGCCCCACCCATCCGTAGAACCTGACCACGGACCCGACCCCTAATCGGTCCGCCAGGGACTTCAGCGGCCTTCTCTCAGGGCCGTCACCGACGATCCTGACCTCCAGCCCGGGGAAATCCCTAGCCAGAACCGGAACGGCCTCGATGAGGAGCTCAAGCCCCTTTTCAGGTACTAGTCGGGAAGCCGACAGCACAATGGGCCGCCTCGATGAATGCGGGTTCAGTGGTCTGAAGAGGTCCAACTTAATGTAAACCGATGGGATGACCATCACGTTCCTGACACCCATTCTTTTCAGGCTCGAAGCTATCTGCCTGCTGACGGCCCTAACGAATTGGGACTGCCTCAGTACGAACCTCGCGGCCAAGAGGTCCTTTAACGGCAGGAAACCGCCCTCGAGGTAGTTGCCGTGAACCTCGCATATCATGGTCGCTCCCGAGAGCTTGGCCTGCATTAGTGCCGGTAGCCCGATCCTCAGGGTGGGCTCTTGGGCTACCACGAGGTCGTAGCGCCTAGCCCGTGGCAGATGAAGGCCGTCTGAGACCTCAACCTCTCCCCAATATCTCCGAAGCTCGTCTATGGCGATCGATGGCCTTCTGCCGACCATCAACACCCTCAAGCCGCTTTCTACAGCAGAATTGAGATAGGATGTGAAATTAGGTGTTTCTCTGTCCGGACCTTCCGGTTATTCGATCAAGGGTTATTCATCTTGCAGGTATGGCTGGGCATTGATCCATCCATTCACGGCAATTGAGCAATTTTATAGAGTTCCTGAAAACATTGCCCGTTTAAGGGTGGGACCCATGCTATTTCTCGATCGAGACACCGGCTAAGTTGGACACGTCTAGACGGCTTCACACTTCCGTTCCACAACTAGATGGCTCGACGGGAAGAAGATGGTGTCGGCGGAGGTTCTATTTCAGATCCAACACCGAGTTTTACGCTCGGTGAAGCCTCGTTTTCGTGGTTATTAGGGGGCGAGGTTCGAAAAAGCGTATTCGTCACCATCTTTTAGCCATCGCTTAGCCCCAGATCGTTTAGAAGTACTTTCAGTTGATCCTTGATAATTATGCCCTTTCGGATTGCCTCAATCACCATCGGTGTCCTTAATTTCTTCTGTCTGAGGAATTCCTGCGGTGTCAGCGGTATTATCTCCAAGTCCGGATACTCTCGCAATACGTCTATGAGTTGGTCGAACCTTTTCAGTGGATTCCGTGCAAACCTTGGTGATATTACTAAAAGGTCCACATCGCTCCACTCGTTGAAGTCCCCCCTGGCGTACGATCCTATGATTGCAGCTGAAACTGGACCTAAGATCCGTTCTATCATGCAGACTGCCTCGGCGGCCGATTCAATGGCTGCTTTTCTCACGCGCTTCCTTTCTTCAAGGATTCCCATTTCGCCTTCACCCAACTCAGAACCTCTTCCGCTCTCCTAATGGCTTCCAGAGCCTCGCTCTCGGAAAAGTACTCTTCAGGCATACCTGACTCCCATACATCTGGATGTCTTGTCGACGTATAATACTTGTCGAGTCGCAGACAGTCCTCCTTAATTCTGTCATCGCCGCCGATGAGGCCTTCCAGAGCGTCGTACAATTTCTTGAGGCTGTGACCATAGCGCGGATTGCCGGAACCCCACAATAGAGCCCTCAATGCCTTCTCTGTTGCTTGGTGCGACTTGAAGCACGCCCAGTTGTATTCACCGCCCCTCAAGTCCTTGACGGCTGAGTTCAGAGTTGCCTGAGCACTTGTTATCCACCTGCCGAACTCGTCTTCGTCCAAGGATCAGCACCGTAAATATTTGTCTAACCTGCTGATAAAAGTGCTCCTACAGATTGGGCTCAAGTGCGAGATCACGGACACATTAATTGGATGCGGGCGTCACATTCCATAAGTGACCTGTCCTATTCTCAGAGATATTCGGATAGGTTGCGATGCGAGGTTCTGAAGACAAAAAGGATGGGTGATGGGGATGGAAGTAGCTAGTTTCTGACAGATCTATTCCTCAACAGGGTTTGAAGAGCCAACGCCAGTTGTTTCGTCAACATGGGCATGAGGCGTATGCCGGTGATTCACGGGAATAAATAACATGTTCTTAGCAGGCCTGTACATCGTTAAGTCTATATCCTCTTTCATCATATATCCTAATTGAGATAGCAACTTTACTACGTCGTCGAAGTTTTGGTGCCAGACTTCTACGAGGAGAAGCGGATATCTTTCCCTTAATGTCCTCGTCATCCCCTTCAGGACGTCCAGTTCATGCCCTTCCACATCTATTTTGACGAACTCGGGCCCGGATTGGGGGAAGAAACGCACTACTACGTCGTCTATTCTGATCGTTTGGACGTTGCCTGGGCCTTGCGTCACCCTAGCACTACCACCTGAACCTATTATTGCCATCGTTTTACTGGACTCCGAACTTGCAGCGTAAGGCAATACGATGACGTTTCCGATTTTGTTAAGCCTTATGTTCCTAAGGAGAACCTTTCTAACTGCCTCCTGCGGTTCGACTGCTATCACTTTCTCGCATATTTGCGAGAGAAGCAGCGAATAAGCTCCCATATGTGCTCCGACATCTATAGCAGTTCTTGGCTTCAGTTCTGCCAATAGACGCTTCTCCACCTTTTCATACTCGTCCGAGAACACGACGATTTCTAATTTACATTCGCCGAGAAGGACCCTGATTCTAAATCTATAATAAATCACTTCAATAGGTATTTTTCTCACTAACCGCGAGTCTACAAACTTATAAAAATCGAGACCCCATCGTCGGAGTGCAACTCTTCTAAGAACGCGCAGAAGAACGTATGAACCAAGGATTAAAATCAGCTGAGGGTAGGACCGCCAGGAAATCTTCAGCCGACGCAACAGCCCGGGCAGCCCCCACCTCAACGACCCAATTTCACCTCCTGAAAGATATCAATGTAGCGTTCCGCGATGCGGTCCCACGAGTAGTTCCTAGCAAAGGCTACCCCTCTGGACGCGAGTTCCTGAGATAGCTTGCGATCATCTAGCAGCTTCAGGATGGCCTCCGCGAAGGCTTCTGGATCCACCGGAGTGATGATTCCTGCACCCGACTCCTTCACTAGGAAGGATTCATCGACGTCCGTCGCGACTATTGGCCTGCCGCATGCCATGTATTCCAGTAATTTAAACGATACTCTCCCTCCGAGCGAAACTGACTGGGGTAATATCCCTACAGCCCCCTTCTTGATGTAAACCGGAACCCTATCATGACTGACATAGCCAGCTAATTCAACGCTGTCAAGGCAAGCTTCTATTGACTTGATGAATCTAGGTGTTGGGTCACCTATAATTATGAATCTTACGGTTTTGTCCCTGTGATTGACTTCTCTTATCACCTGACTGAGGAACTCAGACCTGTGGGGTGCGAGCGTGCCTACATACACCACCGTCCTAGAATCGGGTATTGGCGTTGGCGTAAAGCTCCTCAGATCGACACCATCAGGGATGACTTCAAGCATGCGAGCGTCGAGACCGTAAAGCTCAATGAACTTCTTCTTGATCATCTCGGTGTGTACGATCACTTTCACAACCCGTCGGTCATAGAGCAAAGGATGGGGGGGTTGACTAAAATCGGGGTCGTCGGCATCGAGAACGAATGGCTTCTCTCCGAGCAAGCGATAAACCAGCAGTGGGAACGCCGTGTCGAACAACCAGTAGACGTCCGCTCTATCGGTTCGCGTGAGGAGGGCGGCGAGGGGCCCGAGGAATTTGGTGGCATAAGGTCTCCCTAATCGCGCCCTGACTGGCAACAGAACCCTGGCATAGCGCCTCACCCCCTCTATTTCGGGATAACCGGAACCAGTGGTTGCCCAGATACGGAGGTTAAGCCTTCCTATCAATCTCTCCATCAACTCTGCATACCTGACGTTTCCGATCGGGAAGTGAGAGAGGAGCGTTGAGACGACGATATTGCCTCCTCGAACGCCCATTGGCAACACCAATTCATTCGACTCCAACTTGCACATAAGTATTGGCGTTCATTTAGATAACGTAAACTAAAAGGATAACGAGGAACAGTATAACCCTGAGGAACCTCGACCCACAGCGACAACGATGATCGGTGTCCTTAGGATGGCATACTACGTCATCTTTAGATCTCTGGGGATGATAAGATGGAGGATCGATTGAGCGTTCTGTTGATCCATAGAGCAAAAAAGAGAAGCGTGCTTGAAAAATTTCTTACTTACTCTGCCAACCTTCAGACCTTATCCCCCTTAGGTGTTCGGGGCACCGTCCCTTTTGTAATAGGGGACTAGACTACATCCTTAAAGTCCATGACCAACGAATGCCGAGGCGAATCCATTGAGAGAAGGAGATGAGCTGCCACTTATTTGCCCCAAATGGGACGCTTTCCCCAGAATCGGGTTAAGGGGGCGTGGACCGACAGTCTTAAGTTACTTGATACTTCGGAGACCAACGTGTGCGAAGGCTAATATATTCAATTAAGTAAAGCTTATCCAAGGTTTGAACTGGAAGAGGAAAAGGGTAATCGTTACAGGTGGTGCAGGGTTCATAGGAGGCGCTCTAACCGACAAGCTCTTATCACTAGGATCCGACGTCACAGTTGTCGACAAGTTACTGATTCCTAACGATTCATGGATCTGGGAGGCCAAACTGCAAAGGCTTCGGGAAATTTACAGAAGTCATGGTTATGAAAACCCGCAGTTAGAAATTATGGACCTCAGAATCGACAGGTATCAATTCCAGAGTTTGGCCGAGGACCATGATATCGTTTTCCATCTCAGCGCGCTCTTCGGTGGAAGGGAATTCGTGGACAAGTATCAGACAGAGACCTCGGAGATCCTAGCAATTGATCATAATGTGATCATGGCATCCTATGAAGCAGGGATCGAGAGGTTCCACTATGCCTCATCGGCATGCGTCTATCCACCATCGTTAAACAAGCCTGGATACCTCCTGAAGGAGGATGACGTCCTCAGCACAGGCGAGGGATGGAAGAGCAGCGACAACCTATACGGATTCGCGAAGTTGATGGGCGAGCTGCCGCTCAAAGTCCTACACGAGGAGAAAGGCTTCAAAAGCAATATATGCAGATACCTTACGGTATACGGGCCGGGTCAGTTCGACACGTCTCATGCCATACCGGCCCTGATCGATAGGGCGTTAGACCGAGAGGATCCCTATGTAGTCTGGGGATCCGGCGAACAGGAGCGTGGATTCACATACGTCGATGACATCGTTGAGGGCACGATTTTGGCGACCGAAAAAATAGTCGATGCAACCCCCGTTAACCTAGGCTGGGACAAGAGGTACAAAATAAAGGAAGTGGTACGGATAATCCTAGAGGTCGTCGGACATAGGCCTAAGGAGGTGGTCTTCGACAGGACTAAGCCAGAGGGGCCCTTCAGCAGGGCTCTCGATATAACCAGAGCGAGGGAGATTTTGGGCTGGTATCCACGCGTCGACCTCGAAGAAGGAATTAGGAGAACTGTGGAGTGGAGGAAGGAGATGAGAGCTAAGTTCAAAGTGAAGATAACCGGTTGATGTGGTATGGCGACTATGATAAAGAGCATAACAGTGGTTGGACTGGGCAAGCTCGGCCTTTGCATAGCGGCCGTTTTGGCGGATGCAGGATTCAAGGTCGTAGGTGTAGACGTTGACGAGGGGCGCGTGAGGGCGGTCAATTCGGGCGAGGTCTACATCAAGGAGCCTAAGTTACCCCACCTCATTCGGAAAAATCGGAAAAGAATACGGGCCACGACAGCTCTCGATGACGCTATCGCATCTTCTCAAGCCACGTTCGTAATATTGCCTACTCCCAGCGAGCCTGACGGTACCTTCTCGCTCAAGCACGTGCTGCCAGTGGTAAAAGAAGCGGCAAGGGCAATCTCAAGAAAGGACGAATACCACTTAATGGTAATAAATAGCACTATCATGCCAGGCTCAATGGATAATTATATTAAACCAACATTGGAAGAGCACTCAGGTAAACTCGTCGGGAATGGTGTAGGGCTTTGTTATAACCCCGAGTTCGTCGCACTAGGGGACGTCATAAACGGTCTCACTCGTCCTGATCGAAGGATTAACCCGATTCATTGCAACATATATAAATTGGGGGAGACTAGCTATGACCATCAGTTTTAGTATTATAACTACAACATTGGATAGACCTGAATTGTTGAAAGAGGCTATAGTGTCAGTGATTAATCAAAATTATGACAAGTCTTTAATTGAACACATAATCATTGATGCGTCTCCCAAGAAAACAGCAAAGGATACGGTGGAAAAATTGTCGGGGGGAGTCGATTTCGCCATAAAATACGTCCACATGCCGCGCGTGAACATACCAACTGCTATAAACGAAGGCATTAAAATATCCACAAACGACGTCATAGTGATATTACATGATGACGATCTGTTACCTCCTGAAGCGCTCCGACATGCTGCAAACCGGTTTGATGAATTCTGTCAGCGTGGTGTTGATCTGGACATCGTATGTGGTGATGTTGCGGTCATACGGACTAATCATCGAACCAATGGCTTTATTGTAGAGAGAGTTATAAATCTCAATTTCTCTATTTACGATTTATTGTTTAAGACCCCTTATGAGCCGACGAAATTTATTAAAAGATCAGCATTCCATAAAATTGGAATTTTCTACGAAAAATTTAATTATGCTTGGCATAGAGAGTGGTTGTTAAGAGCTGCAATAATGGGTTTAAGTAGTTCGCACACCAGAACAGTTTGTTATCTATTTCGGCGACACACTTTATCTACTACATTACCATTGATCTGGAATGAGTATAAGAGATTGAAATGGCTAAAGGAGCATTTAATAATGGATAAAAATCTTATCAGTTTAGCAAAAAAATGCAATAATCAAGTTGCTATAACTTTACTGAAAAAACATTTGATGAGAGAATCAATGAGCGGGTTGCGACTTTCAATTAAAAAAGCCAAGATTCAAGAGGCTGCCTATTATGCCATGTTTCCGATGTTCGTAGACTCTGGTCTATATATTAAATTTATCAAAAGAAAATTTATTACATCACACGCCTTAATATAGCGCAGATTTTATAAGTTCCGCCTCGAATTTTCTCTTGAAATAAGACCTGTGACAGTAAATAGTATCTCATCCTAGAGGGATGTCTACTTATAAATCCCAAACGATGATATTTAAAATTTCATTACTTCAAAAGGCTTATCACGAACACCCTAACTTCCTTTAGCAATTGCCTGAACTGCGACGACGTTGCGTAGAGCGACGCGAAATAGATCATAGCCCCCAATCCGGTTAACGAGGAGAGCTCAGTCAACGTACTCAAGAAACCCCTTTCGGGGCCGCTCAATGCGATCTTGCCCAGTGTGACAGCCATTGCCATTATGGCTCCCGATGCGAAGTAAGGCACGAGTTCCCTGAACTGGACCCTGAAGCCGGTGTATTTTGCCGCATGCGAACTATAGATAACCAGCTGCACGATGGTCACCACCGTCTTAACCGCGGCCAAAACCGTGACCAAGAGATTGACCTGAAGCCTCAGAAACGCCAGCACCAACGCGATTGGCACCAGGTACGATGGGGCGGTTAAGGCCGAGACGTACAACCCGAAGGACAGCCTGCTTCGGAGGTACTGTCTCACGGTTGGTACGCCCTCCTCATCGATCCTTTCCGACGCGAGTATCAGGGTGCCGTAATAATTGCTCAACAGTCCGACGAAGGTGGAGACCAAAAGGAGCGAAGCGGCCGGCCACGATCCGGAGTAAACCGGGTTCAGGACGGAAAGCAGGTAATCCGAAAGGACAACGGAACCGAAGAGCGCGGGCACCCCGAGCGTCATCATGAAGTGGAGCGATTTGAGGGCATCCCTCACGTCCCCTCCTGATAGGAGTCGTGGGTAGAGGCCTCCGATGAGGTTGCCAGTAGCGTTAACCAATAGCGATATCGTGAACGCTGCTTGCCAGTGGGCAGTGACGAGCGTCCCTCCGGTGAAGAGCGACATCATGATGACGTCTAGGGAGTAAACCTGACCGACTAGCAGTGACAGCGCGTTGACCACGGAGCCGCGGAACCATCTCGCCAGCTCCTCACCGACGTTCTCACGGCCTAAGGTTCCCCTCACGCCATAAGCGAGGACCGACAGGTAGGCAAGGTGGCCCACGAATACCGCCGTGATGACAGAACGGAGGGACGGGTCCCCTAAACCGAGAACCAGAACCAGGGCAGCGATCAGCTTCACGGTCTCAAAGGCCATGGATCCAAGACCCGTGAACTGCGGCGCATGTCCCCACGCGATCGCCAGGTAGAGGTTCACGAGGGAGTTGGGAACGAGCACCAGAAGCCCCAAGAGGAGGTCGTTGAAAGTCGAACCCACCTGTGAGTAGGTCAACGACGAGGCCGCTATGTAGAGACCGGCACCAGCGGGGATTAAGATTGAACCCGAGACGAGTGAGGGCACCATGACCTTTCTGCCCCTCGCCGCGTCCCTGCCTATCCAGCTGCCGATCAGGTTGACGGGTATCAACGAGTAGGAGACCAGAGTCCCGATGTAGGCCCAAAGCCCGAAGGTTTCTGGATTCAACCGCCTCGCTATGAGGACCGAGAAGAGCAGACCCACTATCTGCCCGTAAACCGCTGCCGCGAAGGATATAGCTCCAGGGAGCCTCAGCCTTACCCTGCTCACCGCACTCGACGCTCAAACGCCGCTATATTGGGTAGTGCACCAGGTTTCGCAGCTGGCGATAATTGGAGATTTTGCTGACGCAAGGTACTCATCGACGTTATCGAATGTGTTGAAAGGCCCGTTAAGTTGGTATTACTCAATTTTGATCGCCCCCACCGGTCTTCTCAGCGAGTCCTTCACCCGTTCTTCTCGGAACAGCATTCTCAGCTTCATCCAGCCCAGTTCGTGTTATGGGAGGTAGTTTTTCAAAATGCCCGGCTGCATGTTACTCACTATCACCCAGTACGTTGTGCTACCGAGCAGTGATTCCTACCATCGAAATGTAATGGGTGCATCAAGAAGCCCTTGAAGAGTTCCCTCAGGACCCTCCGGAAGCCCTCCACCACCAGCGGGTTACTGGTTAATTTAGGATCCACGTACCGAGTATCCTCACAAACGACTCGTATGTTGTGAAGAACCGTGCGCTAAAACTACCTATATCGTCTGCCAGGAACAGCAATGCCCTACACCTGAAGGTTTAGACGCACCGAAGTCCCCGCTCGGCCGTATAGAAAAACCATAAAAAGCATCTTAACACCCCCAATACAGCACATCGGATGTCAAAATACGAGGAGTACAACGCTCTGCTCAGGAGGTCGAGCGGGTTCTACGAGACGGCGCGTATGCAGGCCGAAGCCGGAATGTACGACCTTGCAGTCTTCAGCTTGGAGCAATCGCTTCAGCTCTTCCTCAAGGCAAACCTGCTGCGTGCCGGCTCCGATTATCCGAGGACCCACAGTGTCAGGAGACTTCTGGAGCTGCTCGCGGAAGTCACGGGCCGTGAGGAGCTGAGGCACATCGCATCTAGGTACAGCGTTGAGTTGGGATCGCTCGAGGACACTTACATAACATCAAGGTGCGTTCCCCGGGTTTACGCTCGGGAGGAGTTCGAGAGGCTCCACAAGGTCGTCGACGAGGTGATGGCGCTTGTCAGCGGATCCGTTCGTTAGGGACTCCAAGCGACGGATCGAGGTCTTCAGCCGGCTCGAGAGCCACCTTGCGAGGCTGGCGGAGGTCGTCAAATCGCTGGATCCAAATGCGGAGGTGTACCTATTCGGTAGCGTCGCCGAGGGGAGGCATCTCCTATCGAGCGATGCGGACGTGCTGGTCGTCACGGACAGGTTGAGGCCGGGGGAGGTCATCGCGTCGCTGAAGGATGAGGGGTTCGACGATCCCCTCGAGATCCACGTCATCGGCAGAGAGCTGCTGGACCTGTATGCGAGGAGGTCAAAGCTTGTCAGACTCTAGGTCCGCGATGCATGTCCGGTCAGTTGCGTCGTGATGGTCGACTCGGAGAAGGCACCGTCCTAGGAAGATCCCTAAACCTGTCCGGGGACGTAAGCCCATAAGCCGGTGCGAACGCAGCGCAGCGGGTTGGTCTCCTGGGAGCTGGTGCACAAGGCCACGGCATTCATCGCGGAGGAGATGGGGGTGGCGCTGAAGAGGTCGGCCTTCTCTCCGAACATCAAGGAGCGGATGGACCACAGCTGCGCGGTCCTGGACGGGGAGGAAAGGATAGTGGCCCAGGCGAAGCACATTCCGGTCCACCTCGGCTCTTTCAGGGTCTGCGCGCTGAACGCAGTCCGGATCCTCAGCGAGGAGGGGATCGAGCTGGAGGAGGGGGACATGCTGGCCTTCAACGACCCCTACATCTCAGGCACCCACCTGAACGACCTGGCGGTGATGGCGCCCGTAAAGCGTAACGGCGAGACGGTGGCGTACGTGATCAACAAGGCCCACCTGGTGGACGTGGGCGGCCCGATGCCGGGCAGCATCAACCCCAACGCGCGAACCTTGTACGAGGAGGGGATGATAGCTCCACCGGTGAAGCTGGTTAAGTCCGGTCAACTCGATCCGGAGCTGATCAGGTTCATGGCTTCCAACTTCAAGACGCCGGACGTAACGATCGGCGACGTGATCGCGCAGGTGGCTGCGAACAGAGTCGGGGTCAGGCGGGTCGGCGAGCTCATGGAGAAGTACGGGCTGGAGACGGTGCTCGAGGCGTGGAGGCGCTCGATAGAATATTCCAGGAGCATAGCCTCCTCGGAGATCTCGGGCTGGAGGTCAGGGTCCTTCGACGCTGAGGACTACCTCGAGGCACCCGACGGCGACCTAGCAGTGCGGGGCAGGCTCGAGATAGGCGGTGGAAAGGTCAGGGCGGGCTTCTCGGGGTCCTCCCCTCAGGTCGAGTACCCGCTCAACGCGGTCTACGGCGTTACCTACGCGGCCACCGTCTTCGCGGTCCGTAGCCTCTTCCGGAGGGACGTGCCCGTGAACGAGGGCCTCTACTCGGCGATCGAGGTCGTAGCGCCGGAGGGTACCATCGTCAACCCGAGGAGGCCCGCACCGGTTGGGGGAGGGAACGTCGAGACCTCCCAGCGCGTGGCCGACACAGTTTTCCTAGCCCTCTCCAAATCGATGCCCGAGCTGACGCCTGCGGCAGGCTCCGGGACGATGACCAACGTGATGATGGGAGGCAGGCTACCCGACGGCACCTACTGGGCCTACTACGAGACGATCGGCGGAGGAACAGGGGGAAGGCCCGGGAAGGACGGCGTCTCAGGGGTCCACGTCAACATGACCAACACCCTCAACACGCCGATCGAGGTGGCCGAGCGCGAATATCCCCTTGTTCACCGCCTACAGGATACGGGAGGGCAGCGGTGGCGACGGGCTCTACAGGGGAGGTGACGGAGTCGTGAGGGCCTTCAGGGTCCTGCAGCCCTGCAGGCTCTCGGTCCTCTCGGACCGCTTCAGGCGGGGCCCCTGGGGGCTTTGGGGAGGTGAGAGCGGTAAGCCGGGAAGGATAACGATAGTCCGCTCCGACGGCAGGAGGGAGGAGATGCCGAGCAAGTTCGCCGTTGACCTCTCCCCGGTGACGAGGTCGTGATCGAGACGCCCGGAGGGGGAGGCCTGTACCGCCGGTTTCGAGGACCGTAGTTTCCAACATTCCCATTGCTATGGATGCCGTGTGAGGGGCCGCAGCGCGCTGGAAACTTCAGATAATCGGGGGTTCGAGTCGGAGCTCGGCAGGCTTCTGGAGGAGCTCTGATCAGGACCTCTCCAGCACGATGCAGGACGAGGGCCCAACCGAGAAAGACCAGCCGTCGGGCACCACGGTCGTGGAGTCGTACTCGTCCATCAGCGCTGGACCCTCTGCCCTGAACCCCCTCGGAAGCCTCTCCCTCCTGTAAACAGGGACCTCCTCCCATTCGTCCCGAAGCATCGCCCTCAGTTCCCTAGGCACAAATGGCCTCGGCTTCTCGAAGAGGAGGTCGTAGAGCCTGGGCCTGTTCTGCCTTCCGATCTCAATGGCGTCCCTGAAACCCCGTGTCACCAGCATGCCCACCCTCGGACGCTCAAGCCGCATCTGTCCCCGGAGCGCGTTGGTCGCAATCGTCGAGGCGTGCAAAACCTCCCTCGCGCCACACCCTCCTGAAGCCCTCGATGACCGTCCTCTCGGGGGCCCTGACGTCGGTCAGGGACTTGGAGTGCCTGAGGTTGCCGCGCTCATCGAGGTGGACGAAGTCCGTGAAGGTCCCTCCCACATCGACGTCCAGCGTGGACAAGAGTTGGTCATCCAGAGTCCGGAAGAAGCCCACTAATTTTTTCTCCTTGTCTGTAGCGGCACCGTCAATCTGGTATTACGCCTCTTCTTCAATTACGTTCAATAGTATGTTGTGGATAAGCGCTATTCAGCATATGCTTTCCCGAGCGGGAACAATTGTTGAACAGCGAAGACATCTTTTCGATCAGGTAATCGGGAACGCGAACTAGGGGTTGAGGACGAGCAAGTTCATAGGACCTTAATTGTAAAAGCTCAAGAGTAAAACTTGACGGTGCCGAGACCGAGAAGAGTGCATTTGTTTTATTCTCTACCGGAGGCTCCCTGCAGTGTCGGCACGTTGTTGAGGCCCCCGAAACCTGCGGTCTTGGTTGAGGCCAGCGGCACTGATGCCTGCTTCGTCGGCAGCTTCCTCTTGTAGAAGTCGTCGCTGAGCTTTCTGCCAGTCCTCCTCTCCCACTCCTCGATGGAGATACCGTAGACCGCCTGGATCCTGTCCCTGTACCACTCCGGGATGACGTTGAAGGCGCAGAACGGAATGATCCTGCCGTCCGGCGTCAGGTAGTGGATGTCGCACCGCCTGAGGCGCTCCTCGTCGTGATTGTACTTGTCCTGGAAGTGCATCATCCCAAGGAACAGAGACTTCCTGTGCCAGTCGCCGACGCTCTTGTAGTCGTGCTTCACCAAAATGTCGAAGAGCATCCGCTTCAGGTTCATCCCCGCGGGCTGCTTCTTCTCGTTGATGAACTTCCCGATGTTCCAGAGGACCTTCATCCCCACCCATACCCTGTTCCTTCCGGCCTCGATCTCCTCGGCCTTGTCCTGGAGGTACTTGATCAGGCCCTCGACGTCGACGAACTCCGTGATGGGAACCATCCTCTCTCCGTCCTTGAAGACGTAGGTTCCGGCGCCGCAGGCGAAGTGAATGCTCAGCTCGTAGTGGGCCCTCCTCGTGAGCGCCTCGAGGAATCCGGTCAGGGGCGTGCACGCGGGGACCGGGAACCAGGCGTCCCTGGGTATCTCGCCGTTGGTCTGCTCCTCGATCCTGATGATGCAGTCGGGTATCGTGATCCTGTACTTCTCGCGCTCCCTCTTGGGCATCCTCCCGGTCAGCGAGACGGGCTGGAAGTTGACGGCCCTGATCACGTCGATGTTCCTGAAGGCGAACCGGATGATGTCGCCGAGCTCGTGGTCGTTCACGCTCTTGATCACGGTCGGAACCAGCACGATTCCTACGCCCAGCTTCCTCGCGTTCTCGAGGACCCCTGGCACCTCCCAGTGGTTCTTCGGGTTGGTCCTGGGTGTCACGCCGTCGAAGCTCATGTAGAGGTTGCTGACGCCTGCCTCCTTCAGCCGCTTGAAGTACTCGAAGTCCCTGCTGAGCCGTATCCCGTTGGTGTTAAGCTGTATGTGGTCGACCCCGACCTCCTTCAGGATCCTGATGATCTCCGGGAGGTCGTCGCGGAGCGTCGGCTCCCCTCCGGTTATCTGGATCGAGTTCCCGGGCACCGGCCTCTCGGCCCTGAGGTTCAGGGCCATCTCCCTGATCTGATCCAGCGTGGGCTCGTAGATGTAACCGGCCTTCTCCGCGTAGAAGAAGCAGTACCAGCAGTGCAGGTCGCACCTGTTCGTCACGACGAGGTTTGCGAGGCCCGTGTGGCTGAGGTGGCTGCTGCAGAGGCCGCAGTTCGCCGGGCAGGCGCACCTCGGCATCTCCACGTCCGGGTTGCCCGTTCCCTTGCCGTCCTTCAGCCACCGCGCGAACTTGTAGTACATCTGGGCGTCGCCGAAGTAGAGCTCGTCGAACTCGCCGTGGACCGGACAGACCTTCTTGATGTAGATCTTGTTGTTCTCCTCGAAGACCTCCGCCGGTAATATCCTGTTGCACTCCGGGCAGATGCTCCTGGTGATCGTGACCACCTTCTTCGCGGCCTTCTCCTGCTGCCTTATCTCGAGTGCCGTCGCCATCTCGCCGGGCCCGTCACTGGACATCATTTAAGCATTTTCACACATCTGCGAGGTTGCGGAGTGGGTCAGGTCCGTTTAAAGACTCGGATTGCTTGCTCCCAACGGCGATGCGGAGGATCCTGATCTCGAGGGCAGACGGCTCCTCGATGCTCGTCCGTCGTTACCTCCTGGAGGTCATGGGTTTCGAGCGGATCGAGCGAAACGGAAGGGAGGTTCTCAGGAAGGGGAGCGTGGAGGCCGTGGTCACCGACGGTCTTCACCTCCACCTCTCACCGGAAGATATCGCGTCCGTGGCGGACGAGCTGGTAGTCGTGGCCTCCACCCACAGGTCCGAGCAGGGGGTGAACGCGCTGACGGTCCACGCCACGGGCAACTGGACCTCCGAGGCCCGCTACGGCGGCCTTCCGAGAGCCCTCTCCTCGACGATGGCCGGTGCCATCAGAACCGCCTTTGACGCCCTCCGGGAGGAGGCCTCGACGGAGAGGGAGCTCGAGGGTTGGTGGGTCGGTCTGGAGGTCACGCACCACGGCCCTCATTCTATGGTTCCCCTGATCTACGTCGAGTTCGGCGGCGACGAGAGAGCCAGGGCGAGCGAGGCCGGTGCGGCGGCCGTAGCGGAGGCCTGCGTCGAGGTGGTCACCAAGGCGAGGCCCTCGAACCGCGCAGCGGTCGGCGTGGGTGGGGGCCACTACGCTCCGGCCTTCGTCAGGCTGATGGCCGAGGGTTCGTTCGACTTCGGGCACGTCCTGCCCAAGTACGCCATCCCCCAGGGCCTCGATCTCCTCCCCGAAGCGGTGGCGAGGACCGCCGACGGGTGCAGGGCCGTGGTCCTCGACCGGAAGGGGATCCCCGGTGCCCACCGGCGCGAGGCGATCGCCGCCGCGGAGTCCCTCGGCCTTGAGGTAGTCCAGCTGTGATGTCAGGCCTCACGAACGCTCGTTGTGCCCCAACTTATATAACGGAGTTATGGGTTTTGTTGGTTGGGAATGCTGCTGCCGAGCGAGATAGAGGCCAGATGGCTGCTGCCGGTTCTGAGGGCGCTCGTGGTCAGGCGCCTCATCTCGAAGTACGGGATGACGCAGGAGAGGGTGGCGCAGCTGCTCGGGATAACCCAGGCGAGCGTGAGCAACTACGTCAGGGCGGTGCGTGCCAGGGGCCTGAGGCCCGAGGCGATCACGCTCCTCTCGAGGTACGCACAGGAGCTGGCGGACACGGCATACCGGACGCAGGACCCACACCTCGTCGCGAGAGCGATCCAGGAGACGCTGACCAGGATACGGAGGGACAGGGTCCTCTGTGAGCTCCACCAGAACCTCGAGCCTGGGATCGACGTGGAGAACTGCGACCTCTGCGATCTGGACTGATCTGGACCCTTCCTCGAGCTTTCATCTCACCGAGCAGCTCGTAACCCGACCTCCAAAATTGCAGCCCGGGCCGGATTCGAACCGGCGTCTCCGGGTCTCCCCTCCCAGGGGGATCCAAAGCCCGGAATCCCTGGTCCGCCTCTGGCCAGCGATTGACCGCTAGACGACCGGGCTACCGGCATGAGACCATCCAGCCCAGATTTAACCGTCAACAGGCCCCTCGTCAGGGCGAGACGTCCCGGAGGGCGATTATCTGCGTTGAGACCGAGACCATGAACTCGTCGAGGAACCTGAGGACGTTGTTCTGGTAAGCGTCGAACGACTGCGGGTACCTCTGGAGCCAGCTGACCACCTCCTCCGCGCTGGCCCCTTCCCCTGGCGCTGCCAAGAGCCACTTGATGTAATCTATCACGCCGTCGACGCTGTTTATCACCCTGTCGACCGATGGCGTCAGCGCCGGGTCGTACTCGGCCACCGATGACTTGACCCCCTCCCAGTAGGAGACGAGTTGCTGCCGGAACCGGGTGAGGTTCTCGAACCTTTGCAGCTGCAGGTCCCTCAGCAAAATGTTGAGGATCTTGTCCCTGCCCGCGATCTGGTTGTACACCGGCACCGCCCTCTCCAGCTTCTCGACGACGCCCTTCGCCTTCTCCACCTTCACCCTGAGCTCGTTGAGGGAGCCGCGGAGGTCCGAGTTCTCCCGGGTCAGCGAGTTGACCGAGCGCTCGAGCTCCGAAATGCTGTTCCTGAGGGCCTCGTACCTCGACGACAGCTCGTCCCGTTCGGCCTTGAGGTCCGCGACCGTCTTCGTCAGCGACGCGATCTCCTCCGAGAGCCTTCGGTTCTCCTCCACCAACCCCGGCAAGGGCCTGGAGCCCTCGTTCAGGCCTACGAGGTATCCGGCGATCAAGCCCGCGATCAGCGCGAAGACCACGAGGGCCGCGGTGATCCTGGTCGACACCTCACCCACCTCCCTGCTGGCTGGACTTCTCCTCAGCTGGCTTCGGAGCCCCTGCGCGCAGGCCCGAGAAGGAGGCGCCCACGACGACCGATGCGACGACGAGGCCCACCGCTATCGCGAGCATGCCGAGGAGGTTGAAGAGCGGGCCGCGATCCTCTGCGACCTGCTGGGCGACCGTCCTCACCACCACCGCCTCCCTCGTGACCGTGATGGCCGGCACCGCGACCGTGACGTACCTGTACTCCGTGACCGTGACGGTGGCAGTCACGCTCGGCTCGTCGGCGACGCTCACCTCCAGCGTGTACGACCCGGACGATGCCCCGAACGGGTAAACCACGACGTAGTAGCTGCCCGCTCTTGACGCCTTCACGCTGACCCTCTCGTAGTATCCGGCCGGCTTGACGCCCGACTCGAGGAGATCCCTCTCGGGAGAGAGCACGGCGACGTCGAAATCCACATCCGCTGCCATCCTAACCGTGACATAGAGCGTCTGGCCCTGCCGGAGCGTGACCTTGAAGAAGTGCAGGTCCCCCGGCTGGAGGTGGAAGCTGTAAACCCCTGGCTGGAGCTCGGCCGCGGTGGCGAAGTTCGTCCCCGGCACCGGCCCCTCTCCGAAGACCGAGGTGGTTCCCAGGACCGAGGCGGCGACGAGGAGCGCGACGATCAAAACCCTGTTCCCGTCCAACCCGGTTCCCACCATTTCACCGAATAATAAAGCCACGTGTTCGCGTGACGGGTTTCAGGGACCTCGAGAGCTCCTTGCCGACAACGCGGCGGAAAGCGCCCCTCTGCACAGGCGGCTCAGTCAAATGCCATCCGCTCACCGGTCGACGTAATCCTGACGCGTCATCGCCGCCACCCGTCGACCTGAAGACCAGAGACTTATGCCTTAAGCGGTCACCCGCGGAATGTTGAGCATGGTTAATATTGTTCACCACGGTTAACTTTCTGGAATGGCCGTCAAGGTCTTCGGGCTAACCGTGTTTTACAACGGTAACTCCAGGCCGGCGCTGGAGGACGTCACGGTCGAGTTCCGGAAGGGAGAGATGGTGCTGCTGATGGGGCCCAACGGAGCCGGCAAGTCGACGCTGATCAGGGCGATCCTCGGGCTGGTGAGACCAGCAGCTGGCAGGGTCGAGGTCCTCGGAACCGACCCGGCGAGGGACAGGTCCGTGAGGAGGAGGATCGCGTACGTCCCCCAGGCCAGGAGCCTGAACGTTCAGGCGCCGCTGAGGGTGAGGGACCTGGTCGAGATGGGAGCCCTCCTCTCGCCCAGAAGGCCAGACCACGACGGAGAGCTCGCCAGACGCATCGAGACCGCGCTGGAGTCGGTGGGGCTCCTGGACAAGATCAACGCCAGGATCGCGCACCTCTCCGGCGGTCAGCTGGCTAGGGCGCTGCTGGCGAGGGCCCTGGCTCAGGACCCCGAGATCTACCTCCTGGACGAGCCCTTCGAGTCGATCGACGCTGCGAGCGAGGCCGCAGTCCTGAGGGCGCTCAGGTCGGAGCGGGAAAGGGGAAAGCTGGTCCTGGTGACGGAGCACCACATCACAGACTTCTCCGAGTTCGACAGGATCGTGTTTCTCAACCGGAGGGTGATCGCGTCGGGCAGACCCGATGAGGTCCTCTCGAACCGTTCCGTCACGGACCTCCTCCTCGCGGGTCACCGGTGAACGGCCCTTGAGGGGCCTCTCCGCACTCTCCCTGATCGCAGTGGTGGCATTCGTGCCGCTGCTTGTGCCCGTCGCGGATTCAGATGTCGGTTCGAAGGGGTTGCCGACGGTGCTGGTGACGACGGAGGTGCTCGCTGACCTCGCGGCTAAGGTCGGCAGAGGCGTCGTCAGGGTCGAGAGCGTTCTCGGGAGGACCAGCCCCGAGACCTTCACCCTGACTCCCGGCACGGCCATGAAGGTGGCTGACGCAGACGCCTTCCTGTACGTGGGCTACGGCTCGGAGGACAAGGTAGGGAGGCTCGCAGCCGACGTGAGGAGAGGGGTCAGGACCTTCAGGCTCCTCGACGTGATCGAGGGTGTGAACCCGAACGAGGCCTTCTGGGCCTCGCCGAAGGGGGCCCTTAAGCTCGCGGAGGCGATCGGGCTCGTGCTCGTCCAGCTCTACCCCGAGAGGTCGGACGTCATCGCGCGGAACCTAGAAGCTCTGAGGAGGGAGCTCAGCGGGCTCGACGCCTGGATCAGATCTGAGCTCGAATCGACGCGACGCCCCCTCAGGGTGGCAACGATCAGACCCTCCCTCAACGCATTCGCTAGGGAGTACGGCCTCGAGGTCGTGGCGCGGCTCGCGGACCATTTCGGCACCTACGAGCCCAACGCCGCCAGCACGCTCCACTTCTTCGAGCGGGTCTCCGGGACCGGCGCCGTCATCCTGATGGAGGCGGAGGAGGAGGGATCGACGCTCGCGGAGGTCGTGTCGGCGAACGCGAGGAGGATCGGGATCAGGCTTGCGGGGCCCATCTACTACGAGCGCCTCGACCCCGAAGGCGGAATCAGCAGCTACGAGGACATGGTCAGGTGGAACGTGCGGGTGATCGCGTCCGCTGCGGCCGAGCCGACAGAGCCCCGTACGGGCCTTCCTCTCATCGCAGCGGTCCTCCTGCCCGGTTTCGTCGCGCTCCTCGCGGTCTCGGTTAGCACCTCCCTCGTCGGCAGCTTCGCGGTGATGAGGGGATGGGCGATCTTCGGAGACGCCCTATCGCACGGGGCCATCGCCGGGCTCGTCGCGGCCTACCTGGTGGGGTTCGACTTCTACCTCGGAGCGCTCGCCGCAGGCCTCGTCGTGGCCCTCTCCGTCTCCTACCTCGAGCGGAGGACCGGCCTGAGAGGGGACCTCGTGATCGCGGTTACCTTCACCTCGATGCTGGCGCTGGCCGTGGTCATGCTCTCGAAGTCCGGAGGCGCGACGCTCAAACTCGAGGACGTCCTCTTCGCCGACGTCACTGCCTCGACCGAGGAGGGAGTGCTGGGGACGGCGGTCTTCTCTCTCGGTGTGGTGGCCTTTCTGCTGGCCTTCAGGAGGCCCCTCCTGGCGTACGTCACGGACCCTTACTGGTCCGAGGCCGCTGGCATCAGGACGGCACTCGTCCACTACGCGCTGCTGACGCTCCTCTCGGTCACGGTGATCACCGCCTTCATGACCGTCGGGGCCATCCCAGCCGTCGCATCGATGATCATACCGCCTGCCACAGCGCTCCTCCTCTCGAGCTCACCGAGGAGCTACCTGATCGCCTCGGCGCTGATACCCGCGCTCTCTGCGGCAGCGGGCGTTGCGGCATCGGTCCTTTTCGACACCAACGTGGGATCGACCGTCGTTCTCGTTTACGCCGTGACCTTCGTCGCGGTGGCGCTCACCCGTCGCCGGCCATGAGGATCATCAGGGCCTGACCACGGTCCCCGCCTCTCCGTAAAGGATGGCCCTCCTGATGGATTCGGGAGACCTCCCGTCGACGATCAGGAGCCTTATCCCGGACCGCTTCAGCACGCTCAGCCCCACCGAGTCGATCATCCTGTACTCCCCAGCCGCATGAGATGTCCTCGCGAGGAGCGCCATCACCTCGTCGTACGTGGTCTCATCGATCAGCCTCGCGTCGGGATGGACCCTTGGATCCCTGTCGTAAAGCCCCTTCACGTTGGTCGCCATGATCAGCCTGTCGGAACCTGTGGCCTCAGCGCAGAGGGCAGAGACCGCGAAGGTCGACTGACCGGGCCAGAAGCCGCCCGTCACGGCGATCGGTCTCACCGCGAGCGCCCTCCTCAGCTCGCCCACGTCCCTGACCACCTCGGGATACGCGAGCTCCCCAAGGGCCAAAAGCATCAGCGTGGCGTGGATCCTCGTCACCGAGATGGCTATCTCGTCGCACCTAGCCTCGTCTGCGCCGAGCTTTCTCGCCGCGTCGATGTAGGCCCTCGCTGGCTCCCCTCCACCCACCACCACCGCCCAGCGGTCCCTGCCGTCGTGGCACTCCCTTATCACGTCGGCGATCGCCCTCAGGAGGGCAACATCGACCTCGTTCCGTGCGAAGAGATGGCCTCCGATCTTGACCGTGAGCGGCACGACCACCCACGCCTCTCCCTCGCTAAAAACGAGCGCCCCTCAGTCTCCCGGTCCGAGGCCGAGGTCCGATGCGGTAACCCTGTCTATCCCGAGGACGCCGCCTAAGCCCATCACCCTCTCGTGGTCCTCCCCTCCGGTCAGGAGCACCCTGATCCCGACGGAGCCCGACTCGGCCGCCCTCAGAACCAGGTCGAGGTCCGGGTCGTCGATCCTCTGCCAGAGGAAGTCCTCCGCTATCAGGACGTATCCCAGCCTGCCCTCCTCCAGCATGCGGAGCACGTCGTTCAGCCCGAACCCGAAGCCCTCCGGTGACCTCGTAAGGCGCTCCAGGACCCTCTCCACCAGCAGGGCGTCGCTCAGGGGCCTCAGGTCCTTCCCCAGCCCTCCCCTCCGGATCACCTCCGTCACTCCTTCGAGCCCTCCCGCCGACGCTGGAACCGTCCTCCGCCTCACCTCTACCCTCCCCGAGAGAGCCCTCCTCACCTCGCTCCCGACCGCGTCGAGAAGGGCCGATGGCGCCACGACGACCAGCTCGTCGACCCTGTACCGCTCCACCGCCTCGCCGACGTCCTCCAGAGCCTCCCTCAGCGCCTCCACCGGCGACGCCGCCTCCCTGTATGGCCCGAACTTGACGCCTGACGATGACTCGACGTAGCGGAGCAGCCTCGTGCCCTCGTCGGAGATCAGAACCAGGGCGGCCCTCTCGTCGTCCGCGGACAACACGAGCATCCTCTTGACCGGGGTTGACCTCGAACGGCGAGCTATGGCCTCGAACCTCGCGAAGCCCTCCCTCGACACGATCTCCACCTCCCTGCCGCGCTCTATGTGGACCGTGTGGTGCTTCTTCAGGAGGTCCTCGTAGCCCTCCGCGCTGACGATCCTGCCGAGGAACGAGATCCTCTTTGTCGCGGGGTCCGCGGACTTCTTCTCCACCTCTATCCCTATCCGGATTGAGACCCTCTTGCTGTCCACCTCGCCCGTGGCCCTCTCCCTCTTCAGCTCCCGCGTCGTCTCCGAGAAGACCAGGTCGCCTGGGCTGACGGAGCGGTAGATGTTGACGAGGTCCACACCAGACTCGGGGATCAACCTCACGCTCCTCTTGACCGCGTCGATTCCCAGCACCCTCAACCCGCACGTACCCCCTTCGGCCGCATCAGACCATTCGCCTCCTCAGGTGAGGGTTCGTCTCGATAAGCCGCTTGAGGACGCCGGAGAACGTCTCCTCCCCGGAGAGCTCCAACTCGCGGTAAAGGCCCGTTCGACCGTGATCCCGCCTCCTCCTCAGCACCCTAACCCTCTCCCTCAGCGCTCTGGGGTTGACCCCGATCAGCTTCGCGGCCTTCTCCACGTCCAGCTCCACCGGGTACTCCAGGTGACCGTCCTCGACGGGGATGATCGCCATCAGGGACTTGTTCATTCCGGGAACCCTGATCCCCCTCCTGATGCCGTCCAGATCTATCTTCCCTGCGACGTTGTAGAACTCGTGCTCCGAAGGAAGCATCTCCACCAGCGGGAAGGAGATCGAAGTCAGCTCGTCCAGGTAGATGTAGCCCTTGACCGCGTAGGTTGGCGTAGCCTGGACCACGACCCTCCTCGCCCAGCCGCCGAGGGCCTCCTCTATTCGGGCCTGCAGGAGCTCCGGGTTCACGGTGTGGGGTATGAAGGCGTCCACGTCGCTATCCTCGTCGACGTCACCCCTCGCGACGCTGCCGTAGACGAACGCATCGGTTATGCCGACCTGGTGCAGGACCGAGAGTATACGCTCTGCAACCCCACGCTTCTCGCGAAGTATCCTCCACCTCCTCTCGTCGTAGACCACCTTCCGGTACGCGGTACCCTCCTCCGCCACCGCACGGAGACAGCACCACCCGGAATTAAACCACCGGCGACAGCGATGGGACCCGGTAGCCTTATCCGTCCGGAAAGAGGTGAAGGGAGGATGCACGAGCTGGTGGAGAGGATCTGGAAGAGGATCAAGGAGAACGAGTCGAAGTACGTCAACGACCTGAAGAGGCTGCTCGAGCAGAAAGGCGTCTCGGCCACCGGAGAGGGGATCGAGGAGTGCGCCTCCACCGTCCGGGAGATGATGGAGGAGGTGGGCCTGAGGGCAGAGCTGATCAGGACGCGCGGAAACCCGGTAGTTTTCGGGGAGTTCAGGGAAGAGCGCCACGGCACCCTGATGTTCTACAACCACTACGACGTCCAGCCCCCGGATCCCGTCTCCGAGTGGACCACGCCACCCTTCGAGCCCTCGGTGAGGAACGGCCGCGTATTCGCGAGGGGTGCGGCCGACAACAAGGGGAACCTCGTAGCCCGTCTGAAGGCGATCGAGGTGGTTAACGAGGTGGCGGGGGAGCTTCCGGTGAACCTCAAGATGGTCGCGGAGGGCGAGGAGGAGATCGGGAGTCCACACCTGCCCGAGTTCGTAGGGATGAACCGGCACCTGCTCGAGGCCGACGCCTGCCTCTGGGAGATGTCCTACATCGACGACCGCGACAGGCCCGTGATCGCCCTCGGAGCCAAGGGGATAGTTTACCTCGAGCTGCGCGCCAGGCGGCCCGGTCCGGACCTCCACTCCTCGTGGGGAGCTGTGGCGGTGAACCCAGCCTGGAGGTTGATAGGCGCGCTCAGCGTCATCGCCGACGACAGGGGTAACCCGAGGATCGGAGAACTTCTCGAAGACGTTCAGATGGACGATCGGTTGCTGGCGCTGGTCGAGCGGGCCGACGTGGACCCCGAGGAGATAGCTCAGGGAGCTGGCGAGCTGATCCCTGAGGTCAGGGGGAACGTGAAGGAGGCGGTGAAGCGGCTGACCATGATGCCGGTCGTGAACGTCTGCGGCCTCCTCTCCGGTTACACTGGTGAGGGTTCCAAGACGGTGCTGCCGTCGAGGGCGATCGCCAAGGTCGACGTCCGTCTGGTCCCGAGGATGAGGCCGGAGAAGGTGGTCGAGGCAGTCAAGAGGGCACTCGCTAAGGCCGGTTACGGCGACATAGAGGTCGTCCAGCTCGGAGGCTCTTACCCCGCTGCGGTGACCGATCCCGACTCTCCCTTCGTTGAGGCGGTTACCGGTACGGCGCGCGTCGCCTTCGGTAACGAACCGGTGGTGCTGCCCTCAATGCAGGGCTCCGGGCCGCTCTACCTCTTCGCGGAGGTCCTTGAGCAGCCGACGGTCCTGGCCGGCGTGAGCAGGCGCGACTCCAGGTACCACGCACCCGACGAGAACCTCAGGATCGACGACTACCTCCGCGGGATATTCCACGTCGCTCTCATGATCGTCAACTTCGTCCCGATGATGAGGTGGGGTGTGATGCCGTACCGGTGATTGCGGGACTGGACTCCCTCGACTTCGCGTTTCTGTAAAGGAGATAGAGCATCCCGGCGAGCGCCGCAGCGCGAACCAGCGCCATAGTCTGCGGCAGCGTCCACGGGTGGGTCGGCCGATCGGTGGTGAACCAGGTAAGGAGGATGTAGACGTTGCTGATTTCGAAGGCCGGCCACAGCACAAGCAGCGGTGGGAGGGCTGCAACGAAGGGAACCATCCAGATGACCATCTGGGGCGTGAAGACGTAGCTCGTGAGGAGCCAGGACCCGATCGCCATCGCACTCTTCTCTAGGAGGCCCGACCTCAGCGAGTAGGACCTGAGCAGGAGGGGAACGAAGAGCGCCAGCCCGAAGAGCTTCGCCGTCGGAGAGAAGGGGTCGCCGAAGATCCAGACGTACCAGGCGTTCTCCAGTCCCCAGCCCGAGTGGTACCGGACGAACTCCGTCACCCATCCCGGGTTCAGCAGCAAAACGGGCAACGAGGGGACCAGTGCGCCCGCAACGAAAGCGACGAAGACCCGCTTCCGCTCGCCCCTCGCCTCCATCAGGTAGAGGGGAAGTATCAGAACCGACATCAGCTTCGTGGCCGCGGCAACCCCCAGAACCGCGCTCCCGAGGGCGTGCCTGCCACGCGTGAAGAGGAGGAGGGAGAGGGCCAGTAGCGCCGCGAAGAAGTGGTCGAAGTTGTAGATCCCGTACATCACGAGGCTCGGCGAGAGCAGTGCGATCAACGGAAGGTAGGGCTGGTTCAGGTTCAGTCCGGACGTCGAGTACGCGAGGACGGCGTATGCAGGCAAGCTGATCAGCCCGAATGCGAAATAGTACGGCAGCAGCTCCGGCCCTCCGGCGAGCCGCGCGAGGTAGACCAGGTAGCAGGCGACCGGCGGGTACTCGAGGAAGTAGCCGATGCAGGGCACCTCGCCGTTCCTGAGGTGCTCCTCCCTGTACCAGAAGCTCGCGACGTCGGAGTACACGGTCCACGGCTGCCCGGGCACGTGAAGGAAGAGGCTAAGGGCCCACGATGCGGCGGCTATGTACGGCACCGCGAATGCAACCGCTTCGAGCACTGGCCCTCTAAGCCGTCTTGCGTCCATCCGGTCCAGCATCCCTCCCCCGTCCGATATATCCCTCTGAACTCGGCTTTGCGCGTGGAGGTCGATCGCAACGGAGTTCAGGGCGACGTCGCTCGGCGCGCCGATCCCGATGTAGACCGCGGTGACCGCTCTCCCCGAGGTGCCATTATATCAACGGGACGTTCCGACCTGGTTGAATCCTAATATTCGGTCGTTGTCGGATAACCTGCACGGCGATGAGGTGAGATCGATGCCCGCACAGGCGTTCTACGTCAAGTTCCAGACGCCCAAGGACGTGGCGAACGCCACACTGGAGGTCATCAAGCTCGTGAGGAACTCGGGTCGATTGAAGAAGGGGATCAACGAGGTGACACGTGCGGTGGAGAGGGGCCAGGCGAAGTTCGTCGTGATCGCGGAGGACGTTGACCCACCGGAGATAGTCGCCTTCCTCCCGATACTCTGCGACGAGAAGAGGGTGCCTTACGTCTACGTTCCGAGCAAGAAGGACCTCGGCGCCGCTGCGGGACTCGAGGTCTCTGCGAGCGCTGTCGCGGTGATCGACCCCGGAGAGGCCAAGGCTTACCTCGAGGAGCTGGTGAAGAAGGTCAACGAGATAAGGGGTAAGGCGACATGAGCACGAAGGAGAAGGCCCCGCCCAAGGTGGAGGAACCGGTCCCAGCGGTGGTCGAGCACATAGTGGGCCGGACCGGCGTATACGGCGACATCACCCAGGTCCGCGTCAGGATACTTGAGGGCAAGGACGCCGGAAGGGTTCTGACGCGCAACGTGAGGGGACCTGTGAGGGTTGGCGACGTGCTGATGCTCCTGGACGCCGAGCGCGAGGCGGAGAAGATCAAGTGATCGGAGATGCCGACCATGCACAGATGCGCCTTCTGCGGCCGCGAGTTCCCCCACGGGGTCGGTACCCTCTACGTCAAGCGAGATGGATCCCTCCTTTGGTTCTGCAGCAGGAAGTGCCGCGTTTACATGATCGAGCAGAGGAAGGATCCGAGGAAGCTGAGGTGGACGGTGGCAGGCTCCAAGTCAAGGACCGGCTGAAGGAGTTTCATCACTCCTCTATCCTGAGCTCCCTTCCCGAACTGATGAGCTCTGGCTTCTCGAGCAGTTGGATGATCAGCTTGGGCACGTCGCCCCTACGCTTGAGCACCGAGGCGAGCCTCTTCATGACGCTCCTCGTCCTCTCGTTGAGCCACACGACATCAGACCCTTTCGCCCTCTCGAGGTACTCGTTCCCCATCTTCACCAGCACCTCCCTATCTATCCTGCCCCGAGCGTAGGCTATGCCGAGCAGTCCGATGTAGACGATCGGCCTCTCGCGCTCCGGAAGCCGGTCCCGCTCGGCCACCAGGTGCTCGAAGAACTCGGTGTACTCGTCGATCACCACGGATTCTTCTGCTGCCGCGCTGCGGGGGGCCTCCGTCGTGACGGCCTCTCCTTTCACGGGGGGCTCCGTTGGTCTCAGTGCGGTGCGCGGTGGCTCGGCGGTGGTAGCGGCGGGCTTCGGTGCGGTCTCCTCGGGAACCGTTTGCACAGGTGGCGGACCGGCATCGGCCACGTTCCCTTGCAGCACCAGCGAGCACCACCTGACCTCCTTGTGCGTGAGCTTCGCCCTCTCGTACGACATCATCAGGAACGTGACGAGCTTCGTGACCGACGGCTCCGAGAAGACCTCGGAATAGGACTGGAAGAACTCGTTCGGGTAGTTCGATTCCAGGGCGTTCAGTAAAATCCTCCTGATGCCGTCGTAGTACCTCGTCATCAGGTCAAGGTACGTCGCACGGTCCACGATGCCCATGAGCAGGTTGCGCGTCACGTGGACCATCGCGTCCCTGATGACCTCGAGCTCCCTCAGGCTCGAAATCCATTCCTCCCGGAGGCCGCCGACCTCAGGGAACTCCGCCTGCCCCGTTCTGCCGGTCGTCCTCTCCCTTACCGCCACCGGCATGAAGAATGGGGTTTATGATATAAATTTTGCACGCAGGGTTATCGGGTGGATCCTCAGGCCACCAGATCCGACTCGCTGAAGAAGATCCGGTGTTCGTACTCGTAGCTCTCGGCGCTGTCAGAGGCGTGGACCAGGTTGTCGGTTATGTCGAGGCCGAAATCTCCCCTGATGGTTCCAGGCTCCGCGTTGACGGGGTCCGTGGCGCCCAGCATCTTCCTGACCACCGAGATCGCTGACCTCCCCTCCAGGACCATCACGACGACCCTTCTGCCGGCGATGGTGGAGACCAGCTGTTCGTAGAAGTGCTTGCCCCTGTGGACGGCGTAGAGCCGCTCGGCGTCCTCCCGCCGCATCCTGATCAGCTTCATCGCCACCACTTTCAGCCCCTTCCTCTCGAACCTCGAGATGATCTCGCCCATCAGGCCGCGCTCGACGGCGCTCGGCTTCAGCATAACGAACGTCCTCTCGCTCACAACAGGCCCTCCTACGGTCTGCATTTAATGATGACATGAGCCCCTCTCAGGTACCGAAATTAAGCACCGCTACCGGGTGAGCGCGGTGACCAGGGTAAGGGTCTTCAGGGTGACGGCCTACAACGACCCCGACACGGGGAGGCCCGGGAAGGTCATCGAGCTGGTCGAGGTCAGGAGCACGTACCAGCAGGCAGCCAGGGGAGTTGTGTCCGAGGAGTTCGTGATGGCCCAGCAGCTCTTCCAGTCCCTGATGACGCAGCTCCAGTCGATGGGGTTCGTCCCGGTCCAGCGCGACCGCTTCCTGCCCAAGATCGTCCTGTACCTCACCGAGGAGGAGTACGAGAGGCTCGGTGTGAGGTTCGAGGTGAACGAGGAGTTCGAGCTGGTCCTCGAGGAAGGCAGGTTGATCTTCAGGAAGGTTCCGTGATGGGCGATGAGGTTCAGGTGCGTCATCTGCAGGATAGAGGTCGAGGCGGTCCACGCGGAGGACAGGGGCGACAAATACTACGTCATCTGCCCGAGGGGCCACGAGCAGTACGTCAGGAAGGGGAGCGTCACCGGTGCGTGAAGACGAACACCGGCTCCTCGTCCGAGTCCCGGACGCAGTAACCGAACCTCTCGAACTGGACCCTATCGCCTCTCTTGAGGTTCAGGACGTTTCGCTCCGCGTACCCCTCAACCACCCGCAGGCTCTCCTCGTTGAAGGCGCCGTCCGGACCGAAGAGCGGCCCCGGCACGAGGACCCTCACGGGAACCGCCGATTCGACCGGCACCCACTGGACCACCCTCATCCCGGGCTCGGGTGGACCGGGCAGCGCCTCGCCGAGGGCCCTCCCGTCTCCTATCTCGAGGACCCTCACGTTGGCCAGGTGCTTGAGCCGAAGAACTCCTCCAACGCCCACCTCGAGCAGGTCCTGGAACCTCACGTACAGCTCCCCTGAGGCCCTAATCTTCCTCGTCCCCATGTGACCCTCCGGGTGGAGCGGCAGCTCGACCTCGACGGGCTCAAAGCCGCGCAACTTCAGCAGAGCTGGGCCGTCTACGAAGAACATCCGTGGCGTGGTTCCGTCGATTAGGCGCCTGTTGATGGCGTGCAGCAGTTCCCACGAGTAGACCTTCCGGCTTTGGGTCATGGCCACGTACCTCAGGACGAACTCCCTCAGCGCCTCCGGCACTATCCCCCTCCGCCTGATCGCCGCCACGGTCGCGAGCCTCGGGTCGTCCCATCCTCCGATCACGCCCTTCTCGATCAGCGCCCTGATCTCCCTCCTCGCCACCGGCGTGCCCTCGAACTCGAACCTCTCGTACTCGACGTAGGTCGGGTTGGGCATCCCCAGGTAGCTCCTGATCAGGTCCTGCAGCTCGTTCCTCAGCGCGAACTCGGAGGTGCGCAGGACGTGCGTCACCCCGCAGACGGCGTCCTCTATGCTGACGGCGAAGTCGTACGTCGGCCATACGTGATAGCGATCGCCCTTCAGGGGGTGCGGGTGGTCGACGATCCGCATGATCACCGGGTCCCGGAGGGTTGTGTTGGCTGACCTCATGTCCCCCATCAGCCTGAGCGAGACCTCGCCCTCACCGAACCTGCCCGAGAGCATGCCGTCCCACATCTCGAGGTGCCACTCCCTCTCCCTGGACCGGTGCTCGCACTCGACGCCCTCAGCCCTGAGCCTCCTCATCCGCTCCCTGTCGCACGTGCATGCGTACGCCTTCCCCTCCTCTATCAGCCGCCTGGCGTGCTCGTAGAAGAGCTCCATGTCGTCGCTGTTGTTCTTCTCGTGATCCCACCTGATCCCGACCCACGAGTACCCGTCCCTGTAGGAGTCGTAGTACTCCGGTCTCACCTTCCTCGGATCCGTGTCCTCGAACCGGAGCCAGAGCTTGCCGCCGTACATCTCCTTGTAGAGGTAGTTGAGGAGCCCGCTCAGCGCGTGGCCTATGTGCATGAACCCGCTGGGCTCCGGCGGCAGCCTCGTCACCACGTTCCCCTTCACGGCGTTCGGCAGCGGCGGCAGCGTCCTCCTCTCCTCCCTCGCCCTCCGCTCGGTCAGAAGCGACGGGTCTATCTCCGAAAGGGCCTGCGCTATCTCCTCGAGGCTCATGGCGTTCACTCGCTCCACCACGGCCTTCACCTCCCGGAGCAGGAACGACATCGCCGCCTTCGCCCCCGGGTCCTCCGCCACGACCTTCGCTATCACTGGCTTCTCCTGGGCCCTGCCGCCGTGGTCGAGCGCGTTCTTCAACGCCCACTTGTAGAGCAGTAGCCGGAGCCTCGACTCGTCCGTTACCATCCCGATCGGTTCACCCGTGGGCCGTCGTCGAGACGATCTTGATCACGTCCCTGTCCTTCAGCCTGTAGTCCGCCGGGAGCCTGAGGCCTGTCCTGACGTCGATGGCGTACAGCAGGCCCTTCGCGAGGTCCTTGTGGATCCGCTCGGCGAGGTCCCTCACCGTCGCATCAGCGGGCACGAGGAACGCGTCGGGCAGCACGTTCCCCTGCCTGTCGGTCAGCGTCCGGACGTCGTAGACCGGATAGACCACGTTCATCCTTAGCAGCTTGAAGACAGCGACGTTGATCGCGAACTGGACACCGGTGCGCATGTACTTCCCGAAGACGCGCTCGTTGATGACGTCGAGCGCCCACCTCTGCTGCTCCGTCAGCGCGCTCCCTCCGGTGATCACGAACTTCTCCTCGCCCGGCTTGTACCTGATCAGCCCCTTCTGCTCGGCCCTCCTGAGGATCAGCTCCGCCTCGGCGCTCACCGGAACCACTATCCTGTCGGGGAACTTCTCCACCAGCTCCTGGTAGAACTTCTCCGATCCCTCGACGTCTATCTTGTTGGCCACGATTATCGTCGGCTTGGTCACCTCCCTCAGCACCTGCGCGAATTTCCTGTCGTCGTTCATGTTCCAGTTCTCGAAGTCCTTGTTGCTCAGCCCCGCCAGCCGCAACGCCATCTCGATGTGCTGCTCCGTAACCCTCATCCCCCTCAGCGGTTCAGCCATCGCCTCCGGCAGGGACTTCCCTGACCTGAGGGCCCTCGATATCCGCTCCTCGTTCCTCTCGAGCACCTTCATCAGCCATATCACCAGCTCCTCCTCGATGTCGTACACGTCTGCCACCGGGTTGCCCTTCCCTGGCTCCGTCAGCCTTCCCTCCTCGTCGACGCTGGCCGACGCGTCGACCACGTGGAGCAGCGCGTCCGACTGGGATGCCACCGAGAGGAACTGGTTGCCGAGCCCCTTCCCGGCCCACGCTCCCTTGATCAGCCCAGGAAGGTCTATCAGCTCGAGCGGGAGGTACCGCCAGCCGTCGACGCACGGCGCCGACTTGGGGTTGCACTTCACGTTGAACTCGCTGTCCACGCATGGGCTCAGCGCGTATGCTATGCCGTAGTTAGGCTGCTTAGTGGTGAAGGGGTAGGTGGAGACCTCGGCCGACTGGAGGGTGGCCGCGTTGAAGAACGTGGTCTTGCCGGTGTTGGTCTTCCCTATCAGGCCGAGACGGATCAAGCCCTGTGCTACCTGTCCCAGCTCGACTAATAAGTGATGGTCCGGCCTGCGGACCGTGGCTTATCGGTGGCACAGGTCTGCCGAGAAAATCGCGTGGGGGTCGGCCTCAGATCAGGTAGAAGAGCGGGAAGAGGAATACCCAGACTATGTCGACGAAGTGCCAGTAGTAGCCGAAGTACTCGATCGCCTCCCAGTTGTCCTTGCCGTAGTGGCCCTTGGCTGCCCGGTAGATCAGGTAGATCAGCGCCAGCAGTCCAGCCGTGACGTGGGCGCCGTGTACGCCGGTCGTGAGGAAGAACGTCGAGGCCGGCAGCGAGCTCGAGAAGGTGATCCCGTGCTCGAATAGCTCCCTCCACTCGTTGTACTTGTTGAACAGGAAGGCGAGACCGAGCAGCAGCGTCGCACCCAGGAACCCCGCGGTCAGACTCCTCTTGTCTGCCCTGGCTGAGGCGAGCGCGAGGACAACGGTCAGGCTGCTCGTCAACAGTATGAAGGTGTTGGTGGCGCCGTGCCAAATGTCCAGCATCTCGCCGGGTGCGGGCCAGGAGCTGCTGGCCGACCTGACGAACAGGTACGCGGAGATCAGCACGCCGAAGAGGGTGACCTCGGAGGCGATGAACGTCCACCAGCCCAGCTTGACCCTGTCGATCTTCTCGAACGGCCACCGCTCGCCGAAGGGCTCCTCGTGGGCGATGAAGCGCTCCCTTGCCCATCCCACCACAGACAGCGCGAAGACGATCAGGCCGGGTATCAGCAGCGCGTTGTGCACCGTGAGGCCAGCCAGCGAGAGGAACGCTCCCAGGCTCACCGCGAACGGGTAGATCGAGTGGTGTGTCGCCTCAGCGAGGTGGGAGTGGGCACCGTTCATCGAGACGAACGCGAGCTTGCCTCCAGCGAAGCTCGGTATCGCGGGGAAGTTGCCGGGCGGTGGCGGCGACTCGGTGGCCCACTCCAGCGTGAAGGCGTCCCAAGGGTTGCTCCCCGCTGGGCTGCCGTTCCGGAGGCTGTAGAGGAAGTTCCAGAACATGATCAGGAACGAGAGGCCGAAGATCAGCCCTCCTATGGTCGCCAGCTGGTGGTACGGCAGCAGTTCGGGCTGGTAGATCGGAACCCTCCTGGGCGTCTGCCACGCGAGGAAGAGCGGGAAGTACAGCAGGTTGTACCCTATAATCGCGGTGACGAAGTGGATCCTCCCGAGTTTCTCGTCGAACATCCTCCCGGTCATCTTCGGATACCAGTAGTAGAGGCCTGCGATGAGCCCCAGCAGACCGCCGCCAACCATGGTGTAGTGGAAGTGCGCCACGACGAAGTACGTCCCCCTCAGTATGTAGTCGAGCGCGTTGGACCCCAGGAAGACTCCTGTTATGCCGCCGACGATGAAGACGCCTATCGAGCCAACCGCGAACAGCAAAGGCGTGCTGACCCTGATCTTCCCCTTCGCAAGGGAGTAGATGTAGGAGAGGATGATGGCGTCGAATGGTATCGAGATAGCTATCGTCGTTATCGTGAAGACCCTCCTGATGTCCTGGCTGATTCCCGTGTTGAACATGTGATGACCCCAGACGAGGAAGCTCAGCACAGCCACGATGGTCATGGCCGCCATCACTGCGGTCCTTCCGTAGAGGTGCCTCCTCGTCGATGCCTGGATGATCTCTGCCATTGCGCCTAGCGCCGGGAAGAGGACGATGTACACCTCAGGGTGGCCGAAGAACCAGAAGACGTGGTCCCAGAGCAGTGATCCGCCCTCAGGGCTCGAGAGGTACACCGTGCCCAAGAGCCTGTCGGAAGCCAACAGGATGATCCCAGCCAGCAGAGGCGGGAATGCGTAAAGCATCATCAGCACCGTCAGGAGCACCGAGAAGGTGAAGAGCGGCATCCTCCGTATCGTGAGGCCCTGGGCCCTGGACCTGAATATCGTGACGACGAAGTTCACCGTGGAGACGGTCACAGACGCCGTCAGGAGCGCGAGCCCGAGACCGCCTGTGTTGACGCCTACGTAGGGCGAGAACCGCGAGGTCGTCAGAGGTGCGTACATGGTCCATCCTGCGTCTATCGCGCTGTCCTGGAAGAACGAGATGAGCGTGAGGACGCCTCCGAAGAGATATAGCCAGTAGCTCAGCGCGTTCAGCCTCGGGAAGGCGAGATCCCTCGCTCCTATCTGGAGGGGCACGACGTAGTTAGCCAGCGCGAAGGCCAGGGGTGAGATCACGAAAAGTATCATGATCAGGCCGTGCATTGAGACGGCCTGGTTGAACTGCTGCGGGTTCAGCAGCTTTATCGCCGGATCGGCGAGCTGGAACCTGAAGAGCAGCGCAAGGGTCCCGCCGACGATCAGGAAGTAGAGAGAAGTGACCAGATACAGGATTCCGACGTCCTTGTGGTCGGTCGTCGTCAGCCAGCGCCTGATCGAAGAGGCGGGAAGGTGCTGACCCTGATGCGCCATCTCAACCACCCCCCTCGTACCAGGCCTTGAACTCCTGCTCCGTGACCGCGACGATCCTGCCGGTCATCACGCCGTGACCGGTCCCGCAGAGCTCGAAGCATCTGACCTCATAGGTCCCAGGTACCCTGATGACGGTCCAGTAGGTGTTGATCTTCCCCGGTACCGCGTCGATCCCGATGCCGAGGGAGAGGACGCCGAACTTGTGGAAGACGTCCCTGCTGGTGACGTAGAACTTGATCGGCCTGTCTATCGGAACGCGCGCCTCACCCAGGACCGTCTTGCCGTTCGGGTAGGTGAACTCCCAGCCCCACTGGAACGCGGTCACCCTGATCTCGAGAGCATCAGCCGGAGGCGTCTCGAGGTACGCGAGGGTCGAGAACGTGCTGAAGATCAGCGTTGTCACGATCGTCGCGCTCAGCGCAATGGAGATCAGCAACCTGTACGGAAAGCCCTCCGAGGTCGGCAGCTCGCCCAGCTCCACGTCCCTCCCCTTCACCTCCTTTGCCCTGACGTGCTTGATCAGGTGGTACAGCATGTAGCCCAGCACCACGAAGAAGACGATAGTGCCCAGGGTGAGGAACGTGTCGAAGAGGGAGTAGACGGCTTCGGCCGTCGTGCTCACCATCGGCGAATGGTCGGCATCCTCATAATATTAACCTCTTTTGAGTTAACGCATGAGTGGCACTTGCGCGCTCCTAACTGGTTGACTGCTCTGCCGGTTTCGCAGAGGACACAGTCATCACCGGAGAGTTCAAAACGTGAAGGCTCTGGTCCCGATTACCCATCAGGAGACTTCTTTCCGGCCTTCGCGGTACGACCTGATGACCCAGTCCTCGATCAGGGTGCATCCCACCGGGCTGACGCTCTGGTCGGGGCCGCAGTTGGGGTTGAAGGGGCAGAGGGGACAGGGAGCGCCGAAGAGGGGCGACGGATCGAACCGCTTGATGAGCGGGATCAGCTTGAGCGTCCACCTCTCGTTCGCGAGCACCTTCTCCCTCCTCACTATGCCCTTCTTCTCCAGCTTGATGGCCAGCCTCGACCCCTCCCTGCTCGAGATGCCGAGCATGTGCCAGAGCTCCGACTGCAGGATTCCCTCCTCGTGCTCTAGGAGGATGCGAATGGCTTGCTCCTCCAACCGAGCGAGCTTAGAGGTCTGCATCTTCCGTCTCTGCTGATGATAATTGCGTTCCCCTGTATTTAAGTAAAGTCTCACGAAACGGAAAAGGAGATCCTAAGTCCCCTCTAGTCCTTACGCGTCGTCGAGACCGGTCGCGCCCACACCCGAATTTCCTACGGCCGGGCGTTCCGGAGCCACCGAGTGCAGCTCGTTCAGCGACCTGAACTCGGGGCTTGAGGACCTGATCCACCGTACGACCCTGATGGCTGCTGAGACGCCCTGGTACGTTGTGACGTACGGGATGCCGGTGATGACGGCGCCCCTCCGGAGCCGGTAGCCCGTTAGGTCCGACCTTCCCGCCTTTCGCCTGAGGTCCACCACCATCTTCACCCGCTCAGACCTCAGCGCCACCGCCGCGTCCACCTCGTCCCTCCAGGAGGAGGCTTCCAGTATCCTGTCAGCAATATCTGGGAGACCGCCGACGTCACCCTCGACTTCGCTGAGCAGGAGCACCTCGAACCCCAGCGACTTGAGCTGCGAGATCACGTAACGGGCCTCCTCAACGCTCGACCCGTCGGCCGCCATCAGAACCCTTCCCTCAGCCGGTATCGGGTTGTTCGCACCGAGCTCGGCCTTCCAGTACGCCTCCTCGAAGCACCTTCCGATGCCCATGCACTCGCCGGTCGACTTCATCCTCGGCTCGAGCACCGGGTCGACGCCCGGGAGCTTCGCGAACGAGAAGACCGATTCCTTGACAGCGACGAAGCGCGGGGTTACCTCCGAGGTCAGCCCGAGCTCCCTCAGCTTTTTGCCCAGCATCAGCTTCGTGGCGACCTTAGCCATCGGCACGTTGATCACCTTGCTGAGGAACGGAACTGTCCTGGAGGCCCGCGCGTTGACCTCGAGGACGTAGACCTCGTCGCCCATCACCGCGAACTGGACGTTCAGGAGACCCACGACCTTCAGCTCCAGCGCGATCCGCCTGGTGTACTCCTTGATCCTCTCGACGGCCCTCTGGGAGAGCGAGACCGGAGGTATAACCATAGCAGCGTCACCGCTGTGGACGCCCGCGAGCTCTATGTGCTCCAGGATCCCGCAAACTAACACGTCCTCGCCGTCGGAGAGCGCATCCACGTCCACCTCGACCGCTGGGTGAAGGTACTTGTCGATCAGGACCGGCCTATCCTCAGAGACCTGGATGGCGTCCTCGACCAGCTCCCTCAGCTCGCGCTCCGACCAGACCACGCCCATAGCCCTGCCGCCGAGCACGTAGGAGGGCCTGACGAGCACCGGGTAACCTATGGTTGCGGCGACTCGAACAGCTTCCTCGACGCTCCTGACCGTCGCGCCCTGTGGCTGTAGTATCCCCAACCGCTCAAGGAACCTCCGGAACCTGTCCCTGTCCTCCGTGATGTCGATGCTCTCCGGACTAGTGCCGAGCACCCTAACCCCGGCCGCCTCGAGCCTCTTGGCCAGCTTCAAGGGCGTCTGCCCGCCGAGCTGCAGTATGACCCCCTCGGGCCTCTCCCGCTCTATCACGTTCATCACGTGCTCGAAGGTTATCGGCTCGAAGTAGAGCCTCGTGGAGACGTCGAAGTCGGTGCTGACCGTCTCGGGGTTGTTGTTCACGATCACCGCCTCTATCCCCTCCTCCCTCAACGCTATTGCCGCGTGCACCGAGCAGTAGTCGAACTCGATACCCTGACCGATCCTAATTGGCCCGCTGCCGACGATCAGGACCCTCCTCCTTCCGGTCTCTGCCCTCGACTCGTCGGTCTCCTCGTAGGTCGAGTAGTAGTAGGGCGTCACCGCCTCGAACTCGCCGGCACAGGTGTCGACCATCTTGAAGACCGGCACCACCCCCAGCCTCTTCCTGATGCGCCTCACCTCCTCCTCGGTCAGGCCCGTGAGCCTCGCGATCTGCCAGTCCGTGAAGCCCATCCTCTTGGCCTCCCTCAGCAGCTCGGGGAAGTTCGGGTCCTCGACGGAAGTCCTCCGGAGCCTCTGCTCGGTCTCCACGATCCTCCTGATCCCGTTCAGGAACCACCGGTCGATCTTGGTCAGGGCGTGAATTTCGTCCACGGTCATCCCGAGCAGGAAAGCCCTCCTGATCGCGAAGACCCTTTGCCAGGTCGGCTTAGCGAGGAGCTCCCTCACCTTCTCGGGCGGCCATTCGTCCTCCGAGTAGAGACCGAGCCTACCGATCTCGAGCGATGAGATTGCCTTCTGGAGCGCCTCCTCGAAGGTTCTGCCGATGCCCATCGCCTCGCCCGTGGACTTCATCATCGTCCCTATCACGGGATCCATCGTCTCGAAGACGTCAACCGGCCACCTCGGTATCTTCACCACCACGTAGTCCACCGTCGGCTCCATCGCTGCGGTGACCTTCCCCACCACCCGGTTCGGTATCTCGTCGAGGGTGTAACCGAGCGCGATCTTCGCAGCCACCCTCGCGATGGGGTACCCGGTCGCCTTGGATGCCAGGGCGGAGCTCCTGCTGACCCTGGGGTTGACCTCGATCACGGCGTACTCGAAGCTCTCAGGGTTGACGGCGAACTGGATGTTGCATGCCCCGACCACACCAATGGCCCTCACCACCTTGAACGCGGCCCTTCTGAGGACGTGGTACTCCTCATCCGTGAGCGTCTGCGCAGGCGCCACCACAATGCTCTCGCCGGTATGGATCCCGAGCGGGTCGACGTTCTCCATCGGGCAGACCGAGATGCAGTTGTCAGCGGAGTCCCGGATCACCTCGAGCTCGTACTCCTTCCATCCGTCGAGGTACTCGTCGATCGCAACCCTTCCGTTCATGCTCACCATAAGACCCGCGTTCACGAGGCGCCTGAGCTCATCGAGGTTCCGGGCGACACCCGATCCAGTCCCGCCGAGGGCGTAGCTGGCCCTGCAGAGGACCGGGAAGCCGCCGAGCTCCCTGACCGCATCCACAGCCTCCTCGAAGCTGCCCACCTCGATCGACCTCGGTATCCTCTCCCCGATGGACGTGACCAGATCGTGGAAGAGCCTCCTGTCCTCTGCCCTCTTGATCGCCTCCACCGGCGTCCCTATCACCTTCACGCCCAGCTCGTCGAGGACCCCCATCTCCTGGAGCTTAACGGCGAGGTTCAGGCCTGTCTGTCCTCCCATCGTCGGCAGGATCGCGTCGGGCCGCTCCTTCCTCAGGATCTCAGCGATCACCTCAGGGACCAGAGGCTCGATGTATACCACGTCGGCTATCTCGAAGTCGGTCTGTATGGTCGCCGGGTTCGAGTTCACGACTATCGTCCTGATCCCTTCCTCCCTCAGCGCTATGCAAGCTTGGGACCCCGAGTAATCGAACTCGGCCGCCTGACCTATCACGATCGGGCCCGAGCCTATGACCAGGACGCTCTTGATCCAGTCGAGCTTGGGCATCACAACCACCCCAGGAATTCGTCGAAGACCCGGTCGGCGTCGGAGGGCCCAGGATGACCCTCGGGGTGGTACTGCGTGGTCAGGACCATCAGGTCTTCGTGCTCGAGGCCCTCGACGGTTCCGTCGTTGAGGCTGATCTGTCTGACCTTTAGCCCGGTTCCCTCGATCGACCTGGGATCTACGGCGTATCCGTGGTTCTGCAGCGTGATGTGGATCCTCCCGGTCTTCAGGTCCTTCACCGGGTGATTGGTCCCCCTGTGCCCGAACTTCATCTTGTACGTCCTGCACCCCATCGCGAGCGCTATCAGCTGGTGTCCAAGGCAGACCCCCATCATGGGGACCTTTCCGATCAGCCTTCGCACGGTCTCGATCGCGTATCCGATCACCGTCGGGTCTCCGGGGCCGTTGGAGACGAGGACGCCGTCCGGTCTCCAGGAGAGGATCTCATCGGCCTCCGTCCAGGCGGGGAACCTCACCACGGTGACGTTCGAGCTGAGGAGCCTCCTGACGATGCCCATCTTCACGCCGCAGTCGAGGAGCGCCACGGTCTTCCGTCCAGATCCGAGGACCTCCACGGTACCGCACGTCACCTCCCTCACCAGGTCGGTCTCGTAACGCCAGGCCGACAGCCTCTCCAGCAGCCCGTTCACGTCGACGGATGAGACGTCGCCGTGGACGAGGACCGCAGGAACCGTCCCATGCTCCCTGATCCTCACCGTCAGCGCCCGCGTATCGACGCCCTCCATCCCCACGACTCCGTGCTCCCGCAGGAACTCGTCGAGCGTCCCTCTGCTCTTCGCGTTCGAAGGGTAGCCGCACGCGCTCCTGACCACCACGCCCTCAGCCCAGATCCTGCTCGACTCGAGCCCGCAGGTCCACGCTCCGTAGTTGCCTATGTGAGTGTACGTGAACAGGACGATCTGGCCGTTGTAGGAAGGGTCCGTCAGGGTCTCCTCATAACCTGAGAAGGAGGTGGTGAAGACCAGTTCTCCGAAGGCTTCCCCCTCGGCTCCGAATCCCCTTCCCTTCACCACGGTCCCGTCGCCGAGGACCAGCAGCGCCTCGGACATCAGAACGTGCAGCGGAACCCACTAAATGTGGTTTGTGGTGCCGCAACCTGTTCCGTTGAAATAGTGATGACTCGATGAGGGCAAAGGCCCTCTCAGGAGCTCGAGACCGTGGCCCTCAGCTGCTGGACCGTCCTCTCCAGCCCATCGAGCAGTTCCAAAACCTGGGACCGGATCGCCCTGAGCCGCTCGACCTCGGCGGAGAGGGCGCTCACCTTGGCCTCGAGTTCCTGAACTTTGTTCCGGAGCTCCTCCACTTCCCGGCTCTGCTGCTCCTCCGTCAGCGTCTGCTGAAGGCTCCTGAACAGCTCAGGCACCTCGATCTTGACGCCCTCTTTCAAGAAGCGCTCGTAGGTCTCCCTGACCAGCTTCCCGGCCTTCGTCCTGCCCGACAGGTGGGCCCTTATTGTGGCCTCGGTCCTGCCCAGTTCCTCCGCGATCTGGGTGACGGGCATCTTCGCCCTCTCCCTGGCCAACGCGGCCGCCGCAACCGCGAGGCTGTCCACCCATGTTAGGCGCCCTTCGGGGTTCCTGAGCTCCTCGATTGCCTCCCGGCTGAAGAGCGACGCTATCAGCAGCGCGGCCTCGAGCCTGTGGATCTCCTCCCTTCCGACCGGCGAGAGCGGCACCTCAGCCATCGCCCTCACCTCCAGCTCCGACCTCCTCGAGCGCGACCCTCCTCGGCGCCGTGAACCTTTTCGAGCTGTGGACTACGATGCCCTGGTCCGTGATCTCGAGCGGGTGCCTAGACATCGAATGCGCAGTCCCCCTCATCTTCCAGACGATTATGCTCCTCCGCAGCTCGCCGTCTATCTCGTCCAGGTCGAGCCTCACTATTCCGTCGGCGGCGTGCTCCACGCCCGGCCCTCCGAACCCCCTCTCCGTCACGCTCACCTGGGAGATCAGTATCGATGTCACGCCCATGCCGGAGAGGACCTTCTTCAGCTGGAGGACGATCCCCCTCGCAGCGGCCGGCTTCGTGATGTACAGCGTGGTCACCGAGTCGATGACGCACCTGACCGCTCTGGTCTCACGAAGCGCCTCCCTCAGGACGTCGATGAGGGCCATGTAGTCGTCGGGGGCCCTGACGACGTACCTCTCCCTCTTGGCGGCCTCGCCGATGCCTGCGGTGAAGGCGTCGACTATCGCGAAGGTCCCATCGCGCTCAAACTCGCTCACGTCCCAACCGAACTGGGACATGGAGACCCTGACCTGAACAGGATGCTCCTCGAGCGCCACCAGAACCCCAGGCTCGCCCCTCTTGAGTCCGTTGTACAGGAACTGGTAGCCGAAGATGGACTTGCCGGTACCTGGTCCTCCGCTCAGCAGAACGACGTTCCGTTTCGGTATGCCGCCGTTCACGATCTCATCGAATCCCTGAATGTACGTCTTCACGCGCTCGATCGCCATCTCCCTCACCCACTGAGGTATTATGTTTTCCCGGGATTTTTATTTTTCATGGACGACAAAGGTAACGTGTGACCGAGAGAGGCTAAGCTCTTTCACGACCCTTCCTCGACAGAATTTCGACCCACGGGTTGTCCTTGAGGAAGCTGGGAAGCTCCGACCGCTCAATCTCGCTTGCCGGTTCAGGCCCCCGTCTCTCCTCTGGTCGAGCAGCAACTGCGGTCTCCTGCCTCTGCGACGCGATGGACGCCAGCTGTCGGGCCAGCGACTCGACCCTCGCCCTCAGCGCATCGACCTCCGCGACGAGCCTCCTCAACCCCTCGAGCGCCGCCACCCTCGCCTCCAGCTCCTGAAGCCTGCGCAGGACCTCTGTGATCTCCGCAGAAACCTCTGCTGGCGCCCTCTCGCGGACGAGGGTCTCAGAGGATACTCGCGCCTCAAGGTTCTCGACCTTCCTGAGAAGCTCCTCGAGCATCCCCAACATTCTCGTCAAGACCTCAGTTCCGACGTCGCGCTGAGTCCCACCGCGCTCCTCCTGACGAGCCTCCGGCTCCCGCTCAGTCAGCTCCACCTCCCGGGTCCTCGGCGGCACCACCTCCTCGACCTCTGTGCCCGTGTACCTCAGCAGCCCGAGGCCGTGGAACCTGAAGACGTGCACCCCAACGCGTTCGATCAAAATGGATGGGGCCGCGACGTACGCCAGCATCCCCCTCGAAGAGTCGTGGTACGCCTCGAGTGCCGCGGAGAGCAGATCGGATACCGACGCGTCGTCTTCTACGATCCTGACCGTTCCGGTTGCCCTATCGGACCTGAACGTGATCGTCGATTCGCCGATCTCCACCTCGTATCCCTCTGACTCGAGGTGCCTCGCGATCCGCTGGATCAGCGCCCTCCTCGTCCTCAACCGCTGGCGCTTAAAGTCCCTCCCGGGCCTCTATCAGCCTTTTGCGGGATCAGGCAGAGTGGGAGAGGAAGTCCATTCTACCTCCGTCGACGGTTATGACCTGACCCGTGATGAACGACGCCCTATCTGACGCCAGGAAGACCACGACGTCAGCCACCTCCTCCGGCCTGCCGATCCGCCTCAAGACCGTCCTCGACTCTGCCCACCTGATGTTCTCCTCCGCCTCCTTTGCCGGCCTCCCCAGTATCATGTCGGTGGCGATAACGCCCGGTGCCACGGCGTTCACGGTTATCCCGTACTCGCCGAGCTCCAGCGCGAGCCTCTTGGTCAGCACCACGATCGCCGCCTTGGTCATCGCGTAGTACGTCGTGTTCCTGGCCGAGGTCCCGAGGCCCGCTATCGAGGTGACGTTCACGATCCTTCCGTACCTGTTCGCGATCATCGAGGGAACGACCGCAGCAGTGCAGTTGACCACGCCCTTGACGTTGACCGCGTACAGCGCGTCCAGTATGGCGACGTCGTCCAGAACTCCTCCGCGCATGAAGACGCCGGCGTTGTTCACCAGTATGTCGATCCGCCCGAACCTGTCCAGCGCATCTGAGACCATCCGGTCCACCTCCTCCCTAATCGAGACGTCGGCCTTAGCCAGCATCACCTCCCTCCCCAGCTCCTTGATCTCCCTCGCGGTCACGGCGGCCTCCTCATCGCGTGCGAGGTAGTTGCAGACGACATCGCACCCCTCCCTCGCGAGTCCGATCGCTATCGCCCTCCCTATGCCGCGCGAGGCACCGGTGACGAGCGCCACCTTGCCGAGCAGGTCTCCCACGGGTTGTGATCGGTACAGCCCGGAGATATCCCTGAGGGCAAACCTGTAGTGGAGACCTCACAAAGTGAGGTTTTTATCAATTGCCTGCGAAATTACTGCGATCGGGCAATGGGACGCTACGTTTACCTGTTCGAGGAGGCGGTGGGCCTGACGAGGTTCGAGCTCGGCGGGAAGGGTTACGGCCTCGTGGAGATGACCTCTGTGGGCCTCCCGGTACCTCCGGGGATGGTGATAGTCACCGAGGCTTGCCGTGAGTACTACAGGAACGGCGGCAGGGTACCCCAGCAGGTCCTCGAGGAGGTCAGGCAGAAGCTCGAGCAGCTCAGCGCGAAGGTTGGTAGGCGTCTCGGAGACCCGGAGAGGCCGCTGATAGTCTCGGTCAGGTCAGGCGCCCCCTACTCGATGCCCGGCATGATGGACACCATCCTCAACGTGGGGCTGAACGACCGGGTGGTGGAGGCCCTCGCGGAGAGGACGGGCAACAGGAGGTTCGCATACGACGCCTACCGAAGGCTCCTCCAGATGTTCGGTCGCATCGTGATGGGCGTACCAGGTGAGAAGTTCGAGGAGGTGCTGAAGCGCTACAAGGAGAGGGAGGGCGTGAAGTACGACCACGAGCTCTCGGTCGATGCCCTCAGGTCCATCGTTGAGGAGTTCAAGCGCATCATAAAGGAGCACACGGGTAAGGAGTTCCCGCAGGACCCATGGAAGCAGATCGAGATGGCAATAGAGGCGGTCTTCAGGTCCTGGAACAACCCGAGGGCCATCGAGTACAGGAGGTACTACAAGATCAGCGACGACCTGGGAACCGCGGTCAACATCCAGCTGATGGTCTTCGGTAACACTGGCCCCAACTCGGGCACCGGGGTCGGGTTTACGAGGGACCCGTCGACCGGGGAGAAGCGCCTCTACGGCGAGTACCTCCCCAACGCGCAGGGCGAGGACGTGGTCGCCGGCATCAGGACGCCTCTCCCGATCGAGAAGGTCGACCCGGAGATCTACAGGCAGCTGAAGGAGACGGCCGAGAAGCTCGAGCGCCACTTCAGGGACATGCAGGACTTCGAGTTCACCGTCGAGGACGGCAAGCTGTACCTGCTTCAGACGAGGAACGGGAAGAGGACCGCACAGGCCGCCGTGAAGATCGCGGTCGACATGGTCAGGGAGGGGCTGATCACCGTCGAGGAGGCCCTGATGAGGGTCTCGCCATCTGACCTGAACCAGCTGCTCCACAGGCGCCTCGACCCGCGCGCCAAGGTGAACCCGATCGCGAAGGGCCTTAACGCCTCCCCGGGCGTCGCCACCGGAAAAGTCGTCTTCCGCGTCGAGGAGGCCGTAGAGCTGGGCAAAGCAGGCGAGAAGGTGATACTCGTGAGACCTGAGACGACCCCTGACGACATCAAGGGGATCATCGCGGCCCAGGGGGTCCTCACCAGCAGGGGTGGGATGACCAGCCACGCGGCCGTCGTCACGAGGGGCATGGGGAAGCCGGCCGTCGTCGGTTGCGAGGAGATAACGATAGACCTCGAGAAGGAGCAGTTCGTAACGGCATCGGGCGTCGTGGTCAGGAAGGGCGACGTGATCACGATAGACGGCTCAACGGGTTACGTCATGCTCGGAGAGGTTCCAACGATCGAGCCCGAGATGACGGAGGAGCTGAAGACGCTCCTGAAGTGGGCCGATGAACGGAGGAGGCTCGGTGTAAGGGCCAACGCCGACACGCCGGAGGCCGCGAGGAAGGCCAGGGAGTTCGGAGCGGAGGGCATTGGGCTCTGCAGGACCGAGAGGATGTTCAACGCTCCCGACCGTCTGCCGATAGTGAGGGAGATGATCATGGCAGCCACCGAGGAGGAGAGGAGGGCCGCGCTGGAGAAGCTGTACCCGATGCAGCTGCAGGACTTCAAGGAGATCTTCAGGGCGATGAAAGGCCTGCCGGTCACCGTGAGGCTCCTGGACCTGCCGCTGCACGAGTTCCTGCCGCCCGCGGAGGAGCTGATCAAGGAGATCTACGAGATGAGGCTCAGGGGCGCCAGCGAGCGTGAGATCGAGGAGAAGCTGAGGGTCCTCAGAAAGGTGGAGGCGCTGAGGGAGCACAACCCGATGATAGGGCACAGGGGCTGCAGGCTCGCGATAACGAACCCCGAAATCTACCGGATGCAGGTCAGGGCCATCCTGAGGGCTGCGATAGAGGTGCTCCGCGAGGACGGTGAGACGGCGGAGGTCCAGATAATGGTGCCGCAGACGGCCTTCGCTAAGGAGCTGGAGATCATCAGGAAGCTTGTCGAGGAGACGGCCGAGGAGGTCTTCGCCGAGACCGGGACGAGGATCCCGTTCAAGTTCGGGACCATGATCGAGACGCCGAGGGCAGCACTTACCGCAGCCGAGATCGCGAAGGTAGCCGACTTCTTCTCCTTCGGCACCAACGACCTGACCCAGACGACCCTCGCCTTCAGCCGCGACGACGCGGAGTTCAAGTTCCTCCAGCCCTACCTCGAGAAGGGCATACTGAAGGAGAACCCGTTCGAGGTGCTCGACAGGGAGGGAGTTGGCAGGCTGGTCAGGATGGCCACCCAGGAGGGCAAGGCCGCCAACCCGAGGCTGGAGGTGGGAATCTGCGGAGAGCACGGCGGCGAGCCTAACAGCATCGCGTTCTTCCACGAGGCGGGCCTCGACTACGTCAGCTGCTCACCGTACAGGATCCCGATAGCGAGGCTCGCGGCCGCCCAGGCTGCGATTAGGGAGAAAGTGGAGGTCAGCGTGACGGTCTGAGCTATCAGAAGTCTTCCACATCGTTGAACTCCAAAAACTTGGAACTACTGAGGGCGAGGGTCACCTGATCAGGAGCTCCTCGAGGAACGGCGTGATGTCGGCAGCTGGTTTGAGCGACCTGGTCCTTATCGGCTGCAGTGCCGGCGGGGCCTGGAGGTAGCTCGGGGCCAACTTAGCTATCCGCTCCTCGTAGCTCGGGACGAAGGGGTTGACGTAGAAGACCCCTATCGGGATCCTGTCGCCCCACTCGTAGGCCTTCGCGATCGCCCTCGCCTTCTTCTCGATCACCTCCTCCTCAGACCCGGTCTTCACAACGCCGTCGTAACCCGTCTCCTCCAGCTTGTAGATCCGCGGAATGGGTTTGCCAGTAGCGGGATCGATCCTGTCCTCGCCGCCGTACCACTCCTTCGTGTGGACGTCGTTGTACGTCGGGCAGGGCTGGAGCACCTCGACCAACGCGGTTCCCTTGTGCTGGATCGCCTGCTTGATCAGCTCCTTCAAGTGCCTCGTGTCGTAGGCGTATCCCCTTGCGACGAAGGTGTAGCCGGAAACGATCGCCAGGGCAACCGGATTGACGGCGTCGTTGATGTTCGGCTTCGCCAGCGCCTTCGTCTTCATCCCGAGCCTCATCGTTGGCGCGGCCTGACCCTTCGTCAGACCGTAGACCTCGTTGTTGTGGATGATGTACGTCAGGTCCACGTTCCTCCGGCCGGCGTTGACGAAGTGGCCAGCTCCGATGCCCAAACCGTCGCCGTCACCCGATACCGCGATCACGGTCAGGGACGGGTTCGCCAGCTTCGCTCCGATCGCGAAGGGAAGTGGCCTTCCGTGTACGGTGTGGATCCCGTAGGCGTTGACGAAGTGCGGCAGCTTCCCGGAGCACCCTATCCCGGAAAAGATCGCGGCCTTATGGGGCGGTATCTGGAGCTCCGCGAGGGCCATCTGGATCGACGCGAGGATGCCGAAGTCGCCGCAGCCAGGACACCAGTCGTTGGTGAGCGGCGTCCTGTAGTGGGCGAGCGTGAGCCGCTGCTGGGAGGCCATATCCCTCAATGACCTTTCGTCGCCCTCGACGTTATGAAGTTATTGAACCCACCCAGCACCGTGTCGTCCCAGATAAATCGGCTTCTCCGAGGGTGTGCCGGCTCTTAAGGCCCTGACCGTCAGCGGTACCGGTTAGGACGAGGAGATCCCTGCGTAACCCGGGGAGATTACCTCACCCATCCTGCTGCCGCGGTCCTGCATCAACAATATTCCTCGTGACCTCCCGAGCAACACCCAGGTCTTCGACATACGTCACCACCCTGCTGTGCTTGACGGCGAAGTTGAACCTGCCCTCCAGCGCCTCCCTCAGGTTCCTGATCAGGACCCGCTCGTACCTCGACCTCTTGGAAGCCCAATCTAGGCTCGCGTTCGGTGCCATGAGAGAGTGACTTAATAGCAGTTAACGTAGGGAATCAGGTCGGAGAGAATGCGATGAGGTTGGTGCGACAAAGAAAAGGGAAAAAGGGGAGGGGTTGATCTCTTCTGCTATTTCTCTGTTCTCTGCGTAGTGCCTTGTGGCTTAATTCATCGGCTATTTCCGCTCTCTAGGCATTGCAGACGCGATTTTTAGGTGCAGTTCTCCGGTTGAAGAAGGGAGCTTTTACATGAACTTTTGGGAAGGTTTAAGAAGTGATTTGTCATGCGACGTAAGTCGTCATACCAGCTTTTATACTTTTCAGCAAAGCTTATATGAAATTTGGAGAAAGCGCAAATGACACCGTCAAAGTTTCCGGGAATTGAGGGTTCCAGAGGCGAAAGAGTTCGGAGAATTAAGCCACAAAGCACTGCGTAGTTATCCTCATCCTCGGTCGTTTGGGGCCCGGGCCGGTGCTATATAGCTCTAAGTACGCCTCACCGCCTCACGGCGGGGGCGACTAATAACGTCGAAGCGCCCGTGCCCGGGTCTCCCCCGCCGAGGCGCTCGGTCCTATGTACGGCCCTAGGCCCATTTTCTCTTCCATTTATAGATCACCTCTACTGTTGTCTTCTGTTCCTCGACGAACGCTCTCTTCTCATCGGTGATTAAGTATCTCGGGTTAACCCCTAGCCTCCTTGCAGTCAACTGAACCAAGGAGTGCTTGGCAGCACCGTCATATATCAGACCTTCTCGATCCTTCTCGGGAACGAGTCCGAATTTCCTGTAGTTCTCGGTCAAGCTCCTGGTCTCATCAATCTCCATGAACACGTCGCAGGCGAACGCCTGTGTGACAACGTCTCCGTCATCGATGCCCAGATCCTTGAACATTTCGCAGATCTTAGGATAGCAACTCTTGATGGTCTGAATGAAGTTCGTTGCCTCCATCATCAGATAGTCCTCAACCATCTCGATCCTCAACGACCTTTCGTCTTCTGATACCGGCAGAGCATCGAGCTGTTGGAGCAGTCCCTGACGACTCCTTCTGGCATACCGATATAACAGCATGCTTACCCAACACCTCAGATGTTCCTTCGTCAATCTCCGCTGATACTTCGGCTTAACGTATCTCAGCAGAACCGCATCGTAGACGTCGTTCTTTATCTCCGTCTTGAACCCTTTTAGGACCTGTGGGTGGTGTCTTTCTAACCACTCCACGAGACCCTTTGGCTTCCCTTCGTGTTTTTTCCGCCAGCCGTGGAGGGCCGACGGTCTGGTCAGTACCCAGACCTCGACCCCGCTCTCGACGAGTTGCTTCAGAATCCCCACATTGCTCGGCCACAAAGCATCAACCAGAACCCTCTTGACGTCGTTGTCTTTTAGGAACTTCGGGAGCTCTCCGTTCTCGACTTGAGATATCAGCTCTTTCTCCGCTATGAAAACCATCGCCGGCCTCTTCTGATGGAAATCAACACATGCTCCGTCAAACCTCGGAAGCTCTGATATCTGCTCGAGTCTCCTGAACAGCTCAAGGGCTTTCTCCTTCAGCTTCCAATCGAGATGTTCTTGGTTTGCTTCTCCGATCATTCCTATCATCTCATATCGCAATGCAGGTTCATAAGGAATGTGAGTTAGTGTCCAAGCTCCTGAAGGAGGTTTTGGTTCAGGAAGGGGAGACGCAGGCGATACCTGTCCTTGAGCAGTTGATGAAGTAGAGAGGTATAAGGGGTATGGCTTATCATAAGCAGTTCACTCTTGTGTCTTTGAATTCCAAAGCCGAGAGGATGGGAGAGGGAAGTAAGGGCCCTCTGGGAGGGGGAACTTTACGAGCTTCACGCTTATAGCTCTATGCTGTCAGAACGGTTTCGGGAACCCTGCCCACTACCGTCGTGAGACGGCTCACCTTTTTTGAGCACGCAGGAACCGCCTTAACCGTGAACCCGATCAGGGCTGTGCTGCCGGTCGTCTCGATCGTGGTGATGAACTCGATCGGAAGCTACGTCTCGGCCAGGGGTGCGGGTCTCGCTTGCCCAGACTGGCCACTATGCCCGTTCCCCGGAGACGAGCTGGTGCTGCTGGAGTTCACGCACAGGGCCTTCGCGATTGTGGTGCTCCTCGCGGTCGTTGCGGTCACGGTCCCATCGATCCGTTACGGCGGGGTCGCCCGAAAGCTGGCCGTCCTCGCGTTAGCTCTGTTGCTGGTCCAGATAGGCCTGGGAGGTGCGGTGGTGCTGACTGCGCTTAGGGCTGAGCTGGTTGCCTTGCACATGGCCGTTGCGAGCTCCGTCCTCGCTGCGTACTCGATGCTAGCCGCGGTGCTGCTCTGGCGGGTGGAGAGATGACCGTAGCGATCCTCGGTGGGACCGCTGGCCTGGGAAGGGCCCTCGCGATCAGGCTCGCCTCAAGCGGCGTCCGCGTCGTAATCGGCTCGAGGTCCGAGGAGAAAGCGAGAGAGGTTGCGAAGGAGGTCTCACGGCTGACCGGCTCCGCTCACGTCGAGGGCAGGAGGAACGAGGACGCGATCGAGGGCGCCGAGTTCGTGGTCTTCGCTGTGCCGTATCCCGGGATGTACGAGGTGGCCAAGGCGGTTCGCACGAAACTCGGTGAAGGATCGGTGATCGTCTCAGCGATCGTCCCGCTCGAGTCCGACCTGGGAGGGCCAGCGAGGTACATAGAGCCTTCCGCAGGTTCCGCGGCCGAGGCGCTCCAGGAGCAGCTGAGGGGTTTCCCCGTCGTCTCGGCCTTCCACTACACGCCAGCCTCGCTCCTCGAGGACCTGAGCGCCGAATTGGACGTCGTCGTCTGCGGAGAGAGGGAGCCCGCATACCGGCTGATCGAGCTGCTCAGGGGCGTCAGGGGCATCAGGCCCCTTTACGGAGGTCCGCTGAGGAACTCCAGGGTGACGGAGAGGTTGGTCCAGCTCCTGATCGAGATCAACCGGGAGCACAAGACGAAAGCCGCCACCTTACGGTTCGCCTTCTGAGGTACAAGATTATAGAGCACGTCGAGTTAACCCATCGCGTGGATCCGGCGATATTCAGGGCGTACGACGTCAGGGGCGTTTACCCGAGACAGGTTAACGGCGAGGTGGCCTACGCGCTGGGCCTCGCCTTCGGCAGGATGGTAGGCGGCGGCAAGGTTCTGGTGGGGCGGGACGTCCGGCTGAGCGGTCCCGAGCTGGCCAGGTATCTGTCGCTTGGGCTGGAGGACGCGGGACTCCGGGTCTTCGATGCTGGTGTGGTGCCGACGCCGGCGCTGTACTTGGGCGTCGTCGAGGGCGGGTTCGACGGAGGCGTCCAGGTCACCGCATCGCACAACCCTCCCGACTGGAACGGGTTCAAGTTCGTCACCGGAACGGGTGAGACGATCTCTCAGGGGATGGGGATGGAGGAGCTGAGGGATGCGGCGATGTCGCTGGCGAACGTCCGGGTGCCGTCGAGGGATCCGGGCACCGAGAGGGTCGACGTCCTCGGTCGCTATCTAGAGCGGCTCAAGTCTCTGGTCAGACTCAGAAGGAAACTGAAGGTCGCTGTGGACTTCTCCAACGGCGCCGGAGCCGTCGTCGGCGCGCGGTTGCTGCGGGAGATCGGTGTGGAGCTTCACCCCCTGAACGACGTCCCCGATGGCAGGTTCCCAGCGCACCTTCCGGAGCCTACGCCCGAGACCGCGGAGGAGCTGAGGAAGACTGTGCGGGAGCAGGGACTGGACCTCGGTGCAGCTCTCGACGGCGACGCTGACAGGGCCGTCTTCTGCGACGACAGAGGGAGGCTCTTGGAGGGCGACCTCTCGCTGGCGGTTCTCGTCTCAGCGCTCGGCGTCAGGGGCAAGGTGGTTTACGACGTGAGCTGCAGCTCTGTGGTCGAGGAGGTCATCAGGTCGAAGGGCTGTGAACCCGTCCTCTGCAGGGTCGGGCGTGCGTTCATGCTAAGGAAGGTGAGGGAGGTGGGTGCTGTGATCGGCGCGGAGAAGAGCAACCACCTGTACTTCTCCGAGATCCACGGGTTCGACGACGGCCTGTTCGCCGTTGCCAAGATGGCCGAGGCCGTGAGCGGCATGGAGAGACCCCTCTCGGAGTTCATCGACTCGCTGCCGAAGCGCTACGCGTCAACCATATTCTCCGTGAATTTACCGAACGACGAGGTCAAGTGGAAGGCGATGGAGGTCATCGCGAGGAAACTCTCCTCGATAGCGAAGGAGACGCTGACGATAGATGGGGTCAAGGCCTATCTCGACGACGGCTGGGTCCTGATCAGGCCGTCAAACACCATGCCCCAGATCAAGTACACCGCAGAGTCCGTGACGGAGGAGGGGTTGAGGAGGCTCCTCGCCATCGCGGAGAAGACGATAGCCGAGAGCGTCTCCCAGTTGAGGTGAGCTGCCGAGGGCAGAGCGGCTACGTGCCCCTTGTGACCCTCTCGGTCCTTGCCCTGTACCCCATCGAGTCGAGCGTGGCAAGCAGCTCGTCAACCGTCACGCTGACCGGAATCCTCGCGATGGCCCTTCCCTCGCGGTAGGAGACGGAGAGAGCGGTCCCTCCGAGCGATTCGATCGCGGACCTCACGGCCTGCTCGCAACCCTCGCACGTCATCCCATCCACAGCCAGCTCTATCGTTAACATCGGTTGCTTGAGCTGCTCCGCGACCGACCTCACGGCCCTTTCCGCGGACGTACCCCTCGCCATCTGTAGGTATTTGTCGACTACGAGCCCGAGGTACTCCCTGCAGCACTTCCCAGATGGATTAGTTGTGAGGCACCATTTCCCAGTACCTGCCTTCGTGAAGGCCACGATGTCCTCCAATGAGTCGCAGCACCCCTTCTCGATTATCTCTCGTTCTATCATCTCCTCCGTTACTTGGAGACAATAGCATATTGGTCTCGGAGGCTGTCTCTCCTTCAACCCGAACCTCGTCTTCACCTCGTCCTTCAGGAAGTATGTTTTGCTGACGTTGTTGAAATAGAACATCTCGCATTGTGGATTGCTGCAGAAGTAAAACCCCTCAGTGAGGTGCGACCAGAACTTCTCCGGAACGTGTGTGGCAACGGTGACCTTCAGGACCCTAAGCCCCCGCTCACCGCAAACAGGACAGACCCTCTGGTCCTTCTCGGACTCCTCTCTGATGTGGATCTGCCTGCCGGTGACGGTGAGGTGCCTTTTCCGCTCCACCGCGCTCATCGCGATGCGTACTTGGCAGGGTTTGCCTTGAACTGGTCGAGGCATTGCTGGCGGCAGAAGTAGTAGGTTTTGCCGCCGTACTCGTACGTGTACTTCGCCGTCTTCTCGTTGACCTCCATCCCGCAAACCGGATCCTTCGCCATCGCACTTCACTCCCCTCAGCGAGTATTTACGCCGTTCCCCTCCATGCGACGATCATTCGGTCACGATGCCCTCCAGACCTCCACCTTGCCACGACGCCTCGACTCCCGTTGAGCGCGACCCCTGCCCTTTGGCTTTGGGTTGACGTGAAAAGGATGCCCGGATTGGTCTAACGGCCGAAGTGCCTCTCGACCACCGACCGGACGTCAACAGAATCGGCCGTCCTGAACCCCAGCTCGTTCAGGCTGCCCTTCAGCGCCTCCAGCGTTCTTGTCACCCTCTCCGGCGACACCATGCCCATGTTTCCGATCCTGAAGATCTTGCCCTTCGTCTTGCCCATCCCGCCGGCGATGTGAACACCGTACCGCTCCTTCATCGTCCTCGTCAGCTTAGCGTCCTCGATACCCGCTGGGAGCCTGCCGGCGATCAGCGTCCTCGACCTGAACTCCGGTGCGGGGAAGACCTCGATCCCCATCCGTTCGAGGGCCTCGTAGAAGGCCCCAGCGCCCGCAGCGTGGTTCCGGAACCACCTCTCGAGGCCGACCACCTCCAGTATGTGCTGGAGCGATGCGCGGAGGGCGAAGAAGAGCGATACCGCCGGCGTGAAGGGCGTCTCCCACCTCTTCATGAACTCCCTGTGCGTCACGAGGTCGAAGTAGTGGGGCCTCCTCTGCTTCCTCACCACCCTCTCCCATCCCTCCTCGCTGATGTAGAGCACCGCGAGGCCAGGAGGCGCTGCGAGGCACTTCTGGGTGCCGCCGACGAAGCAGGTCACGCCCCATCTGCTCAGCCCCATCGGGTAGCCGCCGATCGACGTGACGCCGTCGACGATCAGGGCTATTCCGTTCCTCCTGCAGTACTCCGCGATCGCGGGGACGTCGCTGCAGTACGCTCCGGTGGAGGTCTCGTTGTGGACCAGAAGGACCGCGTCCGCGCCCTTCCCCTCAACTTCCCTCTTCACCTGCTCCAGGGTCGGTGCCGTCCCGAGGGGGAGCTCGATCACCTCCACCTTATCCGAGTAGTACCTGGCAGCCTCGGTCATCCGCTCGGCGAACAGGCCGTTGACGAACGAGATGACCCGATCGTTCCTGTCGAGGAGGTTGGCCACCGCGGCCTCGATTCCACCGGTCGAGGAGCAGGTGAGGACGAAGACGTCCCCCGACTCGGCTCCGATGACCTTCCTGATCCCATCCAGCACCTCCCGGTGTACCTGACGGAAACCCTCGTCCCTGTGGTTGATCATCCGGGAGGTCATGGCGCGATAGGCGGCCTCGGGCACATCTGTCGGACCGGGGAGCATCAGGATCCAGTCCTGTCCGTCCACGTCACAACACGTGCCCCGCTTCTATTCAACCGATCTCGGACAGGGCAGAGTCTCGTTCAGCCCAACAGGTTCCTGATGTGAGGAGGGTAGAGGTGGCGCAGCTCCATGCCGTGCACCATCACCACGACCTCCTCCTCGTAGAACCTGTCGACGGTGCTCCCAGCGGGGAGTTTCACCGTCCTCAGTCCCTTGAGGCGCTCGAGGAAGGCCTCTGCTGTGGAGTCGTCCTCCGAGAGCAGGACCTTTAGCGGCACCATCGCGAAGAGGACCCTGCCCTTCACGACGTGTCTGCTCGACTTGGGAGGGAACCTCAGCCCCTCAAGGGCCGAGCAAATGACGTCCTGCTTCCCGATCGGCCTCGACGCGACCACGGCCCTCCACTCACCCCTCCTTAACCCATCGAGGGCCTCCTCCTCACGCTGGTGGACGAGCCCGTAGGGCTCCAGCAACCGGTCGATGAACGCCATCATCCTGTATGCTTGGTACGTCGAGACCGGTGATCCGGACCTCAGCAGGTAGGCCGAGCCGGTGGAGTCCATGACCGAGGCGAACGCCCTCCCGTCGAGGGCCATCCCGTCCATCGCCCGCTCCGGATCGACCGGTGCGACCTCGGCCTCGAGGTCCCGCGAGATCCTGCTCAGGAAGTCGGAGAGGTCGAAGTCCCTCCTCACGGTCCTGAACCACCTCTTCACCTCGACCTCGTTTGACATGTAGTCCACTGAGTACGCGAGGACCCTCCTCGCACCCATTCGCCTGAGCGCCTCGACCCTGTGGTTGCCGTCGAGAACTATGCCGTGCTCCCTCGAGACGATCACCGGATGCAGGAGCAGACCCGTTGAGCGGAGCTCGGAGATCACGGATTCGAGCAGACCCCTGATGACCTCCTCGTGCGGGATGAGCCGATCGATATCGACGAACTCCAGAGACCCCATCCGTCTTCAAGACACTTCGCATGAAATATTACGGTGACATGGGCTCGTAACGACGATCAGGTTAAGTCTGGGAGTGCGGCTCTAACGTCGTGAGGAGGCTCAGACAGCTCTCGGATTCGGTCCTCAACGCGATAGGCAACACGCCCCTCGTCAGGCTCAACAGAATCCCCCAGTCGATGGGCCTCAAGGACGTGGAGATCATGGTCAAGATGGAGTCGCTCAACCCATCGGGCAGCCTGAAGGACCGGATCTACCGGGAGATGATCACGAGGGCAGAGGAGAAGGGCGAGCTGAGGGAGGGGATGGAGATCCTCGAGGTCTCCACCGGCAACGCGGGGATCGCGTGCAGCTTCGTCGGCACCGTGCTCGGCTACAAAGTGACCGTGGTGATGCCGGAGGGCGTGAGCGTGGAGCGGAGGGAGCTAATCCGTGCCTACGGCGGCGAGGTCCTCCTGACGCCCGGCGGCGAGTCGGACGTGGACATTGCCATGGAGAAGGTCAGGTCCTTGGTCTCCTCGAACCCGAACAGATACTGGTTCCCCAACCAGTTCGAGAACCCGAACAACCCGCTCGCGCACTACAGGACGACGGGCCCTGAGATCTGGGAGCAGACCAACGGGAAAATCGATGCCTTCGTGATGTCCTACGGCTCAGGAGGCCTTATCACCGGTGTAGGAAGGTACCTCAAGGAGAGGGACCAGAAGGTGCAGGTGTACGCGGCGGAGCCCTCCGAGTGCCCAGTGATCGCCGAGGGGAGGTGGGGCAGGCACAAGATAGAGGGCGTCGGCGACGGCTTCATCCCGAGGAACATGGACATGTCCCTGATCGATGGGGTGGTGATGGTCAGCTCCGAAGAGGCCATAGAGATGGCTAGGAGGCTCACGAGGGAGGAGGGGATCTTCTGCGGCATATCCTCTGGAGCCAACGTGGCCGCCGCCATCAAGCTCGTAAGGGCCTCGCCTGATCTGAGGCGGGTCGTCACCGTGATCTGCGACTCGGGTGACAGGTATCTCTCAACAGAGGTCTTCGGCCACCACCGCGAGCTGCCCGTCGTCGAGAGGGAGGTGAAGCTGGACCAGTACACGCTCGAGCAGCGGTCGAAGCACATCCGGAGGCTGAGGATCGTCCGATAGGCGGGGTCGATTCAGAGTATAATTTGGGGTTCATCACTTTACACGTTGAGAAGGAATGCTCCTCTTGGGGCGCCTCAGCTTGCCTCGATTCAGCGTCTCGAGGCCCTCATCCCTCAGGGAGGCTGTCGAGAGGCTCTCTTCGGGAGAGGGGGTCTACCCAATAGCGGGCGGGACCGCGCTCATACCCCTGATCAAGAAAGGACTCCTCGAGGTGCGGGAGCTCGTCGACCTCTCGTCCGTTAGGGAGCTCGGTGCCATCCGGCGCGAGGACGGCAGAGTCTTCGTGGGTGGCATGGTGACGCACTCGGAGCTGGTCGATGCCGCACCGTGGGGAATGCGGAACGTCCTCCGAGATTTCCTGAGGAACCACACCTCACCGCACGTGATGAACCTCGCCACCGTGGGCGGATCCGTAGCCTCTTCCACCTCGTCGGAGGACCTGCTCCCCGTCCTTCTGGCGGCAGACGCGGAGGTCGTCCTCGCCGGACGCGATGGAGACCACTCCGTCAGCCTCGAGGATTACCTCGCACGCCGCGACTCGTTCAGAGCGGAGATGGTCGAGGGCGTAAGGGTCAGGTACGTCTGGGATGGTTGGAGGTTCTCCTTCAGCAAGCTCTCGGTCTCCGTGCGGAGGATGCCTGCCTTCTGCGTCGTGGTGGGTGCGCGCGTCTCCGATCAAACTGTAGAGGACTGCAGGGTTGCGGTCGCCTTCGCCGACGGCTTGAGGCCCGGTAGGCTGAGGGACGTTGAGGACGCGGTGAGGGGGAAGAGGGTAGACGCGGTTAGGGCCGCAGACGTTGAGGATGCGGTGAGGAGGTCTATCAGGCCTGCGGGTGACGTCCACTTCCCCTCGGAGTACAGGAGGAAGGTCACGTCAAGGGTCACGGCCCTGATGCTCTCGGAGGTGTTAGGCGCGTGATGGTCGAGCTGAAGGTTAACGGAAGGCCTTACCGGGTCGAGGTAACCGAGAACGAGCTGCTGGTGGACGTCCTCCGTTACAGGCTCGGGTTCATGGGAGTCAAACAGGGTTGCGGCGAGGGCGATTGCGGCCTCTGCCTCGTGCTGATGAACGGCAGGCCCGTGCACTCATGCCTCATCCCCGCCTGGAGGGCCGACGGCAGCGATATCGTCACGGTTGAGGGCATAGGCTCCGAGACCTCTCTCCACCCGGTGCAGAGGGCCTTCATAGACCAGGGGGCCGTCCAGTGCGGCTTCTGCATACCCGCGGCTGTCCTCATCGGGAAGTGGCTGCTGGACAGAGGGCTGGCGGGCGACAGGGAGACCGTCAGGTGGGCATACAGGGGCCTCCTCTGCCGCTGCGGCTCCTACCTGCGCTTCGAGGAGGCCGTCGCGCAGGCCTCGCGGGGTGGGTAGCGGATGGACGAGGAGACGATCAAGCGGTTCGAGCAGATCCTGAAGGCGAGGGAGTTCTACGTGGTGGGCAAGAAGGTGGCGAGGGTCGACGCGCTGGACGCGGTCCTCGGCAGACCGATGTACACGACCGACCTCCTCACGTCGAAGGCGCTCTACGTGAGGGCAGTCAGGTCACCGCATCCGCACGCGCTGATCAGGTCGATCGACTCTTCAGCGACGAGGTCCGTTAGGGGCGTGGTCGACGTGATAACGCACAGGGAGATACCGGGCGTCAACGACGCGGGATCGCTCACCTCCGACAGGCCGCTGCTTGCCGTCGACAGGGTCAGGCACTACGGAGAGGCGGTGGCGCTGGTGGTGGGCGAGGATGAGGTCTCCGTGGACGAGGGCATAGCCGCGTTCAGGGTGGAGTACGAGCCGCTGCCCGCGGTCTTCGACCCGGTGGAGGCCCTGAAGCCTGACGCCCCCAGGATCCAGGAGCAGGGGAACCTGATCAACCACGTCAAGATCAGGAAGGGTAACGTCGAGGAGGGCTTCTCGGCATCGGACGTCGTGATCAGGAACGAGTACAGGACGCCCTTCATGGACGGCGTTCCGATGGAGATCGAGGTGGCCTACGCTTACCCCGAGCCCGACGGGACGATAACCTGCATCGCCTCGATGCAGAACCCGTTCGACGTTTACAATAAGGTGACGAAGGTCCTCGGTCTCCCGCCCGAGAAGGTCAGGGTCATCCAGGCGGCCACCGGCGGAGGTTTCGGGCCCAAGTCCGACGAGTCGCCGATAGACGTGGCAGCCTACGCGGCCCTCGCCGCCTACAGGAACAGGAGGCCGGCCCTCGCTACCTTCACACGGGAGGAGGCCATGGCGGTCCAGACGAAGAGGCACAGCTTCCGGATCGTCAACGAGACCGGAGCCACCTCCGACGGGAGGCTGCTGGCGTGGAGGTCGACGCTTTACCTGACCAACGGCCCCTACTACTCCAAGGGCCACCTGGTCATCCAGAGGGCCACGTTCCACTGCACCGGACCCTACGAGGTGCCGAACGTCTGGGCCGACGGGTACGCCGTCCTCACCAACAACACCCTCGCCGGCTCCACCAGAGGCTTCGGGGCGCCCGAGGCCCACTTCGCGGCCGAGGTCCAGATGGACGTCCTGGCCGAGAAGCTCGGGATGGACCCGCTGGAGCTGAGGATGAAGAACATGCTCAGGCCCGGCTCCCTGACGGCGACGTCCCAGAGGATAGACGACGACGGACTCGTCAGGTGCGTCGAGGCCGCGGCCAGGCTCTCGAGGTGGACCGAGAGGAGGAGGGAGCACGAGCAGTTCAACCGCGCCAACGGTCGGTACAGGAGGGGCATAGGGATAGCGCTGCTTTACCACGGCAACACCCTCGGCCCCGAGGGCGAAGACTACGCGGTCGTTCACCTCTCCGTCGACGAGAGGGGGAAAGTCAAGCTCCAGACCGGTCTGACGGAGTACGGGACTGGAGCGCTGACGTCGCTGGCCATCCTCGTCGCGGAGGCCCTTGGGATCGACGTCAGGGACGTGGAGCTTCTCAGGCCCGACACCAGGGCTGTCAGGAACCCCGGGCCAACGGTTGCCTCGAGGACGACCGTGATCGGAGGGAGGGCTGCGCTCGACGCAGCGGCCAAGCTCAGGGCGATCCTCGACCCGATAGCGGCGGAGCTCCTCGGCTGCCGTCAGGACGAGCTCGTCTACAGGGACGGGAAGGTTATGGTGGCCGGAGATCCCAACCGCTCGATCTCGTTCAGGGAGCTCGTGAGGAGGGCGATCGGGATGGGGCTCGAGCTGAAGGTCGAGGGGTTCTACAAGGCTCCCGATACGAAGTGGGACAAGGAGACGGGCCAGGGCGCGCCGTACAACCAGTACACCTTCGGCGCCCTCGTCTCCGAGGTCGAGGTCGACCTGCTCACTGGCGCGGTGAGGGTGCTCAGGATGACCGCGGTCTACGACGTGGGGAAGGCGATCAACCCGCTAGGGCTCAAGGCCCTCATCGAGGGCGGCTCCATCATGGGCCTGGGTCACGCGCTGACGGAGGAGTTCCTGCTCTCCGACGGGGTTCCCGTGACTTTAGGCTTTCAGGGCTACAGCATACCTACCTCCGTCGAGTCGCCCTTCGAGATAGTCCAGGAGGTGGTGGAGTCGGAGGGGAAGATCGGCGCGCTCGGTGCAAAGGCGATGGGCGAGATCCCTGTAGTTCTACCGATGGCCTCGATAGCGAACGCCGTGGCCCACGCCATCGGCTACCACATCAAGGAGACGCCCCTGAAGCCGAGCAGGATCTTGGAGGCGCTGGAGGAGCTAGGGATCGCTTACAGGCCCTGAGACCGTCGACCCAAGAGATAGGTTATCTCGAGGACCGTTCGGGTGAGGAGCCCGGTGGGCGGCATGCCGGGAGAGCTCGTGGTGGTGGCCCTCGGCGGTAACGCGCTCCTGCAGAGAGGTCAGCGCGGAACCTTCGAGGAGCAGTACGCGAACGTCCAGGAGACCTCGAGGTACCTCGCCGATCTGGTCGAGAGGGGCTACAGGCTCGTGATAACGCACGGCAACGGTCCGCAGGTGGGGGCCACGATGCTACGCCACGACGCGGGCCTGAAGCTCTACAACGTCCCACCCTTCCCGATGGACGTCTGCGGCGCCGAGACGCAGGGCTTCATCGGTTACATGATCCAGCAGGCGCTCAGGACCGAGCTGAAACACAGGGGTATCGACAAGTACGTGATAACGGTGATCACCCGCGTCATCGTCGACGAGAACGACCCGGCCTTCCGTAACCCGACCAAACCGGTAGGCCCCTTCTACACGAGGGAGGAGATGGAGAGGATGAAGGCCGAGCATCCGGAGTTCGTCTTCAAGGAGGACAAGGCGAGGGGAGGGTGGAGGAGGGTGGTGCCTTCGCCAGATCCGAAGATCATCGCGGAGCGGCACGCCATCAGGACGCTCGTCGACGCGGGCTTCATCGTCGTCGCCTGCGGTGGCGGAGGGATCCCCATCATCGAGAAGGACGGTTGGAGGGCCGTAGGCGTCGAGGCCGTGATCGACAAGGACCTGGCCAGCGAGCGGCTGGCGACCCTGATCAGGGCCGACTACCTCGTGATCTTGACCGACGTTGACGGCGCCTACCTCGACTTCGGCAAGCCCACACAGAGGAGACTGGGAGTCGTGAGGGTTAGCGAGCTGAAGCGGTACTACGAGGAGGGGCACTTCGGTGAGGGGAGCATGGGGCCGAAGGTGCTGGCGGCGATCAGGTTCATCGAGAACGGAGGGAAGAGGGCTGTGATCGCGGAGAGGTCCCAGGTCCTCGCAGCCGTCGAGGGGAAGGCCGGCACCCAGGTCTACCCCGATTGAGGGAACGTGAGGGAAAGAACCCGAGGGAGTTAGCTTCGCTGCGCGCCCGGTCAGATCCTGTTGCCAGCGACGAGCGCCAGCACCGCAGCCCTGACGTAGACGAGGTTCTCGGCCTGGTCGTAGATCACGCTCCTCGGGCCGTCCATCACGTCGTCGTCCGCCTCCTGCCCCCTGAACACCGGAAGGACGTGGGTGACTATACCGTGCCTGTCCATCAGGTCCGTCAGCTCCCTCGTCAGCCTCCAATCGATGAACCTCCTGTGGAGCTCCAGCTCTTTCTCCCTGCCGAACCTGTTCAGGCCCTCCATCACGCAGGCGTGGCTCGCCCAGCTCCTCGGGAAGACGACGTGCGCACCGGTCAGGGCCTCCTTGAGGTCGTGCGAAATCTCGAGCGATCCTCCCGAATCCCGGGCGTTCTCCTTCGCCTGGGCCACGAGCCGCTCGTCAAGCTCGAACCCCGGTGGATGCGCGAGGACCACGTCCATCCCGTACCTCGTGGCTATCAGCATCTCGTCCTGGACGCTCCCCCAGCTCCTGATCCGGTCGCTGTAGGCCCACATGATCACGTACTTCTTTCCCTCGACCTTGCCCCTGAACTTCTCGGCGATGGTGAAGAGGTCCGTGATCGCCTGCGTCGGGTGGTACATGTCGTCGGCCATGTTTATCACTGGAATCTTCGCGTGCTCGGCGTACTCCCTGATTATCGCGTTCCCGCGGCCGTAGACGTAGTCAACCGCCGACTCGAGGATCCTGACGCCAAGCGCGTGACCGAAGCGCTCGTACATCTTCGCCATGTCCTTGACCGATTCACCCTCTGCACCGCGCGTCGTGGCGAAGTCGATGAACTGGGCGTGTCCTCCCAGCAGCGTTGCAGCGGCCTCGAAGCTCGCCCTCGTCCTGGTGGAGGTGTTGTAGAAGAGCATGAAGAAGGTCCTGTTCTTGAAGAGCTCGGGTACGTGGCCCGCGTAACGCCAGAGCTTGATCTGACGAGCGAGGTCCATCACCATGTCCAGCTCCTCGACCTCCCACTCTTGTGTAGAGATCAGGTCCTTTCCATACAGGTCCACCATTTCGGCACAACACGTGTTTTCGTCAATTTGTAAGTGATGTCCAGCCGAAGGACCATGCGACAGCGTGAAGCCAGTTTAACGAAAACATCGATCGAGTTCGCAGATGTGGGGCTCGGGCATCGCGTCCTACGTCAACGATCAACGTTGATATCCTGCGCCCGAGATCGTTGTACGGATTGAAGTTTCCCCACTCCGCAAGAACGCGGGAGATAAGGTTCGTTCTGAACGGCAGTGAGACCTCGGTCAGGGTGCCCCCCGGGTACACGCTGCTGGAGACCTTGAGGTACGTGCTGAGGATGACCGGGACGAAGGAGGGCTGCGCCCGGGGAGACTGCGGCGAGTGCACCGTCCTCGTCGACGGAGTTCCTGTCCACGCCTGCCTGACGCTCATGTCCCAGGTTGAGGGGCGGAGCGTTTTGACGGTGGAGGGGATAGACAGGCAGCACAGGCTGATCAGGGCATTCGTCGAGGAGGGCGCTGTCCAGTGCGGTCACTGCACGCCCGGCATCGTGGTGGCGGCGTACCACCTGCTGAGCCAGGTTCCCAGGCCCACAGAGGAGCAGGTGCGGGAGGCCCTCAGGGGAAACCTCTGCAGGTGCACCGGATACGTGAAGATAATTCGAGCGGTCCTTAAGGCGGGTGAGGCTTGACGATGCAGCACCTCGCGGACGTCGAGGTCTACTCCGTCAGGACGTTGCGAGAGGCGTTGGAGCTCCTCTCCTCCGTCAAGGGGCTGAGGGTCATAGCTGGTGGGACCGATCTGATAGTCCAGCTCAAGACTGGTGTTGTGCCGAAGACGAACCTCCTCGACGTCTCAAGGGTCGACGAGCTGAGGTACGTCAGGTTCGAGGACGGCATCCTCAGGATCGGCGCGTTGACGACCTTCATGGAGATCTACAGGTCGGAGCTCGTGAGGAGGCACGCTCCCCTGCTCGCCGAGGCGGCGTTCACGGTCGGTTCCTTCCAGATCATGAACAAGGGCACCATCGGCGGAAACATCGTCAACGCCTCGCCAGCAGCTGACTCGCTACCTCCGCTTTACGCGCTGAACGCGGAGCTCAAAATCGTCGGACCCAGGGGCGAGAGGTTCGTGAGGATTCAGGACTTCTACAAGGGTTACAAGAAGCTCGACCTGATGGCCGACGAGCTGGTCGCGGAGGTCAGGATCAGGCCACCTGGTGAAGGATACGTAGGCCACTTCTTCAAGCACGGTCTGAGGAGGGGCGACGCGATCGCTGTGGTGAATGGCGCTGTACTGCTTAGGCTGTCCCCTGAAGGGATCGTGAGGGACGCCCGGGTAGCCCTCGGTGCGGTGGCCCCAACCGTTGTCAGGTCACCCAGCTCCGAGAGGGTGCTCGTGGGATCCAGACTGAGCCCGGAAGTGATGTGGAGGGCTGCGGAGGCGGTGGTGAACGACATATCTCCGATCGACGACGTGAGGGGAAGCGCTGCCTACAGGAGGGAACTCTCGGTCAACTACGTCTTCATGACGCTTTACCGGATCGCGAGGGAAACCGGGGTGGTGGCGTGACCGCGCAGAGGGCGGTGGGCGCACCAGTAGCTCGGCGGGACGCCTTCGAGAAGGCCGTTGGCGCGGCGAAGTACGCCTCCGACCTGTTCCTGGACGACATGCTCTGGGTGGCAGTCCTGAGGAGCAAATACCCGCACGCGAGGATCAGGCGTATCGACACCTCCAAGGCCGAGTCCCACCCCAATGTGGTCGCGGTCTTCACGCACAGGGACGTCCCGGTGAACAGGTACGGCCTCTTCAAGAAGGACAGGCCAGTACTGTGCGACGACAAGGTGCGGTACATAGGTGACCCAATCGCGCTGGTGGCGGCCGAGACGAGGGAGGACGCCCTCGAGGCCCTGAAGCTGATCGAGGTCGACTACGAGCCCCTCCCTCCGGTGACAGACCCGATCGAGGCGATGAGGCCCGATGCGCCGAAGGTCCACGACGACGGCAACATATGCAGGGAGGTCCACCTCAGGCTCGGTGACGTTGATGGGGCCTTCGCAAGGGCGGACGTGATAGTCGAGAACACCTACAGGACAGGTGCGCAGATCCACGCTTACCTCGAGACCGAGGCGGGCATCTCTTACATGGAGGACGGGAAGATCGTGGTGGTCGCGGGAGGCCAGTCGCCGTACAGGGACAGGGCGGAGATCGCACACGCCCTGAACCTTCCGGAGGAGATGATCAGGGTCGTCACGCCGTACGTGGGAGGTGCCTTCGGAGGGAAGGACGACATAACCGTGCAGATCCACCTGGCGCTGGTCACGTGGAAGACCGGCAGGCCCGCGAGGCTCGTCTGGAGCAGGGAGGAGTCGATGATGGCCGGGACCAAGCGCCATCCCGCGATCATCAAGATCAGGACGGCCGCGACCAGGGACGGAACGATACTCGCCAACAAGATCGAGATCGTTCTCGACAAGGGCGCGTACACCGCGCTCGGACCGGCGGTCCTCGACGTCGCGGTCGAGAACTGCAACGGCCCCTACCGGGTTCAGGCGTCCCAGATCGACGCTTACCTCGTCTACACCAACAACATGGTAGCGTCCGCCTTCAGGGGATTCGGCGCACCCCAGGTGATCTTCGCCATAGAGCGGCAGATGGACCTGCTCGCGAAGAAGTTGGGGATGGATCCGCTGGAGCTGAGGCTGAAGAACGCCCTTAGGAAGGGCGACCGTTACGTCTTCGGGAACGTCCTCGAGGGGAGCGTCGGCATCGCCCAGTGCCTCGAGGTCGCGAGATCTCACCCACTTTGGCGGAGCAGGGGGAGGAACTCGTGCGAGTGGCCCTGGTTGAGGAGGGGCGTTGGTGTTGCGGCCGCCATGAAGGGTTACACGATAGGCGCCCTTCCCGACAAGGGAGTTGTTGCGCTGGAGCTGCTCAGGGACGGAAGGGTCCTCGTCAAGGGGAGCTTCACCGAGATAGGGCAGGGCGTCATCCAGGCAGTCGCCCAGATCGCGGCCGACCTCCTCGGGGTGAGCGTGGACGACGTGGAGGTGGTCTTCGCCGACACGGAGGTCACTCCGGACACCAGCGTCACCTCGGCATCGAGGCAGCTCTTCCTCGCGGGGAACGCGGTGAGGGAGGCCGTCGAGGCCCTCAGGGAGAGGGTGGCAGAGCTGGAGGGGAGGCTGAGCGGGAGGAGGCCGGCCAGGGTGGAGTTCTCGGGCGGCTGGGTTTTCATCGACTCGGAGAGGAGGTACAGCCTGCAGGAGCTGGCGAGGCTCCTCGAGTCCACCGGGCTCGGTAGGCAGGTCCTTGGCGTCTACGAGGTCCCACGGGTCGAGCCGCTCCCCGGAACCCTCGAGATACCTCACCTGTTCTACATGTTCGGTGTGACGCTGGCGGAGGTGCTCGTGAACCTCCTCACCGGCGAGGTGACGGTATCCAAGGTCGTTTCGATCGTCGACGCGGGCAGGGTGATCAACCCCATCACCTTCACGGGTCAGGTGGAGGGTGCGGTGGCACAGGGGATCGGGTTCGCGCTGATGGAGGACGCCAAGATTCGGGACGGTTACCTGCTCACGAGGGACCTCTCGACGTACCTGATCCCGAGCTCGAAGGACGTGCCCGAGATCGAGGTCATACCGGTGGAGACCGAGGAGGCGGAGGGGCCCTTCGGTGCCAAGGGCATAGGAGAGATAGGGATAATCTCGGTGGCACCCGCTATACTGAACGCGGTGGCTGATGCGACCGGCGTTGAGCCCAACGCGATACCGCTGACCCACGAGCGCCTCTACTGGCTGCTGAAGGAGCACGGGCTGGTGGAGCAGCTCAGGAGGGCCTCCACATGAGCGGGCCCGAGAGGGTCCTGATCAGGGCAAGGGCGGTCATCCCGATGGACAGGAAGGGCAGGGTCATCAGGGACGGTGCGGTGCTGATTGAGGACGGCGCCATATCGTCGGTGGGCACGAAGGACGCTGTACGGGAGCCCCACGCGAAGGACGACCTGGTGATCGACGAGCCGTACGGCCTTGTTATCCCCGGGTTGATAGACATTCACGTCCACCTCGCTCAGGCGCTGATAAGGGGCGTCGTCCCCGACGACGTGACGCTGCTCTCCTGGCTGAGGGACTGGGTCTGGAGGCTCCAGGGCGTCTACGACGCTGAGGACGGAAGGGCCAGCGCGGAGCTCTGCGTGCTCGAGATGCTCAAAACCGGCACCACCTGCTTCCTCGAGGCGGGCCTCCACAGGAGGTACGGCCTTGACGGGGTCGCCGAGGCCGTCACGAGGTCAGGCATCAGGGCCTTCCTCTCCAAGAAGGTGATGGACCTGAGAGGTTACGCCACGGTCGAGAACGCCCTGCCCGAGGGGATGATCGAGGACGGTGAGCAGTGCCTGCGAGACTTCCTCGAGATGAGGAAGAGGTGGGCCGGTGCTGGCGACGGCAGGATCGACGTCTGGATAGGTCTCAGGACGCCAGGAGCGGTCTCGGACGAGATGTTCGCGAGGGCCGCGCAGCTGGCCGACGAGCTCGGTGCGGGGGTCACGATGCACCTCGCTGAGGTGGAGGAGGACCTCAGGTACTTCGCCTCTCGGGGGCACACGCCTTCCAGCTTCCTCAGGGGCTTCGGCCTCCTCGGCAGGAAGAGGGTCTACGCCCACTGCGTCTGGCTCGGCGATCGGGACATCGAGGCCTTCGCCTCCACGGGCACCTCCGTTGCCCACTGCCCCTCGTCGAACCTCAAGCTCGGATCCGGTGTGGCGCCGGTGGTCGCGATGAGGAGGAAGGGCGTGACGGTCGGTCTCGGGTGCGACGGCGGTCCCAGCAACGACGCCTACGACATGGTCCGGGAGATGAAGACGGCCGCGCTGCTCCAGAAGGTCTTCCACGGCCCCTCTTCGATGACCTGCTGGGACGTCCTCGAGATGGCCACCGTGATGGGCGCCAGGGCTCTGGGGATCGAGGAGAGGGTCGGTAGCCTCGAGGTCGGCAAGCGGGCAGACGTCGTCGTCCTCAGGCTCGCCCACCCCTCAGTCAGGCCCTTCACCGATCCGGCATCTCTCGCTGTCTACTCCGCCACCGGCAGGGACGTGGTCCACGTGCTGGTGGACGGAAGACCCGTCGTCCTCGATGGCCGTGTGCTGACCATGGACGAGGAGAGGGTTCTGAGGAACGCGGAGGAAAGGCTTGAGGCCGTGCTCCGGAAGTTCGGCCCCGAACGTCCCGCAGCTCCCCGAGACCCCTGAACGCGTTTGGCGATCGGTTAATAAGAAGTGCTCTGGCATGGACGATCCGAGGGCATGTCCGTGCAGACCAAGAGGAGGAACGTCCTGAGGGCGCTGCTCTCGGTCGCGGTCCTCGCGGTGCTCGCGCCCTTCTCCGGACTGGCCAGGTACTTCTACAGGGAGTCGGCTTCCCAGTCCCAGCGGCAGAAGATAGCGAACGTCAACGACCTCAAGCCCGGATCCTACGTCTTCTTCTCCTATCCGAGGACCGGAGACCCGAAGATCGACGGCGACCCCTTCAGGCAGTACATCCTGCTGATGACTCGAGACGGCAAGATAAGGGCCTACAGCAGGGTGTGCGTCCACCTCTGGTGCCTGCCGACATACGCGTCCGACAGGGGCCTGCTTGTCTGTCCATGCCACGGCTCCATCTACCGCGAGGAGGACGGGGTGGCCATCGCGGGGCCCGCATCGCTCCAGCCCTATCCATACAACGCGCTACCGATGGTCAAGCTCGAGATAGACGGGAACGGTGACATCTACGCGGTCGGAATCGACGGACGCATCGGCCTCGGCCGCGAGTGGAGGAACAGATCACCTGATGAGAACGTGGTGAGGGTGTGAGATGTCGAAGGAGTACAGGACCTTCAGGGAGGCCATCGATGCCCTGATCAAGTGGACCGTCGAACGCCTTGAGAGGACGCCCTTCGCCGCGTTCAAGTTCACCTTCCCGAAGCAGTACATCTCGCCCTTCGGGTACCTGGGCACGCTGACGGCCATAGTCTTCCTCATCCTAGGCGTATCGGGGGCCATCCTGATGTTCTACTACACGCCCTCGATAGACACCGCCTTCGCGAGCGTCAGGGAGATCCAGGAATCAGTGCCGTTCGGGTTCGTGATGAGGCAGATCCACTACCACGCCTCGAACTTCATGGTCCTCCTGGCGGTCTTCCACCTCTACTACCAGTACTTCTCCGGTCGCTACAAGATCAAGAACGAGGTCCTCTGGGTCACGGGGATCATACTGGGGATCCTGACGGTGCTCGAGGCCTACACCGGGTACAACCTGATCCTGAACCAGCGGGCGATGCTGGCCATCAACATCGGGATGGGCCTCACCTTCTCAGCTCCGGTTCTGGGGCCCTCCATCGCACCGATCCTGATGGGCGGCGGTTACTTCGACCTGATAGTCCGGTTCTACGCGCTCCACGTCTTCATAATACCGCTTCTGTTGCTTCTGCTCCTCACGGTCCACATCCCGAGGGCCCTGATCATAGACATGCCGATGATTCTGGGAGTTATAGGTGCCATCTTCGTGACGGCCGGCATGTTCCCCGCGGAGCTCGGGCTGAGGTTCGACCCGACGAAGGGCTCTGTTGAGGTGCCCGAGTGGTACCTGACCTCGATCTACGCCTTCCTCAGGACCGGTTCCGAGAGGTTCTGGGCCGGCGCGCTCCTTCCCCTGCTCTTCGCGATCTTCTTCCTGATCGTGCCGTTCGTGGACAAGTCCAAGAAGCTCTCCTGGAGGGACAGGCCCTTCTTCGCGGCCATGGGCATAGCCTCCATACTGATGATCATCGTCACAACGGTCTGGGGCTTCTACGTGGACTTCTCCAAGCTCACGGTCTTCGAGCAGCTCTACGTCGAGCCCGTCATCTACTACAGCTCCTTCGGCATCATCACGTTGATCAGCTTCTTCTTCACCTACAGGTACCTGACGAAGCCTAGGGGGAGGCCCACGCCAGCGAAGCCTCTTGTTCTCTCGCCGAGAGCTGGGACTGCAGGCGTCGTGATCACGCTGTTGCTGGTGGTCGCCTTCAGCTGGCTCGCGGTCCTCACGTACCTCGAGAACATGCCGAACATCTCGATGTTCAACATGGGCATGTCGATGATCATGCTAGGGCTGATGCTGCACATCTACCGTCACACGGCATCCGCTGCCGCCAAGACCTGACCTCATTGGTCCTTCTGCGATCGGGACGTTTGCCCTAGGAGAGACGGACGCAGAGGGTGCTCGCCTATAGAGCGACGCCCAACTGGAACTGCATCACCCGTCACCGCGTGATCTGCCGAGACGGTTGGCGATGAGACGGTGCTCGCTTGCCACGGTTCTTATGAGAGCCGAGGTCTTACCAGCCGAAGATGGATGTCCTTCGCGGGTGGAAGATGACCTTCGGGAACGGGGGATCAAAGGGGCGATTGGCGGTATGAGCAAGTCCGTTCGGCTCACTCTGGAGACCTAAGGGCCCGCACGGCGCTGGGTCCTGTCACCGGAGGTGCGGTGGGCTCCCCGGGCTTAGAGCCTGATCAATTCGGCCCTCACTTCCTGACCGGATATCTCGAGGATGGCTGCGTTGCCGGACTTGGCAGGTCCGGCGTTCACAACCGTCGTCTTCCCCAATTTCGAGACGCTCCGGGCTTCGTGGATGTGGCCGCATGAGACCGCCAGAGGCTCCGACCTCTCGCAGTACTCCCTCACGGTCAGGCTGCCGACGTGCGCTCCTCCCAGGAAGTCGGCCGAGGTCCCGTGGGGCGGCGTGTGGGACACCAGCAGGTCCACCTTCCCTACCCGGTCCAGGACCTCCCCGATCTGCTGCTCCGTCAGGTCGATCCAGCTTTTCGGACCCCCAGCGAGCCCTCCACCCACGCCGCCCACCCTCAGACCACCGACGGTCACCGTGCGGCCGTGCAGATTGGTGACGCCGTCTAGCCCCACGTCGCTCCTCAGCAGCTCCGGAGGGTCGCAGTTCCCCGGGACGTACAACACCTGTATCCCCGAGGAGGAGAGGATCGTGAGGACGCGACGGACCTCCTCTACCGTGCCGAAGGTGGTCAGGTCTCCAGCGACCACGATGAGCTCAACGCCCTCCCTCCTGGCGAGCTCCGATGCGGCGGACGCAGCCCTCATGCTGCCGTGAACGTCGCTTATCTGGAGGACCCTCATCCGTCACCGTGCTCAGGAGCCGTTCATTAAGTTCATGCGGGCAGTCCGAGTGACCGGAGAAGCTGTATGTGCGCGTCGGACCTTACCGGGTAGTAGGCGAAGAACCAGAAGGCTGTGGCTGCCAGCAGGAGCAGAAGGACCGCCCTCTCGAACCTGCCCTGCAGGAGGAGACGGACAGCGCCCAGCGCGAGGAAAGGAACGACCTGGTAGAAGTAGAACGGGTAGACCCAGCGGTGGGCCAGGTACGCAAGCGGGAAGTAGACCAGGTAGTTCAGGCCGAACCAGCAAGCCAGGAGCAGGTCGAGCCTGTGGGGGTCAGCGGAGGGGTCGTCGCCGCGGGCCACCTGCCTCCACGCCGAGATGACCCCTCTCACGAGGAAGTACGCCATAACGACCCAGCTCGTCCACCAGAGGGGAGCGGCCATTCCGTAGTAGGCCACGGGTCTGTAGGAGGTCCCGTCGACGGAGACGGTCACCACGTAGAACCCCATGGGCTGGAAGGTAACGCCCGGAAGGGTCCAGCTCAAGGGCAGATCCACCTTAACTGTGGTTCCGTCTTGGTTGGCGTGGACGCAGTAGAATGGATTCATGCCTCCGAGGCAGTTGAAGGTCAGCGAGGAGTGGTAGCTGAGGATGAAGTCGAGGTGCGCGAGCGGCGTGGGGAACGCACCGAGGTACGCGTCGTAGAGAGCCAGTCCAGATACCATGACGGATGCGCTGATGAGCACCAGGAGGTACGCTCCCCTCACCCCAGCGTAGAGACGCTCCGCCACGTTCGGTCCCCTCGAGGACCTGAGGAGCTCGTAGAGCACTAAAGCTCCGACCCCGAAGACGGCCGAGGCCTTCGTCAGGAGGGCGAGGCCCATGACCAGCCCGGAGAGCAGGGTCTTCCTCCTGAGGAGGAGGTAGGCGCTGAGGAGGAGGAAGAGGTTCGTTGGCGGGTCGAGGACGCCTATCGAGCTGAGGTTGAAGGAGGTCACGTCGGCCGCGTAAAGGAAGGCGACCGCGAGCCCGGCCCAGCCTGATCCCAGCAGCAGAGCCGCCAGGCGGTAAAGGACGTACACGCTGAGGGTGCCGGTGATCACGGAGCTGATCCTCCAGCCATACGGGTTGTCGCCGAGGACGGTCATGCCGAGCTGCATCAGCCACTTCGATAGGGGTGGGTGCTCGTTGTTCGCGGGCCTCCCGGCCATCATCTCCCTGACCGCAGGGACGTAGTGCGCCTCATCGAAGACGAAGCTGCACTTCTCCTTTGCAACCCTGCAGGCCTCGAGGTCCTCCGGCCAGGGCGTTCCGATGATGGTGAGGTGGAGGAGCAGGAAGAAGAGCGTCATCGCGACGGCGATCAGGTGCGTGTCCGCGGACCTCAGCGTCCCGACTGCCCGTCTGATCACGCGCTTATGCCCGCGTGGCTAGATTTAGGGCGTGCTCGGCACCGGAAGGTGCGTGGAGTGCGAGCTGTACATCGACGGCGCATCGCTCGGCAACCCCGGGCCTGCGGGATACGGGTACGTGATCCGGTGCGAGGACGGCATCCATAAGGCCTCCGGCCACATAGGGGTGACCACCAACAACGTCGCGGAGTACAGGGCCCTGATCGAGGGCCTGAGAAGGTGCCTCGAGCTCGGGTGCAGGAGGGTCAGGGTGTGTTCTGACAGCGAGCTCCTAGTCAAGCAGCTGCGTGGCGATTACAGGGTCAGGAGCAGGAACCTGATCGCGCTGCACGGAGAGGCGCTGGAGCTGATGCGGTCCTTCGAGTCCGTGGAGGTGGTCCACGTTTCGAGGGAACTGAACGTGGAGGCAGACCGCCTCGCGAAGAGCGCCGCGAAGACGGGGACTGGGGAGACGAGGTCTCGAGGACGGTGAGCCGGGATCAGGTAGATGAGCGGCCGTGCAGCGACCGGGACGAAATGACCAAGTACATAATCGGCGCCACGGCGGTCAAGATGGTCAGGACCGGGCTGGAGGTCTACAGGGACTTCCTGATGTCGTTCTCAGAGCGGTTCATGGGAGGGCACAACGTTCCGCGGGAGGACAAGGAGGCCGTCCACCTCGAGGTGAGCTGGGTGGAGGAACTCCTCTCGAGGCTTCCTCAGGACAGGGAGCTGGTCCTGGAAAACCCCAAGGCGACGGAGCTGGAGAGGCTCAGGGTCGGTCTGGAGGTCTTCAGAACGCTGGCCGAGTACTCTAAGTCGAGGCTGAGCTAGGTCCGGCCGGGAGCGCCGCTGAAGGATCTGAACTCAGCTCTGAAGAGGGTCTCGGAGGAGCTCGAGTCTCCGAGGTTCGCGGTGGAGCAGCGTCAGGAGGCCTGAGCCCATACGCGCTCGAACTCCCGGGCGAAGGCCCTCGCGACCTCCCTGTCGTAGATGACCACGACGTTCTCGTCGTTCTCGTCCTCCGCGGACGCAGTGAAGTTGTAGCTCCCGGTGATCACCGTCTCGTCGTCGATCACCACGAACTTGTGGTGCATCAATTCCGAATTGCCGTCGAGCCTCACGTCGATGCCCGCGCTCTTCAGCCGCTGGTACTCGGACCCTCTGACGTCGGCCTGTTGCCGCTCGATGACGACCCTCACCTCGACGCCCCTCTGGTGTGCCCTGATGAGGGCTTCCGCAATCGGGTCGCTGGTGAACGAGTAGACCGCGACAAGAACCCTGCTCTTGGCCGAGTCTATCAATGAGACTATCAGGGAGGCGCAGTTCATCGTCTTCGAGAAGCAGACCTCCCCCACTCCCCCGACAACTCGGGTGAACGTCGTCGTCACGGTTGCAACGCTCGTGCTCACCACGGTCCGCGTGACTCCCACCGTGGTCGTCATGAGCGCCGTCTGGGTGACGGTACCTCCGGGCCTGGTAACGGTGGTCGTCGCGAGGGTCCTGATGGTCTCGGTGACCGTGACCGTGCCCCTGCCGTAGGCGCCGGCCGCGAAGCCCGCGACGAAGCCGAGGATCAGCACCGCGACGACTAGGACGGCAGATACCCCAGCGGTCCTGCTCATGCGCTTCCCAACCCCTCGCTTTATTTCAACGTCCCGGACCTCCGAAGCATAGAACTGGTTAAGGAATTTCTGAAGGATCGGGGTTTCGATCTGCGTGCAGCCCGCCAGGCGCGTCGAGCTCCAGAGGGGCCAGACGCTGCTGATGAAGGGCCCTGCTTCGGCGAGGTGCGTGGCCGGTAGCGTGGACGTCTTCGGGTACAGGCCCACGTCCCGGGAGCTGATGGTGGCGAGGCCCTGGAAGACGCTGCCGATCCACGCGCTCGAGGACTCGGTGCTCGAGGTCAGTGCCGGACCGGGGAGCTCGACGGAGCTGCTGGACTTCGACGCGATCCCCAGGGAGTGGAGGGAGCTGCCGGAGAAACTCGGTAAAGAGTTCAGGGTCGCGTTCCTCGGCCGGGTCGACTCGGGCAAGACCTCGTTCCTCCTGCTCTCCCTGAACAGCAGGGTTGGAGAGGGTCCGGTGACGGTGGTAGATCTGGACGTCGGCCAGCCGGAGCTCTGCCCTCCCACGACCTTCGCCGTGGCAGAGGCGCGCGCACCCACCTACAGGCTCTCCTCCGTGAACGCGGCTGCCGTGTACCCCTTCGGGTTCACCTCGCCCTCCTACGCGATCTCGCGGTCCGTGGAGCTGATCAGGAGGCACATGGGCCGCCTCGCGGAGTCGGAAAGGGTCCTGCTGAACCTGGACGGGTGGGTGGACGGTGAGGAGGCCCTACACCACAAGGCCTCCATCGTCAGGGCCCTGAGGCCGACCGACGTGGTCGCGATCGAGGCAGAGGTGTCCGGGGAGCTGCGGGAGGCCTGCGACGAGGTCGGCGCGGAGGTCCACCGGGTCGAGCGTCCCCCAACGGTCCCCAGGAGGGACAAGGAGGAGAGGAAGCGGGCAAGGGAGATGGGCTACGCGTCGGCGTTGAGGGGTGCCTCGCTGCGCCAGACGGTCAAGTCCTGGGTGACTTACTACCCGGTCAACTCGGACGACCCCATCCGCGATCCCGAGCTGTACCTGCTTGAGGTGATGAAGGACATCGAGACGAGGAGCCTGGACATCGGTCTGGACCTGCCGGAGGATTACGGAACCGAGCCTGACCTCGGCAGAGCAGGTGCGGGCCTGCTTTCGTACGTGACCGACGAGGAGGGGAAGGTCCTGGGGCTGGCGCTGCTGGTGGGGTTCTCCAGGGAGAGGAACCTGGTGAGGCTGCTCACCAACCACCAGGGACCGATCCGGCACCTCAGGCTGGGGGCCGTGGTCCTCTCGCAGGGGTTCGAGGAGCTCTGCGTCGTGAGCCCGCCGGCTCTCAGGACCGGGAGCTGAGACCGGTGCCCTCCTCCACTATCTCCATCGGCTCCTGCTCGAACCTCCGCAGGACTCCGTCCAGCCTCCAGGCGGCAATACCCCTCACCTCATTCCCCGAGACGGAGGCGATCACGTAGGTGAACCCAGGGAAAGCGTGCTCCAGGTCGTAGGCGCTCGGTATCGCCGGGTAGTCCGGGTGGCTGTGGAAGACGCCGATGACGATCCGGCCCCTCTGGGCCTCCTCCCTCTCCACCGCCATGTACTCAAGGGGGTCTATCGAGTACCTCGTCCGGCGGGTTCCGTTGAAGGCGTTCCTCATGGGCACCACCCGCTCCACCACCCTCACGCCGTCGACGACCCTCCCCACCAGCAGCCCGCACCCCTCCTCTGGGTATGCCCTGATCAGGTGGTTCAGCATCTCGTCGAGGAGGCGTCTCGGGATCCGGATCATCCGGTTCACAGCCCTCCTGCGGTTTCTATAAATCTTGACCGAGGAGGCACACCGGTTCCTGGGAAGCCACAGCGACGCCCTTCAACCAAACTTTATAGCCCACAACTCACCTCGTGAGTTGGGATCATGATACAGGGTCTCGAGTGGGTCATCGTCCTCGTCGTGGTACTGGTGCTGTTCCTCTGGGGTCCCGAGAAGCTGCCCAAACTGGCTAGGGCCGTGGGGCAGGCCAAGAGGGAGTTCGAGAAGGCGAGCAGGGAGGTCCAGGAGGAGCTGACGAGACCGTCCGCTGAAACCTCTCGGGCCGGTGGTTCCAACGATATAATCCAGATCGCGAGGTCCCTCGGGATCGAGACCGAGGGGAAGACCAGGGAGCAGATAGCCGACGAGATCGCTGCCAAGCTGAAGAAGGCAACGTAGGCCATGCTCTCTCCGCTCGAGCTAGTGTTCATCGTGGCCGTCATCGCGTTCCTTTGGGTGCTGCTGAAGCCAGACGTCATCGTGAAGTGGGCCCGCGGTCTGGGGAGGCTAGCGGGTGAGGTGAGGAGGGGCCAGGAGGAGGACGACCTCATCCGGGTCGCAAGGGAGCTGGGGATCGAGACGGAGGGCAAGGAAAGAGGGGAGATCCTCGAGGAAGTGGAGAGGAGGCTCAGGTCCAGCTCTAAAGGGGCCTGAAAGGAAAAAATCCGAACGGGTGTTTTGGCCGTTCTCCTCAGCTCAGCCGGTCGGCGTCGGCGGCTTCTCGGCAGGTGCCTTCTCCGCTGGCGGCTTCTCTGCCTTGGCGACCTTCTTGGCAGCCTTCTTCACCGCTCTCTTGGCGCCCTTCGCAGCCTTCTTGGCTCCCTTCTTAGCAGCCCTTCCCATCTTCTTCCCACCCTTCTTCGCAGACTTCTTGGCGGGCATCGTTCACCACTCACGATTTATTGTAAAACATTGGTATAAGAATCTTCTGCAACGCGCGGTGAATGTGGAATGAGGTTCGGTGTGCTGGTGCTGGCAGCTGGGGGATCCACCAGGATGAGGGGCAGGTTCAAGCTGCTGGAGGACCTCGGGGGCAGGCCGGTGGTCAGGTGGGCAGTGGAGGCGGCGATGGGTTCAGGCTGCAGGCCCGTGATGGTCGTGCTCGGAGCCAGGGCGGAGGAGGTGAGGAGGGTGCTTCCTGAAACGGTCGAGGTCGTGGTGAACGAGGCCTGGCGTGAGGGGATGTCCAGCAGCATCAGGGCCGGCGTGGGATCGCTGCCTCCTGGAACCGGTGGGGTCGTGATTTGCCTCGGTGACATGCCCTTCGTCACGCCGGGGACCATCGATCGACTGGCTTCGGCCGCAGCCGAGCACGGGATAGCCTACTGCAGGTCGGGCGAAGAGGTGAGGAGCCCATCCGCGTTCAGGTCCGAGTTCTTCGGAGATCTCCTCCGGCTGAGGGGTGACGCGGGCGCCAAGGACGTGATCAGGCGGAACCCCAGCAGGGCGGTTGGTGTCGATGTGGACCCGGTGGAGCTGCTGGACGTAGACACCGAGGAGGAGCTTGAGGCCGCAAGGAGGATAGCACAGGAAAGGGGACTGGGGTGGAAAAGATAGCCCAAAAAAGGTATGGTGGTCCCAGGATGCTGACGGTCGTCAGGTCTTCCTGCGCCAGGCGAGGACGTACCCGAGTCCGCCGGCCAGCACGCCGATCCCCAGTATGATGATGAACACCGCTATCCAGAGCGGGTAGCCTCCGGGGATGGAGTAGAAGACTTTCTCGTGGACCTCCTGAACCGTCCACCCCTTGCCTCCGACCGCGGGCGGCAGCATGGCGGCCCCTGCCAGGTACCCTCCGATCATCATCAGCCAGGTAGCTCCTATGACGCCTACGTTCATGAAGATCAGGTGTATCCATGCCAGCAGGTTGAGCGAGCCGGAGTAGGGCTTACCCAGGGTCACCTCGATGTGGTGGTAGAACAGCGCGGTCACCGCAACGCCGATGACGCCGACGATCAGGTAGGTGACGTACCCGACCGTGAACCAGGTCCCTGCGCTGCCACCCGCGATGACCCTCGAGACCTCTGGCTTCAGCCACGCGAACTGACCTAGGACGAAGTAGGCCGTGAGGATCAGCGCCAGCGCCCCCTGCACGATCGCCGCAGCGATGAACCGGTTAGCCCAGGTGGAGACGCGACCGGACATACCCATCACCCGCACCATTTGATATGCCATCCCCGTATTTAGTTATCACCGGTGCAGAAAATTGTAACCAAATGTGCGCAAATTTGTAAAGCGTTAGCCGCCGCCGAAGAGGAGCCCCATCCCCGAGAGGGAGCGCTCGTCCTCCTCCTTCAGGGCTTTGACGACCTCCTCGAGCTCGGCCCCTGTCACCACGCGGCCGTCCTCGCCGACCAGCTCCTTGGCCCTGGTCTCCTGCTCCTCGGTCCCCATCACCCGTATGTAGTAGCCCTCCCTTCCGGTAAGCAGCTTGGCGTCCCGAGAGATCACGCTCGCCCTCGAAGCTAGGTCGTCGGAGAGTATCCTCGAAAGGACCTTGTCGTGCTTCTCCCCCGGAACCCAGATCACCAGCACACCACGATCTGAGGATCGCACCTAAAGTGGGTTCGGCTCTTCGATCGCGAGCGCTGGAACCCCCTCACCTGACGCCCCTCCTGGCCCTGTTCAGGATCCTCGTCTCGAGGGACCAGAGCCTGGAGAAGGCCTCGCCGGCGCGCTGGTCGAAGGTGCTCATGCCGGAGTAGGTGATCAGCTCCTCCGAGTAGGCCGAGAACCCGCTCCTCCTCCCCATCACCCTGAGAGACCCCTTCTCGAGCCTGAGCCTGACCTCTCCCGTGACCACCTTCTGCGTCTCCTCGATGAAGGCGTCGAGCGCCCTCCTGAGCGGGTCGTGCCAGAGGCCCGCGTAGGCGAGCCAGGTCCACTCCTCCTCGACCGCCCTCTTGAAGGCCAGGGTCCTCCTCCCCAGCACCAGCTTCTCGAGGTCCCTGTGGGCCCGGATCAGGACGGTCGCCGCGGGCGCCTCGTAGACCTCCCTCGACTTAAGCCCGATCACCCTGTCCTCGATGTGGTCAATCAGGCCGATGCCGTGTCTCCCAGCGCGGAAGTTCAGGTGGGTGATCATCGCCTCCAGGGGCATCCTCTCGCCGTTGACGGAGACAGGCGCACCTCTTTCGAACTCCACCGTGATCTCCTCGCCCTCGGGCCACTCGGACGGAGGCCTCAGGAACTTGAAGGCGTCCCAGTCGACGGGGTGCCACGGGTCCTCGAGGTCGCCCGCCTCGATGGACCTACCCCAGAGGTTCTCGTCGATGCTGTACTTGCTCTTCTTGAGGTCCAGCTTGAGCCCCCTCGACCTGGCGTACTCGATCTCCTGGTCCCTGCTCATACCCCACTCCCTCACCGGCGCTATCACCCTCATCTCCGGCACGAGGACGGAGAAGGTAGCGTCGAACCTCAGCTGGTCGTTCCCCTTCCCGGTGCAACCGTGTGCCACCGCATCGCACCCCTCCTTCTTGGCGACCCTGGCAACCTCCTCCGCGATCAGGTACCTGCTGAGGGCGGTCGAGACCGGGTACTCACCCTCGTAGAGCGCGTTCGCCTTGATGGCAGGCTTCACGAACTCCTCCGCGAACCTGGACTTCCCGTCGATGAGGTAGTGCTTGACCGCACCGGCATCGTAGGCCCTCCGCTCGACCTCCTCGAAGTCCTCGGGCTGGCCGACGTCGACCGTCACGGTGATGACCTCGGCGTTGTACTTCTCCTGGAGCCACTTGATCGAGACCGTGGTGTCAAGGCCGCCGCTGTAGGCGAGTGCTACCCGCACACCGACACGCCCCGGTCCACGCTAATAGACCCTATCCCGCCAGGCCCCTCAGACCTCGACTACCTCAGCCTCCATCCTATCGAGGTCCAGGACCGCGAAGGTCGACCTGCCGGTCAGGGCTCCGTAGACCTCTCCCGGGTTCAGAACGAGCGTCTGCCCGACGCGCCGGAGGTCAATTCTGTGCGTGTGGCCGTAGAGAACCGCGTCCCACCTGTCCGAGACCGCGAGGGCCTCCACTACCCTGACGAGCGTGTCCGCCGAGCCGAAGCCCGTGGACCAGCAGCCTCCTCCCTCCCAGCTCCAGCTCGTGGGGCCAGTGCGCCAGCTCGATCCCGGACCTCGACGCGACCGAATGAAGCATCAGCGGGTCTCCGTCGTTGTTGCCGAGGACGGCCACGACCCTCGGGGCAGCACCGGAGAGCTCGCGCAACGTGAACGGGCTAGTGAAGTCTCCGAGGTGGACAACGGCCTCAACGCCCCTCTCCCTGGCGAGCGAGAGGGCCGACCTCAGCTTGACGAGGTTGTCGTGGGTGTCCGAGAGGACGGCGACCTTCACGCGTTGCCTTGCCGTGCGCGGCCGGGAAAAACCTTGCCCCTCAGAGGGCCCGGACCAGCAGGTCCATCGCCAGCACCAAGAGCATCGTCGCAAGCCCGGCGGTCAGAAGCCTCTTCACGGCGAACACGGTCCTGAGGTGGAGGGCACGCTCCAGAGCAAGGCCTACCGTGACCAGCAATCCGAGCGAGACGGTCACCGAGGCGTAGGTACCGATCAGGGGGTCCGCGTTCAGCAGGAGCGAGAGCAAAAAGGGCATCGCGACGATTCCGACGCCGAATGCCGCAGAAAGGCCGTTTACGGTCCCCACGAGGACCGGTGCGCTCCGTGCGACCCTCTGGTAGAGCGTCCCCTTGAGGTCTGCCAGGATGGCCTCCTCCAGCTTCCTGAGCCTGTGCTCCTGCTCGATCCTCTCCGCTATCCAGGCGCCCGTGAAGCCCGAGATGGCAGATCCGACGGCCACGGAGAGGACCGTCATCAGCGCCGCCTGGTAAGAGAAGGTCCCCGAGAGGAACATGCCCAGCACGAGGCCCGAGCCGACCATGATACCGTCGAAGAAGTTCATCACTGCGACCCGGCGGGCCACATCGGCCGCCTTCGCGATGCTCAGGACCTCCCTCGCCCTGCGGATCAGCTCCATCACTTCCGCTCCGGCCTCCTAACCTCGGCCACTACGGCGTCCACCGAGTGGACCACGCCTCCCAGATCGCGGATGGCCTGTGAGATCTCCTCCAGGTCCAGGTCCCTACCCTCGACGGTGACCTTGATCGTCTCCGTCTCGGCGTCCACCTCTACCACAGAGGAGTCCACCCGCTCGACGCCCCTCACCCTCGTCAGCTCCAGGGCGAACTCGACGACGCTCGGCTGGTGAGGCTTCAACACGTCCAGTACCAGACGGGTGATGTGGGCTTTCCCCTGCGGACCTTCGCCCACCGCCTTACCCTCACCTGGGACGGAAAGGTGCGTCCAGCTATTAAAGCGCGTTGACCCGTTGACTTATAAGCTGAGAGCGCGGGGGGATTTCAGGGGAACGGGATGGTCAGGCTCTTCAGGACGCCGGTGGTGGTGGAGGGCAGGAAGGTCGGCGAGTGGTTCTGGGGGGTCACGTGCGACGCCTGCCTGGTCGAGATCGATGCGGCCCACGAGGTGACCAGGTGCCCCCACTGCGGTGCCGTCTTCCACTCGTTCTGCTATAACGCCCTCCTCGCCAGCAAGGGCAAGTGCCCCAAGTGCAAGATGGATCTGGCGTAGTTTTCGGGCTCGGTGACATTTCCATGTCGTCGGTCAATGCGCCTCTCGGTGAATGTCCTCAACGGCTCCCTTGAAGGTCGCTGGCCCTCCGACGTACAACCGAGGACTCGCGCTGAGCCCCTTCCGGAATGGGCCGAGGAAACTCTTATCAGAACGGCGGGGTTTCGGTCGGTGAGGCCTCATGTCAGAGACTGGGGGCGACGAGATACCGCTGGACTACGTGGAAACTCCCACGGGCCTGCGCGTGCCGACCTTCGAATCGGTGCAGAAGGCCTTCGAGAGGGTCAGGGAGTGGTTCGAGAGCGCGGAGCAGTACCTGCAGGAGGACGACAGGCGGATAGAGGAGCTCCGGCGCAGGGTTGAGGACCTCCAGATGTCGGCGAGGAGCACGGGAGCGGCGGGCGAAGACGAGGAGTTCAGGGAGCAAATCCTGAAGGCCATCGACGAGATGAAGAGGCGCCTTGAGAGGATAGAGGAGGAGCTGACCGAGGTGAGCGAGGCGGTCCAGCTCCTATTTGAGATCGCAGAGCGGCTCGAGCGGTCCGAGAGAAAGTCGTGATCGGCGCTAACCCTGCTTCAGCTCGCCCTCATCGATGTCCGTCCTGCCGTATCCGAGGACCTTCCGCTCCGACTCGAGCCTCCGGATCTCGGACTCCAGCTGCTCCTTCCTCCGCTCGAGCCTCCTGATGTCCTCCATCAGCTCCTCGAACTGCTTCCTGTACGACTCCAGCACCGCCTTCTCCTCCTCCAGCCGTTTGACCTCCTCCCTCTTCCGCTCCTCGAGCCTGGCGAGCCGGAGCAGCCTCGCCTCCCTGACCCTGAAACGCCTGTCGAGGTCGTTGAAGGCGACCTCCACCTTCCTCGAGGCCTCGTCCAGCTTCCTGAGGTAGCGCTCCTCCAGGTCCCTGATCTGACGCTCCAGCAGCGCCTTCCGCTCCTCGAGCTCCTCGATCCGTCCGTATACCCCCTGTATCTCCCGTTCCTTCTCCTCCAGCTCCGCCCTCAGCCTCATCGTCTCCTCCTTGAGCTCCTCCAGCTTCCTCCTCTCCTCGATCAGCTTCGACCGCTCCTCCTCCAGAAGATCCCTGGCCTTCATCAGGTCCTCGACCGTGTCGTACTGGAGCTTCAGGTACTCCACGAACCGGTCCTGGTCCGCCTTGTACGCCTCGAGTATCCCCCTTATCTTGGTGAGGGTGTCGAGGGCCTCCAGCAGCCGCTCGGCCACGGTCTCGGTGTGCGCCTTGAAGGCCGCCTCCATGCTCTCCTCGATCACCTGCCTCGTCCCCTCCGACATCGCCCGCCTCACCTCCACGCCGATCGATCCCAGCCTCGCGGAGACGCTATCGACCGTCTGGGAGAGCCTCTCGAGCTCCCGGGAGAGGTCCTGCTGTAGCGCGTCGATCCTGGACCTGAGTTCTAGGAGAGCGTTGACGAGCTCCTCCTGCTTTCTCCCTCCGCCGAGCGGGCTCAATCTGTTCAATCCCGAAACGCATATCATAAATATTTTTCCCACGCGGAGGATTCCCGTGATCAGGGAACCCAGCGCATGAGCTCCTCGACGCTGTTGAGACCCCTCGCCCTCAGCTCCGCGAGAATCTCCTCGAGGATCCTCCGCACGGCATAGGGACCGCGATAGGCCAGCACCGTGTAGAGCTGGACCGTGTTGGCTCCGGTAGAGAGGGCCTCTACTGCATCTCGACCGGTGAACACCCCGCCGACAGCGTTCAGCTCGAACTCCCACCCGAACCTCCTCCTCAGCTCGTTGACGGCCCTCATCATCAGCGGGAACAGGGGCCTTCCGCTGAGACCCCCCCTTCCCGTGGAGAGGCGGCGGTCCTCGGTGGGGAGCGCGTTGACCGCTGTCACGCCCTCGAACCCCGCGTCGAGCCAGACCCTGATCGCCGAGAGGACGGCCTCCCAGAGCCCCTCGATCGGCGGATGGACCTTCAGGTATGTTGGCCTCGACTTGATGGGGCGCAAGGCCTCGACCAGGTCCCTGAACTTCGTCCCGGAGAGGTAGCTCCTCAACTCCGGAGTGTTAGGGGAGGAGATGTTCACCTCGACGCCGTCACCCACCTGCTGGGCTAGCCGGTAGCACCGGACCATCTCCTCGATCTCGACGGCACCGATGCTCACCATCAGTGGTACCTTCCCACCTCTCCTCGCGGAGAGACGGCGTACCGCCTCCTCGATCCCCGGGTTCGGGAAACCCATGGCGTTCAGCAGAGCCTCCTGCTCCCTCAACCTCACGAGCCTCGGCCTCGGGTTCCCGGGCCTCGGTGAGGCGGTGAAGGTCCCCGCGGTCACGTATCCGAACCCCAGCTTGGCCAGTCGCGTGGCGTACGATCCCGTCTTGTCAAATCCGGCCGCGAGTCCCACGGGGTTCCTGAGGGTTCCAAGTGCGGTCCTGACCCTGAGAGCTGGGTCCTCGAGCGAGACTTCAGGGAAGAGCGCGAGCGCCCTCAGCCCCAGGACGTGGGAGGTCTCCGGAGGCATCTTCCGCAGCAACCTGAAGGCCGCCTCGGCCAGCAACCCGCATCCGTCAGTATGCCCGCGAATATGAGCCTCCCCATCCGGAGCGTCGCGATCGGCATCGGATACAGGTTTTTTTTTTGGAGAGCCTTCAAGCTCCGGGCGGAAGATGTGGCTGCTTCCGGTGCCTGATCAGCTGGAGGTACTGATCGTCGGCGCTCTCGTGACGCTCGCCGTCGGTTCCCTCTCCGGCAGGGAGTGGGGCAGGCTCGCGTCCTCCGTCACGGCCACGGTTTCCTTCACGGCCTCCCTTTACATCACCCTCGTCCAGTTCCTGAACGGTTACAGGGTCACGTTCGGACCGGGTCAGGGAATACCGGGGTCGGTCATCGTCGTCGACCAGCTCTCGAACTTCCTCTCGCTGGTCGTCTTGGCGATCTTCGTCTTCTCCTCGATCTACTCGGTTGGGTACATCGAGGAGAGGCACACCGAGTTCTTCTCGCTCCTGCTGGTCCTCGCGATCGGGATGCTAGGCGTCTTCTACGCCGGCGATGCGGTCTCCTTCTTCATCTACTGGGAGGTGATGAGCCTCAGCTCCTACCTTCTAGTGGCGTTCAACTACCGGGAGTGGGAGGCCGTCGAGGCGTCGCTGAAGTACCTGATCATGAGCTCCACCGGATCCGCGGCGCTCCTCTTCGGGATATCGTTGCTTTACGGCCTGACGGGGGACCTGACCTTCGCGGGGATGAGAAGCGTTCTGGCCTCCGAAGCTCTCGCCAGGGAGACGTGGTCGATAGCAGCCTTCGCCTTCGTCGTAGGAGGGCTTGCGGTGAACGCCGCGGTCGCGCCCTTCCACTTCTGGCTTCCGGACGCCCATCCGGCCGCACCTTCCCCGGTCAGCGCTCTCCTTTCCGGCGTCGTGATCAAGGCCGGCGTCTACGGCATGCTGAGGCTGCTGCTCAACGTCTTCCCGCTTGAGCAGTACGGCTGGCAGCTAGGGCTGCTGATGCTTGGGCTCGTGACGATGACGGTGGGGAACCTGATGGCCGCCCTCCAGGACGACATCAAGAGGCTCTTGGCCTTCAGCAGCATCGCCAACATAGGCTACATCGTCTTCGGGATCTCGCTCGGCAACCAGCTGGGCCTGGTGGGGAGCGTGCTGCACGTCCTCAACCACGCGGTGGCCAAGGCCCTCCTCTTCCTCTCCGCGGGGTCCTTCATCCACACATTCCACACCCGCAGCCTCGAGGAGCTCTCCGGCGCCGGCAAAGTCCTTCCCGTCACCGGCATAACCTACAGCGTCGGTGCCCTGAGCCTCGCGGGCGTTCCCGGACTTAACGCCTTCGTCAGCGAGTACGTCATCATCGCTGGAGCCCTCGCCTCCCCCTTTTGGCCCTTCGCGGTCGTGATGATACTGAACGTGCTGATCGGTGCCATGTACCACCTCAGGGTAATTCAGACGATATTCCTGAAGCCCTCGTCGCAGAAGGTGAACCCTGCCCGTGAGCCGGGCTACTCGATGCTGGTCCCGATGGTGATTCTGGCCATAGCTGCGATCGTGATCGGCGTCTACCCGGCGCCCTTCCTCTCGGCAGCGGAGGCGGCCCTGAGGTCCGTGATCTTGGTCAGGTGAGGGGATGAGGCCTCCTGCAGGGCCTGAGAATTCCCACCGTAGTGCTCCTTCCTGTGGAGAGGCCCCCCTTAACCGGGAAGGGGAGCGAACAGTCGGGCGATGTCGTTGAGACGGGAGATGAGTTATATGCAGAACGCGGACTCCGGACTGATGGGGGTGCTGAGCTCGGCGTTGAGGCTCAAGCCGCCGGTAGCGATGCGGGTGAAAGACCTGCTGAACCTCGCGAGGCTTACGCTGGTCGGAACGGAGCAGCAGACCTTCTTCTGGCACTTCAGCCACGGTAACTCCAGGATACTGGGGTCGCTGTACTCGATACCATACTGGAGGCGTAGCCTCCCGATCTTCTTCTACACGAAGCTCCCGGAGGGCGTGGTGCCGGACGCCTACGTGGCTTACCGCTACATCGACCGGGAGGAGGTCTTCTTCACCAGGGACAACGACGACCCTAAGTTCCTGTACGCGCCCGTGGTGGAGCTGGACCAGCCACCCGGTTTCCTCGTGGACGCCGTGAGCGGCAAGTCCAGACCCCAGGTCGAGATGCCGGTACTGACGAGGACCTCCAACTTGTCCTCGTTGCTGAGGCTGCTCGTGGTGGCCTCCTACGACGGCCAGCAGCCTCCGATACTGAGGTTCGACGCCGACGGCAGGTCGGTCCTCGGCGTGCTACTGCCGTTCTTCGACTACTACGAGGCCAACGCGCTCCCTGTCTTCGTCTACGTCGAGCTCGAGGCCGCGCCCCAAACGGGCTTCATCAGGTACATCGCGTCGGAGGGCGTCGAGGACGCCGAGTTCACCGACCGGGTGACGGACATGAAGTTCTTCTACGCAAGGACCGTCTCGGTTGAGGACAGGCCGTTCTGGATGCCCAACGACGTCGGAGCGAGGAGGAAGAGGAGAGTGGGGGTGCATCGGTCCAGGGAGGGGGTAGGCTGAGCTGGCGCGGATACGTCCTGTCCGTCGTTCCTGGGGTTAACTTCTAATTAGGCCGAACGCGCTACCGTTTCGGATGTCTGCTGGCAGGAGGCGGAGGAGGGAGGCACCGATGCCGGCTACCGGCGCGGGACTCCTGAGGTTCTTCGAGGAGGAGGGGAGGGGGCTCAAGCTGAGGCCTGAGATCGTCCTGATCGCTGGAATCGCGCTGATCGCTGGCGTTGTGGTTCTCTCCAAGTTCTTCCCGGTCTAGGTGGTGACCTTGCTCTCGATCGACACGAGGCTCAGGGCCCGAGGGTTCAGGTACGAGGCGGTCAGGTCGCCGTTGATCAGCGAGGCGGTGGCCGTCAGCAGGTCGCTGAGGGAGGAGGAGAAGGAGAGGGCCGCAAGGGTCCTCTCGGAGCTGGGATCCACCAGCAAGAGGATTCGGGAGTCCGAGCGCCGACGCCTGGACGCGATCGTTCGGGGAGTGAACGAGATCCTTCCGACCATCAGGAGGAAGGCCTTCTGAGGCAGCAGGCCCCGCGTCATGCCCTTCCGCAGGTCTGCCCCTTGAGCGCCGCGGCGGTCCTCGTCAAGGCCACGCAACTGGCGATCGCGCTGGCACTTCCGGTGCTGGTCCTCGTCTTCCTCCACCATTACGGACAGGGCGTTGGAAGGACCTGGGTGCCGATCTGGCTGGTGCTGACGCTCCTCTGGAACGCCCTGCTGATAGCGCTGGCGTTGAAGGGGAAGTTCCCAAGGTGAGGGGCCCTCAGAAGGGCCTCGGCCTCAGGACCACCTGCTTGCCCTCACGCCTGAGGGTTATGGTCTTGTGCTTCCCGACGTTCTCCCTCAGCTGCGACGGGACGTACACCCTGCCGTACCTGTCGATGGGGACCACCCACCTCTCGCCGCCGAGCTCGATCACAGCCTCCACCGCACCCTCCGCGATCCGCTTCGGCACCTTCACCCGCCAGTACTTCCGAACGTTCTTGTCGATCTGGATTACCTCCGCAAGACCCTGAGACTCCATTGGTATAACGAATTATGCCTCACCTTATAAATTGGAGGCGAGGGCGGTTCAGGTGGAGCCGGCGCCGGCCCGGGAGGCGACGAAGTAGATCCCTGTTATCACGAGGGCAGCACCGGCCACCAGCTCGGGCCTGGGGACCTCGTTCAGGAAGAGGGCCGCGAGGGTGGGTGCCACGACGGGCTCGAGGAGCGCAAGGGTCGCGGCCTGATGGGGCGTCAAGCCCTTCAGGGAGGAGAACTGCAGCGTGTGTCCCAGAGTAGTAGGAAGCAGCGCTTGCCCCAGCAGGGGCGCGAGCTCGGCGCTGTTCGGGAGCCTGATCAACTCCCCGGTGGCGGGCGAGGACGCGGCGATGGTCAGGGCCGCGGCGCCGTACACGAAGGGGAGGAGGGAGAGCGGGCTGCCTGTCCTCCTGACGGGTCTCGCGACGATGAGGTAGACGGCCCAGGTGAGAGCAGAGAGCAGGGCCACCGCGTCGCCCAGCAGGTTTCCGGGAGAGAAGGCGAGCTGGGATCCGGAGATCACCACTACGCCCGAGACGGCCAGGACCGTCCCGATCATCGCGGTCCCGTCGGGGACGTGCCTCCACAGGACGTACGAGAGCGCTAGGGCCCAGATCGGTGTGGTGTTGACCAGGACGGCCGCGTTCAGCACCGAGGTGAGCTTGACCGCTGTGGTGAAGAGGAGGACGTGAAGCCCGAGGAGGGCGCCCATCGCGACGAGCTTCGGCCACCCTACCCTGGAGGGGGAGGGAACGTCACGCCGGAGAAGCAGGTGACCTAAGGTCAGGAAGAGAGCTGAGAGCCCTAGTCGGTAGAGAGAGATCGAGGTCGCCGAGAGCTCGGGCATGAGCCGGATGAAGACCGCTGACGTCCCGAAGAAGGTCCCCGCGAGGGCCCCCTCCAGGAGGTGGACGTTGACTTTCAATCCTCCCTCCTCAGGAGACCACACCGGTCCCGTACGTGGTGGTGATCGGCCTGCCCCTGCTGAAGCGGTCGATCGAGAAGTGGTCCGGGTCGAAGAACTCCGGTCTCCTCCCGAGCGCCAGGTCCCTGACGGCCATTCCGATCGCCGGTGCGAGCTTGAAGCCGTGGCCGCTGAGGCCGAAGGCCCAGATCAAATTGCGCACCTCCGGGTCCCTGCAGATCACCGGGTGCCAGTCGGGCGTGACGTCGTAGAGCCCGGTCCAGCCCCTGACCAGATGCGGCGACCTCTCGAAGGCCGGGAACCTCCTGGATATCCGCTCGTGGTAGCTGAGGAAGGTCTCCCTCGAGACGGGCCTCCCTCCCTCATCGGGCGAGGCGATGGCGGTCGGAGGAGGCTCGATCGATCCGACGTAGGTCTCGGCATCTCCGTGGGGCCTCATGTAGAAGTCCAGTCCGAGGTCCGCGAAGACCGGGTGCTCGCCCCTGAAGTCCTCGGGCCTAGCGAAGACCCCTATCTCCTCCCTCAGCACCTTCATCGGTACATCCCTCCCGAAGGTCGAGGCGATCCGCTGGGTCCAGACGCCGGTGGCCAGGACGAGCGTCTCCGGCGCGTACTCTCCCCTCTCCGTGACCACCCTGCTAGCCTCGTTCCCCTCCACGACGACCTTGGTGACCCGCACGCCCTCGACTATCCTGGCTCCGTTCCCGGCAGCGGCCTTCGCGAAGGAGAGGGCGGTCTCAGTGGGCTCAGCGAAACCCGACCCGGGCTCGTAGGCGGCAGCGGCGATCCCGTCCACGTCAGCCTGTGGGATCAGGTCCTTCACCTCATCCGGAGAGATCGTCCAGGTCTCGACGCCGAGCGACCTTAGCATGCTCACGTTCCGCTCCAACCCCGCCCTGAGCCGCTCTGGAACGGCGAGGACGAACCCGACCCGCCGGAAGCCGCAGCTCCCTCCCACCAGCTCCTCGAAGCGCTCGAAGACCCTGTAGCTGGTCAGGGCCATTCTGGCGACCTCAGGCGTGCTGTAGTGCAGCCTTATGATGGCAGTTGAGTACCCGGTCTGACCCGAACCTATCCTGTTGGCCTCGAGGAGCACGACGTCCCTCCCCACCTCGTTCGAGAGGTAGTAAGCGATCGCGGTTCCTGTAGATCCGCCGCCGACGACGAGGAATCGCACGCGCTCAACCATCGCGATCCACCTGGGTGCGCTCGCTCTTATGAGTTGAACTGCGCCTTCAGGAGCTCGATCTGGACTTCACCGCCTCAACGATCCGCCTGATCCTAGCCCTCCCCAACGGGTACACTGGTTTCTCGGGAAGGATGCCCTGTGGCCTCGCGATCAATATCACGATCAGCACTATGCCCATCAGCAGGCGGTCGAGCCAGACGACGCTGAACGGCAGCACCGGCTCGAGCAGTCCCTTGTACTGGTCGATCAGAGCACGCGCGGTGACGTAAATCGAGGTGCCCAGCAGGACGCCGACCTCGTTCCCCGCACCCCCGAGGATCACCATCACCCACGGCAGGAAGGTCCATGTGGCCCTGTCGTAGGCCGTTGCGATCAAGCCTCCCGCGTAGAAGGCCCAGAGGGCGCCGCCGATCGCCGCTATCGCGGAGCTCACCATCAGGACGTTCCTCCTGAGCGCTACCGTGTCCTTCCCCAGCACCTCGGCTGCAACCTCCTGGTCCCTCATCGCCCTTAGAGCCCTGCCCAGGGGCGACCTCGAGACGAGCCTGACGTAAAGGACGATGAGACCCGCGACGGCGGCGATTATCAGCGTGGCAGAGAGGAACCTGAACTCCCCTCCGACCCATCCGAAGGGGTCCACCACGCTGACGCCTAGCGTTCCGCCCACGATGTCCCTAGTGTAGTAACCGATCGCGGTGAGGAACTCGCCGAAGGCGAGGAGCGTCATGGCCAGGTAGTCCTCCCTCAGGCGAAGCGCAGGGTAAGAGGCCACGAGACCGAGGGCAGCGCCGACGGCGGCAGCCATCAGTAGCGTCATGAGGAGGATGCCGATGGAGAGCACGGGGTTAGCGTAAAGGACTTTGTTGATGCAGATGACGATTATCGAATTGTCCTCGATGTAATCCATCCGATCTAGGATCGTGGGCTTCTGGGGCGAGAGGCCCCTGATGCACTCAGCCACCACGGGGTCAGTTATTCCGGAGACACCTGAGTAAACGTTGAACAGGTAACCGAGGAGTCTGCCCGGGATGGAGCCGGCGACGAAGGCTCCTGCAGCGACGCTCAGCACCTTCCCGAAGTTGGGTATCCCCGACTTGCCGTACTCGAGGTCGAGCGAGAGGTTGACGATGAGGTAGATCGCTAGGTATGCGAGCAGGTACGTCAGGAAAACGTACGCGGACCTTAGGGCCTCTTCGTCGATCAAGCCCCCTTCCCACCTCCTTTCCTGAGACGTGCGGTTATGCCGGATAGCTGGAGGCCAGAGAGGCCCTTAGGGAAGACGAGCAGCGTGACCGCCATGATGAGGAGCGGGAAGACGATCCTGTACGGGAGGATCCAGCCGCCGACGGCCCTGGAGAGCTGGAATATCCCGTAGATTTCGACGAGGCCGATCGTGAAGCCACCCAAGACGGCGCCGTAGATGCTTGATAGGCCTCCGAGGATGCTCGATGCGAAGATGCTCACCAGCATCCTCGATCCGAATGCGGGGTCCTGCTGGTAGTGGAGTCCGAGGAGGACGCCCGATACCCCGGCCAGACCACCTGCCAGGAACCAGGAGAAGAGGTAGACGAGCTTCACGTTGACGCCGAGCGTCCCAGCAAGCATCGGGTTCTCGATGGCCGCCCTCATCGCCACGCCGAAGCGGGTCCTGTGGAGCAGCAGCACGAGCGCTGTGAGTGTCACCGCAACGAAGGCGATCGAGGCCAGGAAGACTCCGGGGCCTATTCCCTCGATCTGGACGTCGAACCTCCTCAACAGGACGTCCCTCGACTGCACCCTGAAGGTCTGCGTGATCAGGTCGGCGTAGATGTTGAGCGCCGCTATCAAAACGAGCTCGAAGGCTATCGTCGCTATCATCTGGTGGAGCAGTCCGGCTCCCCTGTTGATGAGGGGCCTGAGCGCGAGAAGGTAGAAGGCGGCGGAGACGGCACCGGAAATCAGGAAGGCCGCTGGTATCGAGTAGTACGCATTCAGCTTCAGCACCGAGGCGAAGGTCAACAGCGTGTATGACCCGACGGTGGCTAAGCTCCCGTGGGCGAAGTTGGGCACCTTCGTCGTCATGTAGGTGAGCGTCAGCCCAAGACTCAGCATCGACAGCGTGCTCGCGTAGATCACGGCGTCCCTCACTAGCGGGTCAACTGCCACGTGCCACCGTGTCCCAGATCGGGTATAAAGCTGATCCGCCCAGGTGTGTTCACGGCCATAAGGATGAATTCCCGAACTGCTTAAATGTAGGCTCTTGACAAGTTCATCTGCAATGAAAGCCGCGGAGAAAGGGCTCGGAATCTCGACGGCTGCCGCCGCCGGACTCGCGGTGGTTCTGCTGGTGGTTGGGCTTGCGATCGGAGCGTTCGCGATCGGTCCAGCCGTCTCACCTGCGAGGGTGGAGACCGTAAGGGTGACCGAGAGGGTTACAGTTACGGCTGCAGGCCTTCCAAGCGAGGTGACGATAGGTGCTTTGCTGCCTCTCACGGGAGACCTGGCCTCCTACGGCGAGAACAGCAGGGCAGCGCTGGAGCTGGCCCTCTCCGAGATCAACGACTACCTGAAGAGGATAGGAGCAGGATTCACCATCAAGCTCGTCATCGAGGACACCGAGACCAAGCCCGAGACCGCTGACGCGAAGCTGAAGAGCCTCCATGCCAGGGGCATCACGCTGATAGTCGGCCCCCAGACGAGCGGCGAGGTCAGGCGTATCAAAGGATATGCCGACTCGAACAAGATCCTGTTGGTCAGCCAGTCCTCTACGGCCCCCGACCTGGCGATACCCGACGACTTCGTCCTGAGGTTCTGCCCCGACGACACCATACAGGGACCGATAGGACCGAGGCTGGCTAAGGAGCTAGGAGCGACGCACATCATCTACGTCTGGAGGGGAGACGCCTGGGGTGACGGTCTATACAGGACGTCCAGCGATGAGGCCAAGAAACTCGGTCTGACCATCGCGGGTGAGATCAGATATGCCCCTGAGAAGAAGGAGTTCTCCGCGGAGGCTGCCACACTCGCCGACACGGTGAAGAAGTTGATCAACCAGGGAGTCGACCCTAAGAAGATCTTCATCGAGTACGTTGCCTTCGGAGAGGCGGTTGCCTTCATGAGCGCCGCAGCCGACTACCCCGAGCTAGCCCAGGTCAGGTGGTTCGGAAGCGACGGGACCGCACAGCTAGCGGAGGTCCTTCAGGACCCGAAGATATCGGCTTTCGTGGCCAACGTGAAGTGGGTCAACCCGCTCTTCGCACCGGCCGAGAACGAGAAGAAGCAGAAGGTGATGAACTACGTCAAGCAGAAGCTCGGAAGGGAGCCTGACGCCTACGCCTACGCCGCATACGACATACTGTGGGTGTACGCCCTGACGATTCTGCAGGTGCAGAAGGTCGATGCCGACCTGATCAGGAAGGCGATGCCCGAGGTGGCCAGGAGCTACTACGGTGCGATAGGGCGGGTCGTGCTCAACGCAGCGGGAGATCTGGCAGGCGCCGACTACGACCTGTGGGTCGTCCAGAAGGCCGGTGACAAGTACCAGTGGGTAAAGGCAGGAGTCTACAGCTTCACGACGGGTGCCTTCAGCTGGACGCCAGGCTTCTCGCTGTAGAGCACCTGAACGGTTGACGTTTTTATCTCGTTCCATTCACCCTTATATCAGTAGCCAGAACCCGGAGGGGAAGCGGCGATGACCGGCCTCGGGATAACGGTGAGGGGGGTCGTCAAGACCTTCGGGGGACTGAGGGCTCTGGACGGGGTGGACATGGAGGTGAGGCCTTCCTCGATCTCGCTGCTGATAGGGCCGAACGGTTCCGGCAAGACCACGCTGATCAACGTCATCTCGGGCGTGCTGAAGCCCGATGCCGGAAAGATCTTGCTCGACGGAAAGGACATCACAGGCAGGCCTCCCCACGAGATCTACAGGCTCGGAGTCCTCAGGACATGGCAGATACCGCAACCCTTCCTCAGGCTCAGCGTCCTGGAGAACGTGATGGTCGCCGACGGCACCAATCCCGGAGAGGGTTTCATCGCGTCGGTGCTCGGCAGGCGGCGGTGGATCAGGTACGAGGAGGAGCTGGTCGAGAGGGCGTTCAGGATACTGGAGCTGGTTAGGCTGGACCACCTCTGGGACTCGGAGGCCTACAAGCTCAGCGGAGGACAGATGAAGCTGCTCGAGGTCGCTCGTGCCCTGATGAGCGGAGCGAGGGTCCTACTGCTCGACGAGCCGGCGGCCGGAGTCAACCCAGCCCTCGCAGAAGAGCTCTTCGCGAACCTCGTCAGGGTCAGGGACAGGCTCGGTGTGACCTTCCTGATCGTGGAGCACAGGCTGGAGCTGGCGATGAAGTACACGGAGCACTGCTATGCGATGTTCAACGGAAAGGTGATCGCGGAGGGGAAGCCGGTTGAGGTTCTGGAGAACGCTAAGGTGATCGAGGCTTACCTGGGTGGTTGACGTGATAGCCATCAGCGACCTCGAGGCCGGATACGGGCCCCTCCACGTGCTCTTCGGGATCACGACCTCTTACCAGAGGGAGGCCATAACAGCGATCGTGGGGCCCAACGGCTCGGGGAAGTCCACGCTGCTTAAGACGATCTTCGGGCTGACGAAGGTCTTCAGGGGTCAGATAACCTTCGACGGCAGGGACATCACCGGGAGGCCTCCCCACCAGATCTCGAGGCTCGGCATCGCGTACCTCCCACAGACCGACAACGTCTTCGCGAACCTCACGGTCAGGGAGAACATCGCCATGGCCACGTACGGCATGCGGAAGGAGGAGGCTGCGGAGAGGGTTGAGGAGGTCAAGTCCTTCCTGCCGGTGATCGAACGGTACTGGAACAGGAAGGCCGGATCCCTCAGCGGCGGCGAGCGGCAGATGGTCGCGATGGGGATGGCGCTGATCAGGAGGCCGAAGGTGATGCTCTTCGATGAGCCCACGGCCAACCTCTCGCCGAAGTTCGCGAAGATCGTGCTCGAGCAGATAGTGAGGCTGAGGGACGACCTCAGGATCACGGTGCTCCTGGTGGAGCAGAACGCCCTAAGGGCTCTGGAGCACGGCGACAGGGCCCAGCTCCTCGTCAGCGGCCAGCTGGTCTACGACGGCCCCGCCCGAGACCTCCTGGAGAACAGGGAGCTCGGCAGGCTTTACCTGGGCCTCAGGTCCTGAACCGAGTGGTCGTGTCAGGTTCATATCCCGTTTCCTCGCGGAAGAGCCGTGACCGTCAAGGTCGGAGATAGGGCACCTGACTTCGAGCTCCTGGACCAGGACAGGAAGCCGAGGAGGTTGAGCGAGTTCAAGGGGAAGAAGGTCGTGCTGGCGTTCTTCCCGGGAGCCTTCACGTCCGTCTGCACGAAGGAGATGTGCACCTTCAGGGACGGAATGGCCGAGTTCAACAAGCTCGACGCCACGGTCATCGGGATATCCGTCAACGACCCCTTCACGCTGAAGGCCTTCGCTGAGCAGAACAAGCTGAACTTCGTCCTGCTGTCCGATTACACCAGGGAGGTCTCCCGGAAGTACGGCGGCGTCCACGAGGACTTCATCGGCATGAAGGGTTACTCGGTAGCCAAGAGGGCCGTCTTCGTCCTCGACAGGGACCAGGTGGTCCGCTACGCGTGGGTCTCAGAGGACCCGACCAAGGAGCCGAACTACGAGGAGATCAAGAAGGTTCTGGCGCAGATATCGTGATCCGCAACCGGTCTTCCTGTCCCACTTTTTCGCGCGTTCAGCCCGTTTTTCAGGGCGGTTCCGGCGTGGACTCCCTGAGCCTCCTGGCAGCGACTTCAGCGGCCTCCTTCAGGATCTTCCTCACCTCCTCCTCGTCCGGCTCTATCGGAGGCATGTACATGCTCGGGACGGTGCCGATCTCGAACGAAAGGTCCTCCAGCTGCTCCTGGACCGACTGGAGCTGATGACCTATCTCGGGCGCTACGCCCCTGATCGAGGGGGCCACCGACGATATGAGGGACCTTATCGGACCGATGAACTTCCTGAACTCGTCTATGTCCCTGATGGTCTCCAGCTTGTTCACCACCGCCTCGATCATCAGCTGGTTCCTGATGGCCGCGTTCAGCATCGACCTGAGCTGCCTGAGCTCGTTCGCGTAGATCACGGCCCTCTCCTCGTCGCCCTCCAGCTTCGCGGCCACCACCTGCTCGAAGAGCAGCTTCGAACGGTTCGTCATCTCCCTCACGCGCCTCTCCATCCTGTCCCTTACTATCGAGAGGCCCACGGTGACCCTCTCGATCTTCTCCTCCCTGCTCTTCCTGAGCTTGAATCCCATCCGGAACAGCCGCATGCCATGCGACATAATACCGATGAACGCCCTGCTCTACGCTGCAATACGCCGGTACGACGCCGCGAGGTCTGGCGTCATCACGGCGGACTCCGTGCCCTTCGGCGTAAACCGATTCCCTCCGGCAAAATTATTTCAAGCGCTGGACCACGGTATCGGCGGATTGGCGTCGGCCGAGGACTATTACGAGCTGGCCGTTCAGCTTTCGCGCTTCTACGGAGGCAAGATCGAGACGGTCCCGAAGGTTCCGGTCAGGTCGCTCAAGGACTTCGCGATCTGGTACACTCCGGGCGTTGCGGCGGTCTCGAGGGCTATCGCGCGGGACAAGGACGAGTCCTTCAACCTGACCAACAGGTGGAACACGATCGCGGTCATCACCAACGGAAGCAGGGTCCTGGGGCTCGGCGACATAGGACCGGAGGCTTCTCTCCCGGTCATGGAGGGGAAGGCGCTGATCTTCAAGTACCTCGGAGGTGTGGACGCGGTACCTCTTCCGATAAGGGCCAGCACGCCGGAGAAGTTCGTGGAGATCGCTGAGGCCCTCGAGCCGGCTTTCGGGGGCTTCAACCTGGAGGACATCAGCTCGCCCGAGTGCTTCCAGATCCTCGAGGAGCTCTCGAGGAGGCTGGAGGTTCCTGTCTGGCACGACGACCAGCTGGGCACGGCGGCCTCGACGCTCGCGGCGCTGATCAACGCCCTCAAGGTCACCGGCAGGACGGTCCGGGGAACGAGGGTCGTGCTGCTGGGGGCTGGTGCAGCGAACATAGCCACCGCCATAATGCTGGAGAAGTACGGCTTCGACCCCGGTGACATGATACTGGTCGACACGAAGGGCGTCCTCCATCCGGAGAGGGAGGACATGGACTCGTTGATGCTGAGGCACAGGTGGAAGTACGAGCTCGCGATAAGGACCAACAGGTCCAGAGTTAAGGGAGGGCTGGAGGAAGCTCTGGTAGATGCGGACGTTCTGATAGCAGCCTCGCGCCCGGGTCCAGGAGTGATCAAGCCCGAGCACATCAGGCTCATGGCCCGGGACCCGATCGTCTTCGCCCTCGCCAACCCGGTTCCGGAGATTTGGCCGTGGGAAGCCAAGCAGGCGGGGGCCGCGGTGGTCGCGACGGGGAGGAGCGACTTCCCCAACCAGGTCAACAACAGCCTCGTCTTCCCGTCGGTCTTCAGGGGCGCGCTGGACGTCAGGTCGAAAGGGATCACCTACGAGTCCGCCATAGCGGCGGCCGTCGAGCTGGCGAGGTTCGCGGAGGAGAAGGGGATATCGCCGGACTACATCATACCCACGATGGAGGAGTGGGAGGTCTATCCGAGGGTGGCAGCGGCGGTGGCGGACTGGCTCTCCCGCAACGGCTTCGCGAGGAGGCCGACGACGTACGAGGAGGAGGTCGAGAGGGCCAAGAACATCATCGGACGTGCGAGGAGGGTGCTGGAGGAGATGGTCAGGACCGAGCTCGTCAGGCCGATACCTACGTCAGGTCGACAGCCCGTCTGACTTCGCCCTCCAACTCAAGACCAGCGGGCGATATGCCGTAGTGCCTGCACGAGAAGACCGTGTAGGCCAGCCCTCCGAAGTGCTCGGCCACCCCGCTCTCCACGGGCTCGTGGGCCCTGATCAGGCACTTGAGGCCGGAGTTGCTGAGGAACTGCCTCGTGGCCGAGCGGCCGTACCTGTATATCCCGGGGCCCCTCCAGCTGGGACCGAACCACTCTATCGACTCGTCGGGGTCGTTCCACAGCAACTGGATCACGCTGTCGTCCTCCAGGTCCTCTCCCTGCTTCCTCAGTGGCATCAGCTCCCTCAGCGACGTCGGGCCCATGGGGATGCCTCCGTGGACGAGGAAGAAGGAGTCGTTGAGCACCGCAGCGATCGGCAGCTCAGCGTAGAGCGACCCGACCAGGCCGAACGCGCCGTGACCGAAGCGCCTGACCACGACCTCGTGGAAGCCGTAGTGGTAGTTCATCTGCGACGTCTCGTGGTTCCCCCTCAGCGTGATGACCCTCTCCGGGTTCTCCGCCTTCGCTCTGAGCAGGTCCACGAAGACCTCCAGCTGCTCCGGTCCCCTGTCGACGTAATCCCCCAAGAAGACGATCAGGTCGTAGTCCCGCAGGCGACTCAGGGCCGAGACGAGCGAGCGGTGGTCGCCGTGAAGGTCTCCGACTACGAGGACCCTCTTCCCCTCCAGTTTGAGCAGGGCCTCCTCGCGCCTCAGGACCTCCGCCGCCGCCTCAATGGCCTCCCTGAACTCCCTGAAGGAGGGCATCAACCCGCAGACTCTCTCAACCAGACTCCGCGGGGACGAAGGCGTAGGTCAGGTAGTTCTCCGGCATCCTCCGCTCGACCACCAGCCTCACGTCCATGCCGATCTTGATCTGACTCGGATCCTTCGCCTTGAGCCAGGCGAGCACGTTGAAGCCCTCCTTCATCCGTGCGATGGCGACGACGTAGTCATCGTAGTGCATGAAGCTGGTGGGCTTGACGTTGATGACCGTGTACGTCAGCAGCTTCCCGGGCCCCTCGATCGGCCTCCACTCCATCTCGGTGCTGCCGCATTTCGAGCAGTCCGCCTGCGGCGGGAAGAACCTGAAGCCGCACGATTTGCACTCGGTGTAGAGGACCTGGTCCTGCTGGAGCCCCTCGAAGAACCGCTGGATCCGCTTGACGGGGATCAGGTACCTGAGCCTGAGCTCGCGTTGGTCGAAATACAGCGGGTCGCCCGTCTTCTCGTCCCTGACGATGGGCAGGCCCGTCCTGACCTTCTCCTGTTCGACCGATTCGAGCCACATCTTGATGAAAGCCTCGATCTGGTCCCTGGGGATGCCGCTCATTTCGCACTAATTCAGCTCCCGCGGTATATCCGTCTATCGCGACGATTACGGACCGCGGGCCTCTGTCACGTCGGCCCTGAGACCGAGGGCGGCGAGCGCGAGCACCGGGAGCGCGATCAAGGCCATCGTCCCAAAGGGGCCGGTCGGCAGACCCGAGGCAAAGATCAGCGCGGAGAGCGGAGACCCGACCGCAACGCCGAGCAGACCAGATGCGTTCAGGATCCCTGAGGCCGTTCCCCTGACCTCGCGGGGCAGCGAGAGGGCGATGTAGCTCGAAGCGTGGAAGACGAAGCCGAGGGCCACCGAGAAGACCAGAGCCGCCATCAGCCTCATCCAGGACGCCTGGACTCCTAGCTGGAGGAGGGCGGAGCTCGCAGAGACGGCCACGAGTCCGACCGTAAGCGCGGCGTTCGGCCTCCACTTCCCTGCGACCCTGGAGGAGGCGAAGAAGAACGGTATCGAGAGGCCCGTGGAGACGGCCATGAACACCCCTATCTGGGCCGCGGCCGACCTCTCGTCCATCCCTACCGCCTTCACGAGCAGCGAGGGCAGGGTTCCAACGACACCGCCGATGACGAGGTAGAGCGCGAGCATCGAGAGGGAGGCCGTGACCACCGGTAAGGCGAACTCCGATATGCCGTGTCCCCGACCGCGATCTTCGTCGATGACCGCGCTCTCTGGCTGCAGGGGCCTAGCGATGAGAGCGTACACGCAAACGGCCGCTGTGATCGCCGCTACCGTGGCGTAGACGCCGCCAAACCCGTACCTCAGAACCAGCGCCGTGGCGGAACCTGAACCCATCACGATGGAGATCGCGACGAAGGTCCAGAAGACCGCGAGCGTTCTACCCAAGGTCTGCCGGAATACGTCACCGATCGCGGCGAGGGCGGATGGGACGACGAACGAGTCGGAGACCGCGTGGAGCGCCCTGAAGACCAGCAGGTGAAGCGGTGTGGGCGAGTACGCGTAGCCCATCATCACGGCCGCGTCCACGAGGAGTCCCATAATCATGGGCCGAGTCCTTCCTATCCTGTCGACGACGATCCCAGCTATCGCGCTCATCGGAATCGCGATCATCGAGTACAACGCCGCGATGACCGAGGCCAGCAACTCGTCGGCGCCTAGCGAGAGGGCGTGTGAAGCTATGACCGGTGAGATCATCGATGTGTCGATCAGCGACGCGAACCCTATCGCCCCTACGCCGGCTATCGACCTCGCTGATGCCACGCCCGGATCCACAGGAGTGCACTCTATAAGCTTGCGGTTTCGTCAACAATCGGGCAGAGGATTGTGGAAACCACCAAAGTGAAACCGGAACCGAGCCGAGCGATCTCAGACCGGACGGAGGGTGGGGCTACCGGGAGGCGAGCGCTATCCTCTCCTGCTCGACCTTCTTCTTGATCGCGTAGCTCCTCACGTCGTTGGAGGCGGCCGCGATGATCTCGTCGGCGAGCGCCTCGTCGATAGTCCTCACGTTCCTGAAGGAGCTGAGCCGGGCCCCCTCTGCCAGCCACCGGAGGGCCAGGTCGAGCCTCCTCTGGGGAGAGATATCGACGGCCTTGAAGTAGGTGATCCCTCCGTAGGTCACCCTCGTGGTGTCCTCCCGCGGCGCGGCGTTCTCTATCGCCCTCACCAGGACCTGGATCGGGTTCTCCCCAGTCCGGAGCTGGATGATGTGGAGCGCGTTCAGGACTGCCCTCAGCGCCTTCTGCTTCTTGCCCCCGTTCTTCCCCGGCCTCATCAGCATGTTGGCGAGCCTCTCGACGACGTTCACTTTCGCTTTCCCGAAGCGCCGGTGCTCGTGCCTCCCTCCGCTGTGTGGCAGCACGATGGGTGAGAGCGCTATGTACGCCCTCAGCCCAGGGTCCCTCACCTCGACCTGCGAGAGGTCCCACTGGTGGAACAGCCTGAGCGGCGGCAGCCTCACCTCTTCCTCCTGCGCCAACCCGGAGCATTCCTGAGGCCCCGTTATGTAAACCTGAGCGGACGGGGGAGGGGAACGCTGGGAGGACCGTCACGGTTAATGAGGCGGCGCGAGCTTTCGGTCTTGGGGCCCGTGGCCTAGCCTGGATAAGGCGGCGGCCTCCTAAGCCGCAGATCCCCGGTTCAAATCCGGGCGGGCCCGTGGGTATCTAATGGCAATTCGCAGGGAATGAGGGAGCGGATTTTGAAGTTTGTAACGACGCGACCGCAGATGGTGTGCCCACTCTCCAGCGCCGATCAGATGGATTCGGGGCCGTCTACAGCTCCATTGATAATAGAATACCGTTATTCGGCCCGACTTTCGACAATCCGTCGTCTTCGCTTTGGCAATCCGCAAGGGCGATTACATGCTCCTTCCCCATCTGAGGCCCTCAAACGGAAAACGCAATATGACGCCAATGGAGGCCGGTGGCGTTGAGGACGCTGATCGGGTCGGGCGCCGTCGAATCGCTAGAAGCCTGGCACGAGGCTGACGCCATCAAGGTCAGGGTGAGGCTCAGGTCCGGAGTTCACGTGAACTCGGTCACCACCGGTCTCCTACGCTACATGTTCGGCGGGTATCTCGATCCGTTCACGTTCACAATGCAGCACACGGAGGTGGATTTCCTCGAGGTCGAGCAATCGAATCCGATTACAGCGCGGAGCGGCGAGCTGGAGCTCGCTATCCCTGCCGGGCGAGTAGCGCGAGGGATGCTGTGGGAGTACGAGACGATGGGGACTATAGTGGCCCCTGGGTTGAAGGTTGACCTCAAGGGAAGGCCTGACGTAGTGGTGATGCTGATGAGACCTCCAGGGCCTGACGCTCGCATCGTTGCAGACAAGAGCAGGCTAACGGCGTCGTCCGGTGACGGGTGGGCGTTCGCCGGGTTGGAGAGCTCCCCGAGCGGCGGGCTGAGGATCGAGGTCACCTCGGGTGGTCGCGGCTTCAGCGGGGTCAAGGTGGAGGTCAGGAGGAGCGTCGAGTGGTGCCCGATGTACACGACGATGTTGAACGAGATCTCCCAGGTGGAGAAGATCGCCTCCTTCGAGCCCGGCAGCCCGGGTGTAGTCGAGTGGCGCCCCGATTACCCCGTGTACGAGCCCTTCCTGGCGGCGCTCTCAACCCAGCCGAGTTACGACGAGATCCTGAGGTTGCTGGACATGATGGGCATCGAGGCCCGGCGCGACCTCTTCCGGATGATGATAGTTCTGGGTAGGCCCCACTACGTCCTCGCGGACCTGAAGCCGGTTAGGACGAAGCTGAGGGTCTGCATGAGCAGGCGTCTGAGGAGGGACGTCGTCGACGAGACCGAGCTCCGGCTTGAGGGCCTGGAGTAGCAGGAGCCCGTGGATCCTCTTATTTGCGTCCATCGCAACCGATGCTGGAGGGGATAGCGACCAGTGCGGTCTGCGGAACCACCTCCGCCCTGATATCGAGGTCGATAGGCGTCTGCAAGAGGTGCCTCGTCGAGTCGGAGAAGGGGCTCGAGGTGGCCATCTCCAACCACAGGCGCTTACGTTCGGAGTTCGGGCTCCCTCCTGAACCTCCGAGGACGAAGGGAGGGCTGCCGTGCAACCTCTGCGCCGCGAACTGCGTGATCGGTGAGGGCGAGGCTGGTTACTGCGGCATCAGGGGTGTCGGGAACGGAAGGCTCTGGAGCCTCTCGACGACGGAGCAGGGCCTCCTCCACTACTACCTCGACCCTCACGTGACCAACTGCTGCAACGCCTGGTGGTGCCCCGCTGCCACGGGTTGCGGCTACCCGAGGTACGCGGTCACCAGCGGTCCCGAGGTCGGACACTTCAATCTCGCGCTGTTCTTCTACGGTTGCTCCTTCAACTGCCTCTTCTGCCAGAACTGGACCCACAAGGTACTGAGCTGCGGTAAGCGCGTTTCCGCCAGGGAGCTCGTCGAGCTCACCCTCTCGAACCCAAGGATCACCTGCTGGTGCTGGTTCGGTTGGTCGCCAGAGCCGCAGCTGCCGTTCGCGCTGAACGCGTCGAGGCTCCTGGTCGAGTCGAAGGGAGAACGGGTCTGTAGGATTTGCTGGGAGTGGAACGGCGACGGACATCCCGCGCTGGTCAGGAGGGCGGCCGAGCTGTCGCAGGTTACGTGCGGGAACGTGAAGTTCGACCTGAAGGCGTTCGACGGGAGGGTGCACGTGGCCCTGACTGGGATGAGCAACAGGCGGACGCTGGAGAACTTTGAGCTGGTCTGCAGGGAGTTCTTCGACGCCCGGCCCGAACCTCCGGTTCTCGGCGCCACCACGCTCCTGGTGCCGCACTACGTAGACGCCGAGGAGGTCTCGAGGATAGCGGAGTTCATCGCGAGCATCGACGACCGCATCCCCTACAGCCTACTGGTCTTCCACCCAGACTTCAGGATGGACGACGTCCCCGTGACGCCGGAGAGGCAGGTCTGGGAGTGCTACAGGGCTGCGCGGAGGCACCTCAAGAGGGTGAACGTTGGGAACCTGCACCTGCTCTATTGGCCGGCAGGGATTCGCCCGCTGGCGTGATCATCAAAGATATCCTGATATTATGCGAATTCTCGCGACATATCTGGATGAGGTGGTTCTTCGGACCGGGACCGTGGCACGGGTTCAGGTGGATCACACGGGGGGACATGAGGATACTGGTCCTGGAGGCGCTCGCCGACGGACCGAAGAGGGGGTACGAGGTGATCAAGGCCATCAGGGACAGGTTCCACGGCCTTTACTCGCCCAGTCCCGGAGCGGTCTACCCGACGCTTCAGCTCCTGGAGGACGAGGGGCTCGTGGCGTCTGAGGTCCTGGACGGCAAGAGGGTCTACCGGATAACGGACGAGGGCAGGAGGTTCCTCGAGGAGCGGAAGGACAGGGCGCGGGAGCTGCTCGAGAAGGGAAGGAAGGTGATGGGCGCGGAGGCCGCTGAGCTGATGGACGCCGCGCGCTCGCTGGCATTGACGGTCTTCCAAGCCTACGCGACGCTTCCGCCGGAGAGGTTGCTCGAGGTGGCGGAGGTCCTGAGGGAGGCGAGGGTCAAGGTCCTGAGGGTGATAGGAGGGGGAGGGAGCGGTTGAGGGCGATAGAGGCGGAGGGCCTCAGGAAGGTCTTCGGGAGAGTGGTGGCGCTCGACGGCGTCTCCTTCACCGTCGAGGAGGGGGAGGTCTTCGGGCTCCTCGGCCCCAACGGCGCCGGGAAGACCACGACCATCAGCATCCTCACCACCCTGATCAGGCCGACCTCCGGATCGGCTAGGGTCTGGGGCTACGACGTCAGGACCGAGACCTCCAAGGTGAGGAGCGTGATAGGCCTTGTACCCCAAGACCTGACGGTGGACGACGAGCTCACCGGGCTCGAGAACCTGAGGCTGATGGCCGCGCTCTACCACGTCCCCAAGGACGTCGCGGAGCGGAGGATCGAGGAGGTCCTGGAGCTGGTGGACCTCAAGGAGGCAGCGGGGAGGAGGGTCGAGACCTACTCGGGAGGGATGAGGAAGAGGCTTGAGCTGGCGGCAGCGCTCGTCCACAGACCCAAGGTCCTCTTCCTCGATGAGCCGACGCTCGGGCTCGACGTGCAGACCAGGGCCCACATCTGGGACTACATCAGGAGGCTGGTGAGGGAAGAGCAGCTGACGGTGCTGATGACGACGCACTACATGGACGAGGCCGACGCCAACTGCGACCGGATAGCCGTCATCGATCGGGGGAGGATCATGGCCATAGGAACCCCGAGGGAGCTGAAGGTGAAGCACGGGTCCGACGTGATAGAGCTGGAGGTGCAGGGCGACGGCTTTGACCTGCAGAACCTGGTGAAGGGCGTGGAAGGCGTGACGGACGTCCGCGTCTCGGGCAACAGGATCTCGGTCAGGGTCGTCAGGGGCGAGGAGGTGCTGCCGGAGCTGATGCGGAGGATGATCTCGAGCGGCCTATCGGTGAGCAGGATCGAGATGAGGAGGCCGACGCTCGACGAGGTCTTCATCGCGCTCACGGGCCGCAGCATCAGGGAGGAGCAGGGGAGCTGGGAGGAGGTCTTCAGGCAGTCGATGAACGTCAGGAGGGTGAGGGCTTGATGGGCGAGGTATCCGCGATAATGGGGAGGGAGCTCCGGAAGTGGGTGAGGTCACCGCCACTGCTGGTGATGGCCCTCGTCCAGCCCCTCTTCTGGATGGGCCTCTACGGCAAGGCCTTCAACCTCACGGGCCTCTTCTCGGTCCCCGAGGACGTGCTGAGAACGCTTCCGCCCGAGTCGACGAAGGTGGTGGCGGAGCTCTTCAACAGCATGGCCGTCCGCCTCTTCGGATCTCCTGGGACGGATTACTTCTCCTTCGTCGCGATCGGGATGACCTCGGTCATCGTGCTCTTCGTCTCAGTCTTCAGCGGGATGTCCATCGCCTGGGACAGGAGGCTCGGCTTCCTGAACAAGCTGCTGGTGGCGCCGATCAGGAGGTCCTCGATCGTGATGGGGAAGGTCCTGGCGTCCTCTGTGAGGGCATTCATCCAGTCGTCGATGGTGCTGCTCATGGGGCTCGCTCTGGGCATGAAGCTGTCTCCGGCCTCGCCGTTGCTCGTCGCAGGGGCCCTCGCCTCGATCTTCCTCCTCGCGATCTCGCTCTCATCTCTGGTCATAGCCATCACGCTCAGGCTCCGGAGCTGGGAGTACCACATGGCGGTCGCGAACCTGCTGAACCTCCCGCTGATGTTCACCAGCACGGCCCTGTACCCGCTGAACCTGATGCCCGATTGGATGAGACCGCTCGCCACGATCAACCCGCTGACGCACACAATCGAGCTCCTCAGGGGCGCGCTGCTGTACGGTAACTCCCTGGACATCGCCGCGTATCAGTTCCACCTGGCATACCTCGCGGCCTTCGCACTGCTGGCAGCCGGCCTCGGCTCCTACCTCGCCAACAGGTACCTGACCGCGGAGAGGTGAGTCACCCCAGACCTCCGAGAACCCTCTCGATGACCTCGGCCTTGGAGAAGGGCGCCAAATCCCTCAGGTCCTGGCCGGTGCCGACGAAGAGGATGGGCTTCCGCGTCGCGTAGCAAAGGGATATCGCGGTCCCTCCCTTCACGTCGCTGTCGAGCTTCGTGAGCACGACGTAGTCCACACCCACGTAGGCGTCGAACTGCCTCACCTGCTCCACCGCGGCGTTCCCGGTCAGCGCGTCTCCGACGTAGATCACCCTCTTGGGCATGGCGACCCGCTTGATCTTCCTCATCTCCTCGAGGAGGTTCCTGTTCAGCTCGGACCGTCCCGCGGTGTCTATGAGGACGACGTGGGCCCTGCTAGACCTGGCCGATGCGATGGCGTCGACCGCAACGGCCGCTGGGTCCGCGCCGTACCGCTGGCTGACGCACCTCACCCCAACCCTCTCCGCGAGGGTCCGCATCTGCTCGATCGCCGCCGCCCTGAAGGTGTCTGAGCAGGCGATCACCGGTGTCAGGCCGGATTCCTTCAGGAAGAGGGCCAGCTTCGCGACGGTCGTGGTCTTGCCGCCTCCGTTGGGGCCGACGAAGAGCACGGGGTACGGCTCGCCGGTCGAGGAGTGGTAGGCCTCGATCTCCCTGACCAGGGCCTTCGGGTCACCCTCGATCAGCGTCTCCTCCAGGGCTTTCCTGAGCGCATCCACGACGACGCTCCTCCTGTCCGAGAACCTCGCCACCCTCTTTCCCCTCAGGGCCTCAATCACCTTCTCCGTCAGGAACTCGGAAGCCTCCACGGAGACCTCGTTCGCTATCAGGGCGATCCTGAACTCCTCGAGCAGTTCACCGAGCTTCTGGTCCGTGAGCTCCTCAGTCGCGACCGATTCGACCAGGCCCCTGAAGGCCCTTCTCAGACCCTCGAGCAAAGCAGACCCGCCTTGTCGAAGTGAATAGGGCCGTAATCAAGGTGACAACTGCGGTGCGGTGAACCTTCCTTCCCTCCTCACCGGTTACAGCTCTCCCGGTTGATCAGCCGATGGTCCTCGCTCGACCGCTCTCAGATGATCGATGTGGAATTGCCGGTGAAGGGCTCAGAGGGTAATGCGCTCCGAGGCGCGTGCAGCTCCCTGACCGTTCACCCGCCTCCCACCCCGGCCCCTCCCTCCCCGGATTCCCTCGCGGCAGCGACCGCCTCCTGAACCCTCTGGAGGAAGGCGCGCAAGAGCTCGGCCCTCTCGAGGTAGGCGTTGAGCGTCTGGACCAGCTGCGACCTGGACCTCTCGATGAGGGCCTTCCTGCTGCTCACGATCTCCCTGCACCTCTCGACGGGCGCCTCGATCACCACGTTCTGGCCTATGTTCACCTTCATCCTGCCGGAGAACCTGATCTCGGCCTCGACGAGCCCTCCGCCGCCGATCGGGACGAGCACCTTTAGCTCGCTGGGGTTGCTCGAGAGGTAATCGATCACCTCGAGGGCCCTCTCGTGGTCGAGGATCGAGGCGTTCAGCGCGGTTATCCTCGCCTGGAGGTCGACTATCGCCTGCTCCAGTATCGCCAGCTCCTCCGCAGCTCGCTGGACGTCCTCGTACGTTATCCGCACCTGTCGCCCAGACATTCCCCGTTCGCTGGGGCTACCACCGCATCCTCTATTAGCTTATCGCCCGTCAGCGGCAAAAGGGAATTTCGGACGCCCCTCTCACGCAGGTCGGATGGGGATAGAGGAGCTGAAGCGATTGCTGGACGAGGTGCTCGCGTCGATGCCTGAGCTTAGGGAGCTCGGCGACCGGTGCCTGTCGTCGAGGAGGTGGGGTGGGAGCGCGGTGCTGATGGTGGTGGACGCGGCCTTCACCTCGATCGGGATGTCCTACTTCAGGAGCGTGGTCCCGGCCGTGATCAGGTTCAAGGAGCTCTTCGTCGACACCGGCAGGGTCTCCTCCCTCCTCGAGCTGGCCTCGATGGAGTCCGACGAGCTGCGAACGGTTTGGAGGAACAGGAGGTCGTGGAGCGTGGCTCGGGAGGTGGCACGTCGGCTCATCTCCTTCGACGGCGAGGACGACGTTCGGCGCCTCAGGACCTGGGCACTCGGCAGCGATCTGGAAAACTGGCGGGCGGATCCGATCGGCTCGATCAAGGGCGTGGGCCTCGTCACGTACCAGTACCTCAGGATGATGGGCGGCGTGGATACGGTGATGCCGGACAAGGTGGTGAAGCGGGTGATCAACTCGCTCCTTCGCCAAGCAGGCCTGAACGAGGTCTGGGACGACCTGGGTTTCGTGAGGGAGGTGGAGAGGCTGGCGGTCCTCACCGGACACAGGCCCGTGGAGCTGACCTGGATGACCTGGCTCCTCACGGAGCGGAGGCTGATGGGCGAGCCGAGCTACTCGCGTCTCATCCACCTGATCTGATGTACATCGCCGCGTATCCGCTACGCTGGCCAATTCACTTATACGGGATGATTCGAGTTTTGGGCGAAGGTGAGTCGCTCTTGAGCAGGTCCGGATGGCTCGTCCCGGTCGCGCTGCTCCTCCTGCTCTCCTTAACACTTCACCAGGTCGACGCGATCACCTACAACTCGCTGATCGACGACGGCAAGCTTTCCATCACGTTCAACTATCCGAGCGAGGTGAAGAGGGGGACGTGCTTCAACGTCCGGGTCGAGGCGAACGCTCTCGTTGCGGTCACAGACCTCAACGTCACGGTCTCCATCGAGCTGAGGTCAGGCCCCTCGGTCTACGTCCTCTTCTCGGGGAAGGTCGTCGACGACTGGAGCGGAGGTCCGGGACCGGTGACCAACAACGTCGTGGGAGCCTGCGTCTCCAGCTCCCATCCCGTCGGGATCGTGATCCTCAGGACCTCCATCGAGTACGATCTCGGGTCGGATAGGCTCACGCTCGATAACTCGTTTCTGATGGCGAGCGTCCGGGACACGACCTACGACGAGCTGGCTGCGCTCTACTCGGCGGCTCAGTCAGAGATCTCAAGGCTCAGGGCGGCGATGGGCGAGATGGGGCGTGAGATCGATAGGCTCAGGGCGCAGGTCTCGGACCTCATGTCGCAGGTCTCCGTGCTGAGCGATAGGCTAGAGCAGATGAGGACGAGGTACGACGAGCTTCAGTCCGCATACAACGCGCTCCTCGCGCAGTTCAGGGACCTACAGGACAGGTACGTGAGGCTCCAGCAGGAGCACGAGAGGTTATCGAGGGACTACGCGGCCCTTCAGGCGAGGGAGTCGGACCTCAGGGGAGCCTATGCGGGGCTCCAAAAGGAGCTCGATGCGCTCAGGTCGGAGTACGCTGAGCTCCAGAAGCGGCACGCAGCGCTCAACGCGCTCCACGACGACCTGAGGAAGAGATTCGAGGAGCTGAACTCGGCGTATCAGGACGCGGTGCGGCAAATCGGCTCCCTCTCGGGCGCTCTCGAGGAGAGGGGTAGGCAGATGGAGGTCCTCACGGCGATGCTGGACAACGCGCTGAGGGAGAGGAACGTCTTCAGCAACATAGTCATCGCGCAGGCGCTCGGCCTCGGCGGACTCGGTGCCCTTTACATGATCGAGAGGAGGAGATTGAGGAGGCCCGGGTCGTCCCAAGCTGCGCCGGGCGTGGAGGCGCCTGAGGGCGGTTCCGGGGCACCACCGACCCCGTCACCTGAGCTGGCGAACATCGGGCCCGATGAGAACAGGCAGGATAACGGGAACGGCGGCATGGTCCAGAGGGTGATCTCGGGGAGGAGGATCACCATACCGAAGAAGGTCGCGGAGCTTCTGGGGATAGAGGTGGGTGACCCGGTGGAGCTGGGCGTGGTGGGCGACGCGATCTTCGTCAGGAAGCTTGCGAGGCGAGGAGACGGTCCACCTCCATCTGAGCCTGACGGACCTTCTCGACGCTCCTGACCAGGGCCTCCCGCTCCTCGGGGCTCAGCTCGAGCTCTATCACCCTCTTGACGCCCGTCCTCCCGATCACCGCCGGCACCACCGAGCAGACCCCCTCGAACCCGTACTCGCCCATGTGGTAGAAGGAGACGGGGATCACCGCGTTCCGGTCCCTGACGATGGCGTCCACCATCAGCGCCGCGCCAGCACCCGGGGCGTGGTGTGCGGACCATCCCTTGAGCGAGATGATCCTGGCACCCATCTCCCTCGTCGCCTTCACGACCTCCTCGATCTTCTCCTTGCTGAGGAGCGAGGTGAGAGGTCTCCCTCCTACAGTAGTGTGCCTCGGGAGGAGCACCATGGAGTCGCCGTGCTCGCCCAGGATCGGGGCCTCGATCGAGTTCCAGGAGACGCCGAGCTCCTTAGCGATCAGCGTCTTGTACCTCCCCACGTCCAGCAGACCGCTGAAGCCCATCACCCTCTCCCTCTCGAAGCCAGTCGTCTTGAGGGCGACGTAGGTCATGACGTCGAGCGGGTTGGTGACCACTATCACCTTCGACTTCGGGGCGTGCTCCCTGATCTTGAGCGAGACGTCCCGGATTATCCCGGAGTTCTTCACGAGCAGGTCCATCCTGGTCATGTCCGCCTTCCGGACGAACCCGGCTGTGACCACCACCACCTCCGAGCCCTCGATGTCCCTGTAGTCGTTGGTGCCCGTGAACTCGACGTCGAGTCCCAGGATCGCGGCCATGTGGTTCAGGTCGAGCGCCTCACCCTGGGGAAGCCCCTGCACGATGTCCACCAGAACTACGTCACCCAGCTCCCTCAGACCGATGTGGAGCGCGGCCGAGGTGCCGACCCTTCCGGAGCCGATCACGGCTATCTTGGGCCTCATACCACGCATCTACTCCCGTCCGGGATTTGAAATAGTGAATGTCGCAATGGGTTGTCAGGGCCTGAGCTTCGATGTCGAGTTCCCTTTCGTCGAATTGCCTGGTCACGAGGTCGGTCTGGTGAAGTTGACCTCCCTCACGAGGAGGTAGGGTGCCAGCACTGGCGTCTCCACCTCCCACCACACGATCGGGTAACGCTCCGCGGACATGTCCTCTATCCCCGCGAGGATCCTGAGCATGTTGTCCGAGATGCGGAGGCCCTTCAGCGCGCGCTCGATCGATCCGTGCCGGACGAGGAAGAGGCCGTCCCTGGGTATGGTGGAGAACTCCCCACTCCTCACGTCCCTGTAGCGGAGGTACCAGTCGTTCGTCACCATGATGCCGTTGTCGACCTTCGAGATCAGCTTGCTGAACGGCGTTCCCCCTCCCTCGACCACCAGGTTGAAGGGCGAAGGGACGATGATCCCCGCGTTCCCGGTGGACTCGGTGCCGAACTTCCGCGCTGTGGCAGAGTTGTGCAGGTATCCCCTCAGGACGCCGTTCTCGATGATCACCTTCCTCCTCGTTGGCACCCCCTCCTCATCGAAGGGCTCCGAGCCGTAGGCGCCCCGAACGGTGGGGTCGTCGATGAGCGTGAAGTTCTCGTGGGCCACCTTCTCCCCGAGCTTTCCGGTCAGGAAGGAGAACTGGCTGTCGACGTAGAAGGCCGAGGCCATTGACCCGACCTCCTCGATCAGGTTCGCGGCGGTCATGGGGCCGATGATCGCGTCGTATCTCCCCTCGCTCGCCTCGACCGGGTCCTTCATCATCTTCGCAATCTCACCCGCCTCCCTCCCGACCTTCTCGGGGTTGAAGTCGCTGAGCGAGCCGGTGCCTATCGCGAACTGCCCGCTGGATTCGCCGTCGAGGAAGGCCCTGACCGAGATCTCGAGCGTGTCCTTCACCGCCTCCGCCTCCACACCGCCGCTCGTCACCAGCCGCCTCACGGTCCTCCTGTGGACCAGCGTCCCGGCCACCCTTTTGGCACCCGCGTTGAGGGCCTCGTTCACCGCCCCCTCGACGAACCCCACGAGCCTCTCCTCGGTCACCCCGCGGATCCTCTGGTCCAGCAGGCCCTTGTCGTAGGAGAACGGACCCGAGGGCAGAGGTGCGTAGAGGTCGCTCGGCGGGGTGCTCTTCGCGGTCCTCACCGCCTCCTGCGACAGCCTCTTCAGACCTCCTGCGGTCAGGTCGGTCGTCGTGAGGACGGCCCGCTGGGGGCCGAAGGCGACGTAGAGCTTGACGCTGCTCTCGTCGAACCTCTTGGCAACGGAGATCTCGCTGTTGGCGAACCTGATCATGTGCGTCACGGTGGTGAACGACTCGACGGCGACGTCGGTAGCTCCAGCGCCCCTCAACCTCTCCATCAGGGACCTGGCCTTTTTGGGTGTCAGACCCACGTGATTCCGATCATCTGGGCCGCCTTAAGGACTTGCGCTGAAGCGGCGGGGCAACAGGTCACGGCCGCGACCCCAAGGGTCGGCGTCGGGGCTGACAGGCTCAAGAGAGGGCATCGCCACTGGATTTCGGGCGTGTCGGTGCTGGAGATCAGGTACCCTGTGATGACGAGGAAGGGCCTGCAGGAGGAGGTGCTGAGGGTTCTAGGGCAGGGTCATAGACACCTCTTCTCCGAGCGGTCAGACGGCATCAGGGTCGTCTCGGTGGACCTGAGGACGTTGAGGGAGGACGTGGAGCGCTCAGAGATCGGCGAGCTGCTCGCCGCGAGACTTCTCACGCCTTTCTCAGCGTCGGGCGATCCCGATCCGCTCCGGGAGCTCCTCGTCGGCTACGGCATGAGGTTGGTGACCGAGGGCGTGAGCGACCTTCTCAGGGACTTCGGGGGGATGGCCCACAGGCTCAGGTTCGGGCCCGAGTACTTCGTGCTCAGAAAGGTCCGCGCGCTCACCTCCATCTACCCGCCTTTGTGGAGGGTCTTCTGGTGGGCGTCCACCGAGCACTACGACGCGTCGGCGTTGAGGAGGGTGGTCGAGAACCTCAATCCCGCACTGGACCGCGCCGTCGAGGACGGAATTGTGACCCGTGACCACGCCTCCGGGTCGCTGCGAATCCCCGTTTCGGAGAGGGCGCTCCGATCCGGGTCGGTCGCTAAGACCACGAGGGCCCTTGCGGGGAGGCTCCAGGCCTTCCTGCGCGCCGGCGCCTCCGGGATCGCGCTGCCGAGGATCGTGCTGGAGGAGATGGCCGAGGGCGGATGGGAGGGGCTGGGGATGAGGGACCCGGAGTCGCTGCTGACGGTCATGACGGATCTCGGGCCTTCGAGGATAGATGACGACTCGGACGTCGTCGACCTCATCACCAGGAGCCTCAGGGTCGAGAGGTCAAGCGTCAGGGTAAGCCGGATCGGGAAGGCTTTCAACTCCACTTACCTGATCGAGGTGGAGGTTGACGGGGACCGGAGGACGCTCTTCCTGAAGAGGTACCTGGCGTGGAACAGCGTCAAGTGGGTGGCTGCGAAGCTCTGGGCCTTCCCGCTGAGGAACTTCCACGTCTCGCCCGCCATGCGTCTCAGCAACGAGCTGTTCTTCATGGACTACCTGAGGGAGAGGGAGATCCCGACGCCGAGGGTAATCCACGTCAGCTGGAGGCGGAAGCTCATGGTGAGGCAGGCGGTCAGGGGGTCCTCCGCGATGGAGGTGTGGACCTCTAACCGTTCCAGCGGCTCGGAGGCCGAGGGGGTCGCGAGGGAGTGCGGCCGCCTGATCGCGAGGGTCCACCGGGAGGGAGTGGTGGTGGGCGACTGCAAGGCAGACAACGTCGTGGTCGACGAGTCCGGAAGGCTCTGGCTGGTGGACCTCGAGCAGGCTTCTCTCTCCGGAGACAGGTCATGGGATCTGGCGGAGTTCGTCCTCTTCGCGTGCAGGTACCTCGAGCCGGCGACGGCGGAGAGGTTCGCGGAGTCCTTCGCAGGCGGTTACCTGGAGCTGGGAGATGAGGGCGTCGTGAGGAGGGCGCTGGACCCGAAGTACGTCCTGGTGATGATGCCCTGGTCGCCGATATGGACGCAGATGGCCGCGATCGACGGCCTCAGAAGGGCCCTGAAGGCCTGAGCTCACCCGAGGAGCTTTATCTGCTCAGCACCGACGGCCTCGTAGGACCCGAGGACGATCTGAAGGACCTCGCCGCGTGGACCCTTGACCTCCTCGAGCTTCGCCCTAACCCGGAGCCTGTCGCCCGGCTCGAAGAGGCCCGCGAGGACCATGTGGTAGGACATGATCCGCTCGATCCCGAACGCCTTCTCCTCAACGAGGTAGATGGAGGGTGTGAAGAGCGATTCCGAGGAGTCGGTGATCTCCACCTCGACCTCCACTATCCCCTTGCCGACGTACTGGTAATCTCCGTATCCGTGCATAGGTTGATCCCTGACGCCGAAGACCGAGTAGGGCGTCGTGCCGAAGAGGCCCTTGTGGGCCACCCTCGCCGCCAGAATCCTCGCATCGGTCGCAGGCATCCTGTAGATCGACCTGAGCGTCTCGACCAGCCCCTGCCCGGCACCGGGTTTCACGGGCTCGACCGCTGTCCTGAGCGCCTCCATGGCCTTCATCAGGTTACGCCGTCCGTAAACGAGCAGGTCTATGTCCGAGCGATCGTGGTGGATCCCCAACAGCAGCGAACCGGTGATGCCGAAGTCGTTCCGCTTGAGGCCGGCGTGCTCCTCGAGCCAGCGAACGAGGCCGATGGCTTCAAGCTCCAGCCTCGAGGCACGTCCTTCCTCCACACGCTCTGCGATCCTCTTCAGCCCCTCCGAGGCGCTCCAGTACTCGACCACCGCCTCCAGCGGCGGAGCCATCACCTCGTTCCCCACGGTCGGATCGTAGTACAGGTATTCCGGCCTCTTCGCCCTGACCTCGTCCATTATCGCGAGCAGCTCCCTCACCGTGTAGGTGGTGAAGGCCCTGCTGTAGGTCCTTCCGTCGGCAGCCCTCCACGGCCCTGGCCCGGGCACGTACTTCAGGTAGCTCCAGATCCTCTTCGGCGGATGGACGTCTCCGAGTACCGAGAAGATCCAGCCCTCCTCCGTCGCGAACATGTCCCTGTCCCGCGGCGCTATTCTGTCGACCCTCAAGGTCCGTCCTCCCCGCACAGCCCTGCTTGATAACGGATGGGTGGCACCCTCAGGCCCCCTTGCGGTGCGCCCTGGTCCTCCGGAATACGCCATAACTTCCCTCAATTTTTGACAATTTGCCGAAGAAATGCCGTATTTACCCGTTAAGTAGCCACCACGTGACCCGCTAACGCGTCAAAAGTGGCAGATATAAATAATGGTCTTGAAAGGGGCGTGGCATGGTGCTCGAGGTGGGAAGGCGGGTCGACGACGCTTCGATAGCCGAGCTGACCAGGGCTGACTCGATCGAGAAGAGGAGGGCTCACTTCGCGGTGGGGACGGTGGTTTTGAAGACCATGGTCGAAGAGCTGATCGACATGGGATTCGAGTGGGTCCTCCCCGTGATGCTCTCCAGGACCACGGACCCTCTCTGGCCCGACCCAGGCGCGAGCATAGAGAAGAGGATAGAGTTGGAGATCTACGGCGAGCGCGTCAGGACCATGCAATCGATGATCGTCCACAAGAGAGTTCTGGTATCGCTTGGGCCAGAGAAGTTCTTCATTCTCTCACCCAACATAAGAATCGAGAAGAGGGAGAGGGCATACACCGGGTGGCACCTCTACGAGTTCACGCAGCTCGAGATCGAGATGGCCTATGCGAGGATGCAGGACGTCTTCAGGGTGTACGAGCGGATAATGAGCGCAGCTGTCAGGAGAGTCCGTGAGGAGATGCGGGACGTCCTACAGGCCCTGGGGAGGGAGCTTCCGGAGCTGAGGCCTCCTTTCAAGGTCGTCAGCAGGAGGGAGCTCGTCAAGAAGTACGGCGAGGATTGGGAGAGGAGGCTGCCCCACGAGATCAGGGAGCCGGTATGGGTCACCGACATACCCAGGGAGTTCTACGACTACGAGGACTTCGAGACCGGCGAGTGGAGGAACTACGACCTCTACCTACCCGAGGGTTACGGCGAGGTGATCTCCGGTGCGGAGCGCGAGTACGAGTACGAGAAGATGCTGACCAAGATCAAACGGGACGGTCTCAGGGCCGAGGACTTCGAGGTGCTTCTAAGGCTTGCGAGGGAAGGGAGGTTGAAGCCCTCTGCGGGTGCAGGGCTCGGCGTCGAGAGGTTCATCGCGTACGTCGTTGGGGCACGTCACGTTGCGGAGGTCCAGCCTTTCCCGAGGATACCGGGGTTCGTCGGGGAACTCTAGCGATCCCACCCCTGACCCTCAAGCCTCCTCTGGACGGTTTTCAGGACCTCGCCGGCAAGCCTCCGTCCCAGCTCCCTCGGGTCGGCGCCGGAGGCCAGCTCCCTCCTCGCCCGCTCGAGGTGTCCCTCCTCGATCAGAGCCGATTCGACGAGGGATTTGACCCGTTCCATCAGGACCTCCCTCATCTCCCACTCGTGGATCCTCGTCCTCCTGGCGTCGAGCTCGCCCGACTCTTTCATCGCCTCCAGCTCCGACCAGATCAGGTCTACCAGCTCCCGGACGTTCTCGCCGGTCGCAGAGCTCACGGTCATCACCCTCACGCGCCTGTTCCTGCCGGAGAGAAGGGACTCCAGAACGGAGGCCATGAGCTTGGAGTTGGGGAGGTCGGACTTGCTCACGACGTAGACGTCGCCTATCTCGAGGAGGCCCGCCTTGATCGCCTGGATGCTGTCGCCGTAATCCGGAGGGACGACGATCACCACGAGGTCCGCCACGCCCATGATCTCAACGTCGGACTGACCCGCGCCAACGGTCTCGACCATCACGGCATCGAACCCCGCAGCGTCCAGAACCCTGCACATGGCCCTGATGTTCCTGGCTATCGCGCCAGTCGCTCCCCTGCTGGCCAGGCTCCTGAAGTAGATCCCGGACTGGTTGACCTTCCCGACGAGCCTTACCCGGTCCCCGAGGACGGCACCGCCCGAGATGGGGCTGGTCGGATCCACCGCCAGCACCGCGACCGATTTTCCCCTCTCCCTCAGGACGCCGATCAGCGCCCCGATCAGCGTGCTCTTCCCCGCACCCGGCGGGCCCGCGAAGCCGATGACCGGAACCCCCCTCAGGTTTCCCCTGAGCCTGGAGAGCACCAAATCGCCAAGCGGGTCACCCGACTCTATCAGCGTGATGGCCTTCGCTATGTGGATCCTGTTGCCGGAGAGGACACCTGTGACGAGCTCGGTGAGCTGCTGCTCTGTCCCGTCTCGCTCAGGGGGCCCCACCCTCCCCTTCCTCCACCGCGATCACCTTCAGCTGTGACCTATACATTTCCACTATCTCGTCGACCGTCGTGGCGTCCTCCGGCCTCTTGTCGGTCCTGTACCTCCCCGTGAACCTCGGGAACCTGACCGCCAGGCCCGAGTTCTTCTCGATCACGCCGTAGGCGCAGGTGTGGATGGGGCTCAGCGTGATCTCGTCGCCGACGATCTCCAGGACGATCTCGGGCTCAACCCAGACGTCCGGCTCCATCACGGAGTCCACCCTCGCGGGCTTCCTCGGAACAGCCCTCTCCTTGACCATCTCCGTCAGCCTCTGGAGGTCCTCCTCCTTGAACCCGGTGCCGACCTTGCAGACGCTCTTGAAGGTGTCAGTCGCCTTGTCGTATGCGGCCATCAGGAAGGTCCCGAACCAGCCGCTCCTCTTCCCCTTCCCGTGGAAGGCACCTATGACCACGAGGTCGAGCGTGTCGACGAGCTTGGAGACGTATGAGCGCTTGTATTTGATCCAGAGCCATCCTCTGGCACCGGCCCGGTAGACGGACTTCGGGGAGACGTCCTTGACGATGACCCCCTCGCAGCCGTCCTCGACGGCCTTCCTCATGAACAGGTCCAGGTCCTCCGGGTCCTCCACCATCTTTGCGACGGTCAGGCCGATGTTCTCGTCGGGAACGACGATCTGCTCCAGGACCTTCCTCCTCTCGAGGAGGGGCCTGCCGGTGAGGTCCTCGCCGTCGACGTAGATGGCGTCGAAGAAGAATAGACCGACCGGGTACATCTCGATCGCCTTCTCGATGTCGTACTTCCTCCTCCGGTGCATCAGTTCCTGGAAGGGGAGCATGCTCCCGGTGTCCGGGTCGACGGCCACCGCCTCGCACTCCACTATCGCCTCCTTCGCTTTGAGGTTCGTTTTGCATCGCTGGACCACGTCCGGGAACTGGTGGGTGATGTTCTCCTGCCTCCTGGAGAATATCACGATCTCGTCGTCGAGCTTGTGGATCTGCATCCTCTCGCCGTCGTACTTGTACTCCGCCAGCCCACGCCCTCCGAGCTTCTGGAGGATCTCGGCAGCGCTCGTCAGGCGCTCCGCCAGCATGGGCCTGACCGGGACCCCCACCTTGATCCTGACGGATCTGACGGCCTCGATCCCTCCCTCCTTGACAAGCCTCATCACCAGACCGATGTTCGAGGTGATGTTGTAGGCCCGCTCGATCTCCTCCTTGTAGAGATCCGGGTCGCCGAGGTAGGCGGCTGCGGCGTCTATGAAGGACATGTCGGCCACCCCGAGCCTCATCTTGCCGGTGATCAGCCGGACGATGTACTTCGCCTCCTTCGGCTCCGCCTTCCCAAGAAGGCCAGTCAGGAGCCTGACCTTGTCCTCCATCGCGCCCTCCCCCGTCTGGCGGGCTATCCTCTCAAGGGTCGCGTAGACCTGGTTGACCGTGAGGGGTTCCTGGAAGAGGAGCGTCTGGGACTTCTTCCGGGAGAGGAGCTGCTCCGCGACGAGCCCAAGGTCACCGAGCTTCGCCATGGCCTTCTCGATCTCCGACTCGCTCGCACCGGTCACCATCCTGATCGACCTCATGGCGAGCCGCTCGGCCATCCCAAGCTCTATCCCGACGTACGGAGGGTACAGCCTGCCGAGGGAGAGGAAGGTGATCTTCTCGGCCTCCTCGGGGCTCACCTCCCTCAGCAGCCTCACGAGGATCTCCCTCATCTCGAGCCTCTTCGTGGTCCCCTCGAGCATCTCATAGTACTCGCAGAGCCTCCGGAACTCCATGCCCACCTTCCGACGCGAAATGGGGGTGCGGGCGTGATGAACCTTGCGCTGAGCTCGTGCGGGGATCTGGTTCCGTTCTGACCGAAGTATCACCCAAGGGACCTCCTGAGCAGTGCGGCCTTGACCAGGTCTTCCCTCGGGTCGTCGTTGGAGAGGATCGAGAAGACCACGTTCTCGACGAAGTTGAGGTACCTCCGGTCCGAGAGGTTCCTTGGGCCGACCTTGATCCCAAGGACCTCCTCTGCCGCAGCTAGGTCCTCGAGGTATGCGGGTATGAAGCCGTGTACGAACTCACGACCGAGGGTTTTGACCGCCTCCTCGGAGTTGTCGAGCAGGACGTTGATCGCCTCGAGCGAGACCCTCCTCCCCGCTGATCCCAGGTCCTCGTCCAGATGGACGTAGGTCGACCTCAGGAAGGAGTACTCCTCCTCCGTCAGCTCCCTGATCGCCCTCAGCCCGATGAACTCTGGCGGAGTTCCGAGCGAGTAGAGCGCCGCGGTGAAGGGGATGGCCCTCGGGAGCCTCTTGCCGGCTACGCGCCTGCTGTACCCGAAGAGGCCCACGTGCTGCCTCCTGGTCCTCCTCGGTGGAACGAAGGCGGCGACGAAGTTGATGGCGTCTGCTGCCATCTCGACCATCGCCTGGTACTTCGGCACCAGCTTCGAGGCGATCCTGGTGAGCGTCTCCCTGTCGACGTGGACGGGCTCGCCACCCGGAAGCCTTGAGTTCAGCTCCTCGACTCCAGCCCTCGCCCTCTGGACGTCCCAGTCGTACCTGAAGGCGGACTGGACCGTGACGGTGTAGACCCCGCGGTACTCCTCAACGAAGCGCTCAACCCGCTCAGGCGTGTTGTGGCCCCTGAAGGGGAGGGAGCCGGTGCCGATGATGGGGTATATGGGGATGCCGGTCTCCTCCGAGACAGAACGGCAGACGTGGAGCCCCAGCTTGGCCATCAGAACCGACGTGATGAGGCCGTAGTTCATCGCCGGATCGGACCTCGCCAAGAAGACCCTCATGTAACGCGGTCCCGTCACCTCGATGTATTTGAGAAGGAGTTCCTCGAGCCCGAGGAAGGAATCGATGTCCTCGACCAGCGGTATCACCTCGATCTCCTCCGGCTCCAGCTCGCCGATCCAGTCGATCAGACGCGTCCCCCGGTAATCGATCGGTGACCTGAGGGGTTCGACCACGCCCTTCCTGTAGCTCTCCCTCACCCGTACCAGCTCCAGGTGGCTCGTCGTGAAAGGCAGGATCACCTCGAAGACGGCAGGGCCTGCGGAGGGGCCGTAGAAGGCGCGGGCGACGTCGTTGTGTCTCGGTATCGACTGGAGGGTCTCGAGGAAGAGCTTCCGCTCGGGTTCGATGGATGGGTTCGGCAGCCTGAAGGTGAGGAAGACGTCCCTCCCCAGGACCTTTTCCCTGAAGAAATCTGGGTAGTTCGTCAGGAGCTTCCTGACCACGTAGGGGTCGATGTCCTTCCCCTCAGCGTCCCACATGATCTCCTCGGCGCCGTACTCCGCGTAGGCCCAGTAGACCTCCGTGACCTCGTCCTCGCCCGAGATCATCGGATCGTCAGTCCAGGGAGGAGCGGCTGCGTGGTCGGGGTGCTGGCTCGCCATCGTCCTCGGGATCCTCCTCTCTCCCTCGACCAAGCCCCTAAGCCCCTTCGCTGGCAGCGGCTCCGTCCTTTAACCTAAACCGTCGACGCGGAGGAGCACGACGATGGGAACCACGCATTTTAACGGCCTACATCCAAGCAGTGTGTGCGCGTCAGGGTTCTGGAGTCGAGATCGATCTACAAGGGCAGGACCGTGGGCCTCAGGGTCGAGCGGATAGAGGTCGACGGGAGGGAGGTCGTGCGGGAGATCGTCGAGCACCGAGGTGCCGCCGTGGTGGTTCCGGTGCGTGATGACGGTAAGCTCGTCCTCGTGAGGCAGTACCGGAGGGCCGTCGACGAGGTGCTGCTGGAGTTCCCCGCTGGAACGCTCGAGCCAGGCGAGGACCCCGAGGGCTGCGCGAGAAGGGAGCTGATGGAGGAGACGGGCCACGAGGCCCTGGAGCTGGAGAGGCTCGGGACGATATACCCCGCACCGGGCTACACCTCGGAGGTCATCCACGTCTTTCTAGCCAGGGCCAGGCCTGTCGGACGGGGAACGCCGGAGGCGGACGAGCAGATCGAGGTGGTGCTGATGGGGTTCGACGAGCTGCTGGAGAAGGTGATCTCAGGAGAGGTGAAGGACGCGAAGACGATAGCAGGGGCCTTCCTCGCTCAGGTCAGACTGCGAGGTCGCGGAGGGGCGTAGACGTCTCAGCTTTATCCTCTGGGTTTCCCGATTGAGAGAGGATGCAGCCGAGCGAGAGGGACGTGCTCGAGGCGCTCAGGCGGGTGAGGGACCCGGAGCTAGGCACCGACGTGGTCAGCATGGGGATGATCAAGGACCTCAGGGTGGAGGGCGGCAGGGTCTCCTTCACGCTGGAGCTCACAACGCCCGCGTGCCCCTTCAACGAGCAGCTGAAGGAGGAGGTGCTGAGGGCGGTTAGGTCCGTGAAGGGCGTGACGGACGTCTCGATGGAGGTGAGGTCGCGAGTCCCCTCGACGAGGCCCCAGCTCCCCAACCTCGCACCGGTTCCTGGCGTGAAGAACGTCGTGGCCGTCGCGAGCGGCAAGGGCGGCGTCGGGAAGTCCACAATTGCGGTCAACCTCGCGGCTGCGCTCTCGGTCATGGGCGCCAGGACGGGCCTTCTGGACGCGGACGTCTACGGTCCCACGGTTCCCCGCTTCATCAGGGACTACAGGGTTCCGGTGGTGAGGGGGAAGGACAGGAAGGTGGAGCCTGCGGTGGGGCCGAACGGGCTGAAGCTGATCTCCCTGGGCATGCTCGTGGAGGAGGAGACGCCGGTCATCTGGAGGGGGCCCCTGGTCGGGTCGGCGGTGAGGCAGCTGCTATTCGACGTCGACTGGGGCGAGCTGGACTACCTGATCGTCGACCTCCCTCCCGGGACCGGTGACGCCCCCCTCACCCTGGCGCAGAGCGTGCCGATCTCGGGCGTCGTGATCGTGACGACTCCTCAGCAGGCAGCAGTCGCGATAGCGATGAAGGCCCTGAGGATGTTCCAGAAGCTCGGCGTGCCGATCATCGGGATCGTCGAGAACATGTCGTATCTGAGGTGCGGACACTGCGGGAACGTCGTCAGGGTCTTCGGCGACAGCTGGGCCAGGAGGGCGGCCCTTGAGGCGGGCGTCCCCTTCCTCGGGGAGATACCGATGGACCCGGAGATACTCGAGGGGAGCGAGTCGGGAACGCCTGTGGTCTTCTCGAACCCAGATTCGGAGGGCGCGAAAGCGCTGAGGGAGGTCGCACGGCGCGTCGCCGGGAGGGTGAGCGTGCTCGCGGTGGGGAGGTGACGTCATGGAGAGGCTGAGGACGCTCCCTCCGACGGGCGTCTACAGGAAGGGAGAGCTCGACCTGCTCGAGGTGCTGAGGTCCCTCGAATCGGTGTACTCCGACGGCTCGGTCGGCGCGATGGCCACGTTCCTCGGGGTCGCGCGGTCCACCAGCAGCGACGGGCGGGAGGTCGTCGAGGTCCACATGGAGGCCTACGCCGAGAACGCGGAACGCGAGCTCTCGAGGATCGTCTCCGAGTGCGTCAGCAAGTACTCGCTCCGGTTCGGCGGGATATGGCACCTTCTGGGGAGCTTCTCGCCGGGTGAGCCGATCGTCCTGGTGGTCTCTCTTGGCCCCAGGAGGAGGGAGGTATTCGCGGCGCTGCAGGAGATGGTCGAGCGGTACAAGCGCGAGCCGGCGCTGTTCAAGCGCGAGACCTTCCGGGACGGTTCGCACAGGTGGGTCGGAGAGGAGGAGATGTTCCGGGAGGGATGAGGCAGAGGTCCGGGCACGTCTTCAGCTCCTGGCCTCCTGGTCGCTGACCTTCAGCACCTCGTCGAGGACCTCGATCCCTCGATCGATCTCCCGCTCGGTTGCGATCAGCGGTGGCGCTATCACCAGGTTGTTCACGTAACCGAGGACGTACACTCCTCTCTTGAGCGCCTCGGCCGCGAGCCTCTCGGCCATCACCGGCCTCCCCTCGTACTTGTCCTGATAGGTGCTGAAGGGCTCCCTGGTCCTCCGGTCCCTGGTGAGGTCTATCGCCCAGAACATCCCAATCCCCCTCACCTCTCCCACCGACCTGTGCTTCTCCCCCAGCTCCCTCAGCCTTCGCTCGAGGTACCTGCCGACGCGCTCGACGTTCTCCCAGATCCTGAGGCGCCTGTACTCCTGGATCGCGGCCTTGGCCGCGGCCAGCGCGACCGGGTGGGCCTCGTAGGTGTGACCGTGGGCGAAGAAGTTCTCCTCGAAGTGCTCCGCGATCTCCTTGCTCACCGCGGTCAGCGCCAGAGGCACGTATGAGGACGTGAGGCCCTTGGCGGTCACGAGGATGTCCGGCTTGACGCCCCAGTGCTCGACCGCGAACCATTTTCCTGTCCTGAACCAGCCGGTCATCACCTCGTCGTCGATGAGCAGGACGTCGTTCTCTCGGGCTATCTCCTGCAACCTCTCCATGTAACCCGGAGGTGGAACTATGACGCCGTTGGTCCCGACGACTGGTTCGAAGAGGATGCCAGCGACGCCGAACTCGTTCTTGACGATGTGGTCTATCACCTCGACGCACGCTATACCGCACTCCGGATACCTGAGCTTGAAGGGGCACCTGTAGCAGTAGGGCGGAGGTGCGAAGACCACGTCACCTGCCTTCCCGAAGTGCTCGACGAACCACCTCCTCACCTCACCGCTCGCGGCTATCGAGCCCATCGTGGAGCCGTGGTAGGAGAAGTACCTAGAGACGATCTTCGGCCTGCCGGTCTTGAGGCGTGCGATCTTCAGGGCGGCCTCTATCGCGTCGGTTCCTGATGTCGAGAAGAAGAACTTCTCCAGGTTATCCGGCAGGACCTCCTTCAGGAGCTTCGCGACCTCCGCCTTCACCTGGGTGGTCATTGACGGTATGATGTAGGGGAGCCTCTGGATCTGTTCCGTGACGGACTCGACTATGGCCCTGTTCGAGTAGCCCAGGTTGACGCAGACCAGCATCGAGGAGAGGTCGAGGATATCTTTTCCGGAGGCGTCGTGGAGGTAGCAGCCCTCGCCGCCGACGACGTTGAGGGGGCTCCAGTCGCGCTGTTTCCTCCAGGTCCCGAAGAGGTGGCGCCTCGTTACGGAGGAGACGTCGTTGTCCGAGCTCAACGGGTCCAGCTCGCGTGCGGCAGTTAGTAAATTTTGGTCGACGGCTTGACCAGGGAATGGGGCGTCGTTACTGGAACCGTGGATCTACGCTCATCACCTGCTCCTGCTTCCACGCATCGGTTAAAGCAAAGGAGTGATGTCAAAAGGCAACTGAGGTAATACCATTTTTCAGCAACTGATAAGTCCTTAGAATTGAGTTGATATTGAGATTCAATTTTTCGCGCATCGAGCAGCATATATAAATCACCTATATGAATTTTGCTGAAGAAGACCCCCATCATCTTAAAATAGAGGTCGAAAAATTCATCCGTGAGAAGGGGTGGCGCGCGGGAAGCCGCGCGGAGCCTGAAATTCCCGAAATCGGGAACGGTGATCCCGAGAGAGGGAGTTGAAAGCCCAGCCCTCCATGTGTTGGTACACCCTCCAGAATGCGCTGTGATCCCGAGAGAGGGAGTTGAAAGGACTGTCCTTGAAAATTATCTTGACATCTCGAATTGTCGGTGATCCCGAGAGAGGGAGTTGAAAGCCAGCCCGAGGGACCGGATGAGGTCCCCCACCTCCCCGGGGTCGAGTGATCCCGAGAGAGGGAGTTGAAAGAGCAGCATCCTCGGGCTCGTCGCGAACAGCTCGTACTCCTGGAGTGATCCCGAGAAAGGGAGTTGAAAGATGGATCTGCGTCTCTGTTGAGCTCCATGAACCTCATTATCAGGGGTGATCCCGAGAGAGGGAATTGAAAGTATCCTGAAGGCCACCGCCTGTTCGTCCCGCGCTCTCGGTTTATTGTTTAGTGATCCCGTGAGAGGGAGTTGAAAGTCCGCCGTAGGCAGCCGTCCGGCGGTGTTCCTCACGAACCGCCCGTTCGTAATCCCGAGAGGGGGAGTTGAAAGGTCCGACCAGCGCCGTGCGAAGGGCGACGAGGTCCTTATAGCCCGTCTCTGCGACGGTCTGATGGTTGAGGCAGGCGAAGTACCTGGTCGAGGTCCGCGCTGCCAAGAGGGCCTTCAGGGTCGACAAAGAGCTCGAGGAGGCTCTGAAGGGAACCCTCAGCTCGAAGATGATCTCCAGGATGAAGCGGGAGTACGTCGAGTGCCCGGTCGCCGGCAAGGAGGTGGCCTTCCTCCTCTGCTACAGCTGCGTCTCCTTCATCCGAAGGGTATCGGGCGTCGTCCACTGCGAGGGCGTCGAGTTCCGCATCAAATCGAAGGGGGAGGGCGGTTGAACCAGGGCCTGATGATCTCGGGGATCCTCGTGGCGCTCTTCGGCTTCATCATCGCGGTGATGGGTTTCCTGATGTTCGCGCTCTTCGTGCCGTTGGGGGTGCTGATGTTCATCGCTGGCATCTACGCCAAGCCCTCCGAACCCGTCGTGCCCAGCGACCCGAGCAAGAAGTTCTGCTGGTACTGCATGGAGGAGATAGGGAAGGAGGAGAAGGTGTGCCCGTACTGCGGACTGGAGCAGCTGGACCGAGAGTGAGTTGTGGTCCGCCTGACCCACGTGCCCTCACCGACCGGCCCGGAGGCCTGCTCGGGCACGCTTAGGCGCGGACCGTTCTTCGGTTGTGCTCCGGCTCCTTAAGGAGCTTTACGCCAGACCGAGGGAGTCTTGAAGAGTCGTACCCAAAGACCATCAGGTCGCGTCCCCAACACCTCCCCGCACGGCTAAGCGGTCCTACGGACCAGAGACCCACCCGTCCCCCACTTCGTTGGCTCCGCTGAAAGGCCGCCGTTACGGATCCCGCATCTCCGTTACGCGATCCGGCATCGGGCTCATTGGTTTTCAACTGAATCAATTGGCAGTACAATGTTTGACAACTGCCCATCAATAGCGCTCACCAGAATTTACATTGCTTGAAACCACGTGAAATTTCCGATCAATCATCTAGCAAATTGCTGAACATTTGGAATCCGCAAAGAATAAGACAGTCCTTCAGCAAGATTTATGAGCTGCTCGGTTTTATGGCGACGACAAGATTGACGATGACCGGAATTGCAACTCAATTCGTCAATGAGGGTGGGGGTGAGTTGGCAAAGTGATGGGTGAGCAGGTTGGACGGACGGAAGAGAGGACTCCACTCTTAGTGGACAGATATCTGAACATACCGAGGCAGACCTCTCCGGAGTTCTGGAGCGTCGCCAGAATAGAGCACATCAGGAGGCTGGCCGCCACGGGCAGGCCGGCGTACGTCTGGGACCCGTGCAAGGAGGGCTCGATGAGGGTCCTGGACAGGCTGCGCTTCCGGAGGGAGCTCGAGGACCCAGTGGCATCGGCGGACGGTCTGGAGGTCCCCGACGACGTCGAGGTGGGGTGCGAAATCGCCTACGGCCGCATCAGGATGTCGGTTCCCCTCTACCTGGGTGACATGTCCTTCGGAGCGCTGAGCGGCGTCCCCAACGTGGCCCTCGCGAGGGCAGCGGACTCCACCGGCGTGCTCTGCGGAATCGGAGAGGGAGGGGTACATCCGGAGGTGGCTAAGTGCAGGCGCATCGTCGTCCAGTGGGCATCTGCCAGGTTCGGCCTCAACCTCCACCTGATCAGGCTCGGAGAGGGCGTGGTGATCAAGATCGGTCAGGGCGCGAAGCCGGGGATAGGAGGGCACCTGCCGGGAGCGAAGGTCGTCGAGGTGATCTCCAGGACGAGGAGGATACCGGTGGGGACCGACGCGATATCGCCGGCGCCGCACCACGACATCTACTCGATCGAGGACCTGGAGCAGAGGATATGGGCCCTGAAGGAGGCGACGGGCAAACCGGTCTTCGTGAAGGTCGCGGCCACCAACTACGTGGCCTACGTCGCTGCCGGCGTAGCGAGGATGGGTGCTGACGGGATCATCATCGACGGCCACGGAGCTGGGACTGGGGCAGCTCCAGCTGCGGTCAGGGACAACGTCGGGATACCTGTGGAGCTTGCGGTGGCTACGGCCGACGCGATGCTGAGGAGAGAGGGGATGAGGGATGGGTTCACCGTGATAGCCGCTGGCAGGGTAAGCAGCGCTGAGGACGCGGCCAAGCTGATGGCGCTCGGTGCGGACTGCGTCTCGATAGGCACGGCGGCCCTGATAGCCATGGGGTGCATCATGGTCCACAAATGCCACCTCGGCTTCTGCCCGGCGGTGATCACCAACCGCATCGAGGACAACCCGAAGAAGGTGCTCTCGCCCGAGTTCGCCCAGAGGTGCGTTGAGAACCTGATCCGAGGGTGGAGTGGCGAGCTGAAGCTGATCCTGGAGAGGCTTGGACTGAGGCGGGTCACGGATCTCGTGGGCCGGAGGGACCTTCTGGTCGGCATCGGGCTTCGGGAGCCTACGCTGGGGGTTCTGGGGGTTGAGGGTCTACAGTAAGCGCCTCGGGATGGACGACAGGACGCTGTCCCATCTGAGGCAGATGTCCGGGGTCGAGGGGAGGATGCCCGGGGAGCCGCCGATAGTCAGCATGGGATCAACCGCACCGCCGTTCGTCGAGCAGCCGCGAGCCGTCCTTGACCACATCGTCTCCGACGGAGCTCAGGTCACTCGGCCCAGCATAGACCCATACCGGGAGCCGGTGGAGACGTCCGTTCACATCTTCGGAGGCGCCGTAAGGCTCTCGATGCCGCTCGGCGTATCGGGCCTCAGCGACCTCTTGGAAGGCCTCGTCGAGGAGGTGGTCAGGACCTGCTACCGGATGGGCGTGCTGGCGGACCTCTTCGGTCTCCACTACGAGCCATCGTCGGTCGAAGGCAGGGGGGATTACGTCCTCACGCACGCCGTTAGAGGAACTGCGGCCGCGAGGAACGTTCAGGTCGTGGTGCTCGGCGATGACGACGTAGACCCTCAGCTGGTCGAACGCATTCGGGCGGAAGGGAGGAGACCGGTGGCCAGGGTACCGTCTACCGGAACCGCGGACCTCTACAGGGCAGTGGCGTCGGCACGCTTCGACGCGATCGTCATCGACGAAGACCTCGAGGGCGATACCGAGGTGGACCTGGAGCTGGCCGTGGCGCTCTGCGACAGGGTCCTTAGGGATCCTTCGATGGGAGGCGGAAGGTTGCGCTACTCGGTCACCCTCATCGCCACGTCATCGCGACTGCGGGGATCCGGCGACGTCTTCAAGCTCCTCGGGCTGGGGGCCGAGGTAGTTTTGCTGAAGGACTCCTGGAAGCTCGGGACCAACGTCTCCCGCGACACGCGACCATCGGTCCTTGCGGAGAGGCTCGAGAACTTGCTGCTCGGAATGCAGAAGGAGCTGAAGCTGCTGGCCGGTGCGGCCGGTGCCAGCTCCCTCCACTCCACCGTCTGCGGCAACCGGGAGCTCTTCAGGGCCGTGGAACTCGACGGTCGGGTCCTTGAAGCTCTGGGGGTGAAGGCTGCTGGGAGCTGGTGAGGGACTGACCTGCTGGCCTAGCAGGCAGATCTCCTCCTGCGGCGTCTTCGGGGTGCTTCGGAAGCGAGGGGCTCCGCCCATCTCTCCGAGGATCGCGTTCACGGCGATCGAGTGCGTCAGGTACAGGGGAAGCAGGTTCGGCGCGGGCTTCGGTCTTGTGAACCTCCAAACCGGTGTGAGGAGGATGAAGGCGTTCGCGGTCTCGGAGCAGGCCGAGCGGGAGCTCAGGAGGGAGCTCTCCATGAGGCTAGGTGAGCTGGAGCCCCTGGGGTGCGAGGTCGCTGGCGACGGCTTGACGCCCGGCTCCTACGTTTACGCGCTGCGGCAGGACCCCGGGGATGAGGCGGTAAGGCGCGCGGTCCAAGAGGTGAACAGGAAGTTCTTCAGGCCCAGCATCAGGGCCCACGTCTACGCTTGGGGCAGACACGTCGACGTCTTCAAGGGCGTCGGATACCCTGCTGACGTATACCAGCTGTACGACCTGGAGAGGAGGCTGAGGGGTGCGGACCTGTGGGTCTCGCACACGAGGCAGCCGACCAACTCCCCGGGCCGTCTCCCGATCTGGTCGCACCCGTTCTCATCCGGCGAGTGGGTCGCGGTCCACAACGGCGACGTCAGCTCCTTCGGAGCCAACATGTCGTTCCTCGAATCGGTAGGGTTCCTGAACTTCGTAGGCACCGACAGCGAGGTGATCGCGTTTTTGCTCGACCACCTTACATCGGTCGAGAGGCTGCCGCTCGAGGAAGCGTGCCGGATCCTCGTGAACCCCTTCGAGGACTATGTCCAAGACGGCCGCTCGCAGGGACGCTCGGTCGTGTTCAGGGGTGCCAGGCTCGACGGGCCCTTCACCGTCGTCGCGGGCTACTCGGACGGCAAGGACGTCTACATGGTCGTCCTCGCGGACAGGTTCAAGTTCAGGCCGGTCGTGGTCGGGGAGGACGAGAACTACGTCTACGCAGCGAGCGAGGAGGTCCAGATAAGGGCCGTCTCACCCGACGCTAGGGTCTGGACGCTCGAACCGGGCAGCTTCATGCTCGCCTCCAGCAGCAGAGGCGTGATCATCGCGGGGAGGAAGAGGCTCGACCTCTTCGTGAGACCTCAGCTCTCGATCCCGCGGCCGGAGCCAGTGGGTCACGTGATCGACGCGTCAGAGCTTGGGTACCAGCAGATCAACCGATTGCTGCGTGAGCTGAGCCAGCGAGGCGTCTCGGACGTGAGCCTCCTCAACGTCAGGGGCCAGAGGTACATCGGCGTCGGAGTGGAGGGACACATCCGCGTGAGGATCTACGGAACCCCTGGCAACTGCCTCGCGAACCTGAACGATTCGATCGACTTCGAGGTCTTCGGCTCGGTGCAGGACGACGTGGGTGACGTGATGCACGGCGGCAGCGTCGTGGTCCACGGCGACGCACGGGACGTCCTCGGGCAGGCGCTTCAGGGCGGTGAGATCCTCGTCAAGGGCAACGCGGGGAACCGGTGCGGCATCCAGATGCGCGAGTACGAGGGCAGGAGGCCCTACCTCGTCGTCGGAGGGCGCGTGGACGACTACCTCGGCGAGTACATGGCCGGAGGCGTGATCGTCGTGCTTGGGCTGGGTTACGAGGGCTCTGACGTTCCTGTGGTCGGCAGGTTCGCAGGCACCGGGATGGTCGGCGGAAGGATCTACGTCAGAGGCACTGTGCCGAGGTCGCACATAGGTTACCTCCCTCCGAGGCGTGACGTGCTGCAGTACCTTAGGGGCCTCTGGCTCGACGGCGAGCTCGACGGAAGGGCGTTCGAAAGCCTCGCGGCCTGCGAGCACCTGGACCCCGAGACGCTGTCTCGTCACCTGCCACCTGACCTGCTGAGGAGGGTGATGAAGCTCTTCGAGCACAAGTACTTCCGCAGGCTTCTGGTTGAGGAGCGTCACCTGAACGAGGCGGAGGTCCACGAGCTGGGGCCGGTTCTCAGGGCTTTCGGCGAGAAGTTCTCCCTGGAGCGGGAGGTTAAGGGCCTGCTCGATGAGAAGTTCACGGTGATCCATCCCTCCACAGCGCAGGCTCCCAAACCAGTCGTCTCCGAAGAGGGATGACCCGGAAGATCCCTGCGTAATACGCTAACCACATCGGGGGATGGACGGAGCTCCTCCGGTGGGTCAAGCCATATCATCGACTCGGCGTTGCGAGATCACGTGAACAGGGTAAGGCTCGGACTGACCGTGTCGCTCCTGGGGGTCACGATGAGCTTCCTGCCACTGATCATAGGCGCCGTCGCCCTCTGGGGAGGAGCGGACTTCGTGTTCCAGCTCTTCACGGTTGGCAACGGCGCGACCATGCACGTCCCCCTCTCGTTGGTCTTCTGCGCGGTCTCAGTACCCGTCACGCTGCTCGGCCTCTCGGTGTTCAGGCGATCGATCAGGCAGATGGTTCGCGAGGTGCAGGGCTCAGGCGGTACCTGATGCCAGCTCGACGGCCCTCCTCGCCGCCTCCTCCATCGACCTGAAGAACTCGTACCCGTTCTCTCTGAGGATCCTCTGTCCCTCCTCCTCCCTCGTGCCGACCAACCTGACCACGAGCCTGACTTCCTTCCCGGACTCCCGGATGCCTCTCACGAGGCCGAGCGCCACCTCGTCGCATCGCGTTATGCCGCCGAGCACGTTCACGAACACCACCCTGATCCCCTCCTTCTGCAGGAGGAACCTGACGGCCTTCTCGACCCTTTCGGCGTTCGCGCCGCCTCCAATGTCGAGGAAGTTCGCGGGCCTGCCGCCGTAATGCTTGATGAGGTCCATCGTAGCCATCGTGAGGCCTGCGCCGTTGCAGATCACGCCGATGTCGCCGTCGAGCTCGACGTAGCTGAAGCCCAGATCCCTCGCCACGTCCTCAGGCCCCTTCTCCCTCTCGAAGGGCATGCCCTTAACCCTGACGAAGTTGTCGTCGATGATCACCTTCGCGTCGAGCGCCATCAGCCTATTCCTCTCGTCGACCACCAGGGGGTTGATCTCGGCGAGCTCGCAACCGTAATCCGAGTAGAGCGAGTAGAGGCCCGTGAGGACCCGCTCGCAATCCGCGGCAGCCTCGCCCTCAAGCCCGAGGAACCGCACGGCCTTCCTCACGTGATAGCTCCGGAGGCCGACGATGGGATCGATCGGGACGCGCAGGACGCTCTCAGGATGCTTGGCCGCTATCTCCTCGATGTCGACCCCTCCCATCGGTGAGACCAGGAGCAGGTGGCCCCTGTTGGTCCTGTCCGCGGTCAGCGACAGGTAAAGTTCTCTCCCGAATCCGATCAGTTCTGCCACCAGAAGCTTCCTGACGACCTCGCCCTTCAGCGACGCGCCGAGCATCAATCTGGCGACCGCCTCCGCCTCATCAGGGGACCCGACGACCCTTATCCCGCCGGCTTTACCCCTACCTCCCACGAGGACCTGCGCCTTCAGCACAGCTCTTCCGCCGAGCTCGACGACGGCCTTCCTGACGTCCTGGGGTGAGGACGCGACGATCGATCTGGGAACCGGTATGCCGTAGGACCTGAAGAGCTCGACGGCCTCATGCTCGTAGAGCTTCATGCTCCCTGCTCCCGACCGTCGGGGACGACTTAAACTCCTCGACCCCGTTAGGAGCACACGTGATCGGCCGCGACCGCGGAGGAGGTCACTCGAACTCCTTCTGAGGGTTGATCTTGCTGAAGACTGCCCTCATCCTGCTGAGGTCGAGGCCCCGGGAGAGGAGAATTCCCTCCACCTCCTCCACGAACTCCCTCCCGATGCCTCGGGGCAGCGAGATCAGCTCGTCCACGAGGTCCAGGGCCAGGGGAAGGCCAGTTGCGGGGTTGGCGGTCTCGAACGCGTAGGTCACCGCGAGTTCGACCGTCTCGGCATCGACGCCCTTCGGGAACTCGATGCAGACCGGCGGCTGGTCCGGCACGGTCCTGAGGAAGACGCGCTTCGTCGAGAGGACGGTTTCGAGAATCCTTGCCTTTCTCTCCTCCGGCTCATCCGTCCCGCGATGGAGGAGGTCCGTGACGATCTGGTTGCTGACCCGCCTCCAGGATTCTTTGTACAGTTCATTCACGTTCACCTCCTTTCCCCTCCTACGCCGCTCGTGGATCATGCCCGAGAGCGCCGATAAGACCTCCGGTGGGTTCTCTGGACCCAGAAGCTCGCTCATGTCCAGGACCTGGCCGACCTCCATCGCAAGCGTCAGGATCGACCTGTCCGTGAGACCAGTCGTCAATTCCGCGTTGCCGGTGCGGTGCGCGACGTAGCCGTCGATGGCCGAGGTGGCAACCCTCTTCACGACCCCGAAGGCCCTGCCCGACTGGAGGAGTTTCTCCGTCATCCTCACCAGCTCGTCGATCAGCTGATGCGTTTCGCGGAAGGTCTTCTGCGTGACGGGATCGGTCCAGTTCAGCTCGAGGTGCTTGACCCTGCTGCACCCTGCCCTGAACCCCCAGAAGGAGCCGTCGATGACCACGTAGTCGACTCTTTTGTCCTCGAGGGCCTTGACGGCGTAGAGCCTCTCCAGGTACGTCGTGACCAGGTCTAGGGTCTTGGCGAAGTCCTCTCGGGAGGTGTGATGGGTGCCCCTGAGGGCGTCGCCGACGTACCACTCGGCCTCCGGGATCTGCCCGATGCCCCTGAAGTCCTTACGGCACGCGGCCACCAGCCCAAGCCTCAGGCCTATCCTCTCGTCGATGGAGGGCGTGTCGGAACCGTCCACGACGGCGAAGACCTTATCCCTCCACTCGGGCCTTTCGGCGCCATCGGCGCGAGACCTCAGCAGCGGCACCAGGAGCTCGAAGGCCCTCCGGATCGGTTCGCTGACGACCGACAGCTCGCTTAGTATCCTCTCGGCCTCCTTCTTCGCCAGCTCGAAGTAGGCCTCCTGTAGGGGTCGCGGTATCCTCAGGATCTCCGGGATCTCCTCCTCAGCCTCCACCCCATCCCACCCTCTCGTGCTCCGGTATCTCGAAGGTCATCAGGAGCGGAACCGGTGACGGGTTGACCTTCCCCACGATGTAGAAGTGACCCTCCGGCAGCCTCAGCAGGCTGTCGCTGGTGACGAAGGAGTTGGCGAAGTACCTCTCGGCCTCCGGCGCGTCGAGCGGGTGGATCCTTCCGATGAAGAGCGTGTTGAGGTTCCTCCGGACGGCCGCGTTGATCCCTATCTCGCCTGCTATGCCCTGGGAGACCAGCGTCAGGGAGAGCTTGTACGACCTTCCCAGCGCAGCGAGCTCGATCAGGGTCTTCGTCGTCTTCTCCTCGAGACCCCTGGGCTGCCACGGACAGTACTGCGGTGCCTCGTCGATCAGCAGGGCTATCCTCAGCTCGTTCTTCTCCTCCATCAGCCGCTTGAGGTACCTGGTCAGGGAGAGGAAGACGGAGAGCTTCTGCTCCTTCGAGCCGTAGGAGAGGTCCATCACCAGCACGCCCTTCTCCCTCAACAGCTGTATGATTTCGCTCGGCTTCATCGTTCCCATCAGGGGCTTCAGATCATCGGGCGAGAGCCTCTCGAACGCGCGCATCGCCTTCCGCTGGTAGATGTAACCCCATCTGCCCAGCTTCCCGGTCGGCTCGAGGTTGTCCTCCTTGATTACGTCGAGGAGGTTGTAGAGCAGCCTCTCTTTCGTCTCCGTCGCAGTCCTACCGCGCCATTCCGACGTCGAAATCACCTCCTCTAGGTAGCTCACCATGCGCATGCCGGAGTCGCCGCCTCCGAAGTATCCCAGAGCCTCCGCGAGGTAGGAGACGACGGCGCTGTCGTCGAGCTCCACATCGCCCATGCTGATCACGTTATCGGGGTAGTACGGCGCGTAGTCGCTCCCCTTCCAGTCCAGCACGAGGACGTCGTACCCGTACTCCCTCAGAAGTGGTATCAGCTGGTACCTGCATAGGAACGACTTGCCCGAACCGGTCACGCCGAAGACGCCTATGTGGTGTGATAGGTAATCGGCCATCAGCGGTATCGTCCAGCTCTTGTGACCCTTCGCGTAGTACCCGACGGTGAACCTGGACCTGTACAGGAAGTTCATGGGGTTGAGGCGCTCGTTGAACCGGTAGACAGGAGAGCCGGGTGCAATGATCATCGTGTTCTGCTTGACGGTTCCGTCGGTCACGTCACCTATCACCACCAGCCTGAAGCCGAAGTACTCCTTCGAGCTGCTGGGTCCGTGACCCCTCTTGGCGTAGGCGATGCCGGGCGTGTATGCGGAGGTCCTGAGGGCGTCGTTGTACCCGAACCCTCCCCTGCAGACCGCGAGTATCTTGTTCCCTGCCCTGTTGTCGATCAGCACGAGCGTCTCGTTGGTGACGGTCCCCTCCTTCCCCTCCTGGAGGACCATGATGGCGCTGTTCTCCGTGGACTGGCTCGCTATCACGCCGATCTGCTCGAGCGACTTAGTCCAGCTGCTCCAGTCGATCCCCTCCTCTCCACCCATCCGCACCATGAGGCCTATCCCGAATGATATAAGCTCCGATGCGCACGAACCCGGGTCACGGAAAGGCTATTGAGATGTTGAGGGAAGTTGGATATTGGAGTGAGGAGGGTCGGTACCGCTCGGCTCTGGCTGGTGGAGGGCCCAGTACCCCACTTCAGGGAGATGGTGGAGCTGGGACGCGAGATCGTGCGGGCCCTCGTCGAGGTGAGAGGACCTGCGGAGACGGTCAGGCTCTTCTCCGACCCCCACTGGCTCACTGCCCTCTCCTGCGTTCTCGGCTTCGAGTGGGACACGAGCGGCCAGACGACGGTCACGCTCAGGGCGATCAAGGAAGGCCTGAAGGGGACCGAGATCCCGGTTAGGGTGCTCGGCGGCAAGGGCGAGGAGATGAGGTGGGTTCCCTACGAGGTCGAGCGGGAGCTGAGGCACCTGGACGTGGATGACCCCGACGAGATCGCGACCGTCTCGAGGCTCACGTGCAGCGTCGACGAGTCGGCACTTCAGGACTCCTACCACGTTTACTTCCACGCGGTGGTGGTCTCGGAGGGAGGCGAGTGGTCGGTCGTGAATCAGGGGATGAACGTTAACGACCTGACAGCGAGGCGCTACCACTGGTCGTCTTCCGTCGGAGCCTCATCGGAGGGGCACTACTCCGCAATCTACTCCGAGCGGACGGAGGAGATCGTGCTGGACATGACCAGCCCCGAGTCGAAGGAGACCAGGGAGACGATCTTAGAGGTTTTGAGGGACACGCCGCCGAGCGACATCAGGCAGGACCTGATCAGGGCTAAGGCGATGCTGAAGGGCCAGAGGACCCTCGACGAGGAGGGGCCGATCCCTGTAGCCCGACCGGCCGAGATACCCGAGCACCTGAGGCCGCCGCACGACCTGGACGTCGAGGTGCTGAGGAGGGCGAAGAACGTCGGGTCCTTCGACGAGCTCCTCCTGACGAAGGGGGTCGGTCCTGCTACGATCAGGGGACTTGCGTACGTCTCGGTCCTCGTTTACGGATCACGGGCCTCCTGGAAGGACCCTGCGAGGTTCGCGTACGCCCACGGCACCAAGAGCGGCAGGCCCTATCCGGTCAACAGGAGGGCGATGAGGGAGGTGGCCGCGGTGCTGAGGGAGGCGGTGATGGCCTCGAGGCTCGGCGATCCCGAGAAGCTGCAGGCGCTGAGGCGCCTCGCTGCCCTCCTTCAGGAGTCGGAGGGTTCGGGCTCCAACTGACGGGAACGTCAGCTCTGCGCGGACCAGACGTCTTGCTGTTGAGTGGGACGATCGCTTACTCCGGATACCGGATCTGAGGCACCTATAAAACATCCCGCTAATCCAATGTCGATCGAGGCGAGGGAGGTTCATGCTGGTCTTCCTGTTGACGAAGGCGGTGCCAGCGAGGACCACGAGGGTCGTGACCGTGGGCGGGGTTCTTCGGAGGGAGGAGATGGATCTCGTAATCAACCCGCTCGACTTCAAGGCCCTCCAGGCGGCGGACTATGCGAAGAGGTACAACGGTGGCAAGCTCATCGCGGTCAGCATGGGCCCGGACTTCAAGGTCAAACCGCTCCTCTCGGAGCTGTACTCCCACCCGATCGAGGGGGTTGACGAGGCGATCGTTCTGAGCGACCGGAGGATGGCGGGTGCGGACACCTGGGCCACAGCTTACACTCTCTCGCTGGGGGTGAAGAAGGCGCTCGACCTGAACAGGGGAGCGGTGGAGGAGGTCTTAGAGCTGGTCGAGTCTGGCGCATCGGGCGAGAAGGTCCTGGAGAGAGCGCGGGAGCTCTATCACGCTAATCTCCTCCCCAACCTGGTCTACACCGAGAAGCCCGGTCTTCCGGAGGGAGTGGTCCAGCGGTACGCGAAGGGGAGGGCCACGGTCGAGGAGGTCAGGGAAGCGCTGCTGAAGGTGAGGACCGAGCTGGAGAGGTTCCTGATTGTGGCCGGCCTGAAGACCTCGGACGGCGAGACAGGCAGCACCGGACCCCAGACCGCGGAGGCCCTCTCCGACGCCCTCGGAAGGAAGATCCCGGACATAACCCACGTTGTGGACTTCGAGGTCGACGCTGAATCGGGGACTCTTGTCGCGGTGAGGAAGACCGGATCGTACCTCCAGAGGCTCAGGTCCCCGCTGCCCTGCGTCATCACGATCATGCCGGATTACAGGGCCGGGGTGACACCTGTCCTGAGGCGAAAGAGGGCCGCGCTCTACTCGTACAGGGGAAAGGTGAGGGAGGTGAGGGTCTGGAACGCCGATGACATAGGCGCCGACCCGTCGAAGATAGGGCTCGCGGGGTCGCCGACCATCGTGGGCCCTGGCATCGACATAGGAGGGCCGCCCGTGCAGAAGTTCGTCGGCAGAACGAGGGTCTTCACGCAGAGGGTCGAGGCCTTCGAGTTCAACGGCAAAACCTACGGGCCCTTCGAGCGGTTCGCGAAGGCTGACGACCTGCCGGAGGAGCTGGTCCGCGAGCTGGAGGCAAAGGGTCTGGTCAAACGGTTCGATCTCCGGGACCTCCTGGAGGAGGTGTTCGGAGGTGTCCTCGTCGCAGCAAAGCATTGAGGTCAGGATCGAGGGCTACAGGGACGTCTGGGTGTACTGCGAGCACGAGGACGGGAAGCTGACGAGGCCCACGACCGAGGTCATAGCTGGAGCCAGGAAGGTGGCCGACAAGGTGGGGATGGACGTCGTCGGCGTCCTCATCGGGTACAACCTCGGCGACCTGGTGAGAGAACCGATCTACTACGGAGCCGACAAGGTGATCTACTGCGACGACCCGAGGCTGAAGGACTACCAGGTGCTGCCCTACACAACCGTCCTATCGGACATGGTGATGCAGCTGAAGCCGTGGGCGCTCCTCTTCGTCACCAGCGAGATCGGCAAGGACCTCGGCCCGAGGGTCGCATACAGGACGAGGACCGGGCTGGCGGCGGACGTGATCGACCTCGTAGTTGAGGACTTCGTGATGAACCTCCCAACCGGAAGGTACGTGTACAAGGACTGCATCGCGCAGGTCAGACCAGACTTCGCCACGAGGATAGCCAAGATCTTCACGCCGAAGCACAGGCCCCAGATCAGCAGCGTGAGACCCGGGAACTTCACGCCGTTGCCGAGGGACGAGTCGAGGAGGGGAGAGATCGTGAGGTGGGAGCCGAGGTTCGATGAGGACGACTTCCAGGTCGAGGTCCTCGAGACCGTGAGGGTTCCCAAGAGCGAGGTCAAGCTGGAGGAGGCCAAGGTGGTGATCAGTCTGGGGCTCGGTGTGCTCAGGGACGCCTCGGGCAGGCCGAGGAACCCGAGGGAGGCCTACGAGCTCGCGAAACAGTTGGCCGACCTGATCAGGGAGAAGTTCGGCGTCGAGACCGAGATTGGCGCCAGCAGGGCCCTCATATACGCTGAGTTGAAGGAGCTCGAGGGCCTGATAACCAAGGACCGTCAGGTGGGACAGACCGGCAAGACGATAGCTCCGGACGTCTACATCGCGCTCGGCATCAGCGGCGCCCTCCAGCACAGGGTCGGGATGCAGAGGTCGAAGAAGATCATCGCGGTCAACGTAGACCCGAACGCCCCCATCTTCCAGATAGCGCACTACGGCTACGTCGGGGACCTCTACGAGTTCCTGCCCAAGGCGATCGAGATCCTGAGGTCGATGTGAGATGGGCTACGACTTCGACGCGGTAGTGGTGGGAGCTGGGCCCGCGGGATCCGCCGCCGCGATGAAGATGGTTCGGAGGGGGCTTCAGGTCGCCCTCATCGAGAAGGGCCTCGTTCCCGGGAGCAAGAACGTCTCCGGTGGCGTGCTCTACCTCGATTACATACCCGGTTACAGCGTGGAGGACGTCTTCCCCAACTTCGAGAAGGAGGCGCCCCTCGAGCGGAGGATAGTGGAGCACGAGGTCTACTTCGTCTCGGAGCCGGTGAGGAGGAACGGCGAGGCCGAATACAGGTTCAGGAGGATCGGTGAGAGGTCCCTGCTCACCTCGCTCGGCCTCACAGGCCTCACCGAGACCGGAGGGAGGGCGTACTCAGTTCTCAGGGCGAGGCTAGACAGGTGGATGGCAGAACGCGTTGCCGAGGAGGGTGGGGTGCTGAATACCTGCACTTCGGTCGAGGAGCTGCTCTTCGAGGACGGTCGCGTGGTCGGCGTCAGGACGAACCGGGAGGAGGTGAGGGCGAAGGTCGTGATAGACGCCTCCGGCGTGACGTCGAACCTGGTTGTCCAGGCGGGCCTGAGGTCCAAGCTCGAGCCGGAGCAGGTCTACCACGGCGTCAAGCACGTCTTCAAGCTGAAGGAGGAGGAGATCGAGCGGAGGTTCGGGGTCGGGAAGGGCGAGGGCAAGGCGATCTACTACGTCGGTCCCTTCATGAAGGGCGTTGAGGGCGGCGCCTTCATCTACACCAACCGCGACACGCTGAGCGTCGGCATCGTCATCTCCCTCAGCTCCTTCCTCAAGAGGGCAGCCGAGGATCCGATCAACGTGGGCAAACCGGTCGACCTCCTCGAGGAGTTCGAGGCCCACCCGGCCGTATCGGGGTTGCTCGAGGGTGCGGAGCTGGTCGAGTACTCCGCGCACAACATACCGAAGGGTTACAGGACGATGCTGGAACGCCCGTACAGGCCCGGCTTCCTCGTTGCGGGTGACGCTCTGGGAGCCTTCGTCAAGATCGGTGCCCTCATCGACGGGATGCGGAGGGCCATAGCTACCGGGATCATGGCCGCCGAGACGGCAATAAGAGCGATCGAGTCCAACAGGTTCGACGAGGCCACCTTCTCGGTTTACAGGGAGCTGCTGAGGCCGATCTACCGCGACGTCTCGAGGTCAGGGAGGAGCGCTGCGCTGAGCGAGGGCAGCATAGGTTACCGGCTCGCGCCGAAGCTGATGCTGATGGGTTCGAGCGTCGGGAAGGGACCGGCGAAGGCCGATGAGCAGAACCGATCGGATGCGCTGAAGAAGATCCAGTCGCTGACGGCTCTGCTGCAATACGACGAGGACCACCATTACAGCCACATCAAGGTCGACACCGAGAGGGCCTCGAGCGCTCCCCTGAAGCTCTGGGTCCCGGCATGCCCCGTCAACTGCTACACCATCCTGCTCGAGAAGGGCGTCTTCGCATCCTTCAGGGACCTGTACCTGTTCAACCTCGAGCGGCTGAGGGCCAACGGGGTCCCGGAGGAAGAGGCCATGAGGAGGGCTCTCAAGGAGACGGTCGACGACATCAGGAGGGCGAGGCTAAGGTTCGACTACGTGGCGTGCGTCGCCTGCGGAACGTGTGGGGTGATAGGCCCACCAGGCACGGTTGACTTCGGCCACGAGAGGGACGGACACGGCGTGATCTTCAGGTACGGCTGAGGCTGGGGAAGGCAGATCACCTCCTCAGGACAGCCCTCTCTAGCGCGCAGAGGGCCCTCGATACCGCCACCCAGGCATCTAGCCTCTGGTCGTGGAGCTTCACCCTGACGTCGGCGGCGCTCATCACCTCCTCGCTGAAGTCTCCGTGGGGGAAGCAACCGACCACCAGTATCACTCCGCCGTCTCCCATCAACTCCGCCAGCCTCTCTTCCCTCAGCTCCTCGCCCGACTCGTGAAGGAGCACCACCGGATTCCTCCCCAGCGCCTCAAGGACCTCCCGGAAGCTCCTCCGCTCCACCTCGAGCAGGACCTTCCCCTCCTCGGTCACGACCCTGCCGTCCCTGAAGAGGGCCTCCATCAGCCCCTTGAACCGGTCGTAGACCCGCGGCAACCGGGTCGAGGGGTCTATCCTGATCCAGTAGCCCGAGATCGTGTGGACGTGGACCGACATCAGGCCTGCGAGGTTCAGCGGAGACCCGAGGGCCTCGAGCAGTGTGACGTGGACTATGTCCGGCCTGCCCCTCTTCTCCGCATTAGAGAGCTTCCTCATCGCCCTGTGGTGGTACGAAGAGTCGAGGAGCGTCCACCTCGGAGACTTCCCCCGCCTGCGGCAGTAGGCCCTGACGTCGGGCTCCGACCAGAGCTCCGGAGGTATCAGCTCGAGCGACGCCTCCGCCAGCAGGAGCTTGACCGGTGGAACGGCAGCCACCCCACGTTTCAGAGAGTTCAGGCACCGCTAAAACGGAACCGCCGTGAGCTTGCACGTCCAGCTCAGCACGTCAAAAACCTCTCATCGGAACCCTTTGGCCCTCAAACCCACGGGTAAAAAGGCGCTGATGAAGGTGATCTTGACGGGAAGGTTCTGGCCCTGATCGAGCTGCCGATCGCGGGGCTGATGTCGGAGGAACCGGTGGAGGTGAACAGTCTCTTCGAGTATCTAGAGATGACGTAGCGTGTGTTCTTGTAAAGGGGAGGGTAGTCTATGGCTCGCTCTAGGAGACCTTACGTAATCCTGAACACGGCCATGACGTTGGATGGCAAGATAGCAACTAGGACGGGCGACTCGGAGATCTCTTGTATGGACGATAAAATCGAATTGCATAAGTTAAGGGCCTCGACTGACGCCGTAATGGTCGGGATAAACACGGTCTTGGTTGATAACCCTCGCCTCTCGGTCAGGTATGTCGAGGGTAACCCAACACGGTCTCGGTTTACGACGTCACAGGTACGGTTGACAGCATCGTCATCTCCAAGTTCAAGAACAGGCAGGAGGTGAGCAACTTCACCAAGAGGCTCCTGAGCATCCCGTACGTCGAGCGGACCAACACCCACGTCGTCCTGACGGTCGTGAAGGAGGACCCGAGGGGGCCGCTGCTGAAGGAGCTGGGGAGGGCCCTGCCGGGAAGGGAGAGGATGCCGGAGGAGCCGAGGGAGGAGGTGGGAGGTTACGGGTAAGGAAGCCTAGATGGATGAAGGTAGAGATAGTCCAAAGGCATCCATTACAACCTATTCCCGAACGCGGCGTGAACCTGAGACGAAGGAGCGCCAGCAGGAGAAGAAAAGGGTGTAGAACTTGAGGAATTAGGTCATATGGCAACTCAAGAAAGGAAGAAAAGGGAGGGGTTGGATCGTTTGTTTCGTCAGCTTCTGGCGTCCTCGGTCGTTTGGGGCCCGGGCCGGGGTTAAAATTGAGTGGGTTACGCCTCGCCGCCTCGCGGCGGGGGCGGTTTTACCCGTGAAGTACCCGAACCCGGGTCTCCCCCGCCGAGGCGCCCGGCCCTAGCCCTGTCGCTGAGGAGCTGGTATGCCCTCGGACCTCTCGTGGGTCTCCTGCCTAAATCTGAACATCAGCCATATCCTGAACGCTGTCGCCTCTTCGTCCCGCTGTGTCGGTTTATCGTTTATCAGCGCCATCGTCAATCTGTTCAATGCCTTTCTCGCCACGTGGCTGAACTTCTTGTTCTTTTTCGACTTCCTGCTTTTTCTGAACAGTCCCAAATATGCCCGAACTTTCGCGAAAGGCTTCCTGAAGTCAACGTATGTCAGCAACTCAGCCAATGCTTCCCTTGCCATCAAATGGCCTTCGCCTGAAATCCCCAACTCCTCAGCAATGTAATCGAAATACGGATACCTTCTCCGAGCCTCCTCTACGATAACCTCGGCTAACATCCCCTTCTCCATCTGCGCCTGCCTCACCAGTCTTCTAAGACTCTCTTGTGCCACCGGAGATGCCGCCTTAAGCTGGTTCTCCAGCTGCTGCTTCGTCCTTTCGATCGACCTGTAGGTCGAGATCAACCTCCGCATCTCTAGGAAATTTTCGTCTACCCTTCGGTACCATTTGCACTCAATGGTCATCATCGCTTTGATGTCGCTCTTCGTGGACTTAGGCAATCCCATCCTCTCTCTCATCTGCTTGACCAGACGCAATCGCCGAAGATAGTAGACCTCCACTCCCTTCCTCAGTAATTGTATGAAGGAGTCCGTAAGCATCACCGGTATCGTATCGACATATACCCGATCGCCAGGTCCTGCTGGGATTTCCGCCGGATCATCGATATGTTTGAAGCTCTTGCCGTCAGTTGTATAGGTTATCCTAAATCCGCTTTCATCCTTCTTCCTGTGTACGTCGCAATAGAACCTCATCTCACATCACCGTATTTCAGCAACGTAAACAGGAGCACCAATACCAGCATCACCTGTAGTAGCGTCAGAAGAACCATTGCTGGCGTTAGCGGTAGCCTCGTCGAGACTACGGCCACCATTAGCGCCATAGCTATCGTCCTTTTCTTCCAGAGCGACCAGGGCCATCGAGGCCTCCTCTCCCCCCTGACCTCGAGGATCTCCAGGACCCTCGGGGCGGGATACTTCCCAACCCCGAGGACCCTTGGAGGTGGGAGGGATAGGGGAGATACCTCGATGACCCTCGGTTCGTTGTCGGTCATCGCCGATCACCTCAATCTATCGGTATTGGGGGGATGGGTTCGTCCCCCCAATACATCTGGTCTTCGTCCTCTACCCACCCTTCCTCGTCTTCCTCCCATTCCTCTTCGAATTCTTCCTCCTCCCATTCATCCTCGAAGTCCTCTTCCTCCTCCCACTCCTCTTCTTCCCATTCCGCCTTGAAGGTCGTCTGTTTCGTTTCCTCGTAGCTGATGTATGTCAATTGGATATACCTCGTCCTGAATCTGCGCCTCCTGGGCTTTGTCCTCAGCATTGTAGAGCATAGCGGGCATCGAACGTCGTCTGTTTCGATGAACTGTTGGCATCTGCTGCAGAATCGGCGGTTGTCGCCGTATCTCAAAGCTCTTCCCCCTCCCCTGATGGCTAACCCCCCGTCATAGGCCCCCGGGCCAGGGACCGTGATGGGTGGGGCATGGGACCCAGTCGTCGTTCGTCCGGGGAGCCCAACCCCCGGCGGGTCGGCTCGTCGGTCGTCCACAACCCTGCCTGCACCCGAGGGGACGCCGCCCTTCCCCCCGGGGAGGCTCCTCCTACCGGGCATGTTCCCACCCGGAGAAGAGACGCCCCCACCGGGACCCCGAGGAGTGGAAACTCCCCGGGGCGTTCGACAGGCGAATCCCCGGGAATGCTCCCGGGGTTGGACTCTCCCCTCGGGACCCCCAACCCGAGCCACCAGGCCCGGGCTGGGGGCCCGAGCCCGGTGGCTTAAAAAATGATCAAACGGGTTGGGGGTTGTCGTCGTTCTGTCGGTAAATCAGCCGAGGCTTCTGATGAGCAGCGGCAACAGTAGTGCCATCACCAGTAGTATTATCGGAGGTAGCAGGTCTATCGGCCACATCATCCCTTGCTTCCTAACGACCGCCCGCAGTTGTTTACCGCATCTCGAACAGCGTAGCGTCTTGGTACCATCTTTGCACTCCTCGCGGGCCTCTTCCCGCTCCTCCCGCTCCTCGATCTCCCGGGCCCCTGCCCGAGTGTCATGACCGCTTCATCCCGGAGGTCGCCGCCCGAAACCTACGGCATAGGGGCCTTTCGGGCCTTCCCTCCTTCATGACACTCCCCGGGCTCCTCCGGGATTACCTGACTACGGGTTCCCCGGCGCAAGCCGGGTCCCGTCCCTCCCGGAGGCCCCCACCTCCCCCTCAGGGGCAAACCCCCGGGGGAGGAAAGGAGCCTCCCCCGGAGGCCGCCCTCAAGGGGTCATTGATGGGGAAGCAAAAAATGGAGGGAAATGGTTTACGGGAGGAGCGGAGTCGTGGGATTATCGAGGATCATCTGAGGTCGTCGGACGGTGCGTGGCCTCGTCGCCCTACCTCGTCCCCATCCCCGGGCTCATATGAACCCGAGGAGGAGCGGGACGACGAGGTGGGTGAACACCAACGCCAGAACGCCGCCTATCGCCAGCCTGATTCCGTACCCCTCCTGGCGGAAACCGATCGCCAGGAGGAGTCCGCCGAGGATCATCGCTATACCAAGCGCGTCGATGATCGGCGTCGCCACCTCGAACAGCGTCAACATCACCTGTTTGATGACTTGAGCAACCTTGCTGCCCACCTCGCTGGCCGAGATCAGAGCCGTGACCAGGGAGATCATCGGTCCCCCACCCCCACCCCTCGCCACCGCACGGTCCAGGGGCCTTCTTCGCCTCTCCCGCGTGCCGGACCACGCGGGGTCGGGCTCCGGCCCCCTTCACTCCGTGGGCTGGCTCGGGGCACGGTAATCGCCCCGACTCCCTTCGACGGGAGGACAAGTAGGGGAAAGAAAGGGGGTGAGGTTGCGCTTGCATCGATCATCAGCTGGAGTCTTCATCCTCGGCTTTGAGCGTCGGTGGCCACCGGCCCGGACTCTCCCGGTCGGAGGGACGCGGGCTTGGCGAGCTGGGGGTTATTCGCCCCAGCCTGCGACCGTCGTGTCCCTCCTTGTCAGTGGGGTCACCTTCATTACCCACCCCGGCCTAGACCACCCTGAGCGGGTGGGGTGGTCTGGCTCGGGGCGGGTTCGGGTGTCCCCGCCTCCGCGCCAAGCCTGTTCTTCATCCCCACCCTCTCGGGGTCCAGGCCGGGGCTTCGTCTTCGAGTATTGCAGCGGATTCCTGATCCCCTTAGGACACAGCTTACCGTCCTCTATGCAGAGTCCGTGGGCCTTCATCGTCTGGCAAGAGGGCGGTTTGTATTTTATCCGAGATCCCCTCTCGCCGGCGATATGCTCTATCTGGTACCTGGCTATCTTCTCGTCGAAGTCAGGCCTCTCCTGTAGCATCGCCAATATGTCCTCCTTGGAGTACCCACGGTTTATCATGAAGGCCGTTATCGAGAACAGCTCCGCATGCGATGCCTCAGAAATCCTCGCCCTTATCGCCTTCATGCACGGCGGCCAGTCCTCGCTCGTCGTCTCCGTCGTCTCAACGTACCGGCTTCTTACCCTTATCAGCTCTTTGAGTGTGTCCTCCGCGGCCTCACGGAGAACGTCGGGTAGTAAATTAATCTTCGGCCTTACTCCCTCGAATCTGGCGAACGCCTCGGCGATCCTCTCCCTCGCCAGCCGGGCCAGCTCCGCCTTCGTGAGATGAACATAGCCTCTGTGCACCGTCCGGTTTACGAGGCGCCACTCGGGGTTCCGCAAAAGGTTCCTCGCGGCCGTCAAGTAGTCAGCCAGCGGAACCTTGTAGTCGTAGCCCTCGATCTCCGAGGGCTCGGCGTCCAGTTTCGTCCTCCTTATCAGTTCCCTGAACGTCTCCTCGTCCTCGGCCAGCATCTGCCGCTCTATTCGGGAGGCCTCGGCGAGCGCCCAGCGCTTCAGCAACCAATCGTCGTTAATAGCTAAGCAGATCACCTTTGCGACGATGAAGCTCAGCGCCTCGGTAAGGGGATCGTCCAGAGACTGGACGATCCCCCGCTCCCCGCGTTGTAACGCGTCGATTAACCTCTCTTTTGCTCTTGTCGCTGTCGCCTCGTCGACGTCGGCGACGTTCCAGGCTTCGATTAATTGGCGGTATTCGTCCAAATATTGGAATTTGCTGAGCGTTTGAAGGGTGATAACTAGACCCCTCGGTTTAACCGTCTCCTGCCGCGCTTCCTTTTCTTCCTTTTGCGCTACCTCTTCGGACTTCGACGCTAACAGCTTTCGTCTCAAAATCTCGATCGCCTCGTCGTCCAGCTCCGCTAGGACCTGCTCGACCTTCTGCCTTCTCATCTCTTCAAACTCCTCCTCGTTCGGTTCTCTCGGCCTATCCCATCGATACATGGGATAGGCCCGTTTGAAGCTCTCCAGAAGCTCGTCGTAGGTCAGCGACGGGTCGTAGTGACCCAACCAGTCGATCTCTAGTGGGTCGGCGCGGGGGTTGAACTCCATGAAACGCCTTATCAATGCCCTCAGCGTTACGTAGTCCGACTTGCCGTACCTGTCGTAGATCTGTCTGTGGACTCTCTTCGTGACCTCCTCAAGGATTTCCTCATCGACCGTCATCCGAACCACCTCTCGAGGAGCATCGGTACGTCAGTAACCGCTACCGTCCCCTCCACCCTCTCCCGGAACCCTCGCGGCCCCTCCTCCGGGCTCTCGCCCGGGCCCCTCGCCCAAAGGGCGGGGTATGTACCCACCACGGGGTAAATCGGGGCTATCGCGGCAGGAGAGGGAGGAGCTTCCGGTAGCGATCATCCACGAGGAGAACCAGAGCGTTATCTTCGGGACCCCTGATCGCCCTCCCGGCGGCCTGAACCGCGGAGTAGACCGCAGGGAGGACGAGGCCGTGGAGCCTCGCAGAATCCTCGTCCCCTAACAGCTCCTTCAGTCTCCTCAGCAGCTTCTCCCTCCTCGGCGTGGGTGCGGCGAAAGGCACCCCTATCAGCAGCACGAGCTCAGCAGATAGGTCAATCCCTTCGGCGAGCCTGCCGTTGAAGACGCTGACCAGCGCTTTGGAGTCCATCTCGAAGGCTCTGGCGACCGCTTCAACCTCCTCCTGCGTCATACCTTGCTTCTCGGCCAGGACCTCTGCCTCGGCCCTTTTCAGCACCTCCTCGAGGACCTCGTGGCTCGGCAGGAAGACGAGGGACCTCCTCCCTGCTACGAGCTTCAGCAGCCAGGCGGCGTCCGAGTAGAGCTTCTCGTCCCGTTTCTCGAACTTCGTCGTCAAACCCTTCACCACGGCCGCGCTCAGGTTGTCTCCGAATGGCCATCCGGCCCTCAGCAACGTCATCTCCCGGCCTACCAGCCTTTCCAGAAGCTCCGCGTTGACCGTCGCGCTCATCGTGACCGTCGCCCTCCACTTGTCGTAGACGGCCTCGAGCACTTCTTTGGGGTCAGCCATAGCCTCCAGCCTCAGGGACCTCCCCTCCCTCACCAGTAGGGGTCTGGAGCCCCCGAGGCTCGCCTTGAAGTCGGCTACCGTAAGCACATGGCTCGCCGGAGCGAGGTTCTCCCTAAGCTTAAGCTCCTGTATCTCGAAGCCCGCCTCTCGGAGCTCCGTGTAAGACGGTAATACGTCATCGACCTCCGCTTCGCCGTCTCCGGGAAGCAATGACTCGTAGTGGTTGGCGGCCCTCTCAAGCTCTGATGAGATCTCGTTAAACCCGTACTTCCTTGCCTCCCTTGCCGCCCGCTTCAGCGTCCTCAGACTGATGGAGTCCTTGACCATCGACAGCGCCTCACTGACAACGTGCTGTGCCTCGTCCAGAACCAGTATCGTCCTCTCCTTCGACCAGCGCCATTTGGCCAGAAGCCATCCGAGGAATCCGAGTTGCCTGTGGGTAGCGACCAACCCCCGTGCGGTCGGCATCGAGATAGTGAGTACCTCATAGGGGCACGTCAACGTCCTCCGTCCCAAGTCCTTGAGTTCGCTGACCGTCATCGGCCTCCCCACCGCCCGAGGTTTCCCGGGCCAGTAGGGGCATCTGTGGGCGTATCTGGTCGCCCTGCACGCGGCGTTGAACCGTCTCTGATCTATTTGGGCTATTACCTCGTGAAGACACAGTAGCTTCCTCCCGAAGAGCGGCAGCATGCCGGTTTCCAGCGAGACATGTCTAACTTGCGAAGCAGTCCTCGTAAGCCAAAGCACCCTCAGATTGTTCTCCTCCGCGTACTTGGCTACGGCGGCGTAGACCGCGGCGGTCTTACCCAGACCGGTGGGCGCCTCGACGACCACGTCCCTGTTGCCGTCGCTCAGCAGTTCGTAGAGCCTGTTGGCGAGGTCGGCTTGGTATTTCCTCGTCGTCGGATGCGGGAAGTGCCTCTTCAACGCAGCCGTCAGCTGGACGTCCTCTTCGAGGTCAACCACCCTGACCTTCCCCGGCTGGGGGATAGACACAGGGCAGGGGCCTTAGCCCCTGCTAGCCCACTCGGCGCTCCCCTCCAAAGGAGGGTGCGTTTATCCCGCCAGCCTATGGGGGTCTCACCTCACAGGTATCCGAAAATCTTTAGCAGTATCGCGCTGATCAACGTCGTCACCCACAGCCAGAAATAGCGATCTATCCGCGACTCGAGCCTTTCGAACCTCCTGTCTATGTTCTCCAGTATCTTCCTGTGCTCCTCGACGATCACCTCGAGCTTTGCGATCCTCTCAGCCAACTCCATCACCATTCGTGTAAGCTCCTCCGGCGTTAATGGGTCTCCGGCCTGATTTATCTCTTCTGACCTCACCTGCCATCACCCCTGTGAGACTCGTAGTGCTTCTTCAGCTCCTCCTCAGAGGGGCAGAGGAGGCCGCAGCTGGGGCAGAAGTAACCCTGTCCCGTGCTGACGACCTCCCCCACCCCCCGGAGGAATGTCCACTCCCATCTGCATGACGCCGGATGCTTCTCAGCGACGTGCGCCGTTGCTTCAGCTAGGGTCCCGAACCCTGCCCCGCAGTAGGGGCAGAGCCAGGACCCGTCCTTGTTCTCGAAGAACGTCTTCAGCTCCCCCACCCAGGCCACCTTGACCCGGGCGGGGGTGGTCTCGTCAACGTCGGCCGGGTGCCTCCCTCCCAGCCAGCCCCGTCTTATGACGACGGGGCGGGCCGAAAGGGAGTACCTCTCCAGAACGTCGGCACACCCTTTGCAGAGGGGCCCTGCGTATGAGGGCAGGGCCGCGGGAGCCCCGCACCTCGCGCAGAACCCCTCTACCCTTTTCGATTCGGCGGGTACCTCATCGACCTTTGGCTTGCACTCCGCCTGCTTCAGCTTCAGGGCCTCCGTGAGCTTGGCCGACGCTCCGCAGCGTGTGCATCGTAGCATGCTGATCGCCTCGCCCGGCACAACCACTTCTTCGACCTCGTGCTCCCCGAGGGGGAAGGTCCTGTGCCTCTCTCCCTCAGGGGTTTCGACTTGTTCCTTTTGCACCTTCGTCTCCTCTTCCTCGAACCTTTCCTCTTCCTCCTCGAGCCCCAACCCCTCGACCCCCTGCTCAGGGGCCTCGGAGAGGGGCTCCTCGGACTCGACGTCCTCCTCCAGTCTCAGCTCGACCCTCCCGGGGCCTGCCTCCGACCGCCGCTCGATTACACGAAAACCCCTCCCCCTCTCGCGGCGATCAGGGCAGACCCTTTCGGGGTCTCCTCTTCGACCTTCTCAGCCTCCTCAACAGTCACCTCCTCTCCCTCTTCGGTCTCCTCCTCGACAGTCATCTCAGCCCCCTCCTCGGCTTTCCCCCACGGAAGGCGCCACGGGATTGGCCACGTCCCCGTTGCCGTGCGGACCAATAGTAGTGACGCCGTCCCGCGGCTGGGGGCCTCGGAGGGAGTGGTTGGAGTGCTGACATCGGCTTCCTCTTCGAAGTCTTCGTCTTCCTCCAGCTTCAGCTCCACGGAGCCTGTAGGCTCCGGGGGCTGGGCGGGCTCCCCACCTTTTTCAGCCTCCTCGACCCGCCCCTCGACCTCAACCCCCTCCGGCAGGGAGGGGGTGGGGGTCTCTGGAGCGGACACCTCTCCCTCCTCGACCTCCTCACCTTGCTCCTCAGCCCTTACTTCCTCAGTTACTGTTGGCTTCGTGAGCATAAGCTTGATCGGCTTAGGTTTCGGTAATCGTCTTAGATGGAGTCTGCGGTGATCGTAGATGATAAGCTTCGCCTTAATCAGCTTCTTCCACATCTTCTCCGCCTCCTCGAGGCTCGCCCTGAAGAGGAACCTCTCTAGGACGAACCTCGGGAGGCTGTCGGGGGAAGTGACGACGATAGCTCCCACGTCTTTCGTTATTGCTATCGGCATCAGCTCGGGATCGGGGCATATTAGAACCACCCCGACCCCAAAACCTCTCAACTCATAGACGATCCGCTCTCCTACCGTCGGTGGTTCGTCAGGAGTTCTCGGCCTGATGTAGTTCTGCGCCTCCTCAGCAACTATCAACTCTCCCAGCCTCGCCTTTAGCCCCCCTTTCAGCGCGTCCTTGTACTTCCTCACTAGGATCGCGATCGCATATGCAGACTTCAGGTATACTGAGGGGAGTTGGCTGAGGTCGTAGACGACGACGGAGTCGCTTCCTCTGACGTTCACCGCAGGCCTCTCCTCGTCTATCAGCAACACGTAAAGCCTCCGGATAAGCGCCAGGTACATGTTGGCTTCAGCGTATCTCCTTTCGATGCTCGCGAGGTCGGCGGCCCTCGTCAGCTCGCGTATTACTTCGGACGTCGTCGGAATCCCCTTCTCGTAGAGTTTGACCATGGTCCTCAGCAGAAGCGTCGCGCTCGCCGGCGACACCTCCGCCACGTCTTTGCTCATCTCGCGTATCATCTCCACGGCGTAAAGCGCCTTCTCCTCCGCAGTTTCTCCGGGGACGTCCCAGATATTGATCTTCCTTACCACAGACGCTCCCTTGAGGTAGGAAACGTACTCGCCCTTCCAGTCGATGACCGTCATTTTGATCCCCTTTTTGACCGCCTTAGCAATTACCTCCTTCGCAACCGTGGTCTTCCCCGACCCCGTCGGCCCCAGCACGACCATGTGTCGTGCCAAGGCCGACAGGGGCACCACCCCCAGCACCCTCCTAGCCCTCAATGCCCGGAGGAAGAGGAGGGCAGGGGTGATGGTCGTTATCGCCGCGATCGCTGCGATTGTTGCGATTGGTACTACATTGACCCTCGGCAGTAGCTCGGGTACCCCTTGGACGATTCCGTACTTCGCCCAGTCCCTCATACCCTCCTGTACCACGTGCAGGAGGGCAAGGGGAACGTCTATCTCGTAGACGGCGACCACCTCCGTTACATACCCAGCCTCGGCTACTACAGGATACCGGAAATCGACGTCCCGCTCGATTACCTGCTATCGAGGATAAAGGGTAGCGGGATGGATACGGAGAGCATCGACCACGTCTATGATTATTTCGGCAACAGGAGGATCCTGATCGAGGTCCCGGAGGAGGAGATAGAGAGGGAGATGGAGCAGAACAGGCTCAGGAAAGAATGGGAAGCCAAGATCGCCGAAAGACTCCAGAAGTGCACGCTCCTCTGGCAAAGCGATAAGGTGCGGGCCTACCTGCTCGACGACGAGGAGCTCGCCGGGGTGTTTTTAGATGCGGTAAGCGTTCAGATGGTGAAGGATCTGGGCAGACTCATCGTTATCGCCGGGCCATATTTTGACGAGCCATACAGGGTCGCCTCCCTGAGCATCCATATGCCGACCAAGGTCCTCGCCGCGAAATCTTTGCTTGAGAGGAGAGGAGTTCCGGGAACTCTCACGGTAAAGAACGAGGGGGTGCCGGGACCGAAATACCTGATCAGGCTTACCTTTAGACACCTCGACCCGCTCGGATACTGCACGCTCTACCTCGATCCGGACAAGAAATGCGTAGAGATGGCACCCAAGGCGAGGGTCATCTACGAGGACGGGAAGCTCGTGCTGATAGACGACGAAGCGGTGGAGGAGCTGATGAGGGAGAGGGGAGCTTAGGCCCAGCCCGTATTTATTCCTCGTTTCAGTTTTTATTTCGTGATGATCCGCCTACCTGTCCAGTACTGGAGATTCTTGATCAGGTCATTTCTCGACGAAGGCGCAGACCGCGTCTTTTATGATCAGGGCAGGCTCCAATCCCTCAGCGTAGACAGAGTCTCCCTGATCAGAGCTTCTATCCACGACCATGACTGTGGCCGTATGGAACTCGACCTCGACAAGCCGAACGAACTGCTGAAGAAGGCCCGTGTTAAAAGAGGCTATATGACGGTAAGGAGGATCGGCGAAGGTAAGGAAGAGGAGGAGGTAGAGGTAAGGATAACGGGAGACCAATGCCTGACGACAACGTTCAAATATAAGAGAGAGGTCGGGTCATCTTTCAATCCCGACGTCACGAGGTTGAACTTTACAGACGGATTCAGGATAGGAGCTGAGGCTTTAGCCCGCACATGCGAGGGCTTGAAGGACTGTGATATCATGTTTTTATATGTGGGGTCTAAGCTGTTTGTGGGAGGCAGACTGTTTGAAAGCCAACTAAGGTTCACCACGATCCCCACCGTTGCAGGTAACGGCTCGTTCTCGGCATTTGAGCCAAGCAGGTTGTGCAGGTTCTTGAGGAGGATAAGCGAGTTCTCCAGCGTCCTAACCGTCAGGCTCAAGACGGACGGCCCCATCTACATCCACGCTCCGACACCGTATTTCGACGTCGAGTTTATGCAGGCCCCGCGTGCCATCGCTTCCGACGACGTCAAGCTCCTGAAGGAGGTTCTAATTCAGGAAGGGGAGGCTCAGGCTATACCCGTCCTTGAGCAGTTGGTGGAGGCTAAACCACAGACCGGATGATGGGTTTTTACAGGCTCAGGGTTCGCATGGATCTGATCGGAGAGGCCCGGGACTCACCCGTCGCACCCGGAACGGCAGGAAACGGTCAAGTCTATGACCAATCTCAAAAATGTTTACCGGGTGAGGAAGGATGAGGGGCTTCAGGACTTGGATCCGATTGAAACGAGAACGGGTGCCTCCTCGACCCCTTCTGCGGAAGCGCCACCATCCCCATCGAGACAGCGCTCTACGCGATGCGGGTTCCGCCAAACGCCTACAGGCGGAGGGAGGAGATGCTGGTCTTCCGGCTCAAATTCATCGAGCAGGAGGCCCTTGAGGAGGCGTTGGCAAGGCTTAGGGTAAAATTGAGGTCGTCGCGACCCCTCCCGATGGACCTGCTCGAGCTGAGGCCGAGGCTGGTGAGGCTCGACCAGCTGAGGGAGCACGAGCAGCACATCCCAGAGCACCTGGAGGAGCTGCTTCAGGAGATCCTCAGGGACGGGGTGCTGAAGAGGCCGATACTCGTGGACGAGAGGACGATGATCATCATCGACGGCCACCACAGGTACAACTGCATGAAGCGCCTCGGCAAGAGGTACATCCCGGCCTACCTCATCGACTACATGAGGGAGGAGATCGTGGTGGAGCCCTGGGACGGGAAACCGCCGGTCACGAAGGAGGACGTGATCAGGGCCGGTCTTACGGGGATGAGGCTCCCGCCCAAGTCCTCGAAGCACATGGTCAGGATAGGGGGAGAGCTCCATCACGTGACGTACATCGAGAGGGAGAACCCGACCCCGCTGGACCAGATACCCTGAGCGGGTCTCAGCTGATGCTCTTGACCGCCTCCCTCAGCTCTTCCGCGTTCCTCACGAGGATTATGCCGTTCCGCGCCACGAGGTCCCTGTACTGCTCGACCTTCTCCCTGAGGTCCGCCATCATGTCCCTGAGGACCTCGAAGAGGTACTGCTTGATCTCGCCGCTCAGCATCCTGCCAGAGCCGTACTCCTCTCTTATCCTCTCCAGCTCCCTGTCGTTCATCAGGACGAAGCGGAGTATCTGGTAGGGAACGTCAACTTCCAGGTCCGCGCCCAGCTTCCTGTGGACCTCTATCGGCTCCCTCCCTCCTGAGAAGGCCTTGAAGACCTTCCTCCTGAGCTCGGCCATGTCGTCCTCCGGCAGGAAGATCGCCGAGAGAGGCTCGCTCTTGCTCATCTTCCCCTCACCCTTCAGGCTCGGTACGTCCCTGATGTAGGCCCCGATGATCGGCCTGAAGTCGAAGTGAGGCGTCCTCCTGACGTAGTCCCTCGCCAGCCTGAGGTGCGGGTCCTGGTCCAGCCCGACCGGGATCACTCCTGGAAGGCCCTGGAAGGCGAGCTGGGGGAAGAGCACGTCGCCTATCTGGTAGAGGCTCGAGACGATCCTCGATGGCTCCGCGTTGCCGTAAACGGCCCTGAACTCGTTGAGCGTGATCTCCCTCGCGGCGTCCGCGGCTATCCTGTGGACGTCTATGTTGTCCGACTGGAAGTAGAAGACCGTCCTCTCGGGGTCTATTCCCAGCGCCAGATACGTGGGGATGTGGTACTCCAGCGCTATCCTCCTGCCGTCCTTGAGGCTGACGTTCCTCGTCGCCAGCGACTCGAGGTCCGCGACCAGCAGGACCGTGAACCTCGCCCGCTCGGCGAAGCACCTCACCGACTCGATCACGGCCATGGTTCCCAGGTGGATCCTCTCGGAGGAGGGCATGATTCCGGTCAGCACGTAGTAGTTGGAGGTCCTGAGGGCCTCGAGGAGCTCCTCCTTGGTCCTCGCGGAGAAGATTATCCTGCGCCTCACGTACGGGTGGTTCAGCGGAAGCTCTGAGGGTTCGAGCTCTGTCAGGCCGAACTCCTCGAGCAGCTTCTGCTCCCTGGTTCCCGCCACAATACCGGATCCCTCGCGTCGGTGCAACATCTCCTGGATAATAAACCTCGTGAAATGGGATCGGGATAGGACCGGCATTCCCTGCAGCTGGACTGCTCGACGTGATGGGTGGGGCCGATGCGAAACGCTGTCCACGAGCTGATTCCTGACGGCCGGAGGGAGAACGGGGATGGGGTTTTTAGAACCGTTAAGCTCCACGGGAAGAAAGACATGACGGAGCTGGTGGTTCACGTCTCGGGGGCCCTACCGAGGTCCGAGGAGCTCTTCGCCCTGCTCAGGAGGCATGCGCGGGGCAGGGCCACTTGGGAGGACGTCAGGGGAGCCGCACGGGAGGAGTCCTCGGGATGGGTGAGGTTCCAGAAGGAGCTGGGCTTCGACCTGATCGCTGACCCGATGCTGCTCTGGCACGACCATTTCAGGCCCTTCGCGGAGCGCTGGTCCGGGGTGGAGGTGAACGGGCTGGCCAGGTGGTTCGACAACAACGTCTTCTACCGCGTCCCGGTCTTCAAGGGTAGGCCGGGGAGCAGGGGCGGTGTCCTGCGGGACTACCTCTTCCCGGAGCAGCTGGTGGGGTGCCGGGTCAAGCTGATCCTGCCGGAGCCCTTCACGATGGTGGCGCTGTCCGAGCGCAGGGTCGAGGTGGACCCCGGAGAGCTCGCGGTCGAAGTGGCCCGTTTGCTGGCCTTCGAGGTCAGGCAGTTCGTGAGGGAGACGGGCGTCTCGGTCGAGATGGTCCAGCTCTCGGCGCCGTACGTCGTCTCCCGGAGGCTGGGGGACAGGGAGGCGGAGGCCGTCTCCGAGTCCGTCAGGGCGTTGAGGGAGGGGACTGGGACGAGGGTTCTGCTGCACACCTTCTTCTACCCTCTATCGAACGCATCCGACTGGATCGCCGACTCGGGCGCTGACGTGGTCGGGTTCGACGCCACGGTGACCTCCGCAGAAGAGGTCCTCAGCACCGGTTTGAGGGGCGAGATAGCCGTGGGGATAGTCGACTCGAGGAGCAGCAGGGTCGAGCGGCCTGATGAGGTGATGGGGCTGCTCGGGAGGCTCGTAGAAGCGGGCTTCAGCAGGATCCACCTGACCACGACGACCGACCTGGACTACGTCCCTCCCCAGGTGGCGCGCGCCAAGCTGGAGGCGCTCAGGGAGATAAGGGCGGCCTACTCCGGGAGACGGAGATGAGCGAGCTGTTCAGGACGCAGGAGGTCGGATCGCTGTCGAGGGCGCCGTTCGCGAAGAAGCTGGGATCTCCCGAGTCCGCGGAGGAGGCGCTGTACTGGGGGAAGTTGCTGAGGGTCGAGGGCCACGAGGAGCTGTACAACGCACTGCGCTCCGGAAGCATCACGCAGGAGCAGCTGATCGACTGGGCCTCCCTCTACGGGATCAGGTTCCACGAGGCGGCCGGACTCGACGTGGTCTACGACGGCGAGCAGCGAAGGGTCGAGATGTACGAGCACCTGATCTCAAGGGTTGAGAACGCGGTCATTCTGGGAAGGGTCAAGGTGTGGGACGCGGAGACGTACAGGAAGGCCGCCATTGTCGGCGTACCCAGGCTGAGGGAACACGCCTACCTCGACGAGTTCCTCTTCGTCAAGTCCAAGGCGCGGAGGGAGGTGAAGGTGCCCGTCACGGGGCCCTACACGCTGATGGACTGGAGCTACGACGAGTTCTACATCCAGCGTCAGGCCGTGAGCCTGGGACCGCTGGAGCGCAGGAGGAGGGCCAGGGAGGAGCTGCTGTATGACCTAGTGGAGAACGTGATCAGGCCCGAGCTGAGGGCGCTGGTCGATGCCGGTGCGAGGAGGATCCAGATAGACGAGCCTGCGCTCACAACGAAACCCGACGAGGTGAGGCTCTACGTGGACGCCTTCAACGAGATGGTAAAGGGGCTCGGAGCGACCTTCACGCTCCACGTCTGCTACAGCGACTACTCCAAGCTTTTCCCCCACATAGCCGAGATGAAGGTCCACGAGTTCTCGATTGAGTGCGCGAACCGGGACACGTTGTCTCCGGGCTTAAGCGAAGAAATGAGGAAGGGCTACTCGGTCCTGAAGCTCTTCAGGGAGCACTCGGTCAAGGCGAAGGTCGCACCCGGGGTGACGGACGTCCACACCGACTTCATCGAGCCCCCGGAGCTGGTGAGGGACAGGCTGCTTTATGCCGCGAAGCTGCTCGATGACCCGGCACAGGTGATCGCCTGCCACGACTGCGGCCTCAGGACGCGCAGGTGGGAGGTGGCCTTCGAGAAGGAGAGGGTTCTGGTGAAAGGGGCCATGCTGGCGAGGCGGGAGTTCTCCGGAAGCTAAGCTTATCCGCGACCGGGGACGTCTCAGACCGGTGTCCGGCCGGGGGTTGGTGTTCGGGTCCAGGGAGTGGTTCGAGGAGTTCGTGTGCGCTGAACAGCGACGAGGAGTACGCGAAGGCCGCAAGGAACTGGAAGGACCCAGAACGATCACAGGTATCGAGTCCGCATAAGCCGCGTAGACACCAGGGATCAGGTCCGCCGCACCGGCCCCACGGTCCAGTAGCAGGCCGCCGGTCTCCCCGTGACCCTGAAGTGGGCGTCAGCCATGTGCGCAGCGGCTTGCTCACGCCTGGTCGTGATGAACTCGAGCCCCTTCCGCCTTCCTATCCGGTGAACGGCGTCCAGGAAAGGTAGGCTCCTGTCACCTGGGATTCCGAAGACGTATCTGATCCTCTCCCTCAGCGGACACTCGACGAGGGCCTCACAGCCCGAGAGTCTGACCAAACCCCTCGAAGTTCAATCGGCGAAGACCGGGATAACGCCTTCGAGGCCCTTCGGTCACTTGGTGGCCTTTCGGGCCACCCCCACGGGTCCTCCCTTCCTCCCGGTGGTCCTGGTCCGCTGACCCCTGACCTTGAGGCCGAGCATGTGCCTGACGCCCCTCCAGGACTTGATCCTCTTCTCGCGCTCGATGTCCTCGCGCATGGTGAGGTTCAGCTCAGGCCCGACGAGGTGCATGTCCTTACCCGTGACCGGGTCTTTGCGCCTGTTCCACATCCAAACCGGTATGCCGTACTTCCCAGGGTTCGTTATCGCGTCCTCGAGCAGCTCGAGCTGCTTATCGGTCAGCTGTCCGAGCCTGGTCATCGGATCTATCCCCACGGCCCTGGTAACAGCGTAGGCGAAGTTGATGCCGACACCGTAGATCTTGGCCAGCGCGAATGGGACGTGCTTGGTCCCGTCGAGGTCAGTACCGAGCAGCCTCACGATCAGCCGCGTCTCCCTCTGCTGTGCGGACATCCTTCACGCTCTGGGTCCAGGTCACAATAAATCCATTTCGGGCACAGGGCCCTTGAGGCGGAGCCGCGAACGGACTCTCCGGTTAATATCGGTCCGAGCTGATCAGGGGAAGGGTTGAAGGAGCTACCGGTTTACATGATCAAGTGCGGCGTGGCGGTCGTCATCGGCTACGTCTCCGCGCTGGTGACCGTGCTCTCCCACTGGGCCCTTACCCTCCCCATAGCCGTGGCTGCATACGTCGCTGTAACGCTGGCCCTCATGGGCCCCATGCTGAGGGACGAGCCGAACATGACCAACAGGAGGGCTTGGACGGTGGGTGTGGGTGCTTACACCGCCTTCTGGCTGCTGAGCTGGCTGGCGTTCTACAACGCCCTGCTCTGATCCGCCTGGGTCACCCGGTCTGGTCGAGCCTCTGCTGCCTATCCTCTTGAGCGCCCCTGAACCTGTGCGGTGTCGGCAGCTTGTCGAAGTTCCTCAAGATCACCTCCCAGACCTCCACCACCGGCGAGCGGGAGTCGTCGAAGGAGAGGTCGGTCTCCGCCATCGCCTTGACGAACGACTCGAGCTCCTTCTTCGGGTCATCGGAGGAGTAGACCCGATGGAGCAATGAAGTCCTGTCATCGGTTGTGTACGACAGGAGTATGCCCTTCAGGACCGTGACGTATCCGTTCAGCTCTGTCCCCCTCGAGCGCTTCTCCATGCCCTCGATCATCCTCTCCGCGTCGGAGATCTTGCCCTCGAAGAGGAGCTGGAGGAACCTGACTACCTGCCTCTCCACCCTCTCGTCCAAGGACCTCACCTCCGCCTGTGGCTCTCCTCCCTTTCCTCCTCCTCGACGTCCTCTATCCCGTTCTCGGTGATCTTGATCAGCGCCTCGCCCTCGGGGAGGTACGGGCTGGAGACGAGCCTGACGATCCTGAAGTTCTTCCCGGCGGTCTTCCGGATGAAGAGCCTGGTGTGGCTGGTGTGGCCGACCACGTGCCCTCCGACCGGGGCCACGGCCATCGGCGAGAAGAACTCGTCGGGCCTGGCCATCACCTGGTTCGTCACCACAGCCGCTGCGTTGAAGGCCCTCGCGAGCCTCAGGAGGCGGTGCATGTGCTTGTTCAGCTTCTGCTGCCGCTCGGCGAGCATCTCCCTCCCGATGTACTCGCTCCTGAAGTGGGCCGTGAGGGAGTCGATGACGATCAGCTTCACGTTGTTCTCCTTGATCACCCTGTCCGCCTTCTCCAGCAGGAGGATCTGGTGGTCGCTGTTGTACGCCTCGGCGTAGATGATGTTCTCGAGCACCTTATCCGGGTCGAGGCCGAGGTGCTTCGCCATCTGCTCTATCCGCTCGGTCCTGAAGGTGTTCTCGGTATCGATGTACAGCGCCGCGCCCTCGAGCCCTCCCCGGTCATAGGGGAGCTGCACGTTCACCGCGAGCTGATGGCACATCTGGCTCTTGCCCGAACCGAACTCGCCGAAGAACTCGGTGATGGCCTGGGTCTCTATGCCGCCGCCGATGAGGGCGTCGAGCGCCTTGCTCCCGGTGGTGAGGCGCCGAACCCCGCTCCTGTACTTGATCAGCTCTTTAGCCGTCACCCAGGAGATCTCTATCGATTCCCTCGCCAGCTCGATCAGCTCCGCAGCCCTCTTCTCGCTGATCCCCGCCGCCTCGAGCTCGCTGATCGTGGCGGTCGCCAGCGCCTCTATCGTCGAGAAACCTATCTCCCTCAGCTTCTCGGCCGTTGCGGGCCCGACGCCGGGCAGCTCCGAGATGTCGGTGTAGACCTGGTGCCTCGCCTTCTCCCGGTCCTTCTCCTCCCTCTCCTTTTCCTTCTCCTTCTGGGGCATTCCTGACCGGAAATCCCCGGCCCGTAGATATAACGCTACTTCGCCCTCGTCCCTGCGGATGGACTCGTTAACACCCTCCGATCGACGGGATTTGGCTTAAATTATCCGGCGGGGGAGTGGACTCCGATGTCTTCAGGAGAGCTGCCGATGAGCGTCCAGCAGCAGCTGGCCAGGCTGCAGCAGCTTCAGCAGACCCTCAGCGTGCTCATATCCGAGAAGCAGAGGGTTCAGGCGGAGCTCGAGGAGATCAAGCTGGCGCTGGAGGAGCTGTCGAAGGCCGACGAGCAGGTGGTGGTCTACAAGGCGGTGGGGCCGCTGCTGGTCCAGACGACCAAGGAGAAGGTCATGGCGGAGCTGACCGAGAAGAGGGACCTGAACGACACGAGGCTCAAGGTGCTCGAGAAGCAGGAGGCAAGGACCAGGACCCAGATCTCGGAGCTCCAGAAGCAGCTGCAGTCGGCCATCTCGGGGAGGCGCGTAGAGGAGTCGTGACCACCGGCTCCGGCGGGCTTGAGGCCCTGATACGGTCGAGGGCGTTCGTCTCCTCCGTCTCCGAGAGGCTCTCCCAGCTCCGGGGGAGAAAGGTCAGCGTGCTCACCCACGTGGGCGGTGACCAGGACGCGATCGCCGCTGCCTTCGTCCTCGGGAACCTCCTCATGGACGCCTACGGGGCCTCGGCCGTCGAGGGCGTTCACGTGCCCGGCGAGGTCTCTGACCACTCCGAGCGATTCGCGTCCGCCCTCTCGATACCCCTGATCCCCAGCCTCCCGGAGGCCGATCACTACGTGGCAGTCGACGTGGGGTCGCCTGCACAGCTCGGAGAGGCGTTGCCCGCGGTATCAGGCAGGGTCACGGTGATCGACCACCATCAGCCAGGTGATCGATGGCCCGAGGGCTTCGAGGTCCTGACGGCTCCCGAGTACAAGTCGAGCTCGGAGATCGTGTTGGACCTCTCCCTGCTGATGGCGAGACCTCTGGACGCGAGGGAAGCAACCGCCCTCTTCTTCGGAATGTACTACGACACGGTGAGGCTGACGGTGGCCGACGCGCTGGTCCTACGGAAGGTCGGGATCCTCGGTGAGTACGGTGCTGAGCCATCGGTCCACTCCGAGTCGCTCGAGGTGCCGCCGGACTACTCAGAACGGGTCGCTCGGCTGAAGGGCCTCAAGCGTTCATCGCTGTTCAGAGCGGAGAACGTGATCATCGCCGTCACCCGGGTCGGAGCCTTCCGGTCCTCCGTCGCGAGGACCCTGATTCTTGCGGGTGCGGGGATAGCGGTGGTTGGCGACGAGTCGAACGGCGTCACGGACGTCGTCTTCAGGGTCTCTCCCGAGGTGATCAGGACCTACTCGGTCAACGTGGTCAAGGACGTCATCGAACCGCTCACCGCGAAGCTCGGGGGTCAGGGAGGGGGACACGCGGCAGCTGCGAGGGTGAGGGTTCCGGCGGCCTTCGATGAGGTGGTCTCGAGGTGCCTTGAGCTCCTGGGGTACGCGCTGGGGAGTCACGTCAGGCCGATCGAGGATCAGTGATGAGGGCGATCGAGGTAAGGGACCTCGGCTTCCGGTACGAGGGCTCCCAGGACTGGGCGCTCATGGACGTCAGCCTGGAGGTTGAGAGCGGCGAGCTGGTCCTCGTCCTCGGCTCCACCGGCTCCGGCAAGTCGACCCTCCTCAGGTGCCTGATCGGCCTCATCCCGCACTTCTACTCCGGAGATTACAGGGGAACCGTCAGGGTGATGGGGATGGAGGTGGCATCGACGCCGGTCCACAGGCTCGCGACGCGGGTGGGCATGGTCTTCCAGAACCCCGAGACGCAGATCTTCTCTACCTCGGTCGAGTCCGAGATCGCCTTTCCCCTGGAGAACCTCGGCCTCCCTCGGGACGAGATGGAGAGGAGGGTGGAGTGGGCTCTGAAGCGCTTCGGGCTCGAGGGGCTCCGGCGGAGGAACCCAGCTGAGCTCTCAGGAGGACAGAAGCAGAGGCTCGCGATCGCCACGGTGACGGCCATGGGACCCGATGTGCTGCTGCTCGACGAACCCACATCGATGCTCGATCCCCTGTCAGCAAAGGAGGTGCTCGAGCTGGTGGTGGAGCTCTGCAGAGAAGAGGGGAAGACGGTGCTGGTCTCGGAGCACAGGACCGACCTGCTCGCTCCCCACGCTGACAGGGTGCTCGCCTTCGCCGGCGGCCGCTTGGTCTACGACGGAGATCCCCGTGGGTTCTTCTCCGAGCAGAGGCTCAGCGAATTATCGGTTCCGAGGGTCGTGGAGCTCTACTGGATGCTGAGGAGCTCGTGTCGCCTCGAAGGGCCGGTTCCCCTGACGCCGGAGGAACTCGAGTCGCTGATCTCCAGATGGATCGGTTCGGGTGCTTAGGGCCTTTGATCGAGCTCAGGTCGGTCTCCTACACCTATCCTGCCGGGGTCAGGGCCGTGGTGGACGTTGACCTCGAGGTGAGGGAGGGCGAGGTCGTCGCGGTGATGGGAGGGAACGGTGCCGGGAAGACGACGCTCCTGAAGCTGATGGTCGGCCTGCTCAAGCCGAGCGCGGGATCGGTGCTGGTGGACGGGCTCGACACGAGGAGCACACCCCTCAGCAGGATCGCGAGGCTTGTGGGGTACGTCCCCCAGATCGCCGACTCGCTCTTCTTCCTTCCGACGGTGGAGGAGGAGATGACGTACGCGCTAAGGAACTTCAAGATCGAGAACGGTGCCGAAAGGGCACGGGAGCTCCTTAGAGCCTTCGGGCTCGAGGGAACCGAGAAGAGGTCTCCCTTCACGCTGAGCGGAGGTCAGAAGAAGAGGCTCTCGATCGCCGTTGTTCTCTCCTGGGACCCGAAGTACGTCCTCCTCGACGAGCCGACGCTGGGCCAGGACAAGGCAGGGAGGGAGGTGATGATGGGGATCGTAAGGCAGCTGAGCAGTCAGGGAAGGTCTCTGGTGATCGCGACGCACGACGTCGAGTTCGTCTCCGAGCTCTCGCCGCGCGTTGTGCTGATGGGAGGGGGCCGCGTGATCGCCGACGGAAGGGCTGAGGAGGTCCTGTCCGACGAGGAGCTCCTGAGGAAGGCGAGGGTCCTCCCTCCGCAGTCGGTTGCCATCTCCTCGAGGCTGGAGAGGTTTGGCGTGAAGCGCACCCCCAGCATAAGGGAGCTGCACGATCAGCTCAGGTCGCTCCTCTCCCGAGGGGGAGGTTGCAGTGAGTCTGGGACTCGGTGAGCTGCTGAGGTTCAGGAGCGTCGAGAAGGGCGTCGCGTCCCTCGACCCTAGGGTGAAGCTCGCTCTCTCGGTCTACCTCTTCGCCCTCCCCGTGATTTACGACAGGCCGCCCGTCCTCTCGCTGGTCGCATCGGGATCGGTCCTCGCGGCGGTGACACTCTTCCTCGCGACGTTCGGCGAGGCCCGGAGGGTCGTTCGGACGGTGAGAGCGCTCGGGCCGTTCCTCGCCTTCGTGCTGTTGCTGAACGTCCTCAGCAGCCTCGCGTCCGGTTCCTCCCCGCTAACCTTAGAGTTCGCCCTCTCCAACGCGGCCCTCCTCCTCAGGTTCATCGCGGTCTTCACGTCCTTCTCCTTCTTCGTCCTCTCCACCTCTCCCGAGGACTTCGCCCAGGTCCTGAGGTGGATGAGGGTGCCGTACGACTACGCCTTCGCCTTGACGGCATCGATCAGGTTCGCGCCGCTCTTCCTCGAGGAGGTTCAGGAGGTGATCGACTCCCAGAGGCTGAGGGGAGTCAGCTACGAGACGAGGAACCCCGTCAAGCTCTTCAGGAACTACGTGAGGGCCTTCCTTCCCGTCACGGTAAACGCCATCATGCGCGCCTTCGAGATGGCAGAGGCCCTTGAGGTGAAGTGCTTCGGCGCGGTCGAGAAGAGGACCAGCTACAGGACGCTCAGGTCCCGGCCCAGGGACCACATAGTTCTGGCAGTGGCTACGCTCGTCTTCGCGGCTGCAGTCGCATTCAGGTACCTCTGGCCCCTGTGAGGCGACCCCTCACCGTGACCACCTCCCACACGTCGTTCAGGATCGAGGTCACCGTTGGCTCGCCAGCACCCTCGCCGATCAGGGTCAGGTCGCCCGCTGTCCTGAGCCGGAAGGTCACTGCGTTCAGCGTCCCGTGGACGCATATCGGGTCGTTCAGCTTCACGAGCCGTGGAGCGACCGTGAGGTGGCCGTCTGGACTCACCGACCCTATGAGCTTCACCGCGAGGCCGGCCTCCTTCGCGAGGGAGACCGCGTCGGCCGTGACCCTGCTGATCCCGGTGATCCGGACGTCCTCGAGCCTCCTGTTCAGCCCCATGACGGAGTTGGCCAGTATCAGCAGCTTCAGGGCGGTGTCGTAACCCTCGATGTCGAGCGTCGGGTCGCGCTCAGCGATGCCGAGGTTCTGGGCCTCCCTCAGCGCCAGCTCAAACGTCAGCCCCTCGAAGTGCATCCTGCTCAGGATGTAGTTCGTGGTGCCGTTCAGGATCCCCCGGATCGAGAGGACCTCGTCTCCGCGGAGGCAGAACCTCCTCAGCGATACCAGCGGTATCCCGCCACCGACGGTCCCCTCGAAGAGCAGCAGCGCTCCCGTTGACCTCGAGAGCTCCGTCAGCTCCCTGTAGGCGAGCGCGATCGGCGCCTTGTTCGCAGTGACCACATCGATCCCCCTCGAGAGCGCAGTTTTGATGTGCGTGAGCGCCGGCTCCCCGGTCGGGAGGTTCGTGGGCGTCAGCTCGATCAGGAGGTCCACCTTTCCGTCCTCGAGCAGCGAGATCGGGCTCCCCTCCACGAACCCTTCGAGGCTGGCGATATCGCCCTCCAGCTCCTCCAGCGTCAGCCCTCCGGGCCTGTGGATGTACCCGGTCGACCTCGCGACCGCCACGAGTTTGACCCCCGGAACCTTCCCCGACGCGAGGGCCCTCGCCACCCGCCTGCCGAGGAAGCCGTACCCGTTCACGAGCGCCCTGAGCGACACTCCGCTCACACCTCCGACAGGAGAAGGTAGCCGCGGTCCGCCGCCACCTCCTCGAGCCTCCTCATCAGGTCGTGTCCCGCCGCGCCCTCCGGGACCTCGAGCGTCAGACGGGCCGTGAGCTCGGAACCACCGCCTCTAACCGACGCGTCGACGATCTTTAGCCCGAGGCCCTCAACGGCCCTGATGAGGTCGCCGAGCTCGCCGCTCCCGAGAACTATCACCGTCCGAAGTGACTTCTCAAGGCTCTCAGCCCCTATCACGGGGACGCCGACCGACTCGATGCCGCGTCTGGCACGCTCGAGGCTCTGGGCATCTGGGAACTCGACGTTGATGCTGACAGGGACGTAGCCCGATGTGATGCTCTCACGGCTGTGGACTATCGAGATGATGTTGCCGCCTGCGAGCGCTATCTGCTCCAGCGTCCTGAGCAGCGTTCCGGGCCTGTCGACGAGCGCACACGTCAGCCTCACCCTGACCGGTGGCATCGCCGATGCTGTTAGGTCCCTGCATATGTCCTTCATCGGCATCGCAGCGCGGCTCCGAGGAGCTGTGGGTATGGGAGAGGGTGGGGAAGCTGGATACGGGGACGCTCGTAGGGTGGCATGGGAGCAGGGGGAGGAAGCGATCGCGACTACTGCGATGCGAGCGTTGCCAAGCCCTTCAAGATGAGGTAAACGGCTGCGTGGACCGGGAGCTTGACCTCTGCGGGCCCCTCGAACGGCCCGTACTCCCCACCCCCGATCCTGAACCTCGGCGCGAAGAGCACCCTGACCCTCACCGGCGGCCCCTTAAGCACCGCTGCCTCCTCGAAGGGGTCGAAGTCCTCAACCCGATCTAGCGGTATCCGGGCTGCGGCCAGGCCGGTCTTGCCGTTGAGCGACCAGGGCAGCCTCACAAGCCTGTGGACGTCCTGAGTGACGACGGGATCGACGTTCACCCGCTCCTCCGAGATCGCCCGAGATATCAGCTCCCTCCACCTGGAAGGTCTCAGCGCTCCCCAGTCCGGGTCCTCCAGCCAACTCTGAACCTCTCCGGACCTCTCGAGCTGTGATGCCACAGACCTGACGATCCTCCCCCTCCACCCTGGCTCATCGAGGGAGGGCCTCCTGAGGGACCTAACCCTTCTACCCTTCCAAGGCAGCCCGAGAAGGGAAGGATCGATGCCCTCGCAGGTCAGGTAGGTGACGATCTCGCGCCGTGCCATCTGGTCGAGCTTCCTGAGGCGTTCGGTGTAGACCACGACGTGGAAGCCCCTGTTCCCCGAGAAGCCCACCTCGATCTCCGACTCGCTGACGCCGAAATCGTCCGTGAGGACGTTCAGCAGCTTGATCAGCTCCGCCCGTGCTCCCTCTATGCATCGGTCGCACACCCACTCCACATCGCTCAGCCCTGACCCGCACTCGTCGCACTTGCCGTCGTCAGAGTTTCGGAGGCCGTGCACGGGACAGACGCGGTAGCTGTGCTCGTCGGCGCAAGGCAGGTCGAGGTGGTCGGCGTCGATGTCGAAGACCAGATCAGCGCCCTCCCAACCCTTCTCCTCCATTGGAGCCGCAGGGTACCTGAAGTAGGCCGAGGACCTGTAGGCGTGGAGCGGCACGACCTCCGCAAGCCTCCGCAAGAGCTCCCCAACGCTCTGGAAGGAGAGGTGCCTGACCATCACCTGCTTCCCGAACTCCCAGTACGCGAACTCCCTCTGCTGGGGCTCCCTGACCTCGATCGGTGGTGGAGGCTCGGACCTGTAGTACCTCGAGAAGACGGCCCTCACGAAGCGGAGCGTCTTGTCCTGGACCCGTGCGGCGACCGAGGTCACTGTAGGGCCCCTTGCACACCGCGTATTGAGGTATCTCGTCCCTGGAAGGAGGCGCGTATCCGGCGAAACCTCAGGGGACTACCGCGGTACCGATCCCCGACTCGATCAGGGAGAGCGGGTCCTCTCCGAGGCCGTTGCAGATGAACGCCCTCCCGACGCCGGCTTTTACAGATTCGGCCGCGAGCATCACCTTCCTGTTCATCCCAGGTCCTATCGAGGGCAGCAACCTCACCGCCTCGTCGGCGGAGAGCCTACCTACCAGCTTCCCGTCGATGAGGAGGCCGTCGACGTCCGTGAGGAAGACCAGCTCCTCCGCGCCGAGGGCCCTGGCCAGGTAAGCGGCCGCCTGGTCGCCGTCCACGTTCAGGAGCTCGCCCTCCTCGCTCACCGCTATCGGCGCTACCACCACGATCAGGCCCTGGGAGAGGAGGCTCCTGATCAGGTCTGCGTTGACGGCCTTGATCTGGCCGGTGTAGCCGCCGTCGATGACGCGTTTCCTCCCGCGCTCGTCAACGACAACGATACGCTTCTTGCGCTCCGCGAGGAGCAGGCCGCCGTCCGCACCCGAGATGCCGACCGCACGGGCTCCGTGCTTAGTGGCCTCCGCGACGAGCGACTTGTTGATCTTGCCTGCCATCACCATAACGTAGACCTCCAGCTCCTTCTCGTCGGTGTAACGGCTCCTGATGCCCTGGGGCGAGACCACGAACTTCGGCTCTATCCCCAGCGCACGGCAGTACTCAGTTACCACGTCGCCGCCCCCGTGGACGAGGACCACCTGCTTGCTCGACGAGGCCCTAACGACGCTCCGGACGATGTTCGAAGCGTTTGCGGTGATGGCCCTCCCGCCAGCCTTGACGACCAGCATCCCTTCGGACGCGAGTCGCGTACCGCACAATATCGACCTTCGCTGGCACGCTCAGAGGGAAGACCTGAAGGACCTCACGAGTTCAGGCCACCAGCTGGATCTGCCGTCGAAGGGGACGGAGACGGAGACGCTCTCGAGCAGGCCCCTGTACCTCCTGACGATCTCCTGCGCCACCCGCGATGGCCTTCCGGAGACGGAGAACTCCCGCATCATCTCGTCGTCCACCAGCCGGGCCATCTCGTCCCATTTCCCCTCACGGGCCAGCCCGCTCAGCTCCTCACCCACCCGCTCCCAGCCGTACAGAGCCAGTATCGTCCGGTAGGCGGGAGTGGAGGCGTAGAAAGCGATCATCCGCCTGACCAGCTCCTCGCTCCTCCGGACCTCCTCGTCGTCGCTGCCTATCGCGGTGAAGACCGTTGCCGAGAGCTTGACCTCCTCGGGCCTCCTGCCGGCGCGCTCCGCACCCTCCCTTATCGCTGGCAGCATCACCTCCCGGATGTACCTGGGCGAGTTGAGCGGGTGGACGTGAACCCCGTCACACAGCTCTCCCGCGAGCCGGCACATCCCTCTGTTCACCGCCGCGACGTACACCGGTATCTCCGGATGCTCTATCGGTCCGGGATCGAAGTACCAGCTGGTGAGGTCGATCCGGTAGTGCTTCCCCCGGAACTGAGGGGGACGTCCGGTCTGCCAGGCCCTCCAGACCTCCCTGAGCGCCGTAATGTACTCCCTCATCCTAGATAGCGGGCTCTCCCACCTCATGCCGAACCGACGCTCTATGTGGGCCCTCACCTGCGTTCCCAACCCCAGCGCGAACCTCCCTCCCGAGAGCGACTGGACGTCCCATGCGGAGTGGGCCACCACCGTCGGGCTCCGTGCGAACGCGACCACGATCGCGGTGCCGAGTCTAACCCTCCTGGTGGAGGCCGCAGCCAGCGCCAACATCGCGAACGGGTCGTGTTTCGTCTCCCTGAAGAGAAGACCGTCGAACCCGAGGCGCTCCGCCTCCGCAGCGAGCCCTGGAACCTCCGACACCCTGTCGGGCTCGATTGAGGCCTCTAACCTCACGCACCTCCCAGCACCGACCGGTATATTGCCGGTTACGCTCGGCACCTTTATCAGCTTGGCATCCGAGGGCGGTTAAGGTGGGAGCTTGGGCAAGATCAGGACGGCGAAGGTGAAGCGCGTAGCCCGGGAGATAATGGAAAAGTACGGCCCGCGGGTCTCGACGTCGTTCGAGGAGAACAAGCTGCTCGTACGGCAGGTCCTGACAGGGCAGGTCTCGAAGAAGTTCGCGAACAAGGTGGCAGGGTACCTCACGAGGCTCGCGAAGCTGGCGCAGAGGAAGGCGGCTCAGGAGCAGGCCCAGGCTGAATCGGGTTGAGGCCTTGGGCAGCGACGTCGTCAGGAGGAAGGCCGAGCACATCAGGATAGCGCTGGAAGGCGACGTAGAGTACAGGAAGAGCAACTGGCTCGAGTACGTCGAGTTCGTTCACCGCGCTCTCCCCGAGCTCTCCCTCGAATCGGTCGAGACCGAGGCCCGCTTCCTGGGAAGGAGGTTCCGGATGCCGTTGCTGATCGAAGGGATGACGGGAGGGACCGAGGAGGCCCTGAGGATAAACCGGGCGCTCGCGATGGCGGCCTCTGAGCTGGGGATACCGATGGGCGTGGGGAGCCAGAGGGCCGGGATCCTGAACAGCGGGGTCCGGAGGACCTACACCGTCGCTCGTGAGGTGGCACCCGATGCCTTCCTCATCGCCAACATAGGAGCTGCGCAGCTGGTCAAAGGCGGCGTCGATATGGCGAAGGATGCGGTCGAGATGCTGAGGGCTGACGCGCTGGCGATACACCTGAACGTCCTCCAGGAGCTGGTCCAGCCGGGAGGCGACACCGACTTCACCGGCGTCACCGACGCGATAGGCGATGCGGTGAGGGAGGTAGGGGTTCCGGTGATCGTGAAGGAGGTGGGGTGCGGGATATCATATGAGGACGCGCTCGTGCTTCAGCGCACTGGCGTCAGGGCCGTGGACGTCTCCGGCTCAGGCGGCACCAACTGGACCGAGATAGAGCGTCAGAGGGCCCTCTCCGCCGGGGACGTTGAGAAGGCCTCGCTGGCGGAGGTCTTCAGGGAGTGGGGGATACCTACGGCGGCCGCGGTCCTCGAGGTCTCCCGGGTCGAGGGCATAGAGGTGGTGGGATCAGGGGGGATACGGAGCGGGCTCGAGGTGGCGAAGGTCCTGGCGCTCGGAGCCTCCATGGCTGGGATCGCGAGGCCCTTCCTGGCGGCCGCGGTCGAGGGCCCGGAAGCAGCGGTCGCACTTGCCAGAAGGATCGAGAGGGAGCTGAAGGTTGCGATGGTCCTGACCGGCTCGAGGAACGTGGGCGACCTGCGGAGAGCACCGAGGGTCATCCTGGGGCCGCTGAGGGCCTGGTGCGAGCAGAGGGGGCTGCTGGAGAGGGACTGACCGTCTTCACGGAGCCACGGAAAAGTGGCGATCAGTAACCGATCCCGACGGTGTTCCCGATGCCCGCGACTATGACCACTCCCTTCTCAGGTACGTACTTCCTGACGATCTCCTTCACCTTCTCCAGCGCCTGATCAGTGGCCTTCGAGATAGACTCCCTCATCGGGGTTATGGCCTCGGCGATCGACTGGAAGATCGCGATGGCGTAGAGCGTCACGTTCTTCTCACGAGCGATCGTCTCGATCTTGAACTTGTCAACGCCTGGCCCTCCTATGGCGACCCCCGCGCCCTCCGCTATCTTTCCCGACTCCTCACCCTCCAGCTTCAACGCTGCGTCGATCGTGATCACCGCGTCCACCTTGCCCTCCATCTCGATCACCCTCTTTACGGCCTCTCCCGGCCTTCCGACGGTCCCTCCCGGGCCCTTCGCCCTGACGATGTAGACCTTCCTGCCCTCCCACTCGCCGAGCATGACGGTGGTGTCCTTGACCGACTCGTCGACCGTTACCGCGTTTATCTCCCGAGCGAACTTGGCCGCCACCAGGACGCCCGCACCGTCGCCGATCGGCTGGCCGTTGTAGAACGCGAATGAAGCCTGGCGGTAGGCCTCGGCCAGCTCCAGGATCATCGGAAGCTGCATCTGTATCTGGATCGCGAGGAAGTAGTTGGATGTCCTGCGGCCGAGGAGGTAGTAGTGCCTGACGATGCGGTAGATCAGGTTCATGGCCCGGGCCACCTCGACGAGGTTGGTCAGCGTCTTGATCCTGTGAACGTCGTCCGTCTTGACGAGCGCCGCAACCTGGTCCTCGAACCTGTTCTCGCCTATCTCGAGGATGTGCTCGAGCTTGTAGACGACGCCGACCGGGTCCATGGACTCCGGTGCGATGTAGAAGTAATCGAGGATGGTGTCCAGCCTCCTACCCAGCTCCTCGTCCGGAAGGTCTGAGCCCGCCTGCTTGATCGCGGTGATGGTGCGCTGCCTGACGTCGTCCCTCATCAGCTTCAGCCTGTAGAGCTTCCGGTCGATGTCCCTCAGGACGTTCATCAGCTGGACCCTCTGGCCGAACATCGGGTAGAAGAAGAAGGACAGGAGGAGGAAGACGAACCAGAAGAGCATCAGCAGCGTAGAGTCCTCCGTTGGGGCCGTGGCCGCCGCGTTCAGCATCTCACTCGGTATTACTCCGGACACCTCGTTCCCCATGAACTCACTCAACGGTCCGTTTTAGGTTCTTCTGAAGCGTCCGGTTGGGGCGTCGAGTTTGGGCCGTCCCGCGGCTCGCCGGTGGGGGCATCGCCGGAGTTGGGAGGCCCTACACGCCCGATCAGCGAGGAGATGGCCCGCTTGACCTTCGCGGTCGAGCCCTCGACGCCGAGGAGCATCGCGAAGAGCTGCGAGGTCCTCAGGACCTTGGACCTCCCCTTCTGCTCCACCTCCACCAGCCCCAGCTCCTCCAGCTCCCGGACGTGGACGTAGGCCCTCGATCCCCTGACGGCAGCAACGGCTGACATCTCGATCGGTTGGTGGTACGCGATGAACGAGAGCGTCCTTAGGGTCCCCGGAGAGAGGAGGGAGCCCCTGTGGTACCTCCTCACGATCGGCAGCAGCTCGTTTCGGAGGTGCATCAGGAACCTCTCCCCCGGCAGCTCGGAGACCGTGAAGGCCCTCCCCTGCTCGTCGTACTCGCGCTTGAGCTCCAGGACCAGCCTCACCAGCTCCCTCTTGCTCCTCCACCCCGTCGCCCTGGAGAGGGTCCTGAGGTCGACGGGCCTGTTGGAGGCGAAGAGGATCGACTCGATCACGAGCTTAGCCTCGCTCTCGCCAAGACGCTCACGCCGCAACCCCGCTCACCGCCCTCACCAAAACTTTCCCCGTGAGCTCGTCCTGGAAGACGTCCACGTACCCCCTCATGGCCGCGAAGAGGAGGAGGATGATCCTCTTGACGGCTGCAGCCCTGTTCAGCCCCCTCACCAGCTCCTCCAGCGGGAACTCCGGCGCCCTCGAGAGGAGGGCCATCAGCTCGCGAAGGAACTCCTCGAACTCCTCCTCGATCTTGACGAGGTAATCGTCCACCTTAATGTCGACGTTGATCTGCTCGAACTTGGCGCTCTGGGCGCCAGCGCTCATCTTCTCCAGCACCCCCATCAGCTCCCTGACGACGTCCAGCAACGTCAGCGTCAGCACTTCCCCCCTAAGCGGTATCTCGATCGGCGGCGGAACCAGCAGGTCCGGTCGCTCGATGTGCCTCTCCCTCTCCTGCTCGTCGATCCGCTCGCTCTTCTCGCGGTGTATGACCGCAGCCGTGTAGATCGCGACGCCTGCCTGGCTGAGGGTGACCGAGAGGCCCCTGATCACCTCCGCGAGCTGCCTGAGGAGGGGGAGCAGCTTGACGTTCCAGGGCCTGAACCTCTTCAGCTCCGCCGGATTCAGCAGGAGCCTCCAGTCGGCCGCGACCCTCTCAGCTCTGACTCCCCTGCTCGCCAACCAGCTCACCCAGCTTTAGTGTTACCACGTTGGACGCCCCGTTCCTGCTGTAGACCCCGATGAGGAGGTCGGCCTTCTCGGCGACGATGTCCTTCAGGCTCACCACGAGGATCTGGACCCTCTTCGACATCTCCTTGAGGAGGTTGGCGAGGTTCGAGGAGTAGTTCGCGTCGAGGTGGGCGTCGACCTCGTCGAAGATCAGGAAGTCGGCCGGAGTCAGCGACTGGAGCGCGAGTATCAGGGCCACCGCGGAGACCGACTTCTCCCCACCGCTAACGCCCCTCGTTGACCTCGGTGCCTTTCCGGGGAACCTCACCACCATCTCGATCCCTGACTCGAGGGGGTTGCCTGGGTCGGTGAACTCGAGCCACGCGTCGCCGCCGGTTAGGGCCCTGAAGAACTCGCCGAAACCCTCGGAGACCCTCTTCACCGTCGACTCGAGGACCCTGAGCTTCTCCCGGTCGATCTCCTCGATCAGCTTGAGGATCTCGTTCCTCTCCATCTCGAGCTCCGCGATCCTCTCAGACCTCTGCTTGTACCCGGCGACCACCTCAACGTACTGCATCGGCGCGAGCTGGTTGACCAGCTGGATCTCGCCCAGCTCTGACTCCAAGGATGCCCTGATTTTCGCGGTGAGCTCAGGCGGAAGTGACGACAGGAGGCTCCTCGGCCCCTGCCTCAGCTCCATCAACCTCTCCTCGAGCGCCCTCCTCCGAACGGTGAGCTCGACCTCCGTGACCCTGAGCGACTCGAGCCTCGCCTCGATCTCCCTCAGCTGCGAGGAGACCCTCTCGCGCTCCTCCCTGTGCTGCCTGATCTTGGCTGAGACCTCGGCCGCCTCGGACCTGATCGCGTTAAGCTTCCCCCTCACGGCCTCGAGCTCCGACATGAGCGTTCTCAGCTCCCTCACCCTCTCCGCGTACCGGAGAGCGACGGCTTTGACGGCCTCCAGCATCCCGGCCCTCGTCCTCTCCACCTCCGCGAGGTAAGCGGTGGAAGATCTGGCCTCGCGCTCCGCGTTGGAGATCTCCGCTGCGACCGCTTCCCGTTCCCTCCGCAACCTGGAGAGCTCGGTCCTAAGCTCCGTAGCCCTCACCAGCAGCTCCCTCTGCCTCTCCCTCAACCTCGAAAGTTCCTCCCTCTCCTCGAGTGGTTCGGGGGGTGCGACCACCAATTCGATCTGGCGCTGAAGCTCCTCGTGCGCCGCCAACAGCTTTCGCTCCTCCTCAGCCAACCTCCCGAGCTCGGCCTCGATCCTCTGCCGCTCCTCGTTCAGCCTGGTCATCCTGCCCGAGATCTCCCCCCGTTCGCGCTGGAGGGATGACAGCCTTGAGTCCACGGCGCGCAGCGTCCCCTCCCTCTCCGAGACCAGGGACCTGAGCCCCGAGATCTCCCGATCCACGGCCTCAGCTCTGGAAGAGAGCTCGGCTGCCCTCCTCTCCAGCTCAGGCACGAGGGATCTGAGGGTTTCAAGCTCTCGCCTGACCTCCGACTCGGAGAGCACCTCGCCGACCGACTCGAAAATTCCACCTCTCCGCCGCACGGCGCCAGCAGAAGTCACCGACGTCATGCGGTCAGGGAACGAGGGGCGGTCGATGAGGACCGCGTTCTCCAGCGCTATGTGGAGGGCAGCGGAGGCCTCCTTCGACGAGGTGCTCGAGAGGCACGCGAGGCACTTCCCGCTTTCGGACCTACAACCCTTCCACCCTTCGACGCTGATGACTCTGACCCTGAGTCCCAGCGAGCTCGCGGCCACCGCGATCGATGCGGCGTCCACATCGCGTCTCACCACGACCGCCTCCGTCAGATCACCCAGAAGACGGAGGACCAGCGACTCGAGGCCCTTCGGTGGCTCGAAGAGGTCCCGGAGGAGGCCGAGGGAGCCGGACCCGAGAACCGCCAGAAGTGCCCTCTGGACCTGACCAGCTCCTGGAGGGTTGAGGGTGGTCTCGACGGCGTTCGCCTCCGACTCGACCCTCGCCCTCAACTCGCGCAGGGAAGCGAGGGTGGTCCTGACGGCATCGAGTTCACTCATGAGGGATCCGATTTTCGCTTTCGCATCGCTTACCTCTGCGGTCAGGGCCGCCCTCTGCCTGTCCAGCTCCGCGAGCTCCTCTGAGATCTCCCTGAGCCTCGCCTCCAGCCTCGAGATCTCATCGCCGTGGGCCGTGAACCTCGCCCGAAGAGTGGAGACCCTGCCCCTGAGGTCGGTGAGCCTGCGCTCGACGTCGCTTATCCTCCGCTGGATTGCCTCCCTCTCCGCTGCCACAGAAGCGGCCCTTCTCTCCCACTCCCTCACGACCGACTCGAGCCCCTTGATCCTCGAGTTGACGGAGCTCAGCTGAGACTCGACGGCCTCCAGCTCTGACGAGAGTGAAGCCGTTGCGGACTCGATCGCGCTAAGCCTGCTCCTCAACGACCTGACCCGCTCGTCGGCCGACCTCAGGGAGGACTCGATCTCGATCGCCCTCCTCCTCGCGTCCGCGTACCTCCTTCCCCTGTCCCTGATCTCGGCCTGAAGCCTCCCCATCTCCCTCCTCGCCTCCTCCGCAGCCGCAGAGAGCGAGGCCTCCCTCGACTCCAGCTCGGTGGACCTCTGCCTGATGGCCTCCGCCGACGCCTCCAGCCTCTCCAGCTCCGCGCTCACCGTCGACAACCTCGATCGGAGCTCCTCTGCCCTCGGACCCAGCTCAGACTTCTCCGAAGCCAGCGCGGCCAGCTCGGCGTCTATCCTTCCGATCTCCGCGGCTATCTCCTCCCTCCTCAGGGCCTCGAGCTCCTCCTCGATGAACCTCCTCCTGCTCAGGTCGAACCACTCGGCCTCGAGCTGCTTGATCCTCTTCCTCACCTCGGACGCCGCTGCCTTGGCGACGGCCACGTTCCGCTCCGCCCTCTCCAGCTCCTTCAGGGCCTCCTCCCTCCGCCGGTCGTACTCTCCGGTGCCGGCTACGTCCTCGATCAGCTTCCTCAGGTCCTCCGGTCCCATCTCGGCTATCCCGAGCACCGCGCCCTGGGTGACGATGTTGAAGCCGGAAGGCCTGACGTTAGCGGTCGCGAGGATGCTGAGGAGGTCCGCCCTGCTGACGGACCTGTTGCCGACGAGGTACTGGCTCTCGCCGTTGGGGAGGAGCTTCCTAGTGATCACGACCTCGTCGTCGTCGACCGGGATCACCCTCTCCGAGTTGTCCAGGACCACCGTGACCCTTGCCATGGGTGCGGTACCGCCCTCGGAGGACTGGTGGATCAGCTCCGAGAACCTCGAGACCCTGAGCGCGTGAGGGCTGAGCTCGCCGAAGGCGAACTTGATCGCGTCAAGGATGTTGCTCTTCCCGCTACCGTTAGGTCCCGCGATCACCACGAGGCCCCTCGGCAGGTCTATCGCCTGCCTCCTGGGAGGAAAGGACTTGAAGCCCTGGACGACGATCCGCTTGATGTGGACCAACGCCCCACGACCTCACCCTCAGGACAATATATCCGATCCTGAGGCGTATCACCCTGAAAACGCTCTGGGAATACTGAAGGATCACTGACCCTGCTCCGTTGGGGACCTCTGGGCGAGCCTCTCCCTGATCGACCTGATGAGGTCCTCCGAGACGTCGGGCCTCCTCTCGAGGAAGTCTATCAAAGCGGAGATGATCTCGAGCGTGGAGGAGCTGAGCCCGTGCTCGATGAACTCGGCCTCCTCCTCCGCCGTCTCCGGAGGAACCCCCAGCTTCTCTAGGAACTTGACCAGGACCTCGTGCCTCCTCAGCACGCCTGCAGCCAGCTCCCTCCCGGATTCGGTGAGGACGAAGCCCCTGTACTGCTCGTACTCGATGTATCCCAGCTGCCTCAGCCTCCGGAGCATCTTCGTGACGGCAGGAGGCTTCACGTTCAGGTGACGGGCGACGTCTTTCGAGGTCGCGAACCCCCTCACCTTCTCCAGCGCGTAGATCACCTCGAGGTAGTCCTCCACCTCCGGCATGGCTCTCCTGGCACGCCTGCTCCTGACCCGCCTCACCTGCTGCAGCACCTGCTCCTCCCTGCTCGCCATCCCCTCGGTTCCGCACCGAACGGCAATATTTCTGTGGCTCTCTGGAGCGATTCAGGTGAAGAAACCGATCAGGAAGAGCGCGAGGGCCGGAGCGAAGTGCTTCATCCACTCGGACCGGCTGTAGCTGAGGACCTTCAGTCCGTCCAGGGGCCCGAACGGGAGGAGGTTGAAGAAGGCGAGGAGCGCGTTGATCCTGGCCACCGTCAGCGTCAGGTGGATGAGCCGAGGTTCCGCTCCGAGCGCTGTCAAGCCGAATCCCAGTGCGAACGTGACCGAGGAGATGAGGGTGTTGGTGAGCGGCCCCACAGCTGCGACCTTCGCGAAAGTCCTGCTGTTGGGTGCGCCGAAGATGTTCACGGCACCGGGTGCTATCACCTTGAAAGGCGAGAGGATCGAGATTGCGGTGATCAGCGCCCCGATCGGCGATACCCTGAAGACCGCGAGGTAACCGTGTCCGATGGCGACGAACTTGTGCGCGAGCTCGTGGACCAAGAACGAGAACACGAACGCCACCACTGCAGCCGCTGCGAAGACGGGCCCCAGACGTCCGAGGTCGAAGAGCGTGGCTCCGACGCCCGCGACCAGCAGCGCTCCGACCGAGAGGTGAAGCGCCTCCGAGGAGCTGATCCTGAGGGACGTCGAGGAGAGCCTGGCCTTGACCAGAGGGGCCGATTGGGACCTCTCCTCCATGGCCTTGATCTCGACCGGCGAACGGGCCTGGTGGAGGAACTCGCAGTCGTGGGCCTCGGGGAGCCTGTGCTCGGCGCAGTGGTAGCGACCGCAGTAGGCGCACCTGAAGGGCAGAACCTCCTCCCTCCCGCACTTCTCGCACCTCATCGCCAGACGTCGCCCCTGTACCCAGCTTACGGAGCTACGCCCGCACCTCGGGTGATAACCCTTTTTCCGGGCCTGCAGGACTGCGAGTTCACCTGAGGGTCATGAGGCCGTCGATTCGTCGATGAGCTGCCCTCCGGAGACCGAACGGAAAAAGGCCGAACGATTGGACGGTCTACTCGATCGAACTCAGGGGGAGTAGAGGATCTCGGGTCCCGGCTCCTTCGTCAGAACGCCCACCTCGACCGCCTTCGAGAACATGGTCGTCGTGACCGATTTGGCGTCGCTCCTCCAGATGGGTATGGTCAGGTACTGGACGTCCCTGGCGAGGATTCCGGAGAGCATCACGCCCCGCTCGACGTTCATGCCCTTGGCCAGTATCCTGTCCGCCTCCTCGGGGTTCCTCCGGATGAAGTCCTCGACCTCCTGGAACATCGCTATCATCCTCTCGACGAAGCCGGGGTTCGCCTTCAGGAAGTCCTCCCTGACGGCGGTGACGAGGTAGACCGCGTAGGGCTGACCCGTGATCTCGCGCCAGAGGTCCTCGAAGCTGACGACCCTCCTGATGTTAGGGTTCTCCTTCCTGGCCAGAGAGATGTGCGGCTCCACGAGGACGGCCGCGTCGACCTCACCGGTGATGAGCCTGCTCCTGGCGACGGGGTAGGCAGATGGGACAATGGTGATCTCCTTCTCGACGTCGATGCCTACGGCCTTACCGTAGGTCTTCAGTACGACGAACTCGGTAGCGCCCACGTCGATCGCCAGCTTCTTCCCCTTGAGGTCGGCGACCGACCTGATGTTCGGGTCCCTCGTGGCAATGATCACCGCGGACATGGGAACGAGCGTGTTGGTTATCTTCAGCTTCACGCCCTCGAGGTACATCCTCTGGAAGACCAGGGGCCCTCCACCTGGTATGACGTCCGCCTCGCCGCTCGAGATGGTGGCGTAGAACCCGGCGATCGTCGGCTGCGGCACCCATGTGATGTCGAGCCCGTGCTTCAGGTCGAAGCGCTTCTCCTGTATGATGAGCTGGAGGAACTGCATGTAGCTCGGGAACGCTATGCTAGCGAATCTCACCTTGATCGGTGCTGGCGGCGATGGCGTGACGGTTGCGGTCACTGTGACCGTCGTCTGCCTCTCGACCGTCGAGGTGACCGTCTCCCTCACGACCCGCGTAACCTCCTTGGCCGGGGCTACTGCAGGTCCAATGGCCAACGCTCCGATTACGAGCCCCACCACCAATGCGACCACTATGAGCGCTCCCGCAACGGCACCCGAGATCCCGAGAGACCGCATAGCGTTTCTCATGGACGCAAATCGAATCGCACCTCACTATATTAATCACTTCTTGGACCGGGGATCTGTGACCAATTCTTAGCCCTAGCCACCGGTCCCTCACTCTGCCCGACACTGGACCATCGAAGCATCAATGACGTTTTCCCGTAAGCGGCGGGCCTTTGATTTACAACCGGTACCTTTGCCCCAATCAATGCCTACCCGACCTTAACGCCGCCCGCCATCTCATCCCAAGGTCGCTTAAAGGCAAGCGCGCCCACCGCCGTTGCCATTAGGACCTGACCAACTAGGGAGCCAGCAAGTCCTGCGGGCGCCGAATTCAGAGGACCCGACGGACGAAGCATACGTTCTTCGCGCGGAGGCAATCGGCGAAGGGACGGCTGTTGCGCGCTCAACCGAAGGGCCAGATTCCTGAACTGCGATTTTCGCTGCTTGATTAATGTTTCCGGAATTCCTTAACTGCGATGAATCAGGTCCGTCTGCTCTTTATATACCCCTTTGCAAAAACGGGGGCAGGCGGAGGTGAGCTGAAAATATCCTAAAATTAAGGCGAGATTCCCGGAAATTGGGGTCGGAATCTCGCGAAGAGAGTTGAAAGCTCCCCAATCTGATCACACGCCCTGGAATGTGTGGTTAACGAATCTCGCGAAGAGAGTTGAAAGTAACAGTTCCTTCTCTACGAAGTGCAACATAAAAACGGAATCTCGCGAAGAGAGTTGAAAGAATTCAGACTCAACCTCATAGACCTCGAACTTGATCTTCGAATCTCGCGAAGAGAGTTGAAAGCGAAGAAAAACTGCTCAGATGACTATCCGTTTGGAGCAGGAATCTCGCGAAGAGAGTTGAAAGACCGGTGCATGCAGGGAGCTTAGGGCCGGGGGAGTACAGGCCCCGCCCGAATCTCGCGAAGAGAGTTGAAAGGGCGGGGCGCCAGCCGAGGAGCGCGTCTCGCGGCCGTAGTGGAATCTCGCGAAGAGAGTTGAAAGGACTTCTCCGACTGATCTTCAGGTCTATCGTCAGCCTAGAATCTCGCGAAGAGAGTTGAAAGGAGCTCAAGATGGATGGCATCGAGTTTAGCCAGCATCTGGAATCTCGCGAAGAGAGTTGAAAGATAAGCCTTTTGTTCTTGTGGCATCAGGTTTAAATTGTCCGGAATCTCGCGAAGAGAGTTGAAAGCCGAATAGTCTCCTCAGGGTCAGAAAAGCCCAACTCATCGAATCTCGCGAAGAGAGTTGAAAGGAGGTTTTCAAAGCGCGGTCGGCCACGAGGGCACGGCCGAATCTCGCGAAGAGAGTTGAAAGAATTCAGACTCAACCTCATAGACCTCGAACTTGATCTTCGAATCTCGCGAAGAGAGTTGAAAGGGATAACGCCTCCCTCACCCGTGTCGAGTGCTCATGAATCTCGCGAAGAGAGTTGAAAGTGCAGTATGATCCCCATGATCCACCAGTCCCTGGAGGCGGAATCTCGCGAAGAGAGTTGAAAGGGTTTGAGGCGCCCGAGGGAATCCTCCGCATACGCGTCCGAATCTCGCGAAGAGAGTTGAAAGTTCGTCTCGATGAAGGCTTGACATCTGGCGCAGAAGCGGCGAATCTCGCGAAGAGAATTGGAAGTCGGAAGGGGCGTCCCCCGGCCCCTTCAGCCTCAACTTCTATTAGCAGGCTATGCAGATGTGAACACCGGGCGGGGGTAGCCAAGCCTGGTCAAAGGCGCAGGGTTGAGGGCCCTGTCCCGTAGGGGTTCGTGGGTTCGAATCCCACCCCCCGCACGCGATATGCGACTGGCTTCTGGTGGGCGCATACTCCCGAGCAAATGCAACCCAAATCGCACCGAGAACTCGGAGGCTGGTGGAAGCCCTCGCGTTAGCGGGCCCGCCGGGACTCGAACCCGGGACCTCCGGCTCTCAGCTCGCATCCATCCGCAGGCCGGCGCCCTATCCATGCTAGGCCACGGGCCCCTGCAGATCAGACGCTTGCGTCCTAAAAACTCAGAGCTGGCCGGTCAGGCGTAGTATCAGCATCACCAGCGCGAGGAGACCCAGGAGTGAGGCGATCAGGGCCGCGTAACCCGTGCTGCTCAAGCCCATCACCTCACCGGCACGAACTGGACCCCGATGAGGGAGAGGACGCTCAGCAGCAGGAAGGCCACGACCGCTCCGATTCCCAGGACAGCGAGGTATGAGAGCGACCTGGGCTCGTAGGCGAGGTGCATGAAGAAGAGCGCGATCAGCACTGCCTTCCCTCCGGCGAGCAGGACGATCGAGGCGTCGACCACGGCCCTCGGCAGCGGCTGGTAGAAGATCACCAGCTCAAGCGCCGTCAGGACGACCAGAGCCGCGAAGACCGCAACGTAGATCCAGACCCTCGCCAACCCTCCTCGTCCGGACAGGAGCGCGGTCCTATATGGTGGTTTTTCGGGTAGGCAGGACCTGTGCGAACACGGTTATCTTGAGGTCGGGCTGGTCACGGCAGGGTCTCGGATGAGGGAGGTGCAGGTCTGGAAGTTCGGCGGCACGTCCCTCGGCAGCGGCGAGAGGATCAGAAGGGTTGCGGGCCTCATCGCGGAGGGCCTCAGGAGCAGGGACCTCGTGGTGGTGTGCTCGGCCATGGGCGACACCACGGACCAACTCATGGCGGCGGCCGACGCCGCAGCGAAGGGCGACTCTCAGACAGCGACCGCCGTGGTCAGGGCGATACAGGAGGAGCACCTGAAGGCATGCGGTGAGGCGGTGGAGGACGCACAGGTGAGGAGGGAGGTGGAGAGGTTCGTGATCTCGAGGACCGAGGAGCTCGAGAAGGTGGTGACGAGCGCATCCCTCCTGAAGGAGGTGACCGAGAGGACGAGGGACCTGATCGCCTCCTTCGGCGAGAGGCTCTCCACTAGGATCGTTTGGGGCGCCCTCCGGTCGATGGGCGTGGACGCGGTCTACCTCGAGGGCTTCGAGGCCGGCATCGTCACCGACGACTCCTTCGGCAGCGCGAACCCCCTGATGCCCCTCACTGCGCAGCTGATCCGGGAAAGGGTCGGAGGGCTCCTCGCGCAGGGTAAGGTCCCCGTGGTCACGGGGTACATCGCAGCCACCAGGGACGGCATCATCACCACGCTGGGAAGGGGAGGGTCGGATTACACCGCCACGCTGATCGCCTACTCGCTGGACGCCAAGGAGGTATGGCTCTGGACCGACGTCGACGGGATGATGTCGGCCGATCCCAGGGTCGTCAGCACGGCCCGCGTCCTCCGGAGGATATCCTACGACGAGGCGGTCGAGATGGCCTACTTCGGCGCGAAGGGCCTCCAGATCAGGACGCTCCTGCCGGCGAAGGAGAAGGGGATACTGATCAGGATCAGGAACACCTTCAACCCCGAATCCGAGGGGACAATCATCGGCGACTCCACCGACCGGGAGATGGGCGTGACGAAAGCGGTGCTCTTCACGAGGAACGTCTCGATGCTCACCGTCAAGGGCGACGTCCTGAGGGGCGGTGTGCTATCCGCGAGGGTCCTGGCGGTTCTGGAGAGGCTTGGGGTCGTGCCTCTTATGATCTCGCAGAGCGTCTCGAGCTCCTCCATCTCGATCGTCCTACCGAGACAGGTGACCGACTTGGTGGTGAGGGGGCTTGAGCGCGACGTGATAACCGAGCTGGGGGGCGGTGAGCTGGAGGTGGAGCGGGACGTCGCAGCGGTTGCCGTGATCGGTGAGGGGATGAAGGGAACTCCCGGGGTGGCGAGCAGGGTCTTCACTGCCGTAGCGAGCAAGGGCATCAACGTCAGGATGATCGCTCAGGGTTCCTCGGAGCTGAACATCTCGTTCGTGGTGAAGGAGCGCGACGTGGAGGAGGCAGTCAGGGCCGTCCACGCGGCCTTCATCGCTTAGCGTCACCTCCGCTAAAACCTCTGCGAAGTGGACCTTGGTCGGATCACCAGCTTGATCATACCCCGAGAGACGGTCTGGTTGATCACGTCGATCCCGTAAACGTTAAGCATCTCCCTCGCGGCCACGGATACGGCCTCCGTCGTCTCCACGGAATCCCCCACACCGATAACCGATATCTCGAGCCCGTCCTTCCCCAGCTCCCTCAGCTCGACGCGCTTAAGCGGGAAGAAGTACGAGAAGAGCGCCGCGAGGCTCACGAGTTCCTCGAAGCTCGGGGCGTACGTCTTCATCAGGAGGCCGACGTCCCTGCCGAGCTGGCTGAAGAGGGAGAAGAGCCTTTTCCGGTCGTGGGAGTAGAGCTCCTTGATCAGCGCGTCCATGAAGTAGGAGGGGAGAACGACGGCGTCCGCATCCCTCAGGACCTTGTAGACCTTCCAGAGGTTGGAGATGATCGCGTCGCTCCCGCTCTCCCGGACGACCTGTATCCCCTGCTCGAGGATGGACGAGGCGAGCGCGTAGACGGACATCTTCCTCTCCTTCGCCAGCTCCGAGAGCTTCTCGGCCACATCACGCCTCACAGCGAGCGTGGTCCTCCCTTTGCTGGAGTCCAACTCCTTACGAAATCCTACAACGCAGTATTCATTTGTGTTTATCTGTCGTCAGGGATGGAGGCGCTTCAACCCGCAGGTGCCTGCTGGGCGCGCTCCTTCAGCAGGAGCCTTATCTTCCCCTCCTCGTCCTTCTTCACGAGGTATCCGGGGGCGTTCACGATCTGATCCCCTATCGCGATGTGCCTGTGGACGACCAGCTGCCTTGCGTGGTAAATCGTCTTGGCCAACCCCAACCTGTAAACGACCGTCTGGAGCCGGCGCTCGAGGATGTCCCGAACGGTGAGCTTCAGCACGTCGTCTGCGGTCGCGTTCTCGGACACAAGTCCGTACTTGGCCAAGGTCCTGATCAGCTCCGACTCCTTTCTGGCCCGCTCCTCGCCGCTGAGGACGAACAGGCTCCGGGCTATCTTCCTGTACTTCCTCAGGATCGCCTGCGCCCTCCACAGCTCCCGCTTGTTCCTGAGGCCGTACTCGCCCACCAGCCTGAGCTCCTCCATCAGCCTGTCGGCGCGCCAGGGATGCCTCGGCGTCTCGTACTTCTTCCTCGGTCTCTTCGGATCGCCCATCCCGATCGACCCTCTATGAGACCCATTTAGTCCTATCGGCTCGCCTGGGAGAAGCGCGGGCGGAGACACGGAAAAATGCCGCGAGATCAGTCTATCGAACGTGAGCGTCAGGGACCTGATCGCGGGGTACGTCGAGGCTGCCCTCGGAGAGCGCGAGCTCACGCTCCTCATCAGGGGTGCATCTGTCCTGAACGTCTTCTCGGGGGAGCTGGAGGACGTCAATATCGGCGTCTACCGGGACAGGGTCGTCTACCTCGGCAGGGAGGAGAGGAGGGCCGAGAGGGTGCTGGACGTGAAGGGGGTCGCGGTTCCTGGGTTCATCGACACGCACCTGCACATCGAGAGCAGCATGGTCACGCCGGCAAGGTTCGCGGAGGCCGTTCTCCCCCACGGGACCACCACTGTGGTTGCCGATCCCCATGAGATCGCGAACGTCCTCGGCAAGGAGGGCGTCAGGATGATGCTGGAGAACTCGAGGGGCTTGCCGCTGAAGGTCTACTACTTCATGCCGACCTGCGTGCCGGAGTCCGACGCGGTCACAGCAGGCGCTGAGATAACGCCCGAGGACGTGGAGGAGGCCCTCGGCTGGGACGGGATAGCAGGGCTCGGAGAGGTGATGGACTACGAATCGGTACTGGCCAGGCGGGAGAAGTTCATGCGCATCCTGGAGGCAGGCTGGAGGAGGAACTCGGTGATAGACGGCCACTGCGTCCTCCTCTCCGGTGCCAGGTTGAACGCGTACATCGCTGCGGGGCCTGAGGCGGACCACGAGAACTTCACGATCGAGTCGATGCTCGAGAAGCTCAGGCGAGGGATGTACGTCAAGCTGAGGGGCCCGTACATCCTCGATCCGAGGAGGTTCGTCGAGGCGCTGAAGGGATTGCCGAACGGCTGGGAGAGGGTCGTCTTCGTGACGGACGATGTGATGCCCGACACGCTGCTGGAGAAGGGGCACCTCGACTTCGTCGTCAGGTCGATGATCGAGGCCGGGATGGACGAGGTCGAGGCGATCAGGAGCGCGACCCTCAGGCCGGCGGAGCACATGAGGATGCGGGATCTCGGCGCGATCGCACCTGGAAGGATCGCTGACGTCCTGATCCTCAGGGACCTCAGGAGGGTGGATGTTGACCTGGTGGTCGCGAGCGGCGTTCCGGTTGCGAGGGGTGGAAGGCTGATCGTTCAGCTCGAGAGGAGGAGCTTCGACCGGAGGGCTTACGGCACGGTGAGGGTCAAAGAGCTCAAACAGGAGGACTTCGTCTTCAGGGCCCCCATCAAGGAGGGCAGGATGAGAGTGAGGGTGGTTGACTTCCCGAGGCCAGAGGAGATCGCCGGCGACGTCTCCTGGACCTTCCTCCAGATGATCGTGACGAAGCTGTCGGAGGCTGAGATCGAGGTCCGAGATCACAGGCCGGTGCTCGGCGAGGTGGCGCTGATGAAGGTGATCGAGCGTCACGGGAAGCACGGGTCGAGCGGCGTGGGGTTCGTACGGAACCTCCTCAGGAGGGGCGCGGTGGCAACAACGGTCGCTCACGACTCCCACAACCTCGCCGTCGTAGGAACGAACCCGGTCGACATGCACGTCGCAGCGACGGAGGTGATCAGAGCGGGAGGCGGGATGGCTGCAGCACTTGACGGGAAGGTTCTGGCCCTGATCGAGCTGCCGATCGCGGGGCTGATGTCGGAGGAACCGGTGGAGGTGATGGCGGGTAAGATGAGGGCGTTCCGGGAGGCCCTCAGGAGGCTCGAAGCCATCGACCACCCGTACATGCCTCTGATCTCGCTGATGACGCTCTCCGTGATACCGAGGGTCAGGGTCACCGACAAGGGGCTCTTCGACGTTATCGAGCAGCGCTTCCTCGATCCGGTGATCGAGGCCGTTCCGAGCTGAGGTCCCGATGAGGTGAGGTCGTTGACGTTCGACCTCTTGCTGAGGAACTGCAGGGCGGTGGACGTCACGGGCGTCCAGGAGTGCGACGTGGCGATAGAGGACGGAAGGATCGCGAAGCTCGCGAGGAACGCGGAGGACCAGGCCGATCGCGTGATCGACTGCCGGGGGATGCTAGTCTTTCCCGGAGCGATAGACGGACACGTCCACTTCGAGATGGATTACGGACCCGGCATCAGGACCGCCGACGACTTCAGGACAGGGACCGAGAGCGCGGCTTGCGGCGGGGTTACGACGGTCATAGACTTCGTGACGCCCAGGAGGGGCCAGTCCCTGATAGAGGCCTTCGAGGAGCGCCTCGGCGCGGCCCAAGCTAAGGCGGTGGTGGACTTCGGGCTGCACGTCTGCGTGCTCGAGGTCAACGGGCAGCGCCTGTCTGAGCTGAGGCACCTCGTCTCGGAGCGCGGCGTGGCATCGGTCAAGGTCTTCACCGCGTACAGGGCGAGGGGATTGATGATAGACGACGGCTCGCTGGTCAGGCTCGCCAGGGAGCTGGCCGCGATGGACGTCCTGATGCTCTGCCACTGCGAGAACGAGGACATGATCGCGAAAGCAACGGAGGAGCTGGTTTTCGAGGGGAGGACGGGAATCGAGCACTACGAGTCGAGCAGGCCGGACTTCGCCGAGGCCGAGGCCGTTAACAGGATAGGTTTTGTCTCGAGCCTCACGGGCGTCGAGTTCCTGGTGGTCCACATCTCCTCGGCAGCAGCGCTCTCCTCCCTGAGGGCACTCAAGAGGTCAGGGGTGAGGGCGAGGGGGGAGACGTGCCCGCACTACCTCCTCTTCACGAAGGACCTGTACGCCACCGATAGGGGCCCGCTGTACGTGATGGCTCCACCGCTCAGGACCGAGGTCGACAGGAGGAGCCTCTGGCAGGGCATCGCCGACGGAGCGATCGACGTGGTGGGTAGCGACCACGCGCCCTACCTCGCGGTTCACAAGTCGAGGTCGAAAGACTTCAGGGAGGTCCCGGGAGGGGTCCAGGGCACGGAGGTGATCGTGCCGGTGCTCTTCTCGGAAGGAGTTCGTAAGGGGATAATCGGGCTGGAGAGGTTCGTCGAGCTGACGTCGCACAACCCCGCCAGGCTCTACGGCCTCTCCCACCGGAAGGGGAGGATCGCGGTGGGATGGGACGCGGACCTCGTGGTGCTGGACCCGTCGAAGAGGGTCAGGCTAGGTAAGGAGGTGCTCCACAGCGCCCTCGACCACTCGATCTACGAGGGCATCGAGGTGACGGGCTACCCGGTCATCACGATCTCCCGCGGCGAGGTGGTGGCAGAGAACGGTCAGGTCCTCGGGAGGCCCGGAAGGGGCCAGTACCTCCACCGCAGCAGGAAGAGGGCGGAACCCGTTCAGCTCAGGTGACGCCTCAGCTCCTCCACCTCAGGCGATATCAGCGGGACCTCACCCACCCCTCCCAGAAGCTTCTCCACCTCCTTCAGCCCCGAACCGGTCACGAGCACCACCACCCTGTCCGACCTGTCCAGGAAGCCCTCGTCGAGAAGCCTCCTGAGGGCCGCAAGCCCCACAGCACCGGACGGCTCCGCGAACACACCTGCCTTAGAGGCCAGAACCCTGACCGCATCCATGATCTCTTCGTCGGGCACGGCAACTCCCTTCCCTCTGGTCTTCTTGACACCCTCGATCGCGGCGTCTCCGTCCCAGGGGAAGGGGTCGAGTAGGCCTGATGCGACGGACCTCGGGTTCGGCTCGGGCTGGATCCGCTCAAAGGGGATGCCCGCGTTGATCGCCCTCACCAGCTGCTGGTTCCCCTCCGGCTGGACCGGTATCAGCATTGGAAGCTCCTCCTCCCTCAGGATTCCCAGCGCCATCAGGTCCCTGAGGCCCTTCCAGAGACCGGTAAGGAAGCATCCGGACCCCGTCGGGACGAGGACCGCGTCGGGCGACTTCCATCCCAGCTGCTCCACCAGCTCGTAGACGACGGTCTTGGGGCCCTCGACTTGGTACGGGTTGAAGGGGCCGAAGCTCGGGCACGGGTACCAGCCGAAGGCCCGGACCGCCTTGACCATGAGGTCCACCGTCGGGTCCTTTCCCGGCTCAACGGCCCTCACCCGGAAGAGCTTTGCGCCGAAGGTGATCAGCTGGGCCGCCTTCCCTAACGAGACGTCCTCGGGGACGAAGGCGTAGCAGGAGATTCCGGAGGAGGCGCAGTAGGCCGCGAGGGATGAGGCAGCGTTGCCGCTGGACGCGGTGACCGCCACCCTCTTCCCCAGCTCGACCGCCTTCGCGACCCCAACGGCCATCGCCCTGTCCTTGAAGGAACCGGTCGGATTTCGTGTCTCGTCCTTGAGGTACACGCTCCTTGTCCCGAGGAAGTCGTTCAGCCTCCTGGAGAATATCAGCGGGGTCCACCCCTCCCTCAGCGGGGCTGCGTGCTCCTTCGATGCTGGCATGAGCTCCCAGTATCGCCAGACGCCCATCTCCACCGGACGCGACGCTATCGTCTCCCTCCCGAGGACCTCCTTGACGGCCTCGTAATCGTAGACCACGTCGAGCCTGCCGAGGTCCATGTTGTCGCACATCACCGGCCCCTGCTCGGGCCTGTACCTCCTGCCGCACCTCGAGCAGATCAGCTCCACCACGAACCGACTTCGCCCGCCCCCCAAACGCAGCTCACCTTCTCAGCGGAAGGGGCTCAACGGCCTCCGGGGGTGAGGTGCCGAGCCTCTCCCAGAGCCTCTCGATGGTCCGGAGGACCCTCCTCTCCGCCTCCTCTCTGTCCACGGTGAGGAGCCTGCCATCACGGACGATCTGCCTGCCTCCGACCACGACGTGCCTGACGTCACCGCCGCTCAGCGCGTTGACCACGTACGCGTATGGGTCCCCTGTCGTGGGCGTGGCAAGGACCCTGGGCCTCAGGACCACCACGTCTGCGAGGTTCCCAGGCGAGATCGAGCCGTAGTTCCTCATCCCGTAGGCCTCCGCGGCCCTCTTCGTGACCATCTCCAGCACCTGTCGGGGACTGAGAGCCCTTGGGTCCCTCTTCGCAACTCGGTGGAGGAGGAATGCAGCCCTGGCGTTCTCGAGCATGTCGAAGACGTACCCGTCGTTACCGAGGCAGACGTTCACACCCGCGGTTAGCATCTCGGGAACCGGTGCGACGCCGACCGCGTTCAGCATGTTGCTCATGGGGTTGTGGGCCACGCTGGTCCTGTGCCTCGCGAGGGTCGCCACCTCGCTCAGCGTGAGGTGGACGCAGTGTGCTAGGACGGCCCTGCTGCTCAGCGCCTCGAGGTCCTCCAACCGCTCCACCGTCCTCTTCCCGTACCGCTCGATGTTGTGATAGACGTCGTTCGGTCCCTCAGCGACGTGGATCGTTATGGGGCAGTTGTACCGCTTTGAGAGCTCTACGCCCTTCCTGATCAGCTCGTCGGAGACGGTGAAGGACGCGTGGATGCTGACCATCCCGTACGCGTTCCCCTTGGGGCCTTTGAGGTACCGTTCGTTCTCCCGGAGGCCCCTCTCGCCCTCCTCGGCGCTCCTCCGCTCGGTCGCCTCGAAGGCAATGAAGCCGCGGATCCCCACCTCGTTGACGGCGTTGGCTATCGCGTCGAGGGAGCCCTCGATCCCGTTCGGCGCGGAGTACGTGTCGGCGAAGCAGGTGGTACCGGTGAGGGCCATCTCCATGCAGGCCGCAAGGGCTGTCGCGTAGGCGTCGTCGTTCGTCAACCTCTCGTCCAGAGGCCACCAGACCCTCTGGAGGATCTGCAGGAAGTCCGACGGAGGCTTCACCTCGAGGCTAGCCCCCCTCAGCGCTATGCCGTAGAGGTGCGTGTGACCGCAGAAGAGCCCCGGCAGGACGAAACCTCCCCTCGCGTCTATCACCTGGTCTGGCTTCCCCTCCCGCTCCACCTCATCGGCCCTCCCGACCTTCGCGATCCGGTCGCCCTCGATCAGCACCGCGCCGTCGTGCACCACGCCGAGCCTCTCGTCCATCGTGATGACAACCCCGCCTCGAACGAGGAGCCTCTCCTCCGCCATCGTCACCCACCACCTCAGATAGAGCTGAGAGCCTTGATCGCGTAATCGAGGTTCCCGCTCAGCAGCAAAATCAGTGGGGCCGTGCAGCCGTGCCTCATGTACTCCTCGATCTTCTTTTTGACCTCCTGGGGCGTCCCGGATGCGGTGATCATCCTCACCACCTCGTCCGGAACTATCTCCATCGCACGCTCGATCCCGCCGGGCTTCGCGGGCCATCCTCCCATCGCTTTCTGGACCTCCTCGATCAGGTCCTCGCTTACGCCGCTCGCCTTCATGATGTGAGGCTGCTGGCCGAGCGTCATCGTCACGTGCTTCTTCGCGACCTTGACCGCCCTCTCCCCGTCCTCGTCGATCGAGCAGGCGATCAGCTGCGGCCTGTCGATGTCCTCCAGCCTCCTGCCAGACCTCTCGGCTCCCCTCTTGATGTGCTCGAGGGCCTTGTCGTTGTACGCAGGCGACACTAGGTAGTTCAGCAGGACCCCGTCCGCGATTTCACCGGCCAGCTCCATCATCTTGAAGCCCGTGGCTCCGATGTAGATGGGGACGTTCCTCGGAACCTGTCCCTTCCCGTGCAGGACGTCGAGCCTGATGCCCCTAACCTTCACGAACTTACCCTCGTACGTGACCTCCTCCATCCTCAGCAGCCGCCGGATCACCTCGACGTACTCCCTCATGCACTGCAGCGGCTCCTTCCTCTCTATCCCGACCTTCCAGGCGAGCGGGTCCCACCAGGCCCCGAGCCCCAGCATGACCCTGTTGTCGGCGAGCTCGTCAAGCGTCGCGAAGGTCTGCGCTATCAGGGCGGCGTTCCTGGTCCAGGTGTTGATCACGCCCGCACCAACCTTGATCCTCTCCGTCACCGTCGCTATCGCGGTCATCGGGACTATCGCGTCCCTCGAGAGCCTCGACTCGGCCACCCATGCGGACTCGAAGCCGTGCTTCTCGGCCATCTGCGCGTACCTCACCATGTCCCTCACGTGCATGTCCTGGAGGTAAAGTCCGAGCCTGGGTATGGACGCCACAACAGTAGATTGCGTTGTTCCGTGATAAGTTTGCGTTCACCTGGTCACCGCCGCCACCAGCCCCGGAAAACTTTTACCTTATCTGGTACGTCCCCTGGGTGACATGCCGGTCCAGGCATACGTGCTGATAAGGGCGCGCACAGGTAAAGCGAGGAACGTGGCCGAGGCCATCGCGAAGGTGACGGGGTGCAGATCGGTCTGCACGGTGACGGGCAGGTACGACGTCATAGCCCTCCTCGAGGCGGAGGACCTCAGGAGCCTGGGAGACCTGATAATTCAGAAGACCCACACGATCGACGGCGTCGAGAGGACCGAGACGGCGTTGGTCGTCTGATCAGCCAACCATCGAACCGATGCCAATTTTATTAATGTGACCTGAAATTGATTCTATGGGCATGAGCCACCCCCGAACCCCTCTCGTCTCGATGAGGGGGATAACGAAGAGATTCCCGGGAGGGGTTGTTGCGAACGACCGCGTCGACTTCGACCTTTACCCGGGAGAGGTGCACGCGCTGCTCGGTGAGAACGGTGCGGGAAAGACGACGCTGATGAACGTCCTCTACGGCCTCTACGCCAAGGACGAGGGCGAGATCTACGTCGACGGCAAAAGGGTCGAGATCAGGTCTCCGAGGGACGCCATCAGGCTCGGGATCGGCATGGTCCACCAGCAGTTCAAGCTGATACCGCGTCACACGGTCCTAGAGAACGTTGTGCTGGGCCTGAAGGAGGCCGGGTTCGTGCTGAACTACCGGAGGCTCAGGGAGGTGTTGACGAAAATCGTGAGGGAGTACGGCTGGAACCTCGACCCTGACGCGTACGTCTGGCAGCTCACGGCGTCGCAGAAGCAACAGGTGGAGATCCTGAAGCTTCTCGTGAGGAGGGCGAGGGTGCTGATTCTGGACGAGCCGACGTCCATCCTCACCCCCCAGGAGACGACCGCGCTCTTCGAGAGCATCCGTTCCATGGCGTCCAAGGGGATCGGCGTGGTGCTGGTGACCCACAAGCTCGAGGAGGTGATGCGCGTCTGCGACAGGGTGACCGTGATGAGGAGAGGTAAGGTGGTGGCCGTGAGGAAAAGGGATGAGCTGAACGCGGAGGAGCTGGTGACGCTCATGGTCGGTCGAAGGATCGAGCGCGTCTACCAGGTCTCCTCGAGACCGTCGGAGAGGAAGGTGCTCGAGGTGCGGGACCTCGTGGTGCTCGACGACAGGGGATCATTGGCGGTGAAGGGCGTGAGCTTCCACGTCTGTGCCGGAGAGGTCTTCGGGATAGCGGGGGTTGCGGGGAACGGGCAGGACGAGCTCCTCGAGGCGATCTACGGCCTCAGGAAGGCGGTCTCAGGCAAGGTCCACCTGAACGGCAGGGACGTCACGAACCTGCCCACGTGGGAGCTGGTTAAGGAGGGCGTTGCGATGATCGTGCCGGAGGCCGTAAAGGGCGTGGGCCTCGGCCTCACCGTCGCCGAGAACCTCATGCTGAAGTGTTACAGGTACGCACCGTACTCGAGATACGGCCTGCTGAGGAGGAGGGAGCTCGAGGAGGCCGCGAGGAGGCTTGTCGAGGAGCTGAAGATCGTGACGAGGTCAGTCAACGCTAAGGCCTCCACCCTCTCAGGCGGCAACCTGCAGCGCCTGATGGTCGCGAGGGAGCTCTTCGCCAACCCCGGACGTCGGACCCCCGTCCTCCTGCTTGCCTCCCACCCGACGAAGGGGCTGGACGTGGCAGCCACAGATTACGTAAGGAGGTTGATCCTGAGCGTCCGCGACAGCGGAGCGGCCGTCGTTTTGCTCTCGGACGACTTGGAGGAGCTGATATCGTTGAGCGACAGGATAGGCGTGATGTACAAGGGCGAGATGCTGGCCGTCCTGGAGAAGGAGAGGGCGGAGGTCGAGAAAATAGGGATGCTGATGATGGGCATGAGGTCCGTGTCGCCTTAGCCGCCCATCGTCATGACCATGACGGCCTTCTGGACGTGGAGCCTGTTCTCCGCCTGCTCGAAGTAGAGCGAGTACTCCTTGTTGTCGATCACGTCGTCCGTCACCTCCTGGCCCCTGTCCGCAGGTCCGCAGTGCATGTACTTGCCCTTGTTGGTCAGATCCATCAGCTCCTGCGTGCAGATCCAGTGCTTGAACTTGTTCTGGTACTCGACGGCGCCCTCCTTGTCGACCTTGCCGTTGTAGGGCGGGAAGAACCCCTTCGGTGACCACGCCTTCGGGTAGACGAAGTCGGCTCCCTCGAACGCCTCCCTCATGTCGTGGACTATCTCGAAGCTGCCTCCGTACCGGTCTGCGTTCTCCTTTGCGGCCTTTATCACGTGGTCCTCGAGCTCGAAGCCCGGCGGGTGTGCCAGGACGACGTCCATTCCGAACATCGTTCCTATCAGCACGCACGATTGAGGCACCGCCAGAGGCTTCAGGCCTCCGGAGTAGGCATAAGAGACGACGAACTTCTTGCCGCGCGGGTTCGGGGCGACGTCGGTTATCGCCATGATGTCAGCGAGGGCTTGGAAGGGATGGTAGACGTCGTCCTCCATGTTGAGGACGGGGATGCTGCTCCACTTGGCGAACTCCCTGACGACCCTGTGACCGCGCCCGATGTGCCACTTGGCCGCGTCGCCGTAGATCCTGATCGCGATCGCATCGCCGTACCTGCTCAGGACCCTCGCGACGTCGGCTATCGACTCGGTCTGATATGGAACCATGTCCTCGGGGAGCGTCGGCGTGTAGACGTCCTGGGGGCTGAGGAAGTGCGCGTGTCCTCCCAGCTGGAAGATTCCGGCCTCGAACGAGTTGCGGGTCCGGAGGCTTCGGTTGTAGAAGAGCATGAAGAGCGTTTTTCCCTGAAGGTACGGCGTTGGAATCCTCGACCTGAACTTCGTCCTGAGGTCCCTGGCAGCCTCCAGGACCTGCTCGATCTCCTCCCGCGTGAAGTCGTTCGTGTTCAGGAAGTGCCTGCCCCTCAGGAGGCCTGCGTACCTGGGCAGCTCCATTTCGTGCTCATCCGTTTTCACCGACCTAAAAACGCATTCCGGCAGGGAGGTGATGGAAAAGTTATGCATAAGCCATGCTTTAGCCCACCGGGATGTTCAGGAGGCGGAGGTCGATCTTCGACCTGATGAGGGAGCTGGAGGAGGAGATGGAGAGGGAGATCGAGTACTTCCTCATGGAGCTGAAGCACGACGAGCTGGCAGGCCAGTGCCTCCAGCCCCTTTACGACCTGAGGGAGACCGATGAGGAGATCGTGGTGACCATCGACCTTCCGGGAGCGAGGAAGGAGGACATAGACCTGAGGCTCTCGGAGGACCACCTCTCGCTCTACGCTCCGATAAGCTACGGCGTGAGGGTCAGCAGGAGCTACACGAGGGGAGCGACGTGCTACAGGCTTCACCTGGAGCTGCCGGAACCGGTCAGCGTCGACTCGACCGTCAGCACGTACAGGAACGGCGTCCTCGAGGTGAAGATGCGTAAGAAGCGGACCGGATACAGGATCCCTATCGAGTGAGGCTCGGACCCCAGATCCTTTTCAGCAGTTTCAGACCAGCTCCGAGGGCACCGGCCTCCGCCTTGCCGTACGTTGAGGCGCCGGCGATGATGATGCAGTCCCCATCAACGGGCCTCGTGGTTTCGTTCACACGGTGCGAGAAGTCAGGGTAACTGGTGGAGAGGTCCTCCAGCTCCGGCATCAGGAGCCTCCCCGTCTCATAGGTCAGGACCATTGCGGCCTCGGCGCCGTGCCTCACCGCTTCGTCCCTCTCCTCTAGACCGCTCCCCACGAACCGCGCGCCGTTCCTGACCGAGACGCCCACGCTGTGCGGGTATCGCCAGACGCCTCTCAGATCCAGCCTCACGGGGCCTGCGACGTGCTCCGAGAGCGCTGACAAAAACTCCTCGCCGGTCTTGGTGAGCGTGCAACCCGACCTGATCACTTGGACCAGCCCCATGAGCGCGAGCTTCCTGACGAGAGACCTGACCGATCCCTCGCCGATCCCCAACTCCTCGCTCATCGCCGCCCTGCTCACCAGCCCAACCCGCCTGATCAGGAGAAGGGCCCTGAGGACGTCGAGCGTGCTGTAGCTCGGCCTCGCCCCTTTCCTCTGAACGGCCTGCTCATCGAGGAGGAGCGAGATCAGTATGCTGGGAGGTTGCATGAGCCGTTATAATGTACTGCCCTTCCCACCCTTAAGCGTGCCGTTTAGGCCAATGCCTAAACCCTCATCCTCAAGGGCCTATACGAGGGTCACAACGGGCTCGATCGGGGTCCGGAGGCTGTAGATCGCCGGGCACCTCTCCTTCGCTTCTTCGATCAGCTGAACGATCCCGTCCCTCGGAAGGTCCGCCTCGATCCGGAGGTCGAACCTCACGCTCCTGACGATGGGTTGGTCCCCCAAACCGAGGGGCTTCCTGAAGTCGAGCTCGCAGGAGGCCCTGACCTCGGCCGTCTTGAGTTTGATGCCGCGCTCCGTGGCGACGCCCACCAGCGTCGAGAGGAAGCAGGAGGCCATGCCCACCAGGCAGTAGTGCATGGGACCGGGCCTGTTCCCTCCGCCGCCCATGAAGCCGGGCGAGTCGACCTCGAGCGTGAAGCTTCCCCTCTCCGACCTGCAGGTGGCCACGAACTGGTACTCGACGGGGCCGCAGCTCCTCTCCTCGGTCATCCAGTAACCCTCGATCTGGACGGTCCTGATCGCCTTGCTCGGGTCGGCCCTGATCTCCTCCATCGTTTTTCCCACCTTCTCGAGGTCGACGTTGTTGAGCCTCACGCCACCGGAGACCCCCAACCCCGATTTATCCTTTGACCGACAACCGGCTCGCCACCGGCTAAGCGAAATTACGGAGCGCGATTCCCTCAGATCGGGCCGATGATGAGGGATCACCCGTCCGATCGGTGAGGCCAAGGGGGTCATCTGAGGCTCCTGTCAGCACCACCGCAGGCACACCCCTGATCCGTTTTTATGGGGCGGGTTCGGTGCAGCCGGAGGAATGGCGAGCAGCGCAGGTCACGGCCGCCTTGCCCTTCACCCGATGGAGAGGTCGGTCCTCAAAGCTCTGGTCCGGAGGGGAAGGGCTAGCTTCACGGAGCTCGCGCAGGAGCTGCAGCTGAAGGTCGACGCTGTGGCTAAGGCCGCGGAGCGGCTCCAGATGAAGGGCCTCGCGAAAGTGGAGGAGGTCGTACTGGACAGGGTCGCGCAGCTGAGCGAGGAGGGCGCCGAGTACGCAGAGCGCGGCCTACCGGAGCGGAGGCTTGTCGACGAACTCCGGGCGAGGGGAGGGAGAGCTGACCTCGAAGAGCTGAAGCGCGCCCTCGGAGAGAACGTGGTCCAGATCGGCATCATTTGGGCGAAGAAGTCCGGATGGATAGAGATCAGCAGGTCCGACGGCAGAACCGTCCTCAACCTCGTGAACTACCCCGAGTCGCCGACGGAGGAGGAGCTGGTCCTGAGGTTCCTCGCGGACGGTCCGAAGCGGCTGAGCGAGCTCGGTCCCTACTCTGAAGCCTGCGAGCGCCTATCCCGAAGGGCTGGGCTGGTGCTCATCAGGGAGGTGAGGGAGCACGTGCTCTCGCCCACCGAGACGGCCCTCTCGCTCTACGGAGAGCTGGAGGAGGTGACGGAGGTGAGCCAGCTGACGCCCGAGCTCCTCAAGACCGGACGCTGGCGGGAGGTCAGGCTTGCACGTTACGACGTGTACGCACCGGTGAAGCCGGTCTTCGCGGCCAGGGAGCACCCCCTCAGCGCGCTCATCCGGAGGGTCAGGGAGGCCTTCGTCGAGCTCGGGTTCCAGGAGGTGAAGGGGCCGCTGGTCGAGCTGGCCTTCTGGAACTTCGACGCCCTCTTCCAGCCGCAGGACCATCCTGCGAGGGAGATGCATGACACGTTCTACCTCGCCCGGCCGAGCAGAGGCAGGATCCCCGAGGAGCTGGCGGAGTGCGTGAGGGCTGCCCACGAGAACGGAGCGGGGACCGGTTCGAAGGGGTGGCGGTACAGGTGGAGCGCGGAGGAGGCGAGCAAACTCATCCTCAGGACCCACACCACCGCGACCACCATCAGGTACCTCGCAGACCACCGGGAACCGCCGGTGAAGGTCTTCTCGGTCGACAGGATCTTCAGGAACGAGAGGGTCAACTGGAAGAGGCTGGCCGAGTTCCACCAGATCGAGGGGATCCTTATGGACAGGGGAGTCGGGCTGAGGCACCTGATGGGCGTCATACGTGAGTTCTACTCGAGGCTCGGGCTGAGGGACGTCCGGTTCAGGCCCAGCTACTTCCCTTACACGGAGCCCTCGGCTGAGGTGGACGTCTACCTCAAGGACCTCGGCAGGTGGGTTGAGCTGGGTGGGATGGGGGTGTTCAGGCCCGAGGTGACCAGGCCGCTCGGCGTAGTCCACCCTGTACTGGCATGGGGTCTGGGGCTGGAGAGGCTCGCGATCATCATCTACGGCGTCGAGGACATCAGGGAGCTGTACCGGAACGACCTGAGCTGGATTCGCTCCGTCGACCCGTTCGCGTGGAGGTGATCGTCTACGCCAGCGATCCTCGTGAGACCAGAGCGGATCTCCAAGTTCCTCGGACGCGAGATCGGAGCCGACCAGCTATCCGAGCTGCTCGCGAGGCTCGGGATCTCGGTGGACGAGGTCACAGGGGAGGGCATCAAGGCGGAGTACAACCCGAACAGGCCGGACTTCTCGTCGCACGCCGGAATCGCCAGAGCGCTGAAGGGACTGCTGGGGATCGAGCTGGGCCCACCCAGGGTGACCTGCAGGCGTTCGGGCTGGAGGGTGATCGTCGACGGGAGCGTGAAGCGCGTCAGGCCGTACGTCGTCGCGGGGCTGGTGAGGGGCCTCAGGCTCGACGAGCAGGACATCGCGGAGCTCATCGCGATGCAGGAGGACCTCCACTGGGTCCTCGGGAGGGACAGGAAGAAGGTGGCCATAGGGCTCCACGACGCCTCCAAGGTCAGACCCCCGATCAGGTACCTCGCACGGCCACTGAGCGAGGTGAGGTTCGTGCCCCTCCACGAGTCCTTCCCCATGACGGCCGAGGAGATACTCGAGAGGCTCGAGACGGGCCGAAAGTACGCCCACCTGGTGAGGCCTCACGGCCTTGCGCCGCTGCTGGTCGACGCCAAGGGAGACGTACTGTCATTCCCGCCGGTGATCAACTCGTCGCTGACCGAAGTGACCACCTCGACCTCAGACGTCTTCATCGACGTGACCGGCACCGATCCGGAGGCGATATCGAGGGCCCTGAACGTCCTCGTCTACGCATTGCACGACATGGGAGGGAGACTCTACTCGGTCGAGGTGATGGACGGCAGGAGGAGGTCGAGGACCCCTGACCTGAGGTCGGAGAGGTGGAGGGTCGATCTTCGGACGGTGAACGAGGTGCTGGGGGTTGCGCTGAGCGAGCGCGAGGCCGTCAGGGCGTTGAGGATGATGCGACTCGGCGCGAGGCTTCGCGGCAAAGGGTCGATCGAGGTGGACGTGCCTCCGTACAGGGCCGATGTGCTTCACCCGGTGGACTTCGCGGAGGAGGTCTTCATCGCCATGCAGGAGAAGGTGGTTCCCGAGTTCCCCGGCACCCTAACCTTCGGAGGACTGCTGTCAGAAACGAGGGCCGCGGACGCGATCAGGTCCGCCTTCATCGGGCTGGGTTTCACCGAGGCCTTCAACACCGTTCTGAGCAACTACAGGAGGGACTACGTGGCGCTCTCGATATCCGACCCTGAGCCAGTCAGGATCCTCAACCCCGTATCGGCCGAGTACGACATCCTAAGGACGATGCTGCTGCCGGGGCTGCTCTCGACGCTCGCAGCGAACAAGCACAACCCCTACCCGCAGAGGTTCTTCGAGGTGGGCGACGTGGTGCTGCACGATCCTTCAGCGCCGGAGATGGCGAGGAGGGTCCTGAGGGCCGCGTGCGTGACCTCCCACTCCTCCGCCTCCTACTCCGAGATCAAGGCCGTCTACGAGGAGTTCTCTCGATACGTCAAGAGGCAGATCTCGGCCGTCGAGCGCGATTACCCGTTCATGATCCCTGGAAGGTCGGTCTCTTTGGTCTACAACGGAAGGGAGATAGGGCTTGCGGGCGAGGTCCACCCTGCGGTGCTCGAATCATTCGGGCTGGAGATGCCGGTCGCGGCGATGGAGATTGACCTTCAAGCCCTCGGCCTCTGGAGCTGAACGGCCACTTATCACCGGCCGGCCATCAACCTCCTGTGCTCCTTCATCATGCACCTGTTCCATACGATCGTGATGCCCCTCGACCTCGCCAGCCCGACGGCGTCCGGGTGGTAGATCCCCTCCTGCAGCCAGATGACCTTCGGCCTCAGCTCAACGGCCTCCTTCACCACCTCCGGAACCGCCTCGGAGGGCCTGAAGACGTCTACAATGTCCACGGGCCCAGGCACTTCTTTGAGGCTTTTGTAGACTTTCAGACCGAGGATCTCCTCCGCGGTCGGGTTGACGGGGACGATCTCGTAACCGTGCTCGAGCAGGTACTTCGGAACGTAGTGCGCCGGCTTCGCTGGATCGCGCGACATCCCCACAACCGCTATTCGCTTCATCAAAAGTATCCGCCTGATCTCCTCGTCGGAGAGGCCGTCGTGCGGGATGGGCTCCACACCCGCAGCCGCGTCTGGCCACTGATATCCTTATTCCGATGACGCCGGGCTGACGGCGCTTACGCGGCCGTTTACCGACCGATCCGACCGATTCGGGATGTCTGTGTGCCGCGTGCGCAGATATACCACCCTTTCGTTGTAATCGCGTGGTGGAACCGTTCGAGGACCCGCTGGTGAGGAGGTTAAGGGGCCCGTCTCCGGTGATGCCATCGGACATAGAGATGATCCTGAGGGAGCTGATCGAGCTGAAGCGTGAGGTCAAGATGATCCGGAGGGCCCTCGAGAAGCACGGTATCAAGATAGAGGAGGGAGGTCCCTGAAGAGCTGGGTCAGGACCGGCCTGAGGGCTCTGGCGACCCCAATCGTCAGCTCCACGTCCTCCTTGCAGTGCCTGAGGATCCGCGAGAGCTCCCTGCCCTTCCCGAGCAGGGCCCGCTCGTAGAGCATCGGCACGTCGGCGCCGAGGGTCTCCTCTACCCTCCTGAGGCCGAGGAACCTGACGACGTTCCATAGCGATGTGTTGCTAAGCCTCAGCTCCTTCTCCACCACCGTCGCGAGGTCCACATGTCTCGGAGCGTAGATCGGAGACGGATCCACCCTCAGCTTGATGCACCTGGTGACCAACCACGGCACGTCGAACGAGGAGCCTCGCCACGTGAAGAGAACGTGCGATCTGCCGATCCGCTTCAGCAAAGCCTCCACCACCTGCCTCTCCTGCTCGGGCCTCCTAACGAGGAAGCTCCTGAGGCGGCCGGTCCAGAAGTCACCGATCACGGCGCAGACCAGGTGGCCGGTGTCCGCGTGAAGCGAGGTCGTCTCGATGTCGAGCGCTATCACGTCAGGTTTGGGCCTCACGCCTCCAGGGATGGATCGAGCGACGGATAAGGAGATCCATCAGTAGGCCGATACGGGTCGATCGAGGGGGTAGGAATCTATGCTCGATCGGCCAGAAGTCAGGCCAGCCGCTTGATCCCCTCGAATGTCGAGACCTTCACGTTCGGAGGAACCTCCAGGGGGTCCGAGAGCCTCGCACCGATCAGGTAGTAGGTGCCACCACGATCCCTCAGGAGGTCCAGCAGCCTCTGCGTCACCACGCCGTCAAAGACCACGTACCTCACCTCGTCGCCCGCCGATAGCCGCTGGTAAAGCTCGCTGACCGGGACCCGGAACACCTCCCGCATGTCCTCGGTGAGGCCCACCGCGATCAGGTTCCCCTCGACCTCCTCCACGAGCTTCCCGATCAGCTCACGCTGCCCCTCCTCGACCGGCGGCTGCTCACGCTCGACATGGGCACCGATCCTCTTGAGGGCCTCCTGCAACGGAACCGCGGAGGCGAGCGCCTCAGCCACCTCCTTCATGCTCAGCTCCTCAACCTCCCTGCCGTGCGGCGCCCTCGCCACGAGGTCGATCCTGACGCGCCTCGCCAGCTCCCTGAGGATCATGTCACCGCCCCTGTCGCCGTCTAGGAACGCGATCACCTTCTTCTTCCTCGCGAGGAGCTCCTCGAGCGAGTAGGGTATCTTGACGCCCTCGATGCCGATGACGTTCGTGTAACCGTACCTCAGGAGGTTGATCACGTCGGCCCTGCCCTCGACCAGAATCACCTCCTCAGAGCTGAGGGCATCTGGCCCCGCGGGGAGGTTGTCAGGACCGACGTTCACAACGCGGGCCCTAACGACGGACTCCTCCAGCTCCTTCAGCGCCTCGTCCACCTCCGGGACGCGCTTCTTCTCCCACTCCAAGAGTATCGCCCTGGCCCTCTCGATGATCCTCTTCCTCTTCTCCGCCCTGACGTCCTCGATCTTCTCGATCACGACCCTCGCAGAGTACGGGCCCACCTTGTCGACGCTCTCGACCATCGCCGCGACCAGCGCCGTGTGGAACCTGTCCATGCTCGTGGGGATGGTGATCTTCCCGACGACCCTGTCGCCCTGCGCGTGGACCTGGACCTCAATCCTGCCGATCCTGCCGGTTCGCTGGAGCTCCCTCAGGTCGAGGTCCGAGCTGAAGATCCCCTCGGTCTGCCCGAAGATCGCTCCGACGACGTCGTTCTTGTCCACCAGGCCGTCGACCTCTATCCTGGCCTCGATCACGTACTTCGTCGAGCTCGGTTGGCTCGTCATAGCCTATCCCGTTCGGTTAACCTCAACCCTCACGTTATAAAATTATAATTCGGTCAACGGGGAAAGCCGTCACGCAGCTCAGAGGAAAAGGAGGAAGGGCATGTAAATGGTTAGAGAGACGGCGGTCACCAGGAGACCGACCTTGGCGAACCTGAGGTAACTTATCGTCCGGCCGTATCGGCTCTCGAGGACCTCGAGCACTATCACGTTGGACGCAGCACCCAGGATCGTGAGGTTGCCCGCCAGCGTGGAGGATGTCGCCAGGGTCAGCCAGACGTCGACGTCCTGACCGGTCACGCCCGCCTCCCTGAGCTGCTGTATCGCCAGCTTCGCGAATGGAACGTTGCTTATCAACTGGCTCATCGTCAACGAGATTGCGGCCAACTTCAGGAGGCCGAAGGTCTCGGTCACGTCTCCCTGGTTCACGGCCAGGAGAAGGGGCGAGAGGACCTGCGACCGCCAGACCCCCTCAACCGTTATGAACATTCCGAGGAAGAACAGTATCGTGCCGAAGTCCACCCTCGAGAGGATCTCCCTCGGATTGTCGGTGAAGGACCAGATGGCTGCGGCCACGACGAAGGGTATCAGGCCCCGGGACGTGACGTGAGGCTGGCCCAGAGCCGCGAGGACGTCGTTCACCATCAGCGCGCCAACCGCAGAACCTCCTCCGATGACCGCGAGGTAGAACTCCCTCCGCGACCTCACCGCCTCCCAAGGAGCCGCCGGGACCACCACCCTCTCCCTCGGGATTTTGTAAAGCCTGATGAGGATCAGCGGGAGGACGATCAGGGAGAGCAGCGTCGGGACTGCCAGCCTCGCCAGGAAGTCTATGAAGGGAGACCTCATTCCCGACTGGAGGGCTATCAGGACGTTCTGGGGGTTGCCTATTGGGGTCATCACGGAGCCGATGGTTATCGAGAAGCAGAGCAGCAGGAACGCAGCCTCGTACATGCCCCCGAGGGACTTCCCGACGAGCACGGCGATAGGCGGGCCCATCAGCGCGACCGTGTCGTTGACGAAGAAGGCAGACATTAGCCCGAACAGCAGGGAGGAGACGAGCATCAGAGTCCACTTGTCCCTCACCCTGGAGAGGAAGTAGCTCGCGATGAAGTCCAGGAGGCCCGAGTGCTCGGCCACACCGACGAGTGCGAACATCCCGATCAGAAGCATCACCACGTCGAGGTCCACCAGTTGGGCGGCCTCATCGATTCCAACGAGGCCCAGCATTAGAGTGACGGACGCTGACAGGATCATGACGGACCAGATCGGGATCCGCGGGAACCTGCCCCTCAGCACGGTTCCTCCGAGGAGTATCGAGAGCACCAGGAGTCCCGAGATGAGGGTCGTGGCGTTCATAGCGGACCTCGGTTCCGGGTGTCGTCGACCACTTTAAGCTGCAGCCGTCTCGTTGCGCGGAGCTCTCCGTCTCGGCTCCGTTGAACTTCCAGCGTTGCACAGCTCAGTCCAATACTGGGTTACCCTTCGATCGTCGCCCCGTTGGCCGATCCACCACCTGATCCCCCAGCTTTCCGGTCGCCGGAACCGTTCTAACCGTTCCGAACGGATCTGACCAGCGGATTGGCAGGTTCTATTCCAGAACCCCTTATCACGGGCCACGAAGCGCTGTTCACCGATGAGCTCGGTCAGGGCCTGGACCGCTGTGGCGCTGGTGCTGATGATGCTAGCAGGGGTAATTCCGTTGGTGCTGGCGCAGGAGGGGAACGGCGAGGAGCAGGAACTTCCTCCAGGGCTCGCGATCACCTCGGAGCTCAGGGCGATCATCGAGGAGCACCGGGAGGCCGTTCAGTCGGTGATCCTTGAGTTCCGGATGAAGCTCGAGAACATCACTGAGAGGAAGACGGAGCTGATACGGACCTACCTCGAGGAGAGGGTCAACAGGACCGAGGCGATAAGGGAGGAGATGGAGAGGCTGAGGCGGTTGTTCGAGGCCGGCAACCTGACCAGGGAGGAGTACCTGGTCCAGCTCAAGGCCCTTCAAGACCAGCTGAAGGCGCTGAACAAGGCATCCGAGAAGCTGGGTCATCTGATCCAGGACCTCGTGAAGGAGCTGAAGGACGCGGTCAAGGAGAAGGTCGAGAGGCTCAGGGAGATCAACAGGGAGTTCGGCAGGAGGGTCTCGGAGGAGGCAAGGAAGATCGGAGAGGAGATGAGGGAGAGGGCCCGAGGGAGGGAGGAGACGGAGGGAGGAACCGGCACAACGACGACCAACCAGACATCAACGGCCCACGGTGAGAGAGGTCAGAGGGGACGCGGAAGGGGCAACCCGCACTCCGAGGGCACCTCCACCTCAACCGGCACAGGCTCCGGTGACGACCATGGGAACGGACGCGGAAGGTCAACGGTCACAACGACCACCACGACCACCACCGGCAACGACGCGGGCTCCGATCAGGGTCACGGACGAGGCAGGGGCAACGGAGGAGGGGGCGGTGAGGATCGGGGGAACCACGGTCGCGGCAACGGCCAGAACAACGGAAGAGGCGATGGTGACGAACGCGGTGGAAGAGGACGTAACGGATGAGCTAAATCCCAGCTGGGCTGAGCGGCCGTAGCGGATGTCGCCGATCGCGCTGGCGCTGCTCGCACTCGTGGTAGCGGGTCAGGGAACCCCTCTGACGGTTTACCAGATACAACTCAGGGCCGATGGCTCTGCGATATGGACGGTGGAGCACCGCTACCCGCTGGGGGACCAAGTCTCGTCGCAGCTCTTCGAGCAGGCGAGCAAGTCCCTTGAGTCCTACGCGACCGATTACGGCAACCGACTGGCGTCGCTCGTGGGCAGGATCTCCGAGCAACTGGGGAGACCCATGTCCGTGGAGGGGCTCAACGTCACCGCACGGGTCGTCGAGACTCTGACAGGAAGGGTCGGGACCATCAGGGTGGAGTTCACCTGGATCGGCTTCGCACAGACTCACGAAGACGGACGACTGGAGGTCGGCGACGTCTTCATCGGCGGATTGGTCCTTCTGGAGGGCGAGTCGCTCAGGCTCGCCTTTCCACAAGGGTACGAGACCATCAAGGTCGCACCCAACCCCGACGCATCGGGGCCCTCGTTCGTCGAGTGGGGTGGGAGGAGGGTCTTTCCGGACGGCGAACCCTACGCGCTCCTAGCACCCGCATCACCTCACTCGGGGCCGGCATCTGGACCTTCGGGTTCGACGGGGCGGTCCGCATCCTTTGTCGACCCGTGGACCATCATCCTCTTCGCGGCTCCAACGATCTCGGCCGTTGTAGCTGCGCTGCTCTGGACACGACGTAGAAGCAGGCCCTCGCCCCAGTGGACCTCTGACGAGGTAGGCGCGGTGCTCGAGGTGATCCGGAGGTACGGTGGCACGGTGACGCAGTCGAAAATCGTCAGGGAGACGGGCCTCTCCAAGTCAACGGTCAGCACGGTGCTGAAGATCCTCGAACGGGAGGGCGTGGTCGCCAGGCAGAAGGCCGGCCGGGAGAAGCTGGTCCGACTGCTCAGGTGATCAAGGGCCCGTGCTTTCGACCGCAAGGTTACGGGTCGTGTGGACGGAGAACACTAATCACGATCCGAGAGCATTCACCGATGGATGCCGATTAAGGTCGCGATCGTCGGGCTCTTCCCCACGGTCTTCTCGACGAGGTGCAAGGCGGTCTGTGATCCTGCAGGCGTCGCTGGACTCAGGACGCTCGAGGCGCAGCTCTCCGAGTACCCCGAGGTCGTCAGGGCTGGGGTGAAAGCGGTCACCGACGCCGTCAGCGAGCTCATCAGGTTCTTCCCCGATCTGCAGGTGGAGCTGGTCCACGCGATGAGCCTGAAGGGCCTCGCGCTATCGGTGCGTCACCGACTCCGGAGCGGGACGTATGCGGTATTCGCAGGTAGGGCCTTCGCATTGCCACATCAGCTGGAGGAGCTCATCGAGTCCGTTGAAGGCGCCCTGGCAAACCGAACATAATCGATTTATGAAATGGGTTAAATGCGGAACCGATGAGGGAGAGGACCAGAAATGACAGCGCGGAACGAACCCTCCCGGACCGTGGCGCTGATCGTCGCCCTATCGGCTCTAGGACTGGTTCTGGCGCCGTTCTTCTGGTTCCCGTTCCTGGGAACGAGGGCCTTCCCCGGTCAGCACCTGGTCAACGTCCTCTCGGGTATCCTGCTGGGGCCGATCAGGTCCATCCCGGTACCGATCGTCGTGGGGACGATCCGAATAACGCTCGGCATCGGGACCGTCTTCGCCTACCCCGGCGGCATACCGGGGACGATAATGGTCGGCCTGGTCCACAGGTACGTGACCAGCAGGTTCAGGGATCCAAGGCTGAGGTATCTGTCGGCGTTCGCGGAGCCGATCGGAACCGTGCTCATCGGAGGGACTATCTCGCTGCTCGTGATAGGGCCATTGCTCGGCGTCAGGAGCATACTCGACCTGCTCTCGAGGGAGACGCTCGTCGCGGCCCTCCTCACCTTCTGGTCGGGCTGGGCCGTGAGCTCGGTGACGGGTTCCGCGATCGGATACGTCGTCTCGTTGGTTCTGAGCAGGGCTCTACCCGAACTCTTCAGGTCCCTCGAGGCTTCGAAATGAGCTCTGATCGAACCCTCCCGGTAGAGGTGGAGGGTCTTTTGGGAAAGAGGACGCTCGTCGTGGGTGAGGCCGGTGCAGGTAAGTCCACGCTGCTGGCTAAAGCGCTCGAGCGGCTGGTGGAGATGGGCCTGGCTCGTGAGGTAACGGTGATCGATATGGCTCCCTTCAGGTTCTCGGGCATTGGAGGGAAGCTTAGGGACCTAACGGAGGCCGTCGGGCAGGTCCGTTACCTGACAGACGATCGGATAGCGCCGCCGAGGCTCCTCGGTAAGAGCGCGCAGGAGGTGCTCGAGCTCGCTTCCCGGAACGCGGCCCTCATAGAACCCCTGCTCCTTGATTACCTCAGGTCTCCCACGAGGATTTTGCTGGTGAACGACCTGACGGTCTACCTCCACGCAGGCGACCCGGCGCTCATCGAGCGGGCCATGGAAACCGCAGAGACATTCATCGCCACCTGCTACGAAGGATCGCGCCTGAGCGACGACAAGGGCTCCGGGGTAACGAGGACCGAGAGGGAGAGGCTCGAGTCTCTCAAGCGGAGGGCCGATATTGTGCTTAACCTCGGCGAATTGTTTAATGCTGAAGCAGTAGGTGGAGAGGTGCAGCGAGGCGAGAGGCTTTGAGGATTCCGAGGGCCCTGACCATCGCCGGCTCTGATTCCGGAGGCGGAGCTGGGATACAGGCGGACCTGAAGACCTTCGCCGCTCTGGGAGTTCACGGGATGTCAGCGATCACATCGATAACCGCGCAGAACACATACGCTGTCACGAGGGTCGTCGACCTAGACCCGGACATGGTCGTGGAGCAGATAAGGGTCTGCTTAGAGGACATCGGGGTCGACGCGATCAAGACCGGGATGCTGCACACGAGGGAGATCATCGAGGCCGTCGCAGGGGAGTTGAGGAAAGTCAGGGTTCCGAAGGTGGTGGATCCGGTGATGGTCGCCAAGAGCGGTGCTCCTCTGCTGAGGGACGACGCGATCAGGTCTCTCGTCGAGGAGATGTTGCCGCTGGCTAACGTGGTAACCCCGAACGCCAGGGAGGCCGAAAGGCTGACGGGGAAACGCGTTGCCGACCTCGAGGACCAGAAGCGAGCTGCGCGTGAGATAGCCTCCATGGGAGCTAAGGCGGTGGTGGTGAAGGGCGGCCACATCGACGGGCCCGTGGTTCGGGACGTCCTATACGTCGATGGAGAGTTCCACGTGCTGGAAGCGGAGAGGATTTCCACGAAGAACACCCACGGCACCGGCTGCACCTTCGCGTCTGCTATCGCCGCCTACCTTGCGCACGGCTTCACGACTGTCGAGGCGGTGAGGCACGCCAAGGAGTTCGTCACAGACGCGATCAGGTACGGACTTGACCTCGGAAGGGGACCTGGGCCCGTCAACCCGACATGGTCGGTGCTGAGGAGGGCCTGGCTCTTCGAGGCGGTGGAGAGGGTCCGGGCAGCGGTCGAGGAGCTGGACCGGGTGGATGGGATCGGATGGGTCTGTCCGGAGTCGATGATCAACCTCGCAGAGGTGATTCCGTACGGTTCGGACAGATCGGACGTCGTCGGGATACCCGGGAGGATCGTCAACGTCGGCGGGAAATTGAAGGCGTCATCGTGTCCTAAGCCAGGAGGGTCGAGGCACGTCGCGTCAGCGGTCCTCGTGGCCCACTCGCTGGACAGGAGGGTGAGGGCCGCGATGAACGTGAGGTACGACGAGCGGATCCTGTTGGCTGCTAGGGATCTGGGCCTGACTGTTTCCAGTTACGACAGGTCAAAGGAACCTCCTGAGATCAAGAGCGTCGAGGGGATGAGCATCAGGTGGGGCGTTGGCGAGGCATTTAACAGGGCCGGTAAAGTGACGGACATCGTCTACCACCTCGGCGACCTCGGGAAGGAGCCGATGATAACGATATTTGGAGAGGATGCAGTTGACGTCGTTAAAAAGTTGCTCCGTATACTTAACAAAGTGGGTCAATTCGGTTAAGCAAAAAGCATATTTAGTGCAAACATGCGTTATAATAACAGATCTTAGCGGTCACCACGGCTTTTATGTTGGCATTTTGTTATGCAATACCCCTATTTAACAAAAAACAATTATATTGTGAGCTCAAATCATCGAACAACGGGTGAGACAATGAATTCCTACGACATCGTGGTCATCGGTGGTGGGGCGGTCGGCCTCTCGCTCTCCTACCTAGCTGCGAAGAAGGGTTACCGTGTTGCGCTGGTCGAGAGCGGACATCTGTGCAGCGGTGCTACCGGCAGGAGCGCAGGGATCGTCACGCTTCAGCTGAGCCTCGAGGAAGACGTAGCGATGGCCGCTAAGACGATCGAGCTGTTCCGCGAGGTCGGCAAGGGCTTTGGGACAGAGTTCTACCGAACGACGGGTTTCCTGACTTTGGTTCCGGAGAGGATGCTCGAAGAGACGATAGAACCGCTCAGGTCCAACAACGTTGGCTACATGGTGCTGAGGGCTGACGAGGTGAAGCGATACGTCCCGTTCCTCAAGGCCCACGACCACGAGGTCGGAGTCCTGACGAGCAACGACATGGTAGTCGACGCCTCCGAGATGGGAAGGGCCTTCAGGTATGCGCTCAACGAGATGGGCGTCAGCGTAATCGAGTGGAACGGACGAGGCGCCATACACGTCGAGGGTGGGGAGGTCAGGGGTGTGATGGCGAACGGACAATCGCTGATCAAGGGCGATGCGTACGTCTTCGCCGCAGGACCCTGGAACAAGACGCTGCTGGGCGGGCTTGGCATCACGGGAGTTCCGCTGACCGTTTACAAGTGCCAGGTCGTGAGGCTGTGCGCGGAGAGGACCTTGGATTACGTTCCGTTCTACGTCATGGGCGAGCACCTCTACATGAGACCCGACGGCAACGGGACCTCGATCGCTGGAAACGGCTACGCGCGTGTGGTGGAGCGGCCGGAGGACGCGATGGACGGACTCGAGAAAGAGTACGTGCAGCACATCGCGGAGCTCCTCGCGGAGCGGGTTCTCGACCCGAGCGGGTTCCGCGTTTGCGGAGGCTGGTCCGGACCGTGCAGCATCACGCCGGACGGTTACCCAGTCATCGGCAGGATTCCTGGGCTCAGGGGCGCTTACATCGTGGACGGGCTCGACGGCTACGGGCTCATGAGGGCAGCAGGGGTCGCGGAGCTGGCTCTGAAGGCGGTCGAGGGCGAGGAGCTGCCGAAGTACAGCGCCGAGAGGTTCAAGGGCAGAGAGGAGCAGGAGGAGCTGGTGGTCGAGCTCCACTCGGTCTGATCAGCCCCTCTCCCTCGCCCTCTCCTTGATGTTAGCGGCCACTTCCCTTGCCCTCCTGGCGTCGTTGGTGGTGAAGAGGACCTGAGAGCCCGCTACGGAGCTCTCTTTGCCGCAGAACCTGCAGGTGAACCTCTTCGATGCCAGAACCACCATCACGTTGCCGCAGTGCGGGCACCTCACCACCAGGTACGTCCTTCCCAACCCGTTCCAGCTGCACGGCGACGGTATTTGATGCGATCGCCTCCGGGTTTCGGGAGAACGATAATTACAACCCGGGAGAGTTCGGGGACAGATGAGGTACGTGGAAATGCTGACGGCCGTGAGGTGCGCGGTGGCCACGATCCTCGTCAAGCAGCACGGGATAAGGCCCAGTGAGGTCGCGAGAGCTCTCGGGGTGAGCCCGGCCACCGTGACGCAGTACCTGAAGGGTAGGACGGGAACGCTGGAGGAGCTCAAGAGGGAACCGGCTTTGTGGAGCAGGATCGAGGTCTTCTCGGAGGAGATCGCCAAGGGGATAAGGTACGGGCTGAGGGGTTCGTGGGGCACAGAGGTCGAGGAGCTGGCGATGAGCCTGCTCAGGGAGATGAAGGGGTTTGAGCGGCCGAGGGCCCTCGAGGACGCAACGAGGCTGAGCCTGCTGAGGAGGATAGAACTTGAGGAGAAGTCGGCGGCGAAGGCCCTCGAGCTTGCCAGCAGGACCGGAGACCCACTAGTCTCCATGCTGCTGAGGCAGATAGCTTCCGACAGCATGAGGCACGCCGACATCCTCTCGACGCTTCTGAGGACTGTGGGCGAGGAGGGAGTCTCGACGGGTCACGACTACAGGACCCTGAAGGAGCTGCTGGACTTCGAGGAGCAGGCGGAGTCGGAGAACCTCCTCGAGCTGGTGAGGACTGAGGACCCGCTGGTGAAGGCGCTCCTGCTCTCGATCGACCTCGACGAGCGCAAGCACGAGACTGTCCTCAGGGAGCTGCTCAGGAGAGCAGGTGGTTGATCCGACTGACCCCGTTGGGTTACCGCTTTTAGCGAGCTCCTCCACTATGTGTGACGTTGGAGAGGCTCTGGGCACCGTGGAGAATGGGGTACATCCAGAGGGCCATAAAGTCCGGTGGGAGGGAGGCGTGCATCTTCTGCCAGAAGTACAGGGAGAGCGACGACAGACGCAACCTGATACTCGTCCGTGGCAGAAGGGCCTTCGTGGTGATGAACGCCTTCCCGTACAACAGCGGCCACCTGATGGTAGCGCCCGTGAGGCACGTGGGAGACCTGACAGCGCTGAGGCGTGACGAGCTGTACGAGCTGAGCGAGCTGACCAGGCTCTGCGTGGAGCTGCTGAACAAGGCCTACAATCCGTCGGGCTACAACATCGGGATGAACCTCGGGAGGGCTGCGGGTGCCGGGATAGAGGACCACCTGCACGTCCACGTGGTGCCGAGGTGGGTGGGCGACACCAACTTCATGCCGGTGATCGGAGGAACAAAGGTCCTCCCGGAGCTGCTCGACGCGTCCTACGAGAGGATATACTCGGTGCTGCCGGAGGAGGTCAAGCGGAACCTCAGGACGCCCGAACGAAGGGCCGACTCCGGGACGCGTTAGAACGGCTAAGGCTTTTCCGGAGGGACGTTGATCGACCTGAGGGAGGGAGTTGGGAGACGGAGCTGAGGCCGGTGTCCAGTTCGTGAAGCTGGACCTGAGGCGCTACCACAAGGCGGGCTACCGGGTGGTGGGTGAGTTCAAGCACTCGGCTGTTGAGATCTGCCGCTGGACCAGGTCGAGGCTCAGGGGTGGGAGGAACTGCTACAAGTCCGTCTACGGCATCGACTCCGGCCGCTGCATCCAGATGACACCGACGCTGGACTTCTGCAACTTCGCATGCCCCTGGTGCTGGAGGCCATTCGGCCCCTACAGGCACAAGGCCCACGGAAGGGAGTGGGACGATCCCGAGACCATAGTGAGGGAGATGGTCAGGGCCCAGAGGCAACTCCTGTCCGGGTTCGGAGGGAACCCCAAAACCGACAAGTCCTATTACAGGAAGGCGCTCAGACCGGCCCACGTAGCAATATCCCTTGACGGGGAGCCGACGCTCTACCCGAAGATCGCGGAGCTGATCAAGGAGATCCACTCGAAGGGCATGACGACCTTCCTCGTCACCAACGGCACCATGCCGAACAGGTTGAGGGAGATGCTGGAGAAGGACGCGATACCCACGAACCTCTTCGTCAGCGTCTACGCCACCAACCGGGAGGACTACGTGAAGGTGACCAAGTCCGTGATCCCCGATGCCTTCGACAGGGTCTTGGAGAGCTTATCGCTGCTGAGGGAGTTCGAGAGGAGGGGGTGCAGGACGGTGATCCGGCTGACGCTGGTGAAGGGGCTGAACATGAAGGACCCGGAGGGGTACGCGGAGCTGATCAAGCGCTACCAGCCCAACTTCACCGAGTTCAAGGGCTACGCCTGGCTCGGCGAGTCGAGGCAGAGGCTGACCCAGGACGCCTCCCCAACGTTCGAGGAGCTGAGGGAGTTCGAGCAGAGGGTGGACGCGATTACGGAGTACAAGCCCGTGATGCTCGACAAGGTCAGCAACATCATCGTCTCCGTCAGGGACCGGGAGAGCTGGAGGAGGAACCTCGAGGTCGCTGCGGTGATATCCAAGCTGCCGGGATACAGCGGCTGAGTGCTAAAAGTCGACGTTGGAGGCCCCGAACCCTCGCCCAGCCTTCAGCGCTGAGCCGACCACACGACTATATCGTGCCGGTGAAAACGATGAGGTGATGTCGGCCCGTCCGCTGCCGAGGGTTCAGGAGTACACGAAGGCGTTCTGGGAAGGAGTGAAGTCGGGCAAGCTCCTCATCCAGAGGTGCAGATCGTGCGGGAGCTATCAGCACTATCCCAGACCGGGATGCGCCTCCTGCGGCTCGAGGGACCTCGGGTGGGTCGAGTCCTCAGGTAGGGGGAGGATCTACAGCCTGACGGTCCCCAGGGTTGTCATCGGTGACCAGAAGGCCTTCGAGGCCGAGATCCCGTACGTGCTCGCGATGGTGGACCTGGAGGAGGGAGTGAGGATCCTGGCAAGGGTCACAGGTTACTCGAGGCCCGAGGAGGTCTCGATCGGGGATCAAGTCGTCTTCGAGCCCGTCGACGTCGGGGGCTTCCACCTGCCGTACTTCAAGAAGGCGTAGCCCAACGCGCTTCCAGCCCTTGGCCTAAGTGGCGGTATTCTCCAACGTTTATCCGGAGTCAGGACGCTGAAGTTGACGGGATGATCGTGATCGACAGCAACGAGGCCGCTGAGGCTCCGGCGATTGCGGAGACGCTGCGGGGAGCTGCCGAGGTAGCGGTCCGGCCCCTCGATGCGGGCGACTACCTCCTCACGGGCCAGAACGGGACCGTGCTGGTCGAGCGGAAGAGGGTCCCCGACTTCCTCAGCAGCCTGAAGGGCAGATTGTGGGACCAGCTGGAGAGGATCAGGTCCTTCGAGGGCACCAAGGTCCTGATACTCGAGGGGAACGTCGGCTTCTACCGGAGAACCGGCTGGAACGAGACCGCGGTCCTCGCGATGATGGACAAGATCGCGGTCGAGATGGGCATCCCCATAATACCGACTCCGGACGAGAGGGGGACGGCCGCCTACCTCCTCTGGAAGCACCGGAGGCTGGGGGAGGTGAGGGAACCGCGGGACTACCCGCTGAGGGTGGCGAGGAGGGACATGACGGTCGAGGAGAGGGCCCTCTTCACGCTCGAGGGGATGTGCGGTCACAAGACGGCCATCGCGCTGCTCGAGCACTTCGGGACCCTCGGTGACCTGATCTGCTTCGTCCGCTCGAACCCGTACCCAGCAGTCGAGGCCAGGCTCTCCGCGGTCAAGGTCGGGGGCAGGAGGATACCCGAGTCGACGATCAGGACGATCTACGAGGTCGTCAACTTCAGGTTCGGGAGCGGGACGAGATGAGGGGCGCGGTGGTGGTCGCGGAGAAGCCCTCCGTGGCGAGGGCGATCGAGGAGGCGCTGGACTCGATAGGCGTTGAGGACGTTCTGGTCACCAGCGTCAGGGGCCACCTCCTGGACCTCGACCTCCCGTTAGCGTTCAGGAACTGGAAGGGCAGGGATCCGGTGGAGGTGCTCGACCTCTCACTGGCCGATCTGAGGTACGTCGTAAGGGACCGGGAATCCCACCGGCACCTCCTCAAGGTCTTCAGGGAGAGGGCTCCTCTGGTGATCGCCACCGACAACGACCACGAGGGCGAGCTGATAGGCGCGGAGGTCCTGATGGTGTACCGGAGCGTGCGTGGCGATCGGTCGAGGTACTACCGGATGCGCTTCAACTCCATCGAGCGGGACGAGCTGATCAGGGCCTGGCGCAACCTCGAGCCCGACCTGAACTGGGGATGGGTCCACAAGGCCGAGTTCAGGAGGGCCTTCGACCTGCTGACCGGTGCCGCCTTCACGCGGTTCCTCACCCTCTCCGCCGAGAGAAGGGGGTTCGATGGGCTCCTAAGCTGGGGGTCCTGCCAGACGCCGACGCTCTACTTCGTCGTCGAGCGCGACCTCAAGATAGAGAACTTCAAACCGATTCCCTTCTGGTACCTCGAGGCCCTTCTCGAGACGGATTCGGGCGAGCGGTTCTATGCAAGGACCGAGCGGTTCTGGGAGAGGTCGGAGGCCGAGTCGGCGTTCAGGCGTGCGTCCTCAGCGGAGACCGGTTCGGTGCGGGAGTTCGTCGAGGAGCACGAGGCAATCCGAAGACCCCTTCCTGCGAGGACCGACGACGCGTTGAGGGACCTGGTCGCGATAACGGGAAGGACGGCGAGGGAGCTGATGGAGGTCCTCGAGCGGCTCTACGCCGAGGGCTACATTTCCTATCCCAGGACGGACACGAACAGGTACCCAGAGGGCTTCAGCTATGCGAGGTCACTGAGGGCTGCCGTCAACGCAGGCATCGTGGGAACTGAGGTGCTCCGCAGATCGCCTGACCCGAGACAGGGAAGGCTCGACGACGGCGCTCACCCACCGATCTACCCGATAAGGCCCTACTCGGGGAGAGGATTGCTGGCCGCGGTGTGGGAGTACATAGCCCGGAGGTTCGTAGCCAACGCCTACTTCGACGACGCGCTGGTGGCCAGGCAGAGCGCTGCGATAGATATCGGTGGCGTGACCTTCGGTGCCCACGGCCAGCTCCTGCTGAGGAGGGGGTTCCTCGAGGTCTATCCGTACCAACGCGTCGAGAGCGATCCGATCCCGAAGCTGTCGAGGGGCCAGCTCCTGAGGGTCGTCAAGCTGGAGCTGAGGGAGGGGAAGACGAGCCCGCCTCCCAGGATGAGCGAATCGGAGCTGCTGGCGACGATGGAGGCCCACGGCATCGGCACCGATGCGACGCGCGCCACCTTCCCCGCACTGATAGTCTCGAGGGGGTACGCCGTGAAGACGGGCAAGAGCATCAAGTCCACCGAGCTGGGTAGGGCACTGGTGGAGGCCCTTCGGTCCGTCGACGAGCGGCTCGTGACGCCGGAGACGAGGAGGAAGGTGGAGGAGAGGATGGGGATGGTCGAGAGGGGCCTCGCGGACTGGAGGGAGCTGCTGCGCGAGTCCCTGAAAGAGTACAGGGATTTGCTGCTGGAGTGCGTCGGGAGGTGGGAGAATCTGAGCGGGAAACTGGCTGAGCTGATCTCAGCTCCATCGAGCAATAGAATCGAGGGTTCCGGGAGCAGCGGTGGACGCCGACGGCGCGGGAGCCTCAGACCCTCCTGACGCCCTCGAGTGCCTTCAGCATGGCGTGATCCGAGACGACCGCTATCTTGTTACCGTGTTGGTCGTACAGGTGAATCTCGTCGTCCTTCTCCCTGGCCACGAGCCGGTGCTTGCCGGAGCAGATCGGGTAGGTGTCGGAGAGGCCGCACATGCATATCCATACCTCCTCTCCCTTATCGGTCACGTGTCTGTGTGGTCTCTTCGCCGTATGGATGACGATGCGCGCCATCTCGTCACCGACGACCTACACCGTCATTTAATTTTTGTGCGTCGTCGCGAATCTGAACGTCAGACCGCTGGTACCTCGAGCGTGACGCAGTGGATGCCTCCGAGACCGAAGAAAAGCTCCTCCGACCTGATGGGGACCACCTCCCTTCCCCTGAACGCCTCCGCTATCACCTCAAGGGCCTCCTCGTCCTCGGGCTGACCGAAGGTCGGAACGATCACGTGCCTGTTCGTCACGAGGAAGTTCAGGTACGTGGCCGGGACCTCTGTGCCGAGAACCCTCACGGGCGACGGCATCGGGACCTTGTAAAACGTGTACTCGTCCTGGTCAGGCTCCCGCAGCCTCTCCTCGAGGACGGCCTGCGCCTCCCTGAGCACCGCGTAGTTCGGGCTCTCCCTACGTCTCTCCTCCGCGACGAGCACAGCACCCCCAGGCGCAAGCCTAACGAAGGTGTCGACGTGTCCGTCGGTGTCATCACCCGAGATCCCGCGGTCGAGCCAGACGACACGCGTCACGCCGAGGTAGTTCCTGAGGGCGGTCTCGATCCGGGACCTGCTGAAACCGGGGTTCCTCCTCTTGTCGAGGGCCGCCTGCCTCGTGATCAGCACCTCACCCCTCTCGCCGACCTCTATCATCCCTCCCTCGATGACCAGATTAGCAATGAACCCGATCGCGGCGGTCGACTCGAGGACCCTGAATCCCGTGGCGTCGTCCCTCTCCAGCTCCTTGTACTTCCCACCCCAGGCGTTGAAGACCCACTTGACGCCGGCCAGGGTTCCCCTCCCCGTTAGGAAGGTAGGGCCGTAGTCCCTGATCCAGACGTCGACCGCTGGGATCCGGAAGAAGTTGACGCCCTTCGTCCCGTAGAGCTCGCCGACCATCTTCTCGGCCTCAGCGAGGGAGCTGCTGTTGGGAACTATCACGTTGACCTCCTCCGATGACCTGATGGTCCCGATCAGCCGGACGAAGACCTCCTTCACCCTCTCGATTATCTCCTCGGGGAAGGTGCCGAGGTTGGCGGGCCACACGGTCCAGACGGCGCTCTGGGCGTGGAACTCAGGAGGCTTCCTGAGCCCGAGCCTCGAGGGGTAAAGCTGGAGCCTTGCGAGCGAGCTCATCCGATGACCGACCTGTACAGCTCGGGCCTCCTGCACCTGATAAACCCCCAACTTTCTCGGACCTGCTGAGATCTGCGCAGATCGACCCGCCTCACCGCGACTCCCTCCTCGTCCACGCCCATCCTGCAGAGAACGTTGCCGAAGGCATCTGTCACGAACGACGAACCCCAGAACGCGATCCTGCCCTCGCGACCTGTCCTGTTCACTGCGACGACGGAGATTCCGTTGGCGATCGAGTGGCCCCTCTGGACCGTCTCCCACGCCTCCCTCCAGTCGCCCTCGGACTGCTCTATCCCGTCAACCCAGCCTATCGCTGTGGGGTAGAAGACGATCTCGGCTTCCTGGAGCGCGAGCGCCCTCACGGGCTCCGGGAACCACTGATCGAAGCAGATCAGCACGCCGAACTTCACTCCCGCCGCCTCGAAGGGCCTGATGGGGCCGTCTCCCGGAACGAAGTACCTCGACTCGTAGTAGCACTCGTCATCAGGGATGTGCGTCTTGCGGTAGGTCCCGATCACCTCGCCAGAGGGACCGATCACCGGTGACGAGTTCCAGTACCCGCGCTCCGAACGCTCGATCAGCGAACCTCCGATCACCACCACGCCGTGCCTCCTCGCGGCGTCCGAGAGGGCGGAGACGAAGTGCCCGTACAGCGAGGAGAACTCCTCCAGGGTCCTCTCGTCGGGGACTGGGTCCTGCGCGACGTACCTGAACGGGAAGAGCTCCGGCAGGCAAACGAACTCCGCGCCCTGCGCTGCCGCATCTCCTATCAGCTCGACGGCCTTGGTGACGTTCCGTCTGACCTCCGGCTCCATCTTCATCTGGATCAGCCCCACGCTGAGCGTCCTGCTCAAGCCCCCGAGTCGTCTTTGAACTCGCTTATATCTGGGTTCTCGTCATGCATCGCTGTGAAAGTAAAGGAGGTGATGCGAAGGCCGGTGGTCACCGTTGGACCGAAGGACGCGGTATGGCAGGCCCTTGAGGTGATGCGGTCGACCAACATAGGCGCCGTGGTCGTTGCGGAGGGCGAGAGACCCGTCGGCATACTCACCGAGAGCGACGTAGTCCGTTTGCTGGTGGACCGTGGGATGGGGATCACCGAGCTCCTTTCACTATCGGTGGAGAGCGTGATGAGCAGGCCCGTCACCACCTGCAGTCCGGACGAGGACCTAATCGAGGTGGTTAACCGGATGGTCGAGCGGAGGGTGAGGAGGCTGCCGGTTGTCGAGGGCGAGAAACTCGTCGGCATCCTGACGGAGAGGGACCTCCTCCGCGCTTTGCTCGAGCTGCTGAGATCGGCTAGGACTGAGGAAGCTCGACAAGGTACTCGAGCGTGAGGTCCGGGAACCTCTCCCTCAGCGACCTGGCGGTGGAATCCATCACGGCGACCGCGAAGACGCCCACCGGGACCGCACCGGATCGCTCCACGAACCTCAGCAGCGCCTCGACCGTCCTGCCGCTGCGGACGAAGTCGTCCACGATCAGAACCCTCTCCGAGCGCCTGATGGCCCGCTTCGGAAGGTAAACGTACTCGACGACCGGCGGCGATCTCACGATCCGCTCCTCCACGAACTCCGTGTAGACCGGGTCCTTCACCGGCTTCGCGATGACCAGCTGGGCTCCGAGTTCAGATGCCACGTGAACCGCCAGCGGCACCCCATCGGTTGCGACCGTGAGCACCTTCTCGACCGCGGAGCCAGAGAAGAGGAGGGACGTGTAGAGCCCTACGGTGCGGAGTATCCTCTGGTCCTGGAGAATCTGGCTGAGGTCGTAGAGGCCGTCCGGCGTCTTCCTGAGGAGCGACGCGAAGAACTCCGGGAAGTAGTCCTTCCTGGCCAGTTCTATGATCGCCAGAGCCCGCTCCGTCGTCGGCATCACCTTTCCGTGGACGTATCTGCTCAGGACCGACTGCTGGAGGCCCAGTCTCTCCGCCAGCTCCTTCAGCTGGTACCTCAGCCTCAATGCCCTCAGGGTCTCGAGGGCGAGCAGCCTCAGCTTGGTCTCGTCGAGCCTCTGCATCCGGTCTCTGCCCTCCCCCGCACATCCGCCAATTTAGTCTGATCCCGTCTCGGGGGTGGCTCCGGGGAACGCTCATCAGAGAGGAACGGCTACGGAGTCCGGATGAGGCCCGTATACCGGAGGACGCTCACCTCGATCGGCAGGAGGTCCTACGCGGTCGTCCTCCCAAAGGAGTGGGTCAGCAAGGTGGGGCTGAATCCCGGCGACTCGATACTGATCGAGGTACAGCACGACAACTCTCTGCTCCTGCGGCCGATCGCATCCGAACACAGGGCTACACAGCAGGCAGTCAAGGTCATCAGGACAGGAGCCACCCTCAGGAGGGAGATCACCGCCGCGTACTTGGCCGGTTACGACAGGATCGTGCTGAGGTCCGATGCTCCCCTCTCGAGCGCCGACAGGGAGGTGGTCCGGAGGACCGTCAGGGGTCTCACGGGAGCGGAGGTGGTATCGGAGAGCAACAACGAGATCGAGATCCAGATCCTCCTGGACACTTCAGCCGTCGAGCCCGAGAAGGTCGCGAGCCGTCAGAACGCGCTGGTCGCCAACAACATAGAGATCGTCGCCGATGCCATCGACGAGTGGAGCGGTGACAGGGCGAGGGTAGCCATGATGATGGACGAGGAGATCGACCGGCACTACTTCACGCTGGTGAGGGCCGTCAGGGCCTACGCGAGGTCCGGACGCCTCCCAACCGTCAGGTTGCTGGACCTCAGGCTGGTCGCGAAGTTCCTGGAGGACATAGGAGACCGTCTGGTCAGGATCTCCGAGCTGATCGCGTCGAACGGCACATCGAAGCCGCCGGGCGAAGCGCTGAGCTCCGTCGCGGAGAAGGCGAGGGCCCTCGTCCCAACCCAGAACAGGGCCTTCGAGTCGTTCATGCGCTACGAGGTCGAGCTGGCTGAGGAGGTCATCTCCGAGATCTCGGTCCTGATAGATTCCCTATCTTCGCTCGAGAGGATGGAGGGCGTTCAGGTCGACAAAAGGGCCCAGGCGATCGTCAACGAGCTGAAGCGGATAGCCGAGGACCAGATAGACATCGCCGACATAACCACCCCGCTACCCGAGCCCTGAAGCTCAGCCGGTCCCGAACGAGTCGATCTCGATCATCGACCTGCTGACGCCGCCCTTCTCGAGCTTCTGGAGCATGCCGTCAACGCCCTTTTCCCTGTCGCCAGCGATGAACCTAGCACCGCCGCAGATGCCGTAGTACGCTCCGTCCCAGTCCGGCACCAGCTCCTTGATGTCGTCGAACACGATGTGCCTCCCCAGCAGCATCCTGACCCGGCCGTTCCGGTCGTCGCCACCGAAGAGCTCCTGCAGTATCTCCTCCTTCGAGACGTCGTGCTCCCTCGTGAAGTTCACGAGCAGGTGGAGGTCCTTGTACTCGTCCAGCAGCCTCGGGATCAGCCTCCTGTAAATGAAGTCGTTTCTGGTCCTGTTCACGTACAGCAGATGTATCGAGACCCCGAGCCTCTTGTCGATGGCGTACTCGATGAAGCACTTGAACGGTACTATCCCGCTCGATGCCGCCAGAAATACCACCGTTTTCAGCTTGCCCTCGGCTATCATGTTCAGGGCCTTCTTGAGGAACCTGCCGTACGGGCCCTCGATGACGACGAGGTCGCCGATCTTCGCCAGCTGATGCAAGTAGGGCGCGAAGGTTCCTCCCTCGCTCTTGATCATCAGCTCGAAGTAGCCGTCAGATCTGGTGGGAGAACCGGCGATGGAGTAGAACCTGAAGTCTCCCTTCTTCAGGGGAGTGTCGAAGTAGAGCTTGACGTCCTGACCTGGATGGTAATCGAAGATCCTTCTGTCGCCTACGTTCTTGAAGATGTAGGTCTTCGCCAGCTCCGTCTCCTGGATGACGTCCGTGATCACCATCGGATACTGGTACACCAGCTGGCCGCGTTGGTCGATGACCCTGACCGTACGCCCGATCGGCTGCTCGATCCCCACGCCCAATGATCACAGCCGCCGGTATTTGATAGTCACAGCCGCCTCGCGGAGAGGCCTGCATGGCAGCGGGGACGCTTTTTTCGACCGACGCAACCTCCATCATAGCCAATCCTGTTCGTATCACATATATTAGCGCGTTCGGAAAGCCTGTTTCCGTGAGCGGGTCCGAACGGAGGACGGCGACTACTTTTCGGCGCACCTCCTCAACGGTCACGGTCCTGAAAACGATGCTTTTCCCGAGCAGGTACTCGCTAGAGCGGTGGAGTTACACCCTCCAGAGGATAACGGGCGTCGTGGTCACGCTGTACTTCGTCCTTCACGTCATCGAGACCGGCAACTTCGTCGGCGGCCCCTCGGTCTGGTACGTTCCTCCATACGACTACGCCAGAGCTTACTACGAGGAGATCAGAGAGTTCCTTCACAACCCGGTCTTCGACGTCGGACTGGTGATCATCGGATGGATGGTGGCCTTTCACGCGGTGAACGGTCTGAGGCTCACGCTCGCCCACTTCGGCATAACGCTCGGAAGGCCCTCACGGGTTGAGCCTGAGGCGCCACCGAGGTCGTTCTCGCCGTTCCAGAGGGCGATCTTCTGGATATCGATAGCCTTGGCGGTCTTCGCGGTGGTCTACAGCCTGAACGCGCTGATGGGGGTGCTCGCGGCGTGAGCGAGAGGAGGCTGATGCTGCTCCACTACGTGACAGGCATCGGCATACTTATCACCGGTGCAGTGCACCTCTGGGTGGTCTTCTTCACGGTTCCGCTGGACCAGACGATCTGGGAGACGACGATGCTCTTCGACAACCACCCGTTCGCGATCCTGAGCGTTTACCGGAACGCGCTCCTGGCCTCGACCCTCTGGCTTCTCCTGGTCTTCACGACCTACCACGCTATGAACGGAATCAGGGTGATCCTGATGGAGCTGATCCCGAACAGAAGTTTCGTCTCCGCCATCAAGTGGGTTCTGATCGCGCTTGGACTCTTCCTAGTCGTCTACGGAACAAGGACTATCCTGATAGCTTACAACATCCGGTGATGGGGCATGGAGGGTAAGGTCGTCTTCACGGTCTTCCGCCACGACCCCTCTGCTGGCGAGAGACCGAGGTTCGTCAGGTACGAGGTCCCCTACCGAAGCGGCATGACGGTGCTCGACGGGCTGCTGTACATCAAAGAGAGGATCGACCACACCCTCGCCATCAGGTACTCGTGCAGGATGGGAATATGCGGCTCCTGCGGGATGAAGGTGAACGGGCTCCCGAGGCTCGCCTGCTTCACCCAGGTCTCCGAGCTCGGAAGGTCCATCAAGGTCGAACCGCTCCCTAACCACCCCCTGGTGAGGGACCTCGTCACGGACTTCACTGCTTTCTTCTCGAAGCACCGCGCGGTCAAACCGTGGCTGATCAGGAAGGACGCGGAGGAGCAGGAGAACCCCACGAGGCAGTACCTCCAGAGCGACCAGGAGCTGGAGCGTTACATACAGTTCTCCTACTGCATATCATGTGGCCTGTGTTACTCCGCCTGCCCCGTGGTTACCGCGCTCCCCGAGTTCCCAGGTCCTCAGGCGCTGGCTTGGCTTTACAGGTTCTACGCCGACAGCAGGGATCAGGGAGGTAGGGAGAGGCTTAGGCTCGTCGACGATGCCACTGGGATCTGGCGCTGCCACTTCGCTGGTTCCTGCAGCCAGGTCTGCCCGAAGGGCGTCGATCCCGCGCTCGCCATCCAGCTGCTGAGGAGGGCAGTCCTCAGGGGATGATCGCATTATCCGGTTGAACTGCAAACTTAGCCTAGGCAACTCACAATCACACGATTGGTGATGTAATTTTTGCTGAGGACGAAATAAAAATAACGGCACCCCAACATTTGGAAACCTGAATGAGGTTGAAATATCACAAAAACCACAACATAATTGACGGGTGGTGGGAATGGTGCTCGAGTTGCTCCTGGACCTGGTGATAGCGGTCGTCCAGCTGATCCTGGCGGTGGCGCTGGCGCTGTTCAGCATAACGTTGGCGCTGAACGTCCTCGACAGGACTACGAAGGGAATCAACGAGTTCGAGGAACTCAGGAACAAGAACCTCGCGGTCGGCGTTTACATAGCGGGGATCCTGATCGCGGTCGCCAACGTCATAGGACAGGCCGTCTCCGGAATCAGCAAGTCCGTTGTTCCGGGCCAGTTCAACGCCGCTGCCCTCATCGGCGGCCTCATCCAGCTCTTCATCGGCCTGCCGCTGGCGCTTGTCCTGGTGGTCTGGGCGCAGAACAGGGTGTACGGCTGGCTTGTGAAGGCCGCGGAGAAGATACCCGGCGTGGACATCAAGGAGTTCACCGTTGAGGCCGAGCTGAAGCGGGGGAACGTCGCGATCGCTGTCCTGCTCTTCGGCACCTTCGTCGCCATCTCCCTCGTCATAAGCCAGGGCATTTCCTTCCTCTCCGAGCCCATAGCCTCGGCGATAACGAGGCTGTTCCGCTGAGCCCCGAATCGACTGCAGAGGTCACCCAGGATTTCTTCAGAACCTCGGCATTTTTCATGCATCTCATTCGAGTTAGCGTTCTCCATCCATTTGTCGACGGTCGTGATCGAGTCTGTTGGGTTCCGGGTTCGGAACGACGAAGAGACTGGACTCGTTCGACATAAAACGCGCTTAAATACCGAGCAGATCCGCGAAATTCCGGTGTCGCACGTGAAACAGGTCGACATCTCCCACAAGCCGTTTGTGCTCAGGGAGGCCGTCGCCGAGGGGTATCTGCGCCTGAGGCCGGAGACGATTGAGCGGATCAGAAAGGGGGAGGTTGAGAAGGGCGATCCCCTGCAGCTGGCCCAGCTCGGCGGGATCATCGCCGCGAAGGAGACGCCACGGCTCCTCCCCCTATGTCACCCCATCAGGATCGAGTCGGTCAACGTCGAGGTCGCGATCGACGAGGAGAGGTCCGCGGTCCGCGCTAGGGCCACGGTGAGGGCTCTTGAGCAGACGGGCGTCGAGATGGAGGCGCTCGCGGCCGTCGTTGGAGCGCTGCTGAACGTCTGGGACGCGGTGAAGCAGTACGAGAAGGACGAATCAGGTCAGTATCCAGTCACAGAGCTGGTGAACGTCAGGGTGGTGAGGAAGGTGAAGAGCGGGGTGGGGTGAGCGCGTGCCCGATCGCCTTCTGATGCTGGGTACCGGTACGCTGAAACCCGGCCCTGGAAGGTACGGCGCAGGGGTCCTCCTCGAGGTCCGAGGGAGGAGATTGCTCCTCGACTGCGGCCCGTCCGTGGTCCAGAAGCTCTACAACGCTGGAATAGACGCGACGGAGCTCGACGCAATTTTCCTCTCGCACTTCCACGTCGACCACACCTCCGACCTTCCGGACCTCATCTCGTCGCTCGCCGCCGACGCCCGAGGTTACCCGAGGAGACCGGAGAACCCTGTGAAGCTCATCGGTCCTCCAGGACTCGTGAGGTTCCTGGGAGCGTTGCTGGAGTCTAACCCGTTCTACAGCTACGTCGCCGAGTGGAACCGGATGCTGCGCCTTGTGGAACCGGTCGAGGTGGATGAGGGCTCCGAGGTGAGGCTGGGGGAGCTGGTCCTCCGCTTCGCTCCGGTCGACCACCCCAACGGCTTCGCGGTGCGGGTTGATGCAGGCAATATCTCGGTCATCTACTCCGGCGACACGGCCCCGACCCCTTCGGTCGTCAGGCTGGCCGCAGGCTCCGATTTTCTGGTCCACGAGTGCACCTTCCCCTCGGAGAGGCTGATGGGCCAGCACACATCTGAGCAAGGGCTTGCGGAGGTTGCGTCCCGGTCATCCCCTCGTACCTTGGTCGTGACGCATCTCTCACCAGCGTGGACCGGTAGGGAGCACGAGATCGTCGATGCCGTGAGGGCGTCCTTCAGGGGCAGAGTGGTGGTGGCCCGGGACATGCTAGAGATCCCGTTGACCTGATGCAACGGCCTTCCGTCCCCTCCCACCGCCTCACGATCCCTTCACGAGCTCCGGCAGCCTCACCCCCCTCTGACCCTGGTACCTGCCCTGATAGGGGCGCTCGACCTCCGAGGTCAGCTTCGCGAAGACCACGTGGAGGAAACGCTGTCCGGCGTAGAGCCTCACCGGGAACTCTCCCCCCACCATCTCGATCGTGAGCTGCCCCTCGAAGTTGGCGTCGATTATCGTGGGCGGTATCGAGAGGCCCAGCCTCGCGAAGGTGCTCCTGAGGTTGACGAACCCCATCAGGTCCCTCGGCATCGAGATGTACTCGATGGTGTGGAGGAGGACGTGCTCCCTCGGCCCCACGACGAAGGAATCGCCTCTCTCTATCCGGTAGAAGCCCGAGACGTCGCCGTCCCTCGTGTCGAGGACGGCATCGGTGCTCTTCAGTCGGGCGATCTCGCCGCCTATCCTCAGGTCCAGGCCGTTCTCCCTGACCGTGTCCTCGAATATCGGCTCGACCCTGAGCCTCCCGCTCCTGATGTAGTTCCACAGGTCGAAGTCCGACAGTATCATCCTTTCAGGTGAAATGAAGGGCAGAACGTAAAAAATCGGCTGGCAGAGCTGGTTTAGCCCCGTTTCCCGGTGATACCTCGTCCTTTATCGGCGTATTCTTCCCCCGGGCGCCAAGCAGCGGTCGTCACCGAGGACCTGTCGGCGTAGTGCTGAACCACCCACTCCGGCTTAAGAGATCTGACTATGTGCTCGAATGCGGCTTTGGGGTCGCTGTGGTCGCCGCATGTGAAGACGTCGACTGTGGCGTACCTGTACTCCGGCCAGGTGTGGATGGCGATGTGGCTCTCGGTGATCAGCGCCAGCACCGACACCCCTCCCTTCACCCCCTCTACCTTCCAGGTCTTGACCTCCATCAGCGTGGCCCTCGCGATGCCAACCGCCTCCCTCACCAGCCTCTCGATTAGCCGCTCGTCCGCAAGCGCCTTCGGGTCGCAGCCGTACAGGTTACCGTAGACGTGTTTTCCTATGATGGGTTGCATATCGGCTTTGAGGACCTGCTGCCGTCCGACCGAACCAGTCCCGTCCAACTTCTTCCTTGTCATCGGACGTCGTTTGCGTTTTCTAATAAATCGTGCGTCCAGGGCTTTCGCCTGAAGGTCGAATCGTCTCCAATTCGGTCAGCCCAGCCCCACCTACCCCAGCCATCCACCAGCCTGCTGGACTCAGATCCTCGCAGACAGGCGAGTGGGGCTTTGAAGTTGTTTACCATAAACCGTTGATCGTTTATGTTCAAAGTTTTACCTTAACCGAGAGATTGGGAGACCAGCGTTGCAGATCGTGTTCAGGCAGGAGATCCGGAGAGATTACAGCTAATTCCATCTAACTTGAATTAGGATGAAAATGTTCGCAGCTTTTAAGGATGCTTTTGGGATTTGTTCCTAATGGACTGCGCAAACCATCTTCATAGGCAGGGGGCACGGAACTTGACACCTTCCAATTGATAAGGGTGACCCGAAACACAACGTCCTCCGTCGGGCCAGCCAAACGGATCGGTTGGGGGAATGTAGTCTGGATCACCATTTCAATCTCATTTGAATTATCAAGATCGTGTGGCTGATCGGTTTTACCTTACACGTAAAACGTTTAACCTTAAAACTCAACAACGATCACTACCACCATGCCCGAGAGGGGCGGGAAGGGGGGCAAGCTGAGCAACAAGGGAAGGCAGGAGCGGAGGTCGGGCGAGGTGACTAAACCCCAGATCGACAAGAAGGTGTTGCAGGTGAGCGTCTCGCAGGCGGTTTCCCAGCCGAGATTGGCCTTCTATTCGCCGGTGGCTGCGGCGGTGCTGAACTACCTGAAGAACACCCAGCCGAGGTTCAGCATCAGCAGCGAGCTGGCGAGGCTCGTCGAGGCGGACCTCGCAAGGAGGTACCCATTGCTGGTCTCACACGTTAAAAGGGCGTTGGAGGCGAAGGGGCTCAGGAGGAGGGCGAAGGGCAGTGGAGCCGGGTGACCTGATCAGGTCGGCGCTGACCAGAGCGATGGAGGTTTACCGGGACCTGGCGAGGAAGGGCACCGCCAGCCAGCGGGTCAGGAGGGGGAGCTTCGGAGACATGGCGATGGTGGCAGACCTGATGTGCGAGGAGGCGATAATGAGGGAGCTGGCCAGGTCACTCGACCTGAGGAGGTGCACGGTCGTCGCAGAGGAGTCGGGGATCATCAACGCCGAGTCCGAGCAGGAGCTGGTTGTTTTGATAGACCCGGTGGACGGCAGCACCAACATGCGTCGGGGCATGAGGCACTTCGGAGCTGGTATAGCCATCGCGTCATCGTCCAAGTTCAGGGACGTCTTCGCCGCCGGCGTGCTGGACTTCGTCAGCGGGGAGCTGGTGCTGGCCACAGAGGACAACGTCGTTCTGCCCGAGGGTTCGAAGGGACCATCGAACGTTGAGGACCTGCGCGAGTCCGTAGTGACGCTCGACTTCAGGGCTGCCAAGAGGGGACCGAGGGACGTGGAGAGGTACCTGAGGCTCGTGCGGGCGCTGAAGCACGTGAGGAACCTCGGGTCGTCGCTGGTGGAGCTGGAGCAGATAGCGCTGGGCGTCCTGGACGCCTACGTCTGCATCACCCCGGAGATGAGGGTGTTCGACATCGTACCAGGGATGTACGTCCTCAAGAAACTCGGGTGTCCCCTCTGGACGGGCGACGGTGACCCCGAGGAGCTCGAGCTGGTGACTCGCAACCGCTATCCGCTGATCGCCGCAAGCAACAGAATTCTGCTGCAGCGGATCCTCGAGGAGATCAGTTGAGCGCTGATAGCCGGTTTTCAGCGTTGGCGGAGTCAAAAACGCTTAATACAAATCGTGAGGGTTGAAGCGTTAAGGAAATGTCCACAGTAGACGAGCTCATCATCAACAGGTTCTGGGTGAAATCGTATCCGCCCGATATCAGGCCGGACATCGAGATCCCGGCGAAGACCTACCACGAGCTCTTCCTCGAGTCGGCTGAGCGGAGGTCCAACAAGGTCGCGGTGATCTTCGCGGGCTCGGAGTTCACGTACGGCCAGGTCCTCGACGCTGCCCTCAGGGTCGCAGGTTACCTGAGGTCGATCGGCGTGAGAGAGGGCGACAGGGTCTCACTCGTCCTTCCCAACTCGCCCCAGTTCATCGCATCGTACTTCGGGACCCTCATGACGGGCGCAGCTGTCGTCCCCATCAACCCGCTGTACAAGGCTGGGGAGATAGGGTACATGCTCGCGAAGAGCAGGGCTAAGGCGGTCTTCACGCTCGACCTGTTCCACGATGAGGTCCTGAAGGCCGTTGAGGGTACCTCCGTGGAGAAGGTGATCGTCTCGAACATCGCCGACCATCTGCCACCGGTCAAGCGGGTCCTCGGAAAGCTGCTGAGGAAGGTGCCATCGAAGCCGGTGAAGAGGGACGCCATGGTCGTCGGCTACAACAGGGTCCTCTCGAGCAGACCTCTCCCGACGGACGAGATCGCACGACCTGACCCGGCATCGACCCCTGCGGCGATATGCTTCACCAGCGGCACCACGGGCCTCCCGAAGGCGGCTGTCCTCACCCACAGGAACCTCGTCTCGAACATACACCAGAGCTACGAGGTGGCAAAGACCGCGCTCAGCGAGGACGAGACTGTGCTGGCGGTCCTCCCGTTCTTCCACATTTACGGCCAGACGGCGATCATGGGCTTTGGTCTCACCTTCGGCTTCAGGCTCGTGGTGGTTCCGAGGCCGAACGTCGACGAGATTCTAGAGCTGATCGAGCGGTACCGGGTAACCATCGTCTTCGGGGTTCCGGCCCTCTACAACGCGATGATCTCTTCCCCCAAGTTCAGGAGGGAGATCTTCTCCCACGTCAAGCTCTGCGTCTCGGGTGCCGACAAGCTGCACGAGGAGATAGCGAAGAGGTTCGAGCAGGCGACGGGCGTCCGCATAGTGGAGGGATACGGCCTCACCGAGACCAGCCCCATAACCCACCTGAACCCGCCTGCGAGGACGAAGATCGGTTCGATCGGTCTGCCGGTCCCGAACACGCTCGCATGGGTCTTCAAGCTGGAATCGAACGTGCCTTTGGGGGTTGGACAGGAGGGCGAGCTGGCGATCTCGGGGCCGCAGGTCATGGAAGGTTACCTCGAGGACCCTGAGGCGAACAGAACGGCCTTCTTCACCCTCTTCGGGAGGAAGTGGTTCAGGACCGGAGACATCGCCAAGGTCGACGAGGAGGGATACTTCTACATCATCGAGCGGAAGAAGGACCTGATCAAGTACAAGGGATGGTCGATCTACCCGGCCCAGGTGGAGAACCTGGTGCTGAAGCACGAGGCGGTCCAGGCGGTGGGCGTGGTTGGCGTGCCGGACGTTGAGGTCGGTGAGAGGGTCGTGATGTTCGTGGTGTTGAAGCCCGAGTACAGGGGGAAGGTCAAGGAGGAGGACCTGATGGAGTGGTGCAGGAAGAACTTGGCTCCGTTCCAGGTGCCCTACAGGATCTTCTTCAAGGAGGAGCTGCCGGTGAGCATGACCGGCAAGGTGCTGAGGAGGGTGCTGAGGGAGGAGGCGGCGACGCTGCTGAAGTCCTGATCGGTCCCGTCCTCTTCGGATCCCGACGTCATTTGGATCCGGTCTGCCTCAGATTCCAAAACCTCACTCTCCCTTGAACTCCGGTTTCCTCTTCGAGAAGAAAGCGGATATGCCCTCCATCAGGTCCTTCGTCGCGAACAGGTGGGCGAACAGGCTCGACTCGTGCCGGAGCCCCTCGTCGATCGGGACCTCGAGGGCCGCGTTGATGGCGTCCTTCGCAGCGGCGAGGGCGATTGGAGGCATCTCCGCCAGCCTCATCGCGAACTCCCTCACCTCACGCTCGAAGCCCTCCGGGGGGACCACCTTGTCGATGATTCCCAACCTGAGGGCCTCCTCCGCTTTGATCCGGTCGCCGAGGAAGATCACGAGCTTCGCCTTGGACGGCCCTATCAAGCGGGTCAACCGCTGGGTAGCACCCCCTCCCGGAATGAGACCAAGCCTGATCTCGGGCTGACCGACCTCCGACCTCTCGGTGGCGATCCTGAAGTCGCACGCGAGTGCCAGCTCCAGACCTCCGCCGAGGGCGAAACCGTCGATCGCGGCTATCACCGGCTTGGGAGACCTCTCTATCTTACGGAGGAGCTCGTTGAACCTCAGCGAGAAGCGGTGGGCCATGGGCACCTTGCTCTCGGTGGCGAGGATCTCGGAGAAGGCCGTTATGTCCGCACCTGCGGAGAAGGCCCTACCTCCGGCACCAGTCAGAACTATCACCCTCACCGAGCGGTCCTCGGAGAGGTCCTTGAGGGCCACCTCCAGCTCCTCAATCATCTTGGGCGAAATGGCGTTGAGCCTGTGAGGACGGTTCAGCACGATCCAGCCTATCGGCGGCTCCCTCCTTACCTCGATCTCCTCGAACGACGCAGCAGCTGGTCTCGGCTGGGATACGAGCGAAAGGAGGTACGACGACGGAGCGTAGCCCTCACCCAGCTCCGCCCTGAGCTCGCTCAACACGGAGTTCACCTTCTCCGGTGTCAGCTCCGAAGCGTAGCCGAAAACGCCTCGGGGCAGATTGAGGCCGAGCTTCATGGCGGTCTCCACGTCCTCGTGACTGGCGACTCCCTGCTCAACAAGCCTCGCTGCCTCGTTCATCCCAGGCACGATCATGTACCAGATGTCCACGTCCCTGCCAGCGTCCTGGGGTATGCTCGGCCTCGCGCCTGCAGGCCACTCGTAGAAACCCCTCCCGGTCTTCGCACCCAGCTCCCCCCTCTCCACGTACCTCCTCAGGAGCTCGATTGGCCTGAAGGTCCTGTCGCGCTCGGCGATCACCTTCGAGACGTTGTAAGCGACGTCGATGCCCACGTAGTCCGCGAGCTCGAAGGCGCCCATCGGGAAGCCCGCCCTGTACTTCAAAGCCGAGTCGATCTGGACCGGTGTGTACCTCCCCTTCTCCACGAGGTGGCATGCGACCTCGAAGAACCGCGTGAGCACCCTGTTGACGATGAACCCCGGAACGTCCCTGTTAACCGTCACGACGGTCTTGCCGAGCGACCTAGCGAACTCGGTCGCGAGCCTCTTCGTCTCCTCGCTCGTCCTGCTCCCGATGATGACCTCCACCAGCTGCATCAGTTGTGGAGGGTTGAAAAAGTGGATGCCGAGGAACCTCTCCGGTCTCTCCACCGCGGCCTGCAGCTCATCGATCGGGATGGAGCTGGTGTTGGTACCGAGGAGCCTGGCCCTCCTTGCGGCCCTGCTGGCCCTCCGCCATGTGTCGAGCTTCACCTGGAGGTCCTCGAAGACCGCCTCGATCACCACGTCCGCATCCGCACATGCGGACTCGAGCGAGGTGGTGGTCCTGATCCTGCCCATAACCTTCTCGACTTCCTCGGGCCTGATCCTCCCGCGCTCCGCGAACTTCCCAAGGCTCCACCTGATCTTCTCTAGTGCCCTTCCCAGGATCTCCTCAGAGACGTCGACCACGGTGACGCTGTACCCCGACATCGCAGCGACCTGCGCGATCCCGTGCCCCATCGTTCCCGCTCCGATGACGACGACCCTCTCCAGACCCGATGACATGCCCCTCGCTCAGAGAGGCCTCTAGTTGCATTTAAGTGGGTGGGGTTGTGGGGGCTGGCCGAAAACTGAGGGTCGGTCCGGCTCAGGGACGATGTTGAATCACCTCCGCCAGCTCTTTCAGGTCCCTCACCTCGATCCTTGCCTCTACGCCCAACTCCTCCATTGGCAGGTTGTACCTGTTGAGGTAGACGGTGAAGAGGCCCGCAGCGCCTGCACCGGCCAGGTCCCAGGGATTCGAGGAGACGAAGCCCACCTCGCTTCTCGCCACACCGAACCTGTCCACGAGGCCGTAAACCCTCGGGCTGGGCTTGTAGACGCGCACCATCTCCGCCGATAGCAGCTCAGTGAAGTGCTTCCTCAGACCCGTGTTCCTGAGCAACTCGTCGACCATACCCCTGTCGCCGTTGGTCAGCGCGACAAGCCTGAAACGCCTTGCCAGCTCCGGAAGCGCCTCCACCGCGTCCTCGTGCGGCCTGAGGTTGAGCCACGCCTCCATCAGCCTCCTCTCCTGTTGCCTGTCGAGTGAGACGCCGAACCTACGTGCGGTGTATCGCAATGCCCACTCGGTGACGACCCAGAAGTTCTCGTACCGCTCCATCAGCGACAGCAGGTGGGTGTACTCCAGCTGCTTGGCCCTCCAGACCCTCAGGAACTCTTGCGGCTCTGGGACCACTCCCCTTAGGGCAGAGGCGAGGCTGTTGAGGTCGTAGAGCGTGCCGTAAACGTCGAACGCGAGGAGCTCGATCACGCCGCAGCCCCTTCCGCAGCTGGATAAATCTCCTCCGGGAGCACCAGGCCTTCGATCGCCGCCACCGGTTTCTTCCTTGCGATTTTATAGCTCGATGAACGGCCAGCCCTGCGGAGGGAGACGGTTGGTGGCGCAGGGAGAACGGCTTGTAGGTCTGTTGAAGAGGTTCGGGCTCTCGGGATACGAGGTCAGGGCGTACCTCGCGCTGCTGGAGTTGGGCGAGGGAACCGCACAGGCGGTCTCCGAGGCCGCCAACGTTCCCAGATCGAGGGTCTACGAGGTGATGAACTCGCTGATAGAGAAGGGCTGGGCGATCGCGGTCAAGTCCAGGCCGACGAAATACAGGCCTCAGGACCCGGAGGTTGCCCTGAGGAGGAGCCTGATGAGGGTGGAGCGCGAGATGGAGGAGCTGGCGAAGGCCCTCGCGGACGAGCTGATGCCCCTTTACCGCGGCGGCGTGGGCGAGGAGGTGCCGGAGCTGGTGATCGTCAGGGGCGAGCAGGACCTCTGGAAACGGGTCAAGTCGACCATCGCCAAGGCCAGAAGGAGCCTCGCGGTCGCGCTGCCGCTGATACCCGAGGAGGTCGAGGAGACCCTGATTCCCGTCGCATCAATAATGAGGGAGCGGGGTGGATCGGTGAGGGTCCTGTTGGGGAACGAGGTCGACGACAGGGACGCGAGGAAGTTAGCGGAGCACGCGGAGGTCCGAAGGAGGGAGCTGAGCTTCGGAGGGGGAGTGATAGCCGACGCCTCGGAGGTGGTCTTGGTCCTGATGGAGCCGGAGCGGCAGGTGCCCAGGTTGGGCATCCACTCTGCCCACTCGATGCTCACCATGTTAGCCCAGACTTACTTCGACATGCTCTGGTCGACTTCCCAGCCGGCCTCCTGAAGGAGGTGCAGGAACCGGTAGGCGTCGTCGAACATGGTGACATTGTTGAACATCACGTATGCCCTCCTGAACTCGATCCTCCGCAGGTATCGCTCCAGTTTCCGTAGGTCCTCGTCGGTGTAGGTGTAGCTGTACATTTTCTTTCCCGGCGGAGAACCGTGCAGCCTGAGATAGAGCACCCTCTTGCTGGAGAGGTGAACGGGCTCCGAGGCGAATGGGTCAACAACGTGCACCACATCTGCCTCCTCGCAGACCTTCTTGACCCACGGCTCGCTCCAACCCCGCGGCTCGAACCCGATGGTCAACCCGTCCCGATCGATCTCCCTGAAGAAGCGGAGGGCGTTCTCGACGTTCGAGGGCGTATCCGTGAAGGAGGCGGGGGTCTGGACGACGCAGAACTCGGCACGGAGCGCCCTGCAGGCCTCCAGCGTGACCTCCCAGCTCTCCATCACCTCCCTGCTCATGCGGAGGAACCCGTGACCAGGCTTAGGTCTGACGTTCGACCTCTTCCAAGTGGGGCTGTTGCTCGGGTGCGTCACTCCCTGGAAAGCCTTGACCGCGAAAACGAAACCCTCCGGAACCGATTTCCTCCACCGCTCGAGGGTTTTGCGCTCGTGGACCCTGTAGAAGGTCGACTGGACCTCGACCGCGTTGAAGCGCTGGACGTACCTCCTCATCGAGACCGGAAAGCCGCAGCAACCCACCAGGACGCCGCCCATGGCTCACCGCACCAGCGACCTGAGCGACTTGATCATGGACTCCACCGAGTCGGCCGTCGAGAGGATTAGCGGGATCCGCTCGATCTCGCTGAGCCTCTTCGCCAGCTCGTCGACCGAGTCGGGCGTCTTGGGCCCGTGAAGCACCACAACCTTAGGCTTGAGGGGGAAGACGCGTATCGCGACCATGGGTGACCTGCCGGTGGAGACGTTGGTGAAGACCATCGCCCTCATCGAGTTCCGCCCGAAGAGGTTGACGAAGTCGTACGGCCCCAGCTCCGTTATCGCGGAGAGGCTGTCGATCACCGTGTAACCGTAGACGTGCCCCGATATCTCCTCCGGGACCGTGAGCGGGATCCCGAGGACCGCGGAGACAACCTTCTCTGTCTCTACCGGCGCGGGGAACTCCACCATGTCGATGACCGAGTGCTGGAGCCTCAGCGTCCCCTCGAACATCTTGTGGACCACTTTCCCACCGCGTTTGATGTCCAGCTCGATCAGGCTCCTGACGTATCGCCCGACGAAGTTGATCCCCGGAGACCTCCTCTTCCCCTTCTCGTAGTCGCTCAGGACCGGTGAGGATATGCCCATCGCTGCAGCCACGTCCTTCTGCGTCAGCCCGAAGATCAGCCTCCACTTCCTCATGGTCTTGCCAGGATCGGTCGAGAAGACGATCTCGGCCGCTATCTTGTAGGCGACCTGGTTCACCAGCCAGTCGTCCGCCACCCTCCGCATAGCCACGCCCCCGAATTTAGCCCAATGGTTAATAAGGGATGCGCTGAAGATAGCCGGATGAATTACGGGAATGGTCTAGGGATGGCTGTTTTCGCGAGCCACAGCGCGCTCCAGCTCGTCCTCGGCGGCGAGGCGCAGGGCGTTCGGGTAGCTCTCTTCGGCCCCCAGCAGAGCCTGAGGCTGTACCGGCGCTTTCCGGGGATCGGGTGCGAGCTGATCGAGTACTCCGGGCCCGAAACGCTGGAGCGTCTCGCCGAGCGCGGCTACGTCCTGGTCCCTAACGGGTCGGTGGTGGAGTACGTCGGGCCGGAAACGCTTGCCAGGTCGAGCGTCAGGGTCTTCGGGTCGAGGGAGCTGCTGAGGGCCGAGGCGAGCCAGAGCCGGAAGATGGAGCTCCTGAGAAGCGCGGGCATCCCGACTCCGAGGACTTACTCTTCTCCGGACGAGATCGATGGTCCGGTCATCGTCAAGTTCCCCGGAGCCAAGGGCGGCAAGGGATACGAGGTCACCGAGGACCCCGAGAAGGTGAGGGAGCTGCTCCATTGGGCCGTCGAGAAAAGGCTCGCAGGGAGTCCGGATGAGGTGATGGTTCAGGAGTACCTGATCGGCACCACCCTCTACGCGCACTACTTCCACTCGCCGATCCACGACAGGACCGAGATCACCGGCTTCGACATCAGGTACGAGTCCGACGTCGACGGGCTGAGGCGTGCGCCTGTTGACGTGGCCTCGCGTTACTCGCCGACCTTCACCGTCGTCGGTAACCTTCCGGTCTTCCCGAGGGAGAGGCTGCTGGAGACGTTCCTCGAATACGGGGAGCGCTTCGTCAGCGCGGTGAAGCGAGAGCTCGGAGGGAAGTTCGCGGGGCCCTTCTGCCTCGAGTGCGTCGTGGACAGGGACCTGAACGTCCTCGCGTTCGAGTTCTCCGGCCGGATCGTCGCGGGCACCAACGTCTACCTCGTCCACGGAAGCCCGTACCTCGCCCTTTACTTCGGGAGGCCCATGACCGTCGGCGAGAGGGTTGCGCTCGAGCTGAGGGAGGCCCAGGAACGGGGGGCCCTCGAGGAGGTGCTGACCTGAGGTTACCGCTTTACCCCAGCGCTGCCGCACTTGACTGCGATGAGGGCGGACTCGGTGGCGTGCGTCGCATCCCATTCGGCCCTTGACGTCTTCGACGGGGCGAAGGACGAGGGCTTCGCGACCGTCGCTCTATGCAGGCTGGGCAGGGACGCGATCTACAGGGCTCTGCCCGAACTCATAGACCACTACATCGACCTGAAGGATTACCGCGAGATGCTCGACCAACGGGTTCAGGGGAGGCTCCGAGAGCTGGGGAGCGTGGTGGTCCCCAACAGGAGCATGGCCGTATACGTGGGGTACGAGGGGATAGAGAGGCACCTATCGGTTCCGGTCTTCGGGAACAGGATGATGCTCAGGTGGGAGGAGAGGACCGGCGAGAAGAACTACTACAGGCTCCTCGATGAGGCGGGCGTCAGGAGGCCCAGGACCTTCCGGGACGTGGACGAGGTCGACAGGCCAGTTATGCTTAAGGTGCAGGAGGCCGAGCGGACCCAGGAGCGTGCCTTCATCATAGCGACCGATGCGGAGGACCTGAAGCGCAAGGTCCGGAGGGCCCTCGAAACGGGCACCATCAGCGAGGGGACGCTGAAAGCTGCGGTGATCGAGGAGCTGCTCCTCGGAGCGCACTTCAACGTCAACTTCTTCGCGAGCAGGGTACGGAGGAGGCTCGAGATCGTCAGCGTCGACAGGAGGATACAGAGCGACCTCGACGGTTTCCTGAGGCTCACCGCCAGGGAGCAGCTCGAGATCGCAAGGACGCCCTCGATGATCGAGGTAGGTCACGAGCCCGCAACGCTGAGGGAGAGCCTGCTGAACCAGATCTACGAGATGGGTCAGAGGGTCGTCGAGGCTGCCTCGAGGTTAGAACCGCCGGGGCTGATCGGGCCCTTCACGCTCCAGCTGATGGTGATGCCGGACCTCTCCGCGGTCGTCTACGACTTCGCACCGAGGATAGGTGGAGGAACCAACGCCCACATGGGAACCGGCGGGAACTACTCGAAGCTGTTCCTGAGAAGGGCCGTCTCGATGGGGAGGAGGATCTGCATCGAGCTGAGGGAGGCGAGGGAGCAGGGGATGCTCGACGAGGTATTGACGTAGCGGCCCTCAGAGGAGGGGAAGGGAACCGGTAACCCTGTCAACCATCTCGGACGGCGCTGGTCCTATCCCGAGGGCGGTCACCGTCCCGGGTTCGAGCTCCGTCAGGCCGGCGTCGGAGACCAGCTCGCACGGGAGCCCGAGGGCCTCGGCCTTTTTCCGCAGTTCCTCAAGCTCCTCCAGGGACCTCGCCTTCACCACCACCTTCTTCTGGCCCTCGCTGAGCCATCTCTCGACCCAGGCCTGGTGGTAGCGCATGGCCCTGAGCAGCGCCGAGACGGAGGCGTGGGCCACCTGGACCGCGGTCTTACCGACGCTCATGCGGAGGTCAACCCTGACAACTATCACCTGCTTGAACCCACGCTCGCCCGTCAAAGGGAAACCCTCCTGCTGCCGAACGTCGCTGGCTGGTTGTTGACCTTCACCACCCTGGTTTCACCGTAGGATCCCAGCGCCTCCCTCACCTCATCGACATTCTCCTCGTAGCAGAGCGCCGCGATCGCAGGTCCGGTCCCCGAGATGGAGCATGCCAGGGCCCCCTTCCTCAGAGCAGCGACGGTGACGTCCGTTCCGTAACCCAGCGCCGCCGAGTGAACGAGGCCGTTGAGCGTCATAGCCCTGATGTAATCTCCCCTCATCGCCAGCTCGAAGGCCACCTCGACGAGACCCCTGATGGGGAGCAGGTCCTCGCGCCTGAAGGAGGAGGTGAAGGTCCTCCTGCCCTCGGGGACCGAGATCACCGCCATGAGCCTCTCCTCCAGCTCTGACCTCATCAGGAGGGCCCTCCTCCGGTTGTCGGTCACCACGAAACCCCCGAGCATGCACGCGGAGGCGTCATCGGCAGCTCCCGTGATTGACGTGCCAGAGCGTATCGAGACCTCCGAGACCAGGTCGAGCAGCTCCCAGTATCGCGGGACCTCGCCGATGGCGTCGAAGAGGGCCAGCGTGACCGCTGAGGCCGCAGCGCTGGAGCTTTTCAGCCCCACCGCCACCGGTATCTCCGACTCAACCTCGACCCTGCACCCCTTCCCGGAGAGGGCCTTCCTCTCGGCCACCAACTTGAACGCGGTCCTAGCAACGGAGTCGTCCGCCTCCTGACCCCTGCACCTGAACGAGAAGACGCCGTCGTCGGTGAGCTCCACGGTCGCCGCCATCCTCAGATCGATCCCTATGGCCGCGCCCTTCCCGATCGAGATCGCGTTAACCACCGTCACCGCCCCTTTGACCTCCGCCCTTCCTCTCATCCGCGGGTACCGCTGCGGGGCAAGATAGGAGCTTTATCCCGATGGGCCTATTCGACGTGAAAGCGGGAGTTTGAGGGCTGACGCGTCGTCTCCTCATAGCACTAGGCGAGCCGCCGTCGTGAGCCATCGAGAGGAACAGGAAAAAATAGGGCGTTCGCCGGAACCCGAACCGGGCCGGGGTCCCATAGCGGCCATTGGGGCGGCCTGGAGAGCTTGCCTGAAAGCCGCTGCCCCGTTGAGGGGCGCGCGGGTTCGAGTCCCGCCCCCGGCGCTTAAACGGTTTCTGACCTCGAGACGCGGTTTCAGTTACAATCATAAATTGAGAGGGAGGAGTCCGGAACGCGGTTGAGCGGCTCAGCGCAGGCCCCATCCACATCGCTGGTCACCGCGGTTAGGACCTACTTCGTCCTCACGAAGCCCAACGTCTGGTGGCTCCTCGTCTTCACGGGTATCGGCGGTTACTTCGCCGGATCCTCGGGCACCTTCGACCCGATTACGTTCGCCCTGACCGCTGCATCCCTCAGCGCGGCCTGCGCAGGTGCCGAGACGGTCGCGAACTACCTCGAGCGGGACATCGACGCGGTCATGACCAGAACCAGGAGGAGGCCCCTGCCCTCGGGGAAGATCACTCCACCGGAGAGGGCCCTGTACTTCGGCCTCCTGCTCACGGCTACGGGCATCGCCCTCTCGTCCCTGATCAACCTCTACGCCCTGGCATTCACGGTCTTCGGGGTTCTCGACTACGTGGTGGTCTACGTCATGTTGACAAAGAGGAGGACGCCGCTCAACGTGATCCTCGGCAGCTTCTCGGGCGGCGCGCCTGCGCTGATCGGCTACACCGCCGCCACCGGCTTCCCGGACGTCTACGGCTGGCTTCTGGCAGCGCTGGTCGTGCTCTGGATACCCTCACACGTCTGGAGCCTGGCGATGAAGTACCGCGAGGACTACAGGAGGGCTGGCGTTCCCATGTTGCCCGTCGTGATCGAGGAGCGGAAGGCCATACGGTGCATCGTCTCGACCGTCGTCCTGCTCGTCGCCTTCTCCCTCGCCCTGCCCATCGCAAAGCCCTCCCTCGGGCCGCTGTACCTCTCCGTTGCCGCACTGCTGGGAGGGGCTCTGCTCTTCCTCAGCATCAGGACGGCTCTCAGGCCGACCTTCGAGAACTTCTGGAGGCTCTTCAAGTTCACGAGCCCGTACCTTGCGGTGCTGTTCGCGGCGATAGTCCTGGAGGCCCTTCTGTGACGTAGTCCGGTGTGCATAGGGTTTTGAGTTTGGAGGAACCCCATGAGGCGGGCGAGGTGCTCCTGCTGAAGCCGGAGGCTCTGGACGCGCTGGTCGAGGCAGGTCTCCTGAGGAGGGAGGACGCGGTGAGGAGCATCGGTCTGAGCGTGAACGGCGACGGCTCGGTCGATGCCCAGGTCCTCGAGGCCGATGGTGAGACATTCCGTGTTGCCGACAGGGTCAGGTCGGGTCTCGAGCTGCCCTTCAGGCCCTCATCGTTCAGGCTCCTATCGGTGACCTACGACGGACGCGAGGTCAAGAAGCTGAGATCGCTCATGCTCGAGTCCAACCGCATCCTCGTCGAGGGAGGGCTGCTGCTCCTGAAAGCCGGGCTTCAGAGGGACGAGGTTCCCCGCTTGCTGCTGACCACCGGTTTCGCGTCCACCGATCCGCAGACCGTCGCGGGGTACCACGTGGGCGTCAAGGTCTGGAAGAGCTACGTGAGGAACCGGTGCCCGAGGTGCGGCAGCGAGCTCACGATCCCCCTGATCCCGGAGGACAGCACCTCCATCAGGATATGGTCCTTTTACTGCAGCAGCTGCGGTTACGTCTGGAACTCGGAGGAACCGGTGCTCAGGTACTCGTTCTGAAGCTCGGCTTACCCACTCCAGACGCGAACGCCTCGGTCGAGGGCATCACTATCGTCCCCTCCTCGGGATTCCCCAGCTCGACGGTCAGCCCGATGTCGTGGAGGTAGGCGATGAGCGCGCAGGTCATCGCGTCGACCTCGTCAACGGTCAGACTACGCTCCACGCGGAGCCCCAGCCGGGACGCAACGAGATCCGCGACTTTCTTGTCGGGCCTCCGGCCTCTTCCGACCAGACCCATCGTCCTCTGCGCCCCACGAGGGTAGACCTCGATGACCCTCAGGCCCTTCTCCCTGAGGGCTGACGCGATCCGGGACCCCCTCTCGGTCAGCAGCCTCATCGGCCCCATCGTCGGCGGCAATATTGGGACGCCGAGCCTCCTCACCTCCAGGTCGCACCGCCTCAGGCCCCTCCCGGACCTCGGTGACGTCAGCGGCGCGTCGATCGCAACAGCTTCCGGAGCAGATCGAAGTACCAGATCCACGAGCTCTTCGTCTGTCAGCACGCTGTGGAACTCGAGGGAGACACCTACCCTCGCAACGCACACCGCGGTGGGCCGCCTCTCGGTGCCGCTGAGGTCGATGCCGACGTAGACTCTCACCTGCGCTCCCCGGTTCCAGCTTCTCCCGGAGGTCTCCTCGAGAGCTGGATCAGCTCCTCGACGTGCTCGGGCCTCTTCGCGCCGACCAGCGTGCAGTCCGAGGCCGACCTGGCGAACTGGATCAGGTGCTGCGCGAGCGTCATGCCGGGCGGTGGCTTGAGGTTGACGCGCCTGAGCAGACGGCCCTCCAGCAGGGGGGCGCTGGTAACCACGACGAGCGAGAGCTTCCTCGCGGCCTCGACGGGTGTGAGGAGCTCGCCTTCGACCTCCTGGTTCCTCAGGGTCACTGCCTCCGGCATCGCGACGTTCAGCGGCAGCTGGACGAACCTCAGCCCGTGATTCTTACCGCCGACCGAGAGGGCGCACTCGACGGCCCTCTGCAGGTCGAGGTGCTCCTCCGCGTCCCTCTCAACCCTGAGGGAGCTCCAGGTCGCGAGCCCGTACCACCCGATCAACCCCTCGGACCTCAAATCCTCCAGCTTCGCGAAGGCCTCGGTCAATCTGGCGTACGTCGCCTCCCTCCCGAAGACCGGGACCTGATGCTCCATGACGTTGTGGAGGTAAACCACGTCCAGCACCTCGAGGTCTGTGTTGGCCCTGCTCTTCCGGACGCTCCACTCCACGTACCTCGGAGAGATGGAGTGGATGCCGCCCGCGACTTCTGAGGGGCTGACGACGCCGGCCCTGAAGAGCCTCTCCTCGACGTAGTCGATGAAGGACCTCCTCTCCCGCGAGTCGTGCGTCAGGTAACCGGCTTTGGTGCAGACCAGAATTGCTCTCCTCTCTGCGATATTGGATTCCACGAGCCTTCGGATAGCCCTCCCGACCGCTGCCTCCGCCCGCATGAACCTGTAGTTGATCGCTGTGTCGATCACGTTCACCGCACCCGACGAGACGAGCCTGAAGACCGCCTCCTCCACGAGCGAGTCCGTCGCGTCGTCCGGCTCCCCGAGGTAAGTGCCGATTCCGAGGCTGCTGATAGACCCGATAGGCGTCTCCCTGTAGTGCCCCTCAGCGACACCCATCCCCCTCGCGAGCTCCGCGAAGGCCCTGGAGGACGAGGCCGTGAAAGCGCCAGGGATCATGCAGGTCGGCTGCGCCTCGATCTCTTTGGGTTTTCGGCCATGAACCCGAGGCTCCTCCGCGAGCCCTCACGGACCACGTGATTCCTCATAGTAGGGCGTACTCCTCCCTCGTCCAGGGGTCGAGGATCCGGAGCCTGCCGTACTTGGGCCTCACCGCGAGCAGCACCTTGGCGCCGGAGACGCGGGATACCTCGCTGAGCTTCTCGAGCTCCTCGTGCGAGGGCCTGTCGTTGTACTTGCACTCGACCAGAACAGCCTGACCGCCCTTGATGCAGACCAGGTCAACCGGCTTGCTCCCCGCGGCCCTCACCACCAGCCAACCCCTCGAGGCGAAGAGGTCCCTCACCTCGTACTCTAACCTCCTACCCCTTTTGTAGCTCATCCGAGGACCGTTTTCGCCCGGCGGATATCACGTTTTCCCGAAAACCGTTACAGCTGGATCGGCAGGATGCGGTGATCGCGCGGAACGTAAATTGATCGGAGGCTCCGAACGCTCTGGGATGCGGTTCGAGGACCTCGTCCTGAGGGCAATCGTCTTCATCGCTGGTGCGGTGGTCATGGTCGTGGAGCTGGCGGGTGGCAGGGCGATAACCGCGCTCTACGGGAGCTCCGCGGTCGTCTGGGGCGGGGTGATCGGCGTTGTTTTGACCGCGCTCTCCTCGGGCTACTGGATCGGCGGCCGCCTCTCGGACAGGTTCGACCCGAGGAAGGTGGTGATCGCGATGGCCCTGGTTGGTGGGATCTACGTGACGGCCCTCCCGACCGTGACCGCGCTCGCCTCATCCGTATTCAGGTTCGAGCTGCTGGAGGAAAGGATCGGATCGGTCCTGAGCGCTTCGATCGTGACCGGAGTTCCGTCGCTGCTGTTGGGAGCTGTCGTCCCGGCGGCGGTCAAGCAGATCGGTCAGGGAAGGCAGGAGCTCGGAACGGTCTCTGGTAACGTCTACGCCCTCTCGACGCTCGGCAGCATCGCGGGCACCTTCGGGACCACATTCTTCCTGTTGCAGTACCTCGAGGTGAACTCGATCTTCCTGCTCTCGGGCCTGACCCTCTCCGCGATCGGTCTTGTGGGAGCCGTCCGCCACCCGGGGATGCTGAAGGCCGGGGCAATCGCGGTGGTTCTCTCGGTGCTGGTCACCTCCCCTTCCTTCCTGGTCTGCACCTCCGCGTACATCGGTGACGTGAAGTACGTCGGCGACTCGGCCTACTCCAGGATCGTCGTGGTCGAGAGGGCTGGCACGAGGCTGCTCTACATCAACGGCCTCCTCCACAGCGGCATGGTCATCGGCGTCCCCGATTCGCTGCCCTTCGCGTACACCAGGTTGTTCGTTCTGGGTCCCCTCATCAACGGGAAGACCAGGAACGCCACGGCGCTCTTCATCGGCGGCGGGGGCTTCTCGGGCCCCAAGTTCTTCGCGAGCCATTACCCAGGAATGAGGATAGTGGCGGTTGAGGTCGACGAGAAGGTGGTGGAGGTGGCCCGCAGGTTCTTCCACCTCGACGAGTTCAGCGACAGGATAGAGGTCGTCGTCATGGACGGGAGGAGGTATCTGATGGTGACCGATGCGGTTTTCGACGTGGTGGTGCTCGACGCCTACTCCAAGAACTACATACCGTTCCACCTCGCGACGTCCGAGTTCTTCGGCCTGCTCAGATCGCGGGTCAGGGAGGGTGGCGTGGTCGTCTCGAACGTAATCGCCTCGCTCGCAGGGCCCACATCGGCCATCCTCTGGGCCTACGTCAGGACCCTCACCCAGCACTTCCCCCACGTCCTGATCGTTCCCGTCTCGAGCGGTGACCCGTATGACGTTCAGAACGTGATCGTGGTCGCGAGCGATGCCCCACTTCCGGACACCAGGACCCTGCTCGACCGCGCATCGACCGATCCCGTTGCGTCCCAGCTGGGGCTCGAGGGGCCCATCTCCAGGGCCTTCGTCCCCTCACACGACCTATCTCAGTTTCCGCTGCTCACCGACGGCTACTCGCCCATCGAGAACCTGATGAACCCGGTGACGATGTCCCGCTTCGGGGAGCGTTACACGACCGGCCTCGGATCGCCCTCCCTCTGCGCCTGAACCCACTTCCCGTTACCGACAGGAGAGCCTATATTGACCTCGACAGTTCCGGTTTTGAGGGCCGGTCTGTTGTCCGCCTTAGGATCGCTGGTCGAGCGCCTCCTCGCGGCCCACGGCATAGTTTACGAGGTCACCAGGAAGGATGGTCTCACCGAGATCAGGTCAGAGAGGGTAGTCGCCAGGTTCTCGGCCGACGGAGGGTTCTCGGTCTCGTTCCGTGACGGCACCGAGCTGCGCGGAGCCGGCCTTGTGGTGGAGGAGGGTGTGGCGACGGTGAAGGTCTCCGAGGGCGGCCTGAGCTTCGACTATGCCCACTTCCTGCCGCACATAGAGAAGTGCTCGACGCTGCACGGCCACACGGCCACGGTCTCCGTCGACGTCACAGGTCCCAAGAGGACCGAGGGGTACGTGATGGACTTCGGCGTCCTGAAGCGATTGGTGAAGTCGGTGATAGACGAGCTGGACCACAGGATTGTCATCTCGCCGAAGTACGTCAGGGACGTCCGGGACGGCAGGTACCTGATCTCCTTCGATGGACTGGGCGGGAGCTACGACCTCTGGGTCCCCCAGTCGAGGGTGGCCCTGATCGAGGGCGACTCGACGGTCGAGAACATATCGGCCCACATAGCCCGCAGGCTGATCGAGTCGATCCCTGTAAGGCCCGTGCTGGTCAGGGTGACCGTGAGCGAGGGCGTGGGGAAGTACGCGGTAGCGGAGCTTCTGCGATGAGCTCCGTCAGCAGGCTCGGATACCTAGTGCTGCTATCGGGTGGGATCGACTCGGCTACGGCTCTCTACCTCGTCAGAAGGAACGCCGCGAGGTGCTCGACCCTCTCGATCCTCTACCACCGGAGGAACAGGCGCGAGGCTGAGGCTGCGAGGGCGATCGCCGAGGCGGCGGGCGTCGAGGAGCACGTAGAGCTCGACCTGGGATTCCTTCGCGAGGCGGTGGACTTGGGCGCCCAGATCAGGGCAGAGGTCGAGAGCCACGGTGCACCGCTCACCCTCATCCCCTTCAGGAACCTCGTCTTCTACTCCGTCGGCTGCTACTGCGCCTGGATAAGGGGTCTTGACAGGGTCGTTGCGGGCCACAACGCCGAGGACTCGCAGCTCTTCCCCGACGTCGGCCGGAACCTTCTGAGCAGCTTCAACGAACTGGTCGGGTCGATGCTGCCGTGGCGCAGGGTTGAGGTCGAGGCCCCTCTGATGGGCTTGAGCAAGCTGGAGGTCGTTAGGCTGGCTCTGGAGCTCGGGGTGCCGCTCGAACTCACCTGGAGCTGCTGGAAGGAGGGCGAAGTCCACTGCGGCGTCTGCGAGGGATGCAGGAAGAGGAAGGAGGTCTTCAGGGAGCTGGGCATCAGGGACAGGACAGAGTACGCCGAGTGAGGTCGAGTCGTCAGGTGGGCCTCAGCAACCTCACCTTCCTGACCCTCACGGAGGGGCCTCCGAACCACACGGGTATCGCCTGCATGGGCTCACCCTTGCCGCAGTAGCCCGCGGTCATCTCCAGGTCCTTGCCTACTGCGTCGATGGAGGAGTAGAGGCCCTTCGTCGTTATCTCGAGGATCGGTTTGTAAACTGGCTCAGCGAGACGGCCGTTCCTGATCAGGTACGCCTCGACGCCCGTGTAGCGCTGGTTCCACCTCTTGTCGTCGATGTTCCACTCGGAGTAGGTCTTGATGTAGACGCCGAAGGAGATGCCCTCGATCAGCTCCTCAAGCGAGTGGTCGCCTGGCTTCATGTAGGTGTTCGCCATCCTCACGATGGGCTCCCGGTCGTAGGCGCTCGCCCTAGATGCGCCGTTGCTCTTGGTTCCGAGGACGGCCGCGGTCTCCCGGTTCTGGAGGAGCTCCCTCAGCACGCCCCGCTCGATCAGAACCCTCTCCCTCGCCTTGACGCCCTCCTCGTCGTAGAGGTAGAAGCCGTAGGAGCCCGGAAGCGTGGGGTCGTCGACGACCGTGACCGCATCGGATCCTATCCTGGTACCCAGGAGGTCCGGCTTGATGTAGGTCTCGCCGGCCTGAGCCGCCTCCCTTCCGAGCATCCTATCGGCCTCTCCGGGATGGCCCGCCGATTCGTGGCAGATCAACCCGACCACCTCTGGTCCGAGGACGACGTCCATCTCACCCTCAGGAGGCGCAATGCCCTTCCGGAGAACCAGGCCAACGGCCTCCGCGTCCTCCCTCAGGTAGTCGTCGAGCCTCCACCTCTCGAACCCCTCCCACCCCCTGGACTCCCCTAGGTCCTTGTGCCTGAAGATCGACCTGCCGTCGGAGGCGAGCTGGTAGAAGAAGCTGATTGCGACCCTAGGGATCCAGGAGTAGACGTCGGCACCGTCAGAATTGATGACGTGCTTCTCCGTGTGGCCGCAGGTGAGGCCGATGAACCTAGATGGCGCCTCCACCCCCGAACTCCGGGCCCCCTCAAGCAGCCCCTGATCAGCGGCCCTCAGCGCCTCCACCCTGTCCTGGACGTCGACGTGCTCGAACCTCACCCTCGGCCTGACCAGCACTTTGTCTTTCCCGAGGTTTTCCTCGCTCATCTCAATGGGCCTCTTCACGAGCCTCGCCGATGCCCTTGCCAGCGCCACAGCCCTCTCGACGGCGTTCCTCACCGAGTTCTGCTTCAGCCTGTTGGTGGACGCGAACCCCATCGCGCCGTTGACGATGACCCTGACGGCGATGCCCGAGTTGACCGAGCTTCCTCCAGCGACGGGGAAACCGTTCCTGAGGCTCACCTCCTCGTGGTAGTCGAGCTGATACCTCGCCTCAGCGTAGCTCGCGCCGAGCGAAAGGGCCTTCTCGACCGCCGACCTCAGTAGGTCCTCCGGAGTCCCTCCGCGCTCCTCCTCTCCACGTCTCGCCACCCCGAGCTCACCTCTTCCGCCATCCTCCTCGCGGTCTCAGTTATGGACTTTGCCCTCTCCAGCATCTCGGAGAGCTCTGGCCTGAGGTCGTCGGGAAGCTCGGGGTCCTTGAGGGCGTCCAATAGCGCGGCCGTCAGCTCCTCCGCCTTCGATTGGACGAAGTCGAGCCTCGATCCCGACCTGAGGAAAGACTCCAGGAGCTTGATCGTCTCGCGCGCCTCCTCGACGAGCCCCGTTAAACTCTTCGCCCGTTCCGGCATCCTCGTCCATCAACTGGAGAGATCACCGTGTAATATGGATTCCCGGACCAACCGGCCCTTGCAGCAGGACGCACCTACATATCGGCTGAAGCGGTGTTGTCTCAGGATGCGGGAAGGATTCCCGATGGGCCTGGGGAGGGAGGAGCTCTACGCGATGCTGTACGAGTGCGTGGCGAGGTCGCCCGGTTTCCCCTCCCTCAAGGCGAAGGTCCTCGAGGTGGTGATGAGGAGGCCCTACGTCACGCAGCAGGAGCTCGCAGCAGCCCTGAACCTCACTCCGGGTCAGGCGCTGATCGCCCTCAGGTCCGTCAGGTTGTGGTGCCATGAGGTCGAGACTGAGGTGAGGCTCTCCCGCAGGATAACGCCGATCTACCGGAGGGGTGCCATAGGAGGGACCTTCGACAACCTTCACTTGGGCCACTTGGCGCTCCTGAACGCGGCCTTCAGGTCGGCGGAGCGCGTCTTCATCGGCCTAACCACCGACGACTTCGTCTCCTCAGTTGGGAAGCGCGGCGTCGCGCCCTACCAGGAGAGGAGGGAGGAGCTCGAGAGGGTGCTGGAGCGGTGGGGTTGGCTGAGCAGGGCCGAGATAGGAGCGCTCTCCGATGAGCTCGGGCCGCCAGCGGAGGATCCGTCGTTCGACGTCATCATCGGAAGCCCCTTCACGCTCGCCAACTGCCTCAAAGTCAACGCCGTCAGGATCGAGCGCGGCCTGCCGCCGATCGCTGTGGAGTTATCGCCGATGGTCCTGGCCGAGGACGGGTTGCCCCTCTCGAGCACGAGGATAAGGGCCGGGGAGGTGGACAGGTATGGGAGGCTCACAGGATCCCGAGCACGAGGAGGACCAACAGCGTGACCGAGGCCGCCGAGAAGGCCCAGAGTCCGCTCGAGCCCGTCAGCCTCTTCATCGCCCAGACCGAGTAAACGACGAGCCAGAGCCAGGACGCGACCGACGCCGCGATCGAGACGGGATCCCGGCTGATCGGAGGATAGAACCTGTAGGAGACAAGGGAGTCGTACGTTATCAGGTCGTATTTCGCCATCACGAGCTCCGCGTCGCCGATCGTTGTTATCTCGAGCCCTTTCCTGACGCTGACGTCGGACAGCCTCACGACCGGTCTGATAGAGCCCGGTTCTCCCGATCCGTTTCGAAGGGCTTCATCCCCTCCCTCGACGAACGCTGTGACGCGTTCGGCCCTCAGGATCAGGGCCTCTCCCTCGACGGTCACGTTTCCCTGCTGGACCAGCACGTAGGTCACGTTCTCGAGCTTAAGTCCCGTGAGCTCGAACCCTACCACATAGACGTCCCTCTCCGGGAGGGCTACGTTGTACGCGAGCAGGAATGCGGATGCGATGCCGACCGCGACGGTTGCATGGAGGACGGCGCTCACCAGCTGCGCCGAGAAGCCCCGGGTGGGTTTGCTGACGTAAACGATCGTCGCCAAAACGAACATGGTGACGACCGTGCCGATGACGACGTATCCCAGCCCGGAGAACGCAACGTCCCTCGGAGACGTGAACGGGAAGTAGACGCCGCTCAAGACCCCGTTGAAGGGGTTGATCCACCTGGTCTTCACGGTCAGGGAGTAGACGTAGGAAAGGGTCGCGACCGCCGATGTTAGCCCGAAGACGAGGAAGGCCCTCCTCATCCTGACCCCGACCTCGAGCTCCGACGCGAGCCTCCTGGGGTCGAGCACCCCGATGATCTCCGTCCATCGCATCAACTGCCGCCAGCCGCCCGACGATAATAACCGCACAGGTCAGAGAGGACGCAACGGTCGCAGAGGGGCCTCCTGCTCCTGCAGACGGAGCGGCCGTGGGCTATCAGGAGGAGGTGGGCCTCGTACCTCGTCCCGGGTGGGAAGACCTCCTCGAGCCTGCTTTTGATGCGCTCGTAACTCTCCCGCTCACCGACGAGACCGAGCCTCTGGGCTACTCTCCTGACGTGGGTGTCGACCGGTATAGTGTCGAGAGTTCCGGTGCTCGAGAGGAGGACGTCGACCGTCTTCGGGCCTATGCCCTTGACCCTCAGAAGCGCTTCCCTCGCCGCGTCCGGTCCGCTCTCCAGGAGGCCTTTGAGGTCGGGATCTCCAAGCCTCAGCGCCAGCGCAGCGAGCTCCCTTATGGCCCGGGCCTTGGCATCCGCGAGGCCCGCAACCCTGATCGCACGGGCTATCCTCCTGAGGCCTGCCCTCACGAGGGCCTCGGGGGTCAAACCGACCGACCGCTCCAGCTCGGAGTAGGCCCTCATCGCTGCCTTATCGGTCGAGTTCTGAGAGAGGATCGTCGCCACGAGGACCCTGAAGGGGGAGCCGGTGGTCAGGTTGACGTAGCTCGAGACGAAGTCCTCCATTTTCAGCCTGTGAGCGCGCCTGAGCCTCTCGAGGACCTCCTTTCCCAGATCGCCCCCACCCTTGATGGCCCCGCCTATCCCCTCCCCGCTCACCCGCCTAGGGCCGCTCGCTCCCCAGATGAACCCTACCGTCACAACGGTTTATGACCGGAGGGTTTCACGGTTTACTAGATGTCGTCCTCGCCCAAGAGGCTCGAGAGGTCAGATCGGAACAGGGTCATAGCTGGCCTCTTCGGCGGCCTCGGCGAGTACCTGAACGTCGACCCCAACATCCTGCGGCTTGCGGGGGTCGCCCTCCTGATCGTCGCGCCAGCGGTGACGGTCCTGCTCTACACCATAGGCGTCCTCCTCGTTCCCAAGTCTGGCGGGAAGCCCTACATCGGACCCGAGATCGAGATGTCAGCTGTAGGACCAGCGATAGTGGGCGTCGTGCTGGTGTTCCTGGGGACAGCGTTGATGTCGCCGTTCCTCGCAGCGGCCGGAATCTGGTTCTCCCCCATAACGATCAGGACCACGCTCCTCACCGTCTCGTTCGCTGCCGGTGCGCTCCTCTTCCTCATCGGAGCCGTGATCCTACTCACGCACCTCAGGAGGCTCTGAGGCCCGAGCGGCTCACTCCACTGGCGTCCTCCTCTCCTTCGGTATCTGCGGGTGGACCTTCCCGTCCCTCGAGACCTTCCCGCTCCCCGCGAAGAGCGGTCCGTGTCGGGCCACCACGAAGCTCGCCTCGGGATCCGCTCCGAGCTCCGAGATGTCTATCGGTTGACCGGACGCCCACCTCTCGAGCTGCGCGGCGTTGAGCTCGACCACGTTCCTCCTCAACCTCGGACCGAACAGCTGGGATCCCTCGACGGAGAGGTAGAGGCCGAACTTGGTCCGCTTGAGGACGTAGAGACCCAGAGCCTCCACCTTCCCGATCCGCTGCGCCGTCTCGTACGCCTCCCTGGTGACAGCCCTTACCTTGCCCTCGGAGGCCTCGACGAGGACGAGGTCCTGCGGAATCTCGTCAATCCCGAACTCCCTCTCCAGCAGCTCCAGCAGGGCCTTCCGGTCAGACCGATCGAGGACCTTCACCGCGTCTCACCCTTCTCGATCAGCGCGACGAAGAAGCCCTCGCCGCCGTTGTCGTAGGGATAGCACTTGAAGCACTTGGCTACCTCGGGGTCGAACCGGATTCCGCTCCACTCCTCCAGGGGCCGCCTGACCTTGAGGCCCTCTGGTCTGAACTCGAGCACCCTCGCACCAGACCTCCTGCTCAGGAGCTCTGACACAACCCACTCGTTCTCGAGAGGGTGTATGGTGCACGTAGAGTACACGACCCTGCCCCCTGGGGACGTCGCGTCGTAGGCGGAGAGCAGAAGGGAGAGCTGGAGGACCCTGACGCGCTCCGTTATCCCGTGGGAGTAATTCTTTGCGGCCGCCCAGTCCTTCATCACGATCCCCAGCGAGCTGCAGGGGACGTCGCAGAGCACCCTGTCGAAGCTCTCCCTCATCCTCTTCCCGAAGTACCGGCCGTCCTTCAGCGTGACCACGCAGTTCATCACGCCCCAGCGCTGAAGGTTCGAGATCAAGGGTCTGATCCGCTCGGTCGAGGCGTCGTTGGCGACTAGGACACCCGAGTTCTCCATCAGCTGGGCGATCTGGGTCGACTTGCTCCCGGGCGCAGCGCATAGGTCGAGCACCCTCTCTCCCGGCCTCGGGTCAAGGGCCTCAACCGGGACCATCGATATCGGCCCCTGGATGTAGATCAGGCCGAAGAGGTGGGGGACCGTAGCTCCGAGCTCCTCACGCTCGGCCCTGTTCGCCCTGTACGCGTGCCTCGCCCAGGATATCCGTTCCACCTCCCAACCCCTCTCCCTTAGGAACGAGACTATCACCTCCTCTGGGAGCTTCAGCGTGTTGACCCTGAACGTCTCCGGCAGCGGTCTCGTCATCGCATCGAGGTACAGGTCGACGTCCACGTCCGGGAGGCTCTGGAGGAGGGCCAACAGATCCTCCGATACCGGAATCCTGCTCACTTCAGAACCTCACCCGTCGAGGCGTACCAGAGGAGGAGGTCCAGTTCCTCAGGACTCATCCCTAGCTCTCCGGAGAGCGCCAGGAACCTCTGCTCCAGCTCGAGGTAGGTCCGGCGGGTCAGTGACCTCGGAACCCTCTCGATGGCTCCCAGCACCTCCATCCAGCGGAGAACGTGTCTGTCGAGGACCGCGATTCCGGTGAAGCCGACGTTCCTCATGAAGTGAGAGGCCTCCTTCAGCCCGAAGCCCCAGACCCTCTCCACCAGCGCGTCCCTCACCGATCCCGTCTCCCCCTGCAGGAGGGCGACCAGCACCGCTGGTTCTCCTCTGAGAAGACGTCTGTTCAGGACGAGGTAACGAGCCTTCCGGACGTGGAACCTTATGCCGTTCCTCCTCATCACCTCCGCGACCTCCGAGGCCCGACCCGAGAGGAGGAGGCCTGAGGCTTTCAGCTCGTCGATCGCCCTGAGCGCCGCCTTAGCTTTGGACTGGGGCGTCATGACGCAGAAGGCCAGCTCCTCGAAGAGCCTGAAGGGGTCGCTCCTGTCGACGGACCGGAACTCCGCGATCCTCCGCTCGATCAGCCCCCGCACCTCCTCGTACGCCCTCAGCAATCGCTCCAGGGCCATCCGGAGCTAAGTGATGCGCTTGACTTTTAGCACTGACACCGGGCCGGTCAGGACTGCCTCAGCAGCCTCCCCAGCTTCGTCCTGGTCGTGCCGAGCGTCATCGTGCCGGGGTCTATCACCCTGAAGGTGATCGGCAGCCTCCCAACCGCCTTCCCCCACGCGAGGACGTTCCCGGGAGGAAGGTTAGGCAAAATGGACCTGAGTGTCTCCGGGTCGATCTCCAGGTTTCGGGCCAGGTGCTCTATGTCGGACCCGTTCCTGATGTTGAACATGAAGACGTTGTCGGCCTGACGGTAGATCAGCGCCGGGATCGAGTCGGGCTGGTTGGTTATCAGGACGGTCGATATCCCTATGTGCCTCATCCTCGTGATGACGTCCTCCCAGTAGGTCTCCCTCAGGTAAAGGTGGGCCTCCTCCGCGAACAGGACGATCGGGTCGATCTCGTCGTTGAACAGGAGCTCCTTCATCCTGCTCAGCAGGAACTCGACGAAGACCCGCCTCTGGATCGATCCGAGCCTGCTCATGTCGAAGACCACCAGCGCACCTCTGTCAGGCGGGAAGAGGGAGGTGAGGTCGACCTCCAGTTCCTCCTGATCGGAGTCCGTGAAGATGCCCGTGGACTCGAGCGTCAGCAGCCTGTTGGCGACCGCATCGCGGACCGACTCGTTCATCGGTACCGACTGGACGGCCCTCATCAGATTCGGGAAGGTGAGGGCCCTCCTCCTGCGGAGGTCCCTGACCAGCCTCAGCAGCTCCCTCAAACTCGTCTGTGGGAGGCCCAAAGCGTACGTCATGACGTCGGCCAGGACCTCGTCCGACATGGAGGCCAGCGGGACCTGGAAGTTCACGCCGGGAGCGAGCACGGTCATCAGATCCGAGACGTGGCTGGGTTCGCCGTCCCTCCGCCTGCCGAGCGAAACGTACTCTCCGTTCACGTCGAGCACCACCACGTTGCACCCGGCCCTCGCGAGCTCAGACGACAGGACCTTCGCCAGGTGGGACTTCCCCGATTCCTTCCTTCCGACTATGAGGGTGACGCTTCCCTCAACGCTCGTGGCGTCGATCACCACGCCCTCGCCCACCCTAACAGGCACCTTCGGTGGTGGAATCACCGTCCTGAGCAGGTCGCTCACCTCGACCCTCCTCACCCGGGACGCGTACCTGGAGGGAAGCCAGAGCCTGTTGGGGTCGACGCCGTTGACCCTCCTGACCTTCGCCACCACGACCCTTGAGTCCCTGATCGACCTGACGACCGATTCGATCTCGATCGGGTCCAGCCGCTCGGTCACCTCAACGGATCCACTCGAAAGGTCCCTCAGGATGTCCTCCATCAGCCCCGGAACGTCGGCGTACTCCACGTCTATCACCTGGAGCAGGATCTTCCGGTCGCTCTCCTCCACGACCAGGTAGTCCCCGAGCGAGAGGTCTGAGTCCCACGAGAGCGCGAGCAGCTCCACCTTGTCGCCCGACTTCCTGAAGAGCCTCATCTCCCATCGAACGGTGAGAGGACCGCGGCCCTCACGTCGACCTCCTCGTGCACCCTCAGCCCGTACCTCCTCTCGAGGACCGATTTGATCGCGGCGATCTCGGCCCAGCTGTGCCTCGAGAAGGCGTGGGCGACCGTGAGCGTCTCAGGGTAACCGGAGATCAGCGCGTCGCTCGCCACGACGTCCGAGAGCGCATCGATCCACCGGTCCGCCGGGAAGACGTCCGCCCTGAAGGCGATGCCGCCTTTCTCGAGGCGGGCAACTGTCACTCCGACCTCTCCACCTGGGTACGGAAGGAGCTGGGCCCTCCTCGCCAGGAGCGCCACCCTCTCCGCCTTTCCGAGCAAGTGCCCGAGGTGGGCGGCGAGGACGCTGTTCTTCGCTATTCCGATCACGGACGTGCCGTCCGTTGAAAGCGGGAGCTCTGGCACCCTCGTTAGCGGCATGTCGAGGAGGAGAACGGATTCGGGAGCCTCCCTTGAGACCAGCTTCTGGACGAGCGACTCGAACCTCCTCAGCTCGACGAGCGCCACGGAATCCGTGGAGGAGGGCTGCACGACGCTCGCCAGCTTCGGCAGCGGCCCCACCACCCTGACCCGCATCGAGCTGCCCGATCTGATTACCACCGCAGCCTTCAGCGAGAGGAGCGGCCTCCCTCCCGCGAACCCGAGCTGGACGACGGAGCCGTCGACCGCGACCAACCTCCTCCGCGTCCCGGGAGCTATCGCGGCCGGCTCTAGGTCACCATCCTGCACAACTTGCCCAAGGATCGCCGCCTCGTCATCCAGATCCTGATCGGCTTCCTGACCGTTCAGGAAGAGAACGCCCGTCGGGTCTCTCGAGGCCCTTTTGAGCTCGTCCACCCACAACTCCGCGATACTTTTAAATAAGTGCCATGAGACATCGAAGGTGTTGAGGCGAAGCAACTCGGTAGCCATGCTCACTCCGCCCACCATCAAAGGAAATTGCTGGCTATTTAATGTTGCGCAGGTTGGTCAACATGAATCAGGATAATTCAACAAACAGGGTGAAGGTGAGGCTCAACGTCCGGGGCGTCGAGGTCGAGATAGAGGCGCCCGTGGATCAGCTCGAGGAGAGCGTGAGGAGGGTCATGGCAGCGCTCGGCGAGGCGGAGGCCAGACAGGAGAGGCCGGCGCAGGAGGTCAGGAGGCAGCTCACGTGCAGGCAGGTGGTCGAGCGCCTCGTCTCCGAGGGTTACTTCCGGGAGCCGCGGACCCTCTCGGACGTCTACCAGGAGGTCAAGAGGCGGGGGTACGGCTTCGACGCTACCGCAGTGGCGCACGTTCTCCTCGAGCTGGTGAGGGAGGAGGTGCTCGACAGAGACGGATCGCCGAGGAGGTACCTTTACAGGGAGAAGAGGCGCATCGAGGCGAAGGGGTTTCCCGAGACAGGAAGCGACCAGCTCACCCTGCCTGCTGCCGAGGAGAGAAGCGCTCGATCAGATACCGCATCCCCATCGGGGTGACCTCGTAGTCTCCCCTCTCGAGCCTCCTCACGAAACCGCTCTTCCGCAACTCGCTCAGAGCTCCCGTCAGAGTCCCCCTCTTCAGCCCGAGGCCCTCCGAGAGCTCGCGGAGGTTGGTGGAGCTCGACTGCCTCCTGCCGAGCAGGTGCTCGACCCTTCTCAGCGCTAGGTAAAGGAGGACCTGGTCGGGAGCGGGCAGTCCGTGCGCCGTGGGTCTGAACGCGAACCCGATGGACTCGTCGAAGACGACGTGCTCCTTCACCGACTCGAGGAACTCGGGCACGCTCACGTCCACGCTCAGCGCCCTCGCCAGGGAGTAGGCCGGAACCACCTTCTCCACGAACTCGTGGACCGCCCTGATGACCGACGTGACGTCGCCCTCCACCGAGAACTCAACGCCCTCATGCCTAAGGGTGACCTTGAGCGTGTCCTTCGAGGACAAACCGAACTGAAGGGTGACAAGACGTATTTGAGGGTACGCAGCTCAGCCGACGCTCCCGGGTGACGCTTATCATCGAGAGCTGGTAGACGACCGCAGGATGAGCTCACCGGCGATCTACGAACATCTGCTCCTGCTGGCGGTGGCCGCTGTCGTCGTCTTCCCGAACCAGCTTCCATATCCTCCACTGGATACGACGCCCTCCGCGGTCTCTTCACCGGCCGTCAACGTCCTCGTCATGGCGCTTCCGACGGAGCGGGCCGTTGTGGTCTACGAGATCGATTCAGGATCCCTCTGGAGAATAGGACTGGGCTTCGTTCCGGAGGGGGTCGTCTCGTCGGGCGACAGGGCGCTTGCCTACTCGAGGATCCAGCAGAAGGCGGCGCTCCTCGACCTCCGGGCTAGGGCCGTCCTAAGGGAGATCGACGTCCGGGTGGAGGCTGCCTGGCCTGCAGCGAACGGCTTCCTCGTCCACGACGGCCTCAAGCTGATCGTCCTCAGCCCCGACGGAGAGATCGTCAGGGACTTCAAAACCGGTTATGCCGGATCGCCCTGGTCCGGTAGTGCTAAGGGGAACGCTTTCTGGTTCGTTGAGGAGGACCTCGTGACGCTGAACCTCCTCGACCTGAGTACTGGTCAGATCAGGCAGGTCTACAAACACAACGATAAGATAACAGCGGTTCTCGCGCTCACCGAAAACAGTGCAGCCATCTCCTCGAAGGGCTACATGGGTATCATTAGGTCCGACGGGACGCGGAGGGACCTCAAGATCCCATATCAGGTCTCAGAGGCGACGTTTCTGTTCCCCGCGAAAGCAGGGAGGGTCGTCTTCGTCGACTTGATCCATCGCGTCGTGGGGATCATCGGTGAGGACCTCGCGGAACATAGGGTGGTCGAGAGGTTGACGTTCGCCCTCGCCTCACCTGCGCCGTCAAAGCTCTACGTCCTCGACCCATCGGCGAAGACGCTGGACCTATTCGACCTCACGTTCGAGCCCGAGATCAGGGAGGCGCGCTTCCTCGTCACCGGGAAGTCCACGGTCAGGGTCGAGGCCGTCGTGGTGGACCTGGACAAGGACGCGGAACCGGGGTTCCCGCAGGTAGTCGTCGAGGACAGTAAGGGCACGAGGACGATAGTTCCGATGAGGGCCCTCCCCGACAGCAGGTACTCGGCGGACGTGGACCTGAGCGACCTGCGGGGAACGGCGACCGTCAGGGTCGTCGTGAGGGACGAGGAGGGGCACGTCGCCCAGAGCAAAGAGTACAGGGTAGAGGTGGAGGCAGGCGAGATCAAGACGACGACTGGACTCACCGTCACAAACACAGTCACTAGCCCTGCCCAAACCGGTAGGGAGACCCAGCAGCTGCTGTTGTCCTCGGTCGAGCTGACCTTCTTCCTCGTCCTGGTGGGCGCCCTCGTCCTCGTGGCACTCAGGGCCCGCAGAACCGGAAGGTCACGCGCCAGGAAGAGAAAGGCTTAACGGGGTATTGACTTCCCAACGTATGGAATGCCAGCTCACAGGCTGCTCTGGTCCCCCAGCGAGGATGACGTTGAGGACGCCAACATCACCAAATTCATCGAGTTCGTGGTCAGGCGAAGGGGCATAGAGCTGGGAGGCTACTTCGACCTTTACGACTGGTCGGTCTCGGAGATACCAGAGTTCTGGAGGGAGGTCTGGGACTTCGTCGGCGTCATCTCCTCCGAGGGTTACACCGCGGTCGTCGACGACCTGAAGAAGTTCCCCGGTGCGAGGTGGTTCGTCGGAGCGAAGCTGAACTTCGCGGAGAACCTGATGAGGTACGGCGACGAGCGGACCGCGATCGTCTTCAGGGACGAGACCGGTGAGAGGAGGGAGTACACCTACCGGGACGCCCACCTCGAGGTCGCCCGCTTCAGGGAGTACCTGAAGGAGATCGGCGTCGGACCAGGAGACAGGGTTGTGTCCTACATGCCGAACGTGCCCGAGACGGTCTTCGCCATGCTCGCAGCCACAAGCCTCGGGGCCGCTTGGTCCTCCACCGGAACCGAGCTCGGGCCCACAGCGGTGATCGACAGGCTGGGACAGCTGGAGCCGAAGGTCATGATCACCGTGGACCAGTCTGTTTACAAGGGCAGGATAACGGACGTCAGGCAGAACGCGGCGAAGATCGCCGGGTCCATCCCCTCGCTCGAGGCGGTCCTCGTCGTGGAGAGGTTCCGGGAGAGGGCCGACGTCTCATCGATTCCGAAGGCCGTCAGCGCCTCGGACGTCCTCTCCGGCAAGGGCGAGGCCGAGAGCGTCAGATTCGAGCAGGTGGAGGCCAACAGTCCGGTTTACGTCATGTTCTCCTCGGGGACCACCGGGAAGCCCAAGTGCATGGTCCAGAGCGTCGCCGGAGTCCTGGTGAACCACCTGAAGGAGCTCGTCCTGCACACGGATCTGAAAAGGGAGGACGCGCTGCTTTACATCACATCGCCGAGCTGGATGATGTGGAACTGGATGACCAGCTCGCTGGCCGTGGGCTCCGAGCTCGTGCTCTTCGACGGCAACCCGCTGTACCCTGACTGGAAAACGATCTGGCGCATCGTGGAGGAGGAGGGAGTGACGGTGTTCGGTTGCAGCGCCAGCTACGTCTACGCCATCAAAGGCGCCAACGCGGAGCCCGGAAGGGAGTTCGACCTCTGGAGGTTGAGGGAAATCTCCCAGACCGGGTCGCCCCTCTCGGCGGACGGCTTCGCCTGGGTATACGAGCACGTCAAGTCCGACCTCTGGTTCAACTCGATCTCCGGCGGCACCGACATCAACGGCTGCTTCCTCGCGGGTAGCCCGACGCTTCCCGTCTACGCCGGGGAGCTCCAGGCCCCTGCTCTCGGGATGAAGGTGAAGGCTTACGACGAGATGGGGAACGAGGTCTACGACAGGGAGGGCGAGCTGGTCTGCGAGGCTCCTTCGCCCTCGATGCCGATCTACTTCTGGAACGACCCTGATTACAGGAGGTACGTGGAGACCTACTTCGAGTTCTACCGCAGGGTGGGGAAGAACGTCTGGAGGCACGGCGACTGGATAACGATCTACTCGGACACGAGGAGCGCGGTCATCCACGGGAGGTCGGACGCCACCCTGAAGGTCTCGGGCGTCAGGATCGGTACCGCTGAGATCTACCGGGTGGTGGAGAGGTTCCCCGAGGTCGCTGACAGCCTGGTAGCATCGCTCGACCTGGAAGGCGAAACGGTCGTCGTACTCTTCGTCAAGATGCGGGAGGGTAAGGAGCTGACGGAGGACCTCGCGGATCGGATCAGGAGGGCTCTGAGGGAGGAGGCTTCGCCGAGGCACGTGCCGCACTACGTCGTCGCAGCACCCGACATACCGTACACCTTCAACCTGAAGAAGGTCGAGATTGCGGTTACGAACCTCCTCAACGGCAGGCCCGTAACGAACAGGGAGGCTATCGTGAACGCGGAGGTCCTGGAGTTCTACGAGAGGTTCGCGCAGGATTTGAGGAGGAAGCTGACGGAGTCCGGGAAGAGAGGTTAGGGGGCCGGCTCGAAGCCCTCTATATCCAATATCGAACCGACCCTCTTCTGCCTGAACCTCACCCTGACCCTCATACCTTCCCTCGGATCGCCCTCGCCGAGATACCGGTGCAGAAGGCCGCCGCCGAAACCGTCGAAGGACACGAAGGCCAGCACCTCACCGCCTCCGTACCTGGTCCAGGTGACGACCCTGCCCTCATTGGTGACCTCGACGTGCTCGACCTTGCCGTCTATGCAGTGGGGACAGAACGCGAAGGGCGGGACGTACGACCTCGAGCAGGCCCTGCACCTCGACCCCCTCAGCACGCCGTTTCGGAGGCCCTCGAGGAAGACCGAGAGCGCGAAGCCCGCAGGGTACTCGTAGGGGTTCTCTATCGAGTGCCTGAACTCCCCTGCCATCCCCCTCACCCCCGCAAAGGTGCGAAGTAGAGCACGTCGGTGATGCTCCCCGTCCTCTCCTCCTTCGGTTTCCAGACCGGCCTCACCTTCATCCCGATCTCGATCTCGGAGGGTTCGACCTCGCCGAGCCTGTGGAGGATGCCTGCGGCGTGGGCCACCGTTGAGCTGTTGGGCCTGATGACCTTCGTGCCCTCGAACCAGATCACCGCTATGGGCTCCGGTCTCGGCAGCCTCACCTTGGGGTTCGTGCCGATGTGGGCGATCGAGTAGGTGGCGACCTCGCCCTCGCCGCTGTGCTCGATCCACTCGTCGACCCTCCTGAAGCACCACTCGCAGAAGGTCCTGGGAGGTATCAGGACCCTGCCGCAGCCGGTGCACCTCGTCCCCACGAACTTGCCCTCCCTCAGCCCCTGGAGGAACCTCGTCATGGCAATACCGGTGCTCCTCCTGTACCGGTAGTCGAGCAGGTATGGCGTGACCAGCAGCTCCGCAGGGAGCTCGAACTCGGTCCTGCCCCTCACCTCCTGCAACGCCTTCGTCCAGGCCCCCTCCCTGCCGTCGCCCACCTCGGCGACCGCTCTGGAGAGGAGCTCCGCGAGCGGCCCATCGAGCCCGGACAGGGTTTCCGGAGCGAACCTGACGAGCCTGGCCCTCATCTCCTGCACACCACCACCGTGCCCACCTGCATCAGGTCACCCCACGCCTGAGCCACGCCCACATATGCGTTCGGGACCTGCCTCTTCCCCGCACGCCCGGAGAGCTGCCAGTAAAGCTCGGCGACCTTCATCAGCCCCGCTGCCGCGATGGGGTTGCCGACGCCGAGTAGGCCTCCGGAGGGCGATGCCGGATGGTCGCCGTCCCTGTGGAGCTGGCCCTCTTTCAGCAGCTTCGGTGCCAGCCCTGGCCTCCCGAGAAGCCCGTCCAGGTGATGGAGCTCCTTGTACGTGAACGGGTCGTAGGGCTCCCAGACGTCGACCTCCTTCAGCGGATTGACTATCCCCGCCATCCGGTAGGCCCTCTGCGCCGCGAGATAGACGTAGTACGGGAAGGCGAGGTCCCTGTTCGTCCAGTACTGGGAATCGAGGCACGTTGCCACACCGTCGATCCAGACCGGCGTGTCGGTGAGCTTCCTCGCCTCCTGCTCCGACGCGAGAAGGATTGCGACCGCTCCGTCCGATGTGGGGCTGATGTCGAGCCTGTTCACAGGCCAGACCATCACCTCCGAGTTGAGCACGTCCTGGACGGTTATCCTCGCACCGAGCTGGGCATGGGGGTGGTCGAGGGCGTTCGCCTTGTTCTTCACGGCCACCTCCGCGATGAGCTCCTTCGTCAGGTTGTGGGCCTCCATGTACCTCCTCATCTCGAGCGCGAAAATCCAGATCAGGTTCGGTCCGAGGGGTTGCTCGATCACCGGCTCGAAGATCGTCTGGAAGAGCTTCTGGGCGTGCGGGTACGGAGGGCTCATCTTCTCCCAAGCCACCACCAGGAGCGTGTCGAAGAGGCCTGAGGCGACGTGGTACCAGCCAGCGACCGCTGCGGCCACACCGCTCCCTCCTCCGACGAAGACGCGGGTGATGGGCTTGCCGATGGCCCCAGCCGCCTCGTTCGCGATCGAGACCTTGTCGTGGTAGCCGTCGAAGGCGTCGGGCGCCGAGGCGCACAGGACCCCGTCGACGTACCTGATCGAGAGGGATCCCACGTCGTCGAGGCACCTCTTCACGGCCTCCCTGATCATCTCCGGCGACGAGTGGGGGAGCATCGACCTGAAGTCGGTCATCCCAGCACCGACTATCGCGACCCTCCTCACGCCGCATCACCTGTCCTGAGGAAGGCGAGCGTCCCCGAATCGGATATCTCCGAGTGGAGGGACCCCACTATCGCGGCCCTCGCTCCCCTCACCTGGACCCTGCCGGCCTCGCCCCTGAGCTGCCTGACCGCGCCGACGAAGGCCCTCGCGCCGGAGGAGTTGAGGGAGTTCCCGTTCCCGATGCACCCACCCGAGGGATTGAGGGGGAGGGTCGATCCGGGATCGAGCTCGCCGGCCCTAAGCATCCTGACGGCCTCTCCATCCGAGCCGAGCATGGCGGAGAGGAACTGGAGCTCCTGGTGCGCGGAGAACTCGGTGAACTCGATGAGGTCCACGGCCCTGATCGGGTTGGTGCCGATCGCGCTCCTCACCCGGTCCAGCGCAGCTCCGACCCACTCCATCTTGCCCCAGCTCCTCATCCACTGATGCGCCGCAGAGGTGGTTCCCGAGCTCCAGACCATGGCGAGCTCCACCGCCCGGTCAGAGCGTCTCCCCCACTTCTCGGTTCCGAGCACGACCACCGCGACGTAGTCCGAGAAACGGGCGACGTGCCTCCGCCTAAGCGGCTCGTAAAGGAACGGGTCCTCCTCCAGCTGCTCTGCGGTCACCTCCTCACCGTAGGGGCCTCCGGAGAGCGCCGCGTTCCTCGAGTTCTTCGCCGCGACGGAGGAGAGGTCGTGGGTTGTGCATCCGGAAGACCTAAGGAAGGCCCTCGCGTCAAGTCCCAACAGGACGTAGGGGTCGGCGAGGAGGGGCCTGAGGCAGTGCGGGTCGAGTGAAGACCTCAGCACGTCGTTGTAGTTCTCGATCTCTGATGGCCTGGCGTGGGACTCGACCACCGCGAGCTCCATCATCCCCGACCTCAGGGCCATGTACGCGTGGAAGAGGGCCTCGAGGAAGTCGCCAGCCACGAGCATGTTGAACTTCAGCCTCGTCCCTACCTGATCGGGAGTGTATTCATCCGCAATCGATATCCCTTCGACGAAGTCCTGCTCGGCGGAGAAGAGGCCCTCGACCTCATCCGGCTCGACGCCCGCGTCAGCGTAGGCCCTGACCGCAGCCTCGAAGGTCGCCTCCCTGAAGTCGAGCTCCCTCATCGAAGTCGAGGGAGGAAGTCCCCCCACCCCGAGAACGTATACCTTGTTGAACCCCATTGCAACTTCTCTTAGCGTCTATCGATTAAAAGTTTGTGCGGTGTCCGCGTGCTGTAACGCGTCTCATCTCACGGCGTTCCGCTCTCCTCCGAAACCCCATTCCAGTAGGTGAGGGTTGACGGCCCGATTTCCATCGGACGGTTTTCGAGGGACACAAGGTGATGCAAGGAATCGTCGCTCAGTAGGACTTCGGCAGACCCAGGACGTGGGTCCCGATGTAGCCGAGGATGAGCTCGTTGGTGACCGGCGCGGTCTTGAAGAGGCGCAGGATCGGGTAGAGCGTGATCAGGTCGGTCCCGAGCTCGAAGGCGTAGCCCCCGAACGCCTGCATGGCGACGTCCAGAGCCTCAAGCCCTGCCTCCGACGCGAGCAGCTTGGCAGCGTTGGCCAGCTCCAGTCCCTTGCCTGACCGGTCGTGGAGCGCCGCGGCGGCGTAGACCATCGAACGGGCCGCCTCGAGGTGGGCGAAGGCCCTCGCCATCGGGAACTGCAGGCCCTGGTGCGAGCCGATCGGGACGTCGAAGACCCTCCTAGTCTTCGCGTACTCGACGGCCTTGCTCAGGGCGAAATCGCCCAGACCAACGGAGATCGCGGCGATCATCAGCCTCTCGACGTTCAACCCCTCGAACAACGTCCTGTAACCCTCCCCCTCCCTCCCTATCAGCTGGTCGCTCGATGCCCTGACCGAGTCGAGGTAGACCGCGTACTGCCACTCGGGCCCTTTCATGTCTATGTCGAGGGGCTCCATCCTGATGCCGGGGTCCGAGGTCTCAAGGACGAAAAGGGAGATCCCGTACCTCTTGTCGCCCACCTCGTCGTACCTCTTCGTCCTCGCCACGAGCAGCATGTAGTCCGACTCCCTCGCGCCGCTGATGAAGACCTTCTGGCCGGTGATGACGTAGCCGTCGCCGTCCCTCCTCGCCAGCGTCGAGATCCGCCAGGTGTTCGAGCCGGCCTCAGGCTCTGTCAGGGCGAAGCTCATGCGCCTCCCCTCCGTGCACGTCGGCGTGACGAAACGCCTGATCTGCTCCTCCGTCCCAGCGGAGAGGACGATGTGCCTGCTGAAGTGGGTGACGAGGAACTGCAGCACCGGCAAACCCTCCAGCGCCAGCGCCTCCTGCGTCAGCACCGCGCCCCTCAGCCCGAACCCCGATCCGCCGTACCTCTCCGGGACGCCAACCCCTGTCAGGCCCTGCCTCCTCATCTCCTCCCAGAGCTCATCCGGCGGCTCCCTCCTCCTCCACTTCTCGAGCCAGTAGGACCTCCCGAAAACCCTCGCGACCGACCTGGCGGTCTTCAGCAGAAGGCCCTCCTCATCGGTGAGCGTCTCGTGCAGCGGTATCCGCAAACTTCGACTCCCCCTTTGATCAGTGGGCGGCCGACTTCCTTATCGCGTTTGCTATCCGGTCCTTGTTGGGGAGGTACAGGTGCTCGTGGACCAGAGGGTAGGGCGTGTCGTAACCGGTCACCCTCAGTATGGGCGCCTCGAGGCTGTAGATCTCCCGTTCCGCGATGGTGGCGGCGATCTCCGCGCCGAACCCTGACGTCTTCTGGGCCTCGTGGACGATCACCGGCCTCCCGGTCTTCCTGACCGACCTCGAGATCGCCTCCCAGTCGTAGGGTATCAGGCTCCTCAGGTCTATCACCTCAACGGATATCCCCTCCTTCTCGACCTCCTCCGCGGCAGCGACCGCGTCGTAGACCGTGGCCCCGTAGGTGATCACCGTGACGTCACTGCCCTCCCTGACCAGCCTCGCCTTCCCTATCGGGACGGTGTATTCCCCATCCGGTACGTCCTCCTTCAGCGAGTGGTAGAGCCTCTTCGGCTCGAAGAAGATCACGGGGTCGTCGTCGCGTATCGCGGAGATCAGCAGCCCCTTTGCGTCGGAGGGGGTGGAGGGAACGACGACCTTCAGCCCTGCCGTGTTGGTGAAGTAGGACTCCGGGCTCTGGGAGTGGTACATCCCTCCCCTGACGCCTCCACCGACGGGAGCCCTGATCACGAGAGGTGCAGCGTAGTGGCCCGCGTTCCGGTACCTGAACTTGGCGACGTTCGAGACCAGCTGCTCGAAGCCCCCGAAGATGAAGTCGGAGAACTGGATCTCGGCCACCGGCCTCATCCCGTTCGCAGCCAACCCGAGGGCGACGCCGATTATCGCGGACTCCGAGAGGGGAGTGTCCATGACGCGCTTGGGCCCGAACTCGACGAGGAGGCCCTCCGTGCAACGGAAGACGCCGCCGTTGACGCCCACGTCCTCGCCCAGCACAACGACCCTCTCGTCCCGCCTCATCTCGTATCTGAGGGCCTCGTTTATCGCCTTCGCGAAGGTCAGGACCGTCATCCGCGCATCACCCTCTCCATCCTGAGCTGCTGCCGAAACTCCTCCATCTGCTCCCTCAGCTGCGGCGTCGGCTCCGCGTAGACGTCCTCGAAGATCACCATCGGGTCGAGTCCGGGCTTGGCGAGCGCCTTCTCTACCTCCGCGGAGACAAGCGCCTCCACCTCCGCCCAGAGCGCCTTGTCTTCCTCCTCCCCCATCACGTTCTTGGAGATCAGGTAGGACCTCATCCTCTCGATCGGATCCCTCTCCATCCAGTACCTGACCTCCTCCTCGGACCTGTACCTCTTCGGGTCGTCGCTGGTGGTGTGGGCACCGAGCCTGTACGTCACCGCCTCTATCAGCACCGGATCGCCGCCTTCCCTGACCTCCTCGAAGACGGACCTCGAGACGAGGTACATCGCGATCGCGTCGTTGCCGTCAACCCGGTATCCGCTGAGGCCGTAGGCTATCGCCTTCTGAGCTATGGTCGCTGCGCCCGTCTGCCTGCTGACGTGCGTCGAGATCGCGTACTGGTTGTTCAGGCAGATGAAGACGATGGGAGGCTTGTAGACGCTGGCGAAGTTGATCCCCTCGTGGAAGTCTCCCTTCGAGGTCGCACCGTCGCCGAAGTAGGTGACCGCGAGCCTCCGCTCTCCCCTGATCTTGAAGGCAAGCGCGTATCCCACCGCTACGGGTATCTGCGTAGCGACGGGCGTCGGAGCGGGGACGATGTTGAACCTGCTGTCGCCGAAGACGGCGAACTCGTGGCCCTTCAGCGGATCGTCGACCGTGTTCAGCTGCCTGTCCAGTATCTCCGAGATCGGTACTCCCCTGGTCAGGTAAACTCCCAGCTCCCTGTAGGACGGGAAGACCACGTCCTCGGGCCGCAGCGCCAGAGCGGAACCGACCATCGCCGCCTCCTCGCCCAACGACTCGGCGTAGAGGGCAACCTTTCCCATCCTCTGTAATCGGAGGAGGTACCTGTCGAGGGCCCTCGTGAGCACGAGCAACCTGTACATCCTCATCAGGAGCTCCCTCTCGAGTCCGAGGTCCTCCGGGTCCGGGGGCCTTCTCTTACCCAGAATTGTAATGAATTCCCACCACCCCCTCAATCCGTAAAATGCGAATTCCCAGAGATAACCCTTCTCCCGTGAACAGTTGTCGTGTAAGGAAATGGTGGCTGGTACGATCGTACAAGCGTTTTCCTTCGGGCTGAAATCCGCGTAACGGGAATACGGGGATATTGCGCGAAGCTGGCCGGATCCGGTGCACCGGCAGACGCTAATAGCCGTCGGACGGGCCCGGGGTGCGATGCTGCTCGACAGGCTGAGACCCGGGAGGGGGGACAGGAAGATAGCGTCGCTTGAGGTCAAGCTCAACCGCTCCCTCACCGCGGTCAGCGCCAGCATCACTCGGCTGAGCAAGAAGTACTCCGAGCTGGAGCTGAAGGGGAAGGAGCTGTTCGATCGGTGCGTCGAGGCCCTCTCGTCCGGTGACGAGGAGCACGCCAGGATCTACGCCGACGAGATCATCGCGTTGAGGAGGCTCGCGAAGATCATCATGAGCAAGCTGATACTGCTGGAGCAGGTCAAGGTCCGGCTTGAGACCGTGATGGAGCTGACGGAGGTGCTGGGCCTCCTCTCGTCCCTGAGGGGGGTGGTTCAGGTCGTCGCGAGGGAGCTCAGCTCGGTTACCCCTGAGGTCTCGGTGGCTCTGAACCAGCTCTCCGAGGACCTCGAGTCGCTGGTCACCACTACGTCCGCCGCGGTCCCCTCGCCCGCGCCCCAGCAGATGACGCTCGACGGCGAGGCGGAGGAGGTGCTGGAGATGGCCAAAAAGCTCGCGGCGGAGAGGGTGAGGATGTCGTTCCCGGAGGTTCCGGTGATGTCCGACAGGGAGAGGGCCGTTTACGAGCTGGTGACCTCTGCAGGTGACTCCCAGGCGCTGGACATAGAGGAGCTCTCGAAGGTCCTCGGTCTCAGCGTTGAGGAGGTCGAGGAGGTCCTGGAATCTCTTGCGAACAAGGGGTTGATCGAGGTCTCCTATGCGTGAACGTCAGGGCGCGCCGAATCGGGCGTTCCACTCCTCGAACATCCTCACGCTCTCCCTGCTGATGGAGGGTCTCCTTCTACCCATTGCCCTCCTGATGTCGGCCATCGTTATCTCCGGCGGCTCCTCCAGCCCCTCCTCGAACATCTTCTTCACCGCCTCAAGTTGGGCGTCGAGGCAGACCGAGAAGATGTCGTGCGGCGAGTAGCCCTCCATCTCCTCCGCCAGACGATTGAGGTCCAGGTCCCTCGAGGTCCTCAGCTTCGAGAGGTAGTGCTCCAGGATCCTGCGCCGCTCCTCGAGGCCCGGCGGCGGTATGTAGATCCGCTTCTGGAACCTCCGTATGAAGGGCTCGTCCAGGAGCCACGGTTTGTTGGTCGCAGCCATCAGGAAGAGGAAGGACCTGTTGAACTTCGTGAGGATTCCGTCCATCTCCGAGAGGAGCTGGTTCCTCACCCTCGCCTCTCCCCCCACCTCGACCTGGCGGTGGACCGTCAGCCAATCGACCTCGTCGATGAAGACTATCACCGGCTTCCCCGACACGGCCTCGCTCCTGGCGGTGCTGAAGACGCGCTGGAGGTTCTTCTCGCTCTCGCCGAGCCACTTGGACATGATCTTCGCAGCATCGATCACGTGGAGCTTCGCGTCCGCCTCGTTGGCCGTCGCAGCCACCATCAGCGTCTTCCCGCAACCCGGAGGCCCGAACAGGAGTATCCCGGTCGGCCATCCGAGGGGGTAGAGGTCCGGCCTTTTCGAGGGATAGATTATGCTCTGACGGAGGGATTCCTTGACCGACTCGAGCCCGACGACGTCGTCCCAGCGAACCGGTGGTCTCGAGTCGAGAAACGCCGGCAACGCGTTCGATTTCTCCTTGGCCTCTGGCTCTTCCTGCGTAGCTCGGGCCTCGCCGTCCTCCTGGAGCTCCTTCAGGCGTCTGGTGTAGGCCGCTATCCGCTCCCTGTAGACCTCCCGGTTGACGGGGCTGTCGCTCAGCTCCACCAGCTTGACCAGGAGACCGATCACCTCCCTGTACGCCTTTATGGCCTCGGCCTTGGACCCTGCCTTGTCCAGCATGATGGCCCTCCTGGCCTTGCTTGCTGCGAGCCGCTCGAGCTCGTTCATCGGTCTGGGATCTGAGAGGCCTCAAATGATCAGTGTGTCAACGCAGGCGCGTTCTGTAATGAGCAGGGTATTACCAAGAACCTCGTGAGGGATCACCGCTGCGCTCTCCTCAGGTCTCCTGCTCCTCGAACTGTTTGCCCATGTGGGCGTAGATCGCCAGCTTGAGGACCTTGAGGCTGAGCGTGGCGCACTTGACCCTGACTGGACTCAGCTGAACTCCGAGCATCTCGATGACGTCGTCCCTCCCCAGCTTCCTCGCGTCCTCCAAGCTCATCCCCTTGATCCGCTCGGTCAGCATCGAAGCGGATGCCTGGCTGATCGCACACCCCTTTCCCTTGAACCGGACGTCGACGATCCGGTCGCCCTCGATCTTCAGGTGCATCTCCACCACGTCGCCGCAAAGGGGGTTCGAGTCCTTCGCCCTGACCGTAGCGTCCGGGAGGTCGCCGTAGTTCCTGGGGTTCCTGTAGTGATCGAGGATGATCTCGATCTCCGGTGACGTCACGTGATCACTGTGACCGGCCCGTCGATAAAGCTGTTTCCCGGGAACGCGGCTGGTTGGGGAAGGCTCACCTCTTCGGCGAGACCTCGAGCTCGAGATCGAACTGCTGGCAGATCTTGTGGACCCTCCTCTGCAGCTTCTTCACGTAAACCCTCATCTGCTCCGGAGGTATCTCGAGCCTCACCGTGCCACCCGAGACCCTCAGGTCGTAGCCCTCGATGTACCTCCCTATGACCCGGTCGAGCAGCGCCCTGACCCTGCTGTCGCCGTGGTCCTCGTGCTCCTCGCCCCCCACCGGAACGATGAACGTCCTCTCGCCGAAGACGTACATCTCGTACTCGACCTCTCCGGTGAAGAGGTTCCTGACCTGAATCGTGGGCCTCGCGAGGTCGGCCCTCTTCATCCCCCTAGGAACCCGTACCGAGACCTCGAGGACGTAGACCTTCGCCACCTCGCCGGCCTTCATGAAGATGACCGTGTCCACGATCGAGGGGACGACGCCTATGTCGACCCTGTTCGCAATCCGCTGGATCGCGTCTATCGGCGACGTCGCGTGCACCACTCCCACCATCCCTATGCCCGCGAGCCTCAGATCGATGAAGAGCTGGAAGTCCTCGTCGTCCCTCATCTCGTCGAAGACCGTGTAGTCGGGCCTGCTGAGTAGCAGGACGTCGTGGAGCTCGCCCTCGCCGGATGCGCTCTTCGAGTACTGCGTGATCTCGTCTGAGAGCATCAGGTCCCTCGGGCTCTCGATCGTCTTGACCACCTTCCCCAGCGACCTGTAGTGCTCGGCCAGCGCCTGCGCGAAGGTGGACTTGCCCATGCCTGGACCGCCGGCGATGAGGATGCCCTCGGCCCTGCTGACGAGCCTCTCCCTCAACACGTCGGGCAGCTCGTACTCCTCCAATCTCTTCCTGACGATCGGCCTGACCACGGTCACCTCGAGCCCGTCGCTCAGCGGCGGCCTGGTAACCACGACCCTGTACTCGCCGTACTGGAGGATGAGGGTGTTCTCCCTCTGGACCTCTATGAAGGACGTCCGGGAGAGGTCGTCGTGAACCCTCTGGAGGAGGTCCAGGACGAACAGCTCCAGGCTCTCCCTCCTCACCGGTTCCTCCGAGATCTCGACGAAGCTCCAATTGCCAGGCGTGCCGACCTTCACTCGCGGCCTGACGCCCTCCTTCAGGTGGAGCGACATCACGTTCCCCGTGAAGATCCTGTCCAGCTCCCACTCGCCCCTGATCCTCACCCTGATCACGTCCGCACCCAACGCCTCGCAGACCTTCTGCGCAAATGGGTCCGCGGTGAGGACCGAGGCGCCAGTCCTCAGCGCCAGCTCCGCGAGCGCCTCGAACTGGTCGCCAGCTGACTCATCGCCAATGAGCTCCACCGGTATTCCCCTCTCGGCGCAGATCCTTCTCAGCCTCGCGAGCTCCCGGACCGCTACGTCGTCGCCCCTCCTCAACCGCTCCCTGATGTCCCTCATGATCCTCCGGTGGATGAGTATCCTTCCGGAGACCCCGCCTGACTCGACGAATTCGGCTGCCGCACCCGTTATCAGGGACAGCTCGTCCACGATTACGTCCGGCACTTCCTCTCTCTTCGCGTACTTCGTGCGTTGCATCTATTCAACATGCGCCCGGCAGGGGTTCCCGGCCCCGGTCTGGCCAAGAAGACTTATAGGTCAACGCCGAGCAGGTCTTGTCAGGATTGGCCATGATTTCGGTCGCGTCGGTCGACAACGAGTGTCCCCGTTGCCATGCGGACCTCCCCGAGAAGGCACACCGGTGCCCGAGGTGCGGGCTCTGCGTCACCTGCTCAAGCCAGTGAGACCGGCAGGTCGTCCGAGAGGAGCACGACCGCTCCGTCCCTCCTCAGCCCTATGCTGACCGCCCTGACCTCAACTCCCCTCTCAGCGGACCTCCTCAGAAGCCCAGCCAGCTCCGGGTCGCACGGCTCGCATGGTCTGAAGCGCCTGCACAATGGATGTGCCGCGACGAACGCGACGATCGACCGCACGCCTTTCGCCGCGAGCCGCTCCAGCGCCATCAGGTGCCTCCTACCCCTAACGCTGGGTACGTCGGGGTACATGCAGGTGCCAGAACCGTCGTGGAAGACCGCGGATTTCAGCTCCAAGTATCCCCTCCCGTCGGAGGCCGAGGCGATCTCGTAGTCGAGCCGGACGCCCATGACGCTGACCTCCCTCCTCGCCAGCTTCCACCCGGAGAGCCAACGTATCAGGTCGGACTCCCAGGCGACCTCGAAGGACCTCGCCTGCAAGTACGGGTCGGTCAGGGCCGCATCGCCTTCGGTCACCGCGACGCCAACCAGCACCCCGGAAGTCCTCCTGCGCTCCCAGCCTCTACGCTCGACGTACAGGACCTCCGCACCGGGGACCAGCAGGTCACCCAATTTCCCCGTGTTCCTGTTGTGCAGCAGGACCTCCCTCCCGGCCGTCGAAACCCTGACCGCGAACCTGTTCACCCTCTCGATGAGGACGCCGTTCTTCAGCTCGAGCTCGAGGAGTCGTCTCAACCCACGTCCCTTACACCTTCGCTGTTGGGCCCGTAAGTATAACGGTGACCGAGGCGCCCTACGCCTCCCCGCGAAACACCGGGATGACCCTCCGCGGTCAGAGGAGCGAGGCCCCAATTAGCAGGTAGAGCGCGTATCCTGCGATCCCAACGACGAGGAGCCTGGCCGAGTGACGCCGGAGCAGAACGGCGTACAGCGCACCGAACGCGGAGTAGAGCGCAACTGCCCAGAGCTCTTCAGCGGGAACGGCTGATCCCGTTGCGACGAGACCCAGGCCGATCACGAGCGACGACTGGAGGACGTTCTCTCCGGAGAGGAGCGAGAGCCCCATCGACGCGTTCCCCCTGGCCGTCCAGAGGAAGGCGACCAGGACCTCCACCAGGCACGTCGCCAACGGCGATAGCAGAAGCCCGTAGGCCAGCGGGTTGCCGGTGACGACGACGGAGTCGAGGAAGGCATCGGCCGCCCAGACCATCAGGAGTGAAGAGGAGGCGGTTTGAAGTGCGACCAGCGCCGTGCTCCTGCGACCAGCCAACCTCTTGAGGTATGAGGCCTCGGCTTCCATCAGCTCCCCCGGCTCCCTCAATATACTGCGTCCCACCAGCACGAAGGCCAGCAAATAGAAGGATCCCAAGGCGAAGAGGAAAGCGGGGCTGCTGAGGAAGGGAGTCAGGAGCGCAGGCAGCATCAGAACCGAGAACCGGAGATAGGTCCTCGATACCTTCCTCGGGGTTTCTGGGTCCTTCAGGAAGAGCCCGACGATGGGTGCGCCGATCAGGAGCGTGATCGAGGGCGCTGCCACTACGCTCGTGATACCGACCTCCCGCGCGGCCGCTGCCTCATGGAACGGGCTAACGACGGCTATGATCAGCTCAGGTAGCGCCGTTAGAGCTGCTGCGAGGAGCGAACCGGTCGCAAACCTGGTCAGCCCCAACCTCTCGCCGAGTGCCTCGACGCCGTTCACGAAGGCGAGGGCCGATGCCAGGAGCATCGCTATCGAAGCTCCCAGCTCTGATGGGATCACGCTGGCATGTTAGCCGCGAAAAATCGTAATAAACCTATTCAGACCAGCCAGGCTGCGGTGAAGCCGAGCAGCGAGGTCGCTGCGCTCCAAAGGACCACCCGTGCCACGGACCTCCAGCCCACGAGGTGGGGCGTTAACAGCGGTAGCAGCGCGGCCGAAGCCAGGACGTAGTGCGAGACGCTCGTCGGCACCGAAAGCAGGAGGAAGATCCACATGGTCAGCGACGACCCAACGGCTGCCGACGCGATTCCCTGGGGAGGCATCCGGGCGACCCTCTCAGCGATGAAGTCCCACATGGCCTTGCCGGGTAACAGGACGCCGAGCGTCCAGAAGATTGCCACGACCGCGTGCGCCACCGGCCAACCCCACCCGCTCACGAGCGATGCGAGGAAGCCCATGTTGTTCCCCGCGACGGAATAGGTAAGCGCGAAGGAGGCGACGTAGATCGATGCGCGGTTGATGGCGTCAACGGTCAGGACGTCGAGCCTCCTGAAGAGCTGTTTGACGAGGGCGTAGAGGGAGATCGAGATCGAGGCAGCGATGAAGGGCCCCGCCACCCAGCCCATCAGCAGGTATGCGACACCCGATGGGTTGATCGGAGCCCCCGACCTCAGGACCCAGCCCATCATCGTCATGACGAGAACGTGCGAGTAGCTCACTGGAGTCGAGGTCAGGCTCCCCGCGATGAGCAGCAGGAGTGTTATCAGGAGCACGGTTGTCAGGTCGAGGCGCGATGCCCCCTCCGAGAAGATGGCCGTGTGGGTGACCCCTCTCCCGCCGATCACGGTTCCCAAGAGACCTCCCAGCAGCACCGCGGCCGCTGACCTCCGCGCGCCCATTCCGGAGCGGGTGAGGCTGACGATCAGGGAGCCTGTGCTCCACCCGTGCGTGAAGGCCACCGAGGCCGCGAGGACCGCCTCCAGGAGGGTTTGGTCTGAGAACATGTCAGCCGTAGCTCACCGCGATGACGTTCAGCAGCACGTCGCTCGAGTCCTCGGCCGCGTCGCAGACGCTGTCCAGGAGCAGAACGAACTCCCGCATGAGCACGAAGTCCGCAGGGTTCATGCTCCCCTTCCTCTCGAAGAGGCCCCTGATGGCGTCGTCCTTGTGCTCGTCCGCCTCCTCCTCCCACTCCTCGACGACGTGCAGCTCCTCCAGCGCTATCTTCCTGCCAGCGGCCATGTTCCTCAGCACCGAGAGGAGCGAGTCGATGCACTGGGACTGACAGTGAAGGAGCTTCTGCAGCGGCTCTGACCTGAGGAGCGGGACGAAGTCGACTCCCGAAACGGCAGCCAGGTAGAGGAGCCTCCCTGCGTCCTTCGAGTAGTCAGCTATCTTGTCCATCCTCTCCACGAGCTCGAGGAGCAGCTCTCTGACGTTCGCGAGGAAGCTGCCCCGCGAGATCTCCTCCGACAGCCTCCTCCGCGTGAAGTCGGCCCGCGCCTCGCGCTCCATCAGCTCCCTGTAGGCCTCCGAGATCTCCGACTCGCGACCTTCGACCAGGCCCTCGATCAGATCCCTCAGCGCCGCAGCTGTTAGGGCCACCTCCTGGCCGTAGCTCAGGATTCCGGAGAGGACCTCGTTCTCGCGCCTCGTGAACGATCCCAGCAGCCGCCGGATCAACTCCGTCTGTCGGGTGACCTTGATCGAGTCCGGTTAATAGGCGAGAGTCCGTCAACGGAGGGCTCGTCGACTTGCGGCGGTAAAACTCGGTGAGCTCGTCCCGTGGCGCAGAGCTTAACGTTTTCAACGGACGCCGAGGGGGTGGTCGCGTGCCCAGAAGGCCCAGGGATTTCTTCAGCAGGCGTTACAGGCACCGCATCGGTTACGAGGGAGAGTACTACCTGATCCGGAAGCTCAACGACCTGAAAAGGCCCGGTTACTGCGCGGTCAGGACGCCCGGCAGCGGTACCGGAAAGCTGAGCGTGAAGCCGGACATACTCGCCGTGGACGGAGGCGAGCTCTGCGCGATCGAGGTCAAGTCCACCAACAAGAGGGAGGTCTACATAGGCAGGGAGCAGCTGGAGCGGTTGCTGGCCTTCACCTGTCTCTTCGTGGTCCGGTGTCCGTCCTGCGGTCACGAGATACGCCCGAAACCTTTGGTCGCGGTCCGGTTCCTCAACAGGGGCTGGGTCATCCGGGAGGTGGAGGAAGTAAGGGAGGGAATCACGGTCAGGGCGGAGGAGGTGGGCGATGGTGATCGCTCAGGGTAAGAGGGTCCTGATAGCGGGAGCGACCTCGGAGATAGGAGCCGAGACGGCCAGGCTGCTCGCGAGGGAGGGCGCCGACCTCATGCTCGTCTCCCGGCGCAGGGAGGTGCTCGAGAGGCTCTCGTCGGAGTGTGCTGAAGCCGGACGAAAAGTGATCTCGCTGCCGTTGGACCTCACCCACCCCTCTTCCGTCTCGAGGCTGAGGTCGGAGGTCGAAGGGAGGTTCGGGAAACTCGACGCGCTGGTCAGCTACGTCGGTTACCCCTTCGATCCCAACCTGTGGTACAGGAGCGTGGAGGAGCTGACGGAGGAGGAGCTCAGAACGGTCTTCGAGGTGGACTTCTTCGCCAACTTCAGGCTGGTCAGAGCTCTTCTCCCCCTCCTCCGCGGAGGCGTTTTGATCCTCACGTCCTCCACGCCGGCCCTCTCCTGGTACAGGTACGGTTCGGCCTACTCGATGGCGAAGATCGCGGTTGTGGGTCTGGTCAGGGCGGTCGCAGCGGAGTACCGACGGCTCGGCGTGAGGGCCTACGCCTTGGCCCTCGGCAACATCAGGACGGGCCCCACCTACGGCGGCATGAGCGAGGAGGAGCGGCGGGCTTTAGCAGAAGAGTCACCGATGGGGAGATGGGGTGAGCCGGTCGAGGTGGCGCGGGTCGTCCTCGCCCTGATCTCCGACCTCTTCAGCTTCGTCAACGGGCAGGTCATCGTCGTCGACGGCGGCACCTTAATGCTCGGCTGAGCCAGCCGCAAAGAAACTAAAAACTTGGTCGTCGCGAGGGGTCGGTGGATAGGTCTTGATCGAGAAGAAGTCGGCTGGTGCGGTGATCTTCAACGAGACGCTCGGCGAGCGGTACTACCTGCTACTGCTGTACGACGCAGGTCACTGGGACTTCCCCAAAGGAGGGATAGAGGAGGGCGAGACCGAGCTGGACGCCGTGAGGAGGGAGGTCAGGGAGGAGACAGGGATAACGGACCTGAAGCTGATAGAGGGCTTCCGTCAGACGATATCGTACCAGTTCAGGAGTCAGGAGGGCGAGATCAACAAGACCGTCGTCTTCTACCTCGCCAGCACCTCCACCTTCAAGGTGAGGCTCAGTCATGAGCACAAGGCCTACGCCTGGCTGAAGTACGAGGACGCGCTGGAGCAGCTGACCTACGACACGGCCAGGTCCGTGCTGAGGGTCGCCCACAAATTCCTCGAGGGCCTGTCCAGGACAAAGGTCAATGAGGGGCAGAAGACCAGCACCGCGAAGTGGTGAGGTGCGGAGATGAGCAGGCGTGCGGAGATGCGGGCCTTAGCGACCTTCACGATCGCGGCGATGCTCCTGACCGCGCTCCTAATGGTCCAGCTCGGATACGCCCAGACGACTGACCTGCAGCTCAAGGTGGTCGATTACAACGGCAACCCAGTCGGCAACGTCGAGGTCGTCCTGACCAACTCCACGCTCAGGAGGACCTTCAGGTCGACCAGCGCCGGCATCGCCACCTTCAGGGGCCTCTCACCCGGAGAGTACAACGTTCAGGTCTCGATCGATGGGGTTCTGGTCGCGAACGAGACCGTCCGGGTCCCGCATGAGGGCGAGAGGATCGTGAGGCTTGCGGTTGCGTCCCTGGCGGTGAAGGTGCTCGACGCAGAAGGGCGTGGAGCGAAGGGGGTGACCGTTCAGGTCAGGTCGTCCACCGGAAAGATCGAGCGCTCAGCGACCACCTCCGACGAGGGATCCTCAAGCTTCAGCAATTTGCCGCTCTCGACGCTGCGAGATGTTGGATCCTACAACGTCACCGTAAGGGTGATGAACGCGACGGTGCTGAGCGTCAACGTCGATCACGCTCCCCTCAACAGGACGCTGGAGCTGATAGCGCCGCTCGTGAGGTTGGGGTTCGAGGTGCTCGACCTCGGAGGGGAACCGGTAAACGACGTCGAGCTGAGGATCTCCGCCAGCGGGGTCCTCTTCTCCTCAACCGTCAGGGATGGCAAGGCGGCCTTCTCGGGCGTCCCCACGTCCTCTGTTGTCGGCTCCTATCAGGTCGTCGCTTCCAAGACTTACAGCGGCAGGAAGCTGACCGTTCTCTCCTCCACACTGAGCGTCTCGGAGTCGGTCAACACCACCCTTGTGGCGAACGTCGCCGACCTCCAGGCGCTTCTCCTCGCGGACGGTGAAGACCCTGTCAGGGGAGCTGCGGTCACGGTCGTCTCGACCTCGGGTGTCAGGATTGCCACCGGGACCACCGATGCGTCGGGAAGGGTCGTCTTCGAGGACCTCCCGGTAAGCTCGCTTACCGAGGTCGGGCCGCTCGAAGTCAGGGTCTCCCTCCAGGGCAAATCGTTGCTGAACAGCACCGTGCAGCTAACGGGCCCGATCGAGGACCTGAAGCTGGAACTCCGGAGAAGGGACGTCTCCATCAGGCTGGTCAAGCCCGACGGCTCGCCCCTCGAGGGAGCGACGATGGAGCTCACGGAACCCGGGACCAACAGGAAGGTCTCCGTCGGCACCGGCGCTGACGGGGTAGCGAGGTTCCGCGTCCTTCCGGTAAGGGCCCAGGTCAGCGTGCTCTACAAGGGCATCTTGGTCCACTCGGAAACCCTCGACTTCTCCTCCGCACCAGAGGCGTTGAGGGTCAACGGCGTCTCGATGCCAGTGAACCTCGAGTACCGGGACTGGACCGGTGCCCCGCTCAGGGGCCTCCGTGCGAGGGTCTGGTACGAGGGCCAGGAGCTTCCGGTCGAGGTCAGGGACGGCACCGTGAGCTTCGTGATGCCTGTGCGGGGAACGGCTATCGTTGAGGTCTCCCTCGGAGGACAGTTCCTGGAGCGGCGCGAGCTCAAGATCGACGAACCCACGAACCTGACCATCTACGTCAGGGGCCTCCAGGTCGGCGGAGACGTCGTGCCTCCAGAGGTCATCGGAACCGCAGGGGCCGTCGCCCTCTCCGCGGTTCTCCTGGCGCTCGGCGTTCTGATCTACGTCAGGACCGTCAAGTCCCTGCGGAGGAGTTGAGGACCTTCTCGTACAGCTCAAGGTACATTTTGCTAACGACGCGGTAATCGAACCGTCTCACCAGCTCCTTCCCCCTCCTCACCAACCTCTCCCTCTCGTCCTCGAGCCTCCTGAAGGCCTCCACCCAGCTTTCGACTGTGGGTTCGGTCAGAAGTAGCGCGTCCCTGAAGGGCGTGAAGGCGGGGAGCTCGTTCGCGATGACAGGGCAGCCGGAGGCCCAGGCTTCGAGCATCACGCTCGGCATCCCCTCCCACACCGATGTTATCATGAGGCAAGTGGCCGACTTCATGTGGGATATCACGACCTCCCACGGAGCCAGCTCCTCCACCCCGAAGGCCTTGTACCTGACCCCGAGCCTCCTAACCACCGCTGAGAACAACCTGTAGTTCTTGATGGGATCGTTCCGGCCGACGAAGAGGACGTAGCTCTCGCCCGAGGGCCTGATCCGCTCGATCGCGCTCAGGTCCGTCATGTTGGGTATCCAGAGCCACCCGCGCCTCTCGGCCTCGAGCTTCATCACCGAGGTGTAAGCGGCCGTCTTCGACCTGAAGGCCCTGAGGCCGAGGTCCATCAGGTCCGTCAGCCGACCGTACTTCCGCCTGAACTCGGCCTCGCCGCCGTGAACAGTGACGACCCCGCGCTCCGCGCCGAGGAGAGCCGGGAATAGCTTCGGCGAGTGCAGGTGGACTAGGTCGTATTTCCTCAGGAGAGGTGCCGAGAAAAGGGCGAGGGAGAGCGAGCCCGTCTTCGGGAGGCGGAGGTGTGGGACGTTGCCGGAGTGGAGCACCGAGACCTCGACCCCCAGCTCCCTCAGACCACGCTCCAGCAGCATCACGTGCCGGCCCGATCCGCTGCCGCCGCCGTAGGTGTAGTTCACCAATGCGACCCTCAACCCCAACCTCTGCCCTCCGTTGCGTTCATGCCTCTACCCCTGGCATTGTGCCGTCGCCTGACATACCTGTGGTTCCACGGGCACGTAAACCGGTGTTTTCGGAGCGCCCGACGTCAAACGGTTTATCACTAAGGAAGAGAGCGGAGATCAGGATGTCGGCGGAGGGAGGGACGCAGCAGGGGCAGAAGACGGTGTGGGGGATAGTCCACATCTACTCGTCCTACAACAACATACTGATCACGGTCACCGACATCACCGGCAGCGAGACGATCGCGAAGGCCAGCGGGGGCATGTTCGTCACCGGAGGGAGGATGGAGGCCTCTCCGTACGCGGCGATGAGGGTGGCCAGCTACGTGATGGAGATAGCCAAGGCAAAGGGCATCAATGCGGTCCACATCCGGGTCAGGGCTCCAGGCGGTGTGAAGTCGAAGACTCCAGGGCCCGGAACGCAGGCTGCCATCAGGACCATCGCGAGGTCCGGTGTGATGATCGGCAGGATCGAGGACGTTACCCCGATACCGCACGACAGCGTCAGGAAGAAGGGAGGAAGGCGGGGAAGGAGGGTCTGACGAACTGGTTCTGTGCAAGCTAATATTGTCAGAGCCGGAAGTTCAAATGCGATGGTACGGACTTTGCGATTGGTGCTGATAGCGGTGGTTGTGATCGTCGTCGCGGCGGTCGGAGGGGCCCTTGCGATCGGTTCGCAGCCCGTCGCGGAGGACGTGGCGGTACGGGTCGGGTCCAAGACCGCCGGGATCTTCCTCAACCTCAGGAACAACGGCCTGCTACCCGACTGCGTAGTGGGAGTCGATGTGTACGGTGAGGGAAAGGAGGGCCGGGTCCAGCTGACGGCGGAGCTCCACACCACGGTGATGGAGGGGAACGTGATGAGGATGGTCAAGGTGGATCGCGTCTGCGTCGGCCCCCTATCGGTCGTCAAGATGAGGGGCGCTGAGGGCGAGGGCTACCACGTGATGGTCTTCGGCGACGTCGAGAAGGTTTCGGTCTTCCACGTCTACCTGAAGCTCGAGAGCGGGAAGGTCGTGCACTTCCACGTCATGGCCACTGAGGGCTCTCAGATGGGGGGCATGCACGAATCCCATAGCCACGGCTGATACCCGCCAGACCCTTTCATTTTTCCACCGATACGTTTGTCATCAGATCTCCGTCAGGCTAAGAGCGCGCAACAGGCACCAAGATCCCACCAGAATTGTTACCATCGCAAGAGGAGATAGAGATGTGGTCCCGGGAGGGGGAGTGAGGGTTGTCACACAGGCAGTTTTAATGAGCCAAAGTGAAGCGGAACTGATCTCAGAGATAAAGGGTTTCGTCTTCCATCCCGACTTCTATCCTGAGTTCACCCGGATCTTAGCGGGTGTGGAGCCTTAAATCTCGGCGGCACCAGTGGGCTCGAGGGTGATGTGCCCTCGCGAAGTGGATAGTCTGCGGGGCCTGGCCGTACATCAACGCCGTGCCGCACCTCGGTACGCTTATAGGGTGTGAGCTTTCAGCGGACGTCTTCGCGAGGTACATGAGGTCGAAGGGCGACAAGGTCCTCTTCGTCAGCGGATCGGACGAGCACGGAACGCCGCTGGAGCTCCAGGCCATCAAGGAGGGCGTCAGGCCTGAGGAGCTGACCGACAGGATGCACGCGATCGTCAAGGAACTCTTCAACAGGTTCGACATATCATTCGACAACTACACAAGGACCCACTCCAGGACGCACATCGAGTTCGTCCAGCGCTTCTTCCTCGAGCTCTACCGGAAGGGATACGTCTTCAGGAGGACGATCGAGCAGCTCTACTGCGAACGCGACCGGATCTTCCTGCCGGACAGGTTCGTCGTCGGCGTCTGCCCCTACTGCGGCTACGAGAGGGCCAGGGGTGACCAGTGCGAGAACTGCGGAAGGGTCCTGGACCCGCTCGATCTGAGGATGCCGAGGTGCGCGGTCTGCGGCTCCGAGCCCGTCGTCCGGTCGACGGACCACTACTTCTTCGACCTGCCCGCATTCGAGGAGAGGATAAGGTCGTGGATCGCTTCCAACGACAGGTTCCCCGAGTCGGTGAGGAACTTCTCGATCGGGTGGATCGGCGAGGGCCTCAGGCCCAGGTCCATCACGAGGGACAACAGGTGGGGGATACCTGCGCCCTTCCCAGGTGCGGAGGGGAAGACGATATACGTCTGGTTCGAGGCGGTCCTGGGCTACATCACCGCGAGCATCGAGTGGGCCGAGCTCAAGGGCGAGCCCGAGCTGTGGAGGGAGTTCTGGTACGACAAGGAGGCGCGGAGCGTCTACTTCATCGGCAAGGACAACATCCCGTTCCACACCGTCATCCTCCCGGCGCTGCTGATGGCCTACGACGAGGAGCTGGTACTGCCCTGGAACGTGCTGGCGACGGAGTACCTCACCTTCGAGGGGAAGAAGTTCTCGAAGAGCGCTGGAGTCGGCATCTGGCTCGACGAGGCGCTGGAGATCCTCGGACCAGACTACTGGAGGTTCTATTTGGTGAAGATCAGGCCCGAGACCGCGGACTCCAACTTCACGGCCGCCCACTTCAGGGACGTCATCAACGACGAGCTCAACGACATCCTCGGGAACTTCGTCCACAGGGTCCTGACCTTCGTTCACAGGCACTTCGAGGGCAAGGTCCCTGAGCCCGGAGAGCTGGATCCGCAGGACCTCGAGCTGCTGGAGGCGGTGAGGGGAACGGCGGAGGAGTTCGAGAGGGGCCTCGTCACCAACAGGTTCAGGAGCTCGGTGAACGCCCTGCTTGAGCTGGCCAGGAGAGGGAACGTGTACCTGAACTCGAGGGAGCCCTGGAGGGTGGTGCGGTTAGATCGGGCCTCTGCGTCGAGGACGATGTACGTCTCCACCCAGGTGGCCTACGCCGTCTCGGTCCTGCTGGAGCCCATCACCCCGAGGGCTTCGGAGGCTCTCAGGAGGACCTTCAACCTCCCACCGGAGATGTGGACGGTCAGGGCGTTACTCGAGGGAAAGCGCGTGGAGCCGGGTCATGCGATCACCCAGCCGTCCCCACCGTTCTCCCGCATGCCGGATCAGGTTTACGAGCTGATCAGGTCCAAGGGAGGACCCGCGGGCTGAGTCGTCTCATTACGTTTAAGTTCAGTCGCAATGCAGGTGGCCGCGTGAAGCGGTACGAGCTTCCCCAGCTTCCGTATGCCTACAACGCGCTGGAGCCCTACATCATCGAGGAGATAATGAGGCTGCACCACACGAAGCACCACCAGGCCTACGTCAACGGCGCCAACGCGGCCCTCGAGAAGATCGAGAAGGCCTCCAGGGGCGAGCTCCAGATCGACGTAAGGGCCGTGCTGAGGGACCTGAGCTTCAACCTCGACGGACACAAGCTCCACTCGATCTTCTGGCCCAACATGGCTCCCCCCGGAAAGGGAGGTGGTAAGCCCGGCGGTGCGATAGCCGACAAGATCAACGCTGAGTTCGGGAGCTTCGAGAACTTCAAGAAGCTCTTCAGCGACGCAGCGAAGACCGTCGAGGGCGTCGGCTGGGCCCTGCTGCTCTACGACCCGGAGGTGGACAGGCTCGTGCTGACGCAGATCGAGAAGCAGAACCTGATGCACCTGGCCGAGCTGCCGATATTGCTGGCGGTCGACGTCTGGGAGCACGCCTATTACCTCCAGTACAAGAACGACAGGGCGAGCTACGTCGACAACTGGTGGAACGTGGTCAACTGGGACGACGTCGAGAAGAGGTTCAGCAAGGTCAGGCGGTGAATCGGCTCAGCCGTACATCGACTTCGCGGCCGTCTCGTCCCTCGTCTTGACCGCTTTTATCAGCATCTCCAGGACCTCTGAAATGGCTTTCTGGTAGGCCAGCAGGGCCTTCGCTGCCTCGCTGAGCGTCACCATCCCCAGCAACCTGCCATCTAGGTCCACCACCGGAAGCCTCCTGAAGCCGTGACTCAGCATCAGCGCCACCGCCTCCTCGATCGGCGAGTCCGGGCTGACCGCGATCACCGGGTAGCTCATCACCTCACCGACCTTCGTCTTAGAGTGGTCCAGTCCCGTCGCGAGCACCCTCACCACGAAGTCCCTCTCGGTCACTATCCCCACGAGCTTCCCGTCGCGCTCCACGAGGAGGCTTCCCACGCCCAACCGGTCCATCATGATGCATGCCTCCCGCACGGTCCTGTCGGCGCCGATCACGTTAATCGCCGGTATCATCACGTCCCTCACCCTTATCTTGGGGACCTCCTCCACGCCTCCCAACCCCATCACCCTCCGAAGGTGTACATCGGCCTGACGTGGGAAGGAACCCGATGCCGACGGAGGAGCGACTCCACGCCCTCGAACTTGTTCCAGAAGGCAGACCTGATGAAGGCCTCGATCTCCTCGTCCGTTGCCCCTCCCCTCAGCAGGGGCTTGAGGTCGTACTCGGCGGTGCTGAACATGCACGGAACGAGCTTCCCGTCGGCCTTCAGCCTCACCCTGTCGCAGTCGGAGCAGAAGGGCCTTGTCATCGAGGTGATCACGCCTATCGTGCCGGGTGCGCCGTCAGCGAAGCGGTAGTTCACCGATGTTGACCCCGGCTCCCTCTCCAGCGGCACCAGCGCGTACCGCTCCTGAATGGTCCTGACGATCTCGTCGCCGCTCACGACAAGATCGGGCCTCCAGAGGCGCTCGCCGTCGAAGGGCATGTACTCGATGAACCGGACGCTGATCCCGGTCCTGCGGGCCAGTTCAGCGAAGTCGAGGACCTCGTCGTCGTTGCACCCACGGGTGATGACGACGTTCACCTTCACTGGCGAGAGCCCCACCTCAATGGCCCTCCTGATGCCCCTGACCACCTTCTCGAAGACGCCTGGAACCCCGACGATCTGCTCGTACCTCTCGGGCTTCAGGCTGTGAAGGCTCACCGTGACGCCGCTCAGCCCGGCCCGCTTGAGGCGCTCAGCCATCTCCTCGAGCAGGTAGCCGTTTGTCGTCATCGAGACGCTCTCGATCCCCTCGATCGACGAGAGGATCTCCACCAGCCTCTCTATCCCCCTCCTCATCAGCGGCTCGCCGCCGGTGAGCCGGACCTTGCTCACGCCCATCCTCGCGAAGATCCTCGCAACCCTCCCTATCTCCTCGAAGGTGAGGAGCTCGCTCCTGTCCAGCCACACGGGGTTCCTCGGCATGCAGAAGCTGCACCGGAAGTTGCAGCGATCGGTGACGGAGATCCTCAGCTTCCGCGCCACCCTCCCGAACCGGTCGATCAGCGGCGCCAGCTCACCCAGCCCGGACACCTCTGGCGTGAAACTCTCACAACATGTGATAAATCTGTGCTGTCAACGCTTCATGACGTCTATGCCGAGCCTCTCCCTCAACGCCTTCGCGATCTCGGCCCTGACCTCCCGCAGCTCGCCGTCCGCAGCTATCCTGATCATCTTGCCCTCACCGCAGAGCTCGAGGTAGACCGATCTGACCCGCTGGAGGACGTCGACGTCCTCGAAGGCCCGGAGCCTCGATGCCTTCTTCCTCCTGAGACCGGTGCTCGGGTCGACGTCGAGGTAGAGGGTCAGGTCCGGCATCGGACAGTGCCTGTTCAGGAGCTCGACCCAGGTCCTGTCGCCGGTGAGCGCACCCTGATACGCTATCGACGAGAAGAGGTAGCGGTCAGAGACGACGACGTACCCCGACCTCAGCTTGGGCTCCAGGAACCTCCTCACGTGGTAGAGCCTGTCGGCGGCGAAGAGCAGCGCGTCCATCTCTGGGCCAACGCTCCCTCGCTCGATCATCCTCCTCAGCAGCCTCCCGACCGGCCCGTCCGTCGGCTCCCTAGTGTAGACCGCCCTGTAGCCTCGGCTCCTGAGCCTCCTCACCAGCCAGAGGGCGTTGACCGTCTTACCCGCGCCGTCGATCCCCTCGATTGCGATCAGGTAGCCCCGAGTCATCAGCGACTTCCCCAACCGGTTCTGACGACCTCAACAATAAGGTGAGCTGCGGGTCGATCGCTCCGGTGGACGGGGTGCCGAGCAGGTAAGCCCAAGCGAGCGTCCGAGACCGTCGGCCTTCGAGCTCAAGGAGCTCCAGGTCGTGACGAACTGATGCGATGAAGCCCCTCTCAGTTTAAGAGCCTCCGATCAGAGGAAGATGCGGATGGCGAGCATCCGCTTCGGTAAATTCGTGCTGCCCGGACAGAGGCTCGGGGTCGTCGAGGAGTACCTGCCCGGCTCGGGAGTGAAGGCGCTGAAGTCCGGCCACCTGATAGCGACCTTCGCAGGATACGCCGAGTTCGACGCGAGGAACCACGTGGTCTCCGTCAGGCCCATCAGGAGCGTCAGGAAGCCGGCGGTAGGAGACACGGTCCTCGCGATGGTGAGGGAGATACAGGAGAAGGTGATCTGGTCGGACATACTGACCATCGTCGGGTCCAAGCTGACCACCTCCTACAGCGGAGCCCTCCTCAGGAAGGGCCAGGGACTTGACTACGTTCCGGGAGACCTCTACCTCGCCAAGGTCGTGGACGACCTCAACGGGATATACACGCTCTCCGTCGAGGGGAAGGAGCTGGGTCTGGTCCAGGCCTTCTGCGACCTCTGCGGTCGGCCCCTCACGCTCAAGCTGAACCACCTGGAGTGCAGGGAGTGCAGGCGCGCCTACCGGAAGAAGATCTCTGTCCACTACCAGCGCCAGGATTGGCTTAAAAGCGTCCCGCTGGAGACGTGGGCGATGAGGGGGTCGTGATACGCCGATGAGGGCCACAGTGATCGAGCGGTCGCGAAATCACCTCGTTCTAGAGGTGGAGGGCTTCGACTTCAGCGTCCTCGACTCGCTGCAGGAGGTCCTGAACTCCATGGAGGAGGTCGAGTATGCCGGGACCTCGGTCGTCCATCCTCTGTTCCCTAAGCTGAGGTTCGTGCTGAGGGTGAAGGAGGGGCGCGATGTGACCGAGGTGCTCTTCGAGGGGATCCGCAGGCTGAAATCGACCGCGTCCGAGATGGTCGGCATCCTCTCCCAGGCGCTGTCCAAGACGCAGACCGCAAAGAGCTGAGGATTCATCTGCCGAAGTGGGACCACCCGAGCTCCGGTACCTGGACGACCGCTCCGTCCTGAACCCTCCAGACGCCGCGGCCCTCAACCACCCTGCCGATCACTATGAGCTCGCAGCCCACTGATGCCAGCTCCTCCCTCAGCTGCCGTTCGTTCGAGGGATCGAACGTGATGATCAGCTCGTACTCCTCCCCTCCTCCGAGGACGAGCCTCTCCGGGTCGAGGCCGTGGGCAAGGGCGTAGCGCGTCACCTCATCGTCGACCGGTAGCCTTTCGATCAGGTAGCCGAGGCCGCTATTCCTCGACATGTCGTACAGAGACCTCGCCAGGCCGTCGCTCGAGTCGATCATCGCCGTCGCGTACCGGGACGCAACCGCACCGGCCTCGATCCTCGCTACGGGCCAAAGGAAGGACCTCCTCAGGGCCTCCCACGAATGGTCCAAGTCTCGGGTCAAGATCGAGTGGAGCCCCGCAGCGGCCCTCCCGAAGGTCCCCGTCACGCCGATCAGGTCGCCCGGTCTCGATCCACCGCGGGGGACCGGCCTCTCGGCCTCCCCGAGCGCGAAGACCCCCAACACCAGGTCCCTGCAGGAGTTGGTGTCGCCGCCCGCGACCATCACCGAGTACCTGTCGCGCGCCATCTCGATGCCGCTCCAGATCCGCTTGAGCTCGTCGAGCTCCATCTCCGGGGGCAGGCCCATCTCCACAAACACGAGGACCGGCCTCGCACCGGTCGCTGCCAGGTCGCTGAGCGATGCGGTCACCGCCTTCCACCCTACGCTCTCCATCGGAGCCCCAGGCGGGACGTCGGTGCTGCCGACGAGCATGTCTCCCGTGACCACGACCCTTCCCCGTGGCAGGTAGTCGACGCCGTCGTCGCCCGGCCTCAGGTGACCTCCGGCGAAGGAGAGCCGCGGGATCAGGTAGTCCAGGATCGCCCGCTCGCCGACCTCGGACAGCCTCAACGACCATCACGTCCCATCAGCATGTGTTAAGGGTGATATCGCCAACCACGGAGATTGTTACGTAACATACGTAAGATATTTAAGCGGTAAACGGTTAAATACGTACCACTATATACTGGGTGAGGTTGCGCCTGAAAAGGCAGGAGGAGCTGGCGATCCCCTCGCACGTCACCGGCTTCTTCGTCCCGAGGTGGGCGAGCGATCCGCTTGAGACCGGTTCGGTGGGCGCGGGGCTGGTACTGGAACCCGGGATCTCCTTCGGCTACAGGCGCTCCGGGAGGAGCTCGGTCAGGCTGAACGGTCAGGAGTTCCGGTCCGTGGCCTTGATGGGGCTCCTGCCTCAGGGGATCGAGGTCCGGGTCAGGTCCGAGCTCCCGGTCGGTGCGGGGTACGCGATGAGCGCATCGCTCGCTCTGGCGTGCTCCATCTCAGCGGAGCTTGCGGCCGGAGGGCTCGACCTGCTCGGGGCCTTCAGGAGGGCCCACGTCGCGGAGGTACGGGCGATGACGGGCCTGGGCGACGTGCTCGCGCTGCACGGAGGCCGTGGGCTAGTGGTCCGCCTGAAGCCCGGCGCTCCGGGGATCGGTGAGGTCCAGGTGATAGACGTGCCGGAGGACGTGGTCGTCGTGAGCGCGGTCCTCGGAAGCATGTCGACGACGGAGATGCTGACGAGGTACGCTGACAGGATCAGGCACCACGGCTCGGAGGCCTTCAGACGGTTCCTCTCCGACCCATCCCTCGAGAGGTTCCTGGAGTGCTCGCGGGACTTCGCCAGGGGCGTCGGCTTCCTCACGCCGGATCTGGAGGAGCGCGTCCTGCCCATCCGTGACCTGCTCCTCGGTTACTCGGTGAAGAAGCGCGTCCTCTTCGCGGTAACGCCTCTCAAGCACCTGGAAGAGGTCGCATCGCACCTCTCCTCCGAGTTCGGCCAGGTTAGGGTCCAGAGGGTGGGTGACGGGACTTGGTTGAGATACCTCGAAGCCATCCTCGCTATCGCTCGCTGATGGAGAGGGAGCGGATCGTCAAGGGTCTGACCTCGGGGATCGTGGTCCCTGAGGGGTTGCTGGCCCACGGCAGGGGCGAGGCACTCGACTACCTTCTGGGGGAGGAGACGACGCCGGTCGCGATGGAGGCGATCAAGGCCGCGGCGGCCCTTCTGCTTCTCTCCCGGAGACCCGTGATATCCGTCAACGGAAACGCTGCAGCGCTGGTGGGAGAGGAGCTGGTGAGGCTATCGAGGGAGCTGGGCGCACCGCTCGAGGTCAACCTGTTCTACCGATCGGCCGATCGAATCCGGAGGATAAAGGAGCACCTGCTCTCCCTCGGCGCGGAGGAGGTCCTGACCGCCGAGGAGGACCTGGTAGAGGTCCCCGGACTCGAGAGCGCCCGGCGCCTGGTCAGCAGGAGGGGCATCTACTCGGCCGACACGGTGCTCGTCATGATGGAGGACGGCGACCGGACCGAGAAGCTCGTGGCCATGGGAAAGAAGGTGATCGCGGTGGACCTGAACCCGCTCTCGAGGACGGCGAGGGCCGCGACCATCACGATCGTCGACAACGTCACCAGGTGCATACCTCTGCTGAGGGAGCGCGTTGCCGAGATGAGGCGGCTCAGCAGGGAGGAGCTGGATTCGATCGTCCGGGGCTTCGACAACCAGCGGAACCTGAGGGAGTCGATCGCCCTGATCTCGAAAAGGCTGGCACGCCTCTCGGGTTATGAGGAGCCGCTCTCGGACTGAGGTGTGTCGGGCCTGACGGAGAAGCTTACCGCTCGGGACGTGATCCGGATGAAGGCGAAGGGCAGGCGCATCGCGATGATCACCGCCTACGACTACCCCACCGCGAGGCTCGCGGACGAAGCAGGCGTTGACGTGATACTGGTGGGAGACTCGGCGGCCATGGTCGTGCTCGGCATGAAAGACACGAGGTTCATCGGGATGGAGGAGATGCTGGTCTTCTGCAGGGCCGTCAGCCGAGCGGTGAGCAGGGCCCTCGTGGTGGGAGACATGCCGTTCATGAGCTACCAGGCCTCCACCGAGCAGGCGGTCCTGAACGCGGGTCGGATGGTGAGGGAGGGAGGCGTCGACGCGGTGAAGATCGAGGGCGGCCGGGAGTACGCGGACGTCGTGAGGGCCATCGTGAGGGCCGGGATTCCCGTGATGGGCCACGTCGGGATGACCCCGCAGTCGGCAGCTTCCTCAACCGGCTTCAGGCTTCGTGGCAAGACCGCTGAGGAGGCCGAAGCGATAGTGCGCGATGCGGAGGAGATCGCCAGAGCGGGGGCCTTCTCGATCGTGCTGGAGTTCACCACCGCGGAGGTGGCAGAGTACCTCTCCGAGACCCTCGAGATACCGGTTATAGGCGTCGGAGCGGGGCCTCGATGCGACGGCCAGGTCCTGGTGCTGCACGACGTGCTCGGCCTCTACGAGAACTCTCCACCCTTCGCGAAGAGGTACGCCGACCTGAGGTCAGAGGTCCTCGGCGCGATCAGACGGTACGTCGAGGAGGTCCGGAGCGGCGCCTTCCCTGACGAAGGTAGGTTCTGGAGGATGGGAGACGAGGAGAGGGAGGAGCTGAGGAGGAGGCTGGCGCGGAGAGAGGGCGGCGCCGGTTGAGCGTCACGCGGATCGCGAGGGGCGTCTACCTGATCGACACCGCGCCCCAGGTCCTACCAAGGGCCGTCGCATGCTACCTGGTCCGGGGTGAGAGGGGGGCTGCGCTCATCGATGTGGGTTACAGGTCGACCCACCCCCAGGTCCTCTCGGCCCTCAGACAACTCGGAGTCGGCTCGCGGGATCTCAAATGGGTCGTTCTGACGCACGTTCACCTCGACCACTGCGGCGCCGTCGCGGAGGTCCTCGAGAGGCATCCCGGAGCGAACGTCCTCGTCCACCAGAGGGGCAGGAGGCACCTCGTCTCACCGGAGAAGTTGATCGAGTCTGCCAGGTCCCTCTTCGGCGACGAGGCCCTGCGCAGAATGGGAGGCCTTGGGTCGGTTCCCGAGGAGCGGGTGTGGATAGCGGAGGAGGACGGCGAGCTCGACCTCGGAGGCGTCTTCCTGAGGACCTTTGGGACACCTGGTCACGCTCCGCATCACGTCTCGGTCCTGATAGAGCCACACCGATACGTCGTCACCGGCGATGCGGTCTCCAGCAGGGGACCGAGGTTTCCCGAGCCTTTACCCGACACGGCCCCTCCTCAGTTCAGCTACGACGACGCGGTCAACAGCGTCAAGAGGATCTACGAGCACGGGCCGCGCCTTCTGCTCCTCTCCCACTACGGCCCTTACCTGGCCCATGAGGGAGGTGCCGATGAGGAGCTGGAGCTCCTGAGGGGGTGGGTGGAGAGGGTTAGGGCCCTCAAGGCCAGCGGACTGGATCCGTTCGCGATGACAGAGTTGATCGCCAAAGAGATTGAGACGAGGAGCCGGTCCACGCTGGACACGGTCGCGAGAGGCGCGGTGCTGATGTCGGTTCTGGGCGTCTACCTCGCGCTCCCCTGAACCGCTCTCCTCTTCAGCTCCTCCGCCCTGCTCGTCAGTTTCTCCTTGAGCTGCTGAATCCTCTCCTCCACGAACCTCGACAGCTCCTCGAAGGCCCTGCTCAGCTCGGCCTCGGCGCTCACGACCTCCCCTTGCATCGGGTTTGATTTAATCCTGCTGATCTCGGGGTAGCATGCGCCTCAGCGCCAGCAGCACAAAGAGCAGGAGGGGCAGGGCGAGGAGGAGGATCAGAGGAAGATGCTGGCCGTCGGTGACGATGATCGGAACCGGCCCGATCAGTATGATCCCGAATCCCCTCACCTCGGCGCCGCTGGCAGCGAGGAGCGCGATCAGCGCGATGACCCCCGAAAGGATCAGAACGAATCCCAGAGCGACTAAAACTCCAGCCCTCATCTCAACTCAGCAACGCGTAAAGGAAGAGGAGCAGGGCAGCGGCCGCCAGGAGGAACGCCACCAGCGCAACCCTCGCACCTCCCCTCACCACCAGCGGTATCGGCCCCAGCAGCAGAACGACGATCCCCCGAGACCTCCGGTCGCCGGCTCCAGCGGTCGAAAGGGCCCCCAGGAGCACCAGCAAGAAACCCGTCGCTATCAGGACTAGCGCGGCAACGAGGATCGCGGCGAACTCGAGCGGGTTGAGGGGCGTCATGCCTTCTCGAGCACCGCGAACGTCCCCAGCAACCCGATCTTCAGGTCCAGCACCTTGAAGGGAACCCTTTCGGTCAAAGCCTTCCTGATCCTGCGCCTGAGCCCTATCGAGAGAGGGCCTGTCCGCTGGAAGACGACGCACCTCCCTCCATGCCTCAGCAAACGGTAGGCCTCGTTGATCAGCTCCTTCTTCCCCAGCACCTCTCCCAGAGCATTCAGGATCAACGCTGCGTCGAACGTCGAAGGCGCGAGCTCCGGGTTGTGTTCTATGACGGGCGAGTAGACGACCTCAACGTTCGCGAACCCCGATAGCGCTCTCCGGGCGGTCTCGGCCTTCGCCTCGGAGTTGGTCAGTATCAGCAGCCGGCCGCGCTTTCCGATGCTGGTGAGTAGCCTCCGCGGAACTTCCGGACCGTCGAACCCGAATTGGACCACCCTCGTCCCTTCGCTGAGGTTGAGGGTGGCGAGGAGGTCCACGCTCTCACCCCATCGGCCTCACCTGGTTGACGGGGACCGAGATCGGGAACGGGTAGGAGCTCTCGAGGAGCTCGAGCGTCACCTCCTTCCTCATCCGGTCAACCCTCGTCACCTTGCCCGTGAAGCCCTTGAAGGGCCCCGCGATCACCTCGACCGTCATCCCCTCGGAGATCGTCTCGATCAGCGGCCTCTCCACCAGGTGCTTCGAGACCTCGCTGACGTCCACCTGAACGGGCGCCCTGGACTTGACGTGTCTGACGTCCCGGACCAGCTCCGCAACTACCTCCCTCTCCGTCCCCTCGACGAAGACGAAGCCCCTCAGCGTCGGCAGAACGACTATCGCGTGGACGTTCCTCGATGACTCAGGTATCCTCCCCTCGATCATGACGGCCACGTTCCTCTCGTGACCCGCGGTGGTCCTGATCGCGAACAGCTTGCCCATTCCCCTCTCCCTGACCCTAACCCTCACTCTTAAATTCTCTTAAAAGGGAAGCGGTTGGAACAGCCAAGCTGGACCTGTTGTGTGGCGGCGTCACCCGAGAACCGCGAGGAAGACGAACCTCACGATCATGGAGATCAGGCCCAGAACGGCTATCCCGATCAGCACTATCCTACCGAGGACGGAGTACTCCTCCCAGGTCGGCTTCCTGGAGACCCTGAAGAGGACGACGACCGACCTCGCGAACTCCCTGATGCCCATTCCCGGCTTCAGCTCACAGATCTGCGGTATATTTGGTTGAGGTGCGGTGTCAGTAGACGGCGTACGGCGCCACGAACCTGTCCAGGTGCCGAATCCTCTTCGCGGGGTGCGGGTGCGTGCTGAAGAGGTCCGCCAGCGCGCTGACCTTCATCCTCCTGAAGCTCTCCACGGCCTGGTCGAGGTCGATCGACGGGTCGATAGCGGCCTCGGGGTCCGAGATGAAGAACATCTTCAGCGTCTCGTGCTTGACCCTCGCGGACGGCGGGAGCCTGCCGCTCAGCGCCATTATCCTGACGAGGGCCCGCTGGAGCTTCCGCGCGCCATCGGGGACCACCATTGCGGCGTGCGAATCTGCGTAGTACTCCCGGAGCCTGCTCATCAGGAAGACGAAGATGTTGAAGACGAAGCTCAGCACCATCAGCGCTATCCCGGTCAGGACGGCGTAGGCGGGTCCGCCGTTGCGCCTGCCTCCTGCACCGAAGAGGCCGGAGAGGTAGAGGCTGTAGCCGATGTAGTAGATCACCGCAGGTATCAGGCTGATCATCAGCATCACCATCACGTCCCTGTGCTTCAGGTGACCCACCTCGTGCGCAAGGACCGCCTCGAGCTCGTCCCTCGGCATCCTCCGGAGAATCCCCCGCGTAACGGCGACCATCGGGCCGGTGAGCGGGCTACCGTAGGCGAAGGCGTTCGGGAGATCGATCTCGGCCACCATCACCTTCGGCTCCCTGCTTAGGCCGCTCCTCCTCGCCAGCTCCCTAACCGACTCGTAGAGCCAGGACTCGGACACAGGGTCTGCAGGCCGCACGTGATAGACCGCGTTGATCATGTACGGTCCGAAGAGCCACTGGAGGACGTTGATGGCCACCACCGTCGCGAACATCAGGTAGACGTACGATACCGGGAGGCCCAGGTAGAGCATGATGGCCGTGAGGATCAGCGTCGCGAGCCCCACCACTGCGAACCATACCCCGACCATCGTGAACCTCAGCTTAGCCAGCGAGACCCTGGCAACCTCGGTCGCCAACCGGCATCACCGTCCTCGTAGTCCCCGAGCCTGCGTATTAGAATTAAGCGTGCCACCGAGCTCCGGTTATGAAATCCTAAATTAGTGGGTCTCAGCATAACAGTCATTCCCGCGGATAGCTGGACTGGCACGGGCTTCGGCGGACCTATTGAAGAGAGCCCGGGGCGGGACTCGAACCCGCGTGAAGCGGCTCTGCAGGCCGCCGCCTCGCCGCTCGGCCACCCGGGCCCCTCACCACACCTCAGACACTCGATAAAAACGTGAGGTTGACGGATTGGCGTCCCAAAGCCCTCCCTCCACAGGCCTCGGGTCCGAAGGTGACGATTTCGCGTCCATGCCCACGGAATATAGCCGTGAGATGGACGAGCCCGACACGTTGATATACTGTTCCGATGACGGCGTAGCCGCAATGGTCGGTGGTCGTCTTTGGGCTCGTGCGCGATGAAACCGCCTTCTCGGTGAGCCGACTCGAGCGCTCCCCGGATCTGCTGTCGCTTCTGAAGGCCCTTCGTGAAGAACACGAGGACGTGGTTCTGCTGGAGTCGGCCGAAGGGCCCAGGCCGCTGGCGGAGTACAGCTTCCTCGCCTTCGATCCGAGAGCGGTGATCGAGGTCGGTCATGACTCCGTCACGAGGGTCTACGTTGAGGGCCAGCTGGTGGAGGAGCTCGAGGGCGATCCGCTGGAGCACCTCAAGGCGCTCACGAAGCCCGTGCTGCCCCAGCAGGTGACCCCGAGGCTCGCGGGAGGCGCGATAGGCTTCGTCTCATACGATGCGGCGTTCGTCTGGAACGAGTGCGAGGTCTCCCGACGGGACTCAGGGTTCCCGCTGATGAGGTTCGGGATCTTCGAGAAGGTCGTGGTCGTGGACCACGTAACGGGGACGGCTTACCTCTGCAATTTGGGTGACAGTGGCCGCGTTGACGGGCTGGAGAGGGCTCTCAGGGAGGCCGCGAACAGCGACGGTCTGGAGCTCGGAGACCCGGGCTGCGAGGTCGTGGGTCACGGATCCGACAGGGACCGCTTTTTGCGCGCCGTCGAGGAGGCTAAGGACCACATAGCTCGTGGCGACGTCTTCCAGGTGGTGATCTCCAGGAGGGTGGAGCTGCGGGTCACCGGTGACCTGCTCGGTTTCTACGCCGCCCTCAGGAGGATCAACCCTTCTCCGTACATGTACCTACTGAGGTTGGGAGATGTGGAACTTGCCGGTTCGAGCCCGGAGATGCTTGTGCGCGTCGAGGGCAGGAGGGTGACGACCTTCCCGATCGCGGGGACGAGGAGGAGGGAGAGGGATCCCGTGGCGGAGGAGATCTCGGACGCTCAGCTTCTCTCGGACGAGAAGGAGCTGGCGGAGCACGTGATGCTCGTGGACCTCGCCCGGAACGACCTGGGGAGGGTCTCGGTACCAGGGAGCGTCAACGTGGCGGAGCTGATGAGGCTCATGAAGTACAGCCACGTTAAGCACCTCGTCTCACGCGTTGAGGGGACGCTCAGGGAGGGGCTGGGGCCGCTGGACGCCTTCGTCTCCGTCTTCCCCGCGGGGACCGTGACGGGCGCACCGAAGCTGAGGGCGATGGAGATCATCGACGAGCTGGAGCCTGATCCCCGGGGCCCGTATGCCGGTGCGGTGGGATACATCTCGTTCAACGGATGCGCGGACTTCGCGATCGCGATCAGGACGCTCTTCAGGAAGGGCGATATCGCGTTCGTTCAGGCAGGCGCTGGGATCGTGTGGGACTCGGATCCCGAGCGGGAGTACCTCGAGACGGAGGCGAAGCTCATGGCCCTGCTGGAGGCCGCGAAGGGGGTGATGCGCGGTTGAGGGTCCTGATTCTGGACAACTACGACTCCTTCGTCTGGAACGTCGCCGATTACCTCGGCAAGCTGGGTGCCGAGCCGGTCGTGGTGAGGAGCACGAAGGTAACGATCGAGCAGATCCGCGCGATGCGTCCCGACAGGATCGTTCTCTCGCCGGGTCCTGGGCACCCCTCGGAGAGGAGGTTCACCGGCGTCTCGGAGGAGGTCGTGAGGGAACTGGCGAGAGAGGTTCCGACGCTCGGGATCTGCCTCGGGATGCAGCTGATCGCTTACGCGCTGGGAGGCGAGGTCGTGAGGGCCAGGAGGGTCGTCCACGGGAAGGCCTCGCTCGTCTCCCACGACGGCAGGGGAATCTTCAGGGGCCTCGAGAACCCGATCGTCGTCGGCAGGTACCACTCCCTGGTCGTTAGGGAAGAGACGGTTCCGGGGGAGCTGGAGGTCTGCGCGAGGGACCTGCAGGACGGCGAGGTGATGGCGATCAGGCACAGGAGCTGGCCGCTCGTCGGCGTCCAGTTCCACCCCGAGTCGATCCTGACGCGGAGCGGGCTCGAGCTTCTCAGGAACTTCCTGAGGGGTGAGACCTGAGTGATCGTCAGGGCGATCGACAAGCTGGTGAACGGGTTGGAGCTGACGCCTGAGGAGGCGTTCGCCTGCGCTGCGGAGATGGCCGACGGTGTGGCCACACCCGCGCAAACGGCGGCGTTCCTGACGGCCCTCAGGATCAGAGGGGAGAGCCCTGAGGTCCTCGCGGCCATGGCGAAGGCGATGAGGGAGAGGGCGATTCGGGTGAGAGCTGGGGACGAGGCGATAGACACGTGCGGAACCGGAGGCGATGCCGTGAAGACCCTCAACGCCAGCACGCTCGCGGGGATCGTGGTGGCTGCTGCCGGCGGAAGGGTCGCGAAGCACGGCAACAGGTCCTACACCGGTCACACGGGGAGCGCAGACCTGCTGGAGGAGCTCGGGGTCAGAATAGACGTGGGACCTGAGGTGGTGGAGAAGTGCATCGTCTCAACCGGGTTCGGCTTCATGCTGGCCACGGTCTACCATCCATCGATGAGGAACGTCTCCGGAGTCAGGCGCGAGATAGGCATCAGGACCGCCTTCAACCTGCTCGGCCCCCTCACGAATCCAGCGATGGTGAGGAGGCAGGCGGTCGGCGTCCCGAGCGCTGATCTGGTCCTGAAGATCTGCAGAGCCCTCATGCACCTCGGCCACGAGCGCGCCGCGGTCTACCATGGGCTCGCGGGGATAGACGAGGTGTCGCCGTGCTCTCCCACGGAGGTCGCTTGGCTCGAAGAGGGAGAGGTCAGGAGGGAGGTCCTCAGACCCGAGGACTTCGGCATCGAGCGGGAGAGCCCCGAGAGGCTGATCGTCCGGAGCAGGGAGGAGGCCGTGAGGAGGGCGAAGGGCGTCCTTTCGGGCTCGGTCAAGAGGGACGATCCGGACGTCAAGCTGGTGGTCTGCAACGCAGCCATGGCGCTCGTCGTGGCCGGCCTCGCTGACGACCTGAAGTACGGTGCGGAGACGGCGTGGGAGGTGCTCTCTTCGGGTCGGGCCCTTTCGCTCACGAGGGAGATCGTGCGGGTGACGGGCGGTGACCCATCGCGGCTCGAGTCCTGACCGGGTCTCGTTCCTGGAGAAGGCCTGCGCCGACGCGATGAGGAGGGTCTCGTCTGGTTACTACCGAGCGGACGGCGACAACCCACCATCACGCGGTAGGTCCGGGAGGAGCCTCCTGAGGTCTCTCGTCAGTCCCGTCTCGGTCATCGCCGAGATCAAGCCCAGATCACCGGTTGCTGGCAAGCTCAGGGAGGTGGAGGACGTGGTGTCGCTGGTCAGGGAGATGGTCTCGGGTGGTGCGGATGCGTTCTCAGTTCTGACGGATCCCGACAACTTCGGCGGACGCGCCGAGCACCTCAGGGAGGTCTCGTCTCTGGGAGTGTCGACGCTGATGAAGGACTTCGTGGTCTCCGCGGAGCAGCTGGAGTTCGCCGCGGCCTCGGGAGCCAGCGCGGTGCTGCTGATTCTCAGGGCCTTCAAACTGGGACTCACAAGCTTCGAACTCCGTGACGCGGTGCGGGCTGCCCACGACCTCGGTTTGGAGGTGCTCCTGGAGGTTTACAGGCCCGAGGACGTGAGAGAGGTGTTGGCGTACGACGCTGACGTGATAGGCGTCAACTCGAGGGACCTCGAGGACCTGAGCCTGAGCCTCGGAAGGGCGAGGAACCTGCTCGCGATGATACCCGAGGGCGAGAGGTGGAGGGTGGTGGTCGAGAGCGGGATAAGGTCGCACGAGGACGTCAAACCCTTCCTCGAGATGGGGGTGAACAAGTTCCTCGTCGGGACGGCCATCATGTCGTCAGGCGACGTGGCATCCGCGATCAGGAGGATAAAGGGTGGTTGAGGTGCGGCTCTTCGTGAAGGTCTGCGGCGTCACCAGGCCCGAGGACGTCATCACGGCCGCCAGGGCTGGTGCTGATGCCTTCGGGATCGTCGTCGGCTTCCCCAACTCTCCGAGGAACCTCCCGGTGGCCGCTGCGAGGGACCTCGTGAGGAAAGCTCCGGAGGACATCTCGCCGATACTCGTGCTGAACGGCTCCGACCTGCGGTTCGCTGAGGAGGCGTGCTCCATCATCGAGCCCTACGGCGTCCAGCTCTACGGGACGAACGATCCGGATCCCGTGAGGGCCATCGGCGTGAAGATGGTCATCAGGCCCGTGACCCCGGACGAGCTCTCCGTTCCCGACGGCTTCGATGCGGTGCTGCTGGACCAGAGCAGGGGAACTGGGAGGGCGCTGGACGTTGAGGTCTGCGCGAGATATGTCAGGAGCTCGAGGCTGCCGGTGATCGTCGCCGGCGGGCTCAACCCGACGAACGTCGCTGACGTCGTCAGAAGGATGAGACCTTTCGGCGTAGACGCGTCCTCTGGGCTCGAGTCGTCGCCGGGCGTGAAGGACCCCCTGAAGGTCACGGAGTTCGTGAGGAGGGCTCGGGAGGCCCATGAAGGCTAAGGGCTGGTTCGGGCGTTTCGGAGGCCGCTTCGTCCCGGAGACGCTGATGGAGGCACTGGAGGAGCTGGAGCAGAGCTACCTGCGGCTGAAGGAGAGCGAGGAGTTCAGGAGGGAGCTCGACCACCTCCTCAGGACCTACGCCGGTAGGCCGACGCCGCTCTACTTCGCCCGGAATTTGACGAGGATGCTCGGCGGCGCGAAGATCTACCTCAAGCGCGAGGACCTCCTCCACGGCGGTGCCCACAAGATCAACAACGCCCTCGGGCAGGCGCTGCTCGCACGGCACATGGGGAGGCGGAGGGTGATTGCGGAGACAGGTGCGGGACAGCACGGAGTCGCAACGGCGATGGCCTGCGCGGCCCTCGGTCTCGAGTGCAGGGTCTACATGGGCGAGCTGGACGCTAGAAGGCAGGCAGCGAACGTGATGCGGATGAGGCTCCTCGGAGCAGAGGTCGTCGAGGTCAGGTCTGGAACGAGGACGCTGAAGGACGCGATAAACGAGGCGATCAGGGACTGGGTGACCAACGTCCAGACGACCTACTACCTCCTCGGGTCCTGCGTCGGCCCACACCCATACCCGACGATCGTGAGGGACTTCCAGTCGGTGATAGGGAGGGAGTGCAGGGAGCAGGTGCTGGAGGCGGAGGGGAGGCTGCCGGACTACGTGATCGCCTGCGTCGGCGGAGGCAGCAACGCCATCGGGATCTTCCATCCCTTCCTGGACGACCCCGTCAGGCTCATCGGCGTCGAGGCGGGAGGTAGGGGAGAATCGCTCGGGGAGCACGCGGCGTCCCTCGTCAGGGGCTCGGAGGGCGTCCTCCACGGGGCTTACACCTACGTCCTCCAGGACGAGCACGGTCAGATCGCTGACACCTGGAGCATCGCTCCCGGACTCGATTACCCGGCCGTCGGCCCGGAGCACGCGTACCTTAAGGAGACAGGGAGGGCCCAGTACGTCGCGGTGAGCGACGAGGCTGCGCTGAGGGCCTACGTGACCCTCGCACGGACCGAGGGGATACTGCCAGCGCTGGAGCCTGCCCACGCGCTAGCCTACGCCATGGAGCTGGCACCGACCCTGAGGCCCGACGACGTCATAGTGGTGAACCTGAGCGGCCGGGGAGACAAGGACCTCGAGACCGTTCTCGGGTGGTTGCGGGATGAGGGAGCTGGAGGAGGCATTTGATCGGGCGAGGTCAAGGAGGGCTGCCGCGTTCGTCGCCTACATGACCGGCGGCTTCCCGGACAGGGAGACCTCTCTGCAGGTCCTGACGGCGCTGGCCGAGGAGGGCGCGGACGTCATAGAGGTGGGCGTCCCCTTCTCCGACCCGATCGCCGACGGCGTGACGATTCAGGAGGCCTCGCAGATAGCCCTGAGCAAGGGCGCGACCCCGAGGAACGTGCTCGAGACGGTGGCTCGTTTGCGTAGAAAGGTCGACGTGCCCGTGGTGCTGATGTCGTACCTCAACGTCGCGTTCAGGTACGGCCTCCAGAGGTTCGCCGAGGACGCGCGTTCCTGCGGCGTCTCAGCCGTCATCTTCCCCGACCTTCCGCTCGAGGAATTGGGACCCATCGCGGAGGTGATGAGGGGGAGGGGGCTGGGCGTTGTTCTTCTGGGATCGCCGGTGACTAGGGACGAGAGGCTCGTGAGGATCCTCGATGCCAGCGACTGCTTCACCTACCTCGTCTCGGTTACCGGTGTCACCGGAGAGAGAAGCGAGGTCCCCAGGAGCGCGATCGACCTGCTCAGGAGGGCGAAGTCCTTGAGGCCCAAGTCGAGGGTTGCCGTGGGGTTCGGGGTCTCCTCACCCGAGCACGGAGCGCTGCTCTCCAGAGAGGGCGCCGACGGCGTTGTGGTCGGCAGCAAGCTCGTCTCAATCGTCAGGAGGGGAACGCTTGACGAGCTGAGGGACTTCGTGAGGGAGTTCCGGAATTCTCTCGTTAGATCCCACACACCCTAGAAGGTCCGAGGTATCGCAGAAGCCTGCGGACGCTCGGCTGTTCTCGGACTGTTTTCACAGCTGGACTCGTCCCGGTGAGAACGCCTCGAGGAAGACGTCCAGGTCCACGTCGATGAGGCCACCCGACTCCACGCCGCTCAGCAGCGCACGCCTCATCCGCACCCGCATCCTGTGCTCGTGGAGAAGGACCTCCGCCGACTCTCCTCCCGAGAGGACCGATTCCAGGACCTTCAGGCCCACAGTAGCCGACTCGAGTGCGTAATCGCCGGCCCATGGGGGCAATACGTCACCGGATGCCTCGCCAAGCTCGAGGACGCCCTCGGTCCTGCGATCCTGACCTGCCAGGAGCGGGGTCCTGGAGAACGTCCTGCGATGGCTCTGGGGGTTTCCTACCTCCACCACGGCCCTCGGAGAGAGGGGTGCTTTGAGCGTCAGGGAGCGCCTGCCCACCTCGAGCGAACACTCGATCGAGGAGTCGATGACGGACGCCCTGACCTCGCCGACCCCAACCGGGTTGAGGGGTTGGGTGCTGACGAAGTGCTCCGCGGTCCCGGAGACCTCGCCGTGGGGCGTCTGGGCCCTGAAGGTGAACTCGCCCTGATCGGTACGGTGGAAGAGGGGCCTGCACCACGTGTGTACCTCGCAGCCTCCGAGCGTCAGGTGCTCCGCGAGCCTCCTCACGCCAATGACCCAGACCCTCTCGGAGGACCCCCTCACCATCACCCGCTCGCCGAGACGGAGCTTCAGCGTCAGCTTGAAGGGACCGTGCAATAACGCCTCCTTCGGGACCCCTTCGGCCCTTATGGTCCCCTCCAGAACCGGCAGGTAAGGGTGCCTGCCGCCGAGCCGGGGGCCCTCCTCCAAGACCAGAACCCTGAACCCCTTGGAGTGGAGGCGGTTTGCGAGCCAAACTGCAGTCAGATCAGATCCGTGCACAACCGCGTCGTACCTCAAGATTCACCTGACCTGATCCCTCACGCTCGCGGGTATCCTGTCTCGCCAACGTTCCACGAACTCGCGCTCCTTCCTCCTGTCCCTCAGGTCGTCCGGGAGCATCACGGGCACCTCGTCTATGACCGGGTACCAGCGGCCGCAACGCCTGCACGTGAGCAGCGCGTCGACTATCTCGAACCTCCAGCAGCTCCTGCAGTCCGGCTCCCTCCCGAGCTCGTTCAGCGCGGATCCGTGGTAGCCGCAGTAGAGCTCGCATTTCCTCACCTCCTTCGGAGAGTACCGCTCCTCGACTGAGTAGACTTCGAGGTCGAGGGGGAAGTGCTTGCACATCGGGCACGCGAGCAGGTCCATGAGCCGGTACTTCACGCCGCCACACGCCCGCACCAGTAGAAGAGCGTATTGCCCCAGCTCAGGCCACTGCGAGGTCCGGTATGCTCGAGAACTCCACGATGGCGTCGCAGTAGTAGCACTGGATGTAGCCGTCCTCCTTCAGGACCCTGAACCTCCTCACGACCGGGTCGCGCTTCGAGTTGGAGATGCACGTCACCTCCGGACACCTCACCCTCCCCTCGATCACGTCGGGGAGCTCGGGCTGGTACTTCTCGACCTTCCAGTCGCGGATGTAGTTCACGGTCACCGTGGGATAGATCAGCTTGACCAGCGCCGCGTCGGTCCTCGACATGTGGTGATGGTAGAGCTTGATGACGTCCTTCCTGCCGTACTTCCTGCTGGGAACGTTCTTCAGGACGATCACCGAGACCTCTGGGTCCTTCGCCAGCTGCTCGGCGTCGATCAAGCGGAGTACCCTGTCGGCCCTCCACGCCGGTATGTGATCTATCACGGTGCCCCAGTCGATCTTCCTGACCAGCAGGCCCTCCTCCATCTCACCCACCCAGTATCAGGTGATACAGGGCCATCCTCACCGGCAGCCCGTACGAAGCCTGCTCGAAGTACCAGGCGTGCGGGGTTCCGTCCACCTCGGGGTCCAGCTCGTCCACCCTCGGGAGCGGGTGCATCACGCCCAGCGTGGGCCTCGCGTTGGAGAGCAGCTCCATGTCGACCCTGTAGCTCCCCTTCAGCCTCTCGTACTCCGAGGGGTCCGGGAACCTCTCCTTCTGGAGCCTGGTCACGTACAGCACGTCGAGCTCTCCGACCACCCTCGGGATCTCCGACTGCTTCTCGACCTTATCGTAGCTGACGCCTCGCTTCCGCAGGTGCAGCTCCACCTCTGGCCTCACCTGGAGAGCCGGGGGAGCGATGAAGTGCATCGTGACGTCCTTGAACAGCGAGAGCGTGTAGACCAGCGAGGGAACGGTCCTCGAGAACCTCAGGTCTCCGAGAAAACCTATCCTGAGCCCGTCGATCGAGCCCCTCTTCCTCCTTATCGTGTAGGCGTCGAGCAGCGACTGGGTTGGGTGCTCCTGGCTTCCGCTTCCGGCGTTGATCACCGGGACCCTCACCACGTCAGCCGCGTACCGGGCCGCCCCCCTCGCAGGGTGCCTCATGACGATGCAGTCGACACCGTAGCCCTCGATCATCTTCAGCGTGTCGTAGAGCGATTCGCCCTTCGTGAGCGAGGTCATCTCCGGGTCCACAAGGGGCAGCACGTCGGCGCCCATCTTCCTGGCGGCAACGTGGAAGCTCGAGTAGGTCCTGGTGGAGGGCTCCACGAAGAGCAGGGCCACCCTCTTCCCCGAGAGCGAGCCGCTGAACCTCTCCGGAGACCTCAGGGCCTCGTCCGCGACCTCGAAGACCCTCTCTACCATGGGCCTGGTGAAGTCCTTGGAGCTGACCACATCCGCACCTTTCAGAGAGACTAGGACCTCTCCCACCTGAACCCGCCCGTGGCCTCAGCCTCCGTCGATATCAAGGTTGAGCCGCTTTGCGGGCGGCCACGTCGTCCGATGATACGGAGGCCCTTTTTCGGTTCATTAGCCCGAAGCACGCGGAGGACGGAGTGTGCCTCAGCCCCCTGCGCTCCATGAGCAGCCTTGACCCATCACCTGATGCTCAACCGAGACCCCTTTTATCGTTCGGCCCCAGAGACGGGATACACTTATGAAAACGCAGCGGATTAGCGAATGAGGGCTGCGGCCGTAGTCTAGCCTGGTAGGACGTGGGCCTGCCACGCCCAAGGTCCCGGGTTCAAATCCCGGCGGCCGCACCGAACGGACGTCTCCGGATGGCTTCAGATCTCATCGGCCATCTTCCTGAACCTCTCGTGGACGCCGTGACCCACCTCGACCTCCTCGACGTTCTCGTAGCAGCGCCCGACCTCAGATGCGTCTCCCACCCGCGCAACCGACTCGCCCATCGGGAAGAGAACCAGGTTCTCCTTCCGGATGTGGTCCCTGAGCAGGTTGACGTACTCCTCGCAGGTCGCCAACACGCCCGCAGCGGCCCCACTATCCCCGGACTCCAGCGCCCGCAGCAGCCCCTCGAGCCGTGCCACAAGCTCCCTCCCAACCTGGTGCTCGTAGAGCATCACGCCTATCGGGCCGCCCTCCCTAGGTATCCCCCTCCTCTCGAGGCAGGGGAAGAGGCAGCGCTCCTCCTTTCCGTGGTGGCAGCGGTCGATGAAGGTTCTCGCGAAGCTGACGAACCTCCTCAGGGGTTCGGGGTCGACCCTTCCCGAGGCCCGCCACTCCCTCATCCTCTCCTCGAGGCGCTCAAGGGCCCTCAGGATCACCTCGTGGTCCTCCATCAGGGAACCAGTGAGCGGGTGCTCCTCACCGTGCATCGCGGTCATCGACACCGCTCAACGGACGTTTCTGAAAAGCAGTCGTCTAACCCGTTCGCTTCGGGGAGGTGCGGATCCTCTTAAATCGTGCTGGACGGATCTGCACCCGGATGGCGCTGGAGGAGGTCGCGAACAGGTGCAGGTTCCCGAGGGAGGCGCTCTACGACCTCCAGAGGCTGACCTGGTACCTCCCGATGGACGGCGGGGCGCTAAAGGTCGGGACGCTCCCGATCACCGTCAAGGGCTGGGGGAAGGTGAGGAAGGTCGAGGTGAAGCAGGTGGGGACGACGGTGGAGAGGGACAGGTCCCTGGCCTACGTCGAGGCCCAGAGGTACGTCGGCCACGTCCGGGCTTCCTTCGCCTGCAGGGTAGTGGAGGTCAACGACCAGCTGGCCGCTGAGCCCCACCTGATCCAGTCGGACCCCTACGGAAGGGGATGGCTGGCGACGGTGGTGCCGTTGAACGCTGGCGACGTCTCGGCGCTGAAGGGGTTCGAGGAGGTCAGGGACGAGCTGAGGAGGGAGATCACGGAGAGGGGGATCGTGTGCTTCAGGGAGGTGCCGGACCTCACGATACCGGCGATCGGGGTGGAGTGCAGCATGGCCCTGATGGTCCTGAAGGACCAGATCGATCAGGTCCCAGTGGGCACGCTGATACACCTCGTCGCGGAGGGGGACGAGTCGTCGGAGCAGGAGGTGATGAAGTGGTCCTCCATAACCGGACACGAGGTCGTCGACCTCTTCAGGGAGGGGAGGTTGGTGCACGTCCTCGTCAGGAGAACGAGGTGATGTCCGGTGTATGTGATAGAGTCGGAGGACCTCTGGAAGACCTACGACGGCCGGCGCTGGGCCCTCTCGGGCGTTGACCTGAGGGTCCGTGAGGGGGAGGTGCTCGCCCTCCTCGGGAGAAACGGCGCAGGGAAGACCACCTTCATCCGGATAGCCTGCAGCCTCCTCAAGCCCACCAGGGGATCGGTGAGGGTGCTGGGCATGGACGTCACCCAGGAGTCCTCGAGGGTGAGGGAGAGGATAGCGCTGGTGCCACAGGAGGGGAGGCCATCGAACCTGAACACGCCCTGGTCCCACGTCTACTACTACCTGATCGCGAGGGGCCTTCCGAGGTCCGAGGCCCGCGTCAGGGCGAGGAGGTACCTCCAGTCGCTGGAGCTCTGGGATGTCAGGGACGTGATCTGCGGCAACCTCTCAGGCGGGATGCGGCAGAGGGTGCTGGTGGCCATGGCGCTCGCGACCGAGGCGGACGTGCTCTTCCTCGACGAGCCGACGATAGGGCTCGACCCGCTCAGCAAGCAGACCGTCTGGGAGCAGATAAGGGACAGCGCCGCTGAGGGGAGGACTGTTGTGGTGACCACGCACAACATGGAGGAGGCTGAGACGATCGCGGACAGGGTGGCGATCATCGACGAGGGCCGCATCGTGGCCTCCGGCACGCCCGAGGAGGTGAAAGCGAGGGTGGGTTACGAATACCGGGTTGACCTGAGGGGTGACGGGATCGAGGCGTCCGAGCTCAGCTCTTACGGGCTTGTCAGGAGGATAGGTGACCGGTACCGCGTCTACCTCTCCGATTCGACCGCACGGGAGCTGCTGGATCTGGCGATAGCAAGGGGATGGACGGCCTCGCTCTCGAGGACCACGCTCGAGGACGCCTTCGTCCTGCTGGTGGGCGAGGTGGAGGAGCATGCGGGTTAGAGGCGCGCTCTCCGGTTTCCTCAGGTCCCTGTACGCCTCGACGATGCTCTTCGGCGTCCTGCCGTTCAAGCAGAACCCGTTCTGGGCCCTCTCGCCGGCCCTCGCGCCGTTCGCCTTCCTCCTCTTCCTCTCGATCTACAGGTTCCAGCAGGTCGTGCCGTTCGCCCTCATCGGCGGCCTCATCTCGATCGTCGTCGCCAACTCGATATCGATGGAGAGCGATGCGGCGTTCAACAGGATCGTCCTAAGGCTCGACTCGATGTTCGCCCTGACGAAAGGAGGCCTGATCCCGTACGCAATTGGGCTGGCGCTCGGCAACCTGATCAACGCGGTTCCGGGCGTGGCCGTCTTCGCCGTGCTGCTCTGGACCATGGCAGGCATCACGTCACCGCAGGCATGGGCAACGATGCTCGGGGCCCTCACGCTGATCTGGGCTGTCGTCTCCCTCCTCGGCTACCTCATCAGCACCTACGCGAGGGACATAAGGGACCTCTGGGTCTACTCGCCGCTGATGACCGCGCTCCTCGGCTACCTGCCGCCGGTCTACTACCCGCTCGAGCTGCTGCCGGACCCGTTCCTCAGGGCCATCGCGTTCATCTCTCCCACTACCTCCGCAGCGAGGCTGATGCACAGCGCCGCCGGCCTCGTCAAGCTCGGCCCGGGGGAGTTCGCCGTCCTCTGGGCGATCCCTGCGGCCCACGCGGTCGTCTTCGCAGCGCTTCTGTACAGGAGGGTCAGGCGGCCCATCTGACGTGCTCTTTAGCAACCGAGATGGGATCGTCGTAGGTTCCATGTCCAGGCGGTCGGTGGCAGGGTTATCACTTCGAGCACATCGCGTAAAACGGGAGGATCGCTTTTGGAGGTGAGGCTCAAACAGATAGGCGTCGTCAGGGTGAACGCGTCGGACGATGAGGTCAGGGAGAAGTCCGGGCAGCTGGAGGGCTACATCGAGGTCTTCGAGGAGTTCGCGGAGGGCCTCGATGGCATCGAGGAGTACTCCCACCTCTTCGTGATCGCGTACCTCCACAGGTCCGAGTGGAGGGGGCTCCTGAAGGTCAGGCCGAGGAGGCTGCTCAAGAAGGGGTTCAGGGAGGACGAGCTTCCGGTGCTCGGGGTCTTCGCTACCGACTCCCCCGTCAGGCCCAACCCGATCGCGCTGACCCTCGTCAGACTGATCGGCAGGGAGGGGAACAGGCTACGCGTCAGGGGCCTCGACCTCTTCGACGGGACCCCGGTGCTGGACATAAAACCGTACCGACCGGATTATAGGGCGGAGGACTTCAAGATACCTGCGTGGGTGCTGCACGACACGCGGGAAGGGGTTTAGAGTCCACCGGGTTCAGGGATCAACGGTTGCTTGACGTGAGGTGACGGACCACAATGGTCCTGAGCTGGTCCGAGAGCCTGCTCAACCTGTAATCGATGGTGGCGTCGTAGATCATGCTGCCGTCGGCCCTGCTGACCCGAACGCCGCCGATGACGTCGATCGTCTTGCTCGAGACCTTCACCTTCACGCCCTTCTCCTTCGCGAGCTCCGAGGCCACGGACTTGACGGCCTTCAGGTCCTCCTCGCAGGTCTCCACCACGACCTCCTCCGAGCCGAGCGACTCGATGGCCTCCGTCAGCGAACTCCTGAGGAATTCCCTGTAGAGCTCGGAATCTCGGGTGGACTTGATCCGCTCTATCGCGTTCGTGACCGCCTTCCTCACGAGCTCCTCCAGAGTGTCGAGGTACTCGCGCCTCGCCTCGGCCTCCACCTGGCTGATCCTCCGCCTCCTCTCGGCGTCGACCTCCCTCCTGACGGTCTCGAGGCCCCTCCTGAGCTCCTGGAGCAGCTCCTCCCTGCTCCGCTCCAGCTCCTGACCGATCCTCTTCCGCGCCTCCTCGAGCCTCACCTCGTACTCGGCGATCGCCTCCTGGACCACCTCGTCTATCAGGGACTCGAGCGTGACCGACAAATCCACGCCGATCCGTCATGAGCGATATTTCAATTCATCCGCATCCGGCCTCGAGGCTGATGAGGTAGGTCCTCCCCGAGTACCTTACCCTGATCGGCAGACCGTTTGAGCGGAGGAGCGCGGTGACCGCTTCCCCTCCCACCTCGACCACCACCGGGTCGGGGAAGACGTGGGGATACTCCCGCCCGAACCTCCGGATCAGCTCCTTCCGCTCCGAGTACCTCCTGCTCGCTTCCGCGAAGGCCCTGGAGAGTCCCAACCCATCGGCGGAACGCTCGTCCAATTCCAGATCGGGCTCGACCCCCTCCACCTCCACGACCTTCAGCCTGTAGGTCCTCGCGATGTCCACGAGCTCCCCACCGAGACTGACGCCTCACCGCCTCCTCAAAGCCCTGAAGGCCTTGGCAACGCAACCGACCCTCGAGCTGAGGGGGAGGGAGAAGGCGACGTTGGCGATAGAGAGGGCCAGCATCAGGAACGCGAAGAGGCCGGTCCTCCCCGTTGCGAGCAGGTACAAGGGCACCGCGAAGGGAGAGATCATGGAAGCCAGCGGACCCGCGAGGTACATCGCGAAGTACCCCAGCCTGCCGGCTTTGCTCCTCTCCCGGTCTATCTTGATCCCGAGGGCGACGACGAAGGGCCTTATCGATTTGGGGAACCACCCCGCCCGGACCATGTTGGAGAGGCCGACGTAGTAGTGGCTGAACCTGAGACCCGCGATCGCGCCGACGACGAGGTGGGCGAGGTCGTGCGTGAAGAACCAGAGGACGAACCAAGCGATCAGCTTCGCGATGTAATCGATGGGCCTCTCGAAGGTCCAGACGGTGAGGAAGAAGGCCGCCAGCAAAGCCAGGAGGCTGAGCGCGGTTCCGCGTGGAACCGATAGCTTGAGAGGGTCCCTGTAGACCGGCTTTCTTCCTCCTTCAAGGAGCGCCTTGATCGCCTCGACCCTGTACTCCAATGCTCGTTTGAGGACGAGCCTCGCTGCGGGCATGAGCAGAGGGTTAGCGCTGAGCACGAACTCCTCGACGACGCGCGTTCCACCACCGCTCGACTCCAACTTCTGGCTGTGTTCGAGCCTCGCCCCGAGGACGTCCTCGAGCACGTGAAGGCTCGTCGTATCGGTCTCCTCAAGCACCTTGAACCTGAGCGTCACAGGCTGCCCGAGCAATCTGCCTCCCACGGAGTACTCGGCACCCGCCTCGACCCTCTTGGGCCCCTCGACGACCCTCAGCGCGAACTCCTTGGGCCAGACCCGCTCGAGGTTGGAGACGTCCCTGAAGAACTCCTTGACCTTGCCTATTGGGACACCGACCTCGTACTCGAACCTCAACCTGCTCTGCAAGTCACAGAGCGTTGCGGAATAACGCTGAGGATATAATAAGGATGAGACGTTCACGCTACTTCATCCATGGGTAGCCTCCAAGCCTCTGTCGTGTTGCGGAACCGGTCAACAGCAGCTTCACAACGTCTTTGTGGACTTCAAGGCCACCGACCGAATTGCTTGTACCATGTCCCGAGCTGACTTTGGAATTAGGCCTGTCCCCACATCGCATCGGTACCGACGGGTCGACGGAAAGGGGCGTCGCCATGGTATCCGCAAATTTCCAATCGCCCCCGCTTCGGTCTTCAAGCGCTCGTTAGTGCGAGGTTAGTGATGTCAAAAGGCAACTAAGGTAATACCATTTTTCAGCAACTGATAAGTGCTCTGAATTGAGTTGATATTGAGATTCAATTTTTCGCGCAACGAGCAGCATATATAAATCATCTATATGAAATTTTCTGAAGACTACCCCCATCATCTTAAAATAGAGGTCAAAAGATTCATCCGTGCGAAGGGGTGGCGCGGCGGGAAGTCGCGCAGAGCCCGAAAATCCCGGAATCGGGAACGGTGATCCCGAGAGAGGGAGTTGAAAGCTGCTACCGGGATCGGCACGTCAATCTCCTCTACCCATGCCCACGTGATCCCGAGAGAGGGAGTTGAAAGGACGCGGAGCAGAAGATCAGAAGTGGTGCGGTCAAGAAAGTATGTGATCCCGAGAGAGGGAGTTGAAAGGATATCATTCGTGGCCATGGCCCAGATCCTTAACCTGTCCCGGGTTCTTGTGATCCCGAGAGAGGGAGTTGAAAGCGTCAGTCTGGAGGTGTCAAAAAATACGTTACCAAAAAGTGATCCCGAGAGAGGGAGTTGAAAGTCATGGGTGGCGGCCGCGTCATCCACAGCGCTCGCTGAGTCGAACGGGCCCGTTGCATCCGTAAATACTCGGACCGCAGGCCAGATCCGATGAGCCCGCAGGATTCCGACCTCCGTTCGAGGGTCGAGAGGCTCGAGGCGGAGTTGTCCAGGTTAGCATCGAGGATGGAGCGGATCGAGTCCGAGCTCAGGGAGGTGAGGCTCGAGCTGGAGGACCTCATCTCGAAGGTCGAGGAGCTGGAGCGGAGATGAGCCGCGCCAGCGAGGCCTACGACATCGAAACCGATGCGATGTTCTTCTGCGACGACGAGCACTTCGACCACAGGGTCTACAGGGAGCTCGCGAAAAGGGAGAGGAACGGACAGCGAAGGGAGCTGCTCGAGCGTTTGGCGGAGATGGAGCGGAGGCACTACGAGTTCTGGCAGTCACTTGTCCCCTCCCACAGGCCGAAATCCAGGTCGCTCAGGTTCAGAACGATACTCCTGTTACGGGCCCTGCTGGGGTTGACGTTCGTGACGAAGCTCCTCGAGCGACACGAGTCCGAGGTCGTGAGGAGGTACAGGAGCGTGCTGGATAAGGTCGACGGTCAGGTCCGGGAGAAGGTCGAGGAGTTCCTGAGGGACGAGGAGGAGCACGAGAGGGCGCTGCTCTCGCAGATCGATGAGCCGCTGCTCAGGTACATCGGCTTCGTAGCTCTCGGCCTCTCCGACTCGATGATCGAGGTCACAGGCGTCCATGCCGGGTTCCTCGGCGTCACGGCGTCCACCGTTGTCGCTGGAGTCGCCGGCCTCATCGTCGGCTTCGCGGCTTCGATCTCGATGGGCGTCGCTGCCTACCTCAAGGCGAAGAGCGAGCTCAGGCAGAACCCAATTGCCTCCGGCCTCGTAACGGGCCTCGTTTACCTGCTCTCGACCGTTCTCCTCGCGCTGCCCTACTTCGCCACGCACGACATGCTCCTGGCCTTCTCGAGCTCCGTTGCGCTGGCGATCGCGATGGCGTCCTTCTTCACCTTCTACGTCGCGGTCGTCAACGACTCCAGCTTCGGGAGGGAGGTGCTGGAGAACGTGGCCCTGATAATGGGCACGGCGGCTGCGACCTTCTTCTTCGGCGAGTTCCTCGGCAACCTCTTCGGCATCCACGGATACTTCAGGTGAGGCCGAGTCTTTCGTTGGCTTCTTTCAGCTCCCGGAGCAGCTGCGCCCGCCACCTCGGGAAGTCTGCGCTCCTCTCCGGGTAGTTCAGGTAGTGTTTGATCAGCCTCCTGCTCTTGTTGGCGACGTAGGCCAGGGACCTGGCGAGCTTCGGCCTCTCCCTCACCCTCCTCCTCAGCTCAGCGTCCAGCAGCACCCTCAGGAAGTTCGTCAGCAGCGGGAACCTCGGGTGCTCCCGGCGCTTGATGCTCTCGATGTCGTCCTCGCTCAGGAAGTGCTTCATCCCGAAGGAGATGTCGTCGTTCGGCAGCGTCTGCAGGTACCTCCTCAGCACCTCGAACCCAGCCATCTGGTAACCGTAAACCCTCACGTACTCGACGTTGTAACCCCACAGACCGTCTTGGCTAACGTCGTTCTCCTCGATGGCCCTCACCACGTTCCTCCCGAGGATCACCGAGCCGTAAAGGGATGGACCGAGCCCACCGGCGTCGATCGGCCTCGGCATCCACGCGGCGTCGCCGACGACGACGTACCCGTTCGCGACCATGCAGTCGTTCTGCCTCCTGACGGGGACCTGCCATGTGCTGTAGGTGTTCCCCTGGTCCGGGTAACCCTCGGGCTCCCTCGGGTTCACGATCGCCCTGTTGGCCCTGACGTACTGGTCTATCAGCGAGGTCAGGTTGTCCCTCAGCCCGTATGCGGCGTTCCTCCGGTCCAGCGCGGTCTTCTGGACGCCGAGGCCTATGTTCACCTTGCTCTCCCCTTTTGGGAAGGTCCAGCAGTACCCGCCCGGCGCTAGAAACTGGTCGAGGTGGATGATGCAGTACCTCGGGTCGAACCAGGTCTCGTCCTCCACGACCCTGTCGAACTCCAAGATGTACCTGCCCGTCGCCTCCATGTCGTTCTCCTTGTCGATCTCCCTCTCCACGTAGCTCTCTATCGGGAGGTTCGACCTCAGGACGGAGGCCGAGCCCGAGGCGTCCACGACGACCTTCGCCCTCACCTCGACCGGTTCGCCGTCCCTGCTGGTCCCCTTGACGCCGACGATCCTGTTGTCCTCCGCGATGAGCTGCCTCGCGTCAACCCCGAAGAGAACCTCCACCCCGAACTTCTCCAGGTACTGGAGCTGCTTCTGAGGCCAGAGCTTCCTGTTCAGGAGGTACCCCTCTCCGTCGAAGAGGACCTTCGTCTCGTGGTCCGGCGATATCACGAGGACCCCGTCGACCTCGTGCTCGATCTCCGGCCGCTCGTACATGATCCCCAGGTTCTCCATGACGAACTCGAGGCTCCTCTTGCTCACCGCGTCGCCGCACGTCCATCCCCTTCTGGTCTTCTTCCCGAACTCCGACCGCTCGTTCCTGTCGATCAGGACCACCCTAATGTTCTGCTTTGAGAACCTCGCGACCGCCATCGCGGTGTGCGATCCCGCTGGACCTCCTCCGACCACGACGACGTCGCAGTCGATCCGCATCGTTCGCCCCTCGTCCTCGCATGGGAAATAACTTTTCCTCGATGCATGGGTGAGCGCGCTGCTATTCGTGCCTTCGTGAGAACAGAGGTAGATTCAGAAGGCGTACGTGCAATCCGATCGAGAACGCTGTCCGTGTCTGGAACGCGCGGTCTGGATGCCGACGACGTTTCCCTCGAACCTCACGCCAAGTTGATATCGAGGACCGAGGCACTCCTGTTGCCGGCGGACCGTCCACCTCGGCGGTAGGGCCCGTAGCTCAGCCAGGTAGAGCGGCCGGCTCTTAACCGGTAGGTCGCGGGTTCGAATCCCGCCGGGCCCGCAATTATACCTGACTAAAGGACGGATTGACGCGTTCGAGCCCGCCAACTAGAACCAACGTGTGTCGCACAGGGAGTTGAAAGTTCTCATCGACGCCCGTCGTGACTGCCTGACCAAGAATTCGGTATCTCGGAAACGGATTGAAACTTGGGGAACGGCAGCGTGTGTTTCGACAGGCAGACTGGTTCGACCGGTATACTCCGATATGAGCTGTTGAGGGAATCACCAGATCCTATTATGAAATTGATGGCTAAACGACAAAAACCGCATCCCCTCACTGTCAACGGTTATCTATTGGATGGGAAATTCTTTGATGCCGTGACTCAGGTGAGACCTGGGTCTGGAGGCCCCACTCTGGACGTGGACGAAACTATGCTGGATTATGCGGTAAGGATCGGCACAACCGCGCAAATTAGAGGGATCAAAGGTCATCAAATGGAGCAGCTGATGGTTTCGCTCGACTCGATCCCAGACAAAAGACTAGCTCTGCTCGTCACCGCGATCTTTGCCATGAGGCAGGCGGAGAGGAAGCAATTCAACGCAGAAGCCGCTAGGATAGTGTCGGAGGCGATGAAATACCTGTACGAGACCAATAGGGACGTTGATTCAGCGAGGGTGCTCCTCGGCTTAGCCAAGTGGGTGTACGAGGCGTCAGAGGGCCTTCAACTGAACAGGCCCGTAGGATCCGCCAAGGAATTCGTGAACCTTCTCACGGGGACGAGGCGTTGACGACCAACCTACGGCCTGAGGAGGTGCTCGACCTCGACGTGCTGAAGAGGCTGACGGTCATCAGGGGAAGGCTCAGGAACGAGACGCCGCTCAGGGTAGGGATTGGTCGCGAAGGTAGGCTCGGGTCGACGTCGGACATAACCGTCATTAGAACCAAAAGTCTGTGGGGCGAGGAGGTCCCCTACATACCAGGGTCGAGCCTGAAGGGGGTCTTCAGGTCCTTCGTCGAGCAGCTCGCGAGGTCCGGGGGTTTGCAGGTTCACGACCCATGGGACTTCGAAGCGATGGAGCGGGAGGAGCGCGGGGGCTTCTGCGTCGTCTGTGCGCTGTTCGGCAGCACAAGAGTCGCCTCGCACGTCAGGATCTACGACGCCTTTCCGCCGGAGGGCAAAGTGCCAACTATCGTTTACAAGACCGGCGTGGGCATAGACAGAGACTTCCTCGGTGCCAAGCCGAACATCCTATACACGGAGGAGTTCGTGGAGCCGGGTAACGAATGGGAGTTCAGGATGGACGTGATCAACGTTCCCTTCCCTGACGGCGAAGATCCGCGGACGAGGTACCTGAAGGAGCTCCTAGACTCTCTGAAAACGATGGGGCTCCAGGTTGGTGCCAGGAAGAGCGTCGGAATGGGCCTGGTCAAACTGGTCGGGGGTACCTACGAAGTGTACGCGGTCGAGGGAGGGTCCGTCAGTAAGGTCTCGGAGGGGACGATCTGAGTTGAACGTCTACTGGACATCAGGAAGGCTGCTTCTGCGCGAGGTCGTCTTCGAGGCCGAGATGGTCAACACGGCCCCGCTCAGGGTCGGCGTCGGAAGAACTGCACCCCTCAAAGCACCCGTTGACCTCGCGGTCATCCGGATCAGACGAAACGGAAATGCTGAGGAGCCCTACGTCCCAGGATCTTCGCTCAAGGGGGTCTTCAGGACCAACGCCGAATTACTACTTCGCTTCAAGCGTCCCCGCGTCGCGCCCTGCAGCGGCCTCTCTAAGAACACATGCATGAACGTCAAGACCATAGGCGACAAGAAATTAATGGACGCGGTACAGGATTTGCAGCAAGAGGGGAAGAGCGAGGATGCGATGAAGCTCTTCTTCGAGAACGCCTGCCTACTCTGCAAGGTCTTCGGTGCTCCCTCCTACGCGGGCAGGGTCGTCTTCCAAGACGCTTATGTCAAGGGCCCCTTCAGGCTGGGGTTCCGGACGGGCATCGCGATAGACCGGAGGACGGGTGCCGTCTTCGAAAGACAGCTCTACCAAGTGGAGTACGTCGAGCCAGGTGCCAGGTTCGGGCTCGTAGTCTCGGCGAGGAACCTCCCGAACTACGCCATAGGCCTGCTGGCGAGGGTGCTTTTCATGCTGCACCAGGGCGAGATCCGGATCGGCGGCTTCAAGACGAGGGGCTTCGGCACCGTCAGGCTGGAGAGCCCCATCTTGAGGGTGAAGAACTACGCCGGCGGACAGGACCTCGAGCCGCTGGAGGACGTCGACGCTCCCGTGAGGCTGGGCGACATCTTCTCGGTAGAGGACGGACAGCACGTCGCCCGCGGTGACCGGGCGTGGGAGGCCCTCCGGAGGTTCGCGGAGGTGTGGGACGCTGTCAAGCTCAGTTAGAATGATGGTCAGAAGGGATAGGCCGCGGGACAGGAGCCAGCTTTCTGGCGTACGGGGACTCCTCCGAATGAGGATCAGGACGGAGGGCTACCTCCACGTCGGAAGCGGGCTAGAGCGGCTTGAGATCCCTCCCGCGGACAGGTTGAAGGAAGAGCTGAGGAGGTACGGATGGAACGCTGCGGTCGAGCGATTGTCCCGTGAGATCTCGAGGGGCTTCATGGAGATGGTCCTCGTGAACGGGAGGCCGTGCGTTCCTGGCTCGAGCGTGAAGGGGAACGTCAGGTCCCGGATAGAGCTCAGCATCGTTGCGAGGAACGGCGCGGTCAGGTCCTGCTACGTCAGGGCGTCGCCACCGCAGCTCGCGTCTGACAGGAGGGCGTGGCGTCACAGGGCGATCTGGGGCAATGAGGTGCTGAGGGAGGACAGGGGACCACCATGCGACCTGACGAGAGGGAGCAGCGTCTGCCTGGTATGTGACCTCTTCGGAACCGCAGGGTTGAAGGGGCTGATCGAGTTCGGCGACTTCGTCGGCGAGGACGTCGAGCTGGAACCCGTCGAGGGACAGTTCGGGCTGAAGCTCATGGCCGCCAAACCGGGCTCTCAGTTCATCGGGAACGTGTCGTTCACCAACCTCAGGCCCTGGGAGCTGGGCTTGCTTCTCTTCGGCATGGGCATCAGGAACGGGCCTGTGGGCGAGCAGGTCCTTCTTGGTCGGCTCAAGTACGTCGGCGCAATCGGAAACAGGCCCATCGGCAGGGTGAGGTACGTACTCGACGCCATCGAGCTCTCGCAGTACTCGGAACCGCTCTTCGACCTGAAACCCGGTCAGGTGCGGAGCGGCGAGAGCCTGAGCGGTGTCATCGTGAAACTGATGGAGGAGCTGAGGAAAGAGATGGGAGAGGAGCTGAGGTGGTCTGTGAAGGAGGTCAGGTGAGATGCCGCTGGAGTTCAGGTCCCCCGGCTTCCCGGTGTTCAAGGCACACGTCGTCCCTTTGCGCGGAGGCCACCACTCTGCCGAGATGACGGAGCAGGACGTGCGAGATTGGGAAAGGGTTCTGTACTTGATGAACCAGTTCCTCCGGTTGCTGACAGGAATCTCCGAGAAGATGAAGGTTGATCGCACCAAGCACGAGAGGTACGAGTTCATCGGCGACGCGATAACGTGGTTCCTCAGGATACCTCTGATGAGGGCTCCGCTGATGGGCCTTGTTCCTCACCCCTTCACCTACTACATGGTGTTCAGGCTCATGCACCCGAGGACGGGGAAGGAAGTCGAGACCGACACGTTGACCTTCGTTGAGAGGTGCTTTGAGTACAGCGAAACAGCGGAAAGGTTGAGCGAGACAGTCCACGAAGTTACGAAATTGCTCGGCAGGCTCTGGTTCAGGTTGCCGGCGGACACTAGACCCGTGTACAACACCTCTGGACTCATACCGCACATGCTCCTGACATCGGCGATAGCCTGGGGTATGGTGGCCGACAGGGGCTTGAGCCGGGAAGACGCTGGGAAGCTGAGGCTCTCGGCCGTCTTCCACGACGCCTCGAAGCCCTTCGACTTCGAGCGACATTATTGTTTGGCGCCCGACGTCATCCGCATCGCTCTGGACGGTGTACTGGCAGAAAAGGACATCGCTGAGCTTGAGTCATTCGTGAGGACTCACCACCTCCAGTCGGAGACCGAGCTGGGCAAGGTGCTGCATCAGGCGGACGTCATCGCAGCGGCATCCGACAGGCTGAGCTCGATCGCAAGGGAAGTGATCTATCCGAAGATCAGGGAGATGGGGGAAAACCCAGAGGTGGGATATGGCTCCGGGTCCTCAGCCTGGGAGTTCTGGAGGCAGCTGGAGCGCAAGAGGCCGGGGACGATGCTCGAGCTCACCGAGGAGGGCGCTAGGGCGGTCCTGAGTTCCGGGGTGAAGTCGCTCAGGAGAAGCGCTGCTGCAGAGAATCACGAGACCAACCTTGACGTCTGCCTCATCGATGTTGGCTCCATACAGGACTTCGTCATGGGGAGCAGCGATTTAAGGTCGGTTGCAGCCGCGAGCCTCGCCGTCGACTTCGCGACGCTGGCACACATACCGCTTCTGATCCAGTTCACGCTCTCAGACGAGAACGTCTGGGTACCGCTCGAGGCCTTCATGGTGGTCTCCGGCGGAACCATAACCGCCCTCCTTCCGCGCCGTGTGGCGGATCGGCTCAGGAGGGAATGGAGGGAGAGGATCGCACGGCACCTGGACGAGATCGAGCTCCGGACCTACTTCGCATCCTCGCCGTTCACCGGGAACTACGTGAGGGACTCGGCAGAATTGGCAAAAAGGACGTACATCGAGAAGCTGGTTTCGGAGCCAGCGTCGATCAAGGTCCAGGTTCCCGAGGTGAGGGGGTTCGCGCCGAGGCTGTGCGTCAGCTGCCACACGAGGCCAGCCACAGATGAGGAGGGAAGGTGCCACGTCTGTGCGAAGCTCCGCAGGATCGGGACCGAATTTCACTTCGGTAAAAAGTGGAATTCAGGATTCGAGCTGACGGTCGACGGTCGGACCGAGCAGATCGTCCCGCGCAAGTGTTACGAGATGGAGTGGGAAAGGGCGAGGGAGGGCGACGTGATGTACGTGATTGCCGGTCACGATGGCCCGTTCCTCGAACCCGGCGAGAGGGAGCGGAACTACGCAGTCGTGAAGGTCGACGGTAACCTGATGGGCCCCTTCTTCGCGGAGACAGTCTCGCCAACAGACCTCCTCGAGCGGAGCGCGAGGGTCGACATCGCCCTGAAGTCCGCGATCGAGATGGCCTTAGCTGAGCTCTTCAGCGAGGTGAGCGGGATCTCGCAGGACGATGCGAGGAAAGCGGTGGCAGCCTGCTTCCTCGGGACGCTCTACGCAGGCGGTGACGACGCCCTCATCCTGTGTCCGAGCTGGTGCGCCATCCACCTCGCTTCCAGGGTCTCTCAGCACTTCTCGGAGGAGCTCGGTGGTGTGAGGGCGCTTAGCGCAGGTGTTGCTGCCGCACCTGCGGAGCACAGCGTCTGGGCGCTGATCGAGGCTGCCTCCTGGCTGCTCGAGGTGGCTAAGAAAAAGGTGGGACGCGAACAGCCATCGGTTGGCGGCATAGCGTTCGACTTCGTCGAGGGTGGAATCCTCTCAGGTTCGTCGGCCGCGGCGAGACACGCGAAGGCCGAGGAGGCAGGGATCACCCTCCAACCTTACGCGATTTGGGACTCCGGTTCGAGGCCGAACCTCTCAGAGCTGATGGGGACGTTGCTGAATGACACAGGTTTCGGTTACGCGTACAAGGCATCCCGCGTCAAAGGAGGAAGTGAATACGAGGAGGTGAGGAAGTACCTCAAGAGGCTGAGGGAGGCTGCGGTCGAATCGATCGGCGTCTCCCGGAACTTCGCGGGCATCTCGTCCGGATCCGAGGTACTCGTGATACACGTAAGCAGGATGGCTGCTAGGGAAGGGAGCGAATCGGCTGAGCAGTCCGAACGTCTATCGGCTAAGCGGTACGAACGTCTGATGGAACTCGTGAGGTGGTCGATCTCCCGCGCAATGGTCGAAGGTGGCAGGCTGGCGGTCCCGCTCGCAGACGTCCTCACCCTGATCAAGTTCCTGGGAGGTGGAACGATGTGAGGAGGTTCACCGTGAGGCTAAGGCCGATCGGGCTCCTGACGGTCGGAGGCTCTCATCCGGAGCTGGCCGGCGCTGACATCGCGTTCGTCACCACATCGGTGGACGGCCGGGAGGTGGTCTACGTTCCGGCGTCGAGCTTCAAGGGCGCGCTCAGGTCGTCCGCCAGCAGGGTAGCCGAGAGGTACGGATTCAGGTCGTGCGGCCAGACGAGCCCAGAGCTGATGCAGAGGGCCCACGCGGGATCCGGGACGTGCGACGTCTGCAGGCTCTTCGGCGTCCCCTCGAGGAACCCGAGCCAGCACCTGTTCTTCGACGACCTGCTTCCGGATGGGAGCCTGACGTCTCGTCAGCTGATAACGCGGGTCAGGATAAACGACCGCTCGATGAGGGCCGAGGATGGCGGACTTTACACATCGGAGGCCGTCTATTCCGGCGAGTTCACAGGTCAGGTGAGGTACAGCGAGGAAGTCGTTGAGCTGCTTCCGCTCCTGCTGCTGGGCCTCGCGGAGCTGAGGATGGACCGCTTCGGTCGGAGGTCATCGGTGGACCTGAGGCTGGAGGGGACTGACCAGCTGAGGCAGGACCTCGGGCGTGAGTGGCACCCGCTGCTGGACGCTCTGGAGGGATGGCTTTGGCAGCCCTGAGGGTTTACGAGGTGAGGGTGAGGATCCTGAGCCCGACGATAATCACAAGGCGTAGGACGGAGAACGGCTTCCTCGGGCCCCTCGACTACATACCGGCCCAGACGTTGAGGGGTGCGGTCGTCAGCTCGCTCTTCATGGAAGGGCTGATGGACCGAAACAGGATGAGGGCAGAGGAGGAGGTGCCGACGGTCTTCTCGAGCCCAGCCTATCCTGTCATCGGTGGAGCGAGGACCTACCCCGCTCATCCGTTCGCGATGGAGTGCAAGGTCTGCGCTGAGAAGGGAGAGGCGACGCTCGTTGGCGAGCTGGACCCGACGAAGCTGGAGGATTCCCTTGCGGAGCAGCGCGATCTCGAGCTCGTTCCGGTCGAGTGCGGGAGCGGCCACAGGGCCCTCAAACCCCTCCACCCGAACAAGTTCCTGGTGCTCGAGGGAGGGAAGTTCTCGGCTCCGAAGGAGAGAAGGGGAGGCGCGAGGGCTGAGGGTGGGGGCCGTGCCAGCGCGGAGAAATCCCACTCGGTCTCTGTCGCGATCAGCAGGGGCAGGGCCGCGGGCATCAAGGGCATGCTCTACCACTACGAGTTCCTGATGCCGGGGAAGGAGTTCTGGGCGACGCTGGTCCTCCCAGCGGAGCTGAGCATTCCGGGAAACGGTCTCCAGCTAATGATCGGACGCGGCGTCTCGAGGGGCTTCGGGAGGGCGAGGATGCACGTCGTGGGTGAGGTGACCTCCTCCTTCAGCGGAACCGTTAAGGTCCTCTACGCTCTCTCGCCAACGCTTGGAGCCTCCGACGGTAATTCCACTTATCCTTCCACAATAGAACTGCGTGATGTTGCCCGCAGGTTCGGGCTTGAGGCGGAAAGGACCGTTCGCGTATCGAGGGCCTACGGCAGGACGGTTTGGGTCAGCGCGGGCTGGAGCATGGTCCGAGGGGAGCCGAGGCCCAGAGTCCTTTGCAGGGCGCAGGGATCGCTACTGGTTTTGGAAGAACAGGTGGAGGGCGAGGCGTCGAAAGCGTTATCGCTGCTGAGGTACACGGGAACGGTGACCGAACTGAATGGCCGGAAGGTCTTCGGCTTCAATCACCTGGTGCCCCTGGGGTGTATGTGATGCACCTCAACTCCCTCCGGTACAAGACCGTGGCGGTCTTCACCTTCCGCGTCAGGAACCCCCTCCACATCGGGACAGGCGAGTTCGGAGCCGTCAAGAGGATACTGAGGATCGGCGACGGAGTCCTGATTCCCTCCTCAACGTGGAAGGGCGCCATCAGGAACGTGGCTGAGAAATTGGCTCGAGGCATGATAGCTCAGCTCGGTGGCCTCGAGAGGTTGGCGCTCGCATGCTACCGGGAGGAGTCCGGGGAAATCCGTTACGAACTCGACAGAGGACACCTGGAGCGGCTCTTCGGGCATGAGCGGGCCGCGCTGATCGAGGAGGAGTACAGGAGGGCGAGGGAGGAGTTCAAGAGGATTCTGAGAGAGCAGCTGGAGATCTACTTTAGAGGGGACGGGCTGGACGGTATCGGGAATGAGCTGAGGACGCTTCTCGACATCGGTTACAGGCCGGAGGATCTGACCGACCACAGGAGGTTCCAGCTCGACGAGGCGTTCGCCGAGTACCTCGCCTACCACTGCCCGATCGGCCGCTTATTCGGCAATAGAGTGCTTTCGGGAAAGGTGAGACCCCAGGACACTCTCCTGATGCCCGAACGGATAGAGCTCAAGCCGGGCGTCGGGATCGATCGGAGGTCCGGAAAGGTCAGCGAGGGGCATCTGAGGTTCCTCGAGACGATACCGCCTGGAACAGAGGTGAAACTCACGCTCGTCGCGGACAACCTCTTCCCGGGCGATGCGGACTCGAGGCTGATGGCAGGGGTTCTCGAGTGGATCAAGGATTTGGGGCTTCAGATCGGCACTGGGAAGAGCACCGGACTGGGTCTGCTCGAGCTGGAGAGCGGCGAGGTCTGGCACTGGGAGCTCGGCGGGGACGCTGACTCAAGGGGAGCTGTCCTCGCGAACCCGTTCAGATCCGGCCTCAGGCCCATGGACGTCAAAGCCTTCGTCTCCCTGCTCAGGTCGGTAGGGTGATGACAGCGGCCCAGGCGTCGGGCGTCCGACCCAAGAGGCTCATCGTCTATCAGCTCCTGGGGAAACTAGAGACCTACAGGGTGACCCGGTACAGAGTGGGGGGCAGTGGTCGTGAGGTGGAGAGCTGTTTCTCCTCCGTCGCGATAGCAGATCACTACGCATTTGATCAGGGGATATCCGAATGCGAGATCAGGTTCTTCGCGCCCATAAGCCTCATCTCCCCGCGGACGGACTCGAACGGCTTCCTGGACCTGGAGGTCTTCAGGGAAAAGATAGATGCATGGATCAGGCGGGTTGAGAAGGACGTTCGCTGGAGAGCTGAGATCGTCCCGCTACCCGCCTTCGGGAGCTACAAACCTGAGGACGGCGATCAGACCGTCTGGACCTACAACGCGACTCTCGGTTCCGTCGCAGCTGCTGCGCTGGTGGACATGTTGCGGTCGACGCACCTCATCAGGGAAAGGGACCAGGAGGTGCATCTGGTGCTAAACGTCTCGACCGGTCACAACTCCTACATACCGTCGCTGATCGAGGCCCTCAAGGCTTTGCTGGTGCTTGACGGCGCTCTGTCGCTCGGAAAGGGGGGCGTCGTGGTCGATGCCTGCTATGCAGCGGTGGACGCGATGCGGCAAGAACCCGGATCGGTGCTGAACGTCTACCTGCTCAAGACCTCGGCGAAGTTCTTCATCGACTATCCCTTCGAATGGAAGGACATTGGGGGGAAGAACTATACGCTCAAAGAGCTTTGCCGTGAGTCGGCAAATGTTCTACCCGAGACTCTTAAGATCGAGGCCAGACCTGTTCTGAAGCGAACGAATAAAGTCCTAGTCAAGGGGTTAAAGGCCTTTAACGCGTTCAGGTACGGAGCTCCTCTGGCGCTGCTGGACCGGAGACTGATCTCACTGGACTCACAGGAGGCCCTCGGATGCGCGGAGGAGGTCTTGAGCTTGGTCGATAAGATCCTGAGACCGACCGTCTCCGGGACGGTGATCTCGGTCCCCTATGTGGACTTCAACCAGCTGAGGTCGCTTCTGATCGCGTTCGCCATCGCTGCAGCCATATCGAGCAAGGTCTCGGAGCTGGGTGACTTTGATCCCCAGAGAGGTGTTCCGCTGGAAACGTTAGAAAGGTTCTCCCGCCTCTACGAGGATCTACCCGAGCTGAAGATCAACTCGAGACTGCTTTCGAAGGAGCTGCTGGAGCTGAAAACGCTCTCGTCTGAGGTCTCTTCAACAAGTTGGCAGAAGCTGAAAACTCTTAGGGAGCAGCGCGAGGCGAAATCCAAGGAGGGGGCGCTGAGGAAGGAGAGGCCCTCTCGCGATGACGAGAAATCCGAAGGGAAGGGATATCCCCAGACAAGCGACGAGAAGAGGAACTTCTACGCCCACGCAGGCCTGTCGAGGAACGAGGTCGAGGTGATGAAGGAGGGAGAGAAGATCCTTCTGAGATACAACGAGGACCGGATACCTGTGATAAAGAATTGGTTGCTGGAGCCCTAATGATCGCAATTCCCGATCTGGGTTAAGGCTGGTTTTTGGTGGCGAAGGAACCCTATCATGGGTCAGAGAAGGCCACCCAGTAGATCACCCTGCCGAATTCGGTCATCTCGTACTTGCCGTCCCTCTCCCTGATCAGCATGAGGTCCTCGAGCATCCGCTCGGCGACCTCCTTACCGTACCTCCTCTCGAACTCTGACGCATCCATTGACCCCCTGCTGAGGTCCATCAGCGCAGACCTGTAAACCCTATCGAGGACGTCCTCCCTCCAATCGATCGGGAGCGGCGGGATGAAGACGGTGGTCCTGAAGTCCTCGTGCCTGTAGTAGACCGGCTTGCCCATGACGAATGCCAGGATGCTTAGGGCCGTCCCCTCGGGCTTGTATCCGCCGGTCGCGTTGACCAGGACCGCATCTTCCCTGTGCTTCTTGATGAGCTCGTGCGTCACGAGCAGGAGGTTCTGGAGGCCCCTCTCCCTGAATTCCTCCTCGTTCCTGAAGCCCTCGATCCTCCTCCTCTCGGCCCTGATGCCCGATCTGTTCAGGTGCCGCTCGAGAACCGTACCGCAGACCTCTCCCACCTCCGTGTCCGTGTGGAGGAGATAGACCAGATCCACGAGCCTCCTATCGATGTGCTCCGACATCGAGGTTAGCTCGGCGCATGCCGCGTTTCCTTTTCGTGAGACGTACGAGAGCAGCGCCTCGACCAGCTCCCTTCGAGTGGGCCTTCCGTCCCTGAGGGCGTTCTCGACGTCCCGCACGCTCGATGCGTTGGGGAGCAGCTGTTTGACGTTCTGGTCATCCCTCAAAGCGTTCGTCAGCAGGCTCGCGCCTACCGTGACTATGTGGACGCGAACCCTCCTCGGCAAGTCGGGCCACCTTCGGTTCAGGCGGATGGCCCGGCCTATAAGAGCGTTCCGAGACTTTCTGACGTCACGGGGTGAGCGCATCTTCCTGAAGTTTTGATGTGTTATCGTGCTGCATTCATAGCCTCCAAATCCGCGAACTCCCTCACATCAACCTCCTGATGGAGATCCAACCCGATCCGCATCCCGTGCCGCCCTCTCTCCGAACGCATTACCCACGGCTCCTCCAGGGACTCATCGGGGTCCATTTTTCAAGCTGCGGGTGTGAGTTACGGGGATCGGCGAACAGCGCAATGGCGCTCCCTGCGATGACCTAGGGTTTCTCCGACGCTAAGGCTCGACTTGCGAGGGCGAGTTCAGCTCTATCAGCCTGTAGATCCTCTCCCTCATCACGTCTCTGTCCTGCAGGCCCTCCACCCTTATGTCTGCGAGGACCTTCGCGGGCCTCCCGAAGACTATGATCCGGTCGGTGGACTCGAGGGCCTCCCTGAGGTTATGCGTCACGAATAGCGTCGTTATCCCCTCCTTCCTCACGAGCTCGAGGAAGTCAGCGCGGAGCTTGCTGGAGGTGACCTCGTCGAGGTGCCCGAAGGCCTCGTCCAGCAGAATGACCTCCGGCTCGAGCACCAGAGCTCTTGCCAGCGCCACCCTCTGCCGCATACCGCCGCTGAGCTGGTGTGGGTAGTAGTTGTAGAAGCTCCCGAGGCCGAGGGCGTCGAGCCATCTCTTTGCGCGTGAGATCTGCTCCGACTTCGGCACGCCGAGGATCTCCAGCCCCAGCCTCACGTTGTCCAGCGCGGTCCTCCAGGGGAAGAGCCTGTCCTCCTGGAAGACGGCCGCTATCCTCCCCCGGAAGTGCATGAAGTCCCTGTAGGGCTCCCTGCCGTCTATCAGAACCCTCCCCGAGGTGGGGGTCTCTATGCCCATGACGATCCTGAGGAAGGTGGATTTGCCGCACCCGGTCGACCCGACGATGCCCACGACCTCCCCGTCCCGAACGTCGAAGTCCAGGTGCTCTATCGCGACCGTGTAGCCACCCGATCCATGATAGACCTTCCTCAGGTTGTCGACCTCGATCATCTCCTCCACCTCAGCGCCCACGACTCGATCAGGTACACGAGCCCCTGGAGGGCCAGCAGCGACGCGACGAGCACGACGGTCCACGCCATGATCTCGCGTATGCTGAGGTTGCCGAGGGCGAAGTTGAGCGCGTACCCTACACCGGTCAGCGTCCCCACGAGCTCCGCCACGGTCACGACCCTTATCCCAAGCCCGAGGTTCACCTTCCACGTGGTCAGGACGTTCGGTAGGATCGATGGGAAGATCAGCTTCCTCAGGAGCTGGTACCTGGTGGGTCTGAAGACGAGCATGACCTCTCTGAGCTGATACGGTACTGATTTGATCCCGTCGAGGATGTCGATGGTGTAGCCCGGCATGCAGACCGCGAAGAGGACGAAGAAGACCCTGAACTCCTGCTCCCTGAACCAGAGTATCGCGAACAGGACCCAGCAGATCGCGGGAACTGCCATGACCAGCGAGACGATCGGCATCAGGTAGCGCTCCGCGCGCTTGGAGAGGTACATGATCGTGGCCAGCGCGAGGCCCGCTGCGAACGACGCCAGAAGAGCGACCGCAACCCGCAGGAGCGTGACGTAAACGTGGACGAAGTTGAGGTTCAGGATCGTCTCGAAGACCGCCTCCAGCGGGGGGAGCACGTATCCCGGCAGTACCCTGGAGAGCGCCTCCCAGATCACGAGCATCACGACGAGCGAGATGACGTAGTCCTTCCACGTCCCCACCCTCCTCATGAGCCGCTGGGCCGCCCTCTCGGAGGACTCGACGACAGCCATCCCACCGGTCAGCGACGCGGGTCGCTATAATAGAGTTGACACCCTTCCCTCTTCTTTCATCTTTGCGCCCATTAGCACGGATTGTGCTGGAACTCCTCGGTCCGTCTTCAGCCCACGTGGCTGAGAAGCCTTCGCAACGACCACGAGCGGATCGGCGGGGTCGCCGACGAGGCGGTTCTGCTGGCGGTGAAGTACCGGGAGGACGCGGTCACCGACTTCATACCCGACGCCTTAAATAACCGGGTGGTGACGCACGGGCCGGTGGGGGGTGATGGCCTCCGCCCAAGGAACTTGGGAGGAGAGGAGGGCAAGGATAGCCCAGATCCTCGAGACGGTGGTGAACGACAACACCACGCCCAGGAACGTGAGGAAGGCGGTGAAGGAGGCCATGGACGAGCTCTTCAACGAGCGCTACTCTCCCTCCGTCAGGGCGGCCAACGCGATCGAGAAGATTGAGGAAGTCCTCTCGGACGGAAACATCCCCTCCTTCACCAGGACCCAGCTCTGGCTCGCGATCTCGCTGCTGGAGTCCATCAAGGCCGGTCAGTACTGAGGTGTCTCCGGGCTGTGGGGATCACGCCTCCCAGTAGCCTGAGGTTCGGTTCAGGACCCGCGACCGAGGGCGGAGACCAGTAGAGGTGCCGAGCTGATCACGATGGCCACCGCTCCCCAGCTCACCATCGAACTTTCTCCGGTGATCCAGCCTCCGAGTATCAGGCCAGTCCCTATCCCCGCCAGCAGGAAGAAGAGCAGCACCCCGAGGACCGAGTACCCCATGCCGCCCCAAGGAGGAGAACCCCGGAGGTATTTGTCGGTAACGCGCGGGTGACCCGTTGATCGCGAACTGCAGCGAGCCGGTGACCAGTCCAGCGGGACCGGAGCCGAACGCCAGGGTGTCTCAGCAATAGACCAATATACGGACCGGTGGTAGTTCGATCGGTCATGACGCAGAAGAAGGGTGTGCAGCTCAGGGTCGCGGAGGCGAAGCAGCGGGACATCGGCATGAGGATCGCCAGGATCGACAACGCCGTCCTGAGGGAACTCAACCTATCTCCGGGGGACCTGATCGAGATAACCGGAAAGAAGTCGACGGTCGCGAAGTGCTGGCCCGCGTACAGGGACGACGAGGGCCAGAGGATGATCCGCATCGACAGCGAGATCCGGAGGAACGCGGGCGTCAACGTGGGAGATTACGTGACCGTCACGAAGGCCGAGAGCGTGAAGGGCGTGAAGGTCGTGCTGGCGCCGTATGAAAACCTCCCGATATACGGAGACATCTCGAGGATCGTGAAGCAGCAGTTGCTCAACCTCCCCGTCGCGAGGGGTGACACCGTCATCATTCCGATCCTGGGGATGGGGCTTGAGCTGAAGGTGGTCCAGACCGTCCCGAAGAACTACGTCTTCGTCACCGAGGACACGGTGGTCGAGGTCTCCACGACGCCCGTCGCAAGGACCGAGGAGGTCGGTGGGGTCACCTACGAGGACATAGGCGGCCTGGCGAACGAGCTGCAGCGGATCCGTGAGATGGTGGAGCTTCCGCTGAAGCACCCGGAGCTCTTCAGGCACCTGGGCATCGAGCCCCCGAAGGGCGTGATCCTCTACGGACCGCCGGGCACAGGCAAGACGCTGATCGCCAAGGCCCTAGCCAACGAGACCGGAGCGAGGTTCTTCAGCATCAACGGGCCCGAGATCATGAGCAAGTTCTACGGCGAGAGCGAGGCGAGGCTCAGGGAGATCTTCGCGGAGGCTGAGCGGAACGCCCCGAGCATCATCTTCATCGACGAGCTCGACGCGATAGCACCGAAGAGGAGCGAGGTGACGGGTGAGGTAGAGCGGAGGGTTGTCTCGCAGCTTCTGACGCTGATGGACGGTCTGAAGTCCCGAGGTCAGGTGGTGGTGATAGGCGCTACCAACAGGCTGGACGCGATAGACCCGGCGCTGAGGAGACCGGGGAGGTTCGACAGGGAGATCAGGATCGGTGTGCCAGACAGGAACGGGAGGAAGGAGATCCTCCAGATTCACACGAGGAGGATGCCTCTCGCGGAGGACGTGAACCTCGACGAGCTGGCCGACATCACGCACGGTTTCACCGGCGCTGACATTGCGGCACTGTGCAGGGAGGCGGCGATGAACGCGCTGAGGAGGTTCCTCCCGAAGATCGACCTGGAGAAGGACGTCATACCTGCGGAGGTGCTGGAGGAGCTGAAGGTCACCCGCGAAGACTTCATGGCGGCCCTCAAGCTGGTCCAGCCGTCGGCCCTGAGGGAGGTGGTCCTGGAGATACCCAACGTGACGTGGGACATGGTCGGCGACCTCGAGGAGGCGAAGCAGGAGCTGAGGGAGGCGGTGGAGTGGCCGCTGAAGTACCCCGAGCTCTTCAAGCGCCTCGGCATCAGGCCCGTCAAGGGCATACTGCTCTACGGCCCGCCGGGGACCGGGAAGACGCTCCTCGCCAAGGCCGTTGCCACCGAGAGCGAGGCCAACTTCATCAGCGTGAAGGGCCCCGAGATCCTCTCGAAGTGGGTGGGAGAGTCGGAGAAGGCGATCAGGGAGATCTTCAGGAAGGCCCGGGAGACGGCTCCGTGCATAGTGTTCTTCGACGAGCTCGACTCGATCGCAACCAGGAGGGGAGTCCACACCGACGCGGGTGTCACGGACAGGATCGTAAATCAGCTGCTGACCGAGATGGACGGCATCCAGCCGCTGATGGGTGTCGTGGTGATAGGGGCCACCAACAGGCCCGACCTGCTGGATCCGGCCCTGCTCAGACCGGGAAGGTTCGACCGGATCATCAAGGTGCCGATACCGGACTTCAGGGCCAGGCTCGAAATCTTCAAGGTCCACACGAGGGAGATGCCGCTGGACGATGACGTGAACATAGAGAGGCTCGCACGGCTCACCGAGGGTTACACCGGTGCGGACATTGAGGCCCTCTGCAGGGAGGCCGCGCTGAACGCCGCGAGGGAGTTCACCAGCTCCGTCGCCGGCCGGAAGTTGACGGAGGAGGAGCTGAAGAACGTGAAGGTCAGCTGGAGGCACTTCGAGAAGGCGCTGGAGAAGGTGAAGCCGAGCATCACCGAGGAGACCAGGACGGCCTACGACAGGATAGAGGAGCGGATGAAGACGTCGATGGCCTACATCAGCTGACGGTGAGTTCGGAGTGAGGGCAGGTCAGGTGCGCGTGACTTGGTCAGGGTGAGCTGGCAGGAGATCTCGAGGGCTCTCAGAGAGCTGCTCTTCGGTTTCTTCCTCTACTCCCTTTACCAGCAGGTCCTTCACACCAAGGCGAAGTACGAGGACATGTTCTACGCGCTGCTGATGGCCGAGTTCCTCGGGTTCCCGATGACGACCAACTACTACACGCTCAGGTTGCTCCCCTTCGTGGTCGAGGAGCTGGAGCGGACGAGGCTTAAGCTCTTGCGTGAGGTGGACCTCTTGGAGCTGTTGCACGAGGGCCCGGGAGTTCACTGAAGGAGCTCGCGGAGCGCCTCATCGAGGCCCATTGTTGGCAGGCCCTCAACTCCCGAGGGCATCGAGCCCGCATCAACGATCGGCACGTCCCTCCTCCACTCCGCCAATTTCTTGAGCGTCCTCGCAGCCACGAGGAGCTTCCGTGACTTCCTCTCCTCCCAGTTGCCCGACTTCGACTTCCCGATCGAGGAGAGCCTGCTGACGCCGCAGGTGAGGCACATGCCCAGCAGGACGACTGCCCTGGCTCCGAGCGCGACCGAGACGTACGCTGCCCTGTCGCCGTCGGTGAAGCCGCCGAAGTTGTGAACGTGTCCAACAGGCCGGGGGACCTGGGTGGTGGGCTCGATCCTGTCTCCGAGCAGAGGCAGGGTTTCCCTGAGCGCGCCGATGTTGTCGCCGTGAGCGTGGACGAAGAGGAGGCTTCCGGACCTCGAGGCCCTCAGGAGCGCATCGACGGGGCCGTCCAGATCGGTCACGACGACGTCCGGGACTATCCCCCTTGAGAGGACGAGCGGTGTCGCGGTGTCGGCCACCACGAGGAAGGCCCTCCCCTCCCAGAGGGTTTGAAGGGAGAACAGGTGTTCGAGGTCGCGGAGGACGCTCTCTGACGCTCCGATCACGATCGCCACTTTACCCCCGAACTTCCTCCTCGCGTCCGGAAGGAGGCAGGGCCTGTAACGGAAGGCCTCCAAGGGGAGATCCAGAGCCATCCTGTCGGCCGACTCATCGATCCCTAGGAACTCCGTTATCCAGCGGTACTCGTCGCTCCAGAAAGGGGGCTCATCCATTCCCCAGCAGGGCCCTCGCCTCGTGGAGGCGGCCCCTGTAAACCGCGAGCATGTCGTAGTCGTGCAGGCTCTCGACGCTCCTCATCCTGACCGTTACGCGGTCGTCCGGGTGGAGGTGACCGAGCTCCCTGACGATCGACGAGACGACCTCCCGCACCGCGTCCTCGATGAAGACGGGTTTCGTGACGGCCCTCATGACCACCTCCGCCTCGTCGAGCCTCTTCAGTCCGGGGTAAGCGGGGGAGCTCATGGAGTCGCGCAGCATCCGTGTGAGGGAGCTGAGCGGCACCGACTCTTCGGGCCTGAGCGAGACCGAGAGCTCGGCGATGGTCCGCTGCATGTGCGTCGCGGTGTAGTCCCTACCCTCCTCGCCGGTGAGGGCCTGGATGACGCTTTTGGCGCAGGGGCACGCGGTCACCCCAGCCACCCTGACGCTCACGACCTTACGGACGGGCCGAACGACACCGTCCCTCACGGAGGTCGCCGTAACCCTGACGCGCGAGGTCAGGTAGACGGCCCTTCCGGTGATCGGAGAGGTGGTCGGCTCGAAGAGCCTAGCGGTGATGACGACGTCGGACCTTTCGCACCCGAGGTCCCGCTCGAGGACCGCCACCGAGAGCTCCGTCGCCATCTGGTCTAGCCCCCAGGACCTCCGATCGTTGGTGAGCTGGAGGATGGCTTCGTAGACCCTGCTCGCGTGGATCCCCCTCCTGTCCGGGGGGAGGCTGAGGAAGGCAGAAATCTTGACGTCCTGGAGCACCTCGCCGTCGCCGCCCGTGCTCAGCAGGGGCACCGTGACGCCCTCGACCCCAACGAGGTTAATTCTGAGCCTTACGCGCGGCCTCTCCGACTGCGGGTCTGGGAGCCTCAACCTCCTCAAGCATCTGCGACCTATTCAAAAACGGTAGCCCAATTCAGCGGCCCGTAGGTCCGAGAAAACGCTAAAATCACGGTATGATGCGATCCGGGGCCCAACTCCTCGATCACGGGTAGGTCCTGCTGGGCGTGCGGGGGAAGAGGGATGCGACCCTTACACTCGGGAGGTCGAGTATCCACTTCAGGACCCGCTCGACGCCCATCCCGAATCCGGCGTGGGGGACGGATCCGTATCTCCTCAGGTCGAGGTACCAGGCGTAATCGTCCGGGTTGAGGCCGTTCTCCCTTATTCTCTGCATAAGCTCCTCCAGGTCGTCGATCCTCACGCCGGACCCGACGATCTCGCCGTTGCCCCTGGGAGCCAGAAGGTCGGCGCTCAGCGTCACCCTCGGGTCCTCCGGATCAAGCTTGTGGTAGAAGGCCTTCGCCTCGCGGGGGTAGTGCGTGACGAAGACGGGCCTGTCGAACTCGTTCGAGATCACCCTCTCCTCGTCGGCTCCGAGGTCCGAACCCCACGGAAGCTCCTTGCCCCTTTTCCTGAGGATCTCGAGCGCCTCGGAGTACCTGATCCTGTAGAAGGGCCCCTCCACCTCCTTGACCGGTATCCTCCTGCCGAGCACCCTGAGCTCCCGCTCCGACAGCTCCGCGGTGCGGATCACCGTATACCTGACCAGCTCCTCGATAGTCCTCAGAAGCGTCTCGAGGTCTGCGAAGGCCATCTCGGCCTCGACGTGCCAGAACTCGGTGAGGTGGCGGGGCGTCCTGCTCTTCTCGGCCCTGAAGCTCGGCTGGACGCTGTAGACCTTCTCCAGCGCGTATATCGCCGCCTCCTGGTAGAACTGCACGCTCTGGGTCAGGTAGACCTTCCGGCCGAAGTAGTTCACCTCGAAGAGCGTGGCGCCGCCCTCGACGGCCGCGGTGATGAAGGTCGGGCAGTGGATTTCCACGAACCCCCTGCTCCGGAAGTACTCGTGGACGGCCCAGACGAGGTTGGACCTGATCCTCATCAGCGCTGTTAGCCTCGGACTTCTGATGTGGAGGTGCCTGACGTCGTAGAGCGCCTTCGCCCCCATCCCCTTCCTGACGGGGAAGTCTCCCATCGACTCGGAGACCTTCTCCGCCCTGAGGCACCGCACCTCGACGCCGAAGGGAGCCCTAGGGTCCCTCACCACGAGCCCCCGCACCTTCACGACCGATTCCCTTCCGAGCTCCCTCAACAGCTCGAGGCTCTGCTGGTCGGTCGTTCCCGCCTTTGCGGCCACCTGGACCACGCCGGTCCCGTCGCGGAGGTCGACGAAGACGAGCTTTCCGTGCTCGCGCTTGTTCCATATCCAGCCCAGGAGCTCCACCTCCTCGCCCTCGGGAGCGTCGAGGACCTCCGTCACCGTCCTCCTCATCCGAGAGAGCCCCTGACGGTCAGGCTTTATTCTTGCAGTTCACGTGAGCCCGAAGGCCAGCGATCTGGAAAGGTCGTCCGGGAAACAGCTTTACGGACCCAACACGGGAACGAACGGGGCAGGATTGTGCAGGATGGTGGCGCTGCGGTTCGACCGGAGGGCTGCAGGAGCCGCGAGGGCGCTGATCGGTGCGCTGTTCGAGGCATCCGCGGAGGACCCGTACCTCCGTAGGCTCATCGGCGACGGAAGGCACTGCCACGGGTTCGGCTACGCGCTCGCCGGGAAGAGGGGGTCCTCGTGGGAGGTGAGCTGGGCGAGGTACGACGCTCAGGACGGGCGAAGGGACGAGCAGGAGGCCTGCGAGGCCAACCTCAGGGAGCTGGCCCGGGCCGTGAGGTCGCTCGAGTCCGCGATCGAGGGTTACGGTGAGGTCGCGCTCACCCTTCACAGCAGAAGGACGCTCGGTGAGCCGAGGGGGACGACCGATGCCCATCCGTTCAGGGCCGAGCTGCCCCTCTCCGTTAACGGCGTTGCCGAGCCATTCGAGCTCTACCTCTCGCACAACGGAGGCGTCGACAAGCTGCCGCTGGCCGAGGAGATCGGGCTTCCAGCTGCGGAGAGGATGACGGACTCCCACGTGCTCACCCATTACGTCGCGTGGCACCTCCGCGGAACTGATGTGGTGGACCTCCCGGCGAGGATTGCGGAGTTAGCCCGGTCCATCGAGCGCCACGTCCGGTCCTCCCTCGACCTGAACCTGCTCTTCTTCGGCAGGTCAACAGGACCCCTTCTGCTCGCGGTCGGGTACGTGGTCTCTAAGGACGAGAACAAGGTGCGCTACTACGAGCCGGTGCTCGTCAGGGGAGACGGCATATCCGGATACGTCTCGAGCACGGTCAGGGACCTCGTCGAGGAGAGGCTTAAGGAGCTGGAGTTCAGGAGCTTCAGGGACCGGTTCGTCGCGGTGCTGGGACCCGGATTTTACGAACTCCTCGAGATCGGTGGGTGATCCGTGGGTTGGAGCTGAGGAGGGGAACGAAGGGGCCGGTCCTGGTGCTCGACGACGGAAGGCAGCTCACGCTCGACTCGGACGAGGAGTCCATCGTCGCATGCGTCTCGCACGCCCACATGGACCACCTCTCCGGGATGAGCTCGGGAGTTGCGCTGATGACCGAGGAGACGAGGCTGATCTTCTCCGCGAGGGGTGCCAGGTACCGGAACCACATGCCCCTTCAGCTCGGAGGGAGCGTGAGGCTGCTTGGGGGTGACGTGACCTTCTCGGCCAGGTCGTCCGGTCACATGCTCGGCTCCGCGGTCTTCTCGGTCGACCTCGACGGCCTGAGGCTCACCTACACCGGCGACATGAACACGTATCCGAGCGTCCTCCACGACCCAGCAGAGGTGGTGAGCGGGACCGATGTCCTCGTTATCGAGTCCACCTACGGATCTCCGGTCTACAGGTTCGCGGAGAGGGAGCAGGTCTACGCCTCGATCGTCGGTTGGATCAGGAGGGTCCTCGAGGAGGGAAAGGTTCCGGCCTTCGAGGTTTACGCCGCCGGGAAGGCGCAGGAGGTGATAGCGCTCGTCAACACCTCGCTCGAGGTGCCGGTTGTGGTCAGCAGGGCCGTCGGGCGCGTTGCAGAGGTGTACAGGAGGACCTATCCGTGGCTCGACTTCGTGGTGGAGGGGACGAGGGAGGCGGGCGAGGTCGTGAGGGGAGGAGGGTTCGTCTACGTCTCGAACCGTAGAGCGCCGACCGCGTGGAGGTCCGAGTGGGCCGTCGCCACCGGATGGGCTCTCACCCGCACCTTCCCCGGTTACGACGCAGCCTTCCCCCTCAGCAGCCACGCCGATTTCCACGGTCTGCTCGAGTACGTCCGCTCGACGGAGCCGAAGCTGGTCGTTACAGTCTACGGCCACTCGGCGACCTTCGCCAGGTTCCTGAACAGGACTGGAGTTAAGGCGATATCCCTTGACGAGAAACCCCTCATCAGGATGATCTGAGGCGACCCGTCTCGGACAGCATCTCCTAATCCCAGAAGCGATTGCACCAAAAAGTGATCAATAGGTGACGGAGGCTCAGAGCTGGATGCCGAGCTTCTTGGCTATGCGCTCGAAGTCGTCCTTATAGAGTCCCGGCGCGAACTCCTCGGGGACCTCTGGGAGGACTGGGACTGGGCCGCCCTCTGGGGGACCTTGAACCACCTCGAGCTCGCCGTCGCCGGTCGGAGACATCCCCCTCCAGATCAACTCTATGTCCTTGTAGTCGGCTTGGCTGAACCTGTAGAGCTTCCTGTGCACTCCCTGAGCCATGTACTTCTTCGCCTCCGGGAACTTGTCGTTCTCTATTTTTGGGATCGGTAGCATCTTCCAGACCTCAACGCCCGTCACTATCTCCAGCGCCTTCCCGTATGCGAGTGCGTGGACCCCGCCCCTGACCAGCAGATACCCTATCATCTCCCTCGCCACCGGGTTGTCGGTCATCTCGTAGACCCTGATCTTGGCGAGGCGGGCGCCGCATTCGAGGAAGAAGTTGTGCAGAAGGTCAAGGGTGAGGTTTCCGCTGGAGAAGACGTAGCCGCCGTTCCAGAAGGCTCCCATGCTGTCGCCCACGAAGGAGGAGATTGCGGTGTTGATGAAGTGGAATGTGTTCCTTGCCGACTTGCCGCGCTCCAACGGTTTCCGGTCCGGCGGGACGTTCTTGGTCGATCCCTGCAGCAACGCGTTGACTGTGGCCGCCACAAGCTCGATGTGTCCGAGCTCTTCTGTTGCTATGTTGGCGATCAAATCTCTGAACGGCCTTAACGCTGGGTTGTTGTGTGCCCTGAAGTTGAACGATTGGTACGTGTAGTTCATCAGGGTCGACATCTCGCCGAACCTACCTCCGAGAAGTTCCTGAACCGCGGCAGCTGCGTCCGGATCAGGTTCCGTAGGTGCGGGGAGCTGTATTTGGAGCCGATCGATCCTAAGCCACATGGCATAGGTTCACCCGATCGGGAGTAATTAAGAGTCATTCTCAATTGATAACAACTGTTAAGTGCACTGTGCAGCTCAACGTCGTTCCCGACAATGCCTGCAGACGACCAAGACGTCGCATCCCACCGGGTTCAAACCAATTCTCGATAGGTATCTCAGAATCTTACGCGAACGGTGGGCCTCCATGTCCCAAATTCGTCCGCAGTTCACACACATGACGTTGACGTGGGGCTCTGTTCGCAACTCAAACCTCGTCGAGTTCTTTAGGTCTGTCAACTCCCGAATTATGCCCGCTTTCTTGAAAAGGGAGATCGTTCGGTAGACGGTGGCGAGGCCTATCGTCGGCATTTTCCTGCTGACGTACCTGTAGACGTCAACAGCAACCGGATGGTCCAGCGCTGATATTGCTTCCGCTATCAGAATCCTTTGAGCGGTTATCTTGAGTCCCCTCGATTTGAGCAGCCTCGTCAGGTCTTCGGCCTCCGGAGCTTTCCCCCTCAAGCCGCGACCTTCCCCGCAAACGATACGCGCATCAGGCTGTAAATAATTGTGGTGAAGCAGGCCCTCAGACCGGCCTCAGCGGCGGGTAGTTCAGGCCGGTCCTCTCGTCGATTCCGAGGACGATGTTCATGCACTGGACCGCCTGACCGGCGGCACCCTTCATCAGGTTGTCGATAGCCGCGAACAGTGCGGCCCTCCCCAGCCTCTGCTCCACAGCGACGCCGACGTCCGTGAAGTTGGAGCCGATGACGTACTTGGGATCCGGATACCTGCCCCTAACGATCCTGACGAAGGGTTCGTTGCCGTACCTCTTGGCGTAGGTCCTCCAGAGGGCCAGCTCGTCGAGCGAGCCGTCGGTGAGCCAGACGTGCGAGGTAGCCAGTGCGCCCCTCACAGCACCTACTGCATGGGGAACTAGGGCCACCCTCACCTCCTTTCCCGCGACCCTCCTCAGCTCCTGCTCCACCTCAGCCACGTGCCTGTGGCCTGATGCCTCATACGGCCTCATCACGTTGGCCCGCTCGGGGTGGTGCGTGCCGATCGAGGGCTTCATCCCGGCCTCGCTGCTCCCGACCTTCACGTCCACCGCTATGTGCTCGGGATCGATGGCTCCGGCCTCGACCGCTGGGATCAGTGACAGGAGGGCGGCCGTGGCGTTGCATCCGGGGTTGGCGACCAGCTTGGCGCTCCTCAGCTCCTCCCTGTGGAGCTCCGGGAGGCCGTAAACCGCTTTCTCGAGGAGGTCCGGTGCGGGGTGCTCGAACTCGTACCAGACCTCGTACTGCCGCGGGTCCTTCAGCCTGAAGTCGGGGCTCAGGTCGATCACCGATAGGCCGTGCTCCAGGAGCTTGGGCGTGAGGTCCTTCGAGACGCCGGCGGGCGTGCTCATGAAGACCAGGTCGCACTTCTCCAGCAGCAGGTCTATTGAGAGCGGAGAGAACTTCAGGTTACCGACGAAGCCCCGGAGGTGGAAGTGTACCGAGGTGATCGGCTGGCCGGCGTACTCCCTTGATGTGGCCACGGTGACCTCGACCTCTGGGTGAAGGGCCAGAAGCCTGAGCAGCTCGCCTCCCGTGTATCCTGATGCGCCAACGATCCCGACGCGCCTCTTCGCGCTCACCTGTCGACCCCGAGTCGGGTCACCTATAACGATGACCGGGCCGGTTCGGGCGTCGACTGATAATTCCCCTTCCTTCTGGGGGTGAGCTTAAATTGAGAGTCCGGCTGGATGCTGGAGGTGCGCGGAACGTTGAGCGGGTGGTCGAGATGCACCTGAAGAGGTTGGCGGCACCGGTAGTCTTCGACATACCGCCGAAGGGGAAGAAGTTCGCTCCACGTCCGAGCCCAGGGCCCCATCCCATCGACTACTCGGTACCGCTGCTGGTGATAGTCCGGGACTGGTTGAGGTACGCGTCGACCGCGAGGGAGGCGGAGAAGATCGTCCACCAGGGAAAGCTGCTCGTCGACGGCAGGGCCGTCCGGGACCCGAGGTTCCCCGTCGGGCTGATGGACGTCCTCTCGGTACCGGAGACGGGCGAGATCTACAGGATGCTGCCGGTTTACAGGAGGGGGCTCAGGCTCGTGGAGATCGACAAGTCCGAAGCCGGCTTCAAGATCGGCCTCATCGTCAGGAAGCAGCACGTCAAGGGCGGAGCTCTTCAGTTCACCCTCCACGACGGAAGGAACGTCCTCGTCAAGCATCCGACCGAGAAGGACCTCTCGATCGGCACCTGGGACTCCTTCCAGATCAGCGTACCTGAGAACAAGGTGCTCGCCCACCTTTCGTTCGACGTTGGCAAGTACGCCCTGATCTACAGGGGTTCCAGGGCAGGCCTTCACGGCCCGGTCGTCGACTACGAGAGGGTCAGACGCTATCCCGCGAAGCAGCTCGTCACGATCCAGACCTCTGAGGGCGACATATCCACCATACTGGACTACGTCATGGTGGTGGGTGACGAGAGGCCATGGCTGAAGCTGCCGTGAGGGAGCAGGTCGAGCGGAAGGAGAACCCGATGAGGAGGCTCAGGATAGAGAAGGTCGTGGTCAACTGCAGCGTCGGCGAGGCCGGCGCGAGGCTGGAGAGGGCTGTTAAGATCCTGGAGCAGCTCACCGGTCAGAAGCCGTCGATCAGGAAGGCGAAGAAGACGATCAAGGGCTTCGGGATACACAAGGGAGAGCCCATCGCCGCGATGGTGACCCTCCGGAAGGAGAAGGCAGTTGAGTTCCTTCGAAGGGCCTTCGAGGCGGTGAGGAACACGATACGCGCGGAGAACTTCGACGAGTACGGGAACTTCGCCTTCGGCGTCAAGGAGCACCTCGACATGCCGGGGACCAAGTACGATCCGGAGCTGGGCATCATCGGGTTCGACGTGATAGTTCACATCTCGAGGCCCGGGCTGAGGGTGACGAGGAGGAGGATCAGGAGGTCGCGTATCCCGAGGGGCCACAGGCCCACAAAAGAGGAGGCGATTGAGTTCGTCCGCAGCACCTTCGGCGTCAACGTGGTCTGAGCGATCGCCCGCTTTCTCACGGAAGACCTTGACCCGTGCAACGGGTTGACTTAATAGCGGCTGTTGTCGTCCGATGGCAGGAGGTCGAATTGGAGGAGAGGTGGGCGAGGAGGCTCGAGAGGCAGGAGGCTATAGCCGAGGTCAGGAACCGATTCCTCGAGAAGGACAGGAGCCTCGACAGGGCGGCTTTCGAGGAGGTCTTCGACGCCCAGACGCTCCTCACGGTCTACAGGCTGATGAAGAGGGGACTGATCGAGGACTTCCACGGCGTCATCAGCGCAGGAAAGGAGTCGAGGATCTACCACGCCACGAGCAAGCAGAGAGAGGAGCTCGCGGTGAAGATCTACCTCGTCAACAACAGGGAGTTTCGGAGGGGCAGGCTCGAGTACCTCCAGACCGACGTCAGGCTTGGAAGGATAGGAGGGTCTGTGAGGAAGCTGATCTACGCGTGGGCCAAGAGGGAGTTCCTGAACCTGAAGCAGGCACACGAGGCGGGGGTTCCAGTACCTAAGCCCCACGCCGTCGCCAACAACGTTTTGGTGATGAGCTTCCTCGGTGAGAACGGACAGAGGTACCCGCTGCTCCGCGAGACCTCCCTTGGAGCCGACGAGTACGCTGTGATCTACCGCAGGGTGGTTGAGGGCATGAGGGCCCTCTACAGAGGAGCTGAGCTGATCCACGGCGACCTCAGCGAGTACAACGTCATGTGCGGCCCAGACCTCTCCGTCTACTTCATCGACCTCTCACAGGCGGTGCTGATCCACCATCCACGTGCCGACTTCTACCTGATGAGGGACGTCCGGAACGTCAACAGGTTCTTCGCCTCGAAGGGGGTCGAGGTCCTCGGGGAGGAAGAGCTCTTCGAGCAGGTCGCCGGCCGGAAACCCTACGAACCGGTCGCGTGATGGGGGCGAGCCTCCGATCAAACAGGGCGACGTTCTCCCCGGTGCCTGATCCATAAATTTCAGCGGGTAGCAGGGATCCGGGATGACCGTCTGGCACACCGACATCCACAAGAGGAAGAAGACCGGGGGAAGGAAGGGAGCCCATCGGAAGAAGCGGAGGTACGAGAGGGGCAGGGATCCGCTGCTGCCTGTTGTGGGTGAGCCCGAGAGGCTGGTCGAGCGCGTCAGGGGAGGCAACCTCAAGGTGAGGGTGAGGTACGACAAGTTCGCGAACGTGACCGACCCGTCCACCGGTAAGACGTCTCGGGTCCAGATCCTGAAGGTCCTGCAGAACCCGGCGAACCCGGACTTCAGCAGGATGGGCGTGCTCACGAGGGGTGCGCTGATCGAGACGCCGCTCGGCGTCGCAAGGGTCACGTCGAAGCCCTCGTCAGACGGAGTGATCAACGCGGTTTTGGTGAAGGCTAAGGCGTGACATGATCCGGAGGGACGGCTACGTCGTCTGGGTCCAGTACTTCAGCAGGGAGCTCTCCAGGTCCGAGGGGAGGAGGGTTCCCCTGAGGTTGGCGGTGAAGAACCCGACGGCCGATGACGTGCTGAGGGCAGCGTCGAGGCTCGGGTGGGAGGCACGGAAGCTCGACCTGAGGTACCCTTCGCAGTGGTGGAGGCCAAGCTCCGCGGTCCTCGTCAGGCCCGACAGGCAGATGCGGAAGTCCCAGCTCTTGCTGCTCCTCGCGGAACGGATGAGGGGTTGAAAGGGGAGAGGGTGGTGGTTCTCGGAGGGGTCGTCAGGAGCTTCGGCGACTCGGTCCTGGTCGTCTCCCGGGAGCCCGTCCCCATCGGCGCCAAGGTCTACTCCGAGAAGGGCGAGGTCGGTCACGTCTCGGACGTCTTCGGACCCAAGGACGAGGTGTACGTCCTGGTCAGGCTGGAGCCGGGTAGGGAGCCCGGGAGGCGGCTCTACGTTGTTCTGCCGTCGAGGAAGAGGGACGTAGGAGGGGCTTCGCGCAAAGCCCGATCCTGAGTCCGTTGAACTCAAGATTTTATGGACGCCAAGATTGGCTAAGTGTGGACTGGCCGCGGGCCCGTAGCTCAGCCTGGCAGAGCGGCCGGCTCATAACCGGTAGGTCGTGGGTTCGAATCCCACCGGGCCCACCTGTCTTTTCAAACCGAGGTTGTCGCGAGGCGGTGACGTGCGGAAGGACTTGCATCTACTCCAACATGTTGCGGTTGATTGGCGGTCGCATACTATCTAATCCGACTCCTCTAGCCATGGGGATTCTGACACGCCGTCTTTCTATCGCACGTTCTCCAACTTTTCCAATTCGTTCAACATTTCAGAGAGCATCGCGGTGTTCAACCTGAATCTACCACGTCCTGCGAAGACAACAAATGGATTAGATGTCAAGGCGTTCAACAGCTCGGTGCCTTTCAGCTGGGTGATCAACGATATTTCGCCCAAGTTGATAGTGTCATCCTCAATGAAACCTAACGTCTTTGCCACGACCCTGCCCAACATGTAAGCCAAGAGAGTAGATATCCTGTTCGAAAACCGCCTTTTCAGAAGAACCACACCGTCTTCGGTCACCGCAACGATCTCACCAATCCGATCGATTTCTTTGATTATCTCAGCCTTTTCGTCAAAGACAAGCCTCTTCAGCTCTCCCGGGATCTCCTTCGGTGGGCCTGCCATGAGATGTTACCCCTCGGTTCTACTGCCGAGAGCTTTCTCAACTTTATCCAGAATTTCGTGAAGTCTGGCGAGCTGGACGATGTATCCACCTCGCTCCACCGTTTGAACGAGCTGCTGATCCTTGAGCTCCTTTAGGCGACCGGCTGTCGAGAAATAGTCAGCTCCGATCGCGGACGAAATCTCCTCTATCGTTGCCACGTCGTTCTCTATCAACCCGGCCTCTTTGGCGAGGCGCTTGCCTGCGAGGTACAGCAGCACCCGGGCCCAGATCGGCAGTTTCTCAAGCGGGACCAAAAAGACGACCTTTCCGTCCCTAGTGAGCCGTATGAAACCCTTGACCCTGTCGATGAGGGCGGCCGTCAGCTCCTGCTCATCGATTATCAGCTCCCGCAACTTCGCCTTCAAATCCGCTTCTGACCCGGTTGAGGTCATTTCTGGCAGACTGAGTTTTGCGAGACTAATAAATTTTACGAAAGATGCAGGTTCCTGAACCCGGCATTTCTGCGATCAAAAGCGCTATTTTCGTGAATTTCGCTCCGAGCGACCCGTTTACGCGCAAATGCAGCGACCTGTCGATGTGTGATCTCATAACGGCGAGTGCTCGACCCTTGGTGCTGAAGTCGAAGCGTGTCATCAGCGAAGACCGCAGCACAGCAATTGTGGACACAATCGTCATCGAGCCTTCTGCGCGGAAAACCCTAATGAAACTGCTGGGAATGGCGGTGTCGTGACTGACCGTGACGTAGTTTACCGGGTGCGGGCGCTTCTTGACGAGGACGGGAAGTTCCTTCCGGTTCTGGGCGGGCGCGGCGAAGGCGTCCTCACAGGAATCGGCACCATTGGGGGGAGATGGGTCGCGGTCTGGGCGAACGACCCGTCGGAGCGCGCAGGGGCCTTGACCTCTCAGGGCATGAGGAAGGTGCTGAGGCTGACGGACCTGGCGGTGCGGTCAGGGATGCCAATCGTCTACCTCGCTGACTCCTCAGGTGCGGCGCTGCAGGAGGGGCCTGCCTCCCTCATCGCGGTGGGTGAGGTCTACAGGGCTCTGATCAAGGCTTCGAGGCGCGTTCCGAGGCTGGCGGCGGTGCTCGGAGGGTGCGTCGGCGGCAGCGTCTTCTTCGCGGCCTCGTCGGACGTCGTGGTGGGCAACCTCTCAGGAGGGTACGCGTTCGTCTCTGGTCCGAGGGCAGCCAGGTTCTTCACGGGAGAGGAGGTCGACGTGCAGGAGCTCGGCAACATCAGGAACTCCTTCAGCGCAGGGACCGTCCAGTTGGTAGGAGAGGACGAGGTCTCCTGTTTGAGGGTTCTGAGGAGGGTGCTCGGGTACCTCCCGTCCACGACCAGCGAGGTGCCTCCGAGGACAGGAGGGTGGAGCCCGCCGTCGTCGCGGCCCGAGGTCCCTGGGGGCGAGGACGAGCCCTACGACGTACGCGACGTGATAGCTGCGCTCGTCGACGAGGGGAGCTTCATCGAGCTCGATGCCGGCTACGGTGAGGCGGCGGTCGTGGGCCTCTCGAGGATCGCGGGGGAGGTTGTAGGGGTTGTTGCGAACCAGCCCTCGGAGAGAGGTGGCCTCATCGACTCGAGGTCGGCGGAGAAGATGGCCAGGTTCGTCAGCCTCTGCGACAGGTTCAACATACCGCTGCTCACGCTCGTCGACACCCCGGGGTTCCTGCCGTCGAGGTCCGAGGAGCTCTCGGGCCTTCCCAGACACGGATCGAAGCTCCTCCACGCATACGCGGTCTCCGAGGTCCCGAAGGTGGCCGTGATCCTCCGGCGGGCCTACGCAGGCGGTTACGTCTCGATGTGCAGCAGGGGCATCGGGGCCGACTACGTCATAGGGTTGCCCAACGCGATCGTCGCGGTCCAACCTCCTCGCCTCGCCGCCGAGATAATCCACAGAAGGGAACTCGAGCGAGCAGACCCGTCCGCCCGGGAGGAGCTTCTCCGGAGACTCTCCGAAGATTACGAGAGGACCTTCAGGGGCAAGGAGGCCCTCATCGCGAACGGGGTGGTGGACGAGGTCGTCGAGCCCGGCGCCCTGAGGGAGAGGATCGTGGGTGTGATGGGCGCGCTGGTTGAAAGCTACCGCAAAAGGCTCAAGAACAGATCCAAGTTCTACTTCATCCCCTACTGAGCCCATCCCGTCGGCGATCGGAACGTCTGACCGGCGTCCTCATCTACGCTGCGGGCTCCGGCGAGGGCTTAAAATTGGGCTCCGTGAATGTAAAGCGTGCCGAAGTACGTCTTCGTGACGGGCGGCGTCATCTCCTCCGTCGGGAAGGGCACGCTGGCCGCATCGATAGGGAAGATCCTCGCGGTCAGGGGTGTAAAGGTAGACTTCCTGAAGATAGACCCGTACGTCAACGTCGACGCGGGGACCATGAACCCGTACGTCCACGGTGAGGTCTACGTGACCGCCGACGGCGGCGAGACCGACCTCGACCTCGGATGGTACGAGCGCTTCACGGGGATAACGATGAGCAGGCTGAACAACCTGACGACGGGCCAGGTCTTCTCATCGGTCATCGAGAAGGAGCGGAGGGGCGAGTACCTCGGGCAGTGCGTCCAGATAATCCCACACGTCACCGACGAGATCAAGTCCAGGATAAGGGCGGTCGCCGAGAGGAGGGGAGCGGACGTGGTCGTCGTCGAGATCGGAGGCACGGTCGGGGACATAGAGGGCCTGCCCTTCTACGAGGCTGCGAGGCAGATGAGGCTCGAGGAGGAGACGCTGTTCGTCCATGTGGCCCTGGTGATCTACCACGAGGCGACGAAGGAGATGAAGACGAAGGCCTTCCAGCACTCTCTCCAAGAGCTGAGGCGCATCGGGATACAGCCTGACGTCATAGTCGCGAGGAGCCCCACCATGATAACCGAGGAGGTCAGGAGGAAGCTGGCCCTCTTCGGGACGCTGCCGAAGGAGGCGGTCTTCTGCTCCTACAACGTGAGTCCGGTCTACAGGCTTCCGCTGGTGCTGGAGGAGCAGGGCCTCGGCGACTACGTGGCACGGAAGCTCGGACTTCCGAACCAGCCAGACTGGACGGGGTGGAGGAAGGTGGTCGAGCTCTACGACAGGGCAACGGGGAGCGTGAGGATAGCCCTCTGCGGCAAGTACGCAGCGCTCGAGGACTCCTACGTCAGCATCAGGGAGGCCCTGGGCCACGCGGCCGCCCACCTCGGCGTGAGGGCTGAGGTCGTGATGGTCGACGCGGAAGCACTGGAGCGGGATCCCGCGAAGGTCGAGTCGCTCAGGTCCTTCGACGGCATACTGGTGGCTCCTGGTTTCGGGAGGAGGGGTGCTGAGGGGAAGATAGCAGCGATATCGTATGCCCGGCGCTCAGGGACGCCCTTCCTCGGGATCTGCTTCGGGATGCAGCTTGCGGTGGTGGAGTTCGCGCGGAACGTCCTCGGGCTCGAGGGCGCCAACTCGACGGAGCTCGATCAGAGCACACCGCATCCGGTGATAGACCTGCTTCCGGAGCAGAAGGGGGTCACGGCGATGGGCGGGACGATGAGGCTCGGAGAGCACGAGGTCCTGATAAGGGAGGGGACCCTTGCCCACAGAGTCTACAAGACCTCATCGGTGAGGAGGAGGCACAGGCACAGGTACGAGGTCAACCCGGATTACTGGGAGGTGCTGAGGAAGGGGGGGCTCGTCTTCTCGGGCACGTCACCCGACGGCAGGCGCGTGGAGGTCATCGAGATCCCTGACCACCCGTTCTTCGTCGCGTCTCAGTTCCACCCCGAGTTCTCCTCCACGGTTGAGAGCCCGGAGCCGCTCTTCCTCGCGTTCGTCGACGCCGCCCGGAGGTTCAGGGCGGAGAGGGCCGCTGCCGTGGCCTCCCAGAGCCTCTAGCGGAGGAATGAAAGTCGAGAATCGCCGAACGGTCACCAGGTGAGGGTCACTCCTCCACGACCTCAGGACCGTGTCCCAGCGTCAGCACGTGGAACCCGTAGACGTTGCACAGCTCCTCCGATGCGATGACCTCACCCAACGTGCCGAAGAAGGACCGGTCCCTGTTGACGCAGAGGACCTTGCTGCTGCGGAACGCTGCCAACGCCGAGACGTCGTGGGTGACCGTGATGACCGTCGTCCCCAGCTCCCTGTTCAGCCGTGTGATCAGTTTGAGGAAATCGGAGACGCCGGTGACGTCGATGTACGCGGTTGGCTCGTCGAGCAGAAGCAGCTCCGGTCCGTTGATCAGGGAGATGGCGAGTAGGACGCGCTGGAACTGTCCGCCGGAGAGGTGGAAGAGCGGCCTCTTCAATACCGACCCGGGGTCCTGGAAGCCCACCAACCTCAGGACCTCGTTCACGTCCATCGCCCTCCCCCGGATCCGGGACGCCCTCAGGACCTCCTCGACCGAGACGGAGGTCCTCGAGAGCTGGGACATCGCGTTCTGAGGGACGTATCCGATCCTCCACCACTCCTTGAAGCGCTCTATGGGCGTGCCGAAGAGCTCGATCGAGCCCGAGGCCGGTTTGACGGCGCCGATCAGAGCCCTGAGGATGGTCGACTTCCCGGCACCGTTCGGTCCAAGGATGTAGAGCATGTCGCCGCGAGGTACCTCGAAGCTCACCCCTCTCACCGCGTACTGACCCCTCGAGTACGAGACCGAGAGGTCCTTGACCCTGACTACCACCTCCCTCAAGCCTCGAACCCCTCCAGCAGCGCCTGCAGGTTCTCCCTCATCCGCTCAAGATATCCCCTGCCCGAGATGGCCTCCTCGAGGGTCATCGACTCCATGGTGTCCAGCCTCAGGACCTTCAGGCCGAGTTCCCGGGCGAACGACTCGACGGTCTTAGAAACGGCCGACGGGTTGTCGACGTAGATCGCCTTTATCCCCTGCTCCTCGACCAGCGACCTCAGCTCAACCAGGTGCCTCGGGTCGGGCTCCTGCTCCTCGACGCCCTTGACGGCCACGTTGGTCAGCCCGAATTCCCGTGCGAGGTACCTGAAGGCCAGGTGCTCGGTGAGGAAGGCCCGTCCGGCGTAGGGTTTCAGGCGTTCCCGGTATTCCGCAAGAAGGGAATCAGCCCTCCCCACCAGCGTCGCCTCGTTCCGGTCTATCACCTCCCTCAGCTCGGGGTAGAGGGCCCTGAGGCTTTCTGCGATGTTCCTAACGAGCGCCACGTAGTTCCTGAGGGAGAGCCAGAGGTGAGGATCGATTCGATAGCGCATTTGTCGATCCTCCATGCCAGACAACGGGATCGTCTCTACCCCTGGTGCCCTCTCGAGGATGACGATGGGCCCCCTGTAGCCTGAAGAAGCGACGAGGCCCCGCATCCATCCCTCCAGCGCGTCGGTGAGGTAGATCACCAGGGTCGCCCTGCTGACCTCGGAGACTTCTTTCGCTGACGGTTCCCAGTCGTGAACCTCCGCGCCCGGCGGCAAGAGGACCCTCACGGGCACCCTTCCGTCTGTGAGTCGATACACGATCTCCCCGATCAAAGCCGTCGAGACGACCACGTTCCCCCCACGACCGGTTTCAACTGCGGAGTCCTGGGGGAAGAGGTTGAAGGCTATGGCAGCCGCAGCTGCAGCCGCAAGGACCGCGGCCACCAGAACGAGGGGCCGCAGAACGCTCACCTGCATGACCAGTGAATCACCTCCTTGCCGTGGACGCAACGATCGGGCCAGTTGAGGGACCTGCACATGCTCGCGACGACGCGTTCTCCCACCAGATGTCCGATCTTGGAGGCCTCCCTGCAGGCGTATTCGACGTCGAGCCCAAACGCGATCACGAAGTACGACTCGATGACGCGATGGTTGTGAAGGAGCGTTTCTGCGGCTCTCCTCCCACGTGCCGTCAGCTCGAACCTCCCCCAGCCAGTCCTCCTCACCATTCCCTTTCCCTCCAGCCGCTTCAGTACCTCCGAGACCGTCGGCGGCCTCACCCCAAGCCTCCTCGCCAGCTGAACCGTCCCCGGGCTTTCGCCCTCCTCGATCAACCGCTGCAGTTCCAGGAGGAACCTCGCATCCGAGCTGGACAGGTCCTGAAGCGAAACCTTAGGCATCACCTAAATTAGGTGCATCCTAAATTTAGGATTCACCTCAATTTGCAACCCCTTGTGATATGCGCAACCTATAATTGGGGCGAGGTGACCCTGGACCCGAATGGATAGGGCTGAAGCATCAGTTCTGATCCAGCACCTATTGCGTTGCCGGAGGCCGCCCGTTGCCATCCGGTTCATCTCTGAGGGAGAGGAGTTCCCGGAGCTCCCCCGATCGAACGAGTGGGTCCCCTCCAGCTGCGCCTTCTGGAACCTCGCGGCACAGCGCTCCTTCCTCACGTCACCCGAGCAGCACGTGAACTGCAGCATCGGTGCGGTGACGCACGGCGTGAGAGGTCACGAGGAGGTGATGCCGGGGTGCGGGTGCGCCGACGTGGACGCCCTCATCGCGATGGGAAGGATCAGACCGGAGGATTTGACCTCCCTGCCCTCGGTACGGAGAAGACCTTCCTCGATCGCCTACGGGCCGCTCGAGGACTTCCCGGTGGAGCCCGACGTGGTCCTGATAGTGACTGAGGCGAGGGGCGCCCAGATGGTTTTCGAGGCCGCGAGGAGGGCTGGTCTGCCGGTGGAGGTGCAGGGGATGCCGACGTGCGCCGGCATACCGATCGCGCTCAACAACGGCTCGGTGGTGATAGGCCTCGGGTGCTCCACCAGCAGGCTCAGGGCTTCGTACGGAGACCACGAGCTCGTCGTCTTCGTGCCAGGAAGGGCCCTCGAGAGGCTCGTCTCAAGCCTCGAGGATGTTGTGATCGCCGACAGGGCCCTTGTCGAGGCCGAGCTGGGGAACCGGAACCCCGGAGTCCGGTAAGTCCGGGAGAGCTCAAATATTCGGTCGGGGCACCGCTGGGTGAGCATGGCGTCGCTCCCTCCCCACGTGGAGGACGTTTTCGAGCGGTCGCTGGTGGCCCTATTCACGACGGTCAACTCGCGGAACGAGCCGGTCACGCACCCGATGCTTCCGCTGTACGAGCGGGGATCCGGGAGGATCTACTTCACCTCGAGCGTCCTCTTCAGCCGCAAGCTCGAGCACATCAAGAGGAACCCGAAGGTCTCAGTGCTCTTCTCGGAGAGGGAGTTCACCCGCTGCGAGAGCGGTGACGCGGTCCTCGTGAAGGGAACGGCCCGGGTTGACGACTCGGACCCGAGCAACGGCTGGATGAGGTTTCTGCCGCTCTGGAGGAGGAAGGAGCCATACATCGACGCCTACCTGAAGCAGCGTTTCGCCTTCCCCCTCTTCTGGGAGCGCGCGGTCATCGAGGTGAGGCCGGACGTGGTCTACGTGTGGCGGGGCGGCGACCTCGACGCCGAGCCGGAGGTGTACGATCTGAGGAGGTGAGGTGGATGAGCGTCGCCACCGACCAGGAGCTTTACGAGCAGAGGGCCATCTCGTTCGTCGACGACGACGGATACCCGGTCACGGTCCCGGCGCGCGTCAGCGTAGAGGACGGAGAGATCAAAGTGAGGCCCGCGAAGGGCTTCGATCCCCCGAAGATTGCGGGAAGGAGGGTGAACGTCGTCCTGAACCACATCACGCCTCTCCCCGGAGGGGGTTACACGGACCGGAGGTACATCGCCTTCACGGGGCAGGCCGCGGCGGAGGGCGACCAGCTGGTCGTGCGGCCCGAGCGGACGTACAGGTGGAACGAGCGCGAGGTCCCGTTCCCTGAGTACGTCGAGGTCTCCACTCCCCGGGCGAGGAGGTACCTCGAGGCCCTCGGGAAGAGGCTGGGCGTGGACTTCAAGCCCGCGATCGGTGCGTTCTGGCGCTTCTTCAGGGTCGTCAGGTTCCCGTTCCTGATAGCGACGGCGGTTCCGGTGGCGATCGGTGGCGGCGTCGCCCTTTACCACGACTCGTTCGATGTAGCGCTCCTCCTGCTGACCTTCCTGGGACTGGCGCTGATCCACATGGGCCTCAACGTCGCCAACGACTACTTCGACACGGTCCTCGGCGCAGACCCTGCCAACAGGAGGCCCACGCCCTTCAGCGGCGGCTCCAGGTCGATCCTTTATGGCCTGATCTCCGAGTCCGGAGCTCGAGCCCTTTACGCCTCCCTCTTCGGCTCAGGGGTCGCGATCGGCCTCTACCTCGCCCTCACCCGGGGCCTCCTGCCGATACTTGGCCTCACGGCTCTCGGTCTCTTCCTGGCCTACTTCTACACCGCTCCGCCGATCAAGCTGGCGTACAGGGGCCTAGGTGAGCTGGCGGTGGGCACGGGCTTCGGTCCGGTCATCGTGATGGGCACGTACTTCGTCCAGACCCAGAGGTTCTCGCTCGACGCGTTGGTCGCCTCTGTTCCGATCGGTCTGCTGATCATGCTGATCCTCTACGTGAACGAGATCCCAGACGCCGAGTTCGACCGCATCGCGGGCAAGAGGCAGCTCGTCACGCGGTTCTCGAGGGAGCAGGCGCTCGCTTTCCTAGCCGGGTCTTTGGCAGCCACGTACTCCGTCATCGCCCTGATCCCCGTTCTGAGGCTGGGGCCTCCGACGGTTCTCGTAGCGCTGGCCACGATACCGCTGGCCGTCAAGGTATACCAAGGAGCGCGGTCCAACTTCGGGAAGCAGTACGAGATGATACCCACCATGTCGCTGAACGTGAACAACGCCGCGATCACCGGGGCCCTCATCGCTGCTGGCTACTTCGTCGGAGCCCTCCTCGGCCTCTGATCTCGTCCGGCATCGCTCTTAGCTTTCTTGAACTCCGATCTCTCAGTTACAGTATCAGCACGTCATCAAATCACGACCCAACCGAAATCAAGCGGCCACCGAAGGACAGGTCTGCAGTAGATCGGACCTGTATCGGTTCACCTCTTGGGCTTCTTCACCTTGCCCGTGATCAGAAGCTTCAGGGGAACGCCGTTCACCATGAAGACCTCGTACCTGACCCCGGGTAGGTCGCCGTAGGACTTGCCCAGCGTCCCTCCTATGCCCTGGACCAAGACCTCGTCGTGCTCGTCGATCACGTTCAGCGCTCCGTCGCCCGGGCAGAAGGCGGTGATCACCTTGCCGTTCTTGATCAGCTGTACCCTGACGGCCTTCCTGACGGCGCTGTTCGGCTGCCTCGACTCGATCCCCTTCTTCTCCAGTACTATCCCCCTGGCCATGGGCGCACCCTCGAGCGGGTCGTACTTCTCCTTCAGCCTGAGCATCCTGATGCGGTAGGGTCGATAGCTCCACCTGAACTTCTGACGCGTCTTGATCAGCGACCTCGCCGCGAACTCTCCGTTCCCCATTCCCCGCTCCGGAGCCTCCGACGAGCTCTAAAATCTAACCCTCCAGCCTCCGGTCATCTGGCCCTCCATCGGTCGACCACGCATTGAACCTGCGAATTGCCCGCTTCGCTCGGCCTCTGGGTAGTCCCTCCCAAATCCTAATTTACGACCCGAAGGTGCAGGAGTAGCGGAGATGATCTCGCTGGTCCTCTCGGACCGGGAGCGTCCGGGTGTGAGGGAGCTCGAGAGTTACGGACGCCTGGTCAGGCGCGGAACGACCGCGGTCAAGAGGGGGTTCGCGCACATGCTGAAGCACGGCGTGGTGATGGACGTCACCAACGTCGAGCAGGCCCAGATAGCCGAGGAGGCCGGTGCGGTGGCCGTGATGGTTCTGGACAAGCTCCCCTACGACGTGAGGAAGGCGGGAGGGGTCGCCAGGACCGCCTCCATCAAGGCGATAGAGGAGATCATGGACCACGTCACGATACCCGTGATGGCCAAGTGCAGGATAGGTCACACGTGGGAGGCGAGGGTGCTCGAGGAGGTGGGGGTGGACATGATCGATGAGTCGGAGGTCCTTACTCCGGCTGACGAGGAGAGGCACATCTGGAAGTGGGACTTCACGACACCCTTCGTCTGCGGTGCCCGCGACCTCGGTGAGGCCCTCAGGAGGATCGAGGAGGGCGCATCCATGATCAGGACAAAGGGAGAGCCGGGTACCGGGAACGTCGCCGAGGCGGTGCGACACATGCGCATCGTCAAAGCCGAGATACGGAGGATCAGGGCCATCTACGAGGAGGGCGACGAGCAGGAGCTGATCAAGGCCGCGCGTGAGCTGAGGGTGTCGTACGAGCTGGTCGTCGAGACCGCGAGGCTGGGGAGGCTGCCGGTGGTGAACTTCGCTGCGGGAGGGATCGCAACGCCCGCCGACGCGGCGCTGATGATGAGCCTCGGCTGCGACGGAATCTTCGTCGGCTCCGGCATCTTCAAGTCGGCAGACCCCCTCGAGAGGGCTCAGGCGATCGTGCTGGCCACCACCTACTGGGACAGGCCCGAGAAGGTGCTGGAGGCCCAGAGGATGGTATCGGAGGCGAAGTCGATGACCGGGATGGACCTGAAGACGCTGGAGCTGAGGATGCAGGAGCGCGGCACCGGTTAGTCACAGAACGTAGGCCCCGACGTTCCTGTTGCTCAACCTCTCCCTCCTCTCCTGCTCGAGCCTCTTCGGATCCAGCTCGACCGTCAAAGTCCCCGGCTCCTCTCCAGCCTCGACCTCAGAGGTCCTCGCGACCCTGAATTCGTCCAGCTCAAGGTCGACCGCGATGGAGCGGCCGTTGAAGGCCCTTCCGAGCACCACGTTGCACCCGATCACCTGGACCCTGTTCTCCAGAGCCCTTGCCCTGAGGTAGACGTGCCAGGGTTCGACGCCCTCCCTCCTGATCCGGGAGGGGTTCAGCAGCAGCTCCGCGCCCTTGAGGACGAGGGTCCTGGCGGACTCGGGGTAGACCACGTCGTGGCAGACCATCACGCCGAACCTCACACCTCCCGCCGAGAAGACCTTGAATGCGTCTCCGGCTTTCAGGAAGTTCCTCTCCTCCCTGAACGGATGGACCTTCTCCTGGAATCCGACAATTTCGCCGCTCGGAGAGATGACCGGCACCGTCGCCGCGTAACCGTCCCGGAACCTGAGGTAGAGGGCGCCGCCGACGATGGTGGAGCCGAGGGAGGCCGCGAGTTCCCGCAGGACCGCGAGCGCTCTCTCTGAGGCCTGCACGGCGCCCGCGATGTCGAGGATCGGGGCATGATGGATCCAGGCCTCGGGAAGGACCACCAGGTCGGCCCTCGTCCCGAGCGAGGAGAGCGTCCTCGAGACCCACTCGACGTTCCTCATCGGATCCCCTTCTACTGGAACCTGGACGATCGCGACCCTTACCATCCCTCTGAACCCAAAAAAGGAGGGCCTGGCACGGGATATGGATGACTCCCGACGACGCTGTTGGTGATGAGGGGCCTCGCGAGGGACCGGAAGGGCCCGGGCACGAAACCCCGCCCGAGGGCGAACGGGAGGAATCGGAGCTGAGAATGGAATTGGAGAGGCTGAGGGAGGAGCTGGTGGCGCTCAAGCAGGAGCGGATGAGGCTCGCCGGTGCGGTCGAGAGGCTCCTCCGTCACCTGATAGGCGTCTCGGAGACCGTCGAGCGGGTCGCAGGCCTCTACGAGCTCTCGGAGGACGCCAACGCGAGGGCCCTCTCCGAGGGGCTGAGGATGGTCTCGTCGGCGATCGAGCGCGCCTTGAGGGAGGAGGGGGTGGAGGTGATAGGTTTTGTCGGATCGAGGTTCGACCCGGCGCTGCACGAGGCCGTCGGCTTCGTCGAGTCCGAGGAGCACGAGGAGGGGACCGTCGTCTCGGTGGTGGAGAAGGGTTTCGCGTATGCTGGCAAGGTCCTCCGGCCTGCGAAGGTGCTCGTGGCGAAGAGGCCCCAGCCGGAAGGAGCGGGTGAGGCCGGACGGGTCACCTGAGGCCCAAGACCCTCTCCGCGTTCCTCCAGAGGATCATCTCCTTCGTTTCGCGCTTCAGCTCGATCCTCTCGAAGTCAGCGAGCCACCTCGAAGGCCTGATCATCGGGTAGTCCGATCCGAACAGGACCTTCTCGGGGATCAGGTTGTCGGCGTACCTCCAGACCACCTGCGGTATGTACCTGGGAGACCAGCCCGAGAGCTCGATGTACACGTTAGCCTTGTGCTGAGCGATCGCCAGCGCCTCCTCGTACCAGGGCCAGCCGAAGTGGGCCATCACGACCTTCAGGCGCGGGAACTGGGCGGCGACGTTGTCGACGTAGATCGGCCTGCCGTGGTCCAGCCTGATCCCACCTCCTCCTTCCAGGCCAGCCCCTATCCCGGAGGTGCCCGTGTGGAAGAGCACCGGTATCCCGAGGTCCTCCGCCATCTGGTAGACCTCGAAGCACCGCTCGTCGTCTGGCCGGAACCGCTGGAGCTGGGGGTGAAGCTTAAGGCCCCTGAGCCCTAGGTCCTTCACCGCCCTCTCCAGCTCGAGCACCGACCTCTTCCCTCCGAGGGGGTCAACGGTTGCGAAGGCGATCACGCGTTCCGGGTCCACCCGCTGGAGCTCGGCCATCTGCTCGTTGCTGTCACCGGGGATGCCGGTGAGCCTCGACGCGTCGAGCGGCAGAAGCACCATCCTCCCCACACCAGCCTCCTCGTACTCCCTCAACGCCTCCTCGATACCTATCTGCCCGAAGTCGCTCCTGAAGTAGGACCTCATCTTCTCCACGAACGGGCCCAGGGTCCTGAAGAAGCCCGGAGTGGTGAGGTGGACGTGGAAGTCGATCGGTCTCCCGCTCATGGGTCGTGTGGTGAACAGTCACAGATTAGAATTTGCTCGGTCGGAGCTTCCAGAAACGCAAATCCGTGGACCGGGCGGGACTCGAACCCGCGACCTCCCGGGTGCGAACCGGGCGATCTGCCGCTGATCTACCGGCCCAAGCATCGACTATTTTCCATCTTAGCATTTAAACCTTAAGTAGAGGATGCCTTGTGGCTTATTTCATCGGCCTATTTCTGCTGGATATTGCGTAATCATAACTACTGGTAATTACCCACAGGCATTCGATTCTGAGGTCTTTCCTATCGAGGTTCAGGGGAGTAAGCAAGAGGTACCTCCAAGCATACCTATCGATCCTAGCGCTTCTGATCGACATGCCTAGGAGTTGGTTCAGTCCGCTGCTATCCCTTTCGATGCCGAGACGAGCGTTTGTAAAATTTTGGTTGACGGCGTGAACGGGAAGGGGACGTCGTTATCAGATCCGTAGATCTCCGGTCATCCCCTGCTCGGCCTCTACTCGTCGGTTTGGCGTACGGTCGATAGCAAGAGGCAACTAAGGTAATACCATTTTTCAGCAACTGATAAGTGCTCTGAATTGAGTTGATATTGAGATTCAACTTTTACCTCATCGAGCAGCATATATAAATCCCCTAAATGAATTTTGCTGAAGACAACCCCAATCATCTTAAAATAGAGGTCAAAAAATTCATCCGTGCGAAGGGGTGGCGCGGCGGGAAGCCGCGCAGAGCCCGAAAATCCCGGAATCGGGAACGGTGATCCCGAGAGAGGGAGTTGAAAGTCCATATCAACGAATCGCGTGGGGAGCGAGTAGGGTCAAGCCCTCGAGAAGGGCTTGGTCCTGAGGTTTTCGGGGTCGAGGCGCGCTATCACCTCCCTCTCCTCCCTCGTGGGCTCCCGCGTGGGCGGTGCATCCCTGCCTGTGACGTCGAAGCCGGTGGACGCGATCACCTCGTCGACGGATGACCAGGGATGGACCGACAGGAGCCTCCACGCCCTTTTCTCCCTCTCGTGCTCGAGGAGGCAGAGGTCTGTGCAGAGCAGGACCCTGTTGGACGCGTTCCTGGCGGTGGCGGTGACGAAGTCGACCCGCCTGACGAGGCTTCTTGGACCGTGCCTGAAGTTCCACAGGACCGCCTTCCTGACGAGAGGGAGTATGAAGGCAGCAGCCGCGCCTCCGGGCAGCCTCACCTTCGGGCTCTCGAGCTGGCCGATGACGGAGACGTTGACGTTCGCATCGGAGTCGATCTGCGCCGGTCCTAGGAACATCACGTCCACCTTGCCCTTCTGGGCGAGGTCGAAGGCGTCGACCGTTGGCATGACGGCCCCCAGACCAGCCAGCTCAGGGTCACCGGTGGAGCGCTTGACCTGGATGTCCGCCAGCGACGGCTCGTAACCCTCCGCGACCGTTGTGACCCTGATCCGCTTCCCGTGGACGAGCTTGGCGACGGCCGCCGCGAGCAGAGCGTGGTGCGAGTTGAGGCCCACGAAGACCAAGTCGCCGTCGGAGAGGAGGTCCGCCATGCAGGTCACTATCAGGTCCGCAGCGTAAGTGGGGTCCCGGAAGGCCATCAGCCTCCCCCACCCGCCTGTAGGGACCTTTTCAGCGACTCCACAGCGGCCCTAATTTCCTCAACGCTGGCCTCGTCCTCCAACGTCGACAGGTCTCCCGGCTGAGAACCCGTCAGCACTGCCCTCAGAACCCTCCGCATGATCTTTCCCGTCCTGGTCCTCGGAAGCCGGTCGACCAAGTACACCGCGCCGATGACCGCCACCGGCCCCACCTCCTTCCTGACGATCTCCCTGACCTCCTCCTCGAGCTGCCGCGGATCGACCTCGTGACCCTTCCTCAGCGTTGCGAAGACCGCCAGCACCTCGCCCCTCACCGGATCCGGGACCGAGACGACGGCCGCCTCAGCCACCGCGGGATGGCGCGCCACCGCGTTCTCCACGTCGGCCGGCGCAAGCCTGTGACCCGCCACCTTTACCACGTCGTCAACCCTGCCCAAGATGTAGACGTATCCCTCCTCGTCGACGTAGCCGTAATCGCCGGTGAGGTAGAGCCCCTCGAACCTGCTCCAGTAGGCCTTGACGTACCGCTCGGGATCACCCCAGACGCTGTACATGAACGCGGGCGGGACCGGGGGCTCGATCACCACGTTCCCCCTCTCACCGGGGCCGAGCGGCTCACCGCTGTCGGAGAGGATCCTGATCTTGATGCCGGGATAGGGAAGGCCGACTGAGCCCTGCTTGTAACGGATGCCGCCGGCGATGCCGAACCCGAGGGGCGCGGCGATGAAACCGGAGTTCTCCGTCTGGCCCCATGTCTCGATGACGTGGCAGTCCTCCCTCTCTCGGGCGACGTTCCTCTTCAACCACCTCCAGGCCTCGACACCGAGGATCTCGCCTGCGCTGACTATCAGCCTCAGCGAAGAGAGGTCGTACCGCTTCGGGACCTCGTCGCCGTACCGCATCAGGAGCCTCACCGCCGTGGGCGCGACCCACATCGAGCTCACCCTGAACCTCTCCACAATCTCCCACCAGATCCCCGGATGGGGGTGATCCGGTGCGTCCTCGTACCAGAGAACCGTGACGCCGTTCAGCAGCGGGCCGTAGGTGCTGTAGCTGTGACCGTTGATCCATCCAATATCGGGCGTGGAGAAGAAGACGTCGCTTTCTCCCCATCCGAAGAGCCACTTGTTGTGGGCGCAGGCCCAGACGGTGTAGGGGCCGTGAAGGTGGACGACGCCCTTAGGCCTCCCGGTGGTCCCCGACGTGTAGAGGATGAAGAGCGGGTCCTCCGATCTGACCCTCTCCGGATCGGAGCTCGAACCCGGGGTTTGACGCTGGACTAGCTCGTGGTACCAGTGATCCCTCCCCTCCCTCATCGGCGTCCGATCGAGGCCGACGCGCCTCAGAACCACAACGCTCTCGACGGTTCCGGCGAGCTCGGCCGCCTCGTCAACGACCCGCTTCAGCTCGATCACCTTACCCCTCCTGAACATCCCGTCGGCGGTCACGACCAACCTCGACCCCGAGTCCCTGATCCTCTCCGCGAGAGCTCCGACGCCGAATCCGCTGAAGACGACGCTGTGGACGGCTCCGATCCTCGCAACCGAGAGCATCGCCACCATCGCCTCGGGCACCATCGGCATGTAGATGGTTACCCTGTCTCCCTTTCTGACCCCGAGCTCCCTCAGGGCCGCCGAGAACCTCCTGACCTCTTCGAGCAGCTCAGAGTAGGTGAGCCTCTTCGTCTCGCCATTGCTGCCGCACCATATCAGCGCAGTCCTTCCTCCCCTGCCCTCTTTCACGTGTCTGTCGAGGCAGTTCTCGGTCACGTTGAGCTCGCCGCCGACGAACCACCTGTAGAAGGGAGGGTTCGAGCTGTCCAGCGTCACGTCCCACTTCCTGTACCAGCTCAGCTCCGACGCCACCCTGCTCCAGAAGCCCTCTGGATCCCGGATGGACTCCTCGTAGACCTCGCGGTAGAGCTCCAGCGACATTCGGGTCCCCTCTGATTCGACTACGCATAAGCGTTTTCAATGGGGGACGATGAGGTCTCAGCGGATGATCAAGGCCTTCGTCCTCGGAGTGGTCGGCAGCAGGAGCGAGCTGGTCTCTTCGCTCAACGCGATCAGGAACCTTCCGAACGTCGAGGAGGCCTACCTGCTGTGGGGGACCTACGACGTGATCGCTAAGGTCGTGGTGCCGAGCCTGGAGGACCTGAACTCCGTCCTCGACGGGCTCTACAGGTCGGGCGTTGTGGACTCGAACACGCTGATCGTGAACCCTGGAGGCCTCTCCCTCGAGAAGCCGGAGAGCAGATCGAAGCGGAAGTGCGCCTACACCTTCATCAAGATCAGGAGGCCGGCCGCACCGAGGCTCTGGGGCAGGTTCCTCAGCGAGATAGACGCGGTGATGGAGGCGTACGAGATCTTCGGGATGTACGACGTGATCGTCGCCGTCTCAGAGGACGTCAGGACCGACTTCTTCGACTCCTACTTCCGGAAGCTCTGGATCCTCACCGAGATCAACATGAACAACACGACCACGATGTTCACCGTCGAGGTCTGAGGCCGCTGGACCCCCTTGCATCGGGCAGTTTGGGGACAGCCCTGGCGATGGATATTAACCAAACCGCGCTGAATGGTTGAGCGGGCCGGCGTTCGGAGGGGCCCGTGGCCTAGCATGGATATGGCGCCGGCCTCCGGACGGGAAGGGGGAGAGCCGGAGGTCCCGGGTTCGAGTCCCGGCGGGCCCGATCGTCCATTTCTTCCGCTCTCAGCTGCAAGGTGCACCCTGAAAGCCATCGGCGGAGCGATCGGTACCGATGCGCTGTTTCAGTGCTTGAAGTAAACCGAGAGGAGCATGTTGATGAAGCCGAGGTTGGGGTTAGGCTTGGTGATCGCGACGACGATGTCACCTCGATAGTGGAGCGCGAACATGTAACGCCTGTCCTCGAGCTCGACGTAGATCCTCTTGTAGTCGCCGAGCCTCATCATGTCAAGGACTGAGGTGACCACGCCCGAGACGGTCGAGACCGCGGCGGCCAGGAAGTCGGGCCTGAGGGAGATGGTGTTGGCGTAGGCGACCGGCGTTCCGTCGGGCTTCACCACCATCAGGACCTCCAGGGCTCCCCTGCTGACCCTGATTATCTCGTCGAGGTAGCTCTTGAGGGTCTCAGGGTCCTGGACGTAGCTGCTCACTCCCCCCTCACCCCCAGCATCGACCGGAGGAAGGAGGAGCACGAGCTGACGGCGTTCCTCAGCGTCTCCGCCGGAACCCTGCCGAAGGGCCTGACGTAGACGAAGACCTCCCTCTCAGCAACCGCCTCGAGCCGCGCAACGGCTTCCGTTACGTCGTCCTCGAGGAGGACCATCTTGACGCCCTCGTTGGACATGGAGATGACCGAGTAGGCCTCGGCGAGCAGGGCCGCGACCTTCTCCGCCTCCACGTCGCCAACGTAATCGATGACCTGACCGGCCGAGTCGAAGAGGACCACTCCCTGGAGGTTGAAGTGCCGCGCGATCTCCGCGAGAGATTCGAACTTCACCGGCTCGGCGGCGGTCACGGTCAGAGTCCTCTGAGCGGGTTGCTGGGGCTCGGGCGACAAGGGCCCTTCTACCTGCGACGTCTGGGTCTCGGGTCTCGCAGTTTCCTGGGAGCTCGGGGTGGAGGGTTCGGTTGGGGTCTCGGGGACTGGTCTCTCCTCCGCCGGCGTCTCCGGTCTCGTGGGCTGCGGCACCTCTCGCACGGTTATCTGGAGGGCCTCCCGCATCAGCTTCAGCTCGGTCGTCAGCCTCCTGACAGACCCGAGGACCTGAATTACGAAGACCAGCAGTATCGCCACCACCACGCCGATCGCCAGCAGCGTCGTGAGCTCCGCACCCACCAGCATCTCCACCGCTCCGAGCGCTTTGCGGAGTATAAAGGTCGATCTCCAGCATCAGGCCGATATCATCCCGCGAGGTTCAGGGGAATTCCGGGATAGAGGCCCTTGAATCCCAACGTCAGCGGGCGCCCGCCTCGATGGCCGAGAGCCTGATCCTCAGACGGGCCTCCTCCAGCAACACCTTCCTCATGTAGCAGAGGGCGCAGACCGGCCCGGAGGTGTGGAGGACCGTGCAGCTGACGCAGATCAGCCTGCCGCAGAGTCCGCATCTCCTCGGTGCGAACCTGTCCGGGTGGTAGTAGCACTTGAACGTCAGGCTCTCCGCCTCGGCAAGAGGGATCACCATCCCGCCTCAACGCAGTTGTCCTCCCTAATGTCCTCAGGACCCAGCGCCGATCGGACCGTTTTCCACGTATCCACGCCGACTGTCCACGTTAATACCCTCGGAATCCCTCAACCCGTGTTTCTGGAGTTCTCCCAGATCAGCCTGACCTGCCGGAATGCCCCTTGCCTCCACGAGGGTCGGGGCCGAGCAGGATGTATTTCCGCCTGTCGGAGAGGAGCTTGACCCCGTAGAGCCATCCGGACATGCAGGGCGCTGCGCCGAGGACTTCCACGCGAACGCCCGAGACGTCTATCACCAGGGTTCCGGGCCTGGTGACGTTCCCCGACCGCTCGAACCAGTGGACCACGATCAGCCTTCCCGGCAGAAGAAAGACGTGGCCCTCGATCACCTCCAACAGGTCCTTCCCCTCGAGACCCGGGCTCGTCGGGAGTCCTCTGCGATCGGAGCCGGTCATCTCCTCGTCCCGAGCACGAGCACCTTGTCGTCGCCGGTTCTCGGCGTCCCCCTCCCGTCCCGATTGCTGGTCAGGACGTAGATGGCACCGTCCGGTCCCTGCCTGACGTCCCTGAGCCTTCCGTAGGTCCCCCGGAGCGTCGTGAAGTGCTCCACAGGTGAGAGCTCGTCGCCGTCGAACCTTACCGCGTGGAGCGCACTACCCCTCAAAGCGGCGAAGAGCAGGCAACCGCTGAGTTCCGGCGGGTCGGGAGAGGTTAGGAAGTCGCAGCCCGATGGCGCCCAGGTCTCGCTCCCGCTCTCCAGCACGGGATCGATGAACCTGGGGTCTCCCGCCCTTCCGATAGCGAGGGGCCAGCCGTAGTTCCCGCCCGGAACTATCAGGTTCAGCTCGTCGTGGGCGAACGCGCCGAACTCCCCGGTCGGCCCGTGCTCCGTCGCGAAGAGCCTCTTGTGCTTCGGGCTCCAGGCGAGTCCCTGGGGGTTCCGGTGGCCCAAGCTGTAGACCGGAGACCCGGGAAAGGGGTTGTCGCCGGGAGGAGATCCGTCGGGCCTGATCCTCAGGACCTTCCCCGCCATCGAGTCGAGCCTCTGGGCGAGCTCCGGCCTCCTCGCGTCTCCGGTGGTCACGTAGAGGTTGCCGTCCGGACCGAGCCTGACGCGGCCGCCGTCGTGGACGCTCGATCCCTCAATTGGCCCAAGCAAGTCCACACCGTCCTTCAGGGTGAGGTCGTCGTAGGACGTCACGACGTTGACGAGAGATCCGCCGGACGTCACGGTCCTGTAAAGGACGACCCGTGGACCGGGCTTGACCACCTCGCACCCAAGCAGCCCTCCCTCGCCGACGTGGGACACCTGAACGGTCGCGAGCACCTCGGACCTTCCAGTCCCGAGATCGACCAGCCTGACCCTTCCAGGCCTCTCGGTGACCAGCGCCTCGTCGCCGGAGAGGAAGGCGATCGACCAGGGGATCTCGAGCCCCGTGACCAGCTCGTTCACCTCGAGCTTCTCGGGACCACCTGTGCCTCCGTTCCTCTCCCACGTCGAGCTCCTGCTCAACACCAGGTAGGCGGCCGCTAACCCTCCAGCTGCGATGGCGGCGATGAAGGCCCTCCTCCCTAACCTCAATCCCCTCCACCCGAAAGTCCGGGAGCAAAAAATATCTGACGATTCCGAAGAGTAGAACGTCGTGACGCAGTACTGGATTCTGATCGCGAAGGACCACAGGGGGAGGCAGAAGGGGGCCCAGATACCCGCGCAGGCGGTGATCGAGCGGAGGGTGAGGTACGGCATCTGGTTCATCAACCCGAGGAACCCCTACGCGAGGAGGGTCGAGCAGGGCGACAGGGGCCTGATGCTCGCGCTTGGGAAGGAGGGGAACCAGTTCATGGGGGAGCTGACGATCAACAGCAGGCCCATCCCTGCGGACGCGGCGCTCGAGTCGCTCAAGGAGGGCGTTCCGTCGACGATGCTGACGCATTACCTCAAGGTCACCGCGATCCTCTGGCCTAAGCCGAAGCCCCTCGAGCGCTTCCTCCACAGGCTCGAGTTCGTCAAGAACAGGTCCAAGTGGTACGCCTACTTCCAGGGCTCGCTGAAGCCTATCTCGGAGGAGACCTTCAGGGCCATCGCCTCGGACCCCTGAGGACGTCACCTCGCCGGAACCGCGAAGACCCAGCTCGGTCTCCTCACGGTGACCACCTCACCGCGCTCGAGCACATCCTTGAAGGGAGGGACCTCCAGGTAACCGTCCGAGAGGGCTATGGTCGAGAAGGCCGAGGACTCCGATACCATGGGCCGGCAGAGCGTCCTCTCGCCGTCGCGCTCCAGCCTTACCCAGACGACCTTCCTGAAATCGACGTACTTGGTGAACCTGAGGCCCTCGGCGAGCACGGCCCGCGTCGTGTGGACGAGCTGCTCCGGGTCGAAGGACCCCAGCCTGCCCAGTATCGGGACGGCCAGGTAGTTGAAGACGTTCACGGTGGAGTGGATGAGGGCCGGGAGCATCACGACTGGTTTGCCGTTCATCACCGCGACTCCTCCGACCCTTCCGGGCTGGAGCTGTAGGCCCTGCACGAAGAACCAGTTGCCAGATCCGTGAAGGAGGGAAGTGACGTCGGTGTCGCCGACGCTGGATCCCCCTATCGTCAGCACCATGTCCGAGGAGGACAGGGCACGCTCGAGCGCCCCGGAGACCAGACCGAGGTCATCGGGGACGAGTCCGGCGTATCTGGGAACGCACGGGAGGGCAGAGAGGAAGGAGAGCACCATAGGTGCGTGGGTGTTGAGCGTCTTCCCGTCACCCGCCTCCTCCGGGTCGTCCGTCAGCTCCGAGCCGATCGCGAGGACCGAGACGACTGGCCTCCTGAAGACCTCGATCCGCCTCACGCCGAGGGTCTCAAGGAGCGCCGCCTTCACCGGCCTCACAACCTCGCCTCTCCTGGCCACCAGCAGCCCCTCCACGACGTCAGACCCCTTCCGATCGACGTACTGGTACGGCGCTGCGGGCCTTTTCAGCGCGATCTCCTCCCCGACGACCTCCACCTCCTCCTGCGGGACCACCGCATCGGCGCCTTCCGGTAACAATCCCCCGGTCAGGATCCTCCTCGCCCTTCCGGGGGCCAGCGGCGGTCCTGAGACGTTGGGTAGGTTCACGTGGCCGTCGAGCCTCAGCCTGACGGGCCTCTCCTCCGAGGCGCCCTCGGTGTCCCGCGACCTGACGGCGTAACCGTCCATGTGGGACGCGTCGGCCGGCGGCCTCGAGACCGGCGAGAAGACGTCGGCCGCGAGAACCCTTCCGATCGCGTCGAGCGGCCTGACCCTCTCCGTCTCGACGATGGGCGAGATCCTGGAGAAGACCTCCCTCAGGACCTCATCGACCGGATGGAAGCGCTCGATCGCCCGGTGCCTGTGGACCATTCCTTCCCAGCGTTCTCCGCCTCGAACCTCAATAGCATTACCTTGAGGCGCGGATGTGGAGAGTAGCCTCCGGCCCCTCCGTCGGACCTGACCACCCTGTGGCACGGGATCAGAACGGGCAGCGGGTTCGCCGAGAGGGCTGAGCCGACGGCCCTCGCACCGCTTGGCACGCCGATGGACCGGGCGACCTCGGCGTACGTCCTCGTCTCGCCGTAGCGGATCGCTGAGGAGGCCCGCCAGACCCTGAGCTGGAACGGTGTGCCCACGGGTCGGACCGGCAGCACGAAGGACCTCCTCGATCCCCGGAAGTACTCGTCCAGCTGGCGGAGCGCCTCCCTCAGCACCGGATCCGTCGAATTCGATCGAGCGCCCTCAAGGATCTCGGGTTCGTCGACGAGTGACACCAGCGTCACGTCGCCGCGCGACACGACCACGTACACCCTACCGATCCAGGTCTCGACGAAGCCGATCGAGACGGCTTCAGGTGGAGCGCCTTGCACCGGCCTCAAGGACCTCAGCACCCGAATGTGTGCCGAGCCTACGCGTGACCTCCCGGTGGACCATCTCGGCTATCTCGACCGAGAGGCCAGTGTACGCCAACGGATCTTTTGGCATCACGTCCTCGACCCGCGCGCCGTATTTCCTGCAAAGCTCCCCGACTGCCTCCCTCAGCTTCAGGCCCGAGGCCAGAAGGGACCTGAGCTCGTCGATGGCGTCGATCCCCAGGCGCCTGAACCTCAGCTGGACCGCCTCCGCGAGGGCCTCCTCGTGGCGCATCAGGTCCTCCCTCATCCTCTCCGCGTCGAACCTCGCCCTCCTCAAGAACCTCCTCAGCTGCCGGACGCCGATGAGCAGATGTGCGATTCCCACGGAGACGTTCCTCCTCACCGTCGAGTCCGAGAGGTCCCTCTGGAGCCTGGAGGTCTGGAGGCGGTTCGCGACGAAAGCGAGCAGGTCCGCTGCCAGCTCGAGGTTCCCCTCCGCGTTCTCCGCCTCGACTGGGTTCTGCTTCTGGGGCATCGTGGAGGACCCCACCCTGGTCGGCTCGAGCGAGACGTACCCCAGCATCGAGAGAAGCCAGAGGTCCCTGGCGAGGTCCGTCAGGGCCATCGAGAGGGAGGAGAGGTGGTGGAGGTAGATCGAGTGTCTGTCAGCTGGGATGACCTGCTTCGTCACCAGGACCGGCTCGAGTCCCAGCGAGCTCAGGAACCGCCCGACGAACTCGAGGGTCCTCTCCCCCAGGACCTCCATCAGCCCGGCGTAGCTTCCGATGGCACCGCTAACCTTGCCTGGCATCCTGAAGCCCCTCAGCCTCTCGATCCACTCCAGCGCCCTCATCGCGTGGTACGCGAGCTCCCTACCGAGCGTCGTGGGAACAGCGGGTTTACCGTGGGTCCTGGCGAGCATCGGCGTCGCTTTCTCCCTCAGCGCGAGCTCCGCAAGCTCCTCGCAGAGCCTCGAGAGCTCCGGCACCAGGACGCCCTCGTTGACCTCCCTCAGCGCCAACGAGAACGCGTTGGAGTTGACGTCCTCCGAGGTCAGACCGGCGTGGACCCAGACGGCGGCCCTCGCGTATCCCTGGGACCTGAGCCTCGCCTTCAGGAAGCGGACCACGGCCTCGACGTCGTGGCCAACATCCGCCTCGATCGCCTTGACCTCCTCGGCCTCCTCCGGACCGAACCGCTCGGGAAGCGACTTCAGGTACTGCAGGGCACCCGGCTCGAGCTCGGCGACGCCCCACTCCGAGAGGGCCCTCAGGTACTCCGCCTCGACCAGAAGTCGGTAGCGTATGTAGCCGAACTCGGAGAGGTGGGGCCTGAGGTCATCGACCAGGTCGGCGTACCTTCCGTCGACGGGGGAGAGGGCGAGGAGCCTGTGCCTCACCGCTCGAGCACCTCCTCGATCCCCGGTCCTATCCCGATGTGAGATACGGGAACCCCGAGCTCGGACTCGACGAACTCGACGTAACGCCTCGCGTTGGGGTGTAGCGCTCCGTACCCCTCCCTCATCAGCCTCGAACGCTCCGCGCCGTCGATCGGAGGCCACCCTTCCAGCTCGACGTACTGGGGCCTGACGCGCTCCAGGCCGCTGAGGCTTTCGGGGAAGGAGACGGCTCCCTCGTAGGAGACGCAGACCCTCACCCGCTCGAGGCCGGAGAGCGTGTCGAGCCTCGTCAGGAAGACCGAGTCGACGCCGTTCAGCTCCACCGCGAATTTCAGCTGCGGGAGGTCGAGCCACCCGATCCTCCTGGGCCTGCCAGTGGTGGCGCCGTACTCTCCGCCGGCAGACCTGATGCGCTCCGCCAGCTCCCCCTGGATCTCGGTCGGGAAGGGGCCAGAGCCGACCCTGGTCGTGTAGGCCTTCGCAACGCCTACCACCCTTCCCAAGCTCCTGAACGGAACACCGCATCCCACAGCGGCGCTCGCGGACGTGGTGAGGCTGGAGGTCACGTAGGGGAAGGTGCCGAAGAGGAGGTCGAGCATCGTCCCCTGAGCTCCCTCGAAGACCACGGTCCCCCCTCCACTAAGCGCGCCTGAGATGACGGGACCCGTCTCGACCACCTTCACCTCAAGCCCCTCGAACGCCCCCAGCAGCTCCCTCGCCTCCTGCTTTGGGTCCGGGCCTCCGAGGCGCCAGAAGTCCCTGAGCTCCCTGAGCCTCGCGACCAGCGAGTCGGGCTCCAGAAGGTCAGCCACCCTGACCGAGAGCCGGGCAGACCTCTCCACCGACGTAGGACCTATCCCCCTCCTGGTGGTCCCGATCGGCCTGGGACCCTTGAGGCCCTCCAGGAACTCCTCGGCGATCGACGCGGACGGCCTGATCACGGACGCCCTCGGGCTCAGGTAGACCTCGATCTCACCCCTCACCCTCCTGACCTCCTCCAACTCCTCCTTGAGGACCCTGAGGTCGACCAGGACGCCGGCGCAGATCGCGGCCGACCCGCAGACGACGCCACCTGCGGGTATCAGGTGTAGCCTCAAGACCCTTCCGTCGTACAGGATTGTGTGGCCGGCGTTGGGGCCTCCGTTGAACCTGACCGCGAGGCGCGCCGACCGGGAGAAATATGCTGCTACCTTGCCCTTCCCCTCATCGCCCCACTGGAGGCCGATGACGGTGATCGAGGGCAGCTCACGTCACCCGTTCCACGTCGTGCGGCAGCCCCTCCCTGTACCCAGCCTCCGTGATCCTGACGAAGACCGCCCGCTCCCTCAGCTCCCTTATGGTGCGTGCTCCGAGGTAGCTCATGCCGGACCTGAGGCCGGCGACGAGCTGTGCGAGGACCTCGGCGACCGAGCCGCGGTAATCGACGTACGCCTCGATCCCCTCGGCCATGAACGAGTAGTCCGCGACCTCGTCGAGGTCCAGATCGCCCTTCTCCCTCGCCTCCCTCCCGAGCATCGCGTAGAACGATGCCATCCCCCGGTAGACCTTGCTCTTCTTCCCGTTGCGAACCACTACGGCTCCCGGGCTCTCGTCGGTACCTGCTAGCAGCATCCCGATCATGACGGTCGATGCGCCCGCGGCCAGCGCCTTGACGAGGTCCGCGGAGCTCCTGATCCCACCGTCGGCGATCATCGGGACCCCCGTCCTCTCGGAGACCTCGGCGCAGTTCATGATGGCGGTCAGCTGCGGAACCCCCACACCGGCGACGACCCGCGTGGTGCAGACGGCTCCCGGGCCGATGCCGACCTTGACGGCGTCCGCGTAGGCCGCCAGGTCCTCGAAGCCCTCGGGTGTCGCGACGTTTCCGGCGACCAGCTGCACGTCGTCGCCGAACTCCCTCCTCAGACGCTTCAGCGCGCTGAGCACCATCTCCATGTGACCGTGGGCCACGTCGATCACCAGTGCGTCGACCTCAGCCTCCAGCAGCGCCTTGGCCCTCTCGAGGTAGTCGGGCTTCACGCCGATCGCGGCAGCGACTCTCATCCTGCCCTTCGAGTCCCTGGTGGAGTGGGGATAGAGCCCCCTCGACTGGATGTCCTTCGCGGTGATCAGGCCCCTCAGCCTCCAGTCGTCGTCCACGATGGGGATCTTCTCGACGCGGTGGGTCCGTATCAGCTCGATCGCCTGCTCCTGCGTGACGCCGGGCCTCGCGGTGATCAGCTCGTGCCTCGGTGTCATCACCTCCCTGACCGGCCTCTCGTCGGGCTCGAAGAGCAGGTCCCTCCTCGTCACGATGCCCCAGACCCTCCTGTCCCTGTCGACCACGACGAGCCCCGATACGCCGTGCCTCGCCATCTCCCTCCTGGCGTCGCCCACCGTCGCCTCTAGCGGTATCGTGTAGGGGTCCTCGATCAGAACGCCCTCGGCGCGCTTCACCTTCTGGACCTCCTTGACCTGCTGCTCTATCGGCATGAACCTGTGTATCACACCGATCCCTCCCTCCCTTGCCATCGCTATCGCCATCCTGCTCTCCGTGACCGTGTCCATGGCTGCCGAGACGATCGGTATGTGCAGCTCTATCTTCCTGGTGAAGAGCGTCCTCGTCGAGACCTCCCGCCTGGACCTTATGTCCGAATATCGGGGCACCAGGAGCACGTCGTCGAAGGTGAGGGCCAGCTCCTCCACGAACCGACCCAACCGATCCCACCAGTAAAATCAGGGACTTGGTGAAAAACCTGAGTCCGGAGGAGGGCTAAACAGGATATCAAACGATGACATGAACCAGGAAAAAAGAGGCGTGTGGTTGGACCTCAGAGGATCCGGAGCAGCGCGTCGACGGAGTAGGCACCTGGTCCGAGGAGGAAGAGCAGCAGCGCGACGCCCAAGATGAGCAGGTCGAACTCCCAGCCGCCGACACCGGCCACAAAGCCCCTCATGAACCGCCTCGAGTTGGTCACCATCTGATGGAGCATCTCAGGGGGCGGCACCATCGTTCCCAGCTTGCCGAGGTAGAGGGCTATAGTCCCGATCATCTCGAGCAGGAAGAGCAGCGCCACGACCCTCGTCAGGAAGCCGATGATCAGCGTTATCCCTCCGAGGAACTCCAGGAGGCCCACGAGGTCGAAGAGGGCACCAGGGATCCCGAGCTGCGACATCCCTCCCCTCATCATGGGCCTCGCGGGTCCGAAGAGCTTCGGCGCTCCGTGGACGATCATGATGAACCCCAAAATCAGCCTCGTCACCAGTAGCCCGGCGTCGCCGTAGGTTCCCAGGAAGTCCAGCTGGATCAAGCAGTTTTCACCTCGCAACCCAGTTGCCAAACGCCATTTTATTAATCGGTCAGTGACTGACTTGATACCGGATGACGACGGCGCCGGTGGAGGAACAGGAGCGTTGGTGTCCGGTGGCTGCAGCGACCAGGATGCTCGCCAGCGTCTGGGCGATCGTCGTGATCTACTACCTGATGGACGGGCCGAAGGGCTTCAACGAGCTCCTCAGGGCTATTCCCGGCGTCAACTCCAAGACCCTTTCCAGGACGCTTAAGCACCTCCAGGCGAAGGGCATCGTCGTGAGGGAGGTGGTCAGCCTCCAGCCCTTCTCGGTCAGGTACAGGCTCACCGAGATGGGTCAGGACCTAATGCCGGTCCTCGAGGCGCTGCGGGAGTGGGGGATGAGGTGGATGGGGCCTGACGCGGCACCAGACGGGACGGTACCGTCCAGGGCCGGGGCTAAGTCGTGCGAGGGAACGCCAATTACCGGGAAGGACGAGGGAGCCGAGCGAGGAGGGAGCGCTTGGGGATCCGGAACGAAGCGGTCGTCACGGAGGAGCTCGTGAAGGTTTACGAGGGAGGCGTCAGGGCGCTCGACGGCGTCTCGCTCCGGGTCGGAAGGGGCGAGGTATTTGCGCTGCTCGGGCCTAACGGCGCCGGCAAGACCACGCTCGTCGAGATCCTCCTCACCCTCAGGCGTCCCACGTCGGGAAGGGCCTACGTGCTCGGCGAGGACGTCTCGGATCCGAGGAGCAGGTCGACCGTCAGGAGCAGGGTTGGTGCGGTCCTTCAGGAGTCCGATTCGTTCGAGCTGCTCACGGTCCGGGAGACCCTCGAGCTCTACGCTAGCCTTTACGGCGCCGATCGCCGGAGGGTTGACGAGCTGCTGGAGCTCTTCGGGCTGAGCGGTTACGCGAAGAGGCTCTACGGCAAGCTCTCCGGAGGCCTGAAGCGAAGGGTCCTGGTGGCAACGGCCCTGATCAACTCACCTGAGCTGGTCTTCCTCGACGAGCCCACGACGGGCCTCGACCCCGCGATGAGGAGGGAGGTCTGGGAGGTCCTGAGGCGAATGAGGGAGGAGGGCGTTACGGTCTTCCTCACGACCCACTACATGGAGGAGGCCGAGGAGCTCGCCGACAGGGTGGGTTTCATCGTGGGAGGGAGGCTCGTGGCGGTCGGCTCTCCGAGGGAGCTCGCGGAGAGGTACGGCGGCTCTAAGGTCGTTAGGGTCTCCGGGCTCGACCGGAGAGCTGCTGAGGAGGTGGCGAGGGCCCTCGGCGACGTCAGATCGGAGGGCGACGGGCTGGTTTACACCGCTTCCGATCAGAGGGACGCGAACAGGGCCGTCCAGACAGTCCTCTCGATCGCGCCGGATGCGGTCATCACCGTCAGCAACCCAGGTCTCGAGGAGGTGTTCCTCAAACTCACCGGTTATAGAATAACAGAGGAGGGAGAGGTCGCTTGAGGAGGCCGATCGCGTTCGCCACGGTCGTCGTTCGCGATTGGGTGCGGAGCAGGTCGACCGTCTTCTGGACGCTCGCCTTCCCGCTGATCCTGCTGCTGGTCTTCGGCTCCGTCTTCGGCGACGTGAGGGTCACGAGCGTCAGGGTCCTGGTGGTGAACGAGGACCTCGATCCATCCGGAAGGCCGACCCAGCTCTCGGAGGCCTTCGTCTCAGCCCTCAACTCGACCGGGCTCCTCGAGCTCAGGCCCGTCGAGCCAAGTAAGGACCTCGGCGAGGCGATGAGGGACCTCGGCGTCTACAGGGCGCTGGTGATACACCGCGGGTTCCAAGAAGGTCTGATCGAGGCCTCTGTGGCCGCGCGGATCGACGTCATCACCTCCACCCTCGAGTACGTGCTCGCCAACTTCGGTCAGTCCGTTCCTCCCGAGAACAGGTCGATGATCGAGGAGGGCATCTCGGCCCTGAGGCAGATGAGGTCTAACCTGCGCGCAGGACCTGTTTCGATCACCTTCGTCCGGGACGACGCGGACCCCTCAGCCGGTGCGGTGGAGGGCGTGATAAGGTCAGTGGCCCAGGCCTTCAACCTGAGGCTGATCGGCGCCAACGATTCCGTCGTTCTGGACAGTTCAGGACTGGGCTTCAGGAGGACCAGGTGGATCGACCTGTACGTTCCTGGGGTGCTGATGGCCTTCGTTATGGTCAACGGAGTCCTCGGCTCGTCACAGATGCTGGCCGACATGAGGCGGAGGAGGCTTCTTCGGAGGCTTACGATAACGCCGCTGAGGAGGTCCGAGCTGCTCGCGGGGCTGATGTTTGCCCACCTGCTGATGGCGCTGGTGCTGACGGTCCTGACGCTCTCTGTCGGCTGGGGCCTCTTCGGTTCCTCGTTCTCGCTCAACGCCCTCTCCGCTGCGCTCATCGTGGCCGGCAGCCTCCTCTTCACCTCGCTGGGCCTCGTGGTGGGAACGGCCTTCAAGGAGGTCGAGGCGGTAAGCGCCGCGGCCAGCGCGATAACCTTCCCGATGATGTTCCTCTCGGGGGCAGTATTCCCCCTCGAGCTCGCCCCACCGGCGATGCAGGCGGTTGCCAAGTTCCTCCCGCTGTACTACCTCGTGGAGGGACTCAGGGCCTCGGGGGTTTACGGCAGCACGGTCTCCTTCATCGAGGGCCTCGCGGTGAGTCTGGCGGCCTTCCCGGTCCTGCTCCTGTTGGGTTCGGTCCTGCTCGATCGGGAGCTGACCACCTGAACTAGTATCGGTTTGATCATCCGGATGTTGATCTTTATGCGAAAGAAGTAAATGTGGTTGGTGCTTCGCCATTCTAATTTACTGGGAGCATATCAGCTTCTTTCGGGTTTTGCTTGCATTGTTGAATGGTTTGTATGGCCGTTGCCCTCCACTGCATATCGTGTCTGAACATCAGCCAAGTAGCGAGAGTAGCCTTTTACGTAGTTCCTCAAACTCTTCATCGGCAAACTTTGTAGATCTATTGCTATATTATGTGTCGATGTCATTGATAAGCTAGATTGGGTGACTCGGGCTGAAGCAGCCGTGCAGCCTGTCTCTTAAGAAATGGGAATTTTTTCCACGAAGTACTCCTTCAATGGACCACATGTTTAAAGTCGTGCCTCATTCTATGATGCGCCTAAAACTTATTGATGCTAAAATGAATGATATTGCATCGAAGATCGTTATCGAAGCCAAATCCATTAGGAGATTAGAAAGGTCTCCAGTGATCAATAGTCCTCTGACAGCGTCAACGACGTAACTCAAAGGGTTAAACGTTGAAATCTCCCTAAGGAGAGGTGGCATTATTTGGGTAGGATACAAGGCATTGCTGGCAAAGAAAAGTGGCATAATTATCGCCTGTCCCAATCCCAAAAACCTCTCGCGGGTTTTCATAAAGGAGGCTATGAGTATGGATATGGCTGCAAACCCTCCTGAGGCCAGGAATATAATGGTGAAGGCTAGGACGAAATAAACCGGGTTGTGGATAAAATGTACTCCTATTATGAGAGCTACAGGAAGTATTATGAGGGCCTGAAACAGAGCCCTAACACCTGAAGCCATAGAGCGTCCTATAACCACCGAATACCTCGAAGCTGGAGTGACGAGCAGCTTCTTCAGAATTCCAGAGTCGCGTTCCCAAACCATCATCAAACCATAGAATATGCTGACGAATGTTGTTGTCTGTATCATAATGCCCGGGGTTATGAAATCGGTATATGGGACTTCTCCTGTAGGTATAGCCCTAACACTACTCATTACGGGGCCGTAAATCACTATCCAAAGTATTGGTTGGACGGCCCTGAAGTACAATTCCGTCCTATCGTGACGTAATCTTCTCAATTCAAGCTCAACCATGACCAACATGATTTTCAGACCTTTTATCATGTTTTCACCCCTTTCTAATCATATCTCGCATATGCTTAACATCGCTTATTCTTCCCTTCTCTACAATTCTTGTTCCAACAAACTTAAGAAAAACGTCGTCCAGAGTAGGCCTGGTAATAGAAACTCGGCCTATAGGTACGCCATTCTCTCTTAAGATATTTATTAAATATGGTAATGTTGATTCGGCATCGCTGACAATTACATTTAAGCCTTCCTCTTCAACAATAACATCTTTAACATAAGATGATTTGCGGAATTCTTGAGCTATATCAGGTTTGAAGATGCCCTTCTCGAATGTAATAGTAATAATCTCCCCGCCTAAGGAATGCTTCAACTCTTCGGCAGTCCCTCTCGCAACAATCTTTCCCTGATTTATTATGGCTATGTTATCAGCATATTGGTCGGCCTCATCCATATAATGCGTGTTGAAGAAAATGGTTACGCCATACTCCCTTTTAAAAACCTGTAAACTTTCCCAAACCACCTTCCGGGCAGCAGGGTCCAAGCCAATGGTTGGTTCGTCCAAAAAGATTATTTTGGGCTTTATGAGCATGGCGCATGCTATTTCCAGTCTCCTGATCATTCCTCCTGAATACGTGCTAACGGGCTCGTTCTGCACACCGGTCAGACCCATATTTTCCAAGACCTCATCGATTACCTTCCTTCTTTCATGACGCGGTATTCCAAAAATTTTCGCGTATATCAGGAGGTTCTCGTAGCCACTGATGTCTGTCCAGACGCTCATCTCTTGGGGGACATAGCTTATCAGCCTCCTAACTTTACTGCCTTGTCGAACGACGTCCAATCCGAAAACGCGCGCTTCGCCTGCCGTAGGTCTAATCTGTGTTGTCAAAATACGCATAAGCGTCGTTTTTCCAGCACCGTTAGGACCTAAAAGAGCAAATGACGTCCCGGCATCAACAGTCAAATCCACCTTATCCAATGCCCTTACCTTTCCACCATAAACTTTTACAAGGCCTTTGGTCTGTACAGCAAGCTCCATATCGCTCATCCAGCGATCATAGGGACAGAGGTCTATAGAACTATTTGTTCGGCACGTCGTTCAAAAACATTAGAGTCTCGATGGATGTATGCGATGTTACTTCTTATATACTCATCTACCGGAACTCGGTCAAGGAACAGCTGAGGGATGAACACGGTACGTTGATGCTTAGTCGGACCAATTCCTGTTCCTCCCGTCCTATCTCGAGCACCTTAGAGTCTCATTAGACCTAACCCTCCCTTGGTTGTTGAGACGCTCCCGCTATCTGGAAGGAATGCCGACCTGACTACATCTGAATCCACGATGCACGCAATGCTCCTGCGTATCGAACACTTACTATGACGAACAAAACATCTAGTAAAGTCAAATAGGGATAGCTGAAGGGAGGTGTTAATTAATTGCTGCAATCTGTCCTCTCGGAGCGGATGGTCCGGCTGATCAGGTTCTTCGCGCCGAGGGGAATCAGAGTATCGAGGGCGATGGGCCAGTACGTCTGGGACACGGATGGCAGGAGGTACCTGGACTTCCACACCGGCAACGGTGCGGCCTTCCTCGGTCACCTCAACCCCCACGTGGTGAGGAGGTTGAGGGAGCAGTTGGACCGCGTCACGGTCCTGCCGCCGCTCTACGACAGCGACGCCCTCGACGAGGCCCTCTCCGCGCTCGGAAGGGTGCTCCCTCCGCACCTGGGGAACGTCTTCTTCCAGAACTCCGGGAGCGAGGCGGTTGAGCTGGCCCTGAAGCTGGCGAGGAAGAGGACGAGGAGGAGGAGGAAGGCGGTAGCCTTCACCGGCTCCTTCCACGGAAGGACGTTCGGTGCGCTCTCGGTCACCTTCAACAGGTCCTACAGGGAAGGTTACGAGCCGTTCCCCTTCGAGGTCGATTTCCTGCCCTTCAACTCGATCGATGACCTGCGGAGGATCGGGGAGGACGTGGCCGCCGCGATCGTCGAGCCAGTTCAGGGAGAGGGAGGCCTCACGCCGGCGACCGAGGAGTTCCTGAGGGAGCTGGAGAGGAGGTGCAGGGAGGTGGGAGCGTACCTGATCGTCGACGAGGTCCAGTCAGGCTTCGGTAGGACCGGTCTCGTCTGGGACCACATGAGGGCGAACTTGAGGCCCGACGTCCTCGTGGCGGGGAAGTCGATCGGCGGAGGATTCCCCGTGAGCCTGGTGGCGGTGACCGACGAGATAGCGTCGAGGGTGGAGGACGGAGAGCACGGCTCCACTCACGGAGGCAACCCGCTTGCGCTGGCTGCGGTGACCGGCGGCGTCGAGGCCCTCATCTCTGACGACGTGCCCTCGAAGGCGAGGGCCGCGGCGGAGCTGCTCATGTCCGGACTGAGGGAGATCGCTTCGGAGAACGGCCAGGTCGTCAGGTCGGTGAAGGGGAGGGGGCTGATGTTGGGCCTGGAGCTCCGGTTCAACCCCGCACAAGCGATCAGGGACCTGCAGACTCGTGGACTACTGGCGCTGAGGGCCGGCACGACCGTCCTGAGGTTCCTCCCGCCCTACCTGATCACGCCTGAGGACGTCGAGTGGGCAACGGCGCAGATCTCCGGGTCCCTGACCTCCCTCGGGTCCTCGAAGCCGTCCGGTTAGAGGCGCGCTCCGCAGCGGGAGGCAGATGAGTCCTCCGCTCGTATCGGAGGGCCCTTCCTGGGTCGTTTCTCCGGCAAACCGCGGAGGTTCGAGCCCAAAAGAGCTTCAAGGAGGGGCGCGAGGATCTGCTCAGCGGATGAAGAGCATCAAGGTCGTGATCGTCGGCCCGTTCAACGCAGGCAAGACCACACTGGTCAAAACACTCTCCGAGATCAGCATGACCCACGACGTCGAGGTCACCTCCCCCCAGGAGCGGGCCAAGAAGAGGACGACGACCGTCGGCATGGACTTCGGAATCGTCAACATCGGCGAGGGCTACGTCGTCAGGCTCTTCGGCTCGCCGGGACAGCCCAGGTTCTCATTCATGTGGAGGGTCTTCATGCCCGGGACCGACGGCGTGATCTTCATGGTCGACTCTTCGGACAGGGAGGCGCTTCCGGAGGCGGCGAGGGAGTTCGCGAGGGCCAGGTCCACCTTCAGCGGCCTTCCGATGGTGGTGGCTGCGAACAAGCAGGACGTGCCCGATGCGATGCCCCCCGAAGTCGTGAGGTTCGTGCTCGACGTCCCCTCCACGGTGCCCGTGATACCGTGCGTAGCAACCGACAGGGGTATGGCCTGGAGGGTTTTGGGGACGCTTCTGGAGGAGGTCTTCCGGGTCAACAGGATTCAGGTCTGACGGACCCTCAGCTCCCAGAATCTCCCTGCTCCTGACCCGTCGCCTTTCGGGAGACCTTCAACTCGACGACCTCTCCGACGCCGTACGGAACCAGCGCGACCAGCTGGGATGCGACATCCTCGTCTGGCCTCGTGCCCCACGCCCTCTCCACCTCCCTAAGGAGCTCCGCCACCAGCTCCCTCGCTGGCTTCCGGCCGGGACGGAGAACGAGGTAGGCGTCCGCGACGGACCTCACGTAGTCCGGGTGGCCTGAGACTACACGACCGTCACCGGTCAGACCTATCGCGAGTTTGAGCTCCGCGATCAGGTAGTTCTTCGGAGGCTTGACGACGAAGGAGCCCTTCTCGAGGTAGGTCCCGGGAGGAGGGGTGAAGGAGACCTGTTCTGGCCTCACGTAGTAGACCGATACGCTCCCGAGGCCCTCCCGCCAGGCCCTGCTGTAGGAGGCGCAGAAGGTCGCGGCCTGGACGACGTCCGACTCTTCGGATGCCCCTCCCTTCAGGAGCACGGCCGGTGATCCCCGGACCTCCGCGTGGAAGACCAGGTCCCCGGGCTCCATGTGTTTCTTCAGGAGCCTGACGTTGGATGAGGCGTCCCTCCCGGCGACGACGAGCTTCCCCGATGTGGTGAAGGTCCACCGGTAGGACTCGTACCACTGCTTGGGCCTGGAAGGTCTGAACGCCACTGGCTTCGGTGCCTCGGCCCTCGTCGCCTCGCGCCTGACCCTCTCGATCTCCCTCCTCAGCGCCTCGGCCTCCGAGAGGACGTTCCTCCTCGCCTCCTCCAGCCCCTTCGCTTTGTCGAAGATCGATGAGACCTGCCGCGTCACGGGCTCGGAGAGGCCCATCAGGAGCTTGCGGCCGCAGACGTCCACCTCCAACGCGTTCCCCTTCACCTCGGCCCTCAGCGTTCCGAGATCGATCGATCCGGACCTGCTCAGCCTGAGCCTCTCCAGCTCAGCTGCATTTGTGAAGATAGCCTGAGCGGCCCTTCTCAGCTCCTCCGCCTCCCGACCCAGCGAGGCCGCTAGCGCGAGCTTCTCCTCCAGCTCCCTCTCCATCCTCCTCGCCTTCTCCTCGGCCTCCCTCGCCTTCGCGGACCTGCTCAGGTGCTCCACCGCGAGCCTCAGGTACTCAAGAACGGCCTCGTTCACCCCCTCGAACTCCCTCACCTCCACCGCCTCGAACTCGAGGTGCGTCAGCCTGACCAGCGATAGCTCGACCCTTCCGGTGAGCAGGTAGATCCTAGGCCTCCCGGACCTGGCCTCCTCCAGGAGCCTCCCCAGCGTGGCCCTCAGTCCCTCGAGCTGCTCCTCCGTCAGGTCGCCGATCCTCACGTCGCCTCTCAGCCCGGACCTGTGGAGGGCCTCGTTGGCGTACTTCGGCGCGATGCCCAGCTCCCTCACCAGCACCGAACCCAACTTCTTCGACGGCCCGGCGGACCTGACCTCCCCCAGCGACGGCATGCCCTTGACCTCCTTGGAAACGCATGGGCCCGTCAGACCCTCTCCGGACTTCAGGGGCGGGTGCGCCGCGAGCACCTGTCCCTCAGTACCTCCGAGAAGCAGTAGCCTGCCGCCGGGGTAGAGCTCGCAGCAGAGCCTCAGGCCTCCCTCGAATCCCATCGAGATCGCCCTCTCGCCCCTGAAGGGTTCGAGGCTCGTCAGGGTCCTTCCCCTGAGGTGCTCCCTGAGGGCCCTGCAGAAGCCGTCCGGTTCGGCCCTCTCCTCGAACGTCCCCTTGACCAGCACCAACAACGATTCGGGCACGAGCTGGAGCTCCCAGCTGATCCCCTCCCCCCTCAGCCTGATCGTGTAGGACCCGTCGGGAAGGAGGTAGGCGTTCTGGACCCTCGAGCCGACGACCTGGGGAGCGATCTCCGCTGAGAGCCGTTCGATCTCGATGCTGGAGAGCTGGACCCGCACGACCACGTCCGCGGCCTTGCTCTACCTGTCCCACTCCACAGGCCAGAAGTTGTGGCTCCAGTAGATCACCGGTATGTCCGCCAACCTCTTACCGCGTGCGAGGTTAGGAAGCAGGATCAGGTTCCTGAAGGAAGGCGTCAGGATCCTCACGCGGTAGGGCCTGTCCGCTGCATCGGACCTGATGTAGTAGGCGCACTCGCCGTGGGCCGCCTCCACCCTCGCGAAGGCCTCGCCGGCGGGGACCCTCAGGTTGATCGGGTGCTGCTTGTTCTTGACCGGGCCCTCCGGCATCATCTCGATGGCCTGCCGGATGATGTTGACGCTCTGGAGCATCTCCTCGTACGCGATCCACGCCCTGGCGTAGGCGTCCCCCTCGGTCCTCACGGGTACCTCGAACCTGAACCTGTCGTAGGCGTCGTAGGGCTCGTCGATCCTGACGTCCCGCTTGAAGCCGGAGGCCCTCAGGCTGACCCCGACCGCTCCGAGCTCAGCTGCCATCTCCCTGGTCAGCACGCCCACGCCCCTGGTCCTGTCGATGAAGATCGAGTTCTCCAGTATCAGGTCCCTGTAGTGCTGGAGGCGGGCCTCGAGGAAGTCCATCACCCTCAGCACGTACTTCGGGAAGTCGTCCGTCAGCTCTCCCTCGGCCGGTGACCTGCCGGTAGCGTCCCTGTACCAGGCCCTGAACCGCTTCACCAGCTCGCCCGGTACCTTCTTCGGGACGTCGTTCCTCACACCTCCGGGGACGAAGTAGGAATGTGTGATCCGCTGACCTCCGATGAACTGGACGAGGTCCACCACGAACTCCCGGTCGCCGAAGCACCAGAGGAAGGGCGTTGTCAGGCCTAGGAAGACGCCGTACAGCGCGAAGTAGTAGAAGTGGCTGCCGATCCTGTTCAGCTCCGCGACGAGCGGCCTGATGAACTTGGCCCTCTCCGGGATCTCGACGCCAATCAGCCTCTCCACCGCCAGGCAATATGGGTAGATCAGGCCGGCCGAGTCCAGGATCGCGGGGCGCTCGAGGTGGGGTATGTTGGTGATCCAGGTCTTCTGCTCGCACATCTTCTCCTCTCCCCTGTGGACGTACCCGGGATCAGGGTCGAGGTCGATCACGGTATCGCCTAGGACGCGGACGATCATCCTGAAGTGCCCGGTGCCTGGGTGCTGGGGACCGTAGGAGAACGCCAGGCCCTCGCCGGCCTCCCAGATCGAGATCTCCTTGACCTCGGCATCCTCAGCCATCGGCCCCACTTCCCTCTCGCCGAATATATAACCGCCTTTTCACGAGGCGGTGTTGCGTGCTGCGGTGGCTCCCAGCGGCAACGGAACCGAGACCTTACCCGTCTCCTTCACCGGCGAGCTCGCCCTCGCAGCGAAGGGGGACCGCTCGCGATCCGCGCGTCCCAACCTCCTCGAGACGAGTTGGAGGTTCCGTAGAACTGTTCTGCTTCAGGGCCGCATCAGATTTTTTAGTAATGGCTCGAGAGCTCGGAGGGAGAGAAGATGGCGAGGATGCACGCGAGGAAGCGGGGTAAGTCCGGATCCAAGAGGCCCCTGGCGAAGACTCCGCCGAGCTGGCTGACGGTCACACCTCAGGAGGTGGAGGAGCTCGTGGTCAGCTACGCGAAGGCCGGGATGACGCCCAGCATGATAGGCGTTGTCCTCAGGGACCAGCACGGCATACCCCTGGTCAAGGCGGTGACGGGCAAGTCGATCACGCAGATCCTCGCGGAGAGGGGGCTCCTTCCTGAGATACCGGAGGACCTGATGCACCTCATCGAGCGGGCGAGGAGGATGCACGTCCACCTCCAGCGACACAGATCTGACCGCTACAACAGGCACAGGCTCCAGCTCCTCGAGGCCAAGATCCACAGGCTGGTGAAGTACTACAAGCGCGTCGGCAAGGTCCCGAAGGACTTCCAGTTCAGGACGCTGTACACCTACGCCTGATCCGATGAACTATGTCCTCCCGTACGACCGAGAGGGGCATCGCGTACGCCCTGCTCGGTGCGGTGCTGCTGCTGGTGGGCATCGCGGTGAGCTGGCGCCTCCTCGTGGAGCTCATCGGCCTGCTGGTGGCAGCGCTCGGCCTCTTCCTGCTGCTGAAGGGCATCGGTGACCTCCTGGGGAGATGGTAGCAAGCTTGCTGACCGTTCAACTGGATCAGCTCCTCCCCCTTGCGCAGCTTTTGGCGGGCCTTCTCCTGATTTTGGTCGGGAGGGGTCTGGTCAGGTTCGGCGCCTTCGTCGCGGCCGGCTCGATAGGGGCCTATCTGATCTGGTTTCTCATAGGCAGATCGCTCGGTGAGGTCGCATCGCTGGTCCTCTTGGTCCTAGGCTTCGTCGGGTTCGGGCTGCTGGGGCTCCTTCTGCTCCGGGTGGGCGTCGGCGTCGCATCGGGTGTCCTCGCGTACCTGATCGCTTCGGGCCTGGGGCTGCAGTGGTTCTACGCCCTCGCGGCCTCGCTGGTGGCGCTCGCGGTCGCACTGCTGTGGCACGAGCACGCCCTCGCGGTCCTTTCGGTCTCTGTGGGTGCTCTTCTAGTTCAGAGGGGACTCTCCTGGCATCAGATGGATCCCGGGATCGTTGTCATGATCGTCGCAGCTCTGGTCGCCCTGGGGCTGACGGTCCAGCTGAGGCCGAGGAGGTGAATCGCGTCCGACGACAAAGTTCATTGAGGCCTGTTGCTGTGAAAGGACGTTGATCGTGGTCAACCTCACCGGATACGACGTGGAGGTCTCGCAGGAAGGTGATCGTGCTTTCACGGTAACCGTCAGGTCCAAGAGAGAGGTCAGGGTCCGCGGCATCGAGACGGGAGTCGGACGGTGGAGCTTCGGCTACACGAGCAGCCGGCACGGCAAACGGTGGAACGTGGGCTTCGAGATGATCAGCGTCCACGGACGTGTGGGGGACCAAAGTAAAACAAGGGAGGTCGAGGTGAGGCTGATCGGTGATCGTCCCTCATCGGGCTTCGTGGTGAAGGATGACCTGCGCGGGTTCCTTTACTGTACCGCCGCTAGGGCGGACATCGCCGGAGCCTTCGACGTCCACGTGTGCCTCTTCGCTCCAGCGCCGTCGCCACCTCAGGTGCAGGCGGAGAAGTCGATGCTGACCGCCAGCTCTGACGGCTCCTTCGCGATCGCGTACCTCCAACCATCCGGGTCTGGACTCGAGGTCTCGGTCACGTGCAGCGGTGAGGGCGTAAGGTCTGCCCGACTGGAGCTCGAGAGGTCAGGTTCCTTCAAGCTCGGATTCTTGAACGAGCTGAAATCGGTCGAGAGGTTGGTGACGGTGCTTCCAGGTCAGAGCTCCAAGGTCACCTGGTCTCCCGCGAACGGGCCAGCGGATCCCGTGTTGCTCGTCACAACGATCAACGACGCCTTAGACCAGAGGAAGTTCCAGAAGTTCCTGAGCGCCATCGGGTGCAGGGTGCGCGCCGGCCTCTTCGGAGGCATGATCCCTGAGTTCGGGGACGTCTTCGTGATGGGCGACCATGAGCCCGTGAGGCACGTGATGCGATTGGTGCTGGATTTGCCTTGGAAGGTCGACGTGAAGGAAAGCGCGGAGCTGCAGGTCATCGGATGAGGAGTTCGAGCGGCCCATGGCTTCGGGCTACCGCCCGTTCCGCTCGATGCACCAACGGTCAGGACCCGCCTCATCCGTCGGTCGGTTCTGATGTGCCGCGGATCATGGTTAAATGTCGCACCGTTGTGCAATTAGTGGCAGTCGGGCCGGTAGATCAGTGGTAGATCGCCCGCTTGGCGTGCGGGAGGTCGGGGGTTCAAATCCCCCCCGGTCCAGAAATTAATCGTGTAATCGCAGTAGCCTCCTATGTGTCGCTTACAATTTCTACTGTGGTTAATGCTAAGAGATTTGGTGATAGCGCTGGTCAGCTCCTCATTTCTAAGCCGTCGGTGGTTTTGATCTGCACGAGGACCTCCTCGATGCCCTTCTTCAGACGATCCAGCTCGTCCCCCGTAAGCTGCCTGACGGGTTCCGGAGGCGGCCCGAGGTCAATGCCCCTGATCCTGAGCGCGGACCGCTGGGTCTCGAACTCAACGCCCAATCCCTCCAATAGCGATGAGGCCCTGTTCACGAGCCGTTGGTACCTGAACCCCTCCTCGATCCTCCCCTCCCTGATCGACCGGTACACTCCCACCACGACCTCCGGGAAGACGCCCGCGACGCCGCTGACGGTGGCGTTGGCGCCGATCAGGAATCCGTAAGCGATGAGTTCGTCGCTGCCGATCGCGATGAAACGCTTGTCCCTGAACTCGGAAACGAGCTCAAGCGCGAGAGCAGGATCTCCGCTGCTGTCCTTGATGCCCTTCACGTTACCCAGCTCTCCCAGAACCCTCGAGATGATCCTGAAGCTGAGGCTGTAACCCTGCCTCGACGGGATGTTGTACAGGACCACCGGGATCGATGACGTCTCCGAGAGCTCGGCGTAGAACCTGAAGAGCGTCTCCTCGTCGGGCCTGTAGTAAAACGGGGCCACCGCGGCAGCCGCGGTAGCGCCTATGTCGTTCGCGTGCCTGAGAAGCTCCTTCACCGTCTCCATATCCGATGCGCCGACGTGAACGATCGCCACCTCGCCCGTCTCCAGGTTGCCGACGAACTTCTCGGCGACGCGCTTCCTGTGCTCGACCCCGTGCCTCGGCCCCTCTCCCCAGGTACCCAGGACGTAGTAGCCCCTGACTCCTCTACCTCTCAAGAACTCCATGTACGACGGTATCGCGTTCTCGTGGCCTCTGGAAGGCGTGATCGTCGACGCGATTACCCCCTCGAACCTGATCAGGTCTGCCATCGGAGCTGCAGCAGTTCACCTTAGGTTATCCTTTTCCCTCTTCGTGCAGAACTTCGGCGTGAGCCGAACGCTAAGGGCGTCGGAAGGCCCTTTCTAAGGGACCGGAGTTCCAGGTGGCACGGCCAGTACGGCATCGACATATCCGATATATACAACGTCGTTCTCCCGAGGAGGAGGACTGTGCGGAGCGAGGGAAGGTGGGCCGGTTGGCGACGCAGAGGGAGCGGTTAGAGCTGATGAGGCAGGGCATCATCAGGGGTGCGATAATCCCCAAGCTCGAGGCGGACGGCTTCATGGTCTCCAGCTGGAAGCGGCCCGTATCGTTGGAGGACATGGAGCTCCGGGAGGACGGGTGGGTTCCTTACTACACCCAATACACGACGTGGGAGACGTACAAGAGGGAGGAGCCTTTACACCTCTTCTTCAACACCTTCTACGGCGACGTCTACGAGAGAGCGTACAGGCACTGCTTCGTGGAGTACCTCCTCCCCATCAAGTCTTCCAGGATACCGATGGCGCTCGTGGGGACCTTCAGCCGCCTCAACCTCAAAGACGGTGGCCACATCTGGAAGCACAGGATCATGGTGGACATCTCAGACCCTGACGTCGCGATCACCGAGATCGAGAAGGTCTACGACGAGCTCCTTCTGGCGCTGATCGAGGCCGGCCTGGTCAAGGTCGTCGAGGACAAGGAGAGGAAAGGCGGTAGGTGATCGGGAAGCGTCGGTCTTCGATGCACCAGCGATTGGAGGGATAAAACGAAGAAGGTTTTTGGTGATACGCCAGCTCAGACTCTGCGTATCGCCGCCTCTATCTTCGACCTGATCTCGGATGGGATCTCGGTGAGATTGTGGGCACGCCTTGCGTGGACCGCGATCATCTCAAGGGCCTCCTCCTTGCTTCCGGCGCCCCTGATCTCGAATCCGCAGTCCATCCCGACGTCCTTGCACCTGAACTCGTAGCGAGGCATCTCGCATCGAGTTGTGCGTCCCTCACCGACAAGCTTTCCGGGATGACCTGATGTGGAGTGTGGTGGCCCGACGGTTCGCGGTCGAGCACCGCTCGCAAACCGAGCTTCAGGCGGTCAAGAGGGCCCTCATGAGTCCCAGCCGGACCACGTTAGATGCGGCTACTTCTACATGGTGTGATGCGTTCGTGGGATGGTCTCTCTGAGGTCTCGCGTTCCAGCCGATGGTTCTCCGCAAAACTAAACGATATGTGTTGGATGGGTGGAGCAAAATCCGGTCAGCCATGTCAGCGAGGCGCGCGACGGCCTACGAGACGGTGACGGCCGCGGTGGACGTGATCAGGTACCTCAAGGAGCGGTACAACTACAGGAAGCTCTCGTCGCTGTTGAAGATACCGCAATCAACGCTCACGCGCTACGTCAGGGGCGAGACGGTTCCGAGGCTGAGCCACGCGCGTAGGATACTGGAGTGGGGACAGAGGTACCTGAGACCAGAAGACCTAGTTAGGGAGTTCGTGAACGGAGAGGACCTCGACGGTTTCGCGAGGATCGTGACGGAGCCATCTGTGGTCAGGATGCTGGCGGGGAGCGCGATCGAGGCCTTCACCGGCAGGAGGATTCTAGGGGTGCTGAGCATCGACCACCTGGCGCTGCCCATAGCGACGGCCTTCGCGCTGCTCACCGGCACCAAGCTGTTCCAGCTCTCGGAGGGGCCACAGTGGGGCCGTGAAAGGTCGTTCCCCATATTTTACCGGCATGAGGGTGAACCGTCGCCGAAATGCCTCTGGTGCCCCACATCGGTCAGCGAGGCCGGTGATGGGATGCTTCTGATGACGCTCGCCGTCACCCACCACGCCCCACTCTCGGAGGTCATTAAGGCGTTAGAGGAGAGGAAGGTCCGCGTATCGGGGATATACACGCTGGTGGCCAAGAGGAGGGTCTGGAACGAACTGAGGGTCCCTGTGGCGTGCAAGAAGCACGCGGTCCTTCTCCTCTCGTGAGCTTCACGTGTACTCGCGCCATGTGTGACCGCACTTGGTGCACCTGAAGAACTGCGTCATCGGTTCGTCTGCGGACCTCGTCTGGACAGTCCACCAGTAGGCTTCCCGGTTGCCGCACTGTGGGCAGACCACGTCGGTCGTCTTCGGATGGATCGAGGCCTCGTCGCTCTCGTCCACCACGATGGCCTTCCTCCTCTGGGCCCTGACCCTTCCGAGGTTGACTGTGACCGATCCCGAAGCCTTCTTGTAACCGCACTTCCTGCAGACCAGCACGACGCCCGATGAGGTCCGTGTCGAGGTCATGAAGCCGCCGCACTTCGGACAGAACTCCATCCTCTCCCGGCACGACATCGCAGCTATGTATATGTTAGCTGTTCGTATGGGTCCGGGGGTGATCGATTGGAGAGGGTGAGGGTCGCCGTTATCGGCGCAGGGTTCTGGGGGAGGAACCACGTCAGGGTGCTGACCGAGCTCGATGGGTGTGAGGTGGTTGCGGTCTGCGACATCGACCTCGACAGGGCCAAAAGGGTCGCACAGGCTTTCGGTGTTCCGAGGTACACCGCAGACTACAGGGAGCTCTGCGAGGACGACTCCGTGGACGCGGTCACCGTCTGCACCCCATCCACCACCCACGCCAGGATGGCCGTCGACTTCGTCTCGTCGGGGAAGGACGTGCTGGTGGAGAAGCCGATGGCCTCGAACCTGGAGGAGGCGCTGTGGATGGCCGACGAGATCAGGTCGTCCGGAAGGTCCGTGATGGTCGGGTTCATCGAGCGCTTCAACCCGGCGGTGCAGAAGGCGGTCGAGATGCTGCGCCAGCGGAGGATCGGTGACCCCATCCTGATCTACGGCAGGAGGATAGGGCCGTGGCCCGAACGGATAGGAGACGTCGGGGTGATCCACGACACCGCCATCCACGACATCGACCTCTCGGTGCACCTGTTCGGCGGCCTTCCGAGGTCGGTCTTCGCCGTCGGAGGCTCGGTCATACACACGAAGGAGGATCACGTCCAGTCGACGCTCGACTTCGGAGGGGGAAGGTCTGCGATGATCGAGGCCAACTGGCTCACCCCCAGGAAGAAAAGGGAGATGTTCGTGACGGGGACCGAGGGGGTGCTGAGCATCGAGTTCCTCAGGAGGGAGGTGGTGCTCGAGAAGGCCGATGGCTCCTACTCTCCCGTGGTGGAGCAGCGTGAACCCCTGAAAGTGGAGCTCGAGAACTTCGTCAGGTCGATAGCTACCGGGAGCCCTCCCTCACCGGATTACCGGGACGGCCTGATCTCGACGGCGATCGCCGAGGCAATCCTCCTCTCGATCAGAAGAGGGAGGACCGTTCACCTCGACGAGCTGGTCAGCCTCCGGGAGCTGGGGGTCGATGTAAGGGATTAGACGGGTCGCTGCCTGGGTCGTCGCGAACAACCCTATGTTTCGGTTTTGGGGCTGATGGCCGATGGACCTCGACGTCAGGACGGTGACTGTCGGTCCGCTCATGACCAACTGCTACGTGCTCGTCTCCGCGGGGGAGGCGCTCGTCGTCGATCCTGGATGGGAGGTGGAGAAGATCCTGGCCGAGCTGTCGGGGCTGAGGGTCGTCGGGATAGTGGCGACGCACGCCCACTTCGACCACGTAGGAGCTGTGGAGGAGCTCAAGGAGAGGTTAGGCGTTGAGTTCCTCATGCACAGGGCTGACGTTCCGCTGCTGGATTACGTGGAGGAGTTCGCTTCTCGTTTCGGACTGAGGGTCAGGAGGCCCAAGCCGGACAGGTTCGTCGAGGACGGTGATGAGCTGCGGGTGGGTGATGTGAAGCTCAGGGTGCTGCACACTCCGGGTCACTCGCCGGGGAGCATCTGTCTCCACCACGATCTTGTGCTGCTCTCCGGTGACACGCTCTTCAACGGATCGGTGGGCAGGACCGACTTCGTTGGAGGCAGCTTCGAGCAGCTGGAGCTTTCGATCAAAACCAAGATCTACACGCTCGACGACGCCACGATAGTGTACCCAGGTCACGGACCGATAACGACCGTCGGGACGGAGAAGGCGTTCAACCCGTTTGTCAGGCCATGACCCCGGATGCCTGGGCCGATCTCGTGGAGCGGATCGTTTCCTGTGAGAGGTGTCCGAGGCTCGTAGAGCACAGGAGGAGGGTTGCCGAGAACCCGCCGAAGAGGTACAGGGGCCAGCAGTACTGGGCCAGACCACTTCCGGGCTTCGGGGATAGGAACGCGAGGATCCTCGTGGTGGGACTTGCGCCGGCGGCCCACGGAGGCAACAGGACCGGCAGGATGTTCACAGGCGACTCGTCGGCCGACTTCCTGATGAGGACGCTCCACTCCCTGGGGTTGGCCAGCATGCCGAGGTCGGTGAGCAGGGACGACGGCCTTCAGCTCTGGGACGTCTTCCTAACCGCGCCGGTGAGATGCGTACCTCCCGAGAACAGGCCGACGCGCGAGGAACTCGAGAACTGCTACCCGTTTCTGAGGGAGGAGTTTGCGCTGCTGGGGAACGTGAGGGTGATAGTGGCGCTCGGAGCGATAGGGTTCTCGGCTGTGAGGCGTCTGCTGGCAGACGAAGGTTTCTCGCCGGTGGGAAAGAGGACTCCCAAGTTCTCTCACGGGGCCCACTACGAGTTCAGGAACCGGGAGGGCAGGAGAATTCACCTCCTGGCGTCCTATCACCCGTCGAGGCAGAACACCAACACCGGGAGGCTCACCGAGGCGATGTTCAGGAGGGTCTTCCGCAGGGCGATTGAGCTGGCCAGGTCCTGATGCCCCCGTAACAGTCACCCCTGCTCTATCCTGATGAGGTCCGAACTCTCCCGGACGAACCTGTTGATCCCCGTCTGGGCGATCAGCCTGCAGTTGTCCAAAATCTCCACGAGGTTCGTCAGCATCAGCCGGTACGAGAGCGACTTCTGGACGTCCCTCACCGACTCCAGCACGGTTGACTCTAGCGCGTTTATGCGGTCCAGCAGCTCCGGCACCTTATCGAGGGCCTGATTCAGCAGCTTGATGTCCGAGACGAGGTAGCCGTTGAGGGACATCCCGAAGACGTTCGAGACCTCCGAGGCCAGCTCCTTCAGATGCTCTACCAGCTGCCTCCCCTCCCTTCCCCTCGACTGGCCCAGCTTCACCACCTCCCTCGAGACCTGAAGCGCGTGGTCAGCCGTCTCCTCGACCGCGGCAAGCACGACCCTGAGACCCGTGAGCGCCAACGGCGAGTCGAGCCCGACCTCCTTCAGCAGCGACCTCTCGCGTGCTGTGGTGAGGAGCTGCCTCAAAGCCAAGAAGTAGTAGGAGTCGATCTTCTGCTCAGCCCTAGAGACCTCTGCTGCCTTCTCGGACATGTTGTGGATCAGCGCGTCGACGGAGGACTCGATCATCCATGCTATGAGCTCCTGCATCCTCCTCAGCAACTCGACCACCGTGTACCTCCTCGAGTCGATGAGGACCTTCATCACCACCTCGTAGTCGTCCTGCCTCACGACCTCCAGACCCGGCAGCCTCTCGATGGTCCCGAGTATCCAGTCCAGCTTCTGAGCCGCGAGCCCCGTCTTCGACTCGATGACGATCTCGTCATAGCCCTGGAGGTAGCACGCCGTGACGATCCTCTCGAGGACCTCTCCCCTCTCGATGGCGTCCCCGTTCACGACGGCCCTTAGCGTCCTCGTCTCCCTCGGGGCCAACCGTATGAAGAGGCCCTCGTCCAGCTGCTCGACGTACACCGAGTCGCCCGGCTTGAGGCCCCTCTCCAGCGCCCACTTCCTCGGCAGCGACACCACCAGCGTCGTCGTACCCAATTTCTGGAGCCTCCTGATCTCCAACCCCGTCCCAGTATATGCGTGAATATACCATATTTGACTGTTGCGCGAACACGGTCCATGCCAATTCGTTGGCTATTAAGGACCTCATGAGGACGACGTGAAGGCACCCCACTTCTCAGCTTGCGGGGCTGAGCGCTGAACGGGCTGCTGCAACTCGCTGCGGAGGGCTCGACCGTCAAGCCCGGAGCACGCACATTTTTTATTTCTACTGAAGTTGGGTGGAGCGTGAGCCCGCAGGAGGGGAGGGAGCCCCTGGTTTACATCAACGGCGAGCTGTATCCCAAATCTGAGGCGAAGGTCTCGGTCTTCGACCACGGCCTCCTCTACGGAGACGGTGTCTTCGAGGGCATAAGGGTCTACAACGGCGTGATCTTCAAGCTCCGGGAGCACGTGGACCGGCTGTACAGGTCCGCGAAGGTCCTGAGGCTGAGCATCCCGATGGACAGGGAGCAGATGGTGCAGGAGGTCGTGCGGACGGTGAGGGCCAACGGCTTCAGGGACGCCTACATCAGGCTGATCGTCACGAGGGGTGTCGGTGACCTGGGACTGGACCCGAGGAAGTGCGGAAGGCCGAACGTCATCATCATCGTGGAGCACCTCGAGCCGATCCTCGGTTCTGGTGTCAGGGAGAAGGGGATCACGGTCATCTTCAGCTCGACGAGGAGGGACCCGGTCCAGTCGACGAGCCACGAGGTCAAGTCCCTCAACTACCTGAACTCGATACTCGCGAAGATAGAGGCGATCGAGGCGGGTGCGGACGACGCGATAATGCTCGACAGCAGGGGCTTCGTTGCGGAGGCCACGGGCGCCAACGTCTTCATCGTCAGGAACGGGACGCTGATCACACCACCGGTCACCACTGGAATACTGCCGGGGATAACGAGGGCGGTCGTGATCGAGATCGCAGGGAAGCTGGGCATACCGGTTCAGGAGCGGGACATCACGCCAGTCGAGTTCATGACCGCGGACGAGGCCTTCGTGACCGGGACGGGTGCGGAGCTCGTGCCGATAGGATACGTTGGCAAGGTCCCGATAGGAGACGGTAGGCCGGGGCCGATCTTCAGGCGCATCCTCGAGGAGTTCAATAGGTACAAGGTCGATCCGAGGAACGGCGTGCCAGCCTTCTGACGCGCGGAACCCGGAACCGCACGGTCATTGCGATTTTCGCGATGTGAGGGTGACGCGACGCGATTCGGGAGTCGGATTCAGATCTCACCGAAACGAGGGGCCCTTGGCGTCACTTCAGAAAGCCCCAGGCGACCAGCACGTTCTGGACTGCACCGACGTAGATCCCGAAGGTGACGAGGAGCGCCAACAGCACAACCATCGGAGCCATCATCGAGATGGGAGCGTCGTGAGCGTGCCTGTGCTCCCCCACCTGGAAGACGTACATGAAGGTCCTGGTGTAGTAGCCGAGCGTGATGGCGGTGGTTAGGATCGCTATCGAGGTGAGCAGCCAGAGCCCGGCCTGGAAGCCTCCGAGGAAGATCACCAGCTCGCTGAAGAAGCCCGCGAGGGGAGGAGTACCGGCGATGGAGAGACCTCCGGCGAGGAAGGCAACGGCGGTGAAGGGCATGCTCGACATGAGACCGCCGAGCTTCCGGATGTCACGCTCCCCGACGGAGTGGATGATCACGCCTGCGGTCATGAAGAGCAGGGACTTCGCGAGTCCGTGCGTCACCACCTGGAGGAGCCCTCCCATGACGCCGACGGGTGCGAGGAGCGAGAGGCCGAAGGAGATGTACCCGATCTGGCTCACGGAGCTGTAGGCGAGGACCCTCTTGATGTCCGTCTGGACGAGTGCCATGGCTCCTCCCCAGATCATGGTGACGACGGAGAGCAGGGCGATGGCGCTGGCGAAGGGCTTGAAGTGCGGTCCCAGCATCTCGATCACTATCCTGGCGAAGGCGTAGACGCCGGTCTTGATCATCACGCCGCTCAGGAGGACGCTGATCGGTGTCGGAGCCTCGGCGTGGGCGTCGGGTAGCCAGGTGTGGACCGGGAAGAGGGCCATCTTCACCGCTGCGCCTGCGAAGATCAGGAGCGAGACGATCTGGAGCTCGGGCCTCGTGTCCAACGGTGCCCTGCTGAGGAGCGTGGAGAACTCGACGTTACCGTAGAGCACGTTGAGCCATACGATGCCGGTCAGGAGCGCGAGGGCGCCGGCGTGGGTCATGGCGAAGTACTTGAAGCCGATAACGCGGGCGTTCCCTGTCCCCCAGTAGGCGATCAGGAAGTAGCTCGGGATCAGCATCAGCTCCCAGAAGATGTAGAACAGGAAGAGGTTGGTGACGAGGACGACGCCGAGCATCCCTCCCACGAAGAGCAGCAGAAGGGCGTAGTAGGCTTCAAGGCCCCGCTCGCCCTCCATGTACCTCGAGGAGTAGACGCTGGCGAGGAAGCCGACCAGTGCTATCAGCGTCAGGAAGAGGAGGCTCAGGCCGTCGAGCCTGAAGCCGAGGGAGAGGCCGAGCTGCGGCAGCCAAGGATATCTCTCCTCGATGACGCGTCCGGAGGCGACCTGGAGGGCGTTCAGCGCGGTGAGCGCCAGGACCACTCCCAGCACCGCGTGGGAGATCAGCTCCGAGGCCCTGTGGCCAGCGATCCGGCCGAACAGGAACGCGAGCGGCGCGAATCCCACGGGGAGGGCGACCGTCAGCAGCAGAGAGGGCACTTCCAGCTCGATCATTCAACGATCGGCCCGACTCCGTTTATTTAAATGCGACACGCGACGGATCCGGTCCGCCGGACGACCCGTGAGGACGACTATGGCCAGAGATGCGCGTCTCTTGGTGTACCGGCAACGCCTTCGCATCAGCATTTGAAATTACTGCAAAAGATGCCAAGTCCGGTCGAGCGAATTATGGTATTCCAGAAATACCAAAAAACCGTCCCGATCTACGCCAAGCTACGCTTATATTTTGGACGTCTTAGGGGTTGGAGCATGAGAGCGGAAGACAGGAGTCGGATGTTCGCGTTACTGCTGCTGGCGCTGGCGGCGGTCGTTACGGTGGCATCGGCAGCATTGGCGGTGCAGATATCCCTCGGCAGCTCGGACGTCAACCAGCTGGGCGGTACCGGCCTCGTAGACGTCACCTGCCCTGCCAACCCCTGCCAGGTGACGAAGGTCAGCTGGGTCCTGACGTCTTCAGCACCATACAAGGTCGATAAGGTGAGCGTCCAGTGGACGACCGCCAAGTCGTCGGGCGCAAACTACATGGTCTACGTGGTCCTCTACGACAGCTCCAACAACGTCAAATCCAGCGGTTCCGCGACCCAGGCAGCCGCATCAGGCGCGGTTACGACCCAGGTCGACGTGGCTCCGGACGTGGACCCCAAGGACGTCTACAGGGTCGAGGTAGTGATAGTTGAGCAGTAAGCCGCTGCCACCTATGTTGTCGGTCGCGACTTGAACCGAAGGTATATCGCTGTTTTTTCCATCGCGCTATTCCTCATAACGCTCACAGCCTTCTCCGTCTCGATATCCATCACGACCGTAGACCCTTTGGCCAGCAGGGCCTACGTCGAGTACGTGCTCGGAAAGGCGTCGGGTACAAATCCTCCTGAGATCAGGAGCGTATTGCTGAACGGTAATCCAGTCAGCAGCGTTAGCATCTCGTTTTACATGAGAGCATTACTTCAATTCATTAGGGTGACTGTTACGTTGTACGACGACAACGGTATTGTCATAGGTTCGGGCAGCGACTGCGGATTTTACATATTTCCAGGTATCCAAAGTATGACTGTTCCGGTCTCTCCAAATCCACTGCCATCACAGGTGGCCCGGGTCGAAACCTCGATACAGGTGGTGCTTCTATGCAATTGAGGGCCGTATCGCTTTCAATGTTGTTGCTTTTGATGGCATCGGTATCGGTTACAGCTCTCAGCATTGCGGTCTCGCTCACTTCCTCAAACGTCGACAGACTGGGAGCCGGAGGGTCCAATGTGCCGAAATACAATTTCTGGGTGACGTCCCTCTCCGTAACGGTCAACAACGATAACGTGAACAACAGGATCAGGGGAGTAACAGCGTACATCGGGATCAACGTTCCCGGAACTTATGTGGTGACCGTGTCGGTGAACGACAATCCCTCGTGTAGCGCCAGCACGACCGCCAGCCTTCCGGGTACCGTGACCGTAACACTGCCCAACGTCGCCGCGTGTAACTACGTTAGTGCAGGCGCGCCCGTCAGGATAGAGGTCAGGCCTCCATGACGCGAGCCGTTGCCAGGAATCTGGTCCTGATCCTTGTAATTGCGTCTGCGGTCCTCCTAACGGCCCAATCCCTTCCAGGGCTGATGCTCCTCCACGTCGTCAGCGGATCGATGGAGCCCAACGTCCCTATCGGCAGCATGGTGTTGCTGGCGAGAGGGGACAAGCCCTCGGTGGGCGACGTGGCAGCGTACCTGCTGGAGGTCCAGGGCAGGCGGTACGTGATACTCCACCGGGTGACCGGGGTGACCGAGGACGGAAGGTACGTGTTCTCGGCCGATGCGGGCGATCCTTACGGTACCGACCTGGTGGAGCCCGAGAGGGTGCTCGGCCGGATGCTGATCGCCATACCCTACCTCGGGTACGTCGTGCCCTACGCTCCGGTACTGGTGGGCCTTGCTCTGCTCCTCTCCCTCGTGCCCAAGAGGACGAGGCTCCACGTTCATGGTCCGGTCGATCCGGGCTTCCTGAGGTACCTCCCGGCGGTTCTCGTGCCGCTCACGCTGCTGCTCCCGGTGAAGGGCCTCCCCATGATGCTCGGTCCCGCGTACGCCGTCCTGACGCTCGCGATCTACGCGATCACGCTCCGCTTCGAGCGAGAGATCAGACACGCGGACCTCGTTTACGCGCTCCTCTCGATCTCGGTACTGGTCTCGATAGACTACGCAAGGCTCGCTGCTCTCCTATGGGGACTGTGAAACAGCGGGGGAGAGGATCTCACCGCACTCCGGGCAGACGTTGGCGTCGGCGGGGACCTCGTGCCCCTTGGAGCATAGCCTGATCCTCAACACCTGATCCTCCTCTTGCTTCTCCATGGAGCCTGTTCGAGGCTTCGACCTCCCCTTCCTGCTGGGCCTGTACAGCAGCAGGAATCCAGATCCTGCGATGACCGCCGCCAGCAGCCCTATGTTCACGAGGTCTGGCTCCGTTACGTAAACCGCCTCGACCCTGATCGGCCTGTCGACTACGACCCTGATCGCGCCGTTCCGGTGCTCGAGCGTCCCTATGTTGCCCACGAAGCCCGTCAGCCTCGGCCTGAAGAACGCGTTGCCGGGCGGGTTGGGGACGGCCATCAGCGTCGCCTCAGATCCCTCGTCGTACCACCCCGTACCACCGGCGCCGTACCTGCCCCTGACCTCGACGTAGTACTGCCTCACGTAGACCGCCTCCGCCCTGACAGGGCCTTTCACTTCGAGCTCTAACCTCTCCTGTGGCGGCAGCAGGGACGAGTTCCAACCGACGAACCGCAGCCTGACCTCGTTCTCGCGCAGCACTACCTGGGATTCGACCGAGACCGCGACCTTCTCACCAGCGGTGACCCAGCCGTCGTAGACGACGCCCTTCGGCCCCGTCAGAACAACCCTGTACTGGCGCTCGTAGACCGGCCTGACCACGTGGGGGCCTCTCACCTCGAGCACGGCCACGTTCGAGACCACCCTGTTGACGATCGCGGGCACCGAGCCGACCGATTCCCAGCCGGTCAGCACCAGCCTCTCCCCCTCTGAGAGCTGTATCACCGATGGCGCGCTCAGCAGCACCGTCTGGCCCAGCCTGTACCAGCCCGATCCGTTGACCACAGCGTAAGGTGAGACGCCCTGAACGTAGTACTCCCGGACGTAGACCGCCTCGATCCTGAGAGGTCTGGAGACGTAGACGCGGTTCGACGAGTTGAACGGGTACTCGCCGAGGCTCCAGCGGACGAACCTCAGCCTGACCCCATCGGACTCGTAGTGAACCGACGGCGCCACAAGCTCCACAACGGTACCCTCCTCGACCCAGAAGGACCTCCTGAGGTTCTCCAGCTCCGAGTCGATCACGACCAAGTACTCGGCCTTGTAGACCGCGACGAGGGCCTTGACGTTCCTGAGCGTCACGCACGGGTCCCTTATGGTCCAGTTCCAGCCGACGAACCTGAGACGTGCGTCCACGTCGACGTACTGTACCGGAGGCGCGCAGACCGTTGTGCCCTCGGAGGCCCTGAAGGGAACCCTCGCGGGCGCCCCCTCATGGAGGACCGTGACCGGGTAGTTCGAGGTTATTTGGACCTGTCCCTCCTCCGCCGTGGCCGTGGGGGCCAGCGTAGCCAGAGCCGCGAGCGCTAGGACCGCAAGCGAGATCAGCCAGCACCAGCCGGTCGCTTTCAAACCTAATTCATCGAACCGGGATGCCGTAAAATAATTTTGTGCAGCATAGTCAGGCAGGCGGTTGGCCGGCATACTACAGGGGTGTTTCCGATCGGTTTCTTGCGGTGACCTCGAACCCCTCGAACGACCTCTTTCTGGCCTCCGTGGGGCCGGTGGGATTTGAACCCACGACCTCCCGGGTTCGCGTCCCTCACGATCCCGAGCCGGGCGTCCACTCCATGCTAGACTACGGCCCCCTCGATCCACCTGCGCTCCCACCATTTGATCTTGACTCCGCTCTATTCGGAGCTCCACCGGCGCTTCTCCTTGCCACAACTCACCCTGACCGCTCTGCGGAAAAACCTATAATCGTCCCCTCTCGATCACCTATCACTGGAATGACAAACATAGTTCTGACGTTCGACCCGTCCCTGGGGCACCTCTTCCACAACTTCCCGCTGCTCTCGTTCCTGCCCTGCGCGCCGGTCAGGTTCGTTCCGCCGCCGATCTACCGATACCTGGCACAGCCGACGGTACCCGCGGACGAGCACGGGAGGGCCGTGTTGGCCCCCTACGGGATCAGGAAGCTGGAGGCTGCCCTCAAGGGGAGGACGAGGTACACCGTGGAGGTCGCCCACCCGGATCACCTGGAGAAGCACATCAGGGAGGACACGAAGGTCATCGGGGTGAACACGATGGACCCGCTCGGGATAGGACCATTGACGCTGATGTTCAACAACGCAGGCCGCGAGAGGTCCTGGGTCACGGAGGAGTTCGTCGGTCTGCTCCGGAGGATTCACGCGCTGAGGAGGGAGAGGTGTCCTAAGGCGAAGGTGATAGTCGGTGGCGCCGGAGTCTGGGAGTTCCAGATGATCCCCGAGGCGATGGACAAACTCGGGATAGACCACGCCGTTGAGGGGGAGATCGATGACGTCGCTCCTCTGTTGTTTGAGGGAATAATAGAGGACTCGCTGGACACGAGCGTCTTCATGTTCGGTTACAAGTCGACCACGTTCGACATCAACGGCAGGCCCAGGATAGCGTACGTCAAGGACCCAAACGGCCGTTTCATAACCAGGAACCCCTTCTCCAGGTTCAAGCTGCCTAAGGTCGACGAGATACCGACGATCGTGAACCCGGCCATCTCCGGTCAGGCCGAGATCATGAGGGGGTGTGGGCTCGACTGCGACTTCTGCGAGGTGACCACGAGGCCACTGCGGTACTACACGCCGACGAAGGTGCTGGAGGAGGTGAAGGTGAACCTGAGGGGAGGGGTTACCCACGCGTGGTTCGTGACGGACAACCAGTGGGCGTACATGCTCCGGGACAAGGACTACTGGCCCAACAAGGAGGCGATCTTCGAGCTCTACCGGACCGTCATGTCCTATCCAGGCGTAACAGGGGCCAACCCGATGCATGCCACGCTCGCACCTGTGGCCGCGGACCCTGAGCTGGCCTTCGGCGTCGCGAAGATAGTCCGGGCGGGTCCCAACAAGCACATCGGCGTCCAGATAGGGCTCGAGACGGGGAGCGACAAGCTGATCAAGATGCACGCCAGCAGGAAGGCTCTGCCGCTGAGGGTCGGTGTGGACGCCACCTGGGCGGAGATCGTGGTCGAGGCGCAGAAGGTCTACAACGCAGCCTACTGGATACCGGCCTACACGATCATACTGGGGATGGCCGGCGAGACGGACGACGACATTTGGGACACGATTGGGCTGATCAACTACATGGCCTCCCTGAACCTGTTCTTCACGGTGACGCCGATGGCCCTGGTGAGCCTGGGGTCGCTGAAGGGGACGAGAACGCTCACCGACGTCTACGCGAGCATGACTCCTGCCCAGGCCGCTCTGATCTACGTCTGCTGGAAGAACACCAAGAGGATGGCCGAGGCCCTCGCCTGGAGGATAAGCAGGGACAACCCGTTCTACCGGATCCTCACGACCTTCATCCTCAACATCGGCGCTAGGATCTGGGTCGATGCGCTCAAGCGCTACTTCGTCCACGTCAACCCAGAGAACGAGAGGGCCATCGAGAGGGCGGAGCGGTACGCGAGCATCAAAACGATGGGCACCGACTTCAGGAAGTACAGGGAGCAGTACAAGGCGATGCTCCACGCATGACCATCCCCGCAGGAAAGACCAGGTTCCTCACCGGAATCTCAGAGCTGGACCGCATTACCGGTGGCCTTCCCGGATCGAGGCTCCTGCTGGTCTCGGGTGAGGAGAAGTCGGGGAGGACGAGCCTCGTTCTGCAGATGTGCGCCATAGCTTCCTCCCAAGGAAGGGACTGCATGATCGTCGACTCGGGGATGGGCCTTCACATCGAGAGGATGCGATCGGTCTTCGAGGCTTGGGGTGCTGACCAGACGAGGATCTGGATCTCGTCTCCCAAAACCCTCCGGGACCAGACGAGGCTCGTTCTCAAGGCTGCCGAGCTCTGCGGCGATGGGGGGCTCATCGCGGTGGACGAGGCGACGCACCTCTACCGGGTCGAGCTCACTGGCATACCGGCCCTGGACAAGCCGAGGTACATGGAGCTGACCTTCGAGATGGCGGTCCTGAAGGAGGCGGCGCTGCGGAGGGACGGGTTGGCTGTCGTCGTGACCGAGGCGCATGAGGTCCCTGTAGGAGGAACGTTCGTTACGAGGCCGGTCGCGGAGCGGATCACCACCTACTTCGCCGACATGAGGTTCTGGTTGGAGAACAGGGAGGGCGAGTTGAAGTCGTTGAGCTACGAGGTGGACGGCCTTCGGGGGACGACACTGGTCAGGCTCACGGGGTCCGGTCTGACCTCGGAGGGGATCAGGCCCCGATCTTCTGCGCGAGGATCGAGATGATCATCAGGATCCCCAGGGCGAAGAGCCCGATACCAGCCCATACCGCGGCCCCCCTCCTGACCGAGAACCTGCCTATGGCGGTCAGGTGGATCACGTAAAGCCCCAGGAAGGAGAGGGAGTAGGCTAGGGCCACCAGCACGAACTCCACTATCGTCTGCCCGGTGACCGAGGGGAAGATCGGCCTGGTTCCGTAGAGGGCTGGAGGCGCAGCGATGAGGACGTACAGGAACCCGCTGATTATGAGGACAGAGAAGACGAGGAACGCGGCCGTCACGATAGACTCGAGCCTCGCGGATCTCCCGCGGTAGGTGAGCAACCTGATCAGCGCCCTCTTCATCCGTTCGAGGTCCATTTGCCCACCCTTCACGCCATGCCCCGACGTACCCGGATTTAACCTGTGAACCCCGAGTAAGACATGAACGGCGCTCGGTGCCCCGGCGTTGTTTAACACGTTAGACGCTTGCTTTTACCCGCTGAAGTGGAACCTTTTCCCGAGGGGTGGGGAAAGCTTGGGCGTCATCAAGCCCAACACAGGCAGGAGGAAGTTCCTCGCGTACCTCGGCGCTGGGGTCGTGGTAGGCGCTGCGGCCGGATTCACGGCCGGAAGGCTGATGACACCGACCGCACCACCGCTCGCGAAGGAGCTCACCGACATCATCGAGCAGAGGAAGCTGGAGCTGAGCCACGCAAAGGCAGCTCTGAAGACCTACGTCCCAGGCGGTTGGAAGGACGAGTTCCTGATGATCTCCTCCGGAGGACATTCGGGCCAGGTCCTGGTGATAGGCGTGCCGTCGATGAGGCTCATGAAGGTCATCGCGGTCTTCACGCCGGAGCCCTGGCAGGGTTACGGGTACGGAGACGTCAAGACGATGAGGCTCCTCTACAAGGGATCCAACGGCGTCAAGCTCCTGACCCTGGGCGATACGCACCACCCGGAGATAAGCAGGACCAACGCCGAGTACGACGGCGAGTGGGCCTTCATCGGCGACAAGCTCAACGCCAGGATAGCCTCGATCAGCCTCAAGGACTTCGAGACGAAGGACATCGTGAAGCTCCCCAACACTCAGACCCAGCACGGAGGTGCATGCGCGACGCCGAACACCGAGTACGTGGCGTGTGGCAGTCAGTTCCCAGCGCCGTGGGAGCCGGGCAAGGGGTACAAGCCTGGCAAGACGTACATCAAGCTCACCGAAAAGAACTTCGAGGAGTTCTTCAGGGGCACAGCGACCTTCCTGGCCTTCGACAGGAAGACCGGTAGGTTCGACCTCAGCAGGAGCTTCCAGATCGAGCTGCCTCCCTACATGCAGGACCTCGAGGTCGTCGGGTGGGGGCCGAGCGACGGCTGGGCCTTCATGAACTCCATCAACACGGAGCTCCACATAGGTGGCGTTCTGGAGGGGAAGCCGTCGCTGGAGGTCGGCGCCTCGAAGAACGACTTCGACTACCTCCACATCATCAACTGGAGGAGGGCCGAGGAGCTGGTCAGGCAGGGGAAGTACGTCGAGATGAACGGGATCAAGGTTGTGCCGCTCGACGTGGCTGCCAAGGAGGGCGTCCTATTCTTCGCTCCTGAGCCCAAGAGCCCGCACGGCTGCGACATCTCCCCCAGCGGCAGGTACGTCGTGGTGGGAGGGAAGCTGGCGCCCGTTGTGACGATCTACGACGTCGAGAAGATCAAGGACGCCATCAGGAACCAGAGGTTCGCTGGGACCGACAGGTACGGCGTCCCCGTTCTCAGGTTCGAGGACGTCAAGGCCGCTCAGATCGAGGTGAACCTCGGCCCCCTGCACAACGAGTTCGACAACAAGGGGCGCGGGTACGTGAGTTGCTTCATCGGGAACACCGTTGACCAGTACACGCTCGGGCCTCCGGACTACACCGGCGACAAGCCCTTCACCAAGATCGGAGAGATACCCATCCACTACAACGTCGGACACATCTGCACACCCGAGAGCAACTCTCCAGCGCCGAAGGGGAAGTACCTCGTCGCCCTGAACAAATGGTCGGTCGACAGGTTCATCGATGTGGGGCCGCTGCTGCCGCAGAACCTCCAGCTGATCGACATCTCCGGAGACAAGATGGAGCTGCTGTACGACATGCCGATAGGGATCGGCGAGCCCCACTACGCCAAGATGATGCTGGCCACGAAGCTGAAGCCGTGGGAGGTCTACTCGCCGGTGGGTTTCGATCCGGAGACCTTCGAGGTCAGCCCGTACGCCACCAAAAAGGGCCAGGAGAGGATTGAGAGGAAGCAGGAGAACGGGAAGTGGGTGACCGAGGTCTACGCGACGCTGATCAGGAGCACTATAACGCCCGACATAATCAGGGTCAAGCAGGGCGACCTGGTGAGGATACACCTGACCAACGTCGAGACCACCAAGGACGCCACCCACGCCTTCGCGGTGAGCGAGTACAACGTGATCGCCAGCGTCGAGCCCGGCGAGACGGCCACTGTCGAGTTCGTCGCGGACGTCCCCGGCGTCTTCTGCTTCTACTGCGTAGAGTTCTGCTCGCCGCTTCACCTGGAGATGGCAGGCTGGCTCGAGGTCGAGCCCGCTTAACCAGTTCCACATCTGGTTATATTGCGTTCGATCCCCGTTTTTCTGAGGTGACCGGTTTGGCGAGCAGGACCGTGGTTGTTGCGGTGGTCGTCGTTGTGGTAGTGGTGGCCGTCGTCGGAGCCCTCTTCGCGACGGGCATGCTGGGAGGAGGTGGGCAGCCGCCGAGGCAGGGGAAGGTGGTGAGGATCGTCAGCAACAAGGACTCTTACATCCCGCCTGAGAACTGGAAGCCGGGAGACCCGCCGATCATCAGCGACAGGTACTTCAGCCCGAGCAGGGTGACCCTGAACGTAGGCGACACGGTGGAGTACGTCAACGAGGACACCACGCCCCACACCTTCACCACGATGAAAGGGAAGGCACCAGCGTCCTTCGACTCCGGGCCAGTCGAGCCTGGCAAGAGCTTCAGGTACACCTTCAGGACTGCCGGCGAGTACAACGTCTACTGCACGCTCCACCCGCACAAGGGAGCCGTCATCAACGTGCTTCCGTGAAGATGAGGCGTCGCGATTTCCTAATAGCGGTGGGGGCGGTGGCGGTCATGGGCGTCGCAGCCGCGGTGGCTCTTCAGCCGAGGAGCAGTGAGGTCCCGCGTCTCCAGATCAGGTTGGGAGAGGACAAGTGCTCAAGGTGCGGGATGATAATCAGCAGGCTCGAGTTCGCTGCGGGGCTGCTCATCCAAGGCGAGCGGCGATGGCGCGTCTACGACGACATAGGGTGCTTCGCCTACGACTACAACGAGCTGACATCTTCCGGAAAGGTCGTGGCCGATGCCAAGGTCTTCGATTACCACTCGAAAGAGGAGCTCGACGCGAAGACCGCTTACTACGTCATGGCCGACCCCAGGAACCTCTGGACGCCCATGAGCTACGGTGTGGTGGTGGTCAAATCGAGACGCGAGGCCGAGGAGCTGGCCGGGAGGGTTGGTGGTGAGGTGAGGGACTTTTGGTCGTTGCTGAGCAGGTTCAAGTGAGGAGGCTGCGGTTGGGCAGCGTTCTCAACGCATCCGCCGCAGTCCTGCCGCTCGTCCTCGCGGTGGCGTCCGTCTTCCTCCCCCTATGGTACTTCCAGTTCAACGCACCGTTCCTTGGACAGAGGTGGCCTGAAGTCACGATCTACCCGCTCGAGGGCATTAAGGGAGCAGTTCAGGACGTCAACGTCATAAACCATTACGTAGGGCTCAGCATGATCGGCAATGAGTACGTCCCCGAGGTCTCATACCTGCCACACTTCTACGCCGCGGTGATTGCGGTGACAGCGGTCTACAGCTTCTCCGCCCTGACGAGACGGAGGAGGGCGGCCCAGGCCTCGCTCGTCGTGATGGCAGCACTGATCGTAGTCCTCTTCGTCTTCGTATACTTCTGGCTCTACAGGTTCACGCACACGATCCATCCCGATGCGCCGATCAAGATAGAACCGTTCGACCCGCCCTTCTTGGGCGAGCACAAGATAGCGAACATAGTCGTCCGCAGCTACTTCGGTCCCTCAATAGGTCTCCACATCGCAGCTGTCGCTATCGGATTTGCGTCCATGAAGAGGATGCGTTGATGCGATGCCGAGAAACGGATTCGTTCTCTTCCTTGCCGTCTTAACTTCACTTCCGCTAATCCAGCCAGCTCTCGGCGCAACGCACCCAGAAACCCCTCAGTTCTCCGATCTCCAGGCGTTAATCGACTCGGCTGAGCCTTACTCGACGATTTGGGTCGCACCGGGGACCTACGCTGGACCGATAAGGGTTTGGAAGCCACTCTCGCTCAAGGCGATGGGTGAGGTCGTGATAGACGGCCGAGGTCTCGGAGACGTGGTGGTGATAGCGTCGGACGACGTCCGCTTCGAGGGCTTCAAGGTCGTCAACTCCTTCCCTGACGTGGCCTTCGAGCCCGCTGGAATCAAGGTAGTCAACAGCAGGAACGTGACGATAGCGGGGGTTAGGACAGAGCGGGTGATACACTCGGTGTACGTCGTCAACTCCTCACGGGTTACGGTAATGGGAAGCTCGCTATCCAGCTTCCCGGAGAGGTCGGTCAACGACAGGGGTCACGGCGTCTACCTCTGGTACTCGAGGGACGTAGAGGTAGTTGGGAACGCGATCGAATTCGTGAAGGACGGCGTCTACTCGGACCACTCCTATGGGGTCCTTGTGAGAGGCAACGCCATCTCGCGATCGCGGTACGGGGTCCACCTGATGTACTCGGGGAAGCACGTCATCGAGCGGAACGAGGTGAGGCGGAACCTCGTGGGGATGGCGCTGATGTACTCCTGCGGCCTCGAGGTCAGGGATAACTCCGTCACCGAGAACAGGGGGCTCGCTGTGAGCGAGGGGATCTTCGTGAGGGAGTCGTGTGATGTGCTGATTGAGGTCAACAGGATCGTCGGGAACGGCGTCGGGCTTAACGTCGTCAACTCGCCCTATCCGAGGGAGGGGAGCGTCGTGGTCAGAGGGAACGTGATCGCCTTCAACAACGTCGGGGTGAGGTTCGAGGTGTGGGCATCGGCGACCTTCGAGCGGAACGACCTCGTGGAGAACGCCCATCAGGTCTCGATCTTAGCCGTCTCGACGAGCGCCCTCTGGCGGGGGAACTTCTGGAGCGACAGGGGCCTGCAGATAGGTGAGAGGCATCTTGTGGTCTCCTCGATCGAGGACCTCCTCGACCGGTGGCCCGAGCTCTGGGCCTTCGCCTACGGTCCCGGTTACGTGGCGCTGAAGATGGCGCGGGCTCTCACGGAGCTGAGGCCGTCAGTGAAGGCCATCGATGAGTCGCCTTCGAGGGCTCCGAACGTGCTCAATGCCGTCCCAACTCCAAGGTCGACGCTTTGGCTCCTAGCGTCCATCGCGCTAACCTTTTCACCCCTCGCGGCCATCGTTGCCGTCAGGCGGAGATGAGCGCCGTCGAGATCAGGGGTCTGAGCAAGAGGTTCGGTGAAAGACTGGCCCTCGACTCGATAAGCTTGGAGGTTCAGCGAGGCGAGTCGGTCCTGCTGATGGGCCCGAACGGTGCCGGTAAGACCACGCTCCTGAGGTGCGTCGTGGGGATGCTGAGCTTCGAGGGCGAGGTCCGAGTGATGGGGCTCGACGTGAAGAGGGAGGGGAAGGAGGTCAGGAGGATCATCGGGTATGTGCCCCAGCAGGTCAGGTTCCCGGAAGACGTGACGGTTTACGAGCTGGTGGACTTCGTCTCCGACGTGAAGGGCGTCGACGTCGATCTGGAGGAGGTGCTGGGACCATTCGGGCTGATCGATGCTGCCCACAACAAGGTCGGCTCCCTCTCCGGAGGGATGAGGCAGAGGCTCGCGATAGCGCTGTCCTTGATCGGCGACCCCCAGCTGGTCCTGATGGACGAGCCCTTCAGCAACCTCGACGCCATGTCGAGGAACAGCGTCCAGGAGATGATGAGAGGGCTGATGCGGAGGGGGAAGACCCTTTTGGTCAGCGTCCACACCGTAAGCGGCCTCATCCACGCCTTCGACAAGGTGGCGGTGCTCAGGGACGGAAGGTTGGTTGGCCTCTTCAGGTCGGAGGACGTCCTCAGGGCCCTGAGGCCAGTCTACAGGGTCCACATCAGGGACGGCAGCGGCTGGACCACCTACAGGACGGAGGACCTGTTCGGAACCCTCTCCAGCCTCCAGAGCAGCGGTCACGACCTCCGGGAGGTCTGGGTCGAGGAGCCTGACGTGGAGGAGCTGCTGAGGGCGATGGGCGGTTGAGGTCGGCCGTGTTCCTGCTCCTGAAGCGCGACATCGCAGGCTCTTTGAGGAGCAGGTGGCTCCTCGGGTTCGTCTTCTCCTTCGCAGCAATGGGCGCGTCTTTCGCCTACCTCGGTGCCCTCGGGCTAAGTCAGGTGGGATTCAGGGCCTACAGCGCGGCGGTCGCGGGCATCATCAACCTGAACCTGTACGTCGTGCCGCTCGCAGCGGTGGTCTCGTCCTCGCTCTCGCTCGTCTCAGAAAGGGAGAGGGGGACGATGGAGTTCCTCCTTTCCCTTCCGATCGCGAAGTGGGAGCTGGTGCTGAGCAGGCTCTGCGCCGGTGTGCTCTCGCTGACCGCGGCCATCGCGATGGGTTACGGCCTGGCGTCCTGGGCCCTCTGGCTCTTCCTCTCGGAGACCGACCTCTGGGTCTACCTCAGCATGCTCTGGGCCTCCGTGCTCCTCGCCTTCTCCTTCGCCGGGATCGGGACGTTGATCTCCTCCCTCACGAGGAGCAGGTTCGCCGCGCTCGCCCTCGCCCTCGGAGCGTGGATAGGGCTCGTGATGGTCTACGAGGTGGTGCTGATGGCGGCCGTCATCCTCTTGGGCCTTGACGCGTCGACGGTGATCGCGCTGATGGTGTTGAACCCCGTGCAGGCCTCGAGGCTGATGATGGTCCAATCCGTCGACCCTACGATGTCCTTCCTGGGCGAGTTCGGCGTTCTGCTAATCAGGGAGCTCGGCGGTTACCTGCAGCCCGTGTTGGTCGCGTCTCAGCTCGCGGTCGGGCTTGTATGCACCCTGTTGGCGCTCATCTCATTCGAGAGGGCCGAGCTCTGAGTTCGGTGTTCAGACGCTTAGTGCGATTGAGTGAGTGCTGTTCCCACCCGAGTCAAGCGCCTACGGCGTATGCAGTTGTATACATTTGGATACATCTGCATAACTCTGGTTCCAAAATTAGGGGTTAAATCGACGAAGCCACTCATATCATGATGGACCATGGCACTCAAGAAGGTCACGGTGGCAATTGACGTCCCACCCACTGCTTGGGTCAGGGACCTCATCGGGACGGGCATCGAATCGGTGAGCATTCTCGATTGTTTGCGGAACGCAGACGGAACCATCACCCACCTCTTCATGATCAGGACTTCGGACCACGCGAAATCCGTTCGGGTGATCGAGGCCCTGAAGAGGTCCGACCTAGTCGAGGGGTTCTCGCTCGTCAAGGCCGAAAGGCCCAACGGCGTCGTCTGCGGGCTCGTCAGGTCACGCAGGTGCGACGTCTGCGGCGTGATCGCGACGAGATGCCTGATGAGGCGGGGAGTTTACAGGGTCCGGGAGGGTAAGCTGACCTGGACGTTCGTGGCGGACGAGGAGGAGATCCCCAGGGTCCTGGAGGCGCTGAGGGAGAAGGGGATAGAGGCGGAGCTGGTCGAGAGCGTCGGCGTCGAGCCATCGGGACTTGTTTCGATGCCGCAGCTGAACCTGATCATGAGGGCGATGGAGATGGGGTACTTCGACGTGCCGAGGAGGGCATCGATCCACGAGATCGCAAGGGAGCTGGGCTTGTCGCCCGCATCCCTCTCGGTCTCGATACGCAGGGGCGTGAAGAGGGTCCTGAAGGACTACATCGCGATACAGGGCTACCTTGCCTGAACGCGTCCGGACCTCGCGAGGATCTCGTCCACCACTTTCGCCACCGCCTGCTCGAGCGAGTCTCTCTCGTTAACGACCCACAAGACCCTTTCACCCTCATCCTTCCGGAAGTCCGCGTAGTATTGTCTGACGAGATTCTGAAACGTCGAGTCGAGCTCGAGGAAGCCCGCACCCCTCTCGGACCTGACGCGCCGCAACCTCTCCTCCTCGTCGACGTCCACGACCACGTAGAGGTGGGGCCTGATGACGTGGTGGCCAGAAAGCGATTCGAAGAGCCGCACGAGCTCCGTGACCCGAATGCTAACCTCGATCCCAGACCTGCTGAGGTATGCGAGTCCGAAGACGATCGAGCAGAGGTAGTACCTGTCCAGCAGCAGGAAGTCGGCCGACCTCCTTTTGCATCTCCTCAGCATCTCCCGCGTCTCCTCGACGGTGTTGGTGAGGAAGAGGAGCATCCTCGAGATCGGCGCTGTCCCCCGCCTGTTGCCGTACTCGACCGCGAACCTGCCGGTTGGTGAGGGGCCGGGAGTCTTGTAGGTCACCACCGCGTACCCCATGCCCCTGAGCTCCCTCGCGACCTTGCGCAGGACGGTCGTCTTCCCGGAACCGTCGGGGCCCTCGAAGTCCACGACGAAGGCCCTGAAGGGCGCGGCAGTCTGATGAGACGTCAACCCACCACCCGGTCGCCTGCGTCATGGACCAATTTAGCCTGCTTCCCTCCGGTGACAGACGACCGATCCCCAATCTCGACCCGGATGGTCCGGTTAAGTTAATGATCAGGGACGTCGCAATGGAACGCGGTGGACGCCTCGAAGGGCCTGGAGTTCCTCAAAAGCCTGACCGTCGAGTCGTTGATGAAGGCGCTCGAGGAGAAGCTCTACGTCGCCGACCGGGAGCTTGCTACTGCCCTTTACCTCGCGATCCAGATGAGGAAACCCCTGCTGATCGAGGGGGAGCCGGGATGCGGCAAGACCGAGGTCGCGAAGGTCCTCGCGGAGATTTTGGGGACGGAGCTGATAAGGCTCCAGTGCTATGAGGGGCTCGACGCCTCCGACGCGATCTACGAGTGGGACTACCCGAGGCAGCTGCTCTACATCAAGATGCTCGAGTCGAGGAAGGACATCACGGAGCTCGAGAGCGAGATCTTCAGCGAGCGCTTCCTCCTGAAGAGGCCCCTCCTCAGGGCAGTACTGCACCCGGGACCGCTTCCGCCGGTGCTCCTGATCGACGAGATAGACAGGGCAGACGAGGAGTTCGAGGGGTTCCTGCTCGAGTTCCTCGCGGAGTACCAGGTGACGATCCCAGAGATCGGGACGATCAAGGCCAAGGTCGAGCCGATAACGATACTGACGTCCAACAGGACGAGGGAGATCGGCGACGGCCTGAAGAGGAGGTGCCTGTACTACTACGTCACGTACCCGTCGAAGGAGAAGGAGATGAGGATACTGAAGCTGAAGGTGAAGGGGCTGAGCGACTCGCTCGCGGAGCAGCTCGTGGCCTTCGTCAACGTTTTGCGTCAGAGGCCAGACATAATGAAGAAGCCCGGGATATCGGAGACGCTCGACTGGGCGAACGCTCTGATGAAGCTCGGTGCCAAGGAGCTGAACAGGGAGGTGCTGAGGTCGACGCTGGTCTGCATCGTCAAGACGCAGGACGACCTGGCGAGAATAGACGTCGACTCGTTCGCGTCCTTCACAAACAGACAGGGCTGAGAGGGTGGAGGTGGACCCGTACCGGTTCGTGGTCGAGATCGCCGAACACCTCAGAAGGCACCAGCTGAAGGTGGGCGTCTCCGAGTCCCTCGACGCCTGCCAGGCCCTGAACCTCGTTGCCGGGTACGGGCTGCCAGAGATCAAGACCGCGATAAAGGTCACCATGATCAAGGACCCGTCGAAGTACCACCTGCTCGAGGAGGTGATGTCGCAGGCCCTTGAGCGGGCCGCCTCCTCGGAGGGCGAGGGTGAGGGGGAGGACGAGCAGGGCGACACCTCATCGGGCAGCAGGCTCAGCCAGGTCTCGGTCTCCAAGGACGCTCAGGGAAGGGACCAGAGGTCGGACAGGACCGTGGACGTCTACATGTACAGCCCGATGGAGACGCTCAGCCGCAGGAACCTCAGACCCATAGACCCGATGAAGGTCAGGCTCGGGAAGAGGATCGTGAAGAGGATGAGGAGGAGGCTGGCGGTCCTCCCCGGGAGGAGGTACAGGAGGTCGAAGGCCGGTGAGCTGGACTTCCCGAGGACGATGAGGGCTGCGCTGGGGACGGCCGGCGAGCTGCTCGAGCTGAGGAAGACCAAGCCGATCCTCGCACGGCTGAGGGTGGTGGCCTTCTTCGACATCAGCGGATCGATGGACACCTACACCGACTGGATCGTCAGGGCCATGTACCTCGTCAAGCGTCTCGGAAGGAGGGTGGAGGTCTTCGTCTTCAGCACGAGGCTCCTCCGGGTCACGGAGCTACTGGAGACGACCAACCTCGAGGAGATCAGGCGGAGGCTCTCGGAGAGGGTGGACCTGTGGGGGAGCGGCACCAGGATCGGAAGCTGCCTGAAGCAGTTCCTCGACCGGTACGGCAACCTCGTGGACAGGACGTGGACCGCGATCGTCGTCAGCGACGGATGGGACACGGGCGAGCCGGAGCTGCTGAGGTACACCATGGAGGCCCTCAGGATGAGGGTGGGGAGGATCGTCTGGCTTAACCCCCACGCGGACAAGCCCAACTTCAAGCCCATGACCATCGGGATGCTCACGGCGCTGCCCTACGTGGACGTCCTCGCGGGCACCATGGTGCTGGAGGACATGAACTCCTTCCTCAGGTTCTTCGGCAGGGCAATAACGCCGATGAAGGTGAGGGGAAAACCGGTCCCGAAGCCCTTCTGAGCTCCCGAGCGGCTCACTCGATCACGCAGACCTCGCCGTCGAACTCGATCCTCCTGTAGGGTACGAGTATCCACCCCCTGTCGTAGACCTCATCGCCCCTCCGCTGGATCCCCACCATGCCGAACGCCTTAGTGCGGATGATCAAGTGCCGCGCCACGAACTCCTCCTCCAGATGGAACCGTGAACCTTCCAGCCTACCGGTCCCTATCACCCAGCCCGGCGGGGCCTCGGGCCCGTAGCTCTTGAGGTAGTTGATCCTCGCCGCCCTACCCTTCAGCTGCACCTCCTTCATCCCCTCGTCGGGCATCACCACCTCGTCGTAGACGTACGTCGACATCGTGCCCCTGCTACTGCGGCATTTCATAAACGTCCCCCAGAAGTGGGCCCATGCACCTAACGTTGAAGACGTGACCGAGGATTTCCGTTGAGACATGGCTGCCGCCCGAGCGCTGAATCGTGCGGCTACTGCAATGGAGATGCCAGGGAGTTGAGTGGTCCCCCGGGCAGGATTTGAACCTGCGACCACCCGGTGTTTGCGGGATGTAGCCTGGCCGGCCGGCGAGGGCCGGCGACCGCCGCCCTCTACAGCCGGGCGCTCTACCAGGCTGAGCTACCGGGGGTCACCATGAAAGCTGTCTGGCTCGATTTAGAGGTGATGCGGGAGGGTCAGAGGAGGGCCGAGAGCAGGACCACTGAGATAGCGAAGGCCAGCACCAGCGCGTCACTCGGGAGGAACGGGACCCGCCTCAAGGGCCTCCAGGTCTGAGGGTCGAACCCCCTCGCCTCGAGCGCCACCGAGACCTTCTCGGCCGACGAGAGCGACTCGGCAACGAGCGCCCTGACGAGCACTCCCAGACGCGTCACCGGGTGAAGAGGCGAGGAGATCACGCCCTTCGATCTGAGCGCGGCCATCACGTCCTCGAGGGCCCTGAGCGACCTCCTCAGCAGGACGTGCGCGATCCCCAGCGATGCGGAGAACCATCCCGGGAGGCCCGCGGAACGGAGCGAGTAGGCCAGCTCCCAAGATTCGACGCCGTAGGCGAGGAGCATCGACCCCATAACCATCGCCTCCACCCTCACGAGGAGCAGCGCCACCAGCCACGGTTCCCTTCCCCCTGAGGCGAGGAACGCGAAGGCGCCCAGGCCCAGGCCCATCGGGAGGAACCTGATGGCCCACGTCGCTATCAGCGAGGGCCTCCTCACCGCCAGAAGGGCGAGCACCAGCGAGGCCAGGGCGATGATCAGCGATCCCCCTATCTCCCTCTCGAGCGTCACGGCGCCAGCCAACAGGGCCACTGCGATGGAAGCGACGATCGGGTGTACAGCGCTCCTCCTGCTGGCCATCAGATCAGAGCTCAACCAGCCTCCCCTCCTCCAGCCTGAAGACCCTGCTGGCAACCCGCTCTACGAAGGACTCGTCGTGGGACGAGATCAGCACCAGGGAGCCCTCCTCAGCAACCCTGCTCACGAGGTTCCCGATCGAACCGGCGTTCCGCGGATCGAGGCCCGCGGTCGGCTCGTCCAAGGCCAGAACAGCAGGCCTCCTGGCGGCCAGCAGGTAGGTCGCCAGAACCCTCCTTGAACCCGCGCCCAACTCCCCTATGGTGGTCCTCTCGAGGGCAAGGCGCGTCGTCTCATCGGGAGGCTCGACGAGACCGTTCGAGACGAGAGGGACGAGCTCCTCCCAAACGGTCCGCTCCGTCAGCACCGGGTCTGGGTTCTGCGGGAGGTACAGGGATCGCGGGGGTCCGGGCCGGGAGCCGTTCAGCAGCACCGTCCCCCTTTTCGGCTTGAGGACGCCCGTGAGGAGCTTGAGGAGCGTCGTCTTGCCTGAACCGTTGGGGCCCGTGATGCCGATGACCTCACCGCCCTGTGCGCTCAGCTCGACCTCCCGCAGCACATCCCCAGTTCCCGGATACCCGAACCCGATGCCCCTCGCGACGAGCGACGGCCTGAAGTTCCGACCACCGGAGCTGCGCAGCTCGGGCAGCCTCAGCTCCTGGTTCTCCGCCGGAGGAAGCTCGATCACGCCGTCGGGCCTCAGGGGGAGCTTCCCGGGGTCGCTGACGGCGATCAGGACCGAGGTCCCGGAACCCACCGCATCCCCCAGTGCCTCAGCGATCGCCTTCCTCCCCTCGGAGTCCACCTGGGAGAGGGCGTCGTCCACCAGCAGGAGAGAGGGCGACGTGACGAGGGAGCAGGCCATGACGAGCCTCTGCAGCTGCCCTCCCGAGAGCGCCTCCACGGGGTCGAGGGCCCTCCTCCCGAGCCCAACGGCCTCCAGGGCCTTGAGAGATCGCCTGAGGGCGTCGTCGGGGTCCATGCCGAGGAACTCAGGTCCGGCCAAGACCTCGTCCAGCACGTGGTTCCTGACCAGGTAGCTCACCGGGTCAGCAGGGACGTATGAGACCTTCGACCTGAGGACGCGCCCGTCGATCGAGGAGAGCTCAGCACCGTCGAGCTCAGCGTACCCCTCGTGGTCGATCAGCCTCACGATGGCCAGCAGCGTCGAGGTCTTCCCCGAGCTGTTAGGTCCGACGAGGGCCACCACAGCGCCGTCGCTGACGGAAGCGTCGACCCTCGGCCCCCTCCACTCACCCCGCCTTGCCCTGAACGACCTCAGCCTGAGCAACAGGCCACCCCTTGAGCCTCCCCGCAGCCACCAGGGCGTCCACCACAGCCTTGACCAGGACCCCGCCGAGGAGGGCACCGCTGACGACCATGGCGGCGACGATCGATGTGTGGAGCTCCAACGGGTAGAACCGGCACCGCGGATAGAAGGGCGAGACGAGGCAGTCGAAGGGGTAGGCCGCTATGACGGGGAGGGCGCCGGCGAGCGCCATGGTTCCGTACCCCCATTTCCTGTACCTCCTGAGGGCGAAGGCTGCCTCGCTCATTATCCCCTGCACTGGACCGTAGTAGTAGAGCAGGACCGAGTAGGGGCTGACCAGCAGCAGCTCCACTATCGCTCCAATCGTCTCGCCGACGAAGGCGGCCCACCTCCTCCTCAGCACGTACGCCGGCAGCGTCCCTCCGATGTACCAGACGCCGTAGATGGCAGCCACCCCGAGGTGCCCGCCGAGTCCGAGCGCGACCGGGGCCACCAGGTGGCTCCAGACCGCGAAGACGAGCCCCGAGACGACCGATAGCGCCGCGAGCCCCACGAGATCCCGAACCGTCCAGGAAGGCCTTCGGCCGGCCTCCATGTCTCTCCCGGTCCGCCGATCCCTCACCGTTCAATAAACCTGATTATAAACGGGTTATGGGTGGAAGAGGTAACCTGACCGGGGTGCCCGCTCAGAAGGTCAGCTCCAGCTGGCGCTCGAGCCTGCGCTTCTGGGTCAGGTACTCCTCGTGGGCCAGCTCGCCAACCTTGTATCTCACCTCGAGCTTCAGGATCTCCGTCCTGATCCGCTCGTACTGCTTGACGAGGTCCTGCATTGCGTCCAGCAGCGCGTTCAGGTTCCCCACGACCCTCTCGACGAAATCCTGGGGGAGCTTCAGCTGAGGTCCCTTCGCCTTGACGTCGTCTATCAGCTTCAGGACGTCCTCCCTGAACTTCGGTATGTCGCCTATCTTGATCTCGATCGGGTTCTGCAGGACCGCGAGCTTGGGCTTGAGCTTGCCGAGCTCGTTGTCGATCTCGATCTTCTGCCGGATGTACTCGCGCTGGGAGATCTCGCTGACCTCGTGCCTCAGCTTCAGGGTCTCCAGCCTCTGCGTGAGCTCCTTCATCCTGCTCTCGTACCGTGCGATCATCTCGAGGCGCTTCTCGTTGAGGGCCTTGATCCTGGACTCGTAGTCCGAGTAGATCTCCATGAAGATCTCCGGCGTCGACTCGCCCTCGAGGAAGAGGTTGATCAGCTTGATCTGCCAGTTGTAGAGCTTCGATAGCTGCTCAACAACCCGCCTCTCCTCAGCGATGTCCTCCCCAGTTGCCTCTTTCGTCTGCTCACCGGTCTGCACCGTCTCGGCTGCCTGGGACCTCTGCTCCGACGGACCGATGGGGGTCGTCTGTCCGGAAGCGGCTGTCGCGATAACGGGCTCAGGTTGGACGACCTGCTGTGTGACCGGGGTCGTTGCCTGTGTCGGTGGGGCCTCCAGCTCCTTGCCACAGTTCATGCAGTACTTCCCCTTGATCGTCAGCTTGCCGCAGTGCGGGCATACGACCCTTCCGAGCACCGCCATCCCTTTTCCCTCTGCGTTTCCGAATCCCTCATATGCTATATATTTTCCACTGGGACGCCTCCCGGACCGGAACCGGGATATCCTCCGTGTTATCCTCTGGGATTACGCAGTGAATTGATCTCCTCCGCGAGGGCCGCCATGCCCCTCTCCAGCTTCTCCAGCGAGTCGCCGACGCTGAGCCGGAAGAACTCGCGGTAGTCGCCGAAGACGGTTCCGGGAGCGACGGCCACGCCCCTCTTCCGGAGCAGGTCGAGAGCGAACTCCATCGGGTCCCTTCCGCCGAGCGGGATCCTCGGGAAGACGTACATCCCTCCTCCCGGCCTGACGTACTCCGCGCCGATCGCGTCGAGGTACCTGCAGATCACCTCGATCCCCCTCAGCATGTGATCCCGGTAGGCCCTCGGGGTCTCCCTGTCGGAGAGGGCCTTGAGCGCCGCGACCTGGACGAACTCGGGGACGCACGTGAGCAGACTCCCCTGCAGCTTGGCCATTCTCTCCGCGACCTCGACCGGTGCGACCGCGTACGCTATCCTGTAGCCCGTCATCCCCCAGCTCTTGGAGAAGGACATGATCATTATGACCCGCTCGTAGCCTGCGGAGAGGGCCGTCACGTGCTCACCGAAGGAGTAGTCCATGTAGACCTCGTCGCTGATGACGTAGAGGTTCCTCCTGCGAGCCACCTCCACCAGCTCCTGAAGCAGCTGCCTCCCGACCACCGCCCCCGTCGGGTTGTTGGGGTAGTTCAGGACCATCAGCCTCGTCGAGTCCGACGTCAGGTCCTCGAGCTTCGCCGGGTCCGGGAGCCAGCGGCCCTCGAGGGAGGTGCTGTGGACGACGGCCCTACACCCGAGCATCGAGATCACCTGCTTGTAGTGGGGCCAGGAGGGGTCGATCACCAGCGCCTCGTCGCCGATGGAGAGCGTGGCCGCCATCGCGAGGTAGATCCCGAACCTCCCTCCCTGCGTGACGACGACCTGCTCCGGCTTCACGTCGACGCCGAACCTCTCGTTCAGGTCCTCAGCGATCGCCGACCTCAGCTCCGGAAGCCCGTGGGCCTCTCCGTAGAACGCGTACCCCTTCAGCGCTGCATCGGTCAGCTGGGCCGCGATGTGCTCCGGCGCTCCGAGCGTCGGCTCACCCACCTCCATGTGCACGACCTCCCTACCCTCCCGCTCCATCCGCTTGGCGAGCCTCATCAGGTCCATGTGCGTCATCCCCTGAGGACCCTGTCCTTTCGCCTGGATCTCGGTTGATCTCCTCAGAAGTAGCGTCAGAACCCTCATGACCGTCTCGACGTCGAGCCCCAGCTCCGCCGCCCGACTCACCACCGCTTTCCTCAGCTCCCTCTCGACCTCTGGGTTGACGATCCCCTCGCCCGATCCGGACTTGAGGGCCGCGACCTCCCTCACGAGCTTCTCCCTCTCGGCCATCAGCTCGAGGATCCTCAAGGTGACCTCCCTGATCCTCTCCCTGAGCTCGGCGATCCCGCCCCCTTTCTCGCGCTCCAACCCGCCGCCGGGTTGCAGTCCTTCAATAAAAGCATCCCCGGGTGAGGCGCAGCCCTGGGCGAACCTTCTCATACCCCACACGGCATCTAAGGCCGGGGATGAGCGAGCTCTCGACGGCACCGATGCACAGGCTCCTGAAGAAGGCTGGCGCGGAGCGAGTGAGCGAGGAGGCCGCGGAGGAGCTGAGGAGGGTCCTCGAGGAGGTGGGGATCATGGTCAGCAACGAGGCGATACGGAGGGCCCTCGCCGCGGGCAGGAAGACCGTGCGGAGGGAGGACGTGAGGGAGGCGGCCCTGTCGCTGATACCGAACATCAGGCTGGACTGAGGCCCGATCGTCGACACGGCTGGCGGAGCGGGATCCCGGTGGAGGCCGGGCGCCGTGTGAGAGAACTCGCACCGCACGTCTATTAGGACCGCAGTGAAGCGTATGATCGCAGGCCTTGGTCAGGGTTATCGTCACGGCGGTCCCCGGCTCCGGCAAGACGACCGTTTTGAACATGGTGAGGGAGAGGGCGCCCGACGTGACCGTGACCAACCTCGGAACCGTGATGTTCGAGATCGCTAGGGAGCGGTACGGCGTCGCCAACAGGGACGAGATGAGGAAGGTCATCCCGGTCGAGGATTACAGGGCCGTCCAGATTGAGGCGGCCGAGAGGATCGGCAGGATGGAGGGGAAGGTCCTGATCGACACGCATGCGCTGATCAAGACCCCCGTGGGATACTACCCGGGGCTGCCTCCGCCGCTGCTGGACGCGATCAGGCCCCACGCGATCGTCTTCCTCGACTTCAGGCCGGAGGACATACTCGAGCGCAGGAGGAAGGACGAGGACGTCCTCAGGAGCAGAGGTCTGGAATCGCTGGAGGAGATCGAAGAACACCAGAGGCTGAGCGAGATGGCCGCAGTCGCAGCAGCGAGCTACTCCTCCAGCTACTTCCTCAAGCTCTCCTGCAGGTACCCTCAGAGCTACCCGTTCCAGCACGCTGAGGAGCTCTCCGCTAAGCTGATCGATTACCTCGCGAGGCTCGAGGCGATGTCCAGCTCTACCTGAACCCGAAAGGCAGCTTCAGGTTCCAGCCCGAGACGTCCTGCTCCTCCAGCTTCCTCCCGGAGATCACGAAGACCGTGTGGCCCCTCGTGACGTGGACCGGTCTCGTCGCACCCTCCCTCACCCTCCACGGCCTTATCATCAGCTCTCCGACGAAGAGATCGATGATGCCGTTCCTCCGCATCGCCACGACGGACCGCTCCAGCTGGTTGACCGACGGGACGATCGAGACCAACACCCCACCTCCCTTCAGGCACCTCCTCGCTGCGGGCATCACCTCCCACGGCTCGGGGACGTCGGCGACGAACCCGTCCGCTCCCTCGACGTCGGCGTCCCTCAGGTTCCCCCTCCTCAGCTCCAGGGCCTCCTGAACCCCCAGCCGCTCGGCCGCCTTCCTCACCGCGGGGAAATACTCGTCGGAGAGGTCGTAGCTGATCACCTTTCCTCCGGGATGGACTCGTGTGGCCAGGTAAAGGGCCAGGACGCCGCTTCCGGTACCTCCCTCGACGATCACCGATCCGGGCCTCGCGTCGAGAAGGAACGCCATCAGCCCTAGGTCCTTCGGGTAGACGATCTGGGTCTTCCTCGGCATCGAGGCCAGGAGGTCGTAGACCTGAGGGTAGAGGATCGCGACCTTGGTGCCGGTGCTGGTCTCCACCACGGAACCGTAGGGTTTCCCGACGAGCTCGTCGTGGCCGAGGACGCCGTCCTCGGAGTGGAAGCGCTCGCCCCTCTTCAGGGTGATCAGGTACCTGTTGCCCTTCTCCGTCAGCAGCAGCACCCGGTCGCCATGGGTGGGTGACCTCAGCTCCAACTCCCCTTCTCGTGACCCGGGCTCTCTTTAAAACCGGAACGCGGCTCAGACCTCGTATACCGCTCCTAACTCGGGATCCACCGCCTCCGTTCCGAGCTCCTCCCGCGCCCACCTTGCCAGCTCCGCGCAGGACTCCGGCTCACCGTGCACCGCGAAGACCCTCGCGCCCTCCGCGGTCCTCCTCAGGTAATCGTGGAGCTCCTTCCTTCCCGCGTGACCCGAGAGCCTGAACTGGGAGACCTTGGACCTGACGGTGACCGATTCGCCGTCCGCCTCGAGCACCTTCCTGCTGAGGACCGCCTCGCCCGGCGTGCCCGGGACCTGGAAGCTGACGAAGGTTATCGAGGAATCCTCGCGCTCCGCGACCGCCCTGGCGTAGTAGACGGCAGGCCCTCCCTGGAGCATCCCGGCCGGGGAGATCACGACCGCCGCCTCACTTGACAGGCGCTCCCTCATCCTCCTTCCCCTCACGTACCTCACCCTCTTCACGGCCTGGCCGAGCAGGTCAATCCCGTCGACGAACTCCTCCAGCTCGAGGTAGAGGTTGGTCAGCTCCTTAGCCATCCCGTCCATGTAAACGTCGTGCGGGAAGTTCAGGGCCCTGAGGATCATCGCCACCTCCTGGGACCGGGAGACCGAGAAGGCCGGGACCAGAGCCGTCCCTCCCGACTCGACCGTCTCCCTCAGCTGCTCCACGAGCGCCCTCTCCAGCTCCCTCCTCGGCTGGTGGTCCTCCCTCGCGTAGGTCGACTCGGTTATCACGACGTCGAAGCCTCCCGATGGAACGTCGGCACCGTCCATCAGCCTCGTCTTGACGGTGGTGAAGTCGCCGGTGTAGAGCAGCGTCTTGTCCGAGTTCAGGATCACCTGCGCGCTCCCTGGGATGTGGCCGGCGTCGATCAGCTCGATCTCGACGTCCTTGACCCTCACCGTCTCGTTGAAGTTGACGCGCTCCCCCTTCCCGAGCGCCTTCCGGACCTCTAGCTCACCGAAGAAGAGCCGGTCGCCGTTCAGCTTGATCATGTCGTTGAGCAGGTACTCCGACTGCCGGTACGTGGCCTCGGTCGCGATCAGCCTTGGGCTGGCGCTGACGAAGAGCATAGGGATCGCTCCGGAGTGGTCGAGGTGCGCGTGCGTCAGGACAACGGCGTCCAGGTCCTTCGGCGACACGTGCATCGGGAAGTGGATCTCGTCCTCCGGGTCCACCTTCACCCCGTAGTCCAGCAGTATCCTCGCTCCGCCCTTGCTCTTGACGAGTATCGCTGACCTTCCCACCTCTCTGGCCCCTCCGAGGAACCTTATCTCCATCCCTCGCTCACTTTCCCGTTAATCCTGCCCGTCCATCAACAACCACAGTAATAAACTGAGCGGTTAAGCGGGGGACGTCACGTGCTTCGGGAGCTGGAGCCTGTGGCCCGGGATCTGATGGGCGATGGGTCAGCGGGCGGTCACTTCTTCGAGGAGAGCCACCAGGTCAGGTACTCGTCCTTCCAGCGCTTTGCTCGTTCCTGTCTCTCCCTCTCCGCCCTCACCCTCTCGGTTGCCTCAAGCAGCTCCTGGAGGTTCATGACGGTGCCGCACGACGTGCAGACGTACTGCTTCACCGAGCGCTCGTAGACCATCGTCCCACCGCACTCGGGGCACGGCCTCATCCACGCTCGCCTCCCATCAGCAGGTTTTGAGTCTTTTGCAGGTCGACCGGCGCGTGGGCTCGTCCCTCTCAGTACATCTCACGGAGCACGTCCTCGGGCAGGAAGGCCCGCTCGATCTCCCGATAGCGCTCTATCCCGACCAGGGAGTGATGGTCTGAGGTGGGAAGCCCCTCCTCGAGCTGCTCCAGCTCCCACTGGGCCTCCTCCTGCCGCTCAAGCAGAGCCTTCGCGAACCTGTATACCGCGGCCATCTCCGCGTGGAGCGCCCCCATGCTCACGATTATCAGCTTGTAACCCCTCGAGGCTATCTCCCGGAATCTGAGTCTGCTCCTCGATTTCGTCCATCTGAAGCTGGAGGAGTAGTTGAAGAGGAGGGGAACGTCCGGGTGCTCGGCCCTCACCCGCTCCGCGAAGTCCCAGGCCCTCTCGTCGTCAGGTCCCGTGAACTCGGCCCAGAGGACGTCAGCTCCGGCGTCCGCGAAGGCGATCGCCCTCCTGACGGCCTCCTCGAGCGTTCCTCCCTTCGTGCCCAGGACGTCGGTCCTCGCTATCAGGACGAAGTCCGGGTCGACCTGGTCGCGGGTCCTGCAGAGCGATCTCACCTTCAGCACCGCCTCCTGGAAGGGGAGCACGGTCTTCCCGGCAAGGTGGCCGCACCTCTTCGGGAACCTCTGGTCCTCCACGTGGATCGCAGCCACCCCTGCCCTCACGAACTCCTCCACCGTTCTGGTGGCCGTGACGGCGTTGCCGTAGCCGTCGTCGGCGTCCGAGATCACAGGTATCCGGACGGCCCTCGCCACCCTACCGGCGAACTCGACCATCTCGGTCATCGTCAGGAACCCGATGTCGGGCCTCGTCAGGTACCCGATGGAGCAGGAGTAGCCGCTGACGTAGGCGACCTTCAGCCCCACCATCTCGAGTAGCTTCGCCTGAATGGGCGTGTAGACGCCGGTGGTCCAGACGTACTCCTCCTTCCTGAGGAGGTTCCGCAGCTCCCTCGAGCTGTCCACACCTTTTCCAACTCGGGTCCGGCTAAAGCGTTACCCCCTCAACGCGTTGTCTCGATCCGTGGAGAGAGATCCATCGCACACGCTTTCCGGTGTTGGTGGAATGACCGAGCGGGTCGGAGGGTGAGAGTAGCGGCACTCCGCTTGGATCCCTAGCGCAACTGGAGGGAGCAAGAAACGCGTGACCTGATCACCGTTTATCCCGTGCCGCTCCAGGGCATTCAGGATGGCCAGCCTCTCCGAGCTCCAGAGGATGATGGACCGGCTCTACGGCGACCGCGACAGGAAAAGGGGGCCCGAGCGGACGCTGCTCTGGCTCGTCTCCGAGGTGGCCGAGGTCGCGGAGGTCCTGATCAAGGGCAAGGCCTCTGGATCCAGCTACGAGGACGAGCTGGCCGATGCCCTGGCCTGGCTCCTCAGCTTCTCGAACCTGGTCGGCGTGGACCTGGAGTCGGCCTTCATGAGGAGGTACGGATCAGGGTGTCCCCGTTGCAAGCGGATCCCCTGCGTCTGCCCGGAGCGATGAGGTCGTTCCGGATATCCGGTGAGCAGAGCCACCTCAGTCGGTGAGGAAGCCGCCGTCGACCGCGATCACGGCGCCGTTGACGTAGCTCGAGAGGTCGGAGGCCAGGAAAAGCACGACCCGTGCCACCTCGTCCGGCTCCCCCAGCCTGCCGAGAGGTACCCTGCGGAGGAAGCTCGCCCCCGTCAGAAGGAATCCGAAGTCGAGCCTCTTCAGCGCCTCGTTCCTCATCCTGTCCGCGCCCGGAGTTTTGATCCCGCCGGGCATGACCGCGTTGACCCTGAAGCCCTTCGGTCCGTACTCCCTAGCGAGCGCCCTCGTAAGAGCCAGCACTCCGATCTTGCTTATGCCGTAATGCACGAGTCCCCTCACAAGGTGGAGGACCGCCTCGACGGAGCTGACGTTGATTATGTTTCCACCCTGCTTCTCCCTGTGTTTTATCATGTGCTGACACATGTAGAACACCGACTTCAGATTGACCGCCATCGTCCTCTCAAGCAGGGCCTCGTCCACCTCGAGGAAGTCCCTCGACTGGTAGATGCCTGCGTTGTTCACCAGTATGTCCGGAGGGTTGTCGCCGATCTCGTTCCAGAGCGCCTCGATCTGTTCCCTCCTCGAGAGGTCGACGACGTGCTGCGTCACCTTCCTGCCGAACGTGCTGGATATTTCGGACGCGGCCTCGGCGAGCGCCTCCGCGTTGACGTCCACCAGCATCAGGTCCGCACCTGCCTCCGCAAGCCTCTCCGATATGGCCCTTCCTATGCCCATCGCCGCACCAGTGACAAGTGCGGTTCTCCCCTTGAGGGAGATGAGGTCTGCAATTGTTTTGCTGTTGTGCACGACTTCACACGTCCTGCGGCCTGCATAAGCCTTTTCATCCCCGGGGACACAATAGAACTGGGTGACCTTCGTGGAGGAGGTCCGGGTTGACGCACTCGTGGTGGGATCAGGTGCTGCAGGCCTGGTGGGAGCCCTGACGATAAGACACGCTGGATACGAGGTGCTTCTGGTGGAGAAGACCGAGCTCATCGGTGGATCGAGCGCCATGTCCGGCGGCGGCCTCTGGATACCGAACAATCCGGTTTCGGCAGAGGCGGGCGTCGAGGACTCCTTCGAGCAGGCCCTCACTTACCTCCGCAACGTCGTCCCGGAGATGAGGGATGCATCGTCCCTCGAACGGATCAAGGCCTACCTCACGTACGGGCCGGAGATGGTGCGCTTCCTGAGGGATCTGGGCTTCAGGTGGAGACCATCGCTCGGATATCCCGATTACTACCCCGAGGTCCCCGGAGGATCCGTAAAGGGCAGGTGCATTGAGGGAGCCGTCTTCAACGGGAGGAAGCTGGGGGAGTGGAGAAAGAGGCTGCGACGGTACCCGGGAGCGCCTCCGCTGCCGATCCACACCAACGAGGCGTGGCGCCTGTACCTCATGAGGAGCAGGATCGGGGTGGCAGCTCTTCTCAGGATAGGATTCAGGCTGTTGGGAAACTGGATGCTGGGAAGGATACCGCTGACTCTGGGAGCCTCCCTCGTCGGGCAGCTCCTCTACCTCTGCCTGAAGCACGGCGTTCGGATCTGGCTGGAGTCTCCCCTCGTTGAGCTGGTGACCGATGACGGTCGGGTCATCGGGGCCGTGGTCATGCACGAAGGCAGGTACGTCCGCGTGACCGCGAAAGGAGGGGTGCTTCTCGCTGCGGGTGGGTTCGAGCACAACCAGGAGATGCGCGAGCGGTTCCTGCCTAAACCTACAAGCACCGAGTGGGCGGTGGGCTCTCCCGGCAACACTGGCGACGCCATTAGCGCAGCCATGAGAATCGGTGCCAGGGTCGCTCTCATGGACAAGGCCTGGGGAGGGCCCGTGGCCGTCACTCCCGAGGGTAAGCCTCTCTTCCTGCTCGCCGAGAGGTCGCTGCCTTTCGGGATCATCGTCGACTCCAGCGGCGAGCGTTTCATGAATGAGTCGGCCTCCTATGTTGACTGCTGGCACAGCATATATCGGAGGAACAGGGAGGTACCAGCGATACCGTCTTGGCTGATCATCGATAACAGGCACAGGTCGAGGTACCTCTTCGGGACCTTGCCTCCGGGCTACACTCCATCGAAGGCGACCAGCTCTCGCTTCCTCGTGAGGGCTCGCTCTCTCGATGAGCTCGCCGAGAAGGTAGGCGTTGACTCGCAGGGCCTGAAGGCGACGGTGAGGAGGTTCAACGAGATGGCCAGGAAAGGGAGGGACGAGGACTTCAAACGAGGAGAGAGCGCTTACGACCGCTTCTATTCGGATCCCTACGTGAGGCCCAATCCGAACCTCGGTCCGGTGGAGAAACCACCGTTCTACGCCACCGCCGTCTATCCCGGAGAGCTGGGGACTTGCGGCGGCCTACTGACCGACGAGTGGGCGAGGGTCCTGCACGAGGACGGCCACCCGATAGAGGGCCTTTACGCTGCGGGTAACGCGTCAGCCTCCGTCTTCGGCGGAACCTACCCTGGCCCGGGATCGACGTTGGGGCCCGCCTGCACCTTCGCCTACATAGCGGCCAGACACATCGTTCAGCGCCTCCGCGAGATGCCTTGATGCCGTCGTGTCCCTTCACCTGCGGCCCCACTGGATCCCAGAATCGCGTTTCCGAGAAAGGGATATTGGAGACGGCGACCCACTTCGTGCGTTGCCCTTCAAGGTGAAGCGGGTCTACGAGGCGCCCTCGCCCGATGACGGGTTCAGGGTCCTCGTCGACAGGTTATGGCCCAGGGGCCTGAGCAAGTCCACGGCAAGGGTCGACCTATGGCTGAAGGAGGTGGCGCCCTCGGATTCCCTCCGGAAATGGTTCGGTCACGACCCCAGGAGGTGGGAGGAGTTCAGGCGTAGGTACTTCGCCGAGCTCGAGGGGAAGAAGGACCTAGTGCGGGTGCTGATCGATGCGGAGCGGGAGCACGGGACAGTCACGCTCCTCTACTCCGCGAAGGACGCGCTTCACAACAACGCGGTAGCCCTGCTCGAGTACCTTCAGGGCGAGCTCAGCCGTAGGTCGTGACGACCCTCAGCCAGTCCCGAAGGCGTATCTCCATCCCGTACCTCAGCTCCTTCGACTTCATGTGGAGGAAGATCCCGAGCAGCAGCCTCAGGTTCGTCAGCGGGTTCCCCTCGCCGCGTATCTTGTTCCTGATGTACCTGAACGCGGTCCAGAGGGGCTCGAAGAACCCGATCAACTTCGAAGGGTACTCCTCGAGCCTTCCCTCACGGAGAAGGGACGAGAACAGCTCAGCCGACTGCATCCCCGGTATGATGCCCTCCCCGAGGACGGGGTAGACGGCTCCCACGCTCTCGCCGACACCGTAGACGTTGCCATGGACTATGGGGACCGCGAGACGGGGCGGGGTTATCCTGACGGGCCTTCCGACCTTCGCGATCACCTCTCCGCCGTTCCTCGCCACGAACTCGTTCAGGACCTCGACGTGGCGCTTGTAGTAGTCACCTGCCCCGACGTGGGCCAGCCCGTCGCCCAGGGGGAAGTACCAGAAGTAACCCGAGAGCGGTTTGATGGGTTTGACGTAGAAGTCGTCGAGCGGGGGGTCCCTGTACCTGATCAGGTACTCCAGAGTCGGGATGTAGTAGTCCTTCTGGAGCCTTGGGAGCAGCACCCTGTGGAAGCCTGTGGCGTCGACCACCACGTCGCCCCTCACCTCGTCGACCCTTCTGACCTCAGCTCCGTACGTGACCTCGACCCTCCTGTGCATGTCGAGGATCAGCCTCCGCTTGTCGAAGGTGCAGAGCCCCTTCAGCGGGACTTCGATCGCTTCGTCTCCGAGGTCAACAGTCATCCGCTTTCCGACGTGGAGGACGTAGTCGTCGAACTCGATGTCGACGAGCTCCAGTAGCCTCCTCATCTCGTGGTAGCTCGTGCCCCAGGCGCAGACCGCCCTGAAGCTCTCCGGTCTCTGTCGCTCGAGGACCCTCAGGTCGTGCTCCCCCCTAAGCAGGTTCGCGAGGTAGCTCCCGACGATCCCGCCGCCCGCGATCGTCACCCTCATCCGGAAGACGGTTCTCGGAGCGGCTATTATCGGTAAGCTCCCGTATGGGGACCGGGTCATCGATCATTTCTCATAATCCCATCCAGGCGCGCTGTAGCTCTATGTCCAATAAAGACTGTTGCATGCCGCACGTCGGATGATTAACCTTTTTCAGCCGGTTGAGGAATGCGAACGTAGGGAAGCTCTTGATCAAACTGCACTTGAGGAACTTCAAGGGCGTAGTTGAGGGAGAGATAGAGCTTCCTGACGTCTCGATATTAGTAGGAGGAAACAACTCGGGCAAGTCGACCATTTTGGAGGCGATCTTCCTAGCTCCTGATCCCTTAAGGGGGACTCCATACGGAGCTAAGATGCCTCCAATTGCAGTAATCGAACGCATACATTCTACACTTCGGGGTCGAGGATATGCCTTCCTCCTCAACAATTATTCAGCCGATACCGCAGAAATCTCCCTATCAGTTGACTCAAAGGAATTTAACCTTCACATCGTTAAAGGCGAGCGTACTATTGGATTCTGTACGAAAAACCCAGCAGGTTTAACTTATTTTTATGGTGCTGGAGACAAGTTCTCAACTACATACTATTTGACTTTCGGCCAGCCATATAACGACACTTATCCACAAAGTTGTATGGACGATGCTGAAAGGACCCGAAGATTCATAGAGCGAGCGGGCCTCAGTTTCGACTATATTATCAAGCGTCGAGATCGTATTGAGACACTCCTTTATCATCCATCTTTACTTGATCTTGTAATCGAAGGTCTTCCGCATAGGTGGGCAGAGGTACAACCTTTAACCAAGAGCGTCGCATCGAAATTATCAGGTCTTTCGTGGGATGCGATTGTAAACATCACGTTCGAGCCGTTCGGAGGCTCGGTTGAAAACATCACACTCTACGCGCAATTGGAAGATGGTAGGAGGGTCAGAATAGGTGACCTAGGGGACGGAGCTAAAAACTTGTTAGTCAGTATGCTCCTCTACGAGATCTCACGACCTAAAATTCTGCTATTAGATGACCTGGAGAGTCACATGAACCCTAGAGCATTGGACGTGATGTTCGATTGGTTATGGGATGAAATCAAAGAGGGTCTCCGGGTTGTGGCGTCCACACACAACATAGAAGTGGCAAAGAGGTTTCTGAGCAGGTTTGATCAGTCAAAGGCCATCCTAGTGGGGCTGAAGCAAGGCAGGCTTGGTTACAGGTCGTTCACGTTAGACGAACTCGAAGATTTGGAGGCGGGGGGCCTGGACATCCGAGTTGCGGAGGCCTTTCTGCTATGAGGCTTGACATCACATCAGCAAAATACCGGATAAAGTCGGCTATAGAAAAGGCGTTTGATCTTTGCAGCATTCAACTTAAGCGGGCGATGGGTGAAATAGAGCTTGTGGTCGTTATAATGGACGGTAGCGAGGACTCACGTGTCATTGCCTTACTACTGCACAGACTTAACGGAGAATGCTCAGCAGCCATAATCACACCAAAAGATCTCGGAACGGACAACGTTGGCAAAAATCTCGCAACCTATATGAGCAAGGGAGTGAAGCAAAGGGCATTCCTCGTTGTGCTCGATCAAGAGGAGCTACAGTTAAATGAAGTATGGCGAAGGATTGAGGATTCGCTCAAAAAGCACGGAATTGCATACAAAGAGTGCGAACCCGGAGATAGGTGGAAAATATATTCGTGTAACCACGGTGATAAAGAGTTCCTCGTTGGCGTTGTCATTAACGGGCGAGATCTGCCGTTCCAAAAGCATTCTATTGAGGACCACCTGCTCGAGCTGCTCAACAAGCTCGCGGACACGACGTCATCACAACAGTTAACCAGTCTGAGAGTAGCTGCTAATTCATCTAAGGATGCATGGTCGAAAATTGCAAAGAATAACCACGATGTCCAGCGGATGGTTTACAGTGCGGTCGTGAACAGCGAACACGCTTCCACTGTTTTCCAGCAACATGTGAACGCTGTAGAGAGATTGAGGAAGATGCTGCGTGGGCAGAGGTTCGATTGTGGTAAGTCATCAACGTGATCCCGTCATAACACCGTTAACCCTGAGCGGGTAATGCGTAACATCCGAGGGTGAGTGTCGAGGACTGTTGGGAGTCGTAGGAAGGTCATTCCCTCTGCCATAAAACCAGTACCGTCAGACCGTCAGCATACCGTTAACATGTCTGGTGCGGGGGGTGGGATTCGAACCCACGAACCCCTACGGGACAGGGTCCTGAGCCCTGCGCCTTTGACCAGGCTTGGCTACCCCCGCCCGGTGTTCACATCTCCATAGCCTGCTAATAGAAGTTGAGCCGTTCGGAGGGAGCGGCGGGCTCCGGGCGCTACCACCTCATGAGGATCAGGTACAGCGCCAGCAGGACGACGATGAGGAGCGGTGAGGTTCCCACGGTGACGTCGCCCACCTTGACCGAGACGAAGAGCAGGGGGTGGAGCTCTCCGACCGCCGGAAGATGCCTCGCCAGCAGGGAGCCGAAAACGAGCGCCGCACCCATCGCGATCAGAAGCAGGCCCAACGCGATCAACGGGTCCCTCACGTCCCCCTCACCGCCCTCGCGGCCCTGAGCAGCCCTATCACCTCCTCGTCGTCCACCTGCGGGAAGTGCTCGTAGAACTCTCCGACCGCGAAGAACTCATCCGGAACGAAGACCGCCTCGGCCCTGTCAGCCTCTAATGCGGCCCTCATCAGCGCCTCCCTCGATGAGACGGGAACCGCGACGCTCACGCTTTTGGCACCGAGCCGCCTCGCGGACCTTATGCCGGCCATCATCGTCGACCCGGTCGCCATCCCGTCGTCGACGAGCACCACGCTCCTCCCCCTGACCTCGAGCCTCTCCGCCCCTCCCCTCAGGCGCTGCGCCCTCTCCCTCACCTCGCCCAGCATCGACGAGGCCCGCTCGAAGACGTACGATTCGTCGAGTCCGTAGAGCTCTATGACCTCGCGCTCGACGTAGACCTCGCCGTCCTCGGAGACCGCACCCGCGGCCAGCTCCGGGTTCCCGGGAACTCCTATCTTTCGGACCATCAAAACGTCAAGCCCCGCGCCAAGCCCCCTCGCCACCTCGTACCCCACCACGACCCCTCCCCTCGGTATGGCCAGCACCAACTCCGGAGGCTCGGGCCACCTCCTGACGAGCTCCAGAAGCCTCAGCCCTGCCTCCCTCCTGTCCCTGAACCTCATGCCCTTCTCCCAAATCAGTGGCGCCTGCCGGGTAAAATAATCCCTCATTACGTCATCAACTGCTCAAGGACGGGTATCGCCTGCGTCTCCCCTATCTGAACCAAAACCTCCTTCAGGAGCCTGGACACTAACTCACATTCCTTATGAACGTGCATTGCGATATGAGATGATAGGAATGATCGGAGAAGCAAACCAAAAACATCTCGATTGGAAGCTGAAGGAGAAAGCCCTTGAGCTGTTCAGGAGACTCGAGCAGATATCAGAGCTTCCGAGGTTTGACGGAGCATGTGTTGATTTCCATCAGAAGAGGCCGGCGATGGTTTTCATAGCGGAGAAAGAGCTGATATCTCAAGTCGAGAACGGAGAGCTCCCGGGGTTCCTCGTCGCGCAGGGCGTCCGCCGCGTGCTGGTGGACGCCCTGTGGCCGACGAACGTAGCCATCCTCAAGCAGCTAATCGAAAACGGGGTCGAGGTCTGGGTCCTAACCAGACCATCGGCCCTTCACGGATGGAGGAGGAAGAAGAATTCAGGGAAGCCAAAGGGACTCATTGAGTGGTTGGAAAGACACAACCCACAGGTCCTCGAGGGTTTCAAGACGGAGATCAAGAACGATGTTTATGATGCCGTCTTACTGCGCTACATGAAGCCGAAATTCATGAGGCCTCTCATGAAAGAGCATCTGACGTGTTGGGTAAGCATGCTGTTATATCGGTATGCCAGAAGGAATCGTCAGGGACTGCTCCAACAGCTCGACGCTCTACCAGTATCAGAGGACGAAAGGTCGTGGAGAGTAGAGATGGCCGAGGACTATCTGATGATGGAGGCGACGAACTTCATTCAGATCATCAAGAGTTGCTATCCTAAGATCTGCGAAATGTTCAAGGATCTGCGCATCGATGGCGGAGATGTCGTAACACAGGCACTCGTCTGCGACGTGTTCATGGAGATTGATGAGACCAAGAGCTTGACCGAGGTTTACAGGAAATTCGGACTCATCCCTAAGAAGGATCAAGAAGGTCTGATATATGACGGAGCGGCCAAGCACTCACTGGTTCAGTTGACCGCGAAGAGGCTCGGGGTTAATCCGAAATACCTGACCGCTGAGGAAAAGAAAGAGTTGGTGGAGGAACAGAGGATAACAGTAGAGGTGATCTATAAATGGAAGAGGAAGATGATGGGCCTAGGGGCGGGCGCTTCAGCGGGGGAGACCCGGGCACGGGCGCTAGCCGGGTAAAAAGTCGCCCCCGCCGTGAGGCGGCGAGGCGTACTTTATGGGTTTAAGCACCGGCCCGGGCCCCAAACGGCCGAGGACACCCTGAGCTGACGGTGGAAGCGATCCAAACCCCTCCCCTTTTCTTCCTTTCTTGAGCTATGCCTTGTGGCTTAATTCCTCTAGCTCTACCCCCTTCTCCAGCTGGTGGTTCTTCGTCTCAGGTTCATTTTGTGTCCAGCAAACAGGATGTATATGAACACCTTCTGTACCATCTCTACCTTCATCCATCTAGGCTTCTTGGATAGCACTTCTTCTCATCAAATCGTCTTGAATGCAAATAATACCATTTCGATCGTCCACCTTCTCTCTCCTAAAGCTCATCTGCATAACGCTTAACGAAATTCAGGTCAAGTATGACCTTTCCCCTCTTGATAAGCCTTTCGTCAACTCCCTTCCAATAGTTGGAAGCCATTGAGATGAGGTAAGTAACAGCAGGCCATAGGCCTTACTCTTCATAAAGAGCCACCTTCAAAGTCCAGAGGTACCGATGCGAAGCTCAGAGAATGGGCTCAGGAACCGGGAGAAGTCTGCGAATTAAGCCACAAGGCGCGCCACAGCTCTCTTACCTCCGAGCACGCCCTTATCCGGGCAGCACTTAGGCATCCGCGTGAGGTACGGCACCGGTGACGACGGAAGCACCTGGCTCCTGGAGGGCAAGAGGGTGAGGAAGTACCACCCGAGGGTGGTGGCCTGCGGGGAGGTGGACGAGCTCAACTCGGTCCTGGGCGTCTGCAGGTCCATCCTTAGGGAGAGACATCCAGACCTGGACGAGGAGCTGAGGAGGGTTCAGGAGGCGCTCTTCCGGATGGGCGCGGAGCTGGCCTCCGAGGAGCCTGCGAAGCTCGGCATCAGGAGGATAGACGCCGATGACGTCGCGTCGCTCGAGAGGGCCCTCGAGAGGCTCGGGTCCGAGGTGGAGGAGCTGAGGCACTTCGTTTACCCGTCCGGCACGCTCGCCGGCTCAATGCTCCACCTGGCGAGGGCCGTCGCGAGGAGGGCCGAGAGGTCTGTGGTCTTCCTCTCGGATCAGGAGGGCCTGAACCCGGAGATCATACGGTACCTGAACAGGCTCTCGACCCTGCTCTTCCAGATGGCACGGGCGGTGAACGCGAGGGAGGGGTCGTCGGAGGACCGGTGGCTGGGTAGGTGGGGTGAAGGTGGAAGGACCGATCAGGGTTAGGGGGGAACGCTCCTCCGCCGGGAGGTCCTGTTGTGGAGCAGCCGCCTTACCAGGAACTCGGAGACCGTCACCGCGTCCTTCCCGTCCAGGTATCGGACCGCGTGGGGAGAGAGCTTGACGCTCACCTCAGCCCTCCTGAGGCCCGATTCGTCGGAGGGCCAGAGCTGGACCAGCGCGAGCAGCTTGGGAAAGAACTTGAAGCTGAAGGATATGCCGCCCAACCTCTCCCTTCTACCTCCGGTAGCGAAGGCCGACTGGACGAAGAGCTCCGAGCGAGACCCGAATGCCTCCGATAGCGGCCGGAGGACCCGCCGGACGTACTCGCCGTGGTAGGGCTGGACGTTTGCGAACCGCTCTATCCCCACCCATCCCTTTTCGAACTCGACGTGGACCTGGTTGATCAGGTACTTCGCCATCACGACCGAAAGCTCCCTCTCGGCAGCCTCGTTCCTGACCACCTCCTCGGCGGTGCCGTCGTTCAGGTGGAAGCAGTACGTGAGGTCGAGCACGTTGATCAGGTACCTCGGGCCCTTCCCCTCCTTCGGCGGCAGGTACGCGACCTCGCACTTCCTGCTGACCTCCTTCGGGTCGAGGACCCTGAGGTGAGAGAGGAGCTCCTGAAGCGCGATCACGGAATCGAGACCCTCACTGAGGAGTTAAGCGTATTGCCGTCCCGTATTGTTCACGTCTTACCAAGAGCTTCCGACGGTGATACCACCTTGGTCCTGAACCTTCCCCTGTACTCCCTGCGCCAGGTCACGTACCTCGTCACGTCGTGGTTCGTCTCCAGAGCCCGCTCGATCAGGACCCCGAGGTAGTCGACGCCCCTGACGAGGTCAGGAAAGACCTCCTCGACGTGCTCCTCCCAGGAGCCAGGAGGTGGCGGGAAGAGCACCACGTGCTCCTCGCTCCTGAGGTATGCCAGATAGATCTCCCTGCCGGCCCTCTCACCGACCGCCTCCGAGACCGCAGCGACCAGGTTCAGGAGGTCGAAGATCGTCACGGCCTTCAACAGGCCCCTCGTCATCGAGATGTACTCCTCGTTGTCGGCGTACCTCGGGTCGTCCTCGAGCGCCAGGTGGTGGATCGTCAGGACGTCGTGTCCGATCGCGTCCACCGCTCCACCACCTCCTCCCTCCTCCTCGATGCCTTGAAGACCAGCTCTGTCGGCGATCCCGACCTGGGAAGCCTCCCGCCCAGATAGAGGGCCGTCGCTCTACCCTCGGGGCTCGTGCGTGAATACCGGAGGACGAGGTACCTCAGGGCGTCGTTCACAGCGTCGCTCCTGTTCTTGAAGAGGCCCTCCGCGCAGAGCTCATCGACCCTTCTGAGCAGCGCCGCGCTCACCCTCACCTGGAGCAGCACCGTGTCCGTCAACTCCCTGCAGCATTCAAAATGAAAGGCCAATGATAAATTTTGATCGGACGGGTCGGAGGGTTCCGAACGCGCCTCAGCCGGCCGGTCGGACGCTCAGGTAGGGCTGGAGAACCCGCTCCAGGTACTCGGCCCCCAGGTCGTGGAGGTAAGGGCCGAGGCGGGGGCCGCTCTCCCGGTTCAGCAGGACCCTGTAGAAGGTCCTGAAGGTCACCACGGGGTCGACGCCCATGCTCCTCGAGACGTCGAAGACCGCCGACTGGATCTCCTCGGGGCCAGCACCGGACTTGATGACCTCGAGGACCCTCGCCATCACCTCGGCCACCTTCGGGTCCACCTCCACCCTCGGAGCCGCAGCCTCCCTCTGGCCCAGGTCCCTCAGGTAGTTCACGGCGTAGTAGAGCCTCCTCCTGGCGTCCTCGTCGACGGCGTACCCGTAACGCTGGAGCCTCTGGAGGACGAACTCCTCGATCCTGTCCTGGGGGGCTATCTGGGCCAGCTGGAGGAGGAGTCTGTAGGGAACCCTCCGCTTCGGCCCATCGGGGACCCTCAGCAGGTGAGCGTACTCGTAGAGGCCTCGCAGCTTCGCCGTCTTGAGGTCGTTCGATTGTCGGTTGCGGAAGTAGAACTCCTCGAGCCTGTCGAGCTCCTCCATCATCCTGGGTATCGCTGACGGCGTGACCTTCCTGGTCCTCGTGCCCCTCTTCAGAAGGAACAGCATCAGGCTCTGTGGCGATGCGTAGCGGTACCACATCTGTGGTGTGAAGACGTTCCCCGTCGACTTGGAGATCTTCCTCCCCACCGCGTCGAGGAACATCTCGTACCTCACGTGGTATGGATGCGGGTGGCCGAGGATTTCGTCCGAGACCCAATCGTTCACCCTCACCGAGTCGGCGATGTCCTTCCCGTACGCCTCGAACCTGATGTCCAGGGCCGCCCACCTCGCCGCGAACTCCACCTTCCAGGCGAGCTTGCCCTCGTCGGTCGAGACGTCGGCCTCACCCTCGTATCCGCACCCGGGATACCAACCCGACTTGAGCTGGACTCCCACGCACCTGTACCTGACCTTGCCGCGGACCGGGTCGAAGTCGTAGGCCTCCGCGGTGTAGATGCGGCCGCATCCCTTGCATATGGGGAAGTAGGGCAGAACCCGGGTGAACTTCTCCTGACCGGTCATCTCCTTGATCCGCTCGCCGATCCGCGAGGCCTGGCTCAGGATCCTGCGGGCCTGCTCCGCCATCAGGCCTCTCCTGCAGGCCTCCCTCCCGGACCAGAAGACGTACTCGATGCCGGCCTCGTCCAGCGCGGACTTCAGCATCTCCTCCATCCGCTCCGCGAAGGACCTGTAGCTGCCGAAGGGGTCCTCGATGTGGCTGACCGGCCTCAGGAGCTCCTCCCTCAGCCTCTCAGGCATCCCCGCAGGCACCTTCCGGAGCCCGTCCAGGTCGTCGCAGAAGAGCACCATCTCGGAGTTGTACCCCATGTCCCTGAGGGCGAGGGTGACCGCGTAGGCCCTGACCGCGTCCGCCATGGAGCCGATGTGGGGTATCCCGCTCGCGCCGAAACCGCTCTCGGTCCTGATCAGGTCGAGCGACCTGCCCAGCTCCCTCTCGCGCCGGATCAGCCGGTGTGCCACCATGTCGATCCAAGTTCCCCTTCCTATCACCCGCTTGCCCTCTGCACCCAACCCTCCCTGCCACCCTCACGCGGCCCCAATAAACCGTCTTCCGAGGGCCGACGGAGTCCCTGGACCCGTGCATCCGGGCCGCGATCGCGGCCGCTCTGCAGCACAACCGTTCAACCGCGTATTACAACCAAAATACGTTCGTCCTCAACCCTGGGAACTCATAACTATTGGATAGATTACAAAAGATGCTGAAGGCGGGCCGGCAGAGGTGGTCGCCGGGGTCCGGGGGAAGCCTCGGGCTCGGGTGCCCCGACCGGTACCAGGGCCCGAAAGGGTGCCGCAGCCGGAAGGGGTACGGGCGGCTGACGCTCACCGGCGGCAACTGGGAAGGTGGGCGTGAAGCGCCCGCGAACCGCCGAATGCCCGTCTCCGTTCTCCCCTCAACCGAATTCCCTCACGAGCTCCCAGAGGTAGTTTGGCTTTGCGGGCGACCCGTCGATCCTCAGGGGCCAGAGCGCGTCCTCGATCGCGTTCATCACCGCCTGCGCGAACCCTATCGTGGCCGCCTCCCCCACGCCCTTCGTCCCGAGGACGTTGGGTGCCGGCGTAACCGTCCTGTCCAGCTCGAACCTCGGAACCTCCGCCGCGGTCGGGACCAGGTAATCGGTCAGCGTCGCGGTCAGTGGCTGCCCCTCCCCGTCGTAGACCACCTCCTCGTGAAGGGCCTGGCCCAGCGCCTGCACAGCGCCTCCTATCAGCTGACCCTCGACCAGCATCGGGTTCACCACGTTGCCGCAGTCGTCCACCATCACCGCCTTCAGCACCCTGACCTGGTACGTCTCGGGATCGACCTCGACGACGACCGCGTGGGCGCCGAACGGGTACGTCAGCCTCGGCGAGTGGTGCGCTGAGGCCTCGAGTCCGGGCTCGATCTCCTCGGGCAGGGAATCCTCGTCGTGTGCCGCCGCGGCGACCTCCCTGAAACCGACGGATCTGTCCTCGTGGCCCCTCACGTGGAACCTCCCCCGCTCGAAGACGACGTCCTCGGGCCTCACCTCCAGGAGGTGCGCGGCCACCCTCACCATCTTCTCTTTGACCCTCTCGCACGCGGCGATGATCGCGGCCCCTCCCGACGTCAGCGTCCAGCTCCCCGCCGTTCCCCCTCCCTCGGGCGCGGTCTCCGTGTCGCCGTACAGAACCCTGACGTCGTCGAGCTCGATCCCGAAGAAGTCGGCCACCAGCTGGGCGAAGGCCGTCTGCTCTCCCTGGCCGTGGGGCATGGTGCTGGTGTAGACGGTCACCCTGCCGTCGCTCTCCACCTTCACGCGGGCCGACTGGGAAGCGAAGTTGCAGACCTCCACGTAGGCGGAGAGCCCTATCCCCACGAGCTTCCCCTCGGCCCTGGCCCTCTCCTTCAGGCCCCTCATCTGCCGGTACCCGAGGAGGTCGAGGGCCCTTCTCAGCGCCGCGGCGTAGTCGCCCGAGTCGTAGGTGTGCCCCGTAACGGTCCTGTAGGGGAACTCGTCACGTCCGATGAAGTTGCGGAGCCTCAGCTCAGCCGGGTCGATGCCGAGCTCCCTCGCGAGGCGTTCGACGGTCCGCTCGATGAGGTAGGATGCCTCCGGCCTTCCAGCCCCCCTGTAGGGCCCCGCGGGGACCTTGTTGGTGTAGACGCCCACCACCTCGCCCTCTATGCCCTTCAGCCTGTAGGCTCCCGGGAGCATGCTGAGGACGCTCAGGAACGGGGCCTTGGTGAGGCTGTAGAGGTAGGCGCCGACGTCGCCGAGGATCCTCGCTCTGATGCCGGTGAGCAGGCCGTCCCTCCTCGCGGCCACCTCGATCTCAGCGACCACGCCCCTGCCCTGAGTCGACGCGGTGAGCGACTCCGACCTCGTCTCGACCCACTTGATGGGCCTCCCGAGGAGCCTCGCGGCCGCTGGCACCGCCACGTCCTCCGGGTAGTGGGCGATCTTCGACCCGAAGGCCCCTCCGACGTCGTGGACCACGATTCTCAGGTCGCTGATCGGGATGCCGAGGGCCTCTGCAGTCCACCTCCTCAGGTCGTGAGGGAACTGGTGCGTCGCGTGGACCACCAGCCTCCCGGTTCCCGGCTCCGGAACCGCCAACACTCCCCTCGTCTCCATGGGCACCGCCGCGAGGCGCTGGATCCTGAACCTGTACCGCTTGACGACCTCCGCCGCACCGAAGGCCCCTTCCGGGTCACCACCGGTCCTCCTGTGGGTGAAGGCCACGTTGGTGCCAAGCTCCTCGTGGACCAGCGGAGCCCCCTCGCTCAGCGCCCGCTCCACGTCCGTGACCGGAGGCAGCCTCTCGTACTCGACCTCGACCATCTCAGCGGCGTCGTAGGCGACGTACCTGTCCTCCGCTATCACCATCGCCACCGGCTCCCCGTAGTACCTGACCTTCTTCGAAGCCAGCGGCCAGGCCCTCGGGACGTCGCTGCCCGCGTCCGTGCTAACGGGCCCCGCGTGCCTCGCCATCTCCTCCGCCGTGAGGACGGACACCACTCCCCTCATCCTCTCGGCCCTACTCGCGTCGATCGACCTGATCCTCGCGTGGGCAACCCTGCTCCTGACGAAGGCCGCGTACAGCATGCCTGGAACCCTCAGGTCGTCGAGGAACGTCCCTGTGCCGGTCACGAACCGCCTGTCCTCAACCCTCGGAACGGGTCTGCCCACGTACCTGAGCGACGCGAACGGCCAGCTCAAACCCCATTACCTCGCACACACTGTTCCCGGATCGACTTGAACCTGTTCCTCGCCCTGCGGAGTTGTGAGGGCAGGGCGCCGCGCTCCAGGAGGTCCAGCGTCCGCTCGCACTCCCTCAGGAAGGCCCTCATCACCCTCATGGACGCCGCGGAACGCATCGGCTCATCCAGGTAGAAGGAGTCGGATTCGGAGAGCGCGATCTCGACGAGTCTCATCAGCGCTCCCATGCTGTTGGTGGGGAGGGGCTCAGCGGCCGACCTGGACAGGGCGAGGGCCGCGGCGAGGCCGATGAAGTGCGTGAGACCGACCGAGTAGCGGACGGAGGCGTCGTGCTCCCTCAGCCCCATCGTGATGACCCTCGTGCCGGGGAGGATCCGATCGATCACGCTCCTCTCCGCTTCCTCGTCACCGGGCTCGACGTGGACCGCCACCGTACCCTCCAGGTCCTTCGTCCTCGGACCGAAGAGGGGGTGGAGCATCACCACGGTCATCCCTTTCCGCCGGAGGCGCCTCACCTCCCCCGCGACAGGCCCCTTCAGCGCCGAGATCTCGACGACGAACCCGTACCTCTTCGGAAGGGAACCGAGCTCCCTCAGCGCTCCCCTCGCTGCCCTCGACGGTACCGCGACGATCACCCCATCGCCTCCGCCGGACTCCCGGAGATCCCCTATCGGCCTCCCTCCCACCTCGGACGCAAGCCTCTCTGCGGCGTTCCGGTCGACGTCGTAGAGCTCAAGGGAGTGCCCGAGGGAGCTGAGGTGCCGCGCGAACCACCCTCCCATCTGGCCGCAGCCGACGACGAGGAGGCGCAAGGCCGCGTGGCCCGCTCACTCGATGTAGGAGACCCTGTCCCTCTCCTGCTCGTCGTACTCCTGCTCCAGCCCCCTCACCAGCTCCTTCAGGTCCTCGTCGCCCTCGACGAGCGAGTTGACCTTGCTGTCGAAGACCGCGGCGTCGACGTAGAGCCTCTCGAGGCTGAGGTTGATCTCGAGGACGGAGCTGAGCTTCTCGAGCACCGCCAGTACCACCCTCGGGTTCGGGATGTTCAGGTACGTGGGAACGTGACCCCAGAGCGAGAGCGCCTCCAGACCCTTCAGCGCGGAGTTGTAGATGATGTAGCTGTGCATGCTCGCGGGGCCCCTGTAGTTCGACGGGTTCATGCCGAGGGCCATGCACTTGGCGTAAAGCCTCCTGCTCGTGGTGAGGAAGGAGAGCTTCACCGGCCTGGTGTGCGGGGTCCGGTCGATGAGGCCGCCGATCGTGACGAGCGTCCTCGAGCCGAACGCGTCCATCAGCTCGAAGAGGGCCTTGACGAACTGGTCCCAGCCGTGGGAGAGCTCGTACCCCGAGAGCAGGATCAGGTCCGCGTCCTTCCTCATGGCGTAGTGTATCTCCCACCCGGGCATCCTGATCTCCTTGATGAATCCCCCCTCGATGGTCACCACGGGCCTGTGCTGGGTGTGGTCGATCAGGTCGGAGGTCTCGATCCTCCCCAGCTCCATCGCTCCCTCAGCCTCCCTCAGGTACGCAAGGGAGAGGGTGGAGACGTTCCCGGCGTCTGCCCAGCCTCCGAAGCCCATCACGGTGATCGGGTTCCTCATCTCCGGAGTCTTGTACAGCACCAGCCTGCTCAACCCAGTGCTACCCCTTCACGTCCCTAATAGCTCTGCTACCTCGAAAGCTGGGGGAGAAGCCTCAATCCACCACGCCCGACATAGCCCTGTCGATCTCGTCGGCGTCCATCTTCTCGTACCTCTCGATCGAGCCGACGTCGAGCCAGAACTCCGTCACGGTGTACGGCACCACGACGAACCCCCTCCTGATCATCTCCGGTATCAGGTCCCTCATCAGGTCGGACCTCGGCCCCAAACCCTCGAGCAGGGCCAGCCCCCTCCCGGAGAGCGTCAGGACGCCGATCGTCACCATCAGCGGCAGCCTCGGCTTCTCCACCAGCTCGACGACCCTCTCCCCCTCCACCCTCGCAACGCCCACGGGAAGCTCGTAGCCGCTCGAGAGGGCAAGGACCGAGTCGGCCGACCTCTCCCGGTGAAGGTCGACCATCCTCGAGACGTTCAGGTTCGTCAGTATGTCGCCGTAGTGGACCAGCACGTCCTCCTCCGGCGAGAGGGCTCCGATCCTGATCGCGTTGAGGAGAGATCCTCCGGTCCCCGAGTACTCCTCTGTGTCCTCAACGTACGTGATGCTCCAGCCGAAGCGCTCTCCGGACCCGAAGTAGTTCCTGACCTGCTCGCCCCTGTACCCCACGAGCACCACGAAGTCCGTGATCCCGTGCCTCGCGATGTTCGCTAAGACGTAGTGGAGCAGCGGCAGCTGCCTCTTCCCGACCGGGACCATGCACTTCTGAAAGTAGTACGTCAGGGGCCTGAGGCGCTTCCCCTCACCGCCTGCGAGGATTACCGCCCTCATCCCTTCCTCGAATGCGGTGTGCTCAGACCGAATTTAACCGTTGGAGAAAAGCTGTGAGAGTGAGGGTGAGGATTTGCGGAGGAGGTTTTGGGTCAACCGGAGACGCAGACGGACCATCCGCAATCGGCGCACGTGACGCACCCGCTCTGGTGGATGAGCGTCCTGCTGCCGCAGACCGGACAGGCCTCTTGAGCGCCGACTTCGCCGCGGCCTCCACCCGTTGATCCTTCCACCTCCTCGGCCGCTGGGCCCACCTTCAGGAAGACCTTCGCCTCCTCCGGCGACTTCTCCTCCAGGTGGCGCAGGAAAGGCGTCACGTCGATCCCGAGCGACCTCATCATCTCGATCGTGTTGTTCCTGACCCTGAGCACGTACCTCTCGGTCCGCTGGGATGGCGTCACAAGGACCTGCCCGGGCTTCGACTGGTCCCTGTAGATCGTGATCCCCTTGAGACCGAGCCTGTAGGCGAAGAGGTAGGCCGCCTCGACGTCCTCCACGGTCACCCACGAGGGCATGTTGATCGTCTTGCTAACGGCCGCGTCCACCCAGAGGCCGACGTGGTACTGCGCCCTCACGTGGTCCCACCAGGGTATGTCGTAGGCCACCACGAAGACCCTCATCGCCTCCTCGTCGAAGAGGTCGTCCAAGCCCTGGATCGAGCCGCCGTTCTCCGCGACCCTCTTCAGGACCTCGTCGGTCTTCATGCCCCTCTCCTCCAGGTACCTCTCGAACTCGGGGTCGATGTAGTAGAAGGTACCGACGGTCACCCTCTTCTCGTAGACGAGCGCGAAGACCGGTTCGAGGCCCGAGCTCGTGTCGACGAGCATCGATATGCTCCCCGTCGGAGCGATGGAGAGGACGAAGCTGTTCCTGATCCCGTTCCTCTTTATCTCCTCCACGACCCTGTCCCAGTCCATCGTCCAGAGCTCCCTGTGGTAGAAGCCCTCCAGCGGCAGATGGCCCTCGGGATAGCTGCTCTGCCAGTAGAGCGGGAACGGCCCCCTCTCCTTCGCCCTTTTGGCGCTCTCCATGTAGGCGTGCCAAGCCACGAACTCCATTACCCTCTGCATCGCCTCGAACCCCTCCTCGCTGTTGTAGGGGATCCTCAGGGCGTACAGCATGTCGGCGAGCCCCATTATCCCGAGGCCCACCCTTCTCGTCCTGTGGGCCATCTCGTCGATCTCCTTAAGCGGGTAGTTGTTGACGTCGATCACGTTGTCCAGGAACCTGTAGGCGATCCTGACGGTCTCCGCGAGGGCCTCCCAGTCGACCTCCGCCTTCCCGTTGACCCTCTTGACGAAGGCGTGGAGGTTGACGGACCCGAGGTTGCAGACCTCGTACTCGTACAGAGGCTCCTCACCGCAGTTGTGGACGAGGAGCCCGTTGGCGTCGAACGCGTTTATCCCCGGCACGGAGACGTCGTAGACCTCCTCGACGCCGTCAGGGCAGACCGACTCCACGGTGGCGACGAAGAGCTCTCCGTTCGGCCTCCTCCGGTAGCTTGCCAGGTGCTCCAGCAGCTTCCTCCGCTTTTCGGTATGGGAGAGGCCTATCAGCTCGGCGAATCTGACGAGGCTCTCGTTCGAGATCACCAGCTCGTACTGCGGTGCCGTCTCGTACTCCCTGTAACCTCCGCGCCCGTCCGGCAGGGGTTTCACCGCGCGGTCCCTGCGCTTGTAGATCCTGCTGAAGATCCCGAGCCTGAGCAGCATCCGCTGGACGGATTTCAGGAATGCCAGATCGCTCTGCGCGAGACGCAGCGAGACGCCCTTCCTGTGACTGCCCTGAACCGAGCCGTCGCTGTCGAAGAGCGCCCTAAGGTAGCCCCTATAGAACTCGGACGATTGGCGCTCCAGCTCCGGAGTAACGACCCGTGCCCCTCCCCTCCCGGGCCTGAGGCCGAGCCTCGCGGCGAGTTCCGTGATCGCCGAGAGCCTCATGACGTAGCGCCCGCCGTGCGGGCCGATCCATCCGCCCCAGTCGCTCCTGTGGGGGAGGTGTGATGCGGCCTCCTCCAGCTCGAGCATCGTCTCGGCAGCCCCTCCGTCCGCTGCCCATACCGCTATGACTGCGCGAGTCCTCCCTCTTCCTCCGTTGGTGATCCAACCGTCGCCAGCCAGAGCTCCCACCAGCAGCCCCTCTTCGTAGCCCAGCTCCCCAGGCCATCCGGCGAGGGCCCTGTGGTCGTTCAGTAGGACCTTGTCCCCCGGTCTCAGATCAGAAGCCCTGCACCACTCCCAACTGACCTCGTAGCTCCACCCGCCTCCGATCCATTTCCTCCTCACCGAGGTCACCTTCGCCACCGGATGGTCGCCCGTGAGCCGGAGCTCGTATCCTTCACGAGTGATGAGCCTCAGGACGGGTTTGACGCCGGTGCTGAAGAAGCCGCTCTCGGACCTGTAGACCCTTCCGTTTACCACCAGGTCCACCGGTCGTCCGACCAGCTCCTTGACCTGCCTCGGCCCCTCTGCGGTCATCACCCACGTGTCTCCGGTAACGCAGGGGTTGGTAGCCCGTATCTCGCCGAGCGCCTTCCTCAGGACGTTCCGTCTGTTGATGTTGTCCAGGAAGAGGACGCCTGGGTCCGCGGTCTTCCAGGCCATCTGCGCGATGAGCCTGAAGAGGTGCCTCGGGTTGACCCTCCCCCAGACCTTCCCGTTCCTCGGGTTGATCAGCGGGTAGGGCTCGTTCCTCTCGAGGTGCTCCCAGAACGAGGGCTCTATCAGGACGCTGATGTTGAAGTTCTCCAGGACGCCCGGCTGCTCCTTCGCCCTGACGAACTTCTCGATGTCAGGGTGCCAGACCTCGAGGATCCCCATGTTCGCTCCCCTGCGCTTCCCTCCCTGCTTGACGACGTCGGTCACCGTGTCGATGATCCGCATGAACGTCACAGGCCCCGAGGCCACGCCGGATGTCGATGCCACTATGTCTCCCTCGGGCCTCAGCTTCGAGTAGTTGATCCCAATCCCTCCACCGCTCTTGAAGATCATCGCCGCATCGGTGGCCGCCTTCATGATCGATTCCATGTTGTCGTCTATCGGGAGGACGAAGCACGCCGACAGCTGTCCGAGCCTCGTCCCGGCGTTGAAGAGGGTCGGGCTGTTGGGCATGAATTTCTTCTCCGCCATGAGGTCGTAGTACCTGAGGTAGTCGGCGGCGTGGTCGTCGAGCTCTCCGGACCTCAGCATCTCCAGGAACCTCGAGAAGGGAACCCTCATCGCTCCCTCGGAGTTCAGCCGGTCGTAGAGCGCCTTCATCCGGTCCAGGTGCCATCGGTTCCAGGTGAAGAGGAGGTTGCCCTCGCTGTCCCTCAGCCCGAGCTTCCCCTCCCAGAGGACCGGGTCGAACTCCTCGTTCGGGTGGACCGGCTGGCCCCTGTCGACGTCGAAGACCCTCGGGTCGTAGAGGAGGTCCGGGATCACCACGAGCGCCGCGATCCTCTGGAACATCTGCTTCGGTCCCTCGATGAGCTTCCCCTCCTCGTTCCTGAGCAGGTACCTCGAGGCCATCAGCCTGAGCGCGTTGACCGAGAAGCGCTTGTCCACCTCGTCCAGGTAGTCCTTCTCCAGTATCCGCATCTTCTCCTTCCTGATCCTCTCCCTCTCCTTCCGGTAGAGGATGTAGGCCTTGGCGACCTCGTACAGGTCGAACTTCACCAGCGTCAGCTCCACCAGGTCCTGGACGTCCTCGACGTGGGGGATCCTCTCTGTCCCGAACTTCTCGGCTATCAGCTGGAGGACGTGCTGCGTCACCTTGTCCAGCAGCTGCTCGTCGAGCTTCCCCGTGGCGACCATCGCCTTCCTTATCGCGTTCCTGATCCTCTCGGGATCGAAGTCGACGACCCTTCCGTCGCGCTTTACGATCCTCTTCACCGGGTACTGCTCAACGTCGTACATCCGAAGACGTCACCACCGATTGGGGCCTTATGCGGGTTTCCCTCACGACCCACTCTGTGTACCCCTCGGCCCGTGATAAAGACTGCACGGTATGACCGTCGCAGATTATCAGGGAATGGATCTCGGGCGCCAGTTTGGCCAGAGCTGGACCCTGTGCCGTCTTCCGAGCTACCTTTTTTATAAGGCGGTGCGGAAATCACGCCAAGTCGGGATCATGTTCTTTCTGGTCAGGGTGGAGGACGTCGTGGGCATAGAGCCGCGCGAGTTCGGGAGGCCGCTCAAGCAGGTGGTGATGGAGAAGCTCTCAAGCGCCTACGAGGGGCTCGTCGACGAGGAGCTGGGCTACGTCGTCGCGGTCATCGACGCAGAGGTCGACCCGATAGGAGTACTGCTGCCGAAGGACCCCGCATCCTACCACAGGGTAGTCTGCACCCTGCTCGCGTTCATCCCGCAGGTCCAGGAGGTCGTCGAGGGCGAGGTCGTGGACGTCACCGAGTTCGGTGCCTTCGTCAGGATAGGAACCGTCGATGCGCTGCTCCACCTCTCCCAGATCATCGACGACTACGTCTCGTTCGACAAGAGGAACATGGAGCTCATCGCCACCAAGTCGGGCCTCCGGCTCGGCGTCGGCGACAGGGTGAGGGCGAGGATAGTTGCGGTCTCGATCGCCGGAGGTAAGGTAGGGCTCACCACCCGGCAGCCGTACCTCGGCAAGCTCGAGTGGATCGAGCAGCAGCTGGCCCCGAAGCCTCAGGCGAAGAGGTGAGCGGCCCTGAGGGAGAGGGCCTGCAGGGAGTGCAGGGCCATCACCACCGGTGACAGGTGCTGGAACTGCGGCTCCACCAACCTTTCCAACAGCTTCTCCGGGTTGATCGTCGTCCTGGTCCCCGAGGAGTCGGAGATCGCGAAGCTGCTGAACATCGCCAAGCCGGGGAGGTATGCGGTCAAGGTCGAGTGAGGTCTTCCCGCCCGGTGCGGAGGTCCTCAGGCTCAAAGACGAGCACCGGCAGCTCCTGAAGAGGCCGCTCGGTCGCCTGATCACCGGCCCGCCGGACCAGGTCTCGCTCGAGTTGGGGAGGGCGATCTCGGCCAGGAAGGGCCCTCTGGTGGTGGTGGGGGACGTGGTCTCTTCGACCGTCTCCCCTTTCTCGCCCAACGAGGTCGTCTACGTGACCGACGGCAAGACGCTCCGCGAGCTCACGTCGGAGGTGAGGCTCGATGTGGACAGGGTGGTCAGGTGCCGGAACGAGGCTGGGACGATCTCGAGGGAGGCCTTCGAGGCCCTCGAGGAAGCGATTCGCTCCGGCGGAAGGGTCCACCTGGTGGTGGAGGGGGAGGAGGACCTCCTGGCGCTCGCGGCCGTCTACCTCGTCCCCTCGGGCGGCCTCGTGGTCTACGGTCAGCCCGGCGAGGGCGTGGTGGTTGTGGAGGTGGACGACGCGATCAGGTCCTTCGCGTATTCGGTGCTGAAGGCCATGGTCCCTGAGCGGTGAGCTGTCACCTCCTCCTCGCTCTTGCGGGTGAGGGCTTCGGCGCCTCTGCGGTCTTGAAGATCGTGTGGTGGCACCGGCCGCAGTAGTACCTGTCTCCGTGGTCGGCCATGAAGTAGCCCTCTCCGCAGACGGGGCAGAACCTGCTCTTCCTCACCAATTTCCCGTCCTGCGTGACCTCGTACAGCTTGTAAAGCGGTCTCGTCCCTCCCCTCACCATCGGAGGAGTCCGCTGAAGGCCCAGTAAAGAACGTTCGCCGGGCTCAGACCAGGTCCCTTCCGATGAGGGTCCTCGCGACGATCAGCTTCATGATGTTCTCGGTTCCCTCGGCTCCGACGACGTAGCTGAAGGCCCCGAGCCAGGCCCTCATGATGGGGAGCTCCTTGAAGTACGCCGCTCCCCCGAACCACTTGGTTACCTCCATCCCTATCTCGACCGCGAGCGGAGCGCACTTCAGCTTTGCCATCGCGCCGTACAGGGCCACGTCGCTCAGCGTGAAGTTGGGATCCTTGTGGAAGTAGTAACGGTCTGCGACCCACGCGGCCTTGTAGCAGAGGAGCCTCGCGGCCTCGAGCTCCTTCGCCAGCTCCGCGAACCTGAAGCTGATGGACTGGTACGAGGCTATCGGCCTCCCGAAGACCTCCCTCTTTCTGATCCACTCGAGGCCCTGGTCTAGCAGCCACCTGGCGCATCCTATCGTGACAGCACCGATCATGCTCCTCGCGAGGTTGAAGCCCTCCATCGCGATCTTGAACCCGCCGTTCACCTCGCCTATCCTGTAGTGGTCCTTCACCCTGGTTCCGTTGAAGGTGATCACCGATGTGTCCAGGCCCCTCCTCGCGATCTCTGTCCATGGTCTGTACGAGACCGTTGGGTCCCTTACGCCGTTCCGCTTCATCGGCACGAAGAAGTCGGTTATTGTCCTGTGCTTCAGCGCCGGATCCCCTGTCCTGGCTATCGTGAACCAACCTCCTCCCCACCTGAGGGACTCGATCACCGTCGGGAGCGAGGTCATGGTCTTCTCGCCGCTGATGACCCACTCGTCACCCTCCCTCACGGCCCTCAGCCTGACATCGGAGACGTCGCTTCCCCCGTGGGCCTCAGTGCTCGAGATCCCCATGGCCGCCCTCCCCTTCGCTATCTCAGGAAGGACCTCGGCCTTCGCCTCCTCGGTGCCGTAGAGCTGGAGGACATAGGGCCATGAGGCCTGGATGAGGAAGAGCACCGCGATCGAGAGCGCTGGGCCGTGGTAGGCGAGCTCCTCCCCGGCGATGGCTGCCTCCGTGAAGGTCCCTCCCTGACCTCCGTACTCCTCGGAGATCGTGAGGCCGTAGATCCCCGCCTGGGCCATCCGCTCGATCAGGTCGGTTGGTATGACGCCCCTCTCGTCGACGTCGATCCAGATCGGCTCCACGTGCCGCTTGCAGAACTCCCTCACCGACTCCCTGAAGATCCTGTGCTCGGGCGATTCGGAGAAGTCCACGCCGGAACCGCGCGTCCGCCGTATTTCTCCCTTGGTGGACGACCTCTTGCAGTTGCTCCCGAGAGGATCCGTATCAGGGCTTCGCCGCTATCCCACAGACGGCACGACGTCCTTGACGAACTCCCTCATCTTCGAGAGCAGCGCGTCCACCGGCAGGTCTCCGAGGTAGATTGCGACGTGCTCGACGCCGAGCTTCGCGTACCTCGAGAGCTCCTCCGCCACCCTGGATGCCCATCCCCCCACGATGTACCTCCTCTCACCGGAGCCGGATCTGGATTCCTCGCTCTTCGCGCTGGGATCGAGCTTGACGGTCAGCCTCCCGCTGACGGTGAAGCCCTCCCGTCCAGAAGACCTGATCAGCGCCATCCGCTCCTCCAGCTCGTCGAACGGTATCCCCGTGAAGTGCCAGCCGTCGGCCAGCGAGAGAGCCCTCCTCACGGCCCTCTCCGTGTTCCCTCCGACCCAGATCCTGGGCCCTCCTTTCTGCGCCGGCAAAGGGCTGAAGATCACGTCCCTCACCCGGTGGAACCTGCCCTCGAAGACGGGCCGCTCGCTGGACCAGAGCACCCGCAACAGCCTCAGCTGCTCCTCGAGGAGCGCGCCCCTCCTCCTGAAGTCGACGCCGAAGGTCCTGAACTCCGTCGGCTCCCAACCCGCGCCCACCCCCACGATCAGCCTCCCTCCGGAGAGGTAGTCGATGGTGGCCAGCTGCTTCGCCGTCAGGATCGTCGGCCTCAAAGGCATCACCACGATCGAGGTCCCGAGCGTGATGCTCTCGGTCTTAGCGGCGATGTAGCTGAGCGTCGTCAGTGACTCGAGGATCCTGCCGTAGGGATAGGGGTGGGCTGCGCCCACCGTGATGTGGTCTGTGGTCCAGACCGAATCGTACCCGAGTCTCTCCGCCTCCATCGCCGATCTCACGACTCCCTCCCTGCTGAGGTTGTTGCCGAAGTTGGGCACGCAGATCCCGAACCTCACGGAACCCCTCCGGCTTTTCCTGGATTTAACCGGATTTCACCGCTCGATGACCTCCGCACCGCCTCCGATCCCCGAGACCAGGACCTCGAACCCCGCGTCCCTCAACCTCTGGACCACCTCGTCGATGTGCTCCGGCATCGCGTTGACGTAGACCGTCGGGCCCGTCTGCATCGAGAAGTAGGCCTCGATACCTTCAGACCTCATCCTCCTCACCAGGGAGATCACCCGGAGCGACTCGGGCGTCATGAGGATCATCCCGGATGATCCGGTCATGGTGACCGCGTGGAGCTCCAAGGAGTCCTTCTCGACCTCCGAGCCGAAGGTCTTGAAGTCCCCCTCGATTATCGCCCTCTCAACTCTATTGCACCTCTCGTTCGCGACCTCGATCCTCCTGCTGAAGTACGGCGACGACTCCGCCTCCCTGTGGGCCTCCTCGGTGGTCACGTCGATGCCCAGAGGAACTATCGCGAAGCGCAGAGGCAGGTTCCCCTCGTCCGCGAACCTGACCGCGTAGCTGTCCTCGTCCCCGGTCCCCGCGTACCATCGGGCGTACTTCCCGACCACCGACCTGCAAGCAGAACCTGCGAGGAGCCTCGCTATCCTCGAGATCAGGGCCTCGTTCCTGCCATAGACCTCATCGAGGCCGGCGGCGAAGTACGCGGCCGTCGCTATCGAAGCACCGGCAGCGGATGAGAACCCCAGCCCCTTAGCACCGACCTTCGGGTGGTTCTCGGTTCTGACGAGGGCCCTCTCCTCGATCCCCGAGAGCTCCCGGACCCTGTCGAGCACCGCGACGACCCGTTCCCTCGCCCTCCCGGTCAGGATGCTGCCGTTGGCGATCACCACGTCCTCGTCGAGGCCGCCGAAGCTCACCTCAGCCACAACGTACGCGACGTCGGTGTTGACGGAGATGCTGTCGTGGTAAGGTATCCTGAGCTTCCAGTCGCGGAGGCCGTGGTACTTCACCAGAGCCTGCATCGTGTATGCCCTCGCCACAGCCCTCATCTTCCCCATCTGACCACCCGGCTTCCGGCGACCCGCCGCCTCCCAACCAAATAACGTTGATATCTGCCCTGCACCAAAGCGATCGGGGATGGCGCAGCAGGTGGTCTACCAGTGCGTCAGGTGCGGAACCCTCTTCGAGCGGGACATCGGTCCGAGGGCTGCGCAGCTCAGGTGCCCCAACTGCGGCTACCCGGTTATCAGGAAGCCGAAGCCTAACGTGGCGAAGCTCATCGTCACCTCCCAGCTCTCGGAGGAGGTGAAGCTGTTCTACACCTGATCCTTTGGCTCTCCCTTCCTGGAACCCTGAAGTCGTCTCGTGTCGCGCTCGCAACCGCCACAACTGTCTATGAACCCGAGGGCGGATCGGTCTTTCGGCGAGACATCCGGGTCGCCCAGTATCGTGAAGAAGCGTTTTTCCGGTGACCGAGCTGGTGAAATTGCGGGTCCCGGTTCATCATGGAAGGCGAGCTCAGACCCGAGATCGAGGACTGGTTCTATGAGGCCTGCGTCGACCTCGAGGAGGCGGAGGACGCCCTCAGCAGGGGAAGGAACAACTGGGCCTGCTTCGCAGCCCAGCAGGCCGCAGGGAAGGCCCTCAAGGCAGCGTACCTCGCGATCAAGAGGAGGCGCTTCCCTAGGACCCACGACCTCCTCGAGCTTTACCTCGAGCTCCGGGGTGAGATCTCAGTCGGTGACGAGGGGAAGATCGGGCTCCTCTCGTCCTTCTACGAGCTGTCGAGATACCCCAACGCGGGCGTCAGGAGACCCTCCAGGTCGATCTCAAGCGACGTTGCCCGGGAAATGCTTAACCTCGCTAAGGAGGTAGTGAGGACGGTCGGTGAGAGGATTGGCCTCGCGTGCGGCCCCCAAACTCGGTGACCTCGGTTTGCCCGAAGACGTGAGGAGGAGGATCGAGAGGGCCGTCGAGGTGATCAGGAGCGTCGCGGCCGACGCGAGGGTTCTGCTCTTCGGGAGCTTCGCCCGAGGGGACTGGCTCGAGGAGAGCGACATCGACCTTCTGGTGATATCCGACGCGTTCGGGGGGATGAGCTACCTCGAAAGGCTCGAGAGGATAAAGAGGGCCCTTCTGGAGAACGGCCTCCCGAGGGTCCACGTGATACCGCTGACGTGGGGCGAGCTTGAGGAATTGGGTGAGAGGAGCGTCGTGATCAGCGACGCGCCTGAGTATGCCGTGGAGGTGGTCTGATTCCGAGATCTTCTGCTGTGTTAGCCCTCAACTTTCCTCGCGAGAACGACGAGTTCAGCCGAGAAAACGCGAAATCTCCGTTGCGGGCCCGGTGGGACTCGAACCCACGACCTTCCGGTTAACAGCCGGGCGTTGAAGATATTGGGGGAATACCCCAATATACTCTTCCGCTGAGCTACGGGCCCACGTACTGATTATTTTCCATCTTAGCATTTAAACCTTAGTAGACGAAAGAAGACACCGTTCGGATGAGCGTCAGCTCCGTCGATCTCTGCTCATCCTCATCGCTTACCGAAATCACATGATTAACTCGATGATAAGAAAGGGAGTGATTTCAGTTAGCAGATGGTTGTCAGTATTGTTTAGGGGAGCCGGAATGAGGACCTCAGGCATTCGGCTGTTAATTGCTTCATCCCCCCTCGCGGTAGGTCTGCATTCGGCGCTCTATTGCCCAGGTCCCCATCCGGCTCTTTCCCCCGTTCTCACCTCTTCATCGCTTTTAGTGTATTCTTTACGGTTTTCAGGACCTCCCGCACCTCTTTGCCCTTGATCTTCTGCCTTCCCTTCACACTAATTGTCAGCGATTCTGTCGCATCTTTCAGCATTTTGTTGTACTTTCCGTCGTTCGGATAGTAGTTACCAGTATAGGTCAATATCTTCCTCAGCCCTAAGCTGAAGTCCACGTACAACAGCAGTTGGACCAAAGCTACCCTGCCGTAGAGGCATTTGCCTGAGCTGATCCTCAATCTCTCCGATATCTGATGGATCGGTAGGAAGCTTCTCGCCAGTGCGTCTATCTCCCTGGCCAGCTTATCTTTCCGCCTCCTCAGGTGATTGATGAGATGTCTGTAGTGTGCCCTGGTCTCCTCATCGTCCGCTTCGCGTGACAGTTGCTTTACAAGTTTCAGGTGCGATTTCGTCGTCGTGTATTTGTGCAGAAGCCTTCTGACCTCCAGCTCCTTTCCTGTGAGCTCCCTGAAGAGGTGTTCCGGTATTCTAGCTAGGGCCCTGGCGTCGTCCTCGTCGCTCTTCGTCTCCCTGTACTTCTCTATGACATCAGTCCTCCTCAGGTAGAATATCCGGACGCCTCTAGCTAATAGCTCCTCGAACTCCCTAAATCTGCTCGGTAGTATCGCATCCACGTACAGCTCGTCTCCGGCCTGAGCGGGTATGTCGCTGAGCTTCCTGAACCTCTTAACGACACCGTCGGCCACTACCACGTGATCCTTCCTCCAGTGGACGTCGGCGTAGATCTTCATATCACATCACCTGCATAACCTGCATGAACGTCACCGTCAGCAAGTCATATGATGGCGATCTATATCTGATCGTAATAGAGAAGGCAGGAGAAGCAGGGATTGATGTTAGGAACGTTGTGCGATATGTGTAGAGGATCGATCCTTCCATATCTCAAATTAACCTCCAACTCCGGGCGCTCTACCGCTGAGCTACGGGCCCTTCTCCGGGGGCTCCGCCAAGGCTGAACTCATCACCAAGCAGCATTCACCTCCCCGGTCATCGCCCCGTCAAGGACGAATCACCTATCACTTCAACTTAACCGTCCAAGCCAGGCAGGGGAACCGGTTTAAACCCGTAGGGCACAACGGGCTGCGGGATTGGTCATCTACGCGGTGACGTGGGCGCAAACACCTGTTCACCACGCCCGCCACCACGACGTCATGCTCTCCGCCGCGAGGGCCTGGGGGAGGTTCGAGCTGCTCGTCGACCGATCGCCGGTCACGCCGGACGTCTTCGCGGAGGAGAAGCCCAGGTCTGCGGTAACGGTCCTGTACTCGGGCGAGAGGCCCGTCAAGGTCACGAGGCGCTCGGTGGTGGTCGAGCTTACGCCGAGGGCCGCGGAAAGCAGCGTTCGCGACCCCGAGTTCTTTCTGAGGGTTGAGGTCTGCGAAGACGGCATCCGTGTCGAGACCGACCACTTCTCCTCGGTTCCGGCACACGCGGTCCACTGCGGCGTCGCCTGCCTCCTCCCCTTCCCAACCAGTTCGGTTGGACCATTCCGTCTGATCCGCAGGCTGCCTCCGTTCACGTCGGCGAGGATCGACGCGGAGGGGCTCTTCACGGTCACCGAGAGGGCAGAGAACGTCGAGAACGTCGTCAACCCTGAAGCTCTCCTGCAGGACCTCACCGAATCGATCTCGAGGAACGTGGGAAACAGGTGCGCGATCGCCTTCTCCGGAGGGCTCGACAGCGCGGTCCTGCTCTCGCTCATCGCCTCTACCGGGAGGAAGGTGCTCGCGGTGACGGTCGGGATGAGGGGGTCGGAGGACGTGAGGAGGTCGACCGCTGTGGCTATGGAGATGGGGGCAGATCACGTGGTCTGCGAGCTGGACGAAGAGGAGGTGCGAGACCTCTCCGCTTACCTGAAGCGCGTCCTTGACCTCCGGAGGCCCATGGACCTCGCTCTGGGAGTCATCTTCCACAGGGTCGCGCTCGAGTCGGCGAGGAACGGGTTCAGGCAGCTGATCTCCGGACAGGGAGCCGATGAGCTCTTCGGGGGATACGCGAAGTACCTCAGGGCCTACAGGCAGCACGGACCGCGCGGCGCGGAGCTGGAGATGCTCAGTGACCTCGAGGAGCTCTGGGGGTGGGGGATCGTGAGGGACTTCAACGCCGCGGCCCTCGGAGGCTGCCACCTCACGCTGCCGTACCTGAGCAGGAGGGTGATCGCCCGTGCCCTCTCGGCGGGGACGGAGCTGAAGGTCGACGGCCAGCGAAGGAAGCTCTTGCTGAGGGCCATCGCCCGTGAGCTCGGCCTACCGGGTTCCGTCGTGGAGGGTGAGAAGAAGGCGGCGCAGTACGGGAGCAAAGTCGAGCGGGCGGTGAGGAAGGTCCTCGGGATGAAATGAGGTGGTAGAAAGCTCGGAGAGACGCGCCCGTGCCGGAGGTGAAGTAAGGCATCAGACGTCGAAGTAGAGGTAAAACTCGTATGGGTGCGGCAACGCGCTCACCGCCTTGAACTGCGCCATCTCGATCTCCACCAGGGCGTCCACCACGTCGTCCGGGAACACCGGCCTGAGGAACTCCCTGTCGGAGAGGAGGGCATCCACCGCCTCCTTCAGGCTCCCCGGCAGCTCCCTTATCCCGAGCTCCCTCCTCCGCTCCGGCGTCAGGTGGTAGATGTTCTCGTCGACCGGATCCCCCGGGTCGATCTTCCTCCTGATCCCGTCGAGCCCAGCGCAGAGGATGGCCGCGAAGCAGAGGTACGGGTTTGCGGACGGGTCGGGCGTCCTGAACTCGATGCGCTTGGACCTCGCAGCCCCGGGCGTCCCCTTCAGGTATACCGGAACCCTGACGTTCGCGGACCTGTTGGACCTGCTCCACGCGATGAAGATCGGTGCCTCGTATCCCGGAACGAGTCGCTTGTAGGAGTTGGTGGTGGGTGCCACGATCGCGGCGAGCGCCCTGCTGTGCTCGAGCAGCCCTCCTATGAAGTACCTGGCCAGCTGGCTCAGCTCCGCGTAGCCGTCGTTCGGGTCGTAGAAGAGGTTGACGCCGTCCTTCCAGATGCTGACGTGGACGTGCATCCCGGAGGCGTTGTCGCCGTAGATCGGCTTCGGCATGAAGGTCGCTATCAGGCCCATCTGCTTCGCCACGTTACGCGCCACGTACTTGTATGTCTGGGCCTTGTCGGCCATCCTCACCAGCGTGTCATACCTCATGTCGATCTCGCACTGGCCTGCGGTGGCCACCTCGTGGTGGTGGGCGTCGATCTGGATGCCGAAGTAGTCCAGCAGGTAGGAGCTGACCAGGTTCCGGTACTCCATCAGCGTGTCCTGCGGCGGTGCGGGGAAGTACCCCTCCTTGTACCTGATCGGGTAGGAGTCGCCATGGGCCCTGCTGTTCCACGCCCCCTCCTTCGACTCGATGGAGAAGCTCATCCCCTTCTGCGGCACAGAGACGTCCCACTCGACCCGGTCGAAGACGAAGAACTCGATCTCCGGGCCCCAATAGGAGACGTCGAAGCCCTGCTCCCTCAAATACTGCTCCGCCCGCTGCGCAACGTACCTCGGATCCCTAGTGAACCTGCCCTCGCCGAACCCCCTGTAGACGTCGCAGATCATCCTGGCGGTCTTCCCTGCCTCCTGACCCCAGGGAAGAAGGGCGAAGGTCGTCGGGTCGGGCTTCAGGACCATGTCGGACTCGTGGATCTCGGCGAAGCCCCTTATCGATGAGCCGTCCAGCTTCGGAACGCCCTCCGCGAACCTCGACTCGTCGAAGTACTCGGCCGTCACGGTCACGTGCTGCAGCTTCCCCGGCAGGTCCGTGAACTGGAGGTCGATGAACCTCACGCCCTCCTGCCTGATCAGCCTGATCACCTGATCAGCCGTCGCCTCCCAAGGAATCGCACCGCTCTTCTCGTACACCTGAAGGACCATTCTCGCGACGCTCAACCCCCACCCAAATATAAGGTTGGTGCATTCCACCCCACAAACGTCCATCAAGTTTTAAATAACAACGATGTTTGTTCAGGAATTGAGTTGGTGGCTGTGGAGCTTGACGAGATAGATTTGGCCATCTTGGGAGAGCTCATCGAGGATGCGAGACGATCGTACAGGGAGATCGCGAAGAGACTGAACGTCTCTGTGGGAACGGTCGCGGCGAGGGTGAAGAGGCTGGAGTCTTTGGGCGTGATAAAGGGTTACTCGGCCATCGTGGACTACGAGAAGCTCGGGTACGAGCTGACGGTGGTGACGGAGGTGACCGTCTCGAAGGGCAGGCTCCTCGAGGTCCAGAGGGAGATATCGCTGATACCCAACACGGTCTCCGTCTACGACGTCACAGGTACGGTCGACAGCATCGTCGTCTCCAAGTTCAAGAACAGGCAGGAGGTGAGCAACTTCACCAAGAAGCTCCTGAGCATCCCGTACGTCGAGCGGACCAACACCCACGTCGTCCTGACGGTCGTGAAGGAGGACCCGAGGGGGCCGCTGCTGAAGGAGCTGGGGAGGGCCCTGCCGGGAAGGGAGAGGATGCCGGAGGAGCCGAGGGAGGAGGTGGGAGGTTACGGGTAAGGTGAGGGTGGCCATCGCCCAGATCTCGAGCAGGATCGGCGACGTCCAGCACAACGCGGAGAAGCACCTGCGGCTGATGGAGGAGGCGGAGGCAGAGGGCGCTGACGTCGTCATCTTCCCGGAGCTCTCCCTCACCGGTTACGTTTTGAGGGACTTGGCTTACGAGGTGGCGAGGCCCTGCCGTGAGGCCGTCCGCAGGATGGTCGGTGAGGGACCCAAGCTCACGTCGGTCATCGGCTTCGTCGAGGAGGTAAGGGACGGGGTGCTGAGGAACTCGGCGGCCGTGATCGGTTCCGGGAGGGTGATGGCCGTGATCCCGAAGTTCTACCTGCCGACGTACGGGCTCTTCGAGGAGGCGAGGTACTTCGCTCCCGGCGATCCGCTGAGGGACGTCAGGGTGATAGACGCGCCCTTCGGAAGGATGGGCGTGGCGATCTGCGAGGACCTCTGGCACCCCGAGCCCGCGGAGGCCCTCGTGAGGATGGGGGTCGAGCTCCTGGTCTGCATCGCGTCCTCGCCGGCGAGGGGGATCGGCCAGGGTCCGGAGGGAGAGCCTTGGATCGCCTCTGCCTGGAGGTCGATACTCGCGGCCACGGCGCTGATGAACTCGGTCCACGTCGTCTTCGTCAACCGAGTGGGGCCTGAGGACGAGGAGTACTTCTGGGGCGGCTCGATGGCCGTTGGCCCAGACGGCAGGATCCTGTACAGGGCGCCCCTGTACGAGGAGGGGCTCTTCGTCTGCGAGCTGGACCTGTGGGAGAACGCCAGGGCGAGGCGCTTCAGCTCCTTCAGGGTTCATCAGAGGGACTTCCACCGGCTCCTCTCGGAGCTCTGAGGCCTTGACGGGGTCGGCGCTCGAGGAGGTCGCGCACACCGTCGCTTCCGCAGCCACCAAGGCCCTGTTGGTCGAGGCCCTCGCCGCACCGAAGCCTGGGCTTGTGGACAGGTACCGCGACCTGAAGGAGCTCAACGTCTTCAGGATGGCGGTGAGCGCGGTCTCGGCCTACCGGTGGTTCGCGAGGGCCGCCATCGGAGGTGCCAGAGGGTCGAGGGGTGTGGTGGGGAGGTGCGTGCTCGGAGCTGTCCGGGACTCGATCTCCTCCCAGCGCGGCGGCAACGCCCACCTCGGCGCCCTGTTGCTGCTGGTCCCGCTCTGCGCGGCCGCTGGCAGGCTGATTTCCTCCGGGTCGAGATCGGGTGAGAAGGGCCTGCGGAGGGAGGTCGTCAAGGTGATGAGGTCAGCGGGTGAGGCCGATGCGGTCGACGTCTTCGCGGCCATCCGCGAGGCCAAGCCCGGAGGTCTAGGGAAGGTCGCGTACCTCGACGTCACAGACCCCGAAACCTACCACGAGATCAGAAAGAGGCGGATCCGCCTCCTGGAGGCCCTCTCGGTATACCGGGGGAGGGACCTCGTCGCCGACGAGCTCGTCGAGGGCTACCCACTGACCTTCGAGGTTTGCCTGCCGGTCATGAGGCGTTACCTCGGGTCCACGAACAGGCTGGACGTCGCGGTGGTCAACGGCCTGCTGGCCGTGATGGCAGCTCGCCCTGACACGCACGTCGTCAGGAGGAACGGCCTTCACGTTGCCCGATACGTCTCCGACCTGGCAAAGGGCGCGCTGAGGCTCGGGGGGATCGCAACCCCGGCCGGGAGGAGGGCGGTCGAGCGCATGGACTCCTACATGAGGTCGAGGGACGTAAGGCCCGGCTCCTCGGCCGACGTGGTAGATGCGGCGCTCATGGCGCTCCTGCTCCTCCACCGCGTCAAGCCCTAACCGCGCACCGGCCTGCCGATGAAGGCAGAGGCCATCCTGACGGCGTCCAACGTCTCCCTAACGTTGTGCGTCCTCACGACGTCCGCGCCCTGCAGTACCGCGATCGCCTCCGAGGCTATCGAGCCGTACAGCCGCTGCTCCGGATCCTCCCTTCCCGTCAGCTTCCCGATGAAGCTCTTCCTCGAGCACCCGATGAGTACAGGCCTACCGAGGGCCCGGATCTCCCGCAGCCTCCGGAGGATCTCCAGGTCGACCTGGTACCACTTCAGGTCCCTGTGGTTCCGGTGGAAGCCTATCCCCGGGTCTATCAGGATCCTCTCCTCCTCTATCCCGGCGTCCAGCGCGGCCTCCACCGACGCCCTCAGCCTCCGGATTATCCCCTCGATCACGTCGCCCGATTCCACATCGCGCGCCATCAGGACGAGCGCCGCTCCGCTCTCGGCTATCTCCCTGAGGACGGGTTTGAGGTGGGCGAGCCCGTAAACGTCGTTGACGGCTTCAGCGCCCATCCTCAGCGCCTCCAGCACCGGCCTCGGCCTGAACGAGTCCACGGACACGGGCAGGTCGGTCGCGTCCCTTATCGCCTTCAATGCCCACCTGATCCTCTCCGCCTCCGTCTCCTCGTCGATCCAGGACTCGAGGTAAGGCGCCGAGGACATCGCTCCCAGATCTATCACATCAGCCCCCTGCTCCTCCATCTCCGATGCGGCCCGTGCGACCTCCTCGGGAGACCTCCTGACCGATCCCTTGTAGAAGGACTCCGGGCTGACGTTGATCACGCCCATCAACCTGACCGGCAGGCCCTCTCCTACCTCGACCCTCCCTATCCTGGCCCTCATCCGGAACCGGATGCGCGGCCGTCCCTATCAAGCGTCCTCCGCATCGCGCTACGAAAGGAAACGTTGATCACCCGCCTGGAGCGAGTAAACCCGGAATGTCGGAGGAAGAGATAACGGTGGAGAAGGTGCTGGAGGCGCTGAAGATGGTCTACGACCCCGAGATACCGGTGAACGTGGTGGACCTCGGCCTGATCTACGACATCCAGATCAACCAGCAGGAGCGGTCGGTCTACGTCAAGATGACGCTCACCGCACCCGGCTGCCCGGTCGGTTTCCTCGTGGTCGAGCAGGCGAAGGAGGCCATCAGGTCCATGATACCCTCGGTGAAGAAGGTCGATGTGGAGCTGACCTTCAACCCGCCCTGGACGCCCGACAGGATGAGCGACGAGGCCAAGGAGATACTGGGCTTCATCTGAGGTCTATTCGCGTCAGTTCTGCCTAGGCCCGAAGTACCAGTCAATGAACCCTTCGACCCGGGCCTCCAGCTCCGTCCGCCTCATCTCGTTCAACTTCGAGTACCTTATCGCCTCCAAGAGGTCGTAGCAGAGCTGCTCCGAATCGTCGCCGATAGGGGCAGCCCTAGCCTCGACGACCGCACGGTCCTCCAGAGTGGGCGTCACGTCGTAGAGCCGGTTGGCGCAGATAGCGAGGAACCTCAGCGTAGCCACCCCTACGCCACGACGCATCAGCAGGTCCCTGAAGTCCTCGGGCACGTCTTTGCAGAGCCCCTCCAGCACCCTCCAGTTCACCCGCACCGGCGTGGTCAGCGGGTTCTCCTCGGCCTGCAGGTCCGGGACGTACTCGAGCAGCGACCTCTGCTCCCGGGGCCTGTACGACGCCGCCACCCTTCTCAGCCTCCCCAATCCCTCCCTGAGTACCTCCACCGAAGACCTCCGGAGCTCCCAGTTCATCGAGTGCGTGAAGTCGAGACAGTACCTCGCCCTCGAGTCTGAGAGGATGAGCGTGTGGGGCTCGTCGACGAGGTCCCGCTCCGCTGCCCTCCTGGAGCTCCAAAGGTAGAGCCTCCTGAGTACGCTCTTGTGGCCTATCTGCACGACCGACCAGGCGCACTCGACCGAGAAGGCCATCACGTGCAGCCATAGCTCGTAGCCGTCCTGGACCGCGACGCCGTCGACCTTCGCGGTGGCCCTGCTGACCTCCTTCAACATCTCGACCTGAGCCTCGGGCATCCCCATGTACGTCGCCAGCCCGTCGATCTCGTCGGGCACCCTGAACTTCTCCGAGTAGACGCCGCCGACCACGACTACACCGTCCATCGGCGTGAGCGCGTCCTTCAGCAGCGAGAACATCAGCTCGACCGCTCCCGACGTCGGTGACCCCGGGCGGATCAGCGTCAGGAAGCACTGGAGGCCGGCCGGATCGCCCAGGAGCTCGACGAACCTGGAGGGCCCGAAGTAGCCGGTGAAGGAGCCGACCACGGTCCTGATCTCGGCCCTGAGCCTCTCGTACTGGGCCCTGCTGGGCCGCTGAACCGGTGGCTCCACCGCGCCTCACCTGGCTGGCGAGGACCAATCGACGTTGCGGATTTAACCGTATGGTGTGTAGCAGCGTAGCGTATTACGTGCATCGGACTACGCGCATGATACGTGAAGGGACGTGTCCGTAGCGGGTTTGGTGGTAAGGGAAAAAGAGGCTGTTTGGGGGATCAGGCGAGACGGGGCGGGAGTAAATCCTGGAGGAGTACGTCCTCGTAGGTCCCGTCGGGGTAGCGCCTCCTGATGACTATCGGTAGAACGCCGGCCTTCAGCTCCTTGACCGCGATGGTGAATATCGTGTCGCCCGGCTCCGGCTTAACCAGCGGGAACGCGCCGACCGAGAGCTGGAGCGCCCTCCCACCGATTATCCTCGTCTCCTCGTACTTGGTGAGCCTTCGCTGCGTAGCGAGCACCATCGCTCCTTTCCTCTTCAGCCTTCAGCGAGGTCTGTTCAGTCGAAGTCGGTGCTGGTGCTGCTCTTCTCCTCCTCTTCCTCCTTCTTCTCCTTCTTGCTCTCCTTCTCCGAGAGCTTGGACGCGGCGATGATGTCGTCGATCTTCAGCACCAGGGAGGCGGCCTCGACGGCCGACTTGATCACCTGCTTCTTCACCGCGACCGGATCTATGACGTTGAGCGACATCATGTCGTGGAGCCTGTTGTTCAGGACGTCGACGCCGAACCAGATCTGGCCCTCCTTGTGCTTGCTCCTCAGGGTGACGATGCTCTCGACCGGGTCGAGGCCGGCGTTCTCGGCCAGCTGTATCGGGACTATCTCAAGGGCCTCAGCGAACTTCTCCACCGCGAGCTGCTCCTTCCCCGGCAGGGTCCTCGCGTAGTCCCTGAGCCTCAGCGCGAGCTCGGTCTCGATGGCACCTCCGCCGGCGACGATCTTGGGCTCGATCAGGATGTCCTTGACGACGTTGATCGCGTCCTTGAGGGAGCGCTCGGCCTCGTCGACTATCCTCTGGGTCCCTCCCCTGACGAGGATCGTCACCGACCTCGGGTTCTCGCAGCCCTCGACGAAGACCATCTTGTCCTCTCCGACCCTCCTCTCCTCGACCAGCTGGGCCTTTCCGAGGTCCTCCGGCGTGAGGTCGTCGATCCTCGAGATCACCCTGCCGCCGGTGGCCTTGGCGAGCTTCTCCATGTCGCTCTTCTTTATCCTCCTGACCGCGAGTATCCCCTTCCTCGCGAGGAAGTGCTGCGCGAGGTCGTCGATCCCCTTCTGGCAGAAGACTACGTTGGCCCCGGTCGCCGCGATCTTGTCGACCATCTCCTTAAGCATCTTCTCCTCCTGCTCCATGAAGGCCCTCATCTGCTCCGGCGTCTCGATGTGGAGCTTGGCGTCGAACTCGGTCTTCTCGATCTCGAGCGGCGCGTCCAGCAGCGCTATCCTCGCGTTCCTCACGAGCTTCGGCATGTCAGGATGGACCACCTCCTTGTCGAGCACGATGCCCTCGATCAGCATAGTGTCGACCACCGACATGCCCTCCTTCTTCTCGATCTTGATGTCGTCCAGGTCCACCTTCCACTTGCCGTTCTCGAGCCTGGCCACCTTGAGCACCGCGTCCACCGCTATCCTCGCGAGGTGATCGGCGAACTCACCGACCAGCTTGCTGGAGAGCGAGGTCTTCGCGATCCGGATGAGGTACTCCCTGTCCTGCGGGTTGACGGGCACCCCGATCTCGTCGAGGATCCTGAGGGCCTCTGCGGCTGCCTTCTTGTAACCCTCGATGATCAGCGACGGGTGTATCTCCTTGTCGATCAGCTCCTCGGCCTTGGCCAGTAGCTCACCGGCCACGACGACGGCGGTGGTAGTGCCGTCACCGACCTCCTCGTCCTGGGCCTTGGCGACCTCCACGAGCATCTTAGCGACCGGGTGCTCGACGTCCATCTCCTTCAGGATCGTCGCTCCGTCGTTGGTGATCACGATGTCCCCGAAGCTGTCGACGAGCATCTTGTCCATTCCCCTCGGGCCGAGCGAAGTCCGCATGGCCTCAGCGATCGCCTTCGCCACGGTTATGTTGGCCGCCTGCGCCTCCCTTCCCCTGGTCCTCTGCGTCCCCTCCTTCAGGATGATCACGGGTACCGTAGCTCCTGGAGCTGCTGCCATACCAAAACCACCTGTCGTTACCGTCATCGCCTTCCTTTTAAACGTCGTCTCAACGGTCATAGAGACACGGTCCGTTGACCCGGAACTCCGGTCTCCGCTGAATCGATGGACGCAAGGGCGCATGTCCTGCACGGCAACCACGTCGGGAGGCAGCTCGCCGCCCCTTTTCCCGGGAACGTTTACGTCAAAGGCCTTTCGGTGATCCAAGGAGTTGGCGGAGAGGAAGCTCAGGTTCGCGATACCGAAGGGCTCGCTGGAGCAGGATACGCTGAAGCTCCTCCAGGCGGCTTTCTACGAGGTCAAGGGCGCGGACAGGTCGTACAGGCCCTCGATCAGCGACCAGGAGATATCGCTGAAGATCCTGAGGCCCCAGGAGATCCCCGTCTACGTCCAGGACGGTCTCCACGACATAGGCATCACGGGATCCGACTGGGTCCTCGAGACGGGCGCCGACGTGGAGGTGCTGAGGGACCTCGAGTACGGAAGGGTCCGGCTGGTCTTCGCGGCCCCGGCCTCTGACGACTCGACCAGCATCAGCCAGTTCCTCGAGCGGAGGCTCTCCAGAGGTCTGCCCGTGAGGATATCGACTGAGTACCTGAACATCACAGCCCGGACCATCGCGCAGAACCCCGTCTACCGGAGGTACTTCGGGGAGATGAGGCCCATGATCGTCACGCCGTGGTACCGCGTCGGCGAGAACGAGAAGGTCGGGATTTACCTCTCCTTCGGTGCAACCGAGGCCAAGCCTCCTGAGGAGGCGGACGCAATAGTGGACAACACCGAGACGGGGAGGACGCTCGAGCAGAACAACCTCAGGATCGTCGAGCAGATCATGGTGAGCAGCGCCACGCTCATCGCCAACAGGGATGCCCTCAAGGACCCCTGGAAGAGGGAGAAGATACTGGACGTCCTCTCGATGTTCACGGGCGTCATAGAGTCCCGCAGGAGGCTGCACGTCTTCCTGAACGTCCGCGAGGAGAACCTCCAGGAGCTCCTCTCCATCCTCCCTGGGCTGAAGTCGCCCACGATCAGCAGGCTCGCGGCACCGGGGTGGTACGCGGTGAACACCGTCATCGAGAGGTCGGAGCTGTTCCGGATACTGCCGAGGCTGAGGAGAATTGCCCAGGGTCTCGTGATACACGAACCACAGCTGATCCTCTCGATCGAGGAGGTGATGAGGGGAGTTGAGGCCGATGAGGGTGAGCGGAAGGGAAGTTGAGGCTCTGGCCCGGGAGATCAGGAGGACCTCTCGATCCGACACGCAGCTCTCCGAGACCGTGAGGAGGATCATCGCAGATGTGAGGGAGAGGGGCGACAAAGCGCTCGTCGAGATGGCGAGAAGGTTCGACGGCGTCGAGCTGAGCGTTGAGGACCTGGTCTCCGGCAGGAGCGAGATGGAGGAGGCCGTCTCGAGGGCCGACAGGTCGCTGGTCAGGGCCCTGAGGAGGCTCGCGTCGAGGGTTTCGAGGCTGGAGCGGAGGCGGCTGAGGTCCGTCTCGTTCCGGGTCAGGTATCCCGAGGGCACGGTCATCGAGTCCACCTGGAGGCCCCTGGTGTCGGTCGGGTGCTACGCTCCGGGCGGTAGGGCCCCCTACGTCAGCACGATCGTCATGCTCGGCGTCCCCGCATCGGTGGCCGGCGTCGGTCGGAAGGTCCTCGCCACACCCCCACCGAGGAGCGAGGAGACCCGGACTGCGGTACTCGCGGCCGCTCACGTCGCCGGTTTCGACGAGGTGCTCTGGTCGGGTGGTGCTCAGGCGGTGGCGGCCCTGGCCTATGGGACCGAGAGCGTCAAACCGGTGGAGAAGGTGCTCGGCCCCGGTAACAGGTACGTCGCCGAGGCGAAGAGGCAGATCCAGTCGGACGTGGCGATCGACTTCGTCGCAGGTCCCACCGAGCTCGTGGTGCTCTTCGACAGGTCATCGAGCGCGGAGCTTGTGGCGATGGACATGATGGCCCAGGCCGAACACGGCCCCGGATCGATAGCGGTTGCCGTGACAGCCGACGAGGATGCGGCGAACGCGCTGGCGTCCGTCCTCGAGTCGGAGCTCAGGTCGCTGCCGGAGGATAGCGTGCTGAGGCAGAACCTCTCGATGGGATGGAACGTGGTTCTCGCCGAGAGCTGGGACGACGCGGTGAGATTGGTGGACGCGATCGCACCGGAGCACCTCTCGGTGGCCTCCGACGGGCTCGCCCACCTCGTCGGGAAGGTCCGGAACGCGGGAGCCGTGACGGTCGGTACAGGTGTTCCGAGCGTGTTGCTGGACTACTTCGCAGGGGCCTCCCACGTCCTTCCGACAGGAGGGTGGGCCAGAGCAAGGGGAGGTCTCACGGTCCTCGACTACGTCAAGCTGATCAACGTCGTCAGGGCCGATGAGCGCGTCCGGGCGAAGGCATCGGAGGAGGTGGGCCTTTTGGCGGAGGTCGAGGGGCTGCCGAACCACAGGAGGGCACTCAGCGCTTGAGCTCGTTCGTGAGGGTCGGGCGGGGGCTCGTCAGGAGGGCGGCAATCAACGAGCTGGCGATCGTCGACGCGGTGATCTTCGACTGCGACGGCGTGCTGATCGACGTCAGGGGATCCTACGACAGGGCCGTCCTCGAGTCGGTGAGGGTCGTGATGGAGGGAGCGTTCGGGATGGAGCTGCCCGACACCGCGCTCGATGCCAGGCACCTCTACCTGCTCCGGAAGACAGGTGGGTTCAACAACGACCTGGACGCCGCGTGGGTCATAGCCCTCTGGCTGTTCACCGGAGTTGAGGAGCTTGCGATCCGTGAGCTGGGCGAGAGGTTGGAGGCCGTGATGAGCCGCAGGCCTAAGAACCCGAGGCAGCTCTTCGACGCGGTGGCCTCCTCAGCTCCGGACCGCTCCTTTCCCAGGAAGATGCTCAGGGTGAACCCGGTGCCGCTCGAGGTGCTGCTGGAGAGGGCCCCCAGGTCTGGCAGATCCCACATGACCCGCGACGACGTGGAATCGGTGCTGAGGGTCCAGGCGCAGGACAGGGGCATCTTCGCGGAGTACGAGTCGTTCAAGGATTTCCTCGGCAGGGGCAGAACCTACGGCCTCGACCTGCTCGAGACGGTCTTCGACGACCTGTACTACGGCAGGGATGCCGTCAGGGCGGTCTTCGGGACCGGGCCCTACTTCGACTTCGGAGAGGGCCTGTACCGCAACGAGGTGCCGATGGTGGACGGAGCGGTCCTCCTCAGGTTGGAGGAGCTCATCGGTTCCGGTCGGATGGGGATGGTCACCGGCAGGGACTCGGTCACCACCTGGGAGGTGCTTAACGACCTGAGGGCGTTCTTCAGGGAGGGCGCCTGCGTCTTCATAGCCGACGAGCTGAGGAGGGGCGGGCCTGAGACGCTGATGAAGCCGAGCCCGTACGGCCTCCTGAAGTCGGCCGCGGCTTTGGGCCCCAGAAGCTCTCCGCTCTACGTGGGGAACTCCGCCGAGGACCTGCACTCCGCCCGGTATGCTGAGTCCTACGGTCTCAAAACCCTCTTCGCCGCCGTGGTCGGACTCCACCCTGACCCTGAGGACGCGACGCGGGACTTCATCGCTAACGGCGCAGACGTCATAGTGGGCGACGTCGCCGAGCTCGTGGAGGTTCTGGAGAAAGTGAAGGTAAGGGGTCTGTGAGGGTACTCGATCTCAGTACTGTTCCGCAACCACCTCTATGTGGATCAGCGTCTTGTTGTGCGGAGAGGCCCTTCCGAAGGCCCTGGGGAAGAACTTCTTGATCACCCTGCCCTTGTGGACCGCCGCGTGGACTATCCTGAGCCTCGAGGTGTCGAGTCCCTTGAACTCGGCGTTGGCCTCCAGCGACTCCAGCAGCTTCAGCAGCAGCCTCGCTGGCTTGACCGGGTAACCGCCCGGCCCCTTCGTCTCGGAGTGGTGGGCCCTCAGCTTCCTGTACCTCCGGTAAGGTATCATCCTCCGGCGTTCGATCACGTCCTGGAGCAGCCTCTTCGCGTCCTCCAGGTCCATCCCCTTGATGGCCGCACAGACCTCCCTCGTCCACTTCGGCGATGCGTCCACCTCCCTCAGGCTCGCCTTGGCGATCCTCGACTCGTCCGCGAGCTGGATCGAGTAGCCCCACTTCGGCATCTCCGTCCTCCTGGCGACCGCTAATCCTCGCTATTAACGCTGCCTCGAGCAAGGGCTCAACCGTAAATGAGCTGAGTTTGCGGCAAACGCTTTTTCTCCTCCATAGACGTAGAGGTTGGGATGGCCTACTATCTGGTCCGGGCGAGACCGAGGGAGGGCGCGCTTCACAGGGTGAGGCAGCTGCTGGACGGAGGAACGATCGCGTCCATGAGGCCCTTCGGGCCAGCCCTGGATCTCAGCCTCAGGGGTGCGAGGTACGACCTCAAGGGCACCCTGCTCTGGGAGGAGGAGGACTACTGCACGCCGCCCTTAGCAATGGAGAGGGAGGCGGTCCTCGACAGGCACTTCGAGATCTCATCCATAGAACCGGTCAGGAGGGGTGAAGGCTGGTCGAAGGTCTCGTTCTACCCCAGCGTCTGGACGTTCCTCAACGGTCTCCCCGTTAGGAAGGGCGAGAGGCCCTTGACCAGAAGGGGCATGCCCCACCAGCAGCTGACCCAGACCTCCAGCCCCGAGATTTACAGGAGGCTCGCGGAGCTGCTCTTCTCCCTTCCCGGCGTGAGGGAGGAGGTGAGCGCGGTCTCGGTGCCCGGAGCGAGGGCCCTGGTCCTCGAAGAGGGAGAGCCTGCAGGCCCACCCGACGCCTTCATGGTCGGAAGGGAGTTCGCGCACCTCCATCCTCCCGGCGACGGCAGCCTCCACCTCATGGCACCGCCCAACTGGGTCGAAGAGATACTCCGCAAGGGTTGGGGCGAGAGGCACCCCGCCGCGGGGTTGCTGATCCCGGAGAACGCCGTGATGGTCTATGCCCCGAGGGACGAGGCTGAGCTGGCAACGGTCTACGAGATCGTCCTCCTCTCCTACTGGCGGGCCAAGGGCGTGGAGGTGCCGGATCCGGGTTCTCTCGTCTGACGGAGATCACATGCCCGCGATCTCCCACAACAGCTAAAAGCGACGCCGAGCTTGACGGGTCGATGCCTCAGGTCAGGATCGTTTACTGCGTTCCCTGCGGCTTCCTCCCGAGGGCGATCCAGCTGGCGAGCGACCTCCTCAACAGGTACGGCACGAAATACCTGAAGGACTTCTCGGTGACGCTGGACACGGGAGACGGAGGGATCTTCGACGTCTACGTCGACGGAAAGCTGGTCTTCTCGAGGAAGGCCGAGGGAGGGAGGTTCCCGACGGTCGAGGACATCGCGAAGCATCTGGGATGACCAAGGCTAGGACTCCCCAAGAGACCAGGAAGAGGGTTGCGGTGGGTGCCGACGACCTGTACCCCGCCGCGCTGGAGGTGGTGAGGTACCTCAGCTCGAAGGGCTTCGAGGTGGAGAGGGTCGGTTCCCTCGTGACGGGGCGGGTCGAGCCGTGGCCCGATGTGGCCGTTGAGGTGGCCAAGAGGGTCGCCGGGGGAGAGGTGGACTTCGGCGTGGTCGTCTGCTACACCGGGACCGGAGTCTCGATTGCCGCGAACAAGGTGAGGGGCGTGAGGGCGGCCCTCTGCTTCGACGCCGAGACCGCGAGGGGCGCGAGGCTCTGGAACGACGCAAACGTCCTTGCGCTAAGCGGCCGGCTCACCTCCCCCCACGTCGCCCGGGAGATCCTGGACGCCTGGCTCTCCGTTGAGAGGATCGACGAGTCAGAGAGGACCAACATAGAGAAGGTGAAGAAAATGGACGAGGTGCGGTGACCTCGGCCTTAGCCTTGCTTCTGCACACCTGACTTGAGGGCCTTCACGAACTCGAGGACCTCCTTCGCGTGCTCCGCCGGGCTCACCTTGGTGAAGACCTTCACCACCGTTCCGTCCGGCGCGATGACGAAGGTGTGACGTTTCGCCTTCCTGGTCAGGCCGTTGAGGGAGGCGTAGGCCCTTGCGACCTCACCGCGCACGTCGCTCAGCAGTGTGAAGTTCAGCCCGTACTTTTTCGCGAACCTCGCGTTCCTCTCCGGCGGGTCGGTGCTGATGCCGACGACCGTCACGCCCTCCGAGCTGAGGTCAAGCATGTGGTCCCTGAAGGAACAGGCCTCCTTCGTGCATCCCGGCGTGTCCGCCATCGGGTAGAAGTAAACCACGACGTAGCTCCCCTTGTTCAGGACGTCGGAGAGCCTGAAGGTCTTCCCGTTGGCATCAGGCAGCTCGAACTCCGGAGCTTGCCTCCCAAGTAGCTCCTCTGGACTCTTCGGTGCCGTCTCGGACAAGCGGATCACCCGTTCTGCGCTGACCCGAACTTCAGTCCCTGATCTCGGTCAGTGTCCGCATCCGCATGAGCAGCCGCCGTGGCCGTGGGAGTGTTCCTCGTGCGCTCCCAGCCGCCTCACGAGGAAGCCCTCGCCGAAGGGCGTGACGTCGTAGTCCAGCTCGACCTCGCCGATCCGCTCGGCGGAGAAGCTGTCGATGAAGAACTTCACGCCGTCGACGTTCACCACCCTATCGCCCTCGTACTCCCGGTCCTCCAGCGCCAACCCGTACTGGGGCCCGCAGCAGCAACCCTCCGTCACGAAGATCCTTATTCCCACCTCACCACCGACCTCTTTCAGAACCTCCCTCATCTTCTCCAGCGCCCTCTCGGTGACCCTGAGCTTCACGTCCTGCATCGCGTTCTGTTTCGCATGACCTTTAGAAAAACTTTCACCACCAACAACGGAGGTGCGGAGCTGACCAAGCACGCCGCGTCAGAAGGTCGGGCTTCGGCGGATCAGGTGGAGGGGCTCATCACGAGCATCGTGAGGGTGGACCTGACCTTCTCCAGCCGACGGATGTTCCACGAGACGATCTCCTTCAGCTTCTCCATGTTCTCCGCCTCTACCTTGGCCACGATGTCGTAAACGCCGTAAACTGCATACGCCTCCTTGACCGCGGGCATCGACTGGAGCTGCTTCAGGACCTCCTCCTCCGCACCGATCTCCGTGTTTATCAGGACGAACGCGATCGGCACGTCACCAGTGATACCGCGACTTCCTAAAAAGCTTTCATGAGGCGTCGGCGACCTGCCGAAGCCAGCGGCGTTGTCACCGATGGGCCGCTTCCACCCGGACCACCCCGGAGATAGCATTATAATGGCAGGCGAATAGGGAGGAAATAGGTGGTTGCGGGATGCCGAAGCACATCCTCGTGACCCTGACGGACGAGCAGTACCGGTGCCTCAGCTACCTCAAGGGCAAGATGGGGAGCAGCGACGCGGAGGTCCTCCGGAACGTCTTCCTCGCTTGGGTCTGGGAGAAGATGGGAGGTGCAGTCCTCGGCGAGTGCTGGACCGACGTCAAGAGGATGATCCCTGAGAAGGGCGACCAGTGAGCGATACCTGCGGGTCAGGAAACCCGGCGTAGATGGGATCGGGGTTCTTCCAGATCAGGTACTCCGGCGGGTTGAGGAGCGAGACGAGCGCCTTCGCGGCCCTCTCCGGGTCCAGCTTCCTCGAACCGGATCTCCTCCAGTAGTCTCCCACGGAGCTCAGGGCATTGAGGGCCCTCCTCCGCTTGCGACGGTTCAGGCTCTCGAACCAACGCCTGAAGAGCTCGCCGTCGAGCAGAATGCGTTCCGTGGCACCTAACGACCTCAGCTCCTTGTACGCCCGATCGAGCCTCTCCATTCTCACGTCCGAGGGGCCAGACACCCTCACCATCCCAGCCCGCTCGAAGAACGGGTTGTACTTCGCCATCACGGCCAGCGTCTCGACGTAGGGTCTCCCCTCCAGCGGCATCGTATGCCTGACCAGCTCAACCGCCACGCCTATCCCCCTGAACTTCGGGTGGACTATGACACGCGATACCCGGACGAAGTGCTCGTTCAGCCATTTGAGGTAGCTCCGCATCCCGGATCTGATCAGCTCCCGAAGGAACGGCAGAGCTGCGTTGCGTGCGCGGAGGTTCGGATGCGGATAGGAGTAGACGATCACGCCCGCGAGCTCATCGCCGATCATCGCTCTGTAGACCGCCTTCACATGTCCTGGGTTCCTTCCACGGTAGTGAAACTCCGAGAGAGCCCTGTAATCTTCCGCTGAGCCCTTTTCTATTTTCAGAGAGCGCAATAAACTGCACCTCTCCGGCCTCGGCAGATCGTACCTCACCTCAGCGTTGGACCCGAACCGCTTGATCACGAGGACGTCAGGCCCCAAATCCTCGACCAGGTCGTCGTGGGCGGAGGCGGCCACCAAGGTCATCCCCCTCTTCCTGCACCACCTCTGCGTGAGGAAGGCGAGGACCCTCGCCGTGACGCGGTCGAGGTTCGAGCAGAACTCGTCTACGATCAGCGTCCTCGGTTTCAGGTCGAGGGCCTTCGCCACCCTGTAGCGGAACTTCTGGCCGTCGCTCAGCTCCCTGTACCTCCTGAGGAAGAGGTAGGCCTCTCCGAGCCCGACGAAGGACAGCAGCTCTATCGCCTCGGCCACGTCCCTTCCCACGCCCTCGATGACCCGCTCGTTCGGATCCACCTCCACCGAGTCCATGTTCAGCACCGGTTTGAACTCCTCGTGCCTCTGCAGCTCCCTCTCGAGGTCTTTCAGGATCAGTGACTTCCCACCTCCGCTCTCGCCAGTGACGTAGACCACGTCGCCGGGATCCACGTCCAGCACCAGGTCCCGGTAGATCACGTGCTCCCTTCGGCCTATCCCGATCCCGAAAGCCCTGTGGACCTCCAGCACCCTCTTCGAGTAACGCGCAGGCGAATCGAAGGTACGGCTCAGCCTGAACGACTTCCTCTCCTCCCTCTCCGGGACGATGACGTAATCCCTCAGCCTCAGCAGCAAGACGCTCACCCGATCGCCGCAGCGAAGCTCCCGGTGGAGTCGACGGTGGAGGCGTAGCAGGCCAAGGCAAGGGCCCTGGCGAGGTCGTCACGCGTGCCGTGGGGGTGATGGAAGACGAGCCGGCCCCTCCTCGTCCTCTCGAACTTCACCGCCTGCAGCGAGGAGATCAGGGCGTCATCGAGGTAGATCCTGAGCCTGCCGCCCTCCATCAACACCTTCGTGGCGATCATGGCCCTCTCCACCTCATCGGGCCCCACGCCTATGACCCGTATCCCGTACGACTCCAGCTGCTCCCTGATCGGTATCCCCGCTCCTATCTCCTCCAGGGCTAGGTCGAAACCCATCTGCCGGTAGAGGTTCACGACCCTGCCGACGGAGTAGGTGTAGCTCTCGCTCATCCAGAGCTCGGTGTGGACGAGCCTCAGTGTTCCGCCGTCAGCCTCAACGACCGCCAGCGCGTTCGGGTCAGCCCTCCCTCCCCAGTCGAACCCAGCGTAGAGCCTCCCGCGGCCGACCTCGCCGGGCTGATAGTCCTCGATGCAGGACCTGATCAGCTCGGATGGGAAGAAGCTGCTGGCGTCGTCGACGAACTCCGCGAGCATCTCCCTCCTGAAGGCCTCCTCGCCCATCAGCCTCCTCTGCTCCTCGATGAAGGACGGTCTGATCAGAGGACATGCGGTCGCGGGCCACCTCTTCACGCTCCACCCGGGATCGGTGAAGCACCGGTAGAAGACGTGGTTTCTGTCCCAAGGTGTGCTCACCATCCAGAAGTGGCCGTCGGTGGTTGCGATCTGGGGCATCAGGACGTCGGTTATCACCGGCTCCGGAACGAACGCCGCCTCGTCGACGATCACGAGGTCCGCGGTGAGGCCCCTGATGGTGCTACCCAGCGTCCCCGACGGAAGCGCTACTATCCGGCTGCCGTTCCTGAAGGAGATCTCGCTCCTCCTCTTCGCACGCAAGAGCTTCAGGCAGGTTTCGGAGCCCCTGACGAACTCCGAGATCTTCTCCAGGAGGTTAAGGCTCTGTCTCAGCGTCGGCGCCACCAGCAGCACCCTCGCCCCTTTCCTCGAGAGGGCCAGGTGGAGCGCCTTCACGGCGACCGTCGTCGACTTCCCGGTCTGCCTGGCGGCGCACACGCAGATCCTCTTGCTCGGATCCGATAGCAGCTCCTCCTGGTAGGCGAAGGGCCTCCAGTTCAGGACCGAGACTGCGAACTCCACCGCGTCCTCCGGTACCCTAGTCGCCGCGGCCTCCCTCTCCCTTCTCAGCTCGACGAGCCTCCGGTAGAGCGCCTGACCTCCCCGAAGAGGGACCGAACCCCTCAAGATCCCTCACCGCCCTTCGCCAGCTCCTCCGCGAGCGCCCTGAGCTCGGCCACCTCCCTCTCCCGCCTGATCCGGCTGAGGAGCTCCAGTCCCTTGAGCGATATGCCGAGGTAGGCCTGGGAGGCCCTCTGGTCGTTGCGACGCCTCGCCTCGAGCGACTGCTGGTAAGCGTCCCTCACCACCTTCCAGACCTCCTCCTCCAGCTCGTCCCACTCCTCCCCGGAAGCGGTCCTCTCGGCCCTCCTCTGGAGCCTCCTCAGACCCTCGCTTACCCTGAGGATCCTCCGCTCGAGGCGCCTCACGCCTTCCATCCCATCAGATTTCGTAGACCTCACCCCCGAACCACCGCTGGATCTGGGCGTAGTTCCTCACCTCCTTCTTCGGAACGTTCATCACGCCGCGCTCTATCGAGTCGATGAGGACAAGGGGGATGTACGTGATGTCGCTGTTCTCCGGCTTCCGTTCGACCACCAGCCTCAGGTAGACGAGTCTCTCGCCTCTGACGAGTCCGCCGTATGCTCCCATCGAGACGATCGGGCTGTCCACCTTCTTCGGGTTCCTCATGTTGTTCGGAACGTCCCTCCAGGTGCAGGCATCATACCACCTGACCATTATCAGCTCCCCTTCTCTCAGAGAGCTCAGGACCTGTCTCAGCTTCCTGCGCATCGTCTACAGTCAAAGCACACGATAGAATTACAGTGTTGCGATTCTTGCAGGGAGTGATGCCTCAATTGATGACACATTTCTGCCTTTAATGCGAGAGCAGATACGGCTGCGCCTCCGATGATCGGGCGATGTACGGCTCGGTTGAGGAGGTGAAGGTCCGTTTGGGGATGGACGTGAACGACCCGACCCACGACAGGACGATCGTCTCCTTCATAGAGGAAGCTGACGCCCTGATCGATGCGGTGCTTGAGGCCAACGGGATAAGGACGCCGCTCGAGGATCCGCCGGGGAGGGTGAGGAAGCTCTCCTCGACGATAGCGTCGCTCCTCTTTGTGGCCTGGAGGTCTCAGCGGAGGGACGACGTGGTCACCTACCTGAGATCGGTCAGGGAGGAGCTGAGGGCATTCGCGGAGGACCTCAGGTCGAGGGCGGGCATAGAGCTGACGGGTGAGACGGATTGAGGCGCGAGGGCAAGCTCACCGTCAGGCGTTCCGGAAGGGTGACCTCGATCAGGATAGACGTGGAGGACTGGCTAGGGCTGCTGGCTCTGCTGCTGGCCGCCTCCTTCGTCGCTCTGCTCCTGTCGGGGAGGACGCTGGAGGCCACCCTCGTCGGGACCTTCGGCGGCGGCCTCTCGCTGGGCGAGATGGTCAGGAGGGCCAGGAGGTCTGGAAGGGGATGAGGTGCAGGAGCGTGTGCGAGGGGATCGAGGGCTCCTCGAGGCGTGCGAGGTACAGGCTCGGTTATTACTGGTGCAGCGAGTGCTCTATCGCGCTCCACAGGAGCTCCTGCGAGCTCAGGAACGGTGCGGTCGTCTGCCCGTGCTGCGGCAACCGGGTCAGAACCACCCCGAGGACCAGGCGAGGGTGGAAAGCATGGTGACCGTCTCGCTCGAGCTGGCATCGTCGCTTTACGGAGCGCTCTACGCGTCCGTCTTCGCCGGCGCCGGCTACCTCAAGTCGAGGAAAAGGGAGGAATTCTCGCTGAGGAAATTCCTCGAGACCGTACTGTTGGGAGCGCTGATAGGCGCGATGGCCGGAGGCGCGGGCCTCGACGTCAAGGACATGGACCTTCTGGATCTCTTCGCGGTGGGAGGCGCGTCCACGCTGACCCGTGACCTCCTGAAGTCCGTTCTCGCGTCGGCAGGTGGGCGGAGATGAGGGGAGCGGCGGTCCTTTTCCTCTCGGTCCTCGCGGTCACGGCCTTCCTCCTCGCCTTCACGCTCGCGGTCCCCGAGGTGACCCTCACCGCAACGCCTCCCTCCAGATACGTCAGCGTCCCAGGTCTGGGAGAAATTCCGGCCGAGGTTGGGGAGCAGAGGGTGACACTGAGGTTCAGGGCACCGGAGTCGGTGCTGGCCTTTGGGGTTGCGGTTGCGCTCACGATGGGCGCCGCTTACGCAGCGTACTCCGAGAGGGACCTGCTGTTGAGGAAGGCCATCGCCACGGCAGGCATCCTGTACGGACTCGGGATCGGCCTGCTCGCGCACTCCAGAAAGGACTTCAGGGTCGCGGCTCCAGTCTTGCTGCCGGTGGGCTTCGCGGTTCTCGGCCTCTCGGTCGCCCTGAGGTGGATGCTCAGCCGGCGAGTCAGGACGGCTCCTCGACGGAGACGCGCACAGTCATCGAGAGGACCACGGCCCTCTTCCCCTGGTCGGCGAGGTCTAGCCTCCTCAGCTCCACGGGGGAGGCGTCCACGAAGGCGTCCCTTATCCCCAGCGTGGGGTCGTCCCTGATCATCCGGTACGCCCTCAGCGCTGCCTTCAACACCTTCCCGTACTGCTCCAGGTGGTCCGCACCGACGCCCTCGAAGACGAGCTCGTACTCGTGGACCGATCTGGTCGCGGTCCCTCCGATCGACCTCCTCGAGACCTCAACGGCCCTGAGGAGAACGTAAGCCCTCGGAAAAACTGGGACGGAGCTCGACCTCAAAACGGCCGCGATCAGACCCTCCTCCCTCAGCCTCTCCAGCAGCGAGTTCAGCGCGCCCTCAACCTCCTCGACCATCATGGGCGACGTCACCTCTCCCTCCACCTCGAGAGGTGGCTCTCACGCGAGATCATGTCCCTGACGGCCATCCGTATGGCCTCGGAGACGCTGACGTAGAGGCCGGAGCGGACCAGCTCCTCGAGCGATTCGAGGTACGGTTCCGGTAGCCTGATGGTGAGGGCACGGAGACGGCCGCTCATCGTCCGGCCCTCGTTCGCGGAGCCGTATAAGCGGAGAGGCCAGGGGTTAGGTGAAGCTGAAAGTGGAAACCGCGCCGTTGAGCCCAGGCCCGTCACGTTCCGGGCAAGGTAGATAACAACGTCGTCGCCCTGAGCGTCGAGGGTTGTCCGGGACGAGGCACTTCCTAGAGGTGTACGACCTGAGCAGGGAGGAGTTCTTGGAGGTGATCAGGACAGCACATCGCTTCAAGCGCTTCGGCTACCCGTCGGACTCCCTGAAGGGAAGGTTCATCGCGCTCCTCTTCGAGAAGCCCTCCACCAGGACCAGGGTATCCTTCACATCAGCGATCTCGAGGCTCGGAGGCGTCTTCGATTACCTGTCGTCGAGCGAGCTCCAGCTTGCCCGCGGCGAACCTGTGTACGACGTCGGCCGGGTCCTCTCACGCTACGTCCACGGCCTCGTCTGCAGGGTGAGGAGGCACACGGATCTGGTCGAGCTGGCCGAGAACTCGCGCGTCCCGGTGGTCAACGCGCTCTCCGACCGGCACCATCCGTGTCAGGCTCTGGCCGACATGCTAACGGTTTACGAGCTGAAGGGGAGGTTCGAGGGCGTGAAGGTGGCCTTCGTCGGCGACGGGAACAACGTGGCCACCTCGCTGATGCAGGCGTGCGTTTTGGCCGGTGCGGACTTCTCCATCGCCTCACCCGTGGGATACTGGGTGCCGGAGGAGGAGAGGCGGAAGGCCGAGAGGGTAGCAGCTGAGACCGGTGCCAAGCTCACGTTCACCGATGACCCGGTTGAGGCGGTGAGGGGCGCTGACTTCGTCTACACCGACGTCTTCGTCTCGATGGGCTTCGAGGCCGAGGCGCAGGAGAGGCTGAGGGCCTTCATCCCCAGGTACAGGGTGACCGAGGAGCTGATGTCCAAGGCGTCGCCCGATGCGAGGTTCATGCACTGCATGCCTGTGAAGAGGGGGGAGGAGGTGGAGGCGTCCGTTGCTGATGGCCCGAGATCGGTGATGTACGATCAGGCCGAGAACAGGATGCATACCGAGGCGGCCCTCCTCCACCTGATCTACTCCGTTTGGCGGTGGATCTGAAGTCCCGGAATCGATTTTTAGCTGGGCGCAACCCCATCATCCACGTGGCTGAAGAGGCCTTCACCACGACCGTAGTGGGCAGCTGGCCGAGGCCCTCATGGCTGCTACAGGAGCTCCGCCGGAAGAACAGGGGCGAGATCAGCTACGAGCGGTTCAGCGAGGTCGCCGACGAGGCGGTATTGCTGGCGGTGAAGTACCAGGAGGACGCGGGGATCGAGGTCGTGACCGACGGAGAGCAGCGGAGGGACAACTTCTACTCCTTCGTCGCAGACAAGCTCGAGGGGATCAGGCTGATGTCGGTTGCTGAGCTGATGGATTACGTTCAGGACCGGCAGAGGTTCGAGGAGATGCTGAGCAGGCTCGACGTCCCGGCGTTCGCCATAAAGAGCCCGGTCGTCGTGGGACCGATCCGGAAAAGGAGGCCGATAGCGCTCGATGAGCTGCAGTTCCTGAGGGAACACACCAAGAGGAGGATCAAGGTGCCCTTGCCGGGACCTTACATGCTGACCAGGGCCAGCTGGGTGGAGCCGCTCTCGAGGGAGGCGTACTGGAGCAGGGAGGACCTCGCGATGGAGTACGTCAGGCTGCTGAGGGAAGAGATCGTAGCGCTGGCCGAGGCTGGAGCGCACTTCGTCCAGCTCGACGAGCCGACGCTGACAGAGGTCGTCTACGGTGGCGTCAGCCAGCAGACCTTCATGTGCGCAGCGATCATGGCGAAGACCGATCCCAAGGAGGAGCTCGAGTTCGCGACGGAGCTGATCAACAAGACCGTGAGGGGCATCACGGGCGTCAAGATCGGGGTTCACGTCTGCAGAGGGAACTGGACGAGGTCAGAGGGTTCGCTGCTGAGGGGGGACTACAAGCCCCTCATCCCCTACTTCCAGGAGATGAAGGTGGACCAGTTCGTGCTCGAGTTCGCAACCGAGAGGGCCGGAAGCCTCAGCGTCTTCGAGGGGGCATCGGGCATAAGGGAGCTGGGACTCGGCGTCGTTAACCCGAGGACCGAGGAGGTCGAGAGCGTCGACTCCATCGTGGCGAGGGCACGTGAGGCCCTCAGGTACTTCGATCCCGACAAGATCTACCTGAACCCCGACTGCGGCTTCGGAACCTTCGCCGAGTCGCCGGTGAACATGGCTCCGGTGGCGTACAGGAAGCTGAGATCGATGGTCCTCGCAGCCGAGGTCCTGAGGAAGGAGTACAGTTGACGGTGAAGACGGAGTCGACGTCGTCGACCAACGCTTAAGGTCCTCAACTCCCATCCCGACTCGTGACCAAACCCGAGATACCGGGCTATGCGTACGGATCGAGGGAGCTCGCGAGGTTTCCCTTGAGCGACCGAGAGTTCGAGCAACTGAAGAGGACCGTTATGTTGTCTGATGAGGACGTGAAGTACCTCAGGCTCGCGGGAGAAGTGCTGAGGGATCAGATCGAGGACGTCCTTGACCTCTGGTACGGATGGGTCGGATCCAATCCCCACCTGGTTTACTACTTCGGAGACGAGAAAACGGGCAAACCCATCCCCGAGTACCTGGAGGCCGTGAGGAGGAGGTTCGGGCAGTGGATCAGGGACCTCTGCGAGAGGGACTTCGACAGGCAGTGGCTGGACTACCAGCTCGAGATCGGCCTGAGGCACCACAGGTCGAAGAAGAACAAAACCGATAACGTGAGCAGCGTCCCGCACATCCCGATGAGGTACCTAGTGGCCTTCATAGTCCCCATAACCGTCACGATCAGGCCGTTCCTCGAGAAGAAGGGACACCCGAAGGACGTCGTCGAGAAGATGTATCAGGCCTGGTTCAAGGCCGTCACGCTCTCGGTTGCCCTCTGGTGCTACCCGTACTGCAAAGACGGCGACTGGTGACTCACCTTCTCCTCCTCGGGACGGTCGTCGGAAGGATCACGTCGTCGCTCCAGCTCTGCTGGAAGAGGTCGCAGAGGTAGACCAGCGCCTCGCAGAAGCTGACCGGCCTGCCCGTCACCTCCTCGAGCTTCGCCTTCACCCTGACTAGCCTGGCGTACGTCTCGTCTGAGACCCTGATCTGCGTCATCTGCCCTCGTCTTCCGCCGACCCGAATAAATCGATTCCGAGCCCACGCGGAATCCTCGATCTGCCCGGATCCCGCACTCCCTGCGTGATACGTTTTTATCATGCCCGTCCTTAGTGCCGGTGCAAAAAGGTGAGAACATGAGCAGCGCGTCTGAGGTGACCGTGCTGGTTGGGAAGAAGCCTCCGATGAGCTATGTGTTGGCGTGCCTGATAGCGCTACAGCAGGGCCAGAGCGTGACGCTGAAGGCGAGGGGAAGGGCGATAAGCAGGGCGGTCGACGTGGTGCAGATCCTGAAGAACCGGTTCATGAAGGACCTGAAGGTGCACGCGATAAACCTGGGAACGGAGACGCTGAAGGGCCAGGACGGCAGGGACGTCAACGTCAGCACCATCGAGATCAAGGTCGGCGCCTGAAACAGCTGAGGGACGGTGCCAGGCATGAAGCTGGGGGGCCAGGTCGATGCGGTTCCCGGTATGCACCTTCGACGTGAGGTCCGGTACGCTGTGCCCGAGGTGCGAGCCTCTCCTCCGCTCGGGCGTCATCGACTGGACCGACATGTCCGTGATGCGGGAGCTCATCGACCTGGAGCCGCAGTTCCCCCAGCTTAGAGAGGCCGAGTACGTCAAAACGATCCGCACTGGTTCCGTTTTCTTCGTTCTCCTTCGCTCTCGCCATCACCTAACTCCCTCTTCCAGAACCCAGCTCGAGCGGGCCCTCACCAGGAAGCTCGGGGGTCCGGTGAGCGTGATCGAGTACGCGGGTGACGTGAACCAGCTCCTCGAGCAGCTGGTCAGGCCGGCCCGGATCACCTCTATCAGCAGGACCTGGCTCCCCGACGGGTCCGAGAGGCTGGTGGTGAAGGTGGACAGGATCTCCTCCGTGACGATCGGGATCAACAACGTCTCCGAGCTCGTGAGGTCGTTGAAGGGCGTGGAGGTCGAGATCGTCGAGTCCTCTAGGTGAGGCCCCAGCTCTTCAGCAGGTGGAGGTACCTCTGGGCCGAATCGGGCAACACCGTCACGACCACTCCCTGCTCCAGCTCGGAGGCCACGCGGAGCGCCGCTGCCACGTTCGCGGCCGATGATGGGCCCGCAGGCACGCCCATAAGCCTCGCCAGATCACGGGCCATCCGGTATGCCTCCTCCGTGCTGACGAAGACCCGCTCGTCGGCGAAGCCCTGGTCGTAGATGGCAGGCCTTATCGCCTCGTCCATCCGCTTCAGCCCCTCGATCCCGTGCAGGTGCTCCTCCGGCTGGACCTCCACTATCTTGACGTTCCGCAGGCTCTCCCTGAGCCTCCTCCCGACGCCCATCAGCGTGCCCGAGGTCCCTACTCCGGCGACGAAGTGCGTCACCCTCCCCCGTGTCTGAACCAGTATCTCCCTTCCCGTGGTCTCGTAGTGGGCCAGCGGATTCGCCGGGTTCGAGTACTGGTCCGCGTAGAAGTACGCCTTGGGGTTAGCCTCGTAAATCTCTCGGGCCTTGAGGATCGCTCCGTCGATCCCCTCGAGCGGATCGGTCACCACCAGCTCTGCACCGAGGTACCTCAACAGGTCCAGCTTGACGGGGCTGACGTTCCCGGGGACGACCAGCGTCAGCGGAATCCCGAGCGCGGCGCAGACCAGCGCGTACCCTATGCCCATGTTCCCGGACGTCGCGTCGAGCAACCTCCTACCCTGGCCGAGCTCTCCGCGTCTGATCGCGTCCAGGACGATGTACATCGCAGGACGGTCCTTCACAGACCCTCCGGGGTTCAGGAACTCCGCCTTCGCCAGTAGCCGCACCCCCCGCTTCCCCACCATCTTCGAGAGGTCCAGCATCGGCGTCCTCCCAATGGCGTCCAGCACGCCGCCGAGCCTACGCCTCAACCCGACGTGGTCCGCTCGAGCCACCTCTTCAAGCTCCCACCGCCAACGTTCAATTCCCCGCGAATCGTGACGGAGCCGGAGGATGGTCGTGGAGGGCTCGGTGAACTGGAACCCCGAGGAGGCTAGGAGGTACCACGAGGCGACCAAGCACACCTTCGTCTCGGTTAGGATGCCCGGGAGGGGCCTCGACTGGGAGAACAGGCCCTATCCGTTCAAGGTCTACCTCGACGCGGAGAAAATCCGGCTGCCGGCAGGCTTCGGTTCTCCCCCTCTGGACCTGATCTCGGCGATTACCTCGCAGCAGCGGAGGACGGAGAGGCTCAACCCCCCGGAGCTGGCTGGGCTGCTGTTCTATTCGGCAGGCATCACGAGAATCTACCGTTACCCGTTCGGCGGCCGCTACTACTTCAGGGCCTATCCGTCCACCGGAGCCCTGTATCAGACCGAGCTCTACGTGGTTGCCGGCGACGTCGGCGGACTCGAGCCCGGCGTCTACCACTTCGACCCCGGTCAGTTCGTCCTCAGCGTCATCAGGAGGGGAGACTACAGGTCGCACCTGGCGGCCCTGACGGGTCACGGTGGGGTGATGAGCTGCGATGCTGCGGTGGTGCTCACGTCCGTCGCCTGGCGGAACGCCTGGAAGTACGGGGCCAGGTCCTACAGGCACTGGTTCTGGGACGGCGGCACCCTCTGCGCCAACCTGATCTCGACCGCCGGATCGCTCGGCCTCGGCTGGGAGGTACTGGTGGGCTTCGTCGACGACCTCCTCAACGGGCTGCTCGGGATCGACGGGAGGAGGGAGGCGGCCATCGCGGTGGTTCCCCTCTGGAGCGGCCACGCCTCCCGGGCCGGACCCAGCCCTGAGGTGGGAGAGGTCAGGCACAGGGTCCTACCGCTCTCGAGGAGGGAGGTCGAGTACGAGGAGGTGACCAGGGCCTACGCGAGCTCTAGGCTGCTGGGCGCGGAGGAGGTCTCGCTGTGGAGAAAGCGGGCTTCCTCGATGACGGACGTCGGTGCGCGCCACGAGGGCAGGAGGCTCAGGCTGCCAGGGCCGCCTGATGGGTTGGCGCTGCCGCCGCTGGGCGACGTGATCCTGCGGAGGGGGTCCACGCGGAGGTTCTCCAGAGTGGAGATCGAGGCGTGGAAGCTCGGCTTCGTGCTGAGGGCTATGTCCGTTCCCCTCAAAACCGACTTCCTCGGAAACCAGGGATCCCTGGTCTCGGTCTTCGCGATCGTCAACGGCGTCGAGGGCGTCCCCTCCGGATCGTACCTCTACGACCGGTTGACCGGTGAGCTGGTGCTCTTGAGGGAGGGCCGGTTCAGGAGGACGGCCGAGTACCTCTGCCTCGAGCAGGAGTTGGGAGGCGATGCATCGGCGACGCTCTTCCTGATGTCACCGCTTGACGCGGTCCTCTCATCGCTCGGCAACAGGGGTTACAGGGCCTCCCAGTTCGAGGCCGGGATCAGGGTGGGGCTCGCGTACCTCGCAGCGCACTCGGTCGGCATCGGAGCCACGGGCCTCACGTTCTACGACGACGACGTCCGGGAGTTCTTCTCACCAGCGTCATCGGAGATGGAGTGCATGATGGTGGTCGCGCTGGGCGTTCCCGCGTACAAACCCAAACCCGGCTCAGTCCACATCGGTGCCGTCGAGCACCCGGTCAGGTGACCGCCACGTCTCACCCCACCTTCTCATCATGCTTTTATTCAGCGATGAGCGGATGCGATCGAGCGAGCTTGTCCGCGGACGTATCGTTGAAGCTGCTGGAAAGGAGCCTGGGGAACCAGGTGCTGGTGAGGCTACGGAACGGAAGGCTTGTTAGGGGGACGTTGGTGGGGTTCGACAGGCACATGAACGTGGTCCTGAACCCCGCGGAGGAGGTCCTCCACGACGGCAACTCGGTACGGCTCGGAACCGTCCTGGTGAGGGGGGACAACATAGTGATGCTCTCGCCCAGCCGGCTCAGGGAGGGTGATGAGAGGTGACGAAGGGAACTCCCTCGATGGGGAAGTTCAAGACCCCGACCCACGGGAGGTGCAGGCGGTGCGGCCGGAGGTCCTTCCACTACAGGTCCAGGCGGTGCGCCCACTGCGGCTTCCCCGACCCCAAGTGGCGGAAGTACAGGTGGATGAAGTCGCTGAAGGAGCGGATGTGACGGAGAGCGCTCAACCGAACCGTTGACGCTCCCTCTCCAGCTCCTCCACCTCCTCCAGCAGCTCGAGGAGCTTCCTCCCCCTCTCCGAGAGCCTGTACGCCCTCTCCCCCGAGCCCTCCACTGGTTCCAGCAACCCGTGCCTCATCAGCAGCTCCACGTGCCTGTCCACGCTCTTCCAGTCCATCCCGAGCTCCCGGGCGAGCTGGTGCCTGTTCATCGGCTGCTGGAGCTGCCTCAGTATCCTCTGCCTCGTCGCTGCGCCCCGCATCCTCACCACGAGCCTGAATACGTCGTAGTCGAAGTAGTTCCTCGACCAGACCCTCCGGACATAACCCTTGAACGCCAGCATCCCCAGTCCTCCGGAGAGGGCCGTCACCCCGAGGGCCAGCTGGAGCGTTGCACCCACAGGTACCGCGGCACCAGGCGTCTCCGACTGCGGTGAGACCCCCCCGGGGGCAGCGCGCTGGACGGTCACTTCCGAGGCCTCCCGGAAGGTCGCGATCCCTACGGTCCAGCCCGCGATCAGCACGAAGCCTGCGAGCAGGAGGATGATCCACGCAGCGGTGTAGGGCTTCGCGTGGACGGCGTCTATCCACCTCTCGACCCTCATCCGACCCGGGAGGAAAGCAGGTGGATATTTCTCAATTTGCCAGAGCCTGTGGCAAACCTCGATATATGCTCCGGAGGCAACTGATGGCGTGAGCTCGGTCGGTTCGCTCGATAGGGTCGCGCTGGTAGCGGTGGTCGCAGCGGTGGTGCTGGTGATGGCCGCGACGCTCCTGAACCTCCAGCAGAGGCCCCTCCAGGTCGTGGGCACCGGATCCGAGACCAACTACATCTCGGTGACGGGGTTCGCTTCGGTCAAGATAGTCCCCGACGAGGCGAGGGTCGTCATAGGCGTCAGGACGAGGGGTGAGACGGCGGAGGAGGCGTCCAGGAGGAACGCGGAGGCGATGTCGAGGGTGGTCGATGAGCTCAGAAGGCTCGGCCTGACCGAGAGGGACATGCAGACTAGGTGGCTATCCGTCGACGCGGAGCAGGACTGCGTCAGCGGCAGGTGCGTGGTGGTGGGCTACGTCGCTACCAACACAATCGAGGTCACGCTCAGGTCCGACAGGTTCCAGCTGATATCCCAGGTCATCGACAGGTCCGTTGCGGCCGGCGCCAACTACGTCCAAGGCGTCTACTTCACGGTCTCCGAGGAGAGGAGGAGGCAGATGGAGGAGGACCTGATGCGGTCGGCGATCGCCGACGCCAAGCGGAAGGCTCAGAGGGCCGCGGAGGAGCTCGGCGTCGGGATCAAGGGCGTTCTGAGCGTGGACTTGACCATCGATCAGGTGCCCTACCCGATCCCACTTGCGACGAGGACGACTTCCGGACCTGAGACGCCAATCGTTCCCGGTGAGGTAACGGTCACCGGGCGCGTGCTGGTCAGGTTCGCGATCGGATGACCTTCACCGGTTCCCCGCGAGGAGCCTACGGAGCACGTACTGCATTATTCCTCCGTGCCTGTAGTACTCGACCTCGATCGGCGTATCGAGCCGTGCGGTCACCTTGAACTCCACCACGGACCCGTCCGACTTGGTGGCCCTCACGGTCAGCTCCTTCCTCGGCCTCAGACCCTCCGAGATTCCGAGGACGTCGAAGGTCTCGGTCCCGTCCAGCCCGAGCGACTTCCAGCTATCTCCAGGCTTGAACTGGAGCGGAAGGACTCCCATCCCGACGAGGTTGCTCCGGTGGATCCTCTCGAAGCTCTCGGCTATGACCGCCTTCACCCCGAGGAGGTAGACGCCCTTCGCGGCCCAGTCCCTCGAGCTCCCGGCTCCGTACTGCTTCCCCGCCAGGACGATCAGGGGAACCCCCTCGGCCTTGTACCGCATCGCGGCGTCGTAAACCGGCATCACCTCTCCCGTCGGTAGGTACTTCGTCCACCAGCCCTCCTTCCCCGGAACGAGCAGGTTCTTCAGCCGGACGTTCGCGAAGGTCCCCCTCATCATCACCTCGTGGTTACCGCGCCTCGCGCCGTAGGTGTTGAAGTCCGCGGGGTCGACGCCCTGCTCCATCAGGTACTTGCCGGCTGGGCTGCCGGGCAATATGGCCCCTGCGGGCGAGATGTGGTCGGTGGTTATCCGGTCGCCGAGGAGCACCAGAACCCTGGCGCCGATGATGTCCTCCGGCTCCCTGAACTCGAGCGAGAAGCCCTCGAAGAACGGCGGCTCCTTGATGTAGGTCGACCTGGGGTCCCAGACGAAGACGTCACCTGAAGGGGCCTCGAGCGATCTCCACCGCTCGTCTCCCTCGAAGACCTTCGCGTACTTCTCCTTGAACAGCTCCGGCGTCAGCGATCCCTCGATGACCTCCCTGATCTCCGACAGCTTCGGCCATATGTCCCTCAGGTAGACCGGTCTCCCGTCCCTGCCGAGGCCGAGCGGTTCCTCGAGCAGGTTGATGTCCGCCCTCCCGGCGATGGCGTAGGCGACCACCAGCATCGGCGAGGCGAGGAAGTTCCCCCTCACCTGCGGGTGGATCCTGCCCTCGAAGTTCCTGTTCCCGCTAAGCACCGAGAAGGTGATCAGGTCGTACCGCTCGATCGCCTCGGCCACCTCCTTCGGGAGCGGGCCGCTGTTGCCGATGCAGGTGGTGCACCCGAAACCCACGAGCGAGAAGCCGAGCTCCTCCAAGTACCTGTACAGCCCTGAGCGGAGGAGGTACTCGTAGACGATCTGCGATCCGGGAGCGAGGCTCGTCTTGACGTACCTCGGCACCCTGAGTCCCCTCTCGACCGCCTTCTTGGCGAGCAGCCCTGCTCCGACCATGACCGTAGGGTTCGAGGTGTTCGTGCAGCTGGTGATCGCAGCTATCACGATCGAGCCGTCCCTGAGCCTGTACGACTCTCCGTTCACTGTCACCGATGCCTCCCTCACCTCCAAGCTTCTCTGGAGCTGCGCCGCCGCCTGCCCTCCTCCCTCACCCTCCCACACGTTGCCGGTCGCCGCGACCGCTGCTGATGACCTCACCTTTCTGATGTAATCCTGCACGACCCTCTTCAGGTCCGCGATGCCGAGCCTGTCCTCCGGGTTCGCGGGCCCCGCGAGGCTGGTCTCGACGTCCTCGAGCCTCAGCACCACCACCTCGCTGTACCTTCCCCTCCACTCGTAATCCTCGAGGAAGAGCCCCTGGGCCCTGGCGTAGGCCTCGACCAGCGCGATCCGCTCTGAGCTCCTGCCGGTCATCCTCAGGTACTCGATGGTGTGACGGTCGATGGGGAAGTAACCGACGGTGGCGCCGTACTCGGGAGCCATGTTGGCGATCGTCGCCCTGTCCGGAACCGAGAGGTTGGCAAGGCCGGGTCCGAAGAACTCGACGAACTTGCCCACGACGTTCTTGCGCCGGAGGAGCTCCGTCACGTGAAGCACCAGGTCGGTGGCCGTGACGCCCTCCCTGAGCTCGCCCTCGAGCCTGACGCCCACCACCTCAGGTACGGTCATGTAGTAGGGCTGTCCGAGCATCACCGCCTCAGCCTCTATCCCCCCGACCCCCCATCCCAGAACCCCCATGCCGTTCACCATCGGCGTGTGCGAGTCGGTCCCCAGCAGCGTGTCAGGGAAGGCTACGCGCTCTCCGTCGATGACGCGGTCGTCGATCACGGTCGCCAGGTACTCGAGGTTGACCTGGTGTACGATGCCCGTGCCCGGAGGGACCACGTGGAAATTAGAGAAGGCCTTCTGGGCCCACTTCAGCAACACGTACCTCTCCCTGTTCCTCTCGTACTCGAGGTCGAGGTTGAGCAGGTATGCGTCGGACCTCCTGAAGAAGTCGACCTGGATCGAGTGGTCGATGACCAGGTGGACGGGCACCAGAGGGTTGACGAGCCTTGGGTCCTTGCCGAGCCTCTTGGCCACCCCCCTCATCGCGGCCAGGTCGACCACCAGCGGGACGCCGGTGAAGTCCTGGAGCAGCACCCTCGTCGGGTGAAACGGTATCTCCTCGACGGTCGGCGCCGAGAGGCCCCAGTGTCCCAGCGCTTTGACCTCCTCCTCCGTCACGACCCCCTTCCCGAGGTTCCTGTAGAGGTTCTCCAGCAGGACCCTGATGGAGAAGGGCAGCTCTCCGATGTCCTTCGCGAGGCCCACCTCCTCGAGGTCCGCGAGCCTGTAGTACCTGAACGTCCCGAAGGGGAGCTCCAGATGGGCCGTCAATCCGGTACGCTTCAACTCGCGATGAAATTAATGGATATCATTGGATAACGGGTCAGCGCCTCACGCAGAGCGCGACGAAGTTGCCGAGGATCCTCATTCCCGTCCGACCCGACTTCTCGGGGTGGAACTGGGTCCCGTAGAGGTTTCCGGAGCAGATGACCGCGGGGAACTCGAGACCAGCGTACTCGGAGAGGGCCACGACGACCTCCGGGTCCTCCGGTGACGGCGCGTACGAGTGGACGTAGTAGACCCAGTCTCCCGAGTTGACGCCTTCGAGGAGCTCGCAGTCCCTGACGACCCTCAGCCTGCTCCAGCCTATGTGGGGGAGCTTCGCGCTTACCCTCAGCCTCAGCACCCTTCCCTTCAGGATCCCGAGTCCCCTTCCCGGGCCCTCCTCGCTCTCCTCGAAGAGCAGCTGCATTCCCAGGCAGATCCCGAGCACGGGAACACCGGACGCGATGAGGTCTGCGATCCTTTCCCTGTGGGCGGAGATGTTCCTCGAACCCTCCTCGAAGTTGCCGACACCAGGGACGACGAGGCCGTCGATCTCCGTCCATCCGGATTCGTCCAGGAGCAACACCTCAGCGCCGAGCCTCGAGAGGGCTCTGGTCACGCTGAAGAGGTTGCCGACTCCGTAGGTCAGCACGCCGATCCTCGGCATACCTTAACCCGTTCCACCGCAGCTCGCCATCGGATAAATCGAGTGCCTTTCTAATGGAGGAGCTGGGCTCTGGTGATGCGGTCGCCTCGGTACGGGCCCTCACGCGTCAAGCGGCCAACGGCGGGAGGACGATTCCGACCAGCACGAAGAGCAGCCAGGGGCTCGAGAGCTTGAAGGACCTCCATGCGTTGGCCTCGTCAGGCCTCCTCAGCAACCTCACCGTCTCCAACGCGAGCATGGCCGTCGGGACCGACGTCGTCAGCAGGAAGGGGACCGGGTCCTTGAGGAGGAGAGCCAGCGCGGCCCAGCAGGCCAGGAGCAGCGCGTTCGATGCGGCTATCGCGAGCGCCGTCGCCCTCACGCCCCTGGTAACAGGCATCATCGGAAGCCCGGCCCTCCTGTAGTCCTCGGAGGCCCTGATCGCGAGGCTCCAGAAGTGTCCCGGGGTCCAGAGGAGGACTAGCAGAGCCACCGCCACAGAGATGGGGGTGAAGGTTCCGGCCGCCGCAGCGGACCCCGCGAGGGGAGGGAAGGAGCCGGCGACACCGCCGATCACGATGTTCAGGTCGGTCCTCCGCTTGAGGTAGAGGGTGTAGAGCAGCACGTAGGAGAGCGCTCCCAGGAGCATCGAGAGGGCCGTCAGCGGATTGAAGAGGACCAGCGCGAGTAGCGTGGAGGCGGAAGTCAGCGCTACTCCCAGGAGCAGCGCCGTACCCCTTCCCACCCTGCCGCTGGGAACTGGCCTCCGGGCGGTCCTCCTCATCTTCGCGTCGAGGTCCGCGTCGAGGGCGTTGTTCAGCGCGCTTGCCCCTCCAGCGGCCGCGTAGCCCAGGGCTCCGAGCAGCGGCAAACCCAGCGGTGCACCTCCGGAGGCGACGTAGCAGGCGAGAGCGGAGGCGACGTTCAGCAGGGTGATCTTCGGCTTCGTCAGCGTCAGCAGGTCTCTGAGCAGTCCCATCCGCAGACGAGCAGGTGCTGCAGCAATTTACCTTCATCTCGTTTACGCGGTGGCAGGGCCGGAGCGTTCATCAGCGAGGAGGCCGTGTTGGGTCCGGAATGGTCAGGGGAAGGCTCCTCCAGGACCTGACGGTCGAGGTTACCGGACCGGAGGCCAACGAGGTCTACGGATGGGGGTTCGGCAGGCTCTCGGGGCCGAGGAGGCTCGTCCTTGAGCCCCACGAGGCGCTCTACCTGGTCGAGGAGGGGAGGCTGGAGGTCGAGAGGGACGGCGAGAAGCTCGGCGTGCAGGAGCTGCTGGACCTCTACGCCAGCTCGATCGAGGGCTTCTGGGTCAGGTACGTGATCTACAGGGACGTGAAGAGGAGGAGGCTGAGGGTTGGGAGGGGGCCGGACGACGTGCTCTTCCTTCGGGTCTTCGAGCGGGGGAGAACGGACACGGCCAGGTTCCTGGTGATGCCGCTCTTCGAGGGCGAGCCGATCACCGTCGGCGAGCTGCTCAGGCGCTCACGTCAGTCGATGGACCAGGGGAAGCAGCTGCTCCTGGCTATCGTCGAGCGTCGCGGCGAGGTGATCTACTACCTCTGCACCGAGACCTCACCCGTGAGCCCGAGGCCAGGTCAGAAAGGTGGGGAGGGTTGAGGAAGGCAAAAGCGCTGCTGGCGCTGACGAGGCCTCCGAACGGCCTGATGATGTTCCTCGGCGTGCTCGCGGGTCACTTCGTCTCCTCCGGTCGGGCCCCCGAACCGCCCTCCGCTGCGCTGGCCTTCCTCACGGCCTACTGTCTCAACGGATCCTCGATGGCGGTGAACGACGTGATCGACCTCGACGTCGACCGGGTCAACGCTCCGGAGAGACCTCTGCCCTCGGGTGCGATCAAAGTCCGTGAGGCCATCGTCCTCGCAGCCGCCCTCGGAGCCGTCGGCCTCTGGTCCTCGCTCCTTCTGGGGCCGGTGACCTTCGCGATCGCGGTGGCATTCTACGCCGTTGCGCTCACATACAACGTCCTCCTGAAGCCTCTCGGTCTTCTCGGCAACGCGGCCGTCAGCTCCACCGTGGCAGCGCCATTCCTCTTCGGTTCCGCGATGGCGTCGGGGTCTCCGGAGGCTGGTGCAACGGCGCTCGCGCTCCTCGCGGGCCTCTCGAACCTCGGCAGGGAGGTGGTGAAGGGGATCGCGGACGTGGAGGGGGACAAGATTAGGGGCCTGCGGACGGTGGCGCTGAGCAGGGGCGAACGGTCTGCGGCCCTCATCGGAGCGTCCTTCGTGCTCGCAGCGGTGGCGCTCAGCCCCCTGCCCTACCTCCTCGGAGTGCTGGGCTGGGCGTACGTCCCGGTGGTGCTGGTCGCAGATGCCGGATTCGTCTGGTCCTCCGCTTCCGTGATCAGGGACCCGAGCCCGGAGAACGCAAGGAGGGTGAAGAACCAGTACCTGCTATGGATGCTGGTGGCCCTGATCGCCTTCCTCCTCGGCTCCCTCACCGCCCCCAGGCCCGGCTAGCGCTTCCTCCTCTCCAAGGCCCCTGATCGCCGTGTAGAGCGCTATCAGCGCCGCTGGCGCGGCCAGCTCCGTCGGGAGCGTCACGTCAGGGCAGAGGTCGATCACCGCGTCCGCGAGCCTGAAGACTCCCTTAGGTATCCCCTCCCTCGACCCGAAGAGCAGGTTGATCCTGCGGCCACGCCTCAAGACCTCCGCGACCCTCTCGGCCTCCCGGTAGAGCTCCCTGCCCTCCGGCTCGAAGACGACGATCGGCTCGTCCCTCCTCGAGAGCACCAGCTGGTAGAGGTCCTGAACGACGACCCTCACCGGCTCAACCCTCCTGTGGTAGGTCCTCCGCTGGACCTCGAGCCGGGACTCTATTCCCTCCCTCACGCCATCGATGAAGGCTGAGAGCTCGAAGGCGTCGCACTCACCGGCCGGAGCGATCACCAGCTCCCCGACCTCGAAGGCCTGCGCGAACCTCCCCACCCTCCTGCCCACCTCCCTCGCGCCCTCGATCGACCCGAGGTACGGCATCTGGACGACCGAGACTCTCCTGAAGAACCTCCACGACCCGACCTTTCCCGGGACCATCTTCCTGTGCTCCTCGGAGCCCTCGACGACCGCGATCGCCGTCCGGTCACCGATCACCTCCACCATCACCACCTTCTCAGGGTTGTCCAGGTCGACTCTCGCGCCCGTGACGTTTTGCACGACCGCGCCGACCCTCGCGTTGATCTCAAGCGATGTGAAGCCGGATTTCGCCCTCCTCACCGTCCTGACCGCGAAGCTCTCACCCGGGCCTATCCTGTCCCTGACGACCTCCGCGGCCGCCCGCGCTATCTCGTCGGGCTCGGACCTCACCACCGCGAGTGGCCTGATCACCCGCTCTGCCTCGGGGACCTCCGAGGAGATCTTCGAGAGGAGGGATTCCGGGTCAGTGCAGCGCTCGACGATCACCAGGCCGCGCAGGCCGAGTGGGGATGCAACGACCTCCGCTTCCCTGTCGAGAAGCAGTATCTTCGACCTGACGAGGCGCTCGAGCCCGAGAGGGGTCTTCACGATCAGCTCCATTCTCTAAGCGAGGACGAGGCGCTCGACCTTGAAGTGCCTCCGCAGCAGCTCCCGGACCGCCTTCAGGTTCTTCCCGCCCTTCCCTATCGCCTTCCCCTTCTCCTCCTCCGGTACGCGGACGATCGCGGTCACCTTCCCGTCGCGCTCGGTTATCTCGACCTCCTTCACGTTCGCCGGCAGCATCGCGTTCACCAGGAACTCCTTCAGGTCGTCCGAGTGCTCGACCACCTTCACCCTCTTCCCACCCAGCAGCTGGCTGAGGTCCGTGAGCTTCCTTCCGCCCTCCCCTACGGCCTTCCCCGCGTCGCCCTTCCTCACCATGAAGACGATGAGGTCGTCGAGCTCGAGGTAGTCAAGCACCTCGACGTCGGTGAGCTGCTCGAAGATCGCGATGTACCTCCACTCCTTCTCCGTGATCTTCAGCCCCTCCCTGTTGGAGGGCATCGCCTCAACCTCCCCTGCCGAGCGACGAGGACCCGGGATCTATCACTGCGACCGTCGAGGCGTGGAACGGCTTGCCGAGAAGCCTCCCCAGCTCCATCGAGCTCATCCCTGTCTCGATCACCTGGATCCCCGTCATTTTCGAGGCGGCCATCAGCTCGGCCCTGAACTTCTCCGGACAGTCCTTAGCGATCAGCACGGCCTTCGACTCGCGGCGGAGCATCGAGAGGTACGACTGCCTGAATCCGAGCACGAACTTCCCCGTCCTCCGCAACACGGTCAGCTCCGTTTTGACGTCCATGCTTCGTCGATGTATTCTATCATCCGCTCTTTAATAAGATGTTCGCTGCATCGGCCGCCATTGAGGGGATCACCGCGTTGGGGGTAAGTCCACCCTGTGGACCTGGCCTGCTATTATTCCGTTCGCCGGCGGGCCAGCAAAAGCTCATAACTGGGACGGGAATCAAAAAGTCGGGCTTGAAGCTCATCAGCGTCAAGCTCCCGGAGGCCCTGATAGAGGGCATGGACGAGCTCGTCCGGCGAGGGCTCTACCCGAGCAGGTCGGCGATCCTCAGGGCCGCGGTGAGGGACCTCCTCAGGAGGGAGCTGTGGGGGGAGGAGGGGAAGGAAGAGGAGTGAGGGCGCAACCCGGTTGAGGTGTCAGGGTTAAAGGGGACGGATCACGGCAAAGTGGGGAATGAAGCTGGAGGTAGTCGATCTCTGGGCCGGAACCGAGGGCAAGACGATCCTCAAGGGCCTCAACCTGAGGGTCGGGCAGGGCGAGGTCCACGCGCTGATGGGACCCAACGGCTCCGGGAAGAGCACGGCCGCGTACGTGATCATGGGGCATCCGAAGTACACGGTGGAAAGGGGTGACATCCTCCTCGACGGCGAGAGTGTCCTCAACCTTACCCCGGACCAGCGGGCGAAGAAGGGCCTCTTCCTGGCGTTCCAGTACCCGATCGAGATCTCCGGCGTCACGATGGCTAACTTCCTGAGGAAGGCCTTCCTGAGCGTCTACGGTGAAGAGGGGAAGAAGGTCTCTCCCTCCGAGTTCCACCGGAGGCTGGTGGAGAACTTCAGGCTCCTCCAGCTCGACGAGTCCTTCACCAGGCGTTACCTCAACGAGGGCTTCTCCGGAGGCGAGAAGAAGAGGTCCGAGATCGTCCAGATGGTGACGCTCAGGCCCAAGATCGCCATCCTCGACGAGACCGACTCGGGGCTCGACATCGACAGCGTGAAGGTCGTGGCCGCGGCGGTCAGGAGGGCCGTGGACGAGACCGGGGTCGGGGTTCTCGTGATCACTCATTACGCCAGGATCCTGAACTACCTCAAGCCCGATTACGTCCACGTGATGTACGACGGTCGCATCGTCGTCAGCGGTGGCCCGGAGCTGGCCCAGGAGCTCGAGCGCGTGGGCTACAAGGGGATAGAGGAGAAGTACCTCTCCAGCTGAGCGCCAGAGCACGTCGTTCTGTCCGATCGCCTGCGAGATCGCACCGAACCGCGGTCTCAGACCATCGCACATCTCTAGCCTGAGCTTCCGCTCCACACCGGCATCGCATCCGCATGACCTCGGTATCGACGCCCGAACTACTGGGCGTCCCACTACACAGCAGACCTTTATAAGAAACCTGAGGGCTCGCCTACCGTGCTGCCCAAGACCTTCTCTGAGGAAGAAGAATGGGAGGAAGAGGAGTGGGAGGAGGAAGAGGACTTCGAGGAGGAGGAATGGGAGGAAGAGGAGGAAGAGTGGGAAGAGGAAGAGGAGGAGTTCTGAGGGCATACCAAACCCCGCCTCCAATTTTTAGTGGGCTTTCACGTCATCCGGTCATCTTGTCCCTCGTTCGTCCGCCGGCCTACGCCTTCTCAGCGGCATCGAGGTTCCAATGGAAACAAAGGTCTGACGCCCCACTTCCTATGCATTGAAACCAAATCTATATTTCCTATAGAACATTGGGTTGTCGTGCCTAAGGTCGAGGAGAGGAGGGTGCAGCAGCTCCGGGGGAGCTCCTACGTCCTCACGCTGCCGAAGGAGTGGGTGGAGGCCTCTGGTCTGAAGAAGGGAATGGGCGTGATCGTGATCCACGAGCCGGGCCTCCTCAGGGTAGTACCTGCGGGGAGGAGGAAGCTCGAGATCTCGACGACGTTCGAGACCGCGACGCCCGAGCAGATCGAGATGCTGGTGACCGCCTGCTACGAGCTGGGCTGCTCTTCGCTCACGATCTCCTCCAGGTCTGGCGTTGGTGAGGAGCTGAGGAGCGCGCTCAAGAGGCTCCGGGAGGAGCTCCAGGGGGCCTTCCTCACGCAGCATTCGGAGGGCGTGATCTCCGTCGAGATCTCCGACGTCCCCTTCAAGTCCTTCGAGCAGTCGGTCTCGATCCTCCTCCAGTCGCTGGTCCGATTGGTCAGGTACGCCGAATCCGCAGGCCCCAAGCTCAGCAGGGAGGAGCTCGAGGAGATGCTCCGCGACGCCCGCGGTTACGGGTCGGCTTTGATGAGGTACGTCTCGACAGCCTTCTCGTCGCCTGACGGTGCCCTCCCCCACTACGTGATGCCCCTGATGGTGGAGGTGGCGGTGAGGATGAAGGACCTGGTCTCATCGATCGGCGAGCTGCTGGAGGGGGGGCAGTGGACGCCCGGTGCGCTCGCGGAGATCGAGCGGGTCCTCGAGATGATGAGCCTGCAGGTGGCTGACCTCCTCTCGCCGGGCGCGCAGGAGGAGCTCATGAGGCTGAGGAAGGAGGCGAGGGTCCTCCGCGAGGGAAAGGCCCACCCAGAGGTGCAGCAGGTGTTGCGGGAGGTCGAGAGGCTTCTAACGTCGCTGATCAGGCTCAACGCGGTGGTCGTCACGAGCGCCTGACCGCCAGCAAGTCCACAACCACGTGGACCTGTTCCGGCGAGTACGACTTCACCTCCCTGACCCAGACCGGTGCCGCTGCGTACCCGAGGTCCCTGGCCCTCCTCACCACCTCGCCCGCGAAGGCCTCCACGTCATCGCGGTTCACGACCTCGTGGACGTGCACCACGCCACCCGATGGCCTCAGCGCGGAAAGGGCGTAGGGCAGGAAATCGATGGTGCCGCCGAAGTAGCCCATGATCACCCTGTCCGCAACTGGTCCCAGCTCCCTCACCACGTCCCTGCAGTCTCCGAGGTGGGGCACCACCAGCTCTTCAACGCGGTTACGCCTGACGTTCCTCACCAAGAAGCTGTAAGCATCGGGGTTGATCTCGACGCTGTGGACCCTGACGGGCCTCGCGTGGACCGCGATCGGCATCGTGAACTGTCCCACCCCCGCGAACATGTCGACGACCACCTCCCACGTCCTGACCGTTGCCGCGGTCCTGAGGCGTTCGAACTTGTTGCCCAAAGAGAGCATGAGGTTCGCGGCGTCGATCTCGTACTCCACCCCAGCCTCCCGGTAGACCGTCACGACCGGCTCCTCCCCCTTGATCAGCCTCACCCTCGGCCTCCTAAGCGGTCCCTCGATGCCCTCGTAGACCAGCACCCACCTCACCACGGGATGCCGCGACTCGACGTACCGCAGGGCCTCTCCCTCGTCCTGACCCGGTCGAAGCCTCAGCAGCACCACCTCACCCAGCACCTTGTAGCTGAACCCGCTCAAGCCGCGCCGCGCCTTCCGAGGGACGTCACGAGCTCGACTATCCTCCTGAGACCTCCGAGCCTCCCCGTCAGCTCCGCGTAGTCATCAAAGGGCCTTCTGTCCAGCTCAAGGGCCCTCATCACGCCCGCACGGAGCGATTCCGGCGTCAGCGTCCTCTGGTCCAGGACGACCGCGAGCCCCTTCGACTCGGCTGAGGAAGCGTTACCGAGCTGCTCCGCGTGATCAGGGACCGGCAGGAGCACCATCCTGCACCCGAAGGCGATCGACTTCAGCACCGTCGTCTGGCCTGCCCTCGAGACGACCACGTCCGCGGCGGCCAGCGCCAAGTGCTCGTCCTGCAACCAGGGAACGATCCTCCACTTCCCGTTTACGCGGACCTCGCTCGATCCCGGCTCCCCCAACGAGAATAGGACCTGGAGGTCCTTGATGCCGTCCAGGGCGGCAAAGACCCGCTCCCTGAAGGCCCTCCTCTCCGCGGATGGTCCGGTGGTCAGGACGCAGACCAGCGGCTCGTCTGGGCTGAAGCCCATCAGCTCCTTCGCCCGCTCCCTGTCAGGGTACGACTCCGGACCCCTATCGAGTACGGGCCCCACGAACTCGACCCTGCGCTCCTCTCCTCGCCTCATGTGGAGGTTCCTCGAGGATATCGTGTATGGCGGAGGGTAGTCGGCGATCGCCACCCGGTCCGAGAGGTTCCAGACCCTCGGGACGATGTCTATCAGACCGTTCGCGACCGATGCGGCCCTCGGATGATTCCTGTGACCCAGCACGGTCCTGTACTGGTTCAGAAGCGTCACGACCGGTAGGCCGAGAGCCTTCGCCGCCAGAACGGCCGAGGCCCTCGTGTCGGAGAGGACCACGTCGGGCCTCCAGGACTCCATCAGCGCCATCTCCTGAAACACCTGCTGGGAAACCATCAGGGGCAGGAAGACGTTCCTGAGCGCGGTCCACCTGACGCTGACGCCTCCTCCGGGAGCCCTGCCGTAATCGACGCCCCTTACCGGGTTGACCTCGAGGCCGGAGGACCTGAGGTAGTCGAGGCCGTCTCCGTACGAACTTATGGCGACCTCATCTCCCCGCTCCAGCAGGTACCTCACCACAGCGAGCGACCTGGAGGCGTGACCGAAGCCGATGCCGCAGATCGCGACGTGGACCCTCACCTTCCAACCCTCGGATCAAGCCCTGCAGGCCTTGAGCTCCACCCTCCTCACCGGCCCCCTCGGGTACTCCTCCGCGAAGAGCTCCGCCTCGAACCTGTAGACGCGGGACCTTGGGTTGAGCCACTCGGTCGGACCGAGGCCGGCCTTGAAGCAGAGGTTCACAAGGAACTCCTCCGCGTCCCATCCGTACTCTACAGGGACCTGGGGAAGGAGGAGACCGGCCCTCTCTCCGAGCTCGATGATGAGGCCGTGCCTTCCGACCTCGACCTCCCTCGGCAAGAGCCTCCTGTCCTGAACGCGGATCAGCTCCGGCTCCGTCAGAACGCTCACCTCCAGCACGATCCCGTCCATCTCCTCCTCCCTCACCGGCTCGAACCTCGGGTCCTCGAACGCCGCGGCGAGGGCGGCTTTGACGGTCAGGACCTCGAGCTCGTCGATCGCCCTCGGGAACCCTATGCATCCCCTCAGCTCCATCGACGGGTGCTGGTACAACGTCACGAAGACCCCTCTCCTCAGGCCCGATCTCCTGAGACCGTTCAGCAGCTCCTCAGGGTCGCCGCCCCTCAGCGCGGTCTCGATGCTCCGCCTCGCGAGCCTGACCAACTCCTCGCCCAGCGGGTCGTCTATCCGTGTGACCATCCGACCGTTGCTCGTCGATCCGAGATTATGAGCTTAGCCGGGCCTTTCGCTGGCGAGCGCGTCCAGCAGCGGCCCTATCGACCGAACGACCGCCTCGACCGATGAATCCAGGTCTCCCCTGAGCTCGATGTAGGCGTAGACGTGGGGCAGCTCCGGCCTGACCGCGAGCAGAAGCACCGACGTCCCGGAGAGGGATCTGAGGAGGTCCTCGTCGATGGATGGTGGTGGGCCGTCGTACGCGACCACGAAATCGCCGAGGTCGGAGCTGTGCTCTCCCCAAGCCCTCGCGCTCCTGACGGCTGGAGTCCCCTTCCTCAGCAGCGCGACGCTCCTGACCGGTGGCCTGGCGACCGCTCCCCTGAGCATCACGAGGTCCCTCCTGCCCGCGAGGCGGGCTGCGACGAAGCCGAACGCGTTGGACCTGGGCACGATACCGACGAGGACTGAGAACTCGACCAGCTCGCCGAGCCTCTTCCCTGAGACCAGCGCCATGGAGGAAGACCTCCGGACGACCCTCACCTCGGCACCCATCCGCGTAAGCGACCTCCTCAGCACCTCGATGACCGACTCGACCCTCTTCCGACCGATGAAGTTTCCGGCCACGATCGAGGCGGTTACTGCCACTATCAGCACCAGGAGGATTGTGGACTCGTCGAGCTGCATCGCTCAGCGTTATCGGTTCCGGGTAAAAGGGAGTGCGGATCAGTGGCACTCGGATTCCTGAAGCGCCTCCAGCACCTCCTCGGGAAGCTCCGAGGGCGAGGTGACCTGTATCGTGATCCTCCGGTCGGTGACGTCGCAGTACGTTTTGATCTCGTGCTCCGTGACCCGCTCCTTCCTGAACAGACCCCTCGTGTACGACCTCACGGTGACCAGCGCGATGTGGCCTCCGAGCCTCACGACCCTCTCCCCACCCGACGCGTGGCGGTCTGTCCTACCCTTCCCCTTCCTGATCTCGACGACGAGGTCGTAGCTCTCCCCTGAGACCTGATTGGCCAGCAGGTAGTGCGCGAACCCCTCGAGGATCCAGCGTCTGCCCGCCACCTCGCCCATGTAGTAGATGTCCGGCGGGTTCCTGCTCCTCTGCACCGTCCACCCCTCCGGAAGGGTCAGGGTGACCAGCGTGTAGGTCCCCATCAGGACGTTTCCGGTGAAGAGCTCGAACTTGCGCCTCAAGGCCCACGCTCCTACGCGGGGATCGGCGGGGTGTAGCTGCGGAGGTCCCTGATCACGTCCTTGAGGGCCTCGATCCCCCTCACCTCTGACGGGAAGGACCTGACGTACCCTATCACGAGCCTCCCCAACCTCTCCTCGATCATCCTGAGGTAGCCGCGCTGCTCCTCGACCTTCGCCGCGAGGTACCCGCTCGGATCCGTGGAGGCGTCGGAGACGTCGATCACGTTGTTCACGAAGACGCCGCCGACGGGAATGTTGAAGGACTCGACCATCCGGATGAACCTGACCACGACGGATATCGGCAACGACTCGGGCGTCGTGACGAAGTAGAAGCCGGTCAGCTGGGGGTTCGTGATGACCTCCCTGGTTTTGGTGAACTTCTCGTTCAGCGATATCAGGTCCGCTATCACCGGGTCCCTCTTGATCTCCTCCATCACCTTCTCCTTCCTGAAGGAGAGCCTGAGCCTGTACTCCATCGCCTCCCTCCTCGACTGGATCATCCTCGCGAGCCAGAGGCCGTAGAGCTTGCTGAGGCCGATCAGCCTGACCGCGTTGGCGACGGCCGCGGTGTCGAAGACCACCAGGTCGTACTTCCCTCCCATCTCCAGCACTATGTCCATGACCCTGTCGAACATCGCGGACTCGTGGAACGCGGGGTTTGTCGTCGCCACCTCGATGAAGGGCTCCGGGTTTATCGGAACCTCGGCCCACTTGAAGAACTCCCTCAGCCGTGCGGTCATCCTGCTCTTGTACTGGCTCACGAGGTCCTCAATCTCCACCTCGACCGCGTCCAGGTTCGGAGCGCCCTTGACTGGCATTATCGTCCCGCCGGAGAAGTCCTGTCCGAAGAGGCTCGAGAGCGAGTGGACGGGGTTCAGGCTCGCGAGGAGGACCTTCCTGCCGTGCTGGGATGCGTCCAGCGCAAGCGCAGCGGCTATGACGGTCTTGCCGACCCCACCCTTGCCGCCGACGAAGACGAACTTCCGGTCGCCGACGATGGGAACTCCCTGGCTCACCATATCCTGGTCACCCCGTCCACCAGGTGCCTTGCCACCTCCCTGATGCCGTCGAGGCCCTTGGGTTCCCTGGGGAACATGGGTATCGCGGCCACCACGAGGTCGCCGAACTTGTCCAGGATCATCTTCAGGACCTCTTCCTGCTGCCGGTACCTGTTCCTGATGTACGGCGACGGGTTGTCGGCCATCTCCCTCGGAAGCACCTTGTTCAGCACCACGCCCGCGGGTTTGATCCCAATAGCTTTGAAGGCCTCGAGCGCCTTCTCGGTGTCGTAGACCGACATGGCCTCCGGCGTCATCACCATGAAGAAGGCGGATTTGCTCCTGTCCCTCATCACGTCGGTGAACGTCGTGAGCTTTCGGCGTATGTCGTAGAGCTCGTTGAGGATCTCGTCCTCCTTGACGAGCCGCTCGCTCCTGAGCTTCCTCGCTATCTCGTCGTACTCCCTCGCCTTCTCCCTGACCTCCGTCAGCTTCTCGACCCAGCTGGTCAGGACGTCGGCCATCGTGAGCATCCTGATCCCGTGACCGAAGGGCGGCATGTCGAAGACGTAGAGGTCGTACTCACCCCTCGCGACGTACTCAGCCATCGCGTCGTAGGTCGCGGACTCGTACATGGCCGGTTCGGCGACCGAGCTGTCGATGTACGCCTCTATCTCCGGCGGTATCTGGTCCATCTTGTACATCTCCCTGATCCTCTGCTTCACCTCCTGGATGTACGCGTTGATCTTCGCGTCGGCGTCTATCTCGACGACGTAGAGGTTCGGCATGACCTCGACCTCGCCCTTCCCGAAGATGTCCCGCTCGAAGATGTCGCTGAGGCTCGCCTGTGGGTCGGTGCTGAAGCAGAGGACCTTCTTCCCCTCCCTCGCGGCGGCGTAGGCGAGGGCCGCGCTGCTCGTGGTCTTGCCCAGCCCTCCCTTCCCAGCGAATATCACCATCTTCACTCCGTCCCTGAGGACGATGTCCCTAAGGCCCCAGGCCACTCCCATCACCCGTAGATGACGTCGGTGAAGTCCCGCTCCCGGTAGAACCTGTGCTTCCAGGACTGGACGTTGGGGACAGCGTAGGGCAGAAGCCTCAGCGAGTAGTAGGGCGGGAGTATCGGGAAGCCGAGCATGTCCCCGAGGATCATCAGTATGAACATGTGCTCGATGTACATCCTCGTCTTGAGGACCGCAGAGACCTGACCGTGCAGCGCAGCGCCGTAGGTGACCTCGCCCAAAACCCTCTTCAGCTTTGAGAGCAGCCCCCCTTTCTCCTTCTCCACGGTGACTGTACGTTTGCAGGCCCTAAAAAATCTGATGGGTGCGAGCTCTTAGCGGACCTCGTTCAAGCCTGGCCGGCCTGGGGCTGCCTCGAGTACCTGACGAAGGCCCTGAGGAAGTAGATCGTCATCATCGCTCCGATGACGAACATTATTGCGCCCATCACCGTAGAGAAGGCGTTGACGCCTGCTAAGGCCGCTGGACCGCCGAGTTGGAGCAGGGGTGCCTGCTGGGCGAAGTAAGGTGCCGGTCTGCCGTCTCTGATGACGACCGGGGTGGCTGTCGCCGTCGCGAAGACCAGCGTCTGCCACGCTATCGCCGCGAGCGTTGTTATCATCATGAAGATCCCGGGTATCGTGCTGTACCAGTGGAACTTCCTCTGGGTGAAGAGGTAGAGGCCGACGATCAGCAGCGCGAAGCCCGCCAGGAGCTGGTTAGTTCCTCCGAAGTAGAGCCAGATGTTGATCCAGCTCCCGGTCAGGACGAAGGCTACCGGCAGAACGAATCCGAGGACCGTCGCCACGTATCTGTTCCCAAGGAAGCTGAGAGATGTGCCGGAGAAGATCTCGGCCATCGTCACCCTCCAGAACCTTCCGAGGATCGTCAGGATCGTAACAGCCATCCCGACCATGTAGCTCGCGAAGAAGATCGTCAGGAACGGCACCGCGGCATCTCCTCCGAAAACAGGTTTCGTCAGCGTGGTAGCGCCCTTCGGGAAGTTGGCTGGGGCTACAGCAGTTCCCGGAGCGAGGACAATCCAAGCGGCGAGCGACGTCAGGCCAACCAGGTTCTCGCTAAGCATAGCTCCTGCCCCCACCGGTCTAACGTCGGTCTCGACGTCGATCTGCTTGCTAGTCAGCCCAGTACTGACGAGGCTGTGCCACCCAGAGACGGCACCACACGCTATGCTCACGAACAGTGCGGGCCAGAGCGGACCTGTGGTGAAGATGCGATCGCTGTAAAACTGGGTGAAGACCGGCACCTGCACCTTTACGCCCGTGAAGACCGACGCGAGGGCTCCGACCGCCAGCATTATCACGGCCGGGAAGAGCGTGTAGTATGCGATGTAGTTCATCGGTGTGACAAGCGTCGGCATGGGCAGCAAGGCCCCAGCGACCAACAGGGCGATCAACGGCACGTACCAGAGCGTGTAGGGAGCCGGGCCCAGAGTACCGGGTGGAGGCCAGTTGAAGACAGCGCCGATCACCACACCGATGGCCAGAAGCACTATGGCGATCAGCGTGACCTGTACGACTGGCATCTTCCTCTTGAAGAGCAGGTGTCCGGTTATGACGGCCGCTATGGTGAGGTCCAGCAGCGACCAGAAAGAGCCGGCCCATGCGTCGATCACCGTCGCGACGACGAAGAGGAAGGCAGCGTTGATCAGCAGCAGGTAGAAGAGCAGGAATCCTAACAGGAGCCTCCTGGGCGTCGGGCCGAGGAGCTCGTACGCCAGCGGACCGAAGGACCTGCCCTCCTTCCTCACCGAGAGGAACATCGCGGAGTAGTCTTGGACCCACCCGATCAGCAGAGCTGCGAAGATGATCCAGAGGAACGCCGGGAGCCACCCGAAGGTCAGGGCGATTCCTGGCCCGAGTATCGGCCCCAGCGCGGCGATGCTGTTCCACTGGAACCCGTACAGCACGAACCTGGAGACCGGGAAGAACTCGACCCCGTCCATGTACATGTGCGCAGGCGTCGGCCTCTTCGGATCCGGTGCCCACACCTTCCGGTCTATCCACTTGCTGTAGGTCCAATACGTCAGCAAGAACACGACGATGCCGATGGCAGTTATGCCAAACGGCGTATCGAAGACCATCGCGTTTCGACGGTGCAGGAAGTCTTATTTAATAACTTACGGAGGATTGGTTTAACACGCAGAAACATGAGGAGATCGTCCGTTTTTCGGATTAGAATTCGTGGATATTCCATGTTCTGTGAAATTCGTGGCCGGAAACGGCACCCATGTTGACTGAATCGTCATCTTTCGTTCCGTATCATTACCGAACCACGGGAAAAATCCGCGGCGTAGAACGGCCCTTCTCGGGGTCGGCTCGGCTCTTCCCTCTTCACAGCTCAGTCTGGAGCGACTGGCCTCATCCCCCATTTGGTGTCCTCCGCAACTGGTTTTGAGGTTTGCCCAGCCGTCGGGTCGAACGCAGGCTCATTGTCATATAAAGGAGTTCGTAGAAATTCTACGTGGGATCTTAATGCCTGATGCGCTCTCATACTTACTGACGCTCCTTTGAGGGCGGTTGACGGAAGAGATAAGCCATCATCTGCGCCTTCCACGTCCTGAAGTCCCTCTTCCTTCCTCACCCGGTAAACACTTCTAAGATTGGTCAGAGACCCGACCATTTCCTGCTCTTTGGGTGCGGCGGGCGCCTCATCGGCCTCTCCGATCGGCTCCATATGACCCTGTAACCGTAGAAACCCCTCATCCGGTCTGCTGAGCCTCCATCAACTTTTCAAGGACGGGTATTGCCTGAGCCTCCCCTTCCTGAACCAAAACCTCCTTCATGAGCTTGGACACTAACTCACATTCCTTATGAACCCGCATTGCGATGTGAGATGATAGGAATGATCGGAGAAGCAAACCAAGAACGTCTCGATTCTAAGCTGAGAGAGAAGGCCCTCGAGCTGTATAGAAGGCTTGAGGGCCTTCCGTTGCCGAAGTTCCAAGGAGCGACGGTGGACTTCCACCAGAAGAGGCCAGCGATGGTTTTCATAGCGGAGAAGGAGCTGATAGCTCAAGTCGAGAACGGAGAACTCCTGAGGTTCCTCGTCGCGCAGGGCGTCCGCCGCGTGCTGGTGGATGCCCTATGGCCGAGCAACGTAGCCATCCTCAAGCAGCTAATCGAAAGCGGGATCGAGGTCTGGGTCCTAACCAGACCGTCGGCCCTTCACGGCTGGCGGAAAAACACGAGGGTAAGCCAAAGGGCCTCGTGGAGTGGTTAGAAAGACATCATCCGAAGGTTCTGGAGGGCTTCAAGCAAAGGATAAAGAAGGATGAATTCGATGCGGTTCTGTTGAGATATGTGAAGCCGAAATTTATGAGGCCTCTCTCGAAAGAGCATCTGACGTGCTGGGTAAAGATGCTGTTATATCGGTATGCCAGAAGGAATCGTCAGGGACTGCTCCATCAGCTCGATGCTCTACCGGTGTCAGAAGATGAAAGGACGTGGAGGATCGAGATGTCAGAAGATTATTTGATGATAGAGGCACAGAGCTTCATTGAAACCGTAAAGCGTTGCTATCCGGGGATAGATGAACTGTTCGAGGAACTCGGTATCTCAGACGACGTTATCGCTCAGGCATATGCGTGCGAAGTGTTCTTAGAGGTGGACGAGAGACGATCACCCTACCGGGAGAGAAATCACTTCGGATTGAAGTGGGACGATGACGCCGAGCTTCTGAGGGACGGAGCAGCACTGTATGCATTGAATCAGTTGACGGCTAAGATAGAAGGAGTGAACCCGAAATTCGCGAAGAAAGGCTTCCGGAAGAAGGAGTGGATAGTCCTAACGAAAATCCATGATTTCAAAAGGCGATTGCTGATAGGGCCAGGCCGGACGCGGGCCTGAGGCCGGGCGCCTCGGCGGGGGAGACCCGGGCACGGGTACTCGCGCAGGCTCTAACCGCCCCCGCCGTGAGGCGGTGAGGCGTAACCTCCTCGAATGTAACACCGGCCCGGGCCCCAAACGACCGAGGTCGAGGACGCCCTGGGCGACGAATCAAACGATCCAAACCCCTCCCCTTTCCTTTTTTCTTTGTCGCATTAACCTCAGCACGTCCTTTTCACCTTGTTATGGCTTAATTCACAGGCTTCTCCCGGCTCCTGAGCCCATCCTCTGGCTTTGCGTTGGCGCTTCTCGTGTTTTGAAGGCGGCTCTTTATGAAGAGAAGATAGATACAGCGATATCCGTATTCAAGTCGATGTTCGGAGAAGAAGTGCTATCCAGTAAGCCGAAATGGATGAAGGTAGAGATGGTCCAGAAGGCATTCATATACAACCTGTTGCTGAACGCGGTGTGAACCCGAGACGAAGGAGCTCCAGCGGGAGAAGAGGGCATAGAGCCTAGGGAATTAGGCCACAAGGCATTGAGCTAAACAACTTTCACTCATCTCACCCTCATAGGGATTTATATATTCTCCTAAGCGCCAAAACTTCATTCGAGGACCTGGACCACGTCATGCACGACGATCACCGTCCTGCCGTCCTGCTTCAGGATCCTAGCCTTGGCCAAAAATCGCCTGCCCTTCTTCACCAGCTCCCTAGGTCCGTAGTAGAGGTCCGCGTCGAGCCTCGCCCTGAAGCGGTCGTTCACCAGCACCACGGCGTAACCCGGACCGACCTTCTCCACCTCGACCTTCACGAGCGCTCCCGACTCGCTGGAGGCCCTGAGCGAGGACCTGGTGACGAACCTCCCGTTCACCTGGGCGACCTTCCGCTCCCTGACGAGCCTGAAGGCGGCACGTCTCACCACGTCCGGGTCCTCGTCAACGCTCTCCATCACCTCGGTCAGCGTCATCCCCCTACGCCCGCTCTTCAGCAGCGCGAGGTAGACGTCCTTCCTGGTCCTCTCGACGGCTCGCCTGAGCTCCTTTGCGGACCTGAAGGCCTCCGAGCCCAGATCTGTGCGCTCCTCATCCCCCCGCGGCCCCTCAGCACGCACTGTCTCCGGAGCGAGGACCGACCTCTCCGGCCGCCTCCACGGCCACGGCTCCCCTGGTGTTGGCATCGGGCCAGAGCGCGGAACCAGCACCTCCCTGACCTCCCTCGAGACCTCCTCGAGGATCGAGGCCATCCTTCTGGCCCTCCTGTAACCCTCCCGGAAGTAGTACTCCTCGACGGTACCCTCCGTGACCAGTATCAGCACCTTTCCCGGCATCCTCCTGCCGGTCCGCCCCCTCCGCTGGACGTGCCTGATGCCGCTGGGTATTGGCTCGTAGAACACCACCAGCCCGCACTCGGGGACGTCTAACCCCTCCTCTCCTATCGAGGTCGCCACGAGGACCCTCGTCCTTCCCTCCCTGAAGTCCCTGAGGACCCTCATCTGCTCCTCCTGCGTCATCCTAGGCCCTCCCTTCCCCTCGGCCTTGCCGACGAAGAGCGCCGCATCGATCCCCTCGGACCTCAGCCGCTCCGCGAGGACCTCCGCCGTGACCCTCACGTTGGAGAAGACCAGGACCCTGTCCTGCGGCCTCTCCGCGAGGTGCGCCCTCACGGCCGATACCAGCGCGGTGACCTTGGGATGGTCTGCCGTGCAACCCTCCGCTGCCCTCAACAGCTCCGCGAAGTCCTCGCTCCGGACTATCGAGACGTGGCTCCTCAGCTCAGACCCCTTGAGGGACTCGAGGTAGCTGAGGAGCGTCCGGACGTGCTGGCTCTCCACCAGCTCCAGGGCGTGGAAGAGGCTCAGCACCTGCGATATGACCTGAAGGAACCTCATCCTCGGACCCCTCGCGCCGGCCTCTGCCTCCGCCTTCAGCCGCTCCATCAGCGATAGCAGGACCTTCCGGTTCACCTCCACCTCCGCACCGATCAGCCCCGCTGACCTGAGGGCCTCTACGCGCCTCTCGATCGCCTTCCTTATCACGTCCCGGACCCGTTCGTACTCCGGGGTCAGCTGGACCCTCACCCATCCTACCTTGACGCCCGGGATGTAGGGTCTTACGTCCTCGTCGTCCTCAGTCCTCCACTCTATCCTCTCGATCCAGAGGTTGCGCACGACCTCGGTGACCGACTCCTTCGTGGAACCCGGAGAAGCGGTGAGCGCGAGGATCAGGGGCCACGGGCACCTCCTGACGTACTCGGAGGCGATACGGGTGTAGGCGTACCTCGCCTTCGAGCGGTGACACTCGTCCAGGACGAGGAGCGCGAACTCCTCGAGCGCCACCAGGCCGTTGCTCATGTCGTTCCACACGGCCTGAGGTGTACCGAGCACGACCCTCACCCTCCTGTCGATCCAAATCCCCTCCCTTCCCCTGACCTCGCCCGTGACGACGGCGACCTCCTCTCGGCCCAGCTTGAGGTGCCTCAGCAGGCTCTCCCGGTGCTGGAGCGCCAGCGGCTTGGTCGGTGCGAGGAACATGACCCTGCACCCCGGATACCTGCGGAGGACCTCCGCGATCACGAGCTCCGCGATCACCGTCTTTCCCAGCGCCGTCGGCAGGACCAGGAGCGTGTTGGCCTTCAGCGCGCCCTCGGCCATCTCGAGCTGGTACCTCCTCCCTTCGACGGCCCTCTCCCTAACCATCGGGTGCTCGACGTAGCCCTCTTCGCTGACCCGGAACGCCCTCGCTTGACCTCCGGCCGTCTCGCCCCCGACGTAATCCCTTAGGTCGACCACCGTCCCTACCTCGAACGACGAGGTGATAATCGTGCGGTCGGTCCGCTTTCGGTGGAGTCTATGAGGGGATGCGGTTCGACCATAAAGGAATGGCTACTTGTTAAAACAGGAGGAAGGGCCTGGGCAACGCGATAATAAATAATCCGTAAAGGCCGAGTGTGGCGGCATGACTTTGACGGGAATGGTATCAATAGGGGGGCGATAAAAATTAATACTATCGTTAAACCGCACTTGTTATGTTGGGAAGCCCATGATTACGGAGCTGACCATCAGGAATTTCAAATCGATACAAGAGGTCACGCTTGAATGTAAAAAGATAAACATTTTCATCGGAGAGCCCAATACAGGAAAATCTAACTTGTTGGAGGTGTTTGCTCTGCTGAATCTATTCGGGAGAGATGAAACCCGTTACCCTCTCACAACAGATGATTTGCGGTTCATCTTTAGGGTGTCTTCGTGGCGCCAACTATTCTATTGGCAGGATACCAGTCGGGAATTATCAATAAGTTTGCTGTTATCAAACGGGGGTACGAATAATTCGTACGACCTGAAATTCAGATATGAGGAAGGCAATATAAGCGTTGCCGTTAGTGAAACACAACAAGGAATTGCAGAGACCTCCCCATTATCCTACTCTTATACTCTCAGGGCCGATGACCTTCACCCTCTCTCAGAAATTGAATACAACAGACCATCTTTTAGTGAGTTGCAGAAGCTCGCCTTTTATCGTTATCGTGTTAGAGATGATTACAAAATTCTGGAGAGTCGATTTGTTGTTCCTCCTGACGCTCCTAACCTAGTAAGTCTACTCCTAGAGAATAAGGAGTTGAGAAGTGAGGTCGTTCGCCTGATCAATAAGTACGGATACAGGTTGATGATAGAACCTCCTACTAAAACCCTTAAAATCGAGCGCGGTATTGATGAGGACTCATTTATAGTGATTTCGCTCCCCTACTCGGCGGTATCCGACACACTACAGCGAATGGTCTTCAACCTCGCCATCGTCACGTGTAACAGAGACATGGTAATCGCTATGGAGGAACCAGAGGCGCATGTATTCCCATACTACGTCAAGTATCTGGCTGAGAAGATCGCTGAGGACGAGCAGGGCAATCAGTTCTTTATCACGACGCACAACCCGTATTTCCTGCTATCCGTTCTAGAAAAGGGCCGCACGGACGACGTTAACGTTTTCGTTACGCACTATGAGAACTTCGAGACCAAGGTAATGCAATTGTCCGATGAGCATAAGGAGGAGTTGCTCGATTATGGTGCGGATGCCTTCTTCAACCTAGATGCCATTATGGAGAAGTTGGGTGTAGTGGCCGGTGGTTAAGTGTTGTTCAGCAAATACGTAGTTGAATGTGACAACGACAAAACTTTGGTTCAGGAACTCTTGAACATTAGATCAGGACGGATACACCATGCCCTTGGCAAAACGAATGTGTTGAAGGTCCTCCAAAAATCTGAAAACTCGCTTGGGTTGATAGATGAGGATCCAGAAAGTCACCAGCCCCCTATGCTACGTAGCATTCAAGTAAATTACATAGGTAATGGGATAAAGGTGGGTCAATTTAGGAGCAACAAATTGGTGATCTTGTGTCCGGAGCTCGAGGAATGGGTCGTTAGAGCCATCGAAGAAATTGCAAATCTAAATCCGAAGATTGATGCAAAGACCTTAAAATATAACCCCGAGATGTTTAGGAAGAGTCTTGGACGGCTCATCCAGTTAAATTCTAGTTATATTATTACACTCCGAAACGTGATGACAACAACCTAATGCTGCCCGATTGTCTCGGGTAGCGAGGGCGGTGTCCTGACCAAACAATAACGCTATATTTCGCCACTGAGTTGAACTGTTGGCATGCCGTCCCACGGCTCCGTTACCAAGGCCGGAAAGGTGAGGAGCGCCACCCCGAAGATCGAGCCCAAGCCGAAGGAGTTCCCGCCGCCGAGGATAAGGAACCGGAGGAACTACGTCAAGCGGATCCTGAACGCCCAGGTGGCGACGGCCGGCGGAAGGCTCGCCTGATCTGAGTCGTCGGGATGAGGGAGTTCGATGCGCGAGGGATCAAGCTGAGACTATACACAGGGGACATAACCGTCGAGACCTCGGACGCGATCGTTGTGCCGGCCAACTCGCTGATGGTAATGGGCGGCGGCGTCGCTGGGGCCGTGAAGAGGGCAGGAGGCTCGTCGATCGAGCAAGAGGCGAGGTCCAAGGCACCGGTCGAGGTGGGCCGGGCGGTGGTCACGTCCGCCGGTAGGCTCAGGTGCAGGTACGTCATCCACTCGCCGACGATGGAGAGGCCCTCTGGCGAGACGAGCCCCGAGAAGGTTTACAGGGCCACGCTGGCGGCGCTGAGGGCGGCCGCGTCGGTCGGCGCGCGGAGCGTCTCGTTTCCCGGCATGGGCACAGGCGTGGGAGGGCTGGACCCGGTGGTCGCTGGGAGGATGATGGCGAGGGCCGTTCTCGACTTCGCGGAGGAGCGCACGTCCGGCCCCGAGGTCGTCAACTTCGTCGCCCTCAACGAGGACCTTCTGAAGGGACTGCTCGAGGGGGTCGAACAGGAGTGGAGGTCGCGCAGTACAGGGTAGAGGTGGACGAGGAGGTCCGGAGCAAATTCGAGATACCGACGAGGGCCGTCGTGCTGAGGCGTATCGAGGTCGGCAAAATGCGCAGCGACGATCGCTTCAGGGAAGAGGTCTACGCAGAGGTGAGGAGGAGGTACACGCTCGACTCGGTGAAGGACGACCCGGTCTTCAGGGCCTACAGGGACTTCTACTGGCGGATCGGGATAGACCCGACGAAGACCAGACCGTCGTCCGAGGCCCTCGTCCGTAGGATCCTGCTCGGGAAGGGTTTGCCCTCGATCAACCCGCTCGTGGACGTGTGCAATCTCGTCTCGGCGCTCACGGGCGTCACCTTCTCGGCCTTCGACCTCGACAGGGTCTCTGGAAACGTCAGGCTGACCTGGTCTCGTCACGGAGAGAGGTTCCTCGGGATAGGTACGGGCGAGGTGGAGCTCACAGGCCGGGAGGTCGTTCTGAGGGACGTGTTGGGCCCCATCTCTATCTACCCCTACCGCGACTCCGAGCGGACCAAGACCACGCCCGAGACCCGGAACGTGCTTCTGGTGCTTTGCGGCGTCCCGGGGATACCACTCCACAAGCTCATCGAGGCGGAGAGGATGATGCTGGAGAGGATCGCGGATTCGGCCAGAGCCGTCTGAGTTCTGAACCCGCTCCCCCATCTCTTATTGAGTCCTACACGGAGATCGTGCCCACGCTCATTCACTCGATCAGCGGAAACGACGCTTGTGGCCAAACTTGAGGTCAAAGTCGAGCCGAGTTGCAAAAACATGCAATCAAAATTTTTATACAACTTTAACGGACCGCATAACGTGAAAGAGATTTTCACGATGTGGAGATACACCCAGATGATAACGGCGTTCATCGTGTCCGCGGGGCTCTATGCCGCCCTCCTCTTTGTGTTCGCGGCGTTGCCGATCTGGATCATCCCGGGAGTCACGGCGGTGAGACCGGGGAACGCGATACCGCCCTTCACGAGCCTGCTCTTCGGACCGGCGGCCGCTTGGGGCTCGGCGGTGGGGAACCTGATAGGATTCGACATCCTGGGAGGAGCTCTGACGATAGGGAGCATCGGCGGGTTCATCGGCAACTTCTTCCTCGGCCTGGTTCCGTACAAGATCTGGCACAGGGTCTTCAGGGAGGAGCCGCACTGCAGGACGCTCTCGAGCCTCCTGAAGTTCGAGTTCGTGATACTGACGCATGCCGGCGTGGTCGCCCTGATCATCCCGCTCTGGACCGAGCTGGTGGGATTCGTCCCGTTCACACCGCTGGCCTTCATCATCTTCTTCAACGAGCTGATATCGGCCGGGATAATCTCTCCGATCCTGATGGCGCTCGTCTACCCGAGGGCTAAGAGGGCCGGCTGGCTCTGGACCGACGTGATGAAGGGTTACCAGTACACACCGACGGAGAGGAAGACGATCCACGTCCTCGGAGCGATCCTGGTCTTCGTGGCCGGCGTGATCGGCACCTGGGTCACCGTGCTGGTGGGGCTCGGCTTCGGTCAGGCTCTGTTCTTCGGGCCTAACGTCGGGTTCGCTGGGGCTCCGCTTCTGACGACCGGGGGCGTCTTCGTCCTGATCTTCGCAATAGGGCTTGCCCTGCTCGCGAAGGACTGAGGGTCCGCGCGGTTCCTCAGTTCAACGATAAGAGTTCCCTCTCCCAATTTTCTGCAAGTTGGGCACCATCGCCGAGGCGAGGGACGTCTGGGTGAAGTACAGGGGAGGCACCGACTACGCCCTGAAGGGGGTCAGCCTCAAGGTCTCCGAGGGTGAGGTGGTGGCCGTCATAGGGCCGACAGGTGCTGGGAAGACGACGCTCTGCAAGGTCCTCTCAGGCATCATCCCCAACTTCGGCGCCTACGACGAGTTCAGGGGCGAGGTCCTGGTGGACGGAGTGAGCACCGCGGGGAGGCGCGTCGGAGAGATCAGCAGGTCCTGTGCAATGGTCTTTCAGGACTACGAGTCGCAGCTCTTCCGGACCACCGTGGAGCTCGAGGTGGCCTTCGGTCCCGAGAACCTCTGCCTGCCGAGGGAGGAGATCGCCAGCAGGGTGAGGAGGTGTCTGGAGCTCGTCGGGCTCACGGGACTGGAGAAGAGGTACTCGTTCGCGCTGAGCGGCGGTCAGAAGCAGAGGCTCGCCATCGCCTCGATGCTCTCGATGCAGCCTAAGCTGCTGATCCTGGACGAGGCCACGAGCGACCTGGACCCGAGGGGGAAGAGGGAGGTCTACTCGGTGGTCAGGAGGCTCCTCGATGAGGGTGCGATAAGGTCGCTGGTGATGGTGGACCACCACCTCGAGAGGGTCGCCGAGTTCGCGGACAGGACTGTTCTCATGGACTCGGGCCGCATCGTTCTGGAGGGCGATACCGAGGATGTGCTCAGCGAGGTCGACCTGCTCAGGAAACTCGGCCTGAATCCGCCGGAGCCGGCCGCGCTCCTCCACGACCTCGGAGTCGATTCGAGGCCGCTTCCGATGACGGTCGAAGGTGCCCTCGAGAGGATGCCTCCCATCAGGAAGTACAGGGAGCCGGTGGACGGGGAGAGGGCGGGCAGCGATCCGGTGGTTGAGGTGGACGACGTCTGGTTCGCCTACCCCGGCGGCGACTGGGCCCTGAGGGGCGTCAAGCTCACGGTCCACAGAGGCGAGATGGTCGGGCTGATAGGCCAGAACGGGAGCGGCAAGACCACGCTCGCGCAGACGATCATGGGGATCCTCAGGCCCGCGAGGGGCACCATACGCCTCTTCGGGGAGGACGCGACCTCGATGGAGCTGATGGAAAGGGCGAGGACCGTCGGTTACGTCTTCCAGAACCCCGACTACCAGATATTCACCAAGAGCGTCTACGACGAGATAGCCTACGGCCTGAGGGCAAGGGGGATGCCCGAGGAGGAGGTGAGGAGGAGGGTGGAGGAAGTTGCGAGGATGGTGGGCCTCACGGGGCTCCTCGAGGAGGACCCGTTCTTCCTGCCCAAGGCCCACAGGCAGAGGGTGGCGGTGGCCTCGGTCCTGGCACTGAACCCGAAGCTGGTGATCCTGGACGAGCCAAGCACCGGTCTCTCACCCGGCGAGACAAGGGCCATGATGGACCTCGCGAGGGACCTGAACAGCAAGGGGACAACGTTCGTCGTGATAACGCACGAGATGTGGGTCGTTGCGGAGTACTGCAACAGGGTGGTGCTGATGTCCGAGGGGAGGGTGGTGCTCGACGCTCCAACGAGGACCGCATTCGCAATGGGAGACCTCATCAGGGGTTACGAGATCGAGCCTCCCGCGGTTGTGGAGATCTCTAAGCGGCTCTTCGGCACTCCCTTCCTCACGATCAAAGAGTTCGTCGAGTCGGTGGAGGTGGGCTGATGCCGGAGTACGTCCTTTACGTCGATCGCAAATCATTCTTCCACGGCCTCGATCCCAGGTCGAAGCTTCTCTTCGTGGTGTGCGTCTTCATATGGTCCTCGGTCTTCAACCACCCGCTTTACACGGGCATCGTGCTGGCGGCCGTTCTGACGATGGTATTCGCGTCCGGTGTCGCTTCCAGACTCAAGCTCTTCTGGTTCGGCCTCCTCTCGCTCGCCGTCATGAGCCTCGTCCTCTGGCCCCTCTTCAGGAGGGGAGGGAAGACGCCGTTCGTTGATGTGATGGGCTTCGTGGTGACCCAGGAGTCGCTGCTGTACGCTCTTGCGGTTGCCTTCAGGCTTGTGGCGATGGTCCTCTCGGGACTTTTGCTGCTGACCACCACGAAGATCGAGGAGCTGGAGCTGGCCTTCACGAAGCTCGGCCTTCCCTTCCCCGTGGCCTTCGGCTTCTCAGCGGTCTTCAGGTTCATCCCGACGATGGTGGGAGACGGATTGACGGTCCTCGCAGCCCAGCAGTGCAGGGGCGTCAACGTGGCCAGAGGCAGCGTCTTCAGCCGCCTCAGGAACTCCGCGGCCATCATCGTTCCACTCTTCATCACCACGATGAGGAGGTTCAACGAGCTCCCCATGGCTATCGAGTCGAGGGGTTTCGTCCCTATGGGAAGGAGGACGTTCTTGCTTGAGCTGCGGTTCAGGAAGAGGGACGTTGCGTTCTCGTCCGTCGTGCTCTTCCTCGCGGTCCTGAGCGTTTACCTCCGCCTCAACGGATACGGAGCTATTTTCCCGGAGGTGATATGAAGTTATGGTGAGGTGCAGGGCACTGTACTTCGATGGAACCTCGTTGAGGCTGATAGATGACCACGTGGTGGAGCGCGGCAATGAGGTGCTGGTGCGCGTGAGGTACGCAGGCATCTGCGGAACTGATCTCCAGATCCTGCGGGGCTACGCTGGCTTCAGGGGCGTTCCGGGGCACGAGTTCGTCGGGGTGGTTAAGGAGGCAGACGACCCGAACCTCATCGGGAGGAGGGTTGTCGGTGAGATCAACGTGGCGTGCGGGAAATGCGACATGTGCTCGATCGGCCTGAGGAGGCACTGCCGCAATAGGACTGTCCTCGGCATCGCAGGACGTCACGGTTCCTTCTCCGAGTACCTGAAGCTTCCTCCAGAGAACCTGCACCCAGTACCGGACGGTGTGACCGATGAGGAGGCGGTCTTCGTCGAGCCCCTGGCAGCGGCCCTCGAGATCTCCGAGCAGCTTCACATCGAGCCGACGTTCAGGGCAGCGGTCGTGGGCGACGGCAGGCTAGCTAACCTGATCGCGCAGGTTCTCAGGTACCGCGTTCAGGAGCTCAGGGTCTTCGGTAGACACGAGAGGAAGCTCCGCCTTCTGGAGGAGCTGGGGATCGAGGTCGCCCTCTCGGTCTCGGAGGAGGACAGGGCCAAGTACGACCTGGTAGTCGAGGCAACCGGGAGGGACTCGGGGCTGAAGACCGCCATCGAGCTCGTCAGGCCCCGGGGGACCGTAGTCCTCAAGTCCACCATCGCAGGCGAGTACAGGATAGATCTGGCACCGGTCGTGGTCAACGAGATAAGGCTGGTCGGATCGAGGTGCGGCCAGTTCCCTCCGGCCATCACTGCGCTAAGGCAGAAGCTCGTCGACGTCAGGAGGCTGATCGACGGGATCTACCCGCTCGAGTCGTACCTCGAGGCCTTCGAGGCCGCCTCCTCACCCGGGACGATGAAGGTGCTCCTGAAACCCTGAAGGGGTTAGAGACCGCTAATCGATCGAGTAGATCGTGACGTAGGCGTAGTGCCCGGTACCTCCGACGTTGTGGGTCAGCGCCACGCCGTTCCGTATGTCGGCCTGTCTCCCGTTCTCCGCACGCCTCGTCAGCTGCTTGACGGCCTCCACCGCCATCCCCACCCCGGTCGCGCCGATCGGGTGGCCCTTCGCCTTGAGGCCGCCGTCGAGGTTGACCGGTATCAGGCCGCCGATGTAGGTCTGGTCCTCGCGGAGGAGCATGTAGCCCTCTCCCCTCCGGGCGAATCCCAGGTCCTCGTACGCCAGGATCTCCGCTATCGAGAAGCAGTCGTGGACGGTCGCCACGTCTATCTGCTTGTAGGGCCGGTCGTGGTCTATCCCCGCCTTCTTGTATGCGGCCCTCGCGGCCCTGTAGGCCGCCTCGAGCCCGAGGAAGTCGGGCCTCTTGGAGAGGTTGGCGGTTCCGCTGGCGTGGCCGATGGCCCTTATCCACACGGGAGAGTCGGTCAGCTTCCTCGCAACTTCCTCTGACGCGAGGACCACAGCGGCCGCTCCGTCGGTGATCGGCGAGCACTCAAGAAGCTTCAGGGGCCATGCGATGTACCGGGAAGAGAGCACCTCCTCCAGCGTGACCTTGCGCTGGAACTGCGCCTTCGGGTTGAGCGAGCCGTAATAATGGTTCTTCACGGCAACGCGGGCTATGTCCTCCTCGGTGGCTCCGTAGGCGTCCATGTAGGCGGTGGCGTAGAGCGCGTAGTAGCCCGGGAAGGTGAGGCCGAAGTTCTCGAACTCCCAGAAGTAGTTCCCCGCACGGCCGATCAGCTCCACCACGTTCGGCGTAGGAGACTCGTTCATCCGCTCAACGCCCAAAGCCATCGCGATGTCGGCGGCGCCGGAGGCGACTGCGTCGTGGGCGATCTTGATGGCGGCGCTCCCGGAGGCACAGGCGGCCTCCACCCTGAGCAGACCCGGTGAGTCGAGACCGAGGTACTCCGAGACGACAACGGCCGGTAGGGACTCGGAGCTCCAACCCGCCACGTTTCCGACCGCGACGAACTGGACCTCACCGGGCTCCACGCCAGCGTCCCTGAGCGCCTCCCTTCCTGCCTCGAAGGCCAGCTCCTGCAGGGTCCTGTCGGAGGCCCTTCCGAACCTCGTAATTCCAATGCCTACAACAGCAACCCTCCTCAATACCGTTCAATAAACCACCGTTAGGCAATCTGATAAGTCTTAGTGGACGGCACCGGACCGGTGGGAAAGGGTTACGTGATCGCCGGTCAGCGGAGGGCGGGGTTGCTCGGCTGCGCGGTCTTCGACCTGGACGGAACGCTGGTGGAGTTCCCACACGAGTGGATCAGGAGGGCGAAGGCGTGCACCGTCGAGAAGCTGATCGACGCGGGCTTCAAGGTCCCGGATGTTCCTCTGACGAGGCCCCTCTCCGAGATAATGGGGAGGATGGTCAGCCTCAACGGGCCCGATTCTGAGGATGAGATCTACCGGATCGTGGACTCCACGTTCAGGGAGTTCGAGCTCAGGGCTGCGATGGAGGCCAGGGTCAGGGAGGGAGCTGCGGAGCTGCTGGAGTCGGTGAGGCGGGAGGCCCGAGTCGCGGTGGCCACCAACAACTCGAGGGAGGCTGCGTTGAGGTCGCTCCAGGTCGCTGGCCTCAGCGGGTACGTGAGCGTGGTGGTCTCAAGGGACGAGGTGGATCGGATGAAGCCGGACCCCCAGATGGTCATCAAGGCCGTGAGGGAGTGCAGGTCTCCCCTGAACGGTGCTGTTCACGTGGGTGACTCGTACGTCGACGTCGTCGCCGCGCGGAGCACCGGCGTCCTCTCCATCGCGGTGCTGGGCGGCGTTTCGAACCTCGAGGAGCTGGTGAGACACAGGCCCCACATAATCGCGAGGGACCTGAACGAGGTGAGAATGACGCTGGAGTCGATGATGCTGGGCAGACGCCCACTGGTCCGAAGCGGTTGAGACGGATGACACTTATTGCCTCCTATTGAGAGGTCGTCTCGGTGCGCAGGTCGAGGTACGTCGCACCTCCGCTGCTCGCGCTGGCGCTGCTACTGCTCTTCCTGCTGATGCCCATGCGGGAGGCCGGATCAGGCCAGCTCCTCGAGATCGAGCAGCTCATCTCCGTCCCGGGAACGGGCGAACCGAACAGGGTGACCGTCAGGGTGGTCGTCCTCCACTCGGTCGACTGGGGGCCTCCGAGGAGGGCGAGGTTCGCTGAGGCGGTGGTGATGGTGGGGAGCGAGGTCCGGAGGGTCTCCTTCAACGGCGAGGCGGTCTTCCAGGTCCGGGTTGGGAACCACACCGTCTCGGTTTACTGGGCCGACGGCCGGTTCCCCGCCTTCAGGACCAGCGTCCAGGTCCAGCAGGACACCGAGGTGACCGTCCAGTTCACAGAGCTGAGGGTCAGACCCCAGGCCATCGAGGTGGTGGCCGATCGGCAGATGGGGAGGAGCCTCGTGACGGTAACGGCAGTGGCCCCCGTGAGCGGTGACTTCTACGTCGCAACGCCCGTGATAAGGTACGTCGATTGGGAGGGCGAGGTGCTGGTACACCCGTTCATGACCAGGGCCGATCTGGTCTCGGTCATGCCCTACTCACTTGACCGGTCGAGGCTTGCGGCCAGCGCTGATGAGGAGACGGGCCTCGGGGACGCCGCCATCGACGCCCAATCCAACGTCATCAGGATCGAGACCACGGTTCAGGACGTTATCGCTGCGGTGCTGGAGGGGAGCTACGTCCCGGTCCTGGTGATGAACCACACGGTGAGGGCCGTTGCTCGCTGAGGAGCTCCTTTACAGCCCTCTCTTCCTCATTGCGGTCAACGCCGCTCTTGCGGCCGGAATAGTGCTGGCGGTCAGGCGCTTGAGGTCGGCTGCGAACCAGCAGGTCGAGCAGGTCCGGGATCCGCACGAGAGGCTGAGGTCCGCGATCCGTGCGGAGGTCAGGGACCCCTCAGAGTACGTGATCGGTGTGGGTAGGGCGCTGATGGGAGAGCTCCTCGAAATCCGTGAGCTCGGGCTGAGCAGGTCCAGCACCTTCAGGGAGGCCCTCGACGCGCTGGCCTCACACCTCGGTCAACTGGACGGTCTCGATGAGTTCGCGATGACCTTCGAGAGGGTCAGGTACGGAGGCGAGGTGCCGAGCGGGGAGGAGCTGGAGAGGTACAGGGCTACTGCGCTGGCGATCCTCGAGGCCCTCGATCGAAGAGCTCCGATGAGACCCTCCAGAGCTCGTTGATGGCCCTCCTCGGATACGGTCCAAGGGGGCCGCCGAAGACGATCCCGTCTAGGAATCGGACCGGAAGCTCCGAGAGGGACCTCCTTACGTCAGCGGCGTTACCTGATACCGAGAGGGCGAGGGCCAGGTCGTCCGGCAGGACCTCGTGGATCCTCAGCCAGTCCCCTTTCGAGACCGCGTCGCTGAGCCTCGTCAGGAGGCCCTCTTCAACGCCCAACCGCTCACGCCAGGTTTGTGGCATGCCGAGCAGGACCACGGCCACGTACGGCTTCACGGTCTTGACCGCCTTGGCCCTCTCCTCATGTAGCGAAGTCAGCACCTCCGCCTCCACCGCGAAGCCTTCCCTACCCGCCGAGGTCGCGGCGTCACGGGCCCTCCTCGCCGACTCCTCGAGGAACGGAAGGTTGGCCGAGTTGATCAGGACACCGTCACCGACCTTACCCGCGAGCTCCAGCATCCGCTTCCCCTGAGCGGCCAAGTAGATCGGAACGGTGCCGCGCGGCCTGAAGTCGAGCCTCAGGTGGCCCTCAGTCCTCGAGCCCGTGAGGAGCGTCCTGACCGTCACCACAGCCTCCTCCACCCTCCTCAAGGGATCGACCCAGCCGAGGCCCATCGCTTTGAGCGAGACAGGGTCTCCGGCCCCTATCGAGAGCGCCACGCGGCCCGGAGCGAGTTCCGTCAGGCTCGCGGCGAACTGCGCCATCAGCGCAGGACTGAAGGCGTAGGGGTTGAGCACGCCCATCCCGATTCGCAGAACCCTGGTCCTCAGCGCGAGGTAGGTCGCGGCCACGACGGAGGACCTGTTGAAGTGGTGCTCGCTGAGCCAGACGGCGTCGTAACCGAGGCGCTCCGCGGTGACCGCGTAGACCCTCATCCTCCAGAACGGGTCCTTCGGAACCAGCTCGATCGAGAGCCTCAAACCTCCAGCCCTCGCCTCCTCAGGACTTCCCTGAACTTCTCGGGCTCCGTCCTCATCGCGAGCTCGCAGAGGAACTTGAACCCATCAGCGTCGTGGAGGGCCCCTCTCTCGTAGAGGTCGGCGAGCCTCTCTCCCTCTCCCGGATCGATCAGGTGATGGTTGTAGGTCGTCAGCGCAACGTCCAGGAGGTCCTCGACCAGCTCCCCGAAGTCAGACCTTCCCCTTACGGCCTCGTAGAGCCCGATCGGGTCCATCCTCAATCATCTGAACCGATGCAATATTTAGGGGACCGGTTGCGATGTCGCGTGTGGCCTTCGTCAGCAGCAGGGCCAGAGTATTGGGAAGGGTTCTTCCTGGGGCGGTGATCCTCGGACCGACGGTGGTCGGAGAGCGGAGCCTCATCGACTCCTTCGCGACGCTCGGGTATCCCAAGAGGTCGAAGCTGCTCGAGCTGAGGGAGGGGAGGCTGGAGGAGCTGGACGCGGTCAGCAACGGTTGCTCCGTCGGTTCGTGGTGCCTGATCAGGAGGGGATGCGTGGTCTACGAGGACGTCACGCTGATGGACGGCACAGAGCTCGGGCACAACGTCCTCATCCGCTCGGGGAGCGTCGTGGGCCGGAACACCAGGATAGGGACCGGGACGCAGCTGGACGGAGAGGTGGTCGTCGGCGACGGCTGCTCGATACAGTCCAACGTCTACCTTCCCCACCTGACCCGGGTCGGATCGAACGTCTTCATAGGACCGGGGGCGTCCGTGATGAACGACAGGTACCCGCCCAGCGACAGGCTCGAGGGCGTCGAGATAGGTGACGGAGCGGTGATAGGTTCGGGAGCGCTGCTGGTGGCCGGCATCAGGATCGGGAGAGGTGCGGTGGTGGCCGCTGGGGCCGTCGTCACCCGGGACGTACCCGATGAGGCGGTGGTAGTCGGGGTTCCGGCGCGGGTCGTGGGAACCAGGTCCGAGTACGACCTGAAGCGCCTCGGCGTGATCAGGCGTCCTCGAGGATGAGGCCGTAAACGGTGCAGGGCGCGCTGTCGATGAGGTCGATGGCCAGCGGCGCCACCAGCATCAGGTCGTACCTCTCTGGCTTCCCCTCGAGGTCCATGTCCTCCACGATCAGGAACCTCCTGCCCCTCAGCAGGACCCTGTGGGCCTCCCTTCCCATCTCCCTCCTGAGCGGGGAGCTGATGCTTATCGCGTCGATCCCGATGGCCCTGAGGTTGCCGAAGGAGGCGATGAGCCTCGCTGCCTCGACCGAGAGGGAGATCCCGACGTTCGCGTAGGTCTCAGGGTCCCTCGACCTGTGCCGCTGGAGCCCCGTCCTGATCAGGACCGCCTCGGACGTCCTCAGCTCCTCACCGTACCCTCTCAGGTCCTCCGGTGCGATGACCTCTCCCGGGGACTTGGGGACGTCCAGCACGCGAACTCCCCGGAAGGTCAGCTCCTCAGGCCCGAACTCGGAGATCCTGGGACCTGCGTCGTCGAAGTGGTTCGGGGCGTCGACGTGGGTGCCGATGTGGTTGGTGAGGGAGAGACGCCAGGCGTTGGAGCTGTCTCCGCGCGCAATGCTCCTCACCTGCTCCAGAACCGGCCCCTCGTTCCCAGGGTAGACCGGGTCGCCGATTCGGGTCACGTGGGACAGCCTGAAAACCCTGAAGCGCATCGGCTCAACCCGATCCGACCTCAGCATATACCGGTGGTCCGATCCGCGTGTGGCCAAAGCGAGCGTCCATGCCCGGGTCAGGGGGATGGCCTTTATCAGGTGCAGCAGCTGGGAGGGGGTGAGGTTGCGAAGCAAAAGGGAGCTCAAGCTCGGCTACTGGCTGGCGACGGAGCAGCACGGCCCTACGAGGCTTATGGAGCTGGCGACCCATGCGGTCATCGCGGGCTTCGACGTCCTCGTGCTAAGCGACCACTTCCACCCGTGGAGGGACAAGGGAGGTCAGGCACCGCACCCGTGGATAGTGCTCACCGCCATCGCCGAGCGCTTCAAGGGGGTTGAGGTGGGGACCGCGGTGACGACGCCCCTGTTCAGGTACCACCCTGCAATAGTCGCGCAGGCCTTCGCAACCCTCGACCACATGTACCCCAACCGGATCTTCATCACCGTCGGAACTGGTCACGCGATGAACGAGGTTCCACTGGGCTTCGAGTGGCCGGGCTACAAGGAGAAGGTGGGGAGGCTGAGGGAGGCGATCGAGATCATGAAGCTGCTCTGGGAGGGGGACTTCGTCGATTACGAGGGGACTTACTACAAGCTCAGGACCGCGAAGCTCTACACCAAGCCCCGCGGAAGGGTGAGGGTTTACGTGGCCACAGCCGATGCGGGCGTTGCGCGGATCGCCGGAGCGCTCACCGACGGGATCCTGACGAACCCGAGGGGGATGGAGAACTTCAACGCGCTGGTATCGGCATTCCTGGAGGGCGCTAAGTCCGCCGGTAAGGACCCGTCGAGCCTCTCACTTTGTCTGGAGTTCAAGGTCTCCTACGACATCGACTACGACAGGGCGCTCCAGGGAGCCCTCTTCTGGGGGCCGACCGCGATACCGCGGGAGAAGCGGGAGAAGATCTGGGACCCGAGGGTTCTGGAGAGCATGGTCGGCGAGGCCGAGGTCGAGAAGATCAAGAAGACCTGGCTGATCACGAGCGACCCGGACGACATCTACAAGGCTCTGGGCGAGCTGATGAAGCTCGGGTTCGACAGGGTCTACATCCACAGCTCGTCTCCCGACGAGGAGAAGTTCCTGAGGATGCTGGGGAGGGAGATACTGCCGTGGCTGAGGGAGTACTACAGCTCCCTCCGGGTGCCTCTCAGGGTAGCGCCCGAGTGAGCGGAGCCCTTCGCGCCCGGTTCCCGATCTGGGCCAGCTCTCCGTTAATTTCCGCTTCCCAAACCGTCGGAGCCGCAGGACAGCGCAAACACTACAAATTGCACCGCGTATTGCTGACCGGAGCGGGTGGAGGGATGTCCGAGCTGAGGGCTGAGACGACGGCGAAGCCGAAGTACGCGGAGGAGGTCGTCCAGATCCCGGAGGGCGTGACGGTCGAGGTGGTGGACGAGGTGACGATAAGGGTGAAGGGGCCGCTGGGGGAGCTGGTGAAGTCCTTCGCGAACGCCGGCATCAGGATCTCCAAAACCGAGAACGGCCTGCTGGTCAGGGTCTACGGGAGGGGCAAGAGGGTCGATGCGATGATCGGGACGTTCAAGGCCGTCTTCAGGAACATGGTGCTGGGCGTGACGAAGGGATTCACGTACAAGCTTAAGGTCGTTCAGACCCACTTCCCGATGAACCTGAAGGTGCAGGGGAACAGGCTCGTGATCGAGAACTTCATCGGCGAGCGCTACCCGAGGGTCGTCGAGATTTTGCCGGGCGTTAAGGTGACAGTGAAGGGCGAGGACGTGATCGTCACCGGGATCGATAGGGAGGCGGTCGGGCTCGTCGCGGGCCGGATAGAGCAGGCGACCAAGATCAGGAACAAGGACCTCAGGAAGTTCCTCGACGGGATCTACGTCTACTACAAGGGCGTTGGGATCGAGAAGTAGCCGCACCCCCTTCACGACCTCGCCTCGAACCGCAGCAGCTCCAGCGGGTGGAGCACCCTCATCCCGGTTCCCGACCTCAGGTGAAGGGCGCAGACGCTGCTCTCCGTGACGATCGCGTCGAACCCTCCCGACCTGAAGGCGTCGAAGAGCCTCCTGCCCATCGCCTGAGAGAGCTTTCTCCCGATCGGCCCGGCCTTCATCCCGAAGGTTCCGGCCATGCCGCAGCACATCCCGTCGCCGACGACCTCGGCCTCTGCACCGGCCCTTCGCAGCAGCCAGAGAACGTTCTCGGCACCGGAGAGGGCCCTCTGATGGCACGGGACGTGGACGCCGTACCTACCCCTCACCGGCCTCGCGGACAACCTGCCCGATGCCGCGAGCTCCCTCAGCAGCCCCAATGCTTCCACCGTTTTCCCCGCGACCTCCACAGAGGCCTCGTTGCGTAGCAGGTAGGGGTAGACGAACTTGAGCGCGTAGGTCGCCGTCGGCTCCAGAGATACGACGAGATAACCCCTGGAGGTGAACTCTCGCAGCACGCGGACGTTGTACTCCGCGATCCTCATCGCCCCCTTCAGGTCTCCGTAGGCCACCAGCGGGTAGCCCGAGGTCCTAACGTCGGGGACATCCACCTCGATCCCGGTTTCCTGCAGCAGCGCGATCATCCCCTCGGCCAGGTCAGGCCTGACGTACTCGTAGAAGAAGTCCGGGAAGAGCGCGACCCGCATCACGGGGTTCTCGGGCCTCCGCATCACCCTCCCCAGACGCGCCCTCAAGCTCCTCTCCGCGAAGGGAGGAACCTCTGCATCCCTGTCCAGGCCCAGCAACCTCTCCATCAACCACCTGAAGGTACGGGACCTCAGCGCCCAGTTGGCGACGGGCGCGAACCTCGAGGCCAGTGCTCCGAACCGCTCGTAGGCCATCATGACCCTGTTGACCCAGGGGAATCCGCGGGACTCCGCGTCGAGCTCCTTCACCCGCGCTATCATCATCGGTATGTTGATCTCCACTGGGCAGACCTCCCTGCAGAGGCCGCAGGAGATGCAGAGGTGCGCGAAAACGGCACGATCGAGGCCGTGGACGTTCGCGGTCCAGGGTATACCGATGGGCCCTGGGTAGATGTGCCCGAAGACGTGACCGCCGACGACGCTGTACGGAGCGCAGACGTTCATGCAGGCCCCGCACCGGATGCAGTAGAGGGCCTCCCTGAAGACCGGATCTTCCCTCATCCTCCTACGGCCGTTGTCGAGCAGAACCACGTGCAGCTCCCTCCCCTCGGACCCTGGCAGCTCCATCCTCCCTCCCATCACGGAGACGTAGACGGTCAGCCTCTGGCCCGTGGCGGCCACCGCGTGGGACCTGGCGAGCATCAGGGCCTCCTCGACTGTACTCACCACCTTCTCGATGCCTAGGAGGACGATCTGGATTCTCGGCAGCGAGGCGACGAGCCTGCCGTTCCCCTCGTTCGTCTCCAGCACCACCGCACCCAGCTCCGCGATCGCGACGTTGGCGCCGTTGATGCCGACGTCAGCCTCGAGGAACTTCCGCCTGAGCCTCTCCCTGACGTACCTGAGCACCGCGCCTATCTCCGGCTCAAGCCTCACTCCTGCCTCCGCGGAGAAGAGCCCTGCCACCTCCTCGACCGTCCTGTGTATCGCGGGGAAGACCAGGTGGCTCGGCCTCTCCTTCGCCAGCTGGATGATCCGCTCGCCGAGGTCCGTCTCGATCACCTCGATCCCAGCACCCTCGAGAACCCCGTTCAGCTCGATCTCCTCGCTGGTGAGGGACTTAGACTTGACGACGGTCCTGGCGCCTGCCCTCTCCGCTATCCCGAGGATTATCTCGCAGGCCTCTTTCGCGTCCGCTGCGAAGTGCACCTTCGCTCCCCTCGCCTCGGCGTTCCTGACGAACTCCCGCACCAGCTCCTCGAGCTCCTCGACGCTCCTCTCCTTGATCGCCCTCACACCAGCCCTGAACGACGCGTAGTCCTCGAACTCCGCTATCGCCCGCTCCCTACCCCTCAGACCCCTGAGCATGGCCGCGTACAGCCCCCTCACCCCTCCCCTCCGGATCGACTCGGAGACGGCCCGCTCGAGCTCCCGGTACGTCATCACCTCACACCTCCAGGAAGACCACCGTTGTGTGTGGTCCGTGCACGCCGAGCGTCAGCCTGAGCTCTATGTCGCCGGTCCTGCTCGGCCCAGAGATCAGCGTCACCGCGAAGCCCCTGCTCTGAGCTGCCCTCCTGATCAGGCCAGCGACCTGAAGGAGGTCCGGGAGCACAGCTTCGGCCCTGATGTGGGCGACGTGGACCGGAGGTAGAGCGGAGACCAACCTGTCGGACTCGGTGTGGCAGACCTCGACGATCGATCCCGTTTCGGCGACCGCCGCTGCCGGGAAGGTTACGCCGGCCCCGCAGCCCTCGATGCTCGCCGCGTCTGCGCCCGGTGGAACCACCTCGAACCGTCCGCGGAGCTCTCGGATCAGATCGCTCGACCTGTTGTCGCCGGAGGAGGCCACAGCCACCCGTTTCACCCCTCTCCTCTCCAGCCACTCCGCTATGCCCCGGACGGCCCCGTCCCAGCCGCGCGTGACCACGACCTCGCCGTTCTGGTCGGTGAACCTCTCCGCAAACCTCCTCACGACCTCGCCGACCTCCGGCTGCAACCCACGACGGCATCAGCCCATCGCTATAAAAGTGGGGATCGCAACGGGTTCCGAGAGGTCAACTGTGGGGACGCAGGCGCGGGAACCCGGCACGATCCGATGGGACGCCTCAATCGCGGCGAACCACTAAATACTGTGGCTCAACAGTCCTGTCTGCGGGGCCGTGGTCTAGTGGCATGACGCCGCCCTCACACGGCGGAGGTCGTGGGTTCGATTCCCACCGGCCCCATCCGATAAGTTGGGCAACTCTCGTCCACGGCGGGTCACTTGCTGAGCTTCGGCCCCTCGGCGAGAGGTCGGTTCGGCGTGACGTGAGCAATATATTAGACCGGTTGAGGACGGATCGCCGTGGCGGAGCAGATCGACATCTCCGAGTTCAGGAAGGTCGACATCAGGATAGGGAAGGTAGTCGAGGCCGAGCGGGTCCAGGGGACCGACAGGCTGATCAGGCTGACCGTGGACTTCGGAGGCGTCCGGAAGCAGGCCCTTACGGGACTCGGTCACCTCTACCAGCCCGAGCACTTCCTGGGAAGGAAGTTCGCCTTCGTCACGAACCTTAAGCCGAAGAAGGTGAGGGGTCTCGTGTCCGAGTGCATGATCCTTGCGGCCATGAAGGACGAGAACGACGTGGTCCCTCTGGTCCCGGAGAGGGACATCGCCGAGGGCTCTCAGGTCCTCTGACCCCTCAGGAACTCCTCAGCGGCCGCGAGCACCTCCCTCGACGTCCTGAACCTCAGCCTGGACATCGCCTCCTCGAAGGGCAGCCACTCGAACCCCTTGTGCTCGTGGGAGATCCTCACGTCGGTAGTTTTGGATTTTCCAAGATAGTAGACGACGCTCTTATGCACTTTCTCACCCTTCTCGGTGTAGAAGTAGCTGATCTCCTTCCGGAAGCCGAAGAGGACCTCGACGTCGTTCAGGCCGGTCTCCTCGCGGAGCTCCCTCAGGGCGGCCCTGATGTCGCTCTCCCCCTGCTCCACGTGGCCCTTCGGGAAGTCCCAGTGACCGCTGGGGTAGTGGAGAAGCAGATAGAGCCTGGTGCCGTCCTCGCGCTCGGAGAAGACGACGAAGCCCGCGGACCTCTCCCTTCTGACCATCCGCTCAGCGGATCTGCCTCCTCAGCTCCTCGTAAGCGGTCTTGATCTCCTCAACGGTCGCCTCATCCTCGAGGGTCGTGACGTCGCCCAACGGCGCGTTCATCAGGACCGCCCTCAGCAGCCTCCTCATGATCTTCCCGCTCCTGGTCTTGGGAAGGGCCCTGACGAAGACCACCTCCCTCGGCACCATTATCGGTCCGTACCTCTCCCTTATCCACCTCATCAGCTCGGCCTTCAGCTCGCCCGACGGCTGGTGTCCTGACTTGAGGACGACGAACGCCACCGGAGCCTCGCCCTTGACCTCGTCCGGAACGCCCACCACGGCCGACTCCGCAACGGACGGGTGAGCGACGAGCGCCGACTCGAGCTCGTAGGTGCCTATCCTGTGGCCGGCGACCTTGAGGACCTCGTCAGCCCTTCCAGCGACCCAGATGTAACCGTCCTCGTCCCTGATCGCGTAGTCGCCTGTGTAGTAAACCCCTGGGAACCTGGACCAGTACACCCTGTTGTAGCCCTCCGGATCCCCCCACATGCCGGTGGGAGGAGCGAGCATCCCGGGCCAGGGCCTCTTGATCACGAGGAAGCCCTTCGATCCGGCCGGCAGGGACCTTCCCTGCTCGTCGACCACGTCCACCTCTATCCCAGGAAGCGGAGGGCCGTTGGTGCCGGGCTTCAGCGGGACAAGCGCCAGCCCGGGAGCGTGGCTGATCAGGATCCCACCGGTCTCGGTCTGCCACCAAGTGCTCCCGACCGGGCACCTCCCTCCGCCGACCACCTCGTAGAGCCACCTCCAGGCCGACGGGTTGATCGGTTCGCCGACGCTGTGGATCAGCCTCAGCGTCGAGAGGTCGTGCCTCTTCACGTGCTCGTCGCCGAAGCGGATGAGCATCCTGACGGCCGTCGGGGTGGTGTAGAGGATCGTGACGCCGTACCTCTCCACTATCGACCACCACCTGTCTGGTGCCGGGTAGTCGGGCGTTCCCTCGTACATCACGATCGTTGCTCCCTCCATCAGCGGCCCGAAGACGACGTAGCTGTGCCCCGTGACCCATCCTATGTCGGCCGTGCAGAAGTAGACGTCCTCGTCCCTTATGTCGAAGACCCACTTCATCGTGGCGTGGAGGAGGACGGAGTAGCCGTGGTGGTCGTGGATGATGCCCTTGGGCTTCCCGGTGGTACCTGAGGTGTAGAGCACGTAGAGCGGCTCATCGCAGGTCATCCTCTCGGGCTCCACGTAGGCGTTCACGGGGACCTCAGCGAGCAGGTCGTCGAGGAAGACGTCGCGTCCATCCGTCATCGGTACATCGGCCCCGAGCCTACTGACGACGACCACCTTCCTGATGCCGTCGTAGAGCCTGATCGCCTCATCGGCGATCTTCTTCAGCTCGATGACCCGACCCCTCCTGTAGAACCCGTCGGCGGTGATCAGGTACCTGGCTCCGAGGTCCCTCATCCTCATCGCGAGGTTCTCGCCGGTGAAGCCGCTGAAGACGACGGTGAAGACAGCGCCGAGCCTGGCGCATGCCAGCATCACCGCTGGGAGCTCCGGAACCATCGGCATGTAGATCGCCACCCTCTCCCCCCTCGAGACGCCCAGACGCCTGAGGGCATGGGCTATCCTGTTGACGAGCCTCCAGAGGTCGAAGTAGGTGAGGACGCGCCTCTCTCTCGGTTGGCCCCTCTCGTCGACCGGCTCACCCTCCCAGATGATCGCGACCTTGTTCCGCCTCCAGGTCCTGACGTGCCTGTCGAGGCAGAGGTGGGAGACGTTGATCTCGCCGCCGACGAACCAGCGGTAGACGTTCGGGTGCTCGCCTGGAACGAGGACCCTATCCCACTTCCTGAACCACTCCAGCTCCTCCGCGACCCTACCCCAGAAGCCCTCCAGGTCCTCGACCGCGGCACGGTGGAGCTCGAAGTACGACTTCGGGTCCACGACTTTACCCGAGTGGCTCGCCGGGACGATCCTCTCCTCAAACGGAAGGGGTTCGCCCATGATGCCCTCGGACGACATGACCTTAACACTCCCGCGACCCGTCCAACGGATAAGCCTTCAGGCACACGTAAAGCCGTGGTCGGAGAACGTCAGCTCAGGTCCTTTTCCTCGGCTGCACCGGTCCGCCTGAACTTCCCCTTCCAGAAGGCCGGATAGGTTCCCCGCTCCATCAGGACGACGTCCGTCCTCACGAAGACGCCTCCCTCGTCGAAGTCGAGCGCCGACTTCTCGGCTTTGCCGAGGGCCACCAGCTCGCCCTTCAGCGTGAAGATCGCAACGAGGTCGCCCTTCTCGATGGTCCGGTCGTAACGCGCCACCCCGGGCGTCGCCAGTGGGGCTCCGTGGCATATGGCATCGACCGCCGTGTCGAGCACTTCCACCCTCGGGAGGTGTGCGACCAGCTCCTCGGGGTTCCGGACGATCTCCCTGAGCCAGGACCCGTCGCCCTCCAGATAGGACCTGTAGGCGGCGTAGACCTCCAGCAGGCTGTGGGCCTGGGACTCGTGGAGGTTCCCGACCCTGGTGCGCCTGAGCTCGCGAAGGTGGGCTCCTGTTCCCAGCAGAAGGCCGACGTCGTGGCAGAGCTTCCGGACGTAGGTCCCTCCGCTGACGACGACCCTGAAGAGGACGTCCCTCCCCTCCCTCTCGAGGACCTCGAGCTCGTAGACCGTCCTGAGCCTGGGCCTCCTGGCGACCCTCGACCTGACGGGTGGGGTCTGGTAGATCTCGCCGACGAACTTGGTCAGCGCCTCCGCCAGCTCCCTGTCCGAGACGTCGCCGTGCAGCCGCATTACGCCCACGTACTCCTTGGGCAGGCCCGTCACCGCCTGCGTGAGCCTCGTGGCCCTTCCCAGCAGCACCGGGAGGACGCCGGTTACAGCGGGATCTCCCCCGCCCCGAGGGCGCCAAGGGTCCCGCCGTGGCCGGCCTGCTCGACGCCGAGTATCCGGCGGACGGATGCCACCACGTCCTGGCTCGTAGGCCCGGCGTGCTTGTCCGCGACGAGGTACCCGAACTCGAGCAGATCCCGCAGGGTCCGGTCCTCGGGACGCTTGCCGTACCTCTCGTCGGTCGTCGCGTCCACCACCGTCACGATCTCCCTCTCACGCTCTCTGAAGGGGTCGGAGTAGACGAACCTCAACTGACCCCGACCTTCACCCTCGACCTCACGTACTCGATGAGACCCGCCTCTTCCAGCGCCCTCTTCACCTCCTCGTCGGACGCTCCCCTCGCTATCCTGACCTTGTGCGGGGTGAAAGCCAGGTGGAGCACGTTGACCCTGCGCCTCCTGACGCCCGATACCTCCTTGGGCCCGGTCACCACCACGAACCCGTCCTCCTTGTCGACGTCCACGATCACGCACTTCAGCCCCGCCTCCCTTCCCCTCGTCTTCACCGCGATCCTCCCGATCTCCTCATCCAGGCCCATGCCAGCGGCACAGTCCATCAACCCAAATTTGAACGCTAACGACGCTGGAGGCGTCTGAGGGCGGAAGCGCAATAACCCGCGGGCTCGGTGGCCGGTGCGTGGGCGCAGAGGAGGAGGTCTACGAGCGGTTGCTGAGGGCCCACGCGGAGGAGGTGAGGTCGCAGGGGCTCGCGAAGGTCCCGGAGGAGCTGCTCGACGCGATCGCCGCGCATGCCTCATCGCTGAGGAGGGCCATCAGGACCGCCGCGGAGAAGGGGTCGGTACACCAGAGGCTGAGGGAGCGGGAGCTCGAGGTCATGCGGAGGGTTCTGGCCGATCTGCTCGAGCGGAGGCTGGCGAAGGTCGTCGGTGCGGCACTGGAGGGAAGGGTGCCTGAGAACGCGCTGCTCTTCGAGCTGCAGCTGTACCAGGAGCTCCGGACCGCCCTCGACTCCTACAGGGACCTCATGCTGCAGGCGGTGGAGGACCTGGACCTCCGGGGCTGCACATACCGGAGGGGACAGGCTCTGCTGGTCTTCACGGAGGACCACCCTGCGGTTACGGACGAGGAGGGCAGAAGAAGGGGCCCCTTCAGGCGAGGCTCCATTGCCTCCCTGCCACCGGTGACCGCGCTGCTCGCGCTGGACGCCGGAAAGGCGCGGCGCATCCCGCCACCACGGAGGCCGGAATAGCCGAATCTCCAGTAACCAATATTCATATGACGGTGCGGCCGAGCAGGGCCGGCGTTGTCTATCCCGAAGAGCAGCGTCGGGTATCTAACGCAGGTCTATCAGAACGTCTCCGAGGTCGACTGGTCCGGGGCCGAGGCACTCTACAACTCCCTCAGGTCCGCGGGCGTGATCATCCCTGACGGGGAGGGGAGGAGCAAGGGAGCGCTGAGCATCGTCTGCAGCGAGATCGCCAAGATGCGCGGCGGCAAGGTCGTGATCGACAGGGCCGACATAGGATTTCCGGACAGGGACGTGGACGGAGCTGCACCGATCCTGAGGGAGAGGTACGGCCCAGTATCCCTGCTGATCTTCTCCGGCAGCGGACGGTCGCTGATACCGCTGGTCGACGCGCAGAAGCTGGCGCTCTACATCACCAAGTCGGGCAGGAGGAGGGACTACAGCATCGACGTGGTCACGAGCGACCCCAGCTCACCGCTGGGCAGGCTCGGGATGGAGTTCGGGACGTGCCTCGTCGTGAAGGGGAGGGAGCTGGAGGAGGACACGGTCGACACCTCTGCCTTCAAGTCCGTCGGCATCCTCGGCGACGTCTTCATCCTCGGCGCCAGCCTCGTGCTCCAGGCCATCGCAGAGTCCCTCTACTCGGGCAGGCCCTCCGAGATACGGAGCAGGGCCGCGAGGCTGATGGAGGAGACGAACGCGGTGGTTGAGAGGTTCGTCAACAGCGACTTCCTCACCGAGCTCGTCAGCCTCCTCGAGAGGAGGAACCTCTGTTTCTTCGCTGGCCTCGGGAGCGGACGTGAGGTGGCCCGGATGACCGCGGTCAGGATGGGTCACGTCAAGAGGGCGATAGGCGATCAGGTCTACGTCGCCGGCGAGTCGAGCACCCCGCCTCCGAGGGCAGGAGACGTGCTGGTGGTGATATCCTACAGCGGCGAGACGGAGGTCGTCGCGGCCTGGTGCAAGAACTTCAAGAAGCTCGGGGGGACGATCGCCTCGATCCTCGGCAGGAAGGGGACCACCATCGAGTCGCTCTCGGACATGGTCTTCCACATCGAGACGGAGGTCGAGCCCGGCGCACCGAACGACTTCTACATCAAGGCGGCCTTCGCCACCAGTCCCCTGCCCATCTACCTGATCGAGAAGCTGCAGGAGAGGGGGCTCAAGCTCCCCGAGTACATCATCCGCTGGTACCACTCGGTGACCGGCTGATCTCCGAACGCCCGACCTCCTCACGTGCCGGGCCGCTCCCTCCCCTGCTGGGGTAAAGGAGAAAAGGGCCGCTCTGCCCACTACATCTCGTGTCGGCCGGTAAGGACGTCGTCATCGGTCTCCTGAGGGAGGCCAACGTCCCGTTCGAGGTCTACGAGCTCCGGGGTGATCAGGCGGCCACCGTGGAGAGCGCAGCCAGGTCCATCGGCGTCGACCCTTCCGTGATAGTGAAGAACGTGGTCTTCACCTCCGGCGACGAGGCGGTCGTGGTGCTCTGCTCCGGCGACAAATCGGTCGATCGGGCGAAGCTCTCCGCAGCGCTGGGGAAGAACCTCCGGCTGGCCTCGAGGGACGAGGTACCGAGGCTCACCGGCTTCGTGGCAGGAGGCGTACCGCCCTTCGGTCACAGGGGCGAGGTGAAGGTCACCGTCGTTGCGGACAGATCGATCCTGAGGTTCGAGGAGGTGGTGACCTCCGCAGGCACGCCGAGCTCCCTTCTCAGGATCAGGACCGAGGACCTGCTCAAGCTCTCGAAGGCGATCGTCCTCGACGTCGCGAGGGGATAGCGCCGATAGCGCCGCGAAGGCCCGTCCCTCTTCGCAAATCGACCTTAAATTAACGGGAATGGAACCGGGACCGAGGTCGACCTCATGTCACGAAACAAGACCGTGGTTTTGATACGTGGTGACGGAACCGGACCGGAGCTGACGGAAGCCTTCCTCGCGGTGCTGGAGAAGGTGAACCCTCCGGGACTCGAGGTCCTGATCAGGGAGGGAGGTTACGACTGGTGGGTATCTGCCGGCAAGCCGAAGGTGCCCGCGTTGATGCCCGAGGAGACGTGGGAGGCGATCAGGAACAGCGACGCCTGCCTCAAGGCTCCCACCACCACCCCACCCGATCCGGAGGCTCCGAGGAGCGTGGCCGTGAGCATCCGTCAGGCGATGGACCTCTACGCCAACATTAGGCCGATCAAGACCTTCAAGGGCCTTCCCGGGCCGCTGGGAGAGGTCGACTTCGTCTGCGTTAGGGAGGCGACGGAGGGCCTCTACATCGGCATCGAGTTCATGGTCGAGAAGGGCGTTGCTGTGGCGCTCCGCAGGATAACCGACAGGTGCTCCGAGCGGATCGCGAGGGTGGCCTTCCAGGAGGCCAGAGCGAGGGGCTACGGCAAGGTCATCGCGATCACCAAGCGGAACATCCTGAGGCTGACCGACAGCGTCTTCTTCAACGCGGTCCAGCGGGTCGCCTCCGAGTTCCCGGACATAGCCCTGGAGGAGTACTACATCGACAACATGGCCCAGCAGCTGGTGAAGAACCCCCAGCGCTTCAACGGAACGGTGCTGCTCAGCACCAACCTCTTCATGGACGTGATCTCGGAGCTCGCGTCGGCCCTCGTCGCCAACATCGGGATGATCTACTCCGCCAACATCGGCGACAGCTACGCGATGTTCGAGCCTGCCCACGGATCCGCACCGAAGTACAAGGGGATGTACCGCGTGAACCCGACGGCCATGATCCTGTCCGGCGCCTGGATGCTGGAGTACCTTGGCTACGTCAAGGAGGGTAGGGCCATCTTCAGGGCGACCGAGGAGGTGGTGGAGGAGCGGAGGGAGGTCACGCACGACCTCGGCGGCAACGCAAGCACGCTCGACATGGCGAGGGCGATAGCGAGGAGGGCAGAGCAGATCCTCGAGAGGGGAGGTTGAGGGTCAGAGGAGGGCCAGCAACCTCTCCAGCAGGCCGTCGGCCTCGAGCTCCGTGATCCAGTCTACCTCCTCCGAACGGATCTCTCCCCGAAGGGCCCTCAGCACGAGGTCCGCCACCTCCTCTACCGTCCTGCCCGAGACCCTGATCTGGACCGTTCTCCGGGGGCCGTAGATCTCCAGCGTCCTGACGTAGACCAAGTCTATCAGCTCGGCCTCGACGTTCTGCCTCACCTTCTCCCTGTCGTAACCTCTGGACCTCAGGACCTCCACCAGCTCGATCGGGTTCCTCCTCAGCACCACCACCCTCCTCGGGATCAGGCCCCTCGGCTTGAAGGGGACGTGCGAGACGACCACCCCGCCCCCTCTCCTCAGTAGGGCTCCGGCCCTCGCGGAGACGGCCCTCATGTCGGCCTCCTCTCCGCCTGCGAGCTCCGCCAGCTCGATCAGCCTCAACCCTAGCCTCTCGGCCACGATCCTTCCCACCTCGGACTTCCCGACGCCCGGTGTGCCGAAGATCAGCACCGCCCTCACGACGGTCAAATTTTTTGCATGCCCTCTCAAAGCGTTCACGGTTTGGGTAGGAGGCGGCTGAGGATAGTAGCGGAGGGGTCGCTGAGGGAGGAGGCCCTTGAGGGCTCCGATGCGGTCCGGGAGGCCCTTCCGGTGGAGCCGGAGGTGGTCGTCGCGGACCTCACAGAGCGGGTCAGCAGTTCCAGGAACAGGATGAGGGGTCAGGTGAACGCGGTGAGGTTCCTCGAATCGATCGGCACCGATCCGCGCAGGGAGGAGCTGGTGCTCCTGCTGATATCCGACGACATCTACATCGACGGCTTCAACTTCTGCTTCGGGCTGGCATACGGTAAATCCGCGGTCGTCTCGGTCTACCGCCTCAGGTCACGGGACCGGCAGCTCTACCTGAGAAGGGTGAGGAAGGAGGTGGTCCACGAGGTGGGCCACATGCTGGGCCTCAAACACTGCAGGGACAGTAGCTGCGTCATGTTCTTCAGCAACTCGATCGAGGACACGGACCGCAAAGGTGAGACCCTATGCCAGAGGTGCGCTGCGACTTTGCAGAGGATCGCCGTCAGCTGAACCGCAGTTCCTCCCGGTCTGAGCCCTCGGTGACCCGAGGCCCAGCGCTCCCGGATCGGGCTCCGGTGGACGTCAGTAGGCCCCCTCACTCCTCCCTCGCTTCCCTCTGCTCCCTCCCCTGCGTCTGGGCGAGCGCAGCACCCGAGGATATCAGGCCCTCTACGTACTCCCGGGTGATCACCTTCGACTCCAGCAGGTTCACAATGGAGTTGAGCGAGGCTATGCCCGTCAGCCTGCCGAGGGTTCCGGTGATCTGCCGCCACCTCAGCCTGGTGTTGCCGCTCCTAGAGTTGTAGATCACGCCCAGGACGTCGATCGCCTTCACGAAGGTTATGTCCCTGATCTGGGCCAGCTCGATCTTCGCCGCGGCCTCCAGGTAGATCTGTCCCCTCTCCGCCGGTCGCTCAGGGAAGATCGTCGGGTCCCTCAGGTACCCCTTCGGTATGAAGGAGAGGCAGGTGTTGTAGATCATGAAGCGCCTGAACCTCTCCAGCGGCGTCCTGACGTCGATCTGCACGCTCATGCTTCCCGCATGTCATGACGTCCTCGGAATATTTATGTGGTTAAGGTAACAGGAGCCGCGTTCGGCCGTCCCGAGTGGAACCGTAGAATACCGGCAGGTCGGAGCAGGAGCGTGGCTTTCAGGAAGGGAAGGCTCGAGGGCGAGGTGCCTGAGAGGGTAGCGCGGTACATCTCATCGCTCGAGGAGGACGAGGAGATACTGGATGAGGTCCTTGCGGTGAACGCAGCCCACCTGAGGTCCCTGCGGAGGATGGGCCTGATCAGCGACGATGTCCTGGAGAGGGCGCTCGGCGCGCTGAGGGGGTTCCCGAGGGAGGCGCTGAGGACCGCGGACCCGAGGCTCGAGGACGTCCACATGGTGGTGGAGGAGCACCTGAGGTCGGAGGTACCAGAGGCCGGGGAGAACCTGGCGCTCGGGAAGAGCAGGAACGACGCCGTCTCCGCCGCGATCAGGATGAGGGTTCGCCGTTTCATCGCCGAGCTCGTCCTCTCGGGCACCGGCCTCGCGGAGGCGCTGCTCTCCAAGGCGGAGGAATACGCTGAGACCCTCTTCCCCCTCCACACGCACGAGCAGCCTGCCGCTCCGGGGACCCTCGGGTTCGTGCTGAGCTGCCACGCATCCCGCCTCCTGAAGGCCCTTCGGGCGCTGGCCTCGGCGTACGGAGAGGTTAACGCGTCGCCTCTCGGCGCCGGACCGGTTGGCGGGACCTCCGTGCCCCATGACCGGCTGGCCATTGCCGAGGACCTCGGTTTCGACGGCGTCGTCCTGAACGCCCTGGAGGCTAGCTCCTCGAGGGACTTCGCGCTTGCCTTCCTCTGCGGCCTCCTCAGGGTTTCGCTCGTCCTCACAGACCTCGCGGAGGAGCTCGTGAGGTACGTCTCGCAGAACCCTCCGTTGCTGGACTTCGACGACGCCTTCTTCTCGACCAGCAGCATCATGCCCCACAAGAGGAACCCGGTCGTCGCGGAGGTTGCCAGGACCTCGCTCTCAAGGGTGCTCGGGGAGCTGGTGAGGTTCTCGGTCAACGTCTCGAGGAGGTTCGGTGGTTACGTGCTGGACCTCCAGGAGTCGACGGAGCCCCTCTGGAGGGCGGCGCGGTGGACGCTCGAGACGCTCGAGGCGATGGCGGAGATGGTGCGGACGCTGAGGCCGGGTCCGGGCGCTGGCACCTCGATCGATCCGAAGACCGGGTTGACCGAGTACGCTGCCTGGCTCACCCTCACCGGCAGGCTAACCTTCAGGAGGGCCCACCTGCTCTGCGGCAGAATCGCCTCGATGCTCCACTCGGGTGCCTCGCTCGAGTCCGTGGAGGCCTACCTGACGGAGAGCGGGCTAGATCGGGAGGCGGTCGCCAAGCTGAGGGAGTTCCTAGAGCCGAGGCGCGTTATCGGGACCTACGCCGTCATCGGGTCGTCGAGGCCCGACGAGGTCAGGAGATCGATAGGCGAACTCGTTCGGGAGTGCGGCGAGCTGAAGGCATGGGCCACCGATCGCCTGAGATTCGAAGAGGAGCGCAGGGCCAGGGTCCTCGGAGGCGTCAGGTAGCCCTTCTCCCCATCGACTGTAGCTCCTCCACGGCGCCGATGTAGACCGAGCACGCGGTCCTCAGATCGTCCACGCTCACCTCCTCCTCGTTGGTGTGCGCGAGGAGCGAGTTGCCCGGGCCGCAGGCGGCTATGCTCCTAGTCAGCTTCCAGAGTACGTTCATGTCGCTGCTACCTGTCTTCTTCACGACCCTCGGCCTCTTGCCCGTCTTCAGGATCGCCCTGATCAGCGCCCTCGGAACCGGCTGCGAGAGGCTGGTCTCGAAGGGCTCGGTCACGTCCCTGATGGAGAACGAGCAGTTGTAGAGGGAGCAGACCGTCTCGATCCTCTCGATCACGGACCTGGTCTCGACGGACGGAGGGAACCTCACGTTCACCACGGCCTCCGCTCGCTCCGGGAGCTTCGTGGGCCAGTCGCCGGCCGAGATCATAGTGACCGCAGATGTGGGCTCGTCGTAGCTCCTACCGTTGAAGATGGACCTGAGCGTGTTGATCGCGTCCAAGAGCCTCTCCAGCGCCGACTCCCCCATGTAGGGGGCTGAGCTGTGCCCTCCCCTCGCGGTGGCGTAGATTGTGAAGGTCAGGCTGCCCCTGTAGCTGATCGCAACGCCCGTGGTTCCCGTCGGCTCCCCGATCACTATGTGGTCTGCCTTGAAGCCCGACTCGAGCAGCTCCTTCGCGCCGGAACCCTCGCCCTCCTCGTCGACGAGACCACCGACCACGAGTTTGTAGCCCTGACCTATGCGTGCCTTCGACCCGGCGAAGAGCATGGCAGCGAACGGCCCCTTCGCATCGACAGCACCCCTTCCCCTGATGACGTCGCCCCTCCTCACGGCCTCGATCTCACCGGGTATCGTGTCGACGTGTCCGGCCAGCAGTATCACTCGGTCACCGCTGCCACGGGAGAAGAGGTAGTTCCCCGCGGAGTCGATCGTCAGCTCGTCGTACCCGAGTTCTTGCCTCAGGCGCCTCATCACCGGCTCCAGGTTCGACTCCGAACCGCTCGGCGAGTAAACCCTCAGCAGCTCCAGCAGGACGTCAGCTACGTCCACGCCATGAGACCAAACCCGCCATCAAATGAATCATCGCTCGTTCCCGGAATCGGCCACCGCAACTCTTCCGGAGGAGAGCGCCAGCTCCAAGGCCCTCCTGAGGGTCGACTCGATCCGCCTCCAGTGGCTCCCCTCCCAGTACCGCTGGCCGCAGGCGACGCACTCCCAGAGGTTCTCGGCTTTCGGCACCAGCTCGCCGTTGCAGAGCGAGCACCTGGTGGCCTCGGGCTCGAGGAAGCTCCTCGGATCGATCCCCTCATGCGCTGAGACGTAGAGGGCCACGCGGGCCAGCTGCACCTCCACCCCCTCCAGAGGCAGGAGCACCGACCTGAGGTTCCTCTTCAGCGCTGCCCTGTGGAGCTCCACGTCCGAGGTCAGGAGGACCCTGCCTGTGCGGGAGGCGAAATCGAGCAGGCCCTCGTCGTCACTGCTCCAGTAAACCGTGTCGTATCCGAGGATGCGTAGCCATCGGGCGAGCTTTCCGTGCATCGAGTCCGCAACGAACCTCGGCTCACTCCGTTGGCCTTCCGCGTTCGAGCTCAAGGCGGCACTCCTCGCAGAGGAGCTGGTCGTCGACGCGCCGGAGCATGTCGCTCCACTCTCCGCAGGAGTCGCAGTACCCCTCGAAGTAGGGCTCCTGGGTCCTGAGGGTGATGCCTCCGATCCTGACCTGCTCCTTTACGATCTCCATGATGTCCGGTGTGAACTTCAGCACGTCCTTCATACTCAGGATCCCCGCAACCCTTCCCCTGTATGTCACCACCAGCCTGCTGACGTTCAGCTTCGACATCAGCCTCACCGCCTCCTCCAGCGGCTCGTCGGGCCCGACGGTGATCAGCGGCGACGACATGATCTCGGAGAGCCTGACCTCGCTCGGCCTCCGGTCCCGAGCCACTACCTTCTCGACCAGGTCCCGCTTGGTCACGATCCCCACCGGTTCCTTGTTCCGGGTGACAAGGACGCTGCTGATCCGGTAACGGGCCATCTGCTCCGCTGCGTCCTTTGCGGTCGCCGACTCCTCGAGGTCTATCACGGGGCTGGTCATCAGGTCCCTCACCAGTATCTCCCTCGTCAGGAACCCCTCCCTCAAGCCGAGCAGAGTCGTTCCCTTGGAGCTTTAAGCGTTGGCTTTGAACTCCTCGAGGACCGATGAGGTGTTTCCTCGCCGATCTCCCATTCTACGGGTCAACGTTATTCAACCCGCTCGCCTTCCGGATGAGAGGATGGGCTGGGAGGAGCTGATACCCCTGATAGTGGTGGTCTCGGCCAGCGGCGTTTTATCGCCGGGGCCGCTCTTCGTGGTCACGGTCGCCTCGAGCATCAGGAACGGGCCCTGGACCGGCCTCAAGACCTCGACGGGCCACGCGCTGGTGGAGTTCCCCCTGGTGATGGTCATCGCCGCGGGCCTCTCGACCGTGCTCGGCGACCCGACGGTCCATCTCTTCATCGGAATCCTGGGAGGAGGAGCGCTGGTGGCATTCGGGCTGCTCGGAACCTTCTCGGCGATCCGCTGGCGGAGCGAAGAACCCGGGACACGGGACCCCTACGGCCTCAGACACGGACCGCTTCTGGCGGGAGCGCTCTTCACCGGCCTGAACCCCTTCTTCATCGCCTGGTGGCTCACCGTCGGCGCCTCCCTGATCGCCCGGGCCCTCGAACTTGCCTCGTACACCGGCGCGATGATCCTCTTCGCCTCCCACATATGGATGGACTACGCCTGGCTGACCCTCGTCGGGTTCGCCGCCTACCGGGGGCTCTCTCTGACGGGTCACAAAGCCTTGAGGTACGTCGAGCTGGCTCTTTCGATCGTCCTAGTTCTCCTCGGCCTCTGGCTGGCCTACGGAACCCTCACGGGGACGCACTGACCCGGGCAGTTCCGGACGTTCTAGGCGCGGTTCCACCCGACGAACGTCGAATTCCGGAGATTCCGCTTCCCCGGAACTCATCAATCTCTAATACCGCGTGGACCGAGTTAGGCCGCAGTTGGAGGGGTCCGGGGGCAGCAGGACGCTGATACTGGTGGTGGACGAGGACGACGACATCGGCAGGAAGACCGGGTGGAAGACGCCCATCCTCGGGAGGGACAAGAACTTCCTCGCGGCCAAGGACCTCCTCCTCTCGGACCCCGAGGAGGCCGACGCGAACGCCATGTTCGCGGCCGTGAAACTGTACGACGAGCTCTCCAAGTCCTCGGATGGGCCCTGCGAGCTCGCGACGGTCGCCGGGAAGCCTGGAGGCGGTCTCGACTCGGACAGGAAGCTGGCCCAGGAGATAGACGAGGTCCTCTCGGAGTTCCCAGCGGACCAGTGCATAGTCATCACCGACGGGCCCCTGACGGACTCGGTCAACGCGATCATCACCTCCAGGGTCAAGGTGCTCTCGGTCAGGAAGCTCGTGGTCAAGCAGAGCCCCTCGATCGAGACGACGTGGATCCTGCTGGGCAAGTACCTCAGAACCGCCCTCTTCGAGTTCGAGTACTCCAGGGTCATCCTCGGCATTCCCGGAGCCCTCGCCATCATCATAGGCCTCCTGCTCCAGTACAACCTCCTCTCGCCTCCGATACTGCTGGTGCTTTTCGGTGCGGTCCTCGCTGTCAGGGGATTCGGGATCGACACGGCCGTCGTCTCGTTCTTCCGGAGGGTCTGGACGATACCCTACCGTCCCGCTCTGACGCAGCTCAGGATCTATGTCGGCTTCTCCTCGGCCCTGCTGATGGTGGCCGCAATCTTCGCAGGCATCAACGGCATCACGGCCTTCGTCTCCGCCAACTTCCCCAACGCGCCCCCGTTCCCTGAGGACCCAGCCTTCTGGATCCAGAGAGCGGGCCCGCTGGCCGGAGCCTTCCTCCTCAGCTCGGTAGACCTCGTGATCGTCGCCGCATCGATATCGCTCGCCTACGACCTGTTCTACCAGCTCTACCTGAGGAGCGTCCGCGTGGTCAGGTCGGCCCAGGCGATAGCGCTCGCGATCTTCCTCTGGGCCCTGTTCAGGTCTCTCGGTTCCTACCTCGTCAGGGGAGAGGAGATCTACCTGACCCAGATGGTCCTGATAGCCGTCATGGGGGTCGCCTCGCTCGCCACCATCTACGTGCTCCTGCTCAGCGTCGGGCTTCCCGTGCTTCGTCTGAGGTCGCGGGGTGAGGCGGAGTGATCAGGGGCCTGCTCAGGGCTCTGGGAGCCTACGCGATTTACGAGCGGTGGCTGCTGGAGACGGTGAGGAGGGGGCCGATGCCGAGGCACGTGGCCGTGATCCTCGACGGCAACAGGCGCTGGGCCAGGTCCAACGGCCTCCCGCTCGAGGAGGGGTACAGGATCGGCGCGAGGAAGGTCGAGGCATTGCTCCGTTGGTGCCTCGACCTGGGGATAACCGCGGTCACCCTCTACGTCCTCTCGTTGGAGAACCTGAGCAGGCGCCCCCGAGAGGAGATCGAGGCCATCTACAGGGTGCTGATAGAGTCGACCGAGCGTTTCCTCTCGGACCCGGAGGTGAGGAGGAGGAAAGTGAGGGTGAAGGTGATCGGCAGGACCTGGCTGCTCCCGGATAACGTGAGGGAGGCCCTGGAGAGGCTGGTGGCCGAGACGGCGGATCACGACTCCCACTTTCTGACGCTGGCCGTCGCATACGGAGGGAGGGACGAGATCGTGCAGGCCGTGAGGAGGCTGGTGAGCGACGTCGTATCGGGAGAGGTGCCGCCTGAGGCGATCGACGAGCACGTCTTCAGCAGGTACCTTTACACCGCAGACCTTCCCTTCCCGGAACCTGACCTGGTCATCAGGACCTCTGGGGAGGAGCGGATAAGCAACTTCCTCCTCTGGCAGATCGCGTATAGCGAGCTGGTCTTCCTCGACGTCTACTGGCCCGACTTCAGGAGGATAGACCTCCTCAGGGCCATCAGGACCTATCAGGCGAGGGAGAGGAGGTTCGGGGCGTGAAAGGGGCTCAGACGTCGATCTCGTAGTCGTGGAGGCTGAACGTCGTCAACCTCTCCGCGCCCCTCTCCGTCACCAGAACCGTGTCCTCGAGGCGTACCCCCCACTTCCCCTTGATGTAGACGCCCGGCTCGCAGGTCACCACCATATTGGCGGCCAGCACCTCGCTGCTCGTCGGCGACATCCTGGGCTGCTCGTGTATCTCCAGGCCCACTCCGTGCCCGAGGCTGTGCATGAAGTGCTGGTCGAGCCTCGCCTCCTCCAGCTTCCTCCTGGCGACGCTGTCGGGGTAGCTGCAGTGGGTGTCGGGCTTGATGTACTGCTCCGCCGCCTCCTTCGCCGCCAGCACGTACCGGTAAGCCGTCTCGAACTCCTCGCCGACCTTGCCGAGGGCGAAGGTCCTCGTGATGTCGGAGTGGTACCCCTCGACTACCGCACCCAGATCGATCAGGACCACGTCCCCCCTTGCCAGGGCCCTGTCCCTCATACCGCCCCTCTGGAGCGGCCCATGCGGCAGCGCAGACCGCGGTCCTGAAGCCACTATGACGTCGAACGCGGGCCTCTCCCCACCGGACCTGTGGATCTCCGCGAGGACCTCCGCCTTCACCTCGTTCTCGGTTATCCCGGGGTAAAGCACCTCGTACGCGGCCCTCATCGCCCTGTCAGCCACTTCGCACGCTCTCCTGATAGCCTGAATTTCCTCCTCGTCCTTCACCTCCCTCAGCTCCCAGATCACCGAGGAGCCCTGACGTATCTCCCTCTCCCTGAGCAGTGTCGAGTAGAGCCTGTACGTGTCGATGTCGATGTCGTCGACCGCTAAGGTGCCGTCGAGGGACGAGAGGGTCTCCGCGACGACCACCTCGAACCTCGCGTTCGTTCCCGTGTTGTTGATCTCGAGACCGCTGTACGCGTACTCCTCCGCGGCGTGAAGGCTCAGCGGCGGGACGAAGAGCACCGGCCTCTCGAGCTTGAGGGAGACCACGAGCGCCGCCGGCCCGTCGATCCCGGCGAAGTAGAGGAGGTTCGGCCCCCTCGTTATCAGGAAGTTCTCGATGCCGTGCACCCTCATCAGCGTCGCCAGCTTCTCGAGCCGCTCGGCGTACCTCACAGCCCTGCGTTCCCATCAGGACCGTATAAGGCGTTACGTCGCTGACCGGGCGAGCGGGCGAGCCGCTCCAACTCGATCCAGCTTGGCACCCCTAAATCGATCCCTCGGTTTGTTCGGGAGGCTTGGGGCCCATCGAGGGCTGGTACGTGACCTTCAGGGGCAGCCACTTCGCGGTGAAGGGCCTGATCCATCCGGAGGGGAGGGTGGTTGCGGTGCTGGCCTGGAGGAAACACCGCGAGGGCTTCATGAGGGCACGCGGGCTCATCGAAACCTACGCCTTCCTCAAGGAGCACGGTGAGAGGTACCTCTTTTTCGACGACCAATCGGGTCAGGTGCTGCCCGCGGTTCCGCTCGCTGAGCTCGAGGCGATCCTGGAGCCTCAAAACGTGGCCTCCCTCAGGAAGAGGGGCGACCTGAGCGAAAGCGTTCGGGCTTTGATGGAGGAGCTAGCGGATCACGGCGTCGAAGCGAGGCTAACCGGATCCATGCTCCTGGGTCTGCACGGCCCCGGTTCGGACGCGGACCTCGTCGTCTACTCAATAGAGCAGAGGAAGGCCGCGCTGGAGGTCCTGGGCGAGATGAGGTCGCGGGGACGAGTCGAGGTGAACGTCAAGCACCTGCTTCGCGACTTCGCCGAGCGGAGGGCCGACAGCCTGATGGGGCCGCGCGAGTGGTTGGCCCACGAGGTGAGGAAATCGCTCCTGGGGAGCTACAGGGGACTGCCCTTCTCGGTCAAGGCGGTTCACCTTCCGGAGGAGCACTGGGAGGTCAGGAGGTCCTCGAGGTGGAGGTCGATGGGCGAGGTAGCTCTGGTTTGCGAGGTCCTGGACGACGTTTTCGCTCCGGACACGCCCAACATGTACAGGGTCAGGCCCGTCGAGCTGCTTTGGGGAAGGGAGGAGGGGATGGAGGTGGGATGGGTGGAGTCGCTCAGGTCGAGGTTCTCCGAGCAGGCCCGCGCCGGAGAGGAGGTCCTAGTGGCGGGAAGGCTCGAGGTCGACCTCCGCTCGTGGAGGTACAGGGTCTTCGTCTCGGGTGAGCGGACCCACCTGATCGCTTCGAGGCAGGCGCTCGGAGACCTCTGGTCCGGGCTGGTCGAGCGGGTGAGGGGCGTTGGAGGTCAGGGTTAGGACCGGGACGAGGCTCCACATGGGCTTCACCTCCTCAGCCGAAGACGTCAGGCCCTGGTCGGGAATAGGCCTCGCGATCGAGGAGCCACCGGTGGAGGTCAGGGCGTTCTCATCGGACAGGTTGGAGGTTGTCGGCGAGGCGGAGCACCGGAGGGTAATCCTGAGAGCCCTCGGCATGATGGGGCTGGAGGGCCTGACGGCGAGGATAGAGGTCAAGGCGCCTGACCTGCACGTAGGCCTTGGGACCACCACCCAGCTGACGCTCGCGGCCTGCACCGCTGTGCTCGCCCTCTCGGGCCGTCACGTGGACCCGATCGAGGTGGCGCGCGTCACCGGCAGGGGACAGAGGTCCTGGATCGGGATCGCGGCCTTCGCGAGAGGCGGCTTCGTCGTCGACCTCGGGAGGAGGAGGGACGGGTGGCACCACGACTTCCTGACGCTCCCCTTCCCGGAGGAGTGGGCTACAATCGTCTGCATTCCGAGGGGCGCGAGGGGACCCGACGAGGCGGAGGAGGCCTTCAGGCTGGAGTCCTTCAGGCTCGATCCGGAGCGCGTTAGGGAGCTCAGGTCGCTGGTTCTGGGACTCGTGGTTCCCGGGCTGATGGGGCGCGACTTCGAGGAGTTCTGTCGCGGCATCGAGATGGTCCAGCATACAGTCGGCGACGCCTTCAGTCACCTCCAGGGAGGGAGGTTCAACGTCCGGTCGTCGGAGGCGGTGGAAGCGCTGGTCTCAGCTGGCGCAGCGGGCGTGGGTCAGTCGAGCTGGGGTCCAACGGTCTACGGCTTCACTTCATCGAGCGCGGAGGCGTTGAGGATCTCGAGGTCGGTGATGGAACAGCTGGGCCATCGCTGGTCTGTCCTCGTGACCAGGGGCAGGAACAGGGGCGCCGAGGTCCACCAACGGAATTGATCGGTGACAGGTGAGGCTAAGAGTTGTAGCCTGTGTGCGGCTTCACTCTCCGAGGTACTTCCGCCTGACGGCATCGCAGATTTCCCTGATCCTCTCGGTCGGTCCGAGCCTCTCCGCCAGCGAGAGCAGCTCTCTCACCCGCGTCCTCAGCTCCTCGGCCCTTGACTCGTCTACCCCCTTGAAGACCGGTATCCTCGAGGCGTGGACGGCGGCCTCGACCAGCGCGGCGAGGGACCGCGTGAAGGGCCTGCGCCGACCCTCACCGAGGTGTAATGAGACGGGCCTCAGCTCGAAGCGGTTCCAGGTTTCGTCCTGGGAGAGGAGTTCGGCCCTCGCGAGGACCGCGGCGAACGCGCCCCTGACCGCCGGCACCTCCCAGCCCCTGACCTCCTCGAAGCCCATCTCCACGACGCCGAGGTCGAGCGCTGCCTCCACGAGCAATTCCTCGTCAACCACGTTCAGCACCACCACGCCGTTCCTAAGGAGGTTGGAGGAGGTCACCGAGCTCCTGGCGAGCTTGGAGACCGCTTTCCACCCCAGCTCGTCCCTCTTGAAGACACATCCCATCGCGGCCGCATGGGGCCTGCCGTCAGCGCCGACGGTCACCGCGACCAGCTCGTAGACCACTCCCTCCTCGACGCCGAGAGCCGAGAGGTCCGGTCTCCCTCCCTCAGGACTCGCCATCGGTCCCTCAGCTTGAGGTCTGCGGTGGCACTCAAAAGTAACGGCGCGTCAGGCAGAGGGGATGGTCGCGGCGATCGAGGTCGAGGGTCTGCGGAAGACGTACGTGGAGCGGAGGCTCTGGAGGGTGAAACGGGTGGTGACCGCGCTGGATTCCGTCACCTTCGCGATCGAGCGGGGCACTATGGTGGCACTCCTCGGACCCAACGGCGCAGGCAAGTCCACAACCGTCAGGATCCTCAGCACCCTCCTTCTGCCCGACGGAGGGACTGCGCGCGTCATGGGCCACGACGTCGTCAAGGAGGCGAGTTCCGTCAGGAGGGTCATCGGCGTGATGCTCGACCCGGAGAAGGGCCACTTCGGCCGGCTGACGGGGCTGGAGAACCTGGTCTTCTACGGGGTGCTCCACGGCCTCACCAGGTCCGATGCGAGGTCGAGGGCGGTCGAGCTCCTGGAGCAGTTCGGGCTCGGTGACGCTAGGGACAGGCCCGTCGAGGGCTACTCGAAGGGGATGAAGGCCCGGCTCGCGATCTGCAGGGTCCTGATTCATGACCCGGAGGTCCTCATTCTGGACGAGCCCACCGCGGGCCTCGACCCGATCTCGGCGCGGGAGGTGAGGGAGAGGCTAAAGGGGCTGAAGAGGGAGGGGAGGACAGTGCTCGTGACGACCCACAACCTCTGGGAGGCTGAGGAGCTGAGCGACCGGCTGATCGTCCTCAACCGGGGCCGCGTCATCGCAGAGGGGACGCCGGAGGAGGTGAAGAGGGCGTTCGGGCTGATGTGGAACGTGGAGCTCGAGGTCTCCGGAAACCTCGAGGGCCTGAAGCTCGGCTGGGAGACGGAGCTGGGCATAAGCGAACGCGGCAGGCCCCTCCTTAAGGTGATGATCAGGGAGGACCCGTCGGAGCTCGTGCCCCTCATCCTCTCCGAGCTGAGGTCAAGGGGGGTCCAGGTCCTCTCGGTCAGCGTGAGGGAGCCGACGCTCGAGGAAGCCTTCGTGAGGGCCGTCGGGGGTGCCTGAGCTCTGAAGGCTATCGGCCGCTTCCTCGTCGTTGTTGAGTCGGACCTGAAGGAGCTCTGGCGCTCGGGCGAGCTTGTGCTGATGGCCGTTCTCCTCGCCTTCTTCCAGGGCCTCTTCTTCCTCATCGGGACCCTCGTCAGGCGCGAGCAGGAGCTCTTCGCCAGGATCTCGGGTTACAACGACTCGGTCCTCTACCAGATGGCAGGGGTTCCGGTCCTACTGCTGAGCCTCGTGATGGTCTCGGCCGTCGGCGAGTACGTCATCGAGCTGGGGAGGAGAGGAGCGCTCGAGCACATCCAGACGCTTCCGGTTGACATGAAGCTGGTGATGGGCGCCCACGCCACAACGATCGTCTCCGTCTCGCTGCTTTACTACTTCGCGGTCACCGTCCCGTTCGTCTACCTCCGAGGAGGTCCAGGTGCGGTCGCTCACCTGCTCCCCGCGATGCTCGTGCTGGCGTTGGGGCTTCTGCCGCTCTTCCTCTTCGCGGCGCTCGTCGCTCTCCTCACCCTCCTCGTTCGCACAGAGGCCTTCCTCGAGCTGGTCTCCGCATCGGTCTACACCTTCACCGGGATAGCTTACCCCCTCACCGTCTTCCCCCAGTTCGTCGCGCTGGTGGCCCAGCTCCTGCCTCACCCCCACGTGGCAGAGTCCGTCCGGCTCGCGGTCTTCTATGGCGTCCTCGAGCCGGCCCGTCTGGTCCCGATGCTGGCGGTGCTTGCGGGATACGCGGTCTTCTCCACCGCGATCTACTCCCGCATCGAGCGCGTCCTCAGGAGGGGAGGGAGGTATGAGGTCGTCACGGAGTGACCTCTGGGCTGGCCTCTGGGCCTTCTCGAGGCTGCTGCTCAGGAGCCCGTGGTTCGCCGTCGGCCTGGTCACCGCACCGGTCTGGTCGATCGGGATAGGGCTGACCTTCGCGATACACTCTCCATCGCTCCTCTCGGACCAGGGTTCCCTCAGGGCCCTCTCGCTCGGAGCCGGTTACTTCGTCGTGACCTCGATCGTCCTCTGGAACGTCGGCCACTTCCTCAGGCAGGTCAGGGAGGAGGGCGTCCTCCACTCGGTGATCGTCGCCGGCGGCAGGGTCGAGCTGCTGATGCTCAGCAGGGGCATCACGGCCCTCCCCTACACGGCCCTCGCGATGGCGCTCTCGTATTCGGCGATGGTCTCGCTCCTCGGCTCGTCTCCGGTCCTGGTGGACCCAGCTGGCGCCGTGATCGCCTTCCTGCTACTCCACGCTCTCCTGGTCTCCGTCTCTTTGCTCGCAGGGTCGGCGTTCCTTTGGATCAGGAGGCCTTGGCTGGTCACCAACCTCCTCCAGTTCCTGCTACCGCTGAGCTCCGGCATGGTCCCCATCGAGCTGTTCCCCGAGCCCATCAGGTCCGTGGTCTCCGCCTCGCCCGTTGCCCACCTGTTCGAGCTCCTGAGGAGGACCGTCACCGGAACCGAATCCATCCCGCTCGCCGATGCGCAGCTGTTCCTCTCCGCGTCCCTATCGGTAGTCTCGCTGCTGGCGCTCTCGATGGTGGCGATGAGGCTGTCCACCGAGAGGATGAGGAGGACGGGTGCTTAGACCGGATGCTGGTCGAGAGCCGAGCTCAGCCGTTGCTTATGCGCTCCAGGACCTCCTCGAAGTGGGACGGCAAGTCCTTCAGGAGCTCGATGTCCGAGGCCGAGAACCTCTCCCGTGCGCCGTCGCCGAGCGACCTGACGTACTCCGCGATCACCTCGCCCCTTATCCTCGCCTCGTCGGGGAAGATCTCCTCTGATGCCGGCACCCGGAGACCGGCGTCTATGGCCCCCTTGATCGCAGCGAAGACCCTCGCGCCCTTTGAGGGCGTCCTCATGCCGATGTCCGCGATCGCCTCAGTGTAACCCTTGGCGACCGCGAGCTTCCCCGCGAGGTAACCCGTGAGGTAGGCGGCAGGGGTGTTCTTGGTCCCGGCCCTCCACCCATATTTCGAGAGGGCCTTCGAGGTCACCGTGAGGACCGTCCTGTCGCCGCCGGCCTTCGACTCCACCAGCTGGACTATCACGTAGCGGTTGGTGCGCCTGACGACGAGCCTCGGCTTCCCCGACTTGACCAGCTTCAGCCTCGCCCTGTAATCGGTCACGCCCTCCCTTCTCCTCCTCGGAGGCATACGCTTCAGGACGGCCATCCCCTCACCCCTCCTTCTTCAGCACGCCCATGTCGATGAGGAGGTTCCTGATGTCGGCGATCGACTTGAACCTCCCCGCCTTGACCTGCAGGTACAGCTTCCTGTAGAGCGACCTGTCGATGACCCCCCTGTCCCTGAGCCTCCTCAGGTACCTCCTCTGCGGCCGGACCCGCATTATCCAGCGCTCCTTCTTCGTCAGCGTCGCGTACTTCCCTCCCTTCCTCACCCTGGTCTCCTTGACCCTGTTCCGCGTCTGGCCCCTGACCGGTGCCGCGTAGATCGCCCCCTCCTCGATGAGGGCCCTGACGTCCTCCCGCGTTATGGCGTCCGCTATGTCCTCGAGCCTCTCCGGGTCGAACCTCACCCGGTTCTCGCCGACGCCCATGATGTCGGCCGCGAGCCTCCGCTGGAGCTTCAGCTGCATCTCCCAATCGCTCCCCTCCGATCGACTCATAAACCATTCAGCGAGGTCGCAGGAGAAACGCAATATGCACCCGTCCTCTGGTCCAGTCGGCTTGACGGTGCGGAAGGCAGTCCTGACCGCCGCCGGCTTGGGGACGAGGCTTCTGCCTGCCACCAAGGAGCTGCCTAAGGAGATGCTCCCGATCTTCGTCCCGGGAAGGAACGGGCCGGTGCTGAAGCCGCTCCTCCAGGCCATCTTCGAGCAGCTCTACGATCTGGGCGTTAGGGAGTTCTGCGTCGTCGTCGGCAGGGGTAAGAGGGCGATCGAGGACCACTTCACCCCCAACTGGGACTTCGTCGAGCGCCTGAGGTCCTCGGGCAAGGACTCGCTGGTGGAGGAGCTCGAGAGGTTCTACCGGATGATCGAGGACTCCTCGGTGGTCTGGGTGAACCAGCCCTCTCCGCTGGGGTTCGGGGACGCCGTGAGGAGGGCGAGGAGCTTCGTCGACGGGGACTTCTTCGTCTGCGCCGGTGACACCTACATCGCGTCCCGCAACGGCCGTCACCTGAGACGGCTCGCTGAGCTCCATCGGAGGACCGGGGCCGACGCGACGCTCCTGCTTAAGCAGGTCGAGGACCCGAGGAGGTTCGGCGTAGCGGTGGTGGAGGACTCGGGGGAGGGCGGGATCCTCGCGGTGAAATCGGTCGTCGAGAAGCCGGCCCAGCCGCCGTCTCGGACGGTCATCCTCCCGTTCTACGTCTTCACGCCTGAGGTCTTCAGGGCCCTCGAGCGGATTGGACCAGGTTACGGCGGCGAGGTCCAGCTGACGGACGCCATCCAGCTCATGCTCACCGAGGGCAGGAAGGTCAGGGCGACGGCCCTCGACGGCGACGAGGTCTGGCTCGACGTGGGGACTCCGGAGGGTTACAGGGACGCGGTCCTCCTCTCGTACAGGTACGCGATGGAGGTGTCCGCAGGTGACCGGTGAGGGCCGCAACGCCTTCGTCTCGAGGGTCGTCGACGGGATCGACATCGGGTCCGTCTCGGTCGTCGGCCTCGGTTACGTCGGCCTGACGGTCGCCGTGTGCCTCGCATCGAGGGGCTTCAGGGTCACAGGGATCGACGTGGACGCCGAGAAGGTGGAGGCGGTCAACCGCGGCAGATCGCCCATCTACGAGCCCGGCCTCGAGAGGCTCCTGAGGTCCTCGCTGAGAAGGGGGACGCTGAGGGCCACGACGGATTACGGCGAGCTTGTGGTGACCGATGTCACGTTCATCACCGTCGGCACGCCCAGCCTCCCGGACGGCGGCATAGACCTGCGCTACGTCGTCGAGGCCTCCACGTCCATCGGAAGGGCCCTGAGGTCGAAGGAGGGGAAGCACCTGGTGGTGGTGAAGAGCACCGTGCTCCCCGGAACCACCGAGCGGGTCGTCGCGCCGACGGTGGCCGATTCGTCCGGGAAGCAGCTAGGCAGCTCCCTGCTCGTCTCCGTCAACCCCGAGTTCCTCAGGGAGGGCTCCGCGGTCAGGGACATGCTGAGGCCCGACAGGGTTGTGGTGGGCGACGTCGGCGACGGCTCCTCCCGGATCGTCGTCGAGCTTTACAGGGAGTTCTACCGGAGGAGGATGCCCAGGGTTCTCGTGACGAGCGCGGTGAACGCCGAGATGATCAAGTACGCAAGCAACGTCTTCCTCGCCGCGAAGGTGAGCCTGATCAACGAGGTGGCCCGGATCTGCGAGAAGCTGCCGGGAGCCGACGTCACCGTGGTCGCTGAGGGAGTCGGGCTCGACGTGCGGATAGGCCCTCATTTCCTCAGGGCAGGGATAGGGTTCGGAGGGAGCTGCTTCCCGAAGGACGTTAGGGCCCTCATGTCGCAGGCGAGGGAGCTGGGGATCGAGCCGGTGATGCTCAGGTCGGTCCTCGAGGTCAACGAGCGCCAGCCTCTGAGGGCGGTCGAGCTGGCCGAGGAGGTCGTCGGAGATCTGAGGGGTAAGAGGGCAGCGGTGCTCGGTCTTGCGTTCAAGCCCAACACCGACGACGTCCGGGAGTCGCCGGCCATCAGGCTGGTCGAGGAGCTCCTCAGGAGGGGCGCGGAGGTCAGGGCCTACGATCCGGCAGCGGGCCCCAACGCGGCCAGGGTGCTGCAGGGGAGGGCTGAGATAGTGGGGAGCGTGGAGGAGTGTCTGAGGGACGCGGACGTCTGCTTCGTCGCCACCGAGTGGGAGGAGTTCAGGACGCTGACCCCGGATACCTTCAAGGGCCTGATGAGGAGGGCCGTCGTGATAGACGGCAGGAGGGTCTTCGAGCCCTCGGTCTTCTCCAGGGAGCTGGTCTACAGGGCGATAGGGTTAGGGCCTACTGTGGATGCGCCCTCAGCGGCGCGCTAAGTACCAGTCCACGTACCTCCTCACCGTCTCCTCGAATCCCACCCTGGGCCTCCAGCCGAGCTCCCGTTGGGCCTTCGAGCTGTCGCTGTAGCTCACCAGAGCCTCGTGCGGTGCGAGCTCCCTTCTCCTCACCTCGACCCTCCGGTCCATGAGCTCCATCATCAGCTCCGCTAGCCTCAGCACGCTCTGCGGCTCCCCCCTCCCGAGGTTGTAGATCTCGCCGGGCCTTCCCCTCTCGGCCGCGAGGATCGTTCCCTCGACCACGTCGCCCACGTAGGTGAAGTCCCTCTCCGCAGGCCTGAAGACGCCGTCGACGGTCCTGCCGTTCACGTCCACCGGCTGTCCGGACGCTATCCTGTCGGCGAAGACCTTAAAGACGATGTTCGACCTGCATCGCTCGCCGACGACGTTGAAGTACCTGACCGTTACCACCTCGAGGCCGTAGGACCTAACGTACTCCTTGCAGAGCTCCTCGCCGATCCACTTGCTGAGCGCGTACGGCCCCTTCGGCCTCGGAGGCATCTCCTCCCTCAGGGGAGGCTGGTGGTCGCCGTAGACGCTGCTGGAGGAGGCGAATACCACCCGCGGTGACGGCTCGGTTGTCCTGGCAGCCTCGAGGACGTTGAGCGTGGTCCTGACGTTGTTATCGATGAAGAGGTGAGGTTGCTCGACGCTCAGGCGGTGGGATGCGAGAGCTGCCAGGTGGAAGACGACCTCTGGTTTGAACCTCTCGAGCACCGTTTTGACGGCGTTCAGGTCGTTCAGGTCCAGAAGGAGCGCGATCAGTCTGCCCTCGCCCTTGGCGCGCAGCAGGTCGTCGAGGTAGTTCTCCCCCAGGCGCGGGTGGCCGAGTGCGACGACGTCCTCGCCGAGTCCGATCAGGCGCTCGACCAGATGGCTGCCGATGAAGCCGAGACCACCGGTGACGAGCATCACGTCTGCTTCACCCGACGAGCTCGTCCACCATCATCGCCACCTCCCTTATGCCTGCGACCGAGGACCTGACGTCCTTGAGGATCGGAGCGGTCATCTTCTCAAGGCTCGACCTCGAAAGCTCACCCCGGGCGAAGTCCGTGTACGTCTTGAGCAGCGTCCTGAGCGACTCGTTCAGGAGCGTTGAGCTCCGTTGGACCTCTGAGGTCATCTTGCTGACCTCGGGACCGCGGTACGATATCCGCCTCAGCTCCTCGAGGATCGCATCGGAGGACCTCTTCACCCTCTGGACCCTCTCCCTCAGCGCGGGGAGCGCCGACTTCTCCGGAGACCTCAAAACCCGGGATATCTCCTCGACCTCCACCAGCACCTCCTCGATAGCCTCCCTGACCCTGGAGAGCGCGGCCCTGTCGCTCTCGGCGATCTTCGGTCTCGAACCCCTCCTGACCCTGAACTGGGCCAGAACGGATCCGAGGACCAGCGCCAGAACGCCGATCGCCAGCGCGTATGCGCCCCACGGCTGGGCCGGAGATCCGGAGAGGCTGAGGCGGAGCGAGCTAAGCGGTGCGGGGCCCGGCAAGGGCACCGGGGACCTCAGATCGGCCACCGTGCCTCCGGTTGAGAGGAGCTGGACGACGTAGTCCGGGACCTCCGCGAGCCTGACGCCCTCCGGCAGCGCTACCCTCACCCTGAAGCTCTCGACCGGGGCCTCGACCGGCAGGAATGGGTGGACCTCCAGACCGCCGTCGCGGAGGACGTACAGCCCGGCGTTGGAGACGTCGAGCAGCACCGAGAAGCCGTACCTCCATCCCTGCCGCAGCTCGTACCTCTCAGGCGTCAGGTAGACCGTGAGCTTCCCGGCTTCGGGGTCGAAGGAGCTCCTGAGGGTTCCGAGGTCGTCGCCGACCCTGAGGACCTTGACCGATCTCGCCTCGGGAAGGACCAGATCGACGGAGCTGATGCCGTTGACGTCGTCGTTCCTGAGGACCAGGCTCAACCTGAGCTTGCCGGAGTAGGGCTCGAACTCCTCGACAAGCGACTCGACCGAGAGCAGCCTGACTCCGGTGCCGGTGAAGGTGAAGGCGTTAGCCGATGGTTTGCCCGCGGGCAGCTCACCGAAGGACCGGCTGGCCGAGCTCTCCGCCTTCTGGTAATCCGTCGGGACCTGGGAGAAGGACGAGTCGGTCGGCAGGCGTAACGTCACGTTGGCCGAGTAGGTCATCCCCTCCATCACCGGGACGTCGACGAGCCTGAGGACGTAGGTGTTGGCGGTGCGCTGCTCTACCTTGCCCCGGAGCGCGTACCAGACCTCGACCACCTGCGACGTGGGCCTGATCTCGATCGCCACCGAGCCGTCGTCGCGCTTCCTGACATCGAACGACGCTCCGGAGACGTAGTGGGAGATCAGACCTCCGGCGTCCTCGCTCGGCACCAGCAACGTGAACGCCGATCCTCCGTGTCCGGTGATCCTGTCTTTCACGATCACCAGCCCGTACCCTGTGACCTCGACGGTCCTCTCGACGAAGGCCTGGGAGTCCTCGGCATGGGCCGCGATAACTGCGGCGAGAAGCGCCAGCGTCATTGCCGTTGCCAGCAGGTGCGTCTTCATTTCCCCATGCACGCTCAGCCCCCATCTCTAAAATCTTGAGTGGGACCCTTCGGTCAACTGCCAACTCTTTTGATCCGCTGAGACGTACGCTTTCAGGCTATGCAGGAGATCGAGCCCCGGGTGCGGCCCTTCGACCCCCACAAGAGGGGATACAGGGTGATGGGCGTCGCGGAGAGCTTCTCGCCCGACCAGCCGACGGCCACGCTCGGGGCAGTCGTCATGAGGGCCGACCTGATAGTGGACGGAGTGGCTCTGGGGAGGTGCAGGGTGATGGGGACCGACGCGACGGAGGCGGTGATCTCCTTGTACCGGTCGCTCGGAAGGGACGACGTCAACCTGATACTTTTGGGCGGGTGCATCATCAGCCTCTTCAACGTGGTCAGGGTCAGGGAGGTGGCATCCGCGACGGGGCTGCCTGTGGTCTGCGTGACGTACAACCCATCCGAGGGGCTCGAGGAGGTCCTCGTGCGGAGGTTCGGTCCGGATGCGGAGGAGAGGCTGGCCGCATACCGGGAGCTCGGAGGGAGGGAGGAGCTGAGGCTGAAGACCGGTTACACTGTCTACGTCAGGAGGGTCGGCGTCTCGAGGAGGGCAACGGAGGTGATGCTGAATTCGCTCACCGTCAGCGGCAGGGTACCCGAACCGGTCAGGCTAGCGAAGCTGGTGGCGAGGGCCGCGAGGTCGTTCCTCGGATCTTCACCGTGAGACGACGGTACCGGGCGGGACCACCACCGGCTCCTCCGGCCTCCCCACGAGGACCGCACCGTCTTGGACGACGGATCCTGGACCGATCACGCACCTCTCCACCCTGGAGCCTGCGCCGATCCTGGCGTCCTCGAGCACCAGCGATTCCCTGACGGCCGTGCCGCGTCCGACGGTTGCGCCCCTCATCACCGCAGATGCGATCACGGAGGCCTCAGGACCGATTGTGACCAGATCGTCGACGAAGGACGTCCTGAGAACCGATCCGCTAAGGACCTTCGCTTCCCTCCCCAGGTGAAAACCACCTCCCAGCTCGCGGTTCAGGTAATCGACGTTGGCCCTGAGCAGCTCCGCAGGCCCTCCCAGGTCGAACCACCAGCTCCCCTCCGACCTCAGGACCCCGATCCTCCTGCCCCTCTTGACCAGGGCGACCACCGCGTCCGTCAGCTCGTACTCTCCCCTCGGAGAGGGAGGCACGGAGGAGGCCGCATCGACGACCTCGCCCGGAAGGACGTAGATCCCCGAGTTGACCAGCGCAGGAGGCCTCACGTCCCTCGACTTCTCCGCGATCCCCCTGAGCAGGCCTCCCTCCACCTCGAGCGTGCCGAACCTCCAAGGGTCATCCCGGACCACGCCGATCAGACCTCCGTCAAGCCCCTTCACCCGCACCATCTCCAGCAGCTCCTCGAGCGGGCCCCTCGAGACCGTGACGTCGCCGTAGACCAGAACGAACCTGTCCTCTCCCGCAATGAAGTCCCTCGCGGCCAGCAGCGCGTCCGCCGTCCCCCGAGGCCTCTCCTGGGCGGAGAAGCTCAGCCTCACCTCTCTAACGTCCGACAGGGCCTCCCTGATCCGGTCCGCCATGTACCCGACGACGACTCGGACCTCCTCAACGCCCACCTCGGAGAGGGCCTCGATCGCCCGCCGCACGACGGGTTTGCCGGCCACCGGCAGGAGGTGCTTCGGCCTCTCCGACGTGAGGGGGTTCATCCTCGATCCGATCCCGGCAGCTAGCACGACGGCCCTCAATCCACCGGTCCAGCGCGGAGAGCCACCTGAAAAATCAGAGCGCGGTTGTCGGGTGGGGGGAAGTCCCGAGGGCGTCAGCCGCGGGCGCTTCCCAGGATCCTCGCCAGCTCCTGGGCCTCCAGCAGGTTACCCTGGACCCTGAGCTTGCCGGAGAAGAACAGCTTGAACGGATCGGCCTGGCCCCTGAAGACGTCGATGAGGTCCGACGACGCGGCTATCACGGTCGCCGTCGGGTTATTCGTCTCGCCCTCGTGGACGGCGATGCTGCCCGGCGATATGTGGAGGTAGAAGGGGGCGCCGTCGGTGGGCCTGAACTGGAACCTCCTCTCCTTCTTGGTCAGCTCGGCGAGGAGCTTCTGATCGGACGATATCCTGCCCACCAGCTCCCTGAGGGCCTCGTACGGTGACGACATCTTCCCTCGTTCTCAGATCGAGGGGCCATCTGATAGCTGTTCCGATCGACCGCTCAACGACGCGAGAGGCCTATCCCCTTGCAGGTGAAGAGCACTCCTTTTTCGCCGAGCTGCTGGATCTCGAAGGACGCTCCCAGGACCCTCTCCGCGATGTACGCGGCCGTCTCGGCGTGGCTCGTCAGCTCCGTTGCGCGGTACCTCGACGTGCCGTCAGCGAGGGCCGTCCATATCACCAGCTGGTCGGAGAGGTGGGAGTCGACGGGCGCGCCGGTTGAGAGCTGCCTAACCGCCTCCTCCACGGCCCTCTCCGCCACCTTCTCCGCCGGTACCCCCCTCTCGCCGAGGGCGTCGAAGCCCATCCTGAGGCCGTTGTCGAGCTCGACGATGACGATGATTCCCGTGCCGGGGTCGGGAGAGCACTTCGGGTCGTCGCGCTGGAGCACCTCCGTCTCCTCGACCACGTCCTTGAATCCCCTGCTCCTCAGAAGCGACGACGCGGTCCTGACCATCCGCTCCGTTATGTGCGAGGGTAGGTTGCAGCTGTACGCGAAGACCCTGATGCGAACGGGCCTCGCCTCCACGACCTCTATCGGTTTGAGCCTGGTGACCGGCCTCACCCTGGCCCTCACCACCCCTCCTCCTCTCGGGTAGAAGCCCCTTCTGACCAGCTCGACCTCGGCCTGGACGCCCATCCTCCTCAGCGCCGGCAGCAGGACCTCCGTCACGTACTCGATCGGCGGAGCCAACGGGTTGTTGGTCCCTCCCCTCAGCTCCAGCTCCACCTCGCCCTTCGCGAAGGACGCCACCGGCAGCAGCGACTGGAGCATCAGAGTCGTGCTACCGGCTGTTCCTGCGTCGACCACGAACCTCCCGGACCTCACCGGGCCCGGCCTGAACTCGATCGATGTCGAGCCGATCCTGAGGCCCTCGATGCTACCTCCAGTGAGGTCAGCCACGCCCCTCACCGCGACCAGGTGCTGAGGCCTGAGTCCAGGAGGGTTACGCCTCGCCCTGATGTTGATCACCCTCAGGGGCCTCCCGAGCAGAGCCGCAGCCGAGACGGCCATCCTGAGGATCTGCCCCCCTCCCTCCCCGAAGGACCCGTCCACGACCACCAGCTCATCTGAGACCATCGCCATCACCTCGCGGAGCTGACGATCGAGACCACGTCCCCCCTCCTCAGTTTGTAGTCCGAGGGGAGCCTGAGCTTGGTCCGCGCGTCGACGGCGTAGAGGAAGTTCCGTCCGAGGTCCGTGTGGATCTTGAAGGCGAGGTCCCTCGGCGTGGAGCCCTCCTTCACCAGGTAGACGTCGGGTAGGACGTTCCCCTTCGAGTCCGTGAGCGCGTTGGGGTCCTCCACCGGGAAGACCGGGACGTACCTGAGGACCTCGAGGTAGACCTTGTCGATCAGCTGCTGGACCCCGGTCCCGCCGTTACGCTCCATGAACTCCGCCACCATCTCGAGAGCCCTCTTCTGCTGGGCCGTGAGCTTACCCGGTTCGAGGACCTCGAACGTCCTCTCCCCCGGCATGTACCTCACGATGCCCTTCCTCGCCGCGAGCCTCAGCAGCTTCTCCGCCTCGGAGCTGCACGGCACCACCTCGTACCCAGCCTCCCTCAGCCTCCTGATACCGCGCTCCGCTGTCGGGACGTCTGCCTTGTTCGCGGCCACGATCATCGGCTTCGTCAACCTCCTCACCGCGTCCGCGTACCTAACCAGGTCCTCCTCGCTCCACTTAGATGGCGTTGATCCGTCGAGCCCAGCCGCGCTGAGAGCGGCCTCGGCGTCGGCAGCGGTGACGCGCAGACCGGAGAGCCTGCTGGCGACCTCCTCCGGCAGCGTGGACTGCTTCGTCTCCACCAGCCTGACGAGCCTGTTCCAGTCCTTCCTGATCAGACCAGCGATCCAGAGGCTCAGCTCGCGCTCCACCAGCCTGACGTCCTCCACAGGGTCGTGCGTCCCCGGCTCCACGGGGTTGCCGTCGTCGTCGGTCCCTCCCGAGGCGTCTGCCACCACTATCAGCGCGTCGGCCTGCCTGATCTCGTCGAGGAACTGGAGCCCCATGCCCCTTCCCGCGTGAGCGCCCCTGACGATCCCGGGACAGTCGATCACCGTTATCGGCACGAACCTCCGGCCGTCCACGCAGATCGAGTTCCGCGGGTTGTCACGTACACCCAGCTCCTTGCACACGCAGTCGACCCTCAGGTAGGTTATGCCCCTGTTCGGTCTGGTAGTGGTGAAAGGGAAGTTCGCGGCTGGCACCTCGACCATCGTGAGCGCTGTGAAGAGGGTGCTCTTCCCGACGTTGGCCTTTCCGACGATGCCGGCCAGCTCCATCCGGATCACCAAAAGCCCACGGTCCTCATAAAGGGCAACAACCGCAGCGAGCCACAGGGAGAGCTCAGTTCCAGCGCGTCTCAGGTCGTCGCGTGGGATGGTCGGTGAGGTTCTGCGGTGGTGGTCTCCCTTGGGCGACCGGATACCGTTGACCCTAGCGGACCGCGATGAGCGTTATCTGGAGGGGCGGACATGGGGTTGGCGTTGAGCCCGAGGGCGGTGATCGTGCTGATGGCGGTCGCGTTCACCTTCCTCTCGGCCCTCGGCCTGGTTCTTTACGGGTTCTTGGCCGGCCTCCGGGTGGCCCTCAGGTTCCTGATGCCGCTGTTGCTGATCTTCCTTGTTCTGCTGTTGCTGAGCTCTCTCCTCGGAGGCTCTAGGACCGACTCACGTCCCAGCTGAGGCCCTCAGCGCCGCCTCGAGCCTCAGCGGCCTGACCAGGTGCCTCCTCGCGGAGACGGCCACCTCGTAGAGCCCCGGTCTGATGCCGCGATCTACTGCCACGAGGACCTTCTGCGCCCTCGGATCCCTGTGACCGCACCTCCCGCACCTGTAGCCCTGACCTCTGCCGGCCGACTCCATGGTCTTGCCGCAGACCGGGCACGCCGGCGCCCTCGCGGCGTAGACCTGCCTCAGCTCGATGACCCTCAGCTTCTCCAGGTTGAGCGTCAGGCCCTGCGGCTTCGCCTTGACGGCACCGTAGACCTCGACCAGGTCGCCCTCCACGAGCCTGAACGCGATTTCCCTTATCCTTCCCGTGGGCTCGTAAACCGCCACCGTCACGCTCCCCGTTCCGTCGTCGAGCTCGAAGAAGACGTGGCCTCCCGGGCCGATGCGGGGCCTTCCGACCACCCTGCCGGTGACGATCGCTGAGACGAGGGGCCTGAGGTCCTTCACGCTGAGCCGCTGGTAGTGGACGTCGGTCGCCTGGTTGGTCCTGAACACCTGGTAGAACTCGTAGGGCTCGCCGAGCCTCAGAACCGAGAGCGCCTCCGGGAGCACCTCGGGTGAGGTACCCCTGATCCCCAGCAGGACAGGGCAGGGAGTGTGGGGGGTGAGCCTGACCTCGCCATTCTCGTAGTCGAAGTTGTCGAAGGTTCGGTCGCCGAAGAGCGCGTCCATCCTCACGACCGACTCGGGATCGACCCACCTCTCCCTCCCCCACATCTCCCTCCTGCGATACGCGAGGAGCTCGTAGGTGGTGAGCGTCCCGACCGATGCGCCGGCAGCGGCAACCGCCCCGACGATCCCCCTCCCCTCACCGTGCCTCCAGAAGGCGAGGGCGTACCTCTCCGCCAGCTCCAGCGCCTCCTCGACCTCGACCATCTCCCTCACGGCCCTGAAGTAGAACCGCTCCAGGTGCCCCCGGTTCTCCTCGGGGAAGGCCGCAACGCCGGGATCGGCGCCGTTCTCGAGCTCCGCGAGCTCCCTCACGACACCGAGCACCGCCTCCCAGACCCGATCGAATCCGGACCGCTCGACCTCCAGCGGCAGGCAGACCGCTGCGTTCCCGCGGGTCTTGTACGGGCAGTTGGGGTTGAGCCTGACCAACCAGGGGTGATCCGCGGCCCTCGCTCCCTCTCCCTCCGCGGCCCTGAGGGCCCTCGCGGCCACGTAGGTCGTGCACATCCCCTTCGGCGAGTCGGTGTCGTCGATCCCGATGTAGACCAGCATCCTCCGTTCGAGGTGACCAGAGCCCGCTATGTAGGTCTGTGCGCGGAAGCTGCCCTACAGTGTCCCATCAGACCGGGTTTGCGGCCGTGAGCAGAATGGTGAGCAGGCCGGCCCTCAGAACCTCCCACCGGAGAGGGTCCTGGCGGCAACGATCAGCGGGTGCCAGACGGGTGCGGTGGCTGGCATGTAACCGATGTCGGTGAAGAAAAGGTCCTCAATGGTGAAGCCCGCGGTGATCGCAGTTGCAGCGACGTCGGCGTACCCCGCGACGACCGGATCGTCCCCCACCACCTGCACCCCGAGCAACCTTCCGCTCTTGGACTGGACCACCATCTTCACCGTCACCTCAACCCCTCCGGGGTAGTAGCCTGCTTTGGTCCTGGCCTTGATCAGGGTCGACTCGACGTTGAAGCCGTTGGCCCTGGCCTCCGTCTCCGAGAGACCGGTCCTGGCGACGTAGGTGTTCCTGAACTTCGTCACGGCCGTTCCCACGATGCCCCTCATCCTGAGCGATCTGGGGACCACGGCGTTCGCTCCGGCCACCTGCCCCTCCTTGTTCGCCGCAGGCGCCAGAGGTATCCAGACCTTCCTCCAGAGCAGGAGGTGGTGCTTCTCGACCAGATCGCCGGCCGCGAAGACGCCCTCGAGGTTCGTCCGCATGAACTCGTCGGTCTCCACGGCCCCTGTCGCTCCGAGCCTCACGCCAGCCGAGACCGCGAGGTCCGCGTTCGGCCTCACGCCCAGCCCCATCACCACCTCGTCGAAGACCTCCTCGCCGGCGTCGGTGATCACGGCTATCCCATCTGACCTCCTCCTCAGGGCCCTCACCGGCTGGCCGAGCCTGAGGTCAACGCCCGAGCGCTGCATCGACTCCTCGAGGACCCTCGAGACGTCGCCGTCGATCGCCGTTGGCAGAAGCCTGTCCATCATCTCGTACAGCGTCACCTTCTTCCCGAGGTCGACCAGGGCCTCCGCAGCCTCGACGCCGATGTACCCCCCTCCGAGGACCGCGACCCTGGAAGCGCCGGAGAGCCTCCGCTGCGCCTCCACCACGTCCTCCGGGTGCCTCAACAGAACCGGCCTCGCATCCTCCACCCCCTCGAGCCCGCGAGGTATCAGCGGCTTAGCGCCCGTCGCTATCACAAGTGAGTCCCATGAGAGCTTCTCCGTCCTGCCGTCGCCGAGCGAGACCTCGACTCGTTTGCCGTCGACGTCGATCGAGGTCACCGTCGCGTTCGTCAGGACCCTTATCCTCCTCTCGGAAGCGAACCTCTCGGGAGAGTAGGTCCTCAGCATCCTGTAGGACGGAACTAGCCCTGATATCGCGTAGGGTATGCCGCAGGGAGCGTGGGTGATCATCCCCGTCCTCTCCACGAGCGTCACCTCCGCCTCCGGGTCGAGCCTCCTCGCCCTCGCGGCCGCAGAGGACCCCGCAGCACCCCCTCCGATCACAACGACCCGCTTGACCAAAGGCACGGCACCGTCGTGGAGACTTCGGTTTGGAGGATATCTGCCTGACGCACGGGAACGGGAGATGAAATCAGGGAGACTCGGCGACCGCGGCGCCCTGTAGTTGACGTCAGATGTGTAGAACTGCGTAAACCCGTCCACACCAGCAGACAGCCTTGAGGCTGCTTTGGCGCCGCCTGACTGTGCTGCCTGACGCCTCGACCCGCGCCACAGATCGGGTTATTACCCTCAAAACCGCTGCGAGCATTCGTTGCAGCCCCTCCGCTAGTATTCTTTATTAGCAGTGCGGGAAGGGCACCTGTGGGAAGGAGGATGGAGGTTCTCCGGATCAGGCTTCCGAACGCGGACTACATCTCTGACCTCCTGAAGGCGGTGACCGCGGTCGTCGAGGAGGGGACCTTCAGGGCCACGCAGGAGGGCCTCCGGCTCACGGCGATGGACCCCGCCCACATCTCGCTGGTCGACTTCGAGCTCCGGGCGGACGCCGCGGAGGAGTACAAGGTCGCGAAGGAGACGGAGATAACGGTGAACGTGGAGGAGCTGGTGAAGCTCCTGAGGAGGGCGAAGAAGACGGACGCGCTGGTGATCAGCTACGACGACGAGCTCCGCAGGCTGAACGTGACGCTCTCGGACATGAGGGGAGGGAAGGAGCGCCTCTTCACGCTGAACACGCTCGAGCCGATGGGCGGGACGATGAACCCGCCCTCGCTGACGTTCGAGGCGATGGCCAGGCTAGATTCCGATTCCTTCTACGAGGCGATCGAGGACTCGAAGCCGATAGCCGACGCGGTCAAGATAACCATAAGGCCTGACATGGTGGTCGTCGCTGCGAAGGGTGAGACGAAGTCCGCGCAGCACAGGTTCGTCTCAGGAGGTCCGGCTGTTCACGAGATAGACGCCAAGTCCGAGGTCTCCGCTTCCTTCAGCATCGCCTACCTCGAGAAGATCGTGAAGCCCGGTAAGTCGCTCTCCGACGAGCTCGAGGTCAGGCTGAGCACCAACAGGCCGATAAAGCTGAGCTTCCCGATCACGTACGGCAGGCTCGAGTACCTGGTGGCACCGAGGATGGACTGAGAGGGGAGCCGGTTCACTGTTCCTTCACGCCTCAGCTCTGATCAACGCGACCTCCAGGTGACCGTACTTCACCCTCCTGACCTCGGAGACGTTCCAGCCCGAGTCCCCGAGGGCGCGGAGCGCGATCGCCTGCTTGCTGAAGATCGCCACAAGCCTCGGCTCCCTTATCGCCCTTCTGACCGAGGAGAAGGCCCTGAGGTAGAACCCGTAGGGGTCTGAGAGGCCCATCCTGATGCCGAAGGGCGGGTCGGTGACCACGTGCACCCTCTCCGGCAGCTCCGCGACCCCCTCCCACCTCTCCAGGTTCAGGGCGTCTGCCAGCTCCACCCGCACAACTCCCTCGAGCCCCGCGGCTGCCACGTTCCTCCTCGCGGCATCGACGGCCCTCGGCGAGACGTCGGTCCCGTACACCCTCGGCCTCAGCCAGCGCCTCTCGGAGGACCTCAGCCTTGCCAACGCCTCCTCAAGGACCTCCTGCTCGATGAATTTGAGCCGGAAGACCGGCATCTCCTCCCTCCGCCTGTAGGCGTTTGGCGGAACCCGCATCGCGTAGAGCGCTGCCTCGATTGGGATGGTGGCGCTTCCGCAGAAGGGGTCGAGGAGGCACCCGTTCTCGTTCCAATCGGAGAACATCACCATCAGGAAGGCCAGCGTGGGAGGGAGCGTGGACCTGACGTCGGCCACCCTGTAGAACCGCTTGTGAAGCGAGGGGCCCGTGAGGTTGATCCCCAGGAGGAACTCGTCGTCCCTGACCAGCGCGTACATCGGCACGTCTGGCGATTTCAGGTCGACCCTCGGCCTCCACCCCGATGACGATAGACATGACTCTATCACGGCCCTCCCCACCCGGGAAGCGACGTCCATGCTGGTGAAGGGATGGGTGCCGTGACGCTCCGCCTCGACGCCGAAGCTCTGGTCCCTGCCCATGAGCTGCTGGAAGTCCACCTCGCGAACCGCGCGCTCGATGTCGTCCAGACCCTCGAACCTCGTCCTTACCAGCTGGAGGAAGACGCGGTTGAGGCTCCTCGTTGAGAAGACGAGCTCCGCGAGGCCCCTCGCGTCGCACTCGGCGAAGACCTTCGCCACGTCAGCCTCGACATCGGTGCCGAGCAGCTGCGACACCTCAGCGGCTGCAAGGTCCTCAAGCCCCCAGAAGGTGGTCCCGAAGATCCTGAACCTGCTCACACGGCATCACCTCGGGTCGTCACATCTCATCGGAGCGGTGTCGAGTGCTTCAGGGTCAAGTGGGCATGAAAAGAAGCATGGAGAGCACGGTCACCACCAGACCGGTGATCGCCACGAACTTCAGGTCCCTACGCCGTGCGAAGTAGATCAGGGACACCACCACCCTCGAGTAGGGAGTGAGCATCAGGGCTGCAACGCCGAGCCTCATCAGAAGGGCCGCTGTGCTTCCGCTGGAGCCGATCCCTGCGACGAACTCCAGGAAGCTGTTGCTCCGCACGACCCACTGATCCGAGACGGAGACCTGCTCCCCCTCCCGGAGGACGTAGAGGGAGATGCCGAGGGCCATGGAGGCCAGCGAGACGAGCGTGCCTGCCAGCATGAGAAACCCAAGAGCCCTCTCGAGTTCCATGCTCAGACACCCAGCACCAGCGCCCGGTAGAGCATGACCGCGGCCGAGACTCCGGCCAGGACGAAGTAGAGCCGCCTGAGGTTGACGTCCCTTATGCGCGTAAGGAGGCTCGAGCCAGCGATCGAGCCGAGCGTGGTCCCGAGGGCCATGGGTGCTGCCAGGTCCAGTACCATCAGCCCAGAGGCGACGTAGACCCCGGCACCAGCGAGGGCTGTCATCCCCATGATCAGGTTGCTCGTGGACGTGGAGACCTTGGTGGGCATCCTCAGCACGAGCTCGTGAATCGCCACCTTGAAGGCACCCGCACCGATGCCGAGCATCCCCGCAACAGCACCAGCCCACACCATCGCGAGCCCTCCGTAGACCGCGTTGGTCAGCCTGTACCTGACCTCCCTTCCCAGCGATGCGTCGAAGTACGACCCCTCCAGTCCCAGCCACGCCGAGACCCTGTCCTGCCTCACGCCCTCCGGCCCCTGATGGCTCCCCGTCAGGCGCGTGAGCAGAAGCGAGAGGATCATGACGGCCGAGAAGGAAAGGGCAACCGCGGTGGAGCTGACGTTGACGGTCAGGAGCGCACCGAGTATCGCGCCCGTGATGGTGAAGCACTCGAGGAACATCGCCGCCTTCAGGCTCGTTACGCCCTCCCTGAGGAACGAGGAGGAGGAACCGCTGGACGTCGCGATGACCGAGATCAGGCCAGAGGCCACAGCGTGCTTGACCGGGACGCCCAGCAACACGAGGAAGGGGATTGTGACGCTCGCGCCGCCGAGGCCGGTCAGAGACCCGAGGAGGCCCCCGAGGGTGGAGACGAGAACCACCTCCAGCACGCCGACCAAGGTCCCACTGGCCTGTGGCGCACGGATCAGGATAAATGGTATTCACAGCCGAGGGGGGGTTCGGTCAGAAGTACCCGAGCAGCCTGCCCAGGAGGAAGATCAGGATCAGGAAGATCCCGATGGCGATCCCTCCGACGTTGACGTTGCTGCTGCCGGTCTGGATGTACCTGAAGGCCTGTACGAAGTAGACGAAGGCCCTCGCGGAGGCGTAGTTGAGGCCGTCGATCACCCTCTCCTCGACGTACCTCCTCACCGCGGAGGCGAGTTTGATGAAGCCGTTGACGAAGACCGCCTCGAAGGCCGCGTCGATGTAGTACCTGTTGACGAGGAGGGTGTGGATAGGTCTGAGCGCTCCCGACCTGACGGACGCAGGGTCAAGCCTTCCGCCGAGGAAGTACAGGTACGAGAAGAGCAGGCCCGTTCCGAGTATCAGGGCAGAGACCGCGTAGGCCATCGGGTCGACCTCGATGTGCTCCTCGATCCCGAAGAAGTGGAGGAACTGCTCCTCTACCGGCGGGAGCCCTATAACGGCTGCGAGGGCCGCGAGCACCACCAGAGGAGTCGTCATCACCGGAGGGGACTCGTGGAGACCTCCGTGGCCGTCCGGATGGTGGACTTCGCCTCCACGGAACTCGCCGAGGAAGACTCTGCTCAGCCACCGGAAGCTGTAGACAACCGTGAGAACCGAGGCGGCCGTCACCAGCGCCAGCGGGACCCAGTGACCTCCCTTCAGGAGCGAGTTGACGATCAGGTCCTTGGTGAAGAAGCCGCTGAAGGGCGGGATCCCCGAGAGGCTCAGCACGCCCACCAGGGCCGTGTAGAACGTGACCGGCATGTACCTCCTCAGCCCTCCCATCCTGTCGATGTCGTTGGTCCCCACAGCGTGGATCACCGAGCCCGCCGCGAGGAACAGCAACGCCTTGAAGGCCGAGTGGCTCAGCAGATGGTACGTGCCCGCTGTCCAGCCGTAGATTGAGCCAGCGCCGATCGCGGTGAACATCAGGGCCAGCTGGCTTATGGTGGAGTAGGCGACGACTCGCTTGATGTCGTTCATGACGAGCCCCATCGTGGCCGCGAAGAGCGAGGTGAACGCGCCGATCGATATCATCAGCGAGTACCACTGGTCGAGTCCCGAGGTCCCGAGGTGCTCCACGGGGATGAGGGTCCACGAGAACCTCGCCATCAGGTAGACCCCGGCCTTGACCATCGTGGCCGCGTGGATCAGCGCGCTCACCGGTGTGGGGCCCTCCATCGCGTCCGGGAGCCAGACGTGGAGCGGGAACTGGGCAGACTTGCCCATGGCTCCTCCGAAGGCGAGGAGCATCGCTAACGTCATCAGCTGGGGTTCGATCCCGTGGAGCTCGACCTCGTGGGCGATCTCTGAGACGCTGAGCGTTCCGTACTTCGCGAAGAGGAGCGCTATCGCCGCGAAGAGCATGACGTCGCCTATCCTCGTCGTGACGAAGGCCTTGATCCCGGCATACCTCGCCTCCTTCCTGTGGTAGTAGAAGCTGATCAGGGCGTAGCTGCAGATTCCCACGATCTCCCACCCGATGTAGAGGCCTGCGAGGTTGTCGGAGAGAACGAGGAGCGTCATGCCGCCGATGAAGAAGGTCATGAAGAACCAGTACCTGGGAAGGCCCTCCTCGTGGGCCATGTACCCGACCGAGTAGACCAGGATCAGCAGTCCTATTCCCGTGGCGATGCAGGCCATTAGGACCGAGAGCGGGTCCACCAGAAGCCCGAACTCGAGCACCTCGCCGCCCGGGAGGACGAGCCAGGGAACCGAGACCAGCAGCGACCTCCCGCCGTAGACGTCGGGGACCATGGAGAAGGAGGCTGCCGCGGCCGCCGCGATCAGCAAGATTGAGTAGAGCTCGCCGGCCCTCTTGTGGATCCTGAAGAACGCGGGGACCAGCGCCGAGCCGAGGATCGGAAGGAGCCAAGCTATCCAGGGAGCGTAGGGGAGCATGACCCGAATGAGTGGTGAGGAGCGATCTCTTAAATGATGCTCGTCTCGATCGACGTGCCAGATTCTCATCTGAGGTGATGCGGAGCAGGTGAGCCAACGTTAAATCCGACGCAAATCGGTGCGAGTCGAGGAGTTTTGCCGGTCCTCGTCGACGCTTCGACCAGGGTCCTCGTCCAAGGGATCACGGGAAGGGAGGGTAGCTTCCACACCGAGGCGATGATCCGGTACGGGACCAAGGTCGTCGCAGGCGTCACACCTGGGAAGGGAGGCACCACTGTCCACGGGGTTCCGGTCTACGACTCGGTCGAGGAGGCCGTGAGGGCCCATCCGGAGGTCAACGCCTCCATCGTCTTCGTCCCTGCGAAGTTCGCACCTGACGCGGTCTACGAGGCGATCGATGCGGGGATAAGGCTGATCGTGGTCATCACGGAGGGGATACCGATCCACGAGGGGATCAGGATGATCAGGTACGCGCGGATGAGGAACGTGACGGTGATAGGCCCCAACACGCCGGGCGTCATCACACCGGGCGAGTGCAAGCTCGGCATCATGCCGGGTCACGTCTTCTCCCCTGGCAGGATCGGGTTGGTCTCGAGGAGCGGGACGCTGACCTACGAGGTGGCGATGCAGCTGACCTCCGCAGGTTTGGGGCAGAGCACCTGCGTCGGCATCGGCGGCGATCCTGTGGTCGGTATGGACTTCATCGAGGTGCTGGATCTCTTCAGGAGGGACCCCGGGACGGAGGCGGTGGTGCTGATCGGAGAGATCGGTGGGGACGCGGAGGAGAGGGTGGCGCGTTTCGTCGTCGAGACCGAATACCCGAAGCCGGTGGTCGCCTACGTCGCCGGGAGGACCGCACCTCCGGGGAAGAGGATGGGCCACGCGGGCGCGATCATCTCGATGGGCGTCGGCGACGCCGAGAGCAAGATCAGGGCCCTCTCATCCGCAGGGATCAGGGTGGCCGCTACTCCGTTCGAGATACCCTCGCTGGTCAGGGAGGCCCTCAGCTCGAGGGCGAAAGCAGCCTGAGCCTCAGCTCGCGGAACCTCTTCCTCAGTCCGATCGGCTCCCAGCATCCCGTCGTCCCACATGCACCTGCCCACCAGCTCCGTCGATAACGGCAGGCCCTCGGAGGACGGGTCATAGGGCATCCTCGTCGCCCTGACGTAGTCGACGGCCCTATCCTCAACCGAAAATAAGCCCATCGGTGGCAGATCAGTCGGGGAGGAACCTCTTCCTGACCCTGGAGCTGACGAAATCGACCGCGAGGACGAAGGCGAGCAGCACGATCAGCGCAGTGCTGAGGGACCTGTAGTCTAGGACCTGGACGTACGCCAGAATGTAGAACCCTATGCCGCCTGCTCCCACCAGCCCCAGGATCGCGGAGGCCCTGACGTTGTACTCGAACATGAAGAGCGACTGGCTCAGGACGTAGTTGGCGGCCTCCGGCAGCACGACGTACCTCATCTCCGCGAGCTTGCCGACCCTCATCACCCTGATCGCCTCCAGCACCTCCCGGTCGACGGCGTCGAAGGCCTCGTACAGCAGCTTCGAGAGGTAGCCCGTCGAGTACATCGCTGTTCCAAGGACGCCCGCGAGCGGGCCGAATCCCACGGTGACCACGAAGATCAGCGCCCAGATGATCGATGGGACCGTTCTGATGACCGAGAGGACGAACCTCAGAGGCACGGTGACCGCATCGCCGAAGAGGGACCTCGTGCTGAGGAGCGCGAGGGGGACCGAAAGGGCCACGGCGATCGAGGTGCCAGCGAAGGCGATCATCACCGTCTCGATCATGCTCATCACGAGTGTGGGCAGCGGCCTCGGGTCCGGCGGCAGCATCCCCGCCACGAACGCGGGCAGGTTTCCGAAGCGCGCAACCACAGCTGGGTCGAAGGCGCCGAACCTGATCAGGAGCGAAAGCGTGACCACCGCGATGGCCAGCTGGACCGCCAGACCCACGGGAGGCCTTTGGCCCCTCACAGGGTGTGGCGTGGTGGTCAAAGCGCCTCCACGAGCTCCTCCGGTGAGGTCATCGATGCCAACCGTTCCATCACGATCTTCCCGTCTTTGAGAACCGCCACTTTGTCCCCGTACCTCGGCACCAGATGGACGTCGTGCGTCGTGATCGCGAAGCCGATGCCCCTCGCTTTCAGGGACCTGATGAGTTCTAGGACCTCGATCGTCGTCAGCGGATCCAGCTGCGAGACGAACTCGTCCGCAAGGACCAGCTCGGCACCGTGCATCAGGCTCCTCGCTATAGCAACCCTCTGCCGCTGGCCGCCGCTGAGCTCCCTCACCAGCTCGTTCTCCATCCCTCCGAGCCCCAGCTGCTCAAGGATTTCCTCGGCCCTCTCGACCTCCTCCCTCGGGAACCGGCCGAGCAGCGTTCCCAGCCCGCGGTTCCTGTCGAGCGCTCCGAGCAGCACGTTCTCCATCACCGTCATGTTCCCCACCACACCTATCCCCTGAGGGATGTAACCGATCTTCGGCCGTGAGAGGGGTTCGCCCGAGTCGTCCACGGCGATCACCCTTCCCCTGCTGGGCCTCAGCAGCCCTGCTGCCACCTTGAGGAGCGTGGTCTTGCCCGAACCGCTCCTTCCGAGGACCATCGTCACCTCGCCAGACCGGAAGACGACGTCCACTCCCCGCAGCACCATGACGGGGTTCCGGTACCCGAACCAGACGCCCTCGAGTTTCAGCTGCACTTCCTTCAGCCCTTGAACTCCAGTCCCGTCAGCTCGATGTACCTGTCAAGCGCCGAGAGGTGCTCCTCCGAGGTCCTCCTCTCCCACCTCACGAAGATCGCTGAGACGAGGTTCCTCATCAGCTCCGCGCCGTCAGGGGTGTTGAGGTCAAGGAAGGCCTCGATCAAGGCCTCCCTCAGCTTCGGGTCGAGGTTTTTCGAGACGACCAGCGCGTGGGACGGCAGCGGCCCCTGCTTCTCGATCACCCGCGTCGAGCTCATCGCCCTCTCGTAGAGCTCCTTCGAGACGTCACCGGCCATCACCGTCACCTCCACCCTGCCTGCCATCAGCGCCTCGTAGCACTGGGCGTATCCGCCGGCGAAGTAGACCTCCGAGAAGAAGTCCTTGGGGTCGACCGCGCCGCCGTCCTTCCTGCTCAGGAGACCGAGCTCGACCATCCTCGCCATCGGCGCCAGGTACCCGGACGAAGAGATGGGGCTCGGGAAGCAGGCGCTCTTCCCCCTCAGGTCCTCGAGTTTGGTATACGGAGAGTCTGGTCTCACTATCCAGTAGGAGTAGTAGAAGGTGCCCTCGACGTACCTGTCGTCGACGTAGACCCTCCTGACCTCCGCGAGCACCACCTGCGCTCCGGCCGTTTTGACCGCGATCGCCGCCGGCCACGAGCCCATCAGCGCCGCCTGCGCGGTTCCGAAACGGAGGGCCTCCACCACCGCAGCGTAGCTCGTCGGCACGTAGACCTCCACCTCCACCCCGAGCCTTGAGGAGAGGTAACCCTTGAGCCGCTCGGCCCTCTCGAGGATCTGGGCTGGGTTCTGCGTCGGCTGCACTGCCAGCACCAGCTTCTCTTTCCTCGCCGGTTGCGCCGTGAAGGGGAGGACAGCGACCAGCAGGACAGCTGCGACCACCGCGACTGCCGCAACGAGCAGCCACCGGGTGCGCGGCGACATCTCGCTCGTCTGTCATAACGGCGTTATTATCAACTTGACGTCGTTGAAACTTTCCTTTTACCCTGTAAAAATCGGAGTGAGGCTACATGGGGTTCCGGCGCATCGCCGACGCGTGTAGTGACCGGGGACCGGGTGGCAATGGTGATAAGGTGGGTCGGTCGATTCGGTGCTGATCGCCGGCGCCCCGGTAGCTCAGCCTGGTCAGAGCACCGGCAGAGTCTCAATGATGCGTATGGACTCGAGGGGATTCAGGATCGCCTTTTCCGTTTCGTGAGACTTTACTTAGCATAACTGCGTGAACCGTGACTCATGTAGTTCGTTCCTCTCCAGAGGCCTATATTTATGAGGCCGGTTCCGCCCTCAATTCCAGCTCATTAATGTTGCTTTTTATGACTTGAGGGGCGTTCAAGAACATATTTAAGGTAAACTCCTCACCCCCTCTCCCGAGGCCACGCCTCTATCTCCTCCTCTGTTGGTAACAATTCTGGTGGGATCTTGATGCCTGATGCACTCTCATACTTGCTGAGGTCGGCCAAAAAATGGATAACCACCTGCTACGCTGATCGGCTCCTTGTGAACCTTGCGGAAACCCCACTCCTCAAGGGCCCTTACTTCCCTCTCCCTCCCTTCCTCGGCCTTGGGATTCAAGAACGTATCAAGGATGAACTGCTTATGATATGCCATACCCCTTATACCCCTCTACTTCATCAACTGCTCAAGGATGGGTATCGCCTGCATCTCTCCTGTCTGAACCAAAACCTCCTTCAGGAGCTTGATGTGCTCGGAATCAATCGATCGTGATGTTAGCTGTCGTCAGGACTCGGTTCCTGAAGGAACGGTCGAGGTGTTTGCCAGGTTGGTGGGGAAGGAAGGCAAAACCTCCTCGTGGTGGAGGACTAGGCTGGGGACGAGTACAGACTGGCGAACCGCCTAGTGTATGGAGACGTTAGTGTCTTCTCCCTTAACCCAAGTCGTCTTCAAGACGCCTCTCCAGATCAACTTACGGCTACGCATCTACCTAGAGGTTCCAGATAGGTGGGACACGTGGCCTCGGCGCTGGTGAGGCCGCAAGGAAACTCCATTTACAGATGACTTTGTAGTCTACTCCTACATTATAAAGGAACATGGAAGCTGATAAAAGGTCATCGACCTTAAAACCTCATCAGACATTTTGAATTACTTCTTAGATTGTATGCGGGAACTAACCATATGATGAACTAGTCGTTTTGAGACTGATTTTAACTGGTTTTAACTGGGTTTGATGTCAGAGTTTGAGGTCGACTCTCACTTATCGTATTATTCCGCGTCTGACATCATAGATTCTTTAAATTTATTCATACATTCTTCGCAACAGAAATAATATGTCATTCCTCCATGAAGCAGCACATAAGGGGTGTCTTTGGTCACGAACATCCCACAAACGGGATCACGATAATTTTCTACATTTGTATCGTAATGCCACTTTTTATGTGTTAGCTCATTGTATCGGGTTTCACCAGGAATATTCCTTATAAGTGATATGACCTCTGCTACTATGCTAACTGCAATTTCCTCCAAATTTGATGCATTTATATCTAGTCCAGCGGGACATTTGACGATGTTGAGGGTCTCAGGACTGTACCCCTCCCTCTCCAAATATTGTCTTAGAGCTTCCCATCTCCTTCTGCTAGCCACCAATAATATATTTCTAAACCCGTTCTTCAGGGCGAACCGTATCGCGTCCTCGTCATAGCGATTCATAGTTGCGACAATAATGATATCGCCAAGCCTCTTATATTCGCCCTGTATCTTATTCATTACTTGGTCATATGTTATTTTTGAAACTTTATATCCAATAAAATTGAAAAGCTGCTCTAGTTTGCTGGTCAGCTCGTTCTCACCCGCTATCGTCACCACTGCAGGCTTAATCGGTTCTAAGAGGAAGATCGCTCCGCCCGAACTAATACAGTAATTGACATGAACTGATGTATCAAGCTGAGGCTTCTCGGTGCCCGCTATAATAGACCTTGAGCGTTGATTGGGGCCAAAAAACACCAGCCTGCTACGCCCCGATTCTAAGCATTTTACGGCCTCGCTAGCTAGCCATTCGACGATGCAAGGCCCTCCCAGCCAGCCCTCAATCTCCCCGGTGGGGTGCACTATGGCCTTTGTGCCGGGCTCTACGCTTATGAAGGGCGAGGTTTCGAGCACGGTCACGAGCACGAAACTCCGTCCTTCCTTGATGAGTTCGGTCGCCCTCTGTAAGATTTGCTCCATCAAAGTCATAGCTCTGAAACCACGCCCTTTTCCTTCAAGATGCTGTAGACGCGCCACGGATATAGAGGCATCCCTATCTTGGTCACGCCTAAGTGGCTCAACGCGTCTACTACTGCGTTCTCAAAGGCTGCTGGTGATCCGACAGTTGGTGATTCGGCCACACCCTTTGCTCCCAACGGATGGTGGGGCGATGGTGTCACAGTGCGGTACGTCTCCCACCGAGGCGTCTCCACTGCCGTAGGTATAAGGTAGTCCATGAAGGTGTTGCCATAGATGTTTCCCTGCTCATCGTACCTTATCTCTTCTAGGAAGGCAGTCCCGAAGCCCATGGTCAGAGCACCATGAATTTGTCCCTCCACGATCATGGGATTGATGACGTTGCCGCAGTCGTCCACAGCCACGAACCGTCTGACTTTCACCTCTCCTGTACCTCTGTCTATATCTACGACGCAGATATAAGCGCCAAATGGGAACGTCATATTTGGAGGATCATAATAGGTTACCGCTTCCAGACCCGGCTCTAGACCAGGCGGAGGATTGGTGTAGGCCGCGAAAGCCACGTCCTGTATCGTCACGGATTTCTCGGGAGCCTCCTTCACGTAGAAGCGGCCCTTCTCGAAGACTATGTCCTCCTCCCTTACCTCGAGGAGGTGGGCCGCTATCTTTTTGGCCTTAGCAATAATTTTATCAGCAGTCACCGCCGCTGCAGCCCCAGCAGTTGGTGTGCTCCTGCTAGCGTAAGTTCCTAGACCGTAGGGTGCTGTGTCGGTATCACCCTCCTCTACTGTAATGTCCTCCTCGGGTATACCTAATTTCTCTGCTAGAATCTGCGCGAACGTCGTCTCGTGACCCTGACCCTGTGACTTGGTCCCGAACCGAGCTATGACCTTGCCAGTCGGGTGAATCCTCACCTCGCAGCTTTCGAACATTTTTATACCGAGAATGTCGAAGATCTTCGAGGGGCCAGCCCCTACAATCTCGACGAATGTGCTTATGCCTATTCCCATCAATTCTCCCCGCTTTCTCTTCTCCTCTTGCTCTTTTCTAAGCTGCTCATAGTCAATTTTCTCCATTGCAAGCCGCAGAGCTCTCTCGTAGTCTCCGCTGTCATATTCCCATCCGAATACACTGGTATATGGGAATTCCTCCTTCTTGATGAAATTCTTCAGCCTCAGCTCCGCTGGATCCATACCCAATTTGTGGGCCAAAATGTCAATCATCCGCTCGATGACGTAGGCTGCTTCCGTTACCCTGAACGAGCACCTATACGCTATGCCACCTGGTGGTTTGTTCGTATGGACACCTGTGACCTCTACATAACCAGCCTTCCACTTGTAACAACCCGAGACTATGGTGAACAGCCCGAACGGGAACTTGGATGGTGTGGCGTCGCCAAAGAATGCTCCGTGATCGCTTAGCACGCTCATCCTTAATGCTAGAAGGGTTCCGTCCTTTTTCGCAGCGACCTCAGCAGTGATGTAAGCGTCCCTTGCAAAGGCAGTGCTGCTTAGGTTCTCGGTTCGCGTCTCGATCCACTTCACAGGCCTCTCAGTCATGATGGAGGCAAAGGCTGCAACAACGTAACCAGGGTATACGTAGACTTTGCCGCCGAACCCTCCTCCAATGTCTGGAGCTATTATTCTAATTTTATGTTCAGGGATCTTCGTGAACAGTGAGGCAACTGTCCTGACAGCATGAGGTGCCTGGGTTGTCATCCAAAGCGTGAGTTTCCCTGTAGGCGGATCGTAATGAGCCACGCAACCACATGTTTCCATATGAGCGACGTGTATCCTATGATAGTAGAAGTTCTCTTTCACAATCACGTCTGCTTCTTGGAAATACCTATCTGTGAGGTCCTTATCTCCAGCAGACCACGTAAATATCTTGTTAGTTCCCTTGTCCGGCCTGACGAGTGGAGCATCTGGCTCCAAGGCCCTTTGCGGTGTCATAACAGGTTCTAGAGGCTCGTATTCAACCTCGACTAGTTCGGCAGCATCCTCTGCTATATAGCGGTCTTCGGCGACTACCGCAGCAACCTCTTGATATGGATAATACACTTTGTCTAATGCTAGAACCGGTTGGCGATCATTCATTAAGGTAGGCATCATGCTTAGTCCTGCGGCCTGCAAGTCCTTTCCAGTTATTACCGCAACAACTCCGGGTACCTTTAATGCCCTCTCGACGTCAATCCTTTTGATCTTAGCATGTGCGTATGGACTCCTGATCAGCTTGACGTGGAGCATGTTGGGGAGCTTGATGTCGTCCACATATGTCCCCTTACCTCTGATGAAACGCGCGTCCTCCTTCCTCTTTAATGGGTGGCCCATCCCATGGATTGTGGCTGTCATCTCCTCACCACCAATTCGAGGGAACGAACTCCCATCCGATTGAGCTTTTCGGCGGCGTACTGTATAGCTTCGACGATCTTGACGTAGCCTGTGCACCTGCAGAGATTCCCTGCGATCATCTGCCTTATCTCGTCTTCGGTAGGCATTGGATTTTGATGTAGTAGCCAAGCAGATTGCATCAACAGTCCAGGCGTACAGTACCCACACTGAAGACCGTGTTTCTCCCAAAAGCCTTCTTGAACCGGATGTAGCCTACCATCCCTTTCAAGCCCTTCGACTGTGTATATCTCTGATCCATCGAGCTGCACCGCGAAGAGGGTACAACTCTTGACGGTTACGAAATCCTCGGACCACGGGAATCTCACTAGGATCGTGCATGCGCCACAGTTAGATGTGTCGCAGCCTATGTGCGTGCCTGTCAAGTTCAGCAGCTCCCTGATCATGTGTACCGCCAATAGCCGCGACTCGACGTCTAGTTCCTTCTTTACTCCGTTTACAACCACACTTATCTTATGTCTTCCCATCTTTACATCACCTAACCAATCTCTCGTAGACCGTTTTGATGCCTCTGAGGAGGAGCACTCTCATTACGTCTCTCTTGTACCAGTCCGGGCCCCTTAAGTCGGAGACGGGATTGACCTTCATTTTGTCAAACGCATTCTTAGCCGAGGTCAGCAAGTTCTCTAAGCCCCTTTTATCGATTATCGATTCCTCTATTTCCTCCGCAGGCAGAGGTGTAGGTCCCGCGTTTGTGAAAGCCACTCCTGCACGCGTGACCCTATTATCATCATCAACGGTCAGTTGGACCGCCACCGCCGCTATCGCGTAATCGCCCGTGCGCCTCTCAAACTTCAGGTATGTCCCTCCCGAGTATCCGTCCCAATGTGGGACGTTCACCTCCACGAGCACCTCGTCTGGTCGCAATTCTGTTGTAAAGGGTCCCTTGTAGAAGTCCTTTGCCGGAATCTCCCGTGTGCCCCTCTTGCTCTTCACAACATATTTTGATTTCAGACTGATGAAAACTGCCGGTAAATCATTGCCTGGATCGCCGTGGGCTGCGTTACCTCCGACGGTGCCCATGTTTCTCACTTGAGGGTCTGCGACCTGTCTAGAGGCCGCGCGCAGAATGTCATATTGGGATGGGAACTTAGTTCGTTCCAATTGCGCAATTCTTACCAATGCACCGATCTTTAATGAACCGTCTTCCATGTTCATGTAATTTAGGCCTTTGACCCGATTGATGTCAACGACCAGTGCAGGCCGGGCAATCCTCAGCTTCATTAAGGGTATCAAGCTCTGTCCCCCGGCCAGTATCTTGGCCTCTTCGCCCCTCTCATCTAGTAACTTTAGGACGTCATCTAAAGAGTTTGCAGGAATGTATTCGAATTGTGGTGGGTACATTTCGACACCTTACCCCAATACCTTCTATTAAACCTATCCTTACACATGCCGCGCGATTTGATTACAGTTGGCTGATCACCTATGAGGGCTTGAAACTCGTCCTCGACGTGCACATGGACCGCAAGTTCCTCGACCATCCCATTGGACTCCAGCTCCCACTAGTCCTCGGCCGTGGGGAACCCGACGAGGGCGAAGACTAGCTCCGTCCTGCCGTCCTCCGGAATGATGTGGACGCCAGCGCACGTGGTGACGAGCCCTGATTGAGGAGAGCGTGGGGTTGGACCACGCTGGTAGGCCGTGGTCGCCGCCGATGACCAGCAGGTCGCACTCGCGGTCCACGAGTTCCGCGATGGTCGTCCGGTTCTTCGCCACGCGTTACCATCATCTACCTCCGTGGAACGATCGTTAATCAGGGGAATCATTAGCGTGATCTTCGTGTCCGCCGAGGCGGCGAAGCTCCTAGGCCTAATCGAGTTTTCGGCGCGAAGTCGCAGGCAATGGAGGCAACCTAGACTCTCCAGCGGTGCGGATCTAGCCGAGCATGATCCGCGTCGCCCTTGAACTAACTAGCCATGAGTTCTACGAGCCGGGTTGCCACCTCCTCGGAAAGTCCGAATGACAGCCAGAGGTCACAGAAGAGAAAAGTGCTGTGCCAGAAACCAAGAGAAGGCGTTCCAGACTGGCTTCCGTTATTTCCAAGATGTCTGAGGTTGTCGTTCACCTCCTGAGAGTCTTACCGTGAACGATCTTGGCCATCAAAGTAATGACTCCCGCGACGAGGGCCATCACGAAATCTGTTGTGAACAGGACCTCAGAAGGCGCTCTGATGAGTACCTCATTGTTGCCGACCCTAAGGACGTAATTTAGCGCGAACGCTCCGGCTGTCGGGACGCTCAGCCCCATAGGCCTGACGACCTGAGTCCCTGCAATTATTCCCACGAGGAAGACCAGCGGTACCGTGAGCCCCCTCAGGCTCATCAACGACCCGGACCACTTCTTCCCGGCAAAAATCGACCCGATTAGGGTCGTCGAGGCCGCGAGCAGCAGGAAAAGGAAGAGAAGGGCCCGCGGCTTCATGGAAGCCCACCTCACGTGACCTGCCGGCCGACCTCCGCGGCGCGCTTCGCCTCGAACGGCACGAAGGTCAGAACGGCCCTCGCCCACAAGGGGTCCCCGATCTCGGCGAACCTCTGTCCCCTCCCTCTCCGCCTTCAGCACGGCCTTCCGGACCGTTTTCACGGAGAGGTCCACGTTTCAACCGCCCACTCCTGCGCCCCTCTGTCCATCCCAGGACCTCGAGCATCCAGCTCCTCAGGTCCTCCTCGCTCTCTATCTGCTCGGTGGAGAGCTGGCCCAGTATATGCCCGCCGAGCGTCAGCCCCAGGGTCAGACCCTTCCCCCACGAGGGCCGTAGCGTTGACCTGCAAAGGCAGATCCGACTATCCCTCCATCACTGTCCTGTCCGCGGCCTCGGAAAGGGAGACCCCTGTCTTGACGTATCCCAAATCAGATCAAAGCAACTCTGATGCTATCGACTGGACGGTCCTGCGACCGTCTGTCTTGATCCAGTAACAAAGACCATGTTGCAGACGTCTGCATTCACTTTCCTCTCATCGCCCTGAGATGGGGAGTGAGGCTATCACATTTAATCCTCGTGGCACTTCATGGTTGAAGCCCGCATCGTTGCAGACGACCCTCATCTACACGCTCGGTCCCCGCGCGCCAGACCACCTTTACCGCCCTTCCTGTCCTAGGCGTCGTAACGACGGCCTCTTCCCATCCTAGCGTAGCCAATGCATCCCTCTGCGCGTCGTTTAGCATCATCCTCTCCGAGACGACCTCCAGATCGTCGGCACCCGTCAGCCTCTTGCAGATCACCGTCCCAGGAAGGGAGACGGCGTCGTCGGATATCCTCGACGGCCTCTGGTCTACTATCCAGACCGACTCTCCGAACTTCCTCACCTCCCTGAGCATCTGCTCTACGATAGTAGTCCTCCCGGTCTCGGTCCTGGGGAGCAGGTTGTGCGCCTCCTCGCAGACGACGACGTGGATCTTGCTTCCCCTGCCCGACCTCCTCCTCTGCTCGAAGATCGCCTTGAGAACCAGCCAAGAGACGACGTTCCTCTCCCGCTCAGAGCTGAGGGACGAAAGGTCTATCACCGCGTCCTCCGTAAGCAGCTCGCCGATGCCGATTGCACCTTCCCCTCCTTCTATGAACCTCGATGCACTTCCGTCCGCAAGCTCGGAGATCCTAGAATAAAGCGAGAAGAGCGCGTCCCTTGCCCTCCTCGAGTCCAGGAATCCCCTGATCAGTTCTGAACCGCTTCCCTCGAGGTACCGGACGAAGAGCGATGGCCTGAAGTCTTTGAACTCGGCCCTGAACCTCCTGTATGCTGTCCTGAAGACGGCCGACTGGAGCGGGCCGAACTCCTCGGGCCAGGCCATGGAGAATATGTCCGAAAGGAACACCGACTCCTCTTCAGGATCTGACTCAGCGGTAAGGAGCTTTAGACCCTCCACATCGCCTCCGGGCCCCACGACCACGTCGGCATTCTCCCTGTACTCTCCGTGCCTGTCCAGAACGAGGTACCTGATCCCGAGCGACCTGAGCCTCGTCAACAGGGCCTTGACCAGGGAGGTCTTGCCCGATCCGGGGGAGCCGAAGACCGCCAGGGAGTGAGGGAGGTGCTCGATGGGCACTGAGACCGGAACCCTTCCACCTGGTCCGTGAGAGAACCCTATCAGGAGACCTCTGCCTCCGGCCTCGCCCCTCATCGGACGGTGGAAGACCTCTCTTCTGACCACGGCATAGCTCAGGGATGGCGAGAGAACAGGACCCGTCCTGAGGAGCACAGCTAGCTCTTTGGTGGTCAGGTAATGCTCCCTGGGCCTTCTGGACCTCTCCAGCTCCGCCATCAGATAGGATCGGGCCAGAGGCTTCAGAACCCTCACGGCGGGGCCGTCGTGAGCTAGGACCTCGACAGATACGGCCCAGCCCTCCTCGAGCAGCTCGCTGGCCCTCCAGAGCTCCCTCCTCATCCTCTCCATCCTAGGGAGAAGCTCGGGCCTGACCTCCTCCCTTCCCTCGGACCTCCCTCCTTCCCTCTCGGTCACGATGGACCTGATGGAAGCCTCTGCTTTGCTGAGGTCCTCGGAGACCTCCCTGAGATGAGCCGAGATCCTGAACCTGTCCAGGAATCCCCTGGCCGGCCTGGCGGAGATCACCAGGTCGTACTCGAGTCCGGCGGAGGACGTGGTCCTGAGGAAACCCTCTACGTCAGCCGAATGCTGCCACCCGTCGAGGAGGCGCTTAATTCCGAGTGACGTGCGGTCAGCGTCACCGAGCTGGAACGTCCCTCCAGGGCTGCATGCTCCGGTCATGGACCGCAGCAGCCTCACCACATCCCCCGGTTCCATGCCCTCTATACCGATCAGCAGGGAGAAGTTCGCCTTCCTGACCGAGTAGACCGTGACGAGCTTCCTGTTCATGGCCCAGCACGCCCTAAGTATCCTAGACCTCTCCTCGGTCGAGAGCTCGGGCAAAGAGACCGAGACGAGCTCAGGGACCGAGATATGCAACCAATCTCGCCCTCCTGCCGTTCAGGCTGACCAGCTCCTCGGCGACCAGGCCCTCCTCCTCGAGCTCCCTCACCCACTTCCTGACCGTCGGCAGCGAGAGGCCTGCAACCCTAGCCAGCTCGGACTTCGTCACGCTTCCCCTCTCCCTCAGGACCCGGAGTATCCTGTCCCTGGGGCCCTCGATGGCGTCAGTCCTCGAATGGACGTAGTTCAGGCCTCCGTCGGTCCAGAGATCCTTTCCCCCTGATGGCGTTACCGCCTCTTCCCGGCCCATCAGTCCTGAGATGGCGCCTGCGGCCATACGCGCTAAAGCGAGGGGGCCGATGCCGGCGAACCTCCGGAGGAGCGCCAGGGCGGTAGCCGCTATAGCAGCAGCGCCCACCATGGGGTTCTCCACGGAGAGGACCGCGGCCGAGAGGGTCGCCGTGACCAGGAGACCGGTCTTAAGGACCCTCAGACTCCCGGTCAGGAGAGCTGAGAGCAGGGTGAGATAGAGTCCCATCGAGAGGACCAGGGATGAGGTCCCCATCCACTCGGTGATGCCGTAGACCGCGATGGCCGGGATCGCCGGCGCGAGCAGCTTGACCGTTGCCGAGCCGGTGCCCATCCAGGTCAACGGAGGACGTACCCGCTTATCCGAATGCGACCCGAAACGGAATTTCTGGGCTTCTCCAGGCGGGGGAGGGGCTGGACCCCGGACCGGGTTGATGGGAAAGGAAGGATGATAACTCGGTCTTAGCTGGGTCAGACCGGAGACGGGAGCGTCGGTGAGCGGAACTTGTGTGACGATCCATACGAGGAGTACGGGTTGGACGCTCTGGGCGGGCTCCTCGTCCTGCTGATACTGCTCCTTGCGATATTGGTCCTCATCGATGCCATAGTGAAGGAGATCACAAAGCTCCTCATGAGCGTGAAGGCGATGCTGGACGCTCTGGTCGCGACGCTCATCTCGGCCTTTATGGTGGTGGTTATCGGGGCGCTTAACGCATTCGTCTATTTACTCGTCGCCGTTGCAACCCTGATACTCGGCGTTCAGCTGTACAAGCGCTCCGACAAAATAATCGGGGCGCTCTCGTCCTTAGCACGCTGGATAGCGGGCCATATACATTACCGGATGATCGAGCCCCTCCTCGCGATCAGGGAGCTCAGGAGTACGCTGGATAGGATGTCCGGTGACACTTCCTGTCTGATGGTTCTCATGGAGCTCTTAAATGGTCCGGCTGGAAGCATCAGCGAGCTCGGTGAAAGGGTCGGTAAAAGGGCCCTCAGCACCGTTCACACCCACATACGGCACCTGGTGGATTGTGGTCTGGTGGAGAGGGTCGAAGAGAGGATAACGGGCAGGAGGGGCTCTTCGGCCGAGGTCAGGGTGGGGCTGGCGAGGAGGTTCGACAGATGGACCGCGAGGCTCTACCTCAGATGGAGGATAGGAAGGCTGCTGAAAGCCGGTGAAAGGGTTGCTGAAAGGCAAGGTTTGAGTAGCTTTCACTGACAGCTGATTAGCGAGGAAGGCTGTACGGCCGCCAACGGTCGGATGGGATATAGTGGTACCTTGGTGAGAGAATGAGTGATGGGAAGTTTCAGGACCCCGGGGTTGACCCGGAAGCGGTCGCGGCCCCGGGCCCGGGGGATAAGGCCGCGCCCCCTGATGGCGTTTTTGGGCGAAGCGCCCCCATCGGGGAATCTCTCGGGAGGGGAGGGGTTGAGAGATTGTCCAGAAAGTTCTACGCCGACGTCCACTGGAGGAAGGACCACGTGGTCGTAGCAGACGGGATCGTTAAGAGGTTCAGGAAGCTCGGCGACATACCCGCACAGGCCGGAGACGAGCTGTACGTGGATGCGATGCTACCGAGCAGATTTCAGGAGTTCGAGGAGTTGCTGAACAGAGGTGTCCGGGTATTCTACCTGAGGAGGACCGACGTCTTGGAGAAGTACAGGGAGAAGAAGAGCGATGAGGACGACGCCAGGGCGCTGATGAGAATACCACAACACCTCTTCAGGGAGCTCATAGGAAAGGAGCTGGAGGTCAGAAGGCTTCTGCACAAATACACGACGACGAAATCGCACCTGGAACTTGTAAAGCAACTGTCACGCGAGGCGGATGATGAGGAGACCAGGGCACACTACAGACATCTCATCAATCACCTGAGGAGGCGGAAATACAAACTGGCTAAAGAGATAGACGCGTTGGCTAGAAACTTCCTTCCGGTCCAACAGATAGCATGGAAACTTGGAATCATTTCAAACAATTGCCTCTTCGGCAGGGTAGCTCTGGTTCAGCTGCTGTTGTACGTGGACTTCAGCTTAGGGCTGAGAAAGATATTGACCTATACCGGTAACTACTATCCTAACGACGGAAGGTACAGCAGAACTCTAAAGGATGCAACCGAATCGCTGACAATCAGCGTCAAGAGAAGGCAGAAGATCAAGGGAAAAGAGGTGAGAGAGGTCCTGAAAACCATAAAGAACGTGCTGAAGGCGATGAAGAGGTGAGAACGGGGGAAAGAGCCGGATGGGGACCTGGGCAATAGAGCACCGAATGCAGACCTACCGAAAGGGGGGATGAAGCAATTACCAAGCCAATGCTCTAGGTTCTCATTCCGGCTCCCCTAGACGGCATACGGCTGGCGATCTAACCCCTCCCCTCTCTTTTTCAATGCCCTCTTCTCACGTTAATTACAGGTTTAAATGTAGAGTTCACGGAATTCCGCTTAGCCCCGGTAGCTCAGGTGGCGGAGAATTGGGAGAACCCCCAATCTGAATCACCGGCTTGGTAAGCCGGGGGTCGCGGGTTCAAGTCCCGCCCGGGGCTCACCTGGCTTAATTGGGACGTTCTCAGACGGAATTGGGCGAGCCGTCCGGGAGGACTCGACAGAAACCCAGGCGTTAGGAGATGCCCAAACAGCACACGGCCTAACGTTGGAATACGCTCAAACGGTCCCGATGTGGACTGGGCCTTCGTGGAGATGGTGATGCTCCAGAACTATAGCTGCAGGTGGGCAAGGGAGTGCCTGCGCCTCATGAGGCGCTACGCTCATTCCCTGTGCTCAGGCGATGCCTCATCCCTCTTGACGCTCGGTCCCCACGAATGGCTCGAGGCGATGAAGGCGCGCGGCATGCTCTCGAGGGTCTAGGGCTCCGAGTGAGTGGAGAGCGATCAGAGAGGCTTATGGGCTCAAGTGGAGCCTAGGCGAATGCGCATCACCTCCGATGCTCTCTGGAGGAGCATATTCGAGCCTTCTGTCCGATGCGCACAGGGTCTGAAAGCCCTTGAGGAGGGCAGGGAAGCGCGCTCCCCTCAAACATAGGCCTCGGTTGATGTGTTGATGGACCAGGGTCTTATTACGACCTTTGCTGGTATCAGTAGGTGTCTCGTTGTGGCGAGGGGTCTCCGGCTCAGACTCGACCGGAAGGACGTTGAGATTTTGAGGGCGCTCCAAGAAGACGCAAGGATTCCCCTCAAAGAGCTGGCCCTCAAAGTCGGTCTCAGCATACCATCTATAAGGAACAGGATCGATAAGTTGTTGGAACTAGGAGTCATAAAGAAGTTCACCGTTGTTATAGATTCCTCCAGGATCGCCGAGAGGGTCAGGGCGCTGATATTGTGTAAGGTCCCGACAGATCGTCTCAAGGGATTAGGGGAGAAGCTCAGTAAGCTTGACTCCGTGAGGGAGCTACACGTGCTTGCCGGCTCGTATAACATGGTGTTGAAGGCGGAATTCAGAGACTTCGAGGAGGTGATGAGGTTCGTCCATGAGAGGTTACCAGGAACTCTAGACATGGAGGTTCTGATAATTTCAGGCACCTATAAGGAGGAGTATGGAGGAAACGTCTACCCTGACGAGGCCATCAGGATGAGGTGTGACTTCTGCCACTCACTTATCGTCGAGAAACCGGTCGTGAGGGAGATAGGAGGAGGCAGGTACTATTTCTCCAGTGAGGAGTGCGCCGAGGCCTTCGAGCGGAGGTTGAGGGGCGAGGAGAAGGAGGTACCCTGGTGGGAGAAGCAGTCCCAAGAACCTTCAAGAACCCGTAGGAGGCGGAAGGGAGGCGGATAGAAGCGCCTGAGTAATCGGCCCATCGCTCCTTAACCTCACGATTCCCTCCGAGTCTATGACGAACGTGGTGTCGACGTATGCGATCCTCCATTCTCTGGCCAACTCGCCGCTCTCGTCCAGGACCAGATGCCATCGCCTGTCTCCCCACTGAGAAACGAATGAGGTCAGAACGTCGGCGTCTTCCGGCGGCGGTACTCCTGGACGTCCCTCAAGTCCAGCCATCTTCAACACCTGCCTCGTCCAGAGGTCCACCACAATTACGACCACTCTATCTCCCTTCTCCTTGACGACCTCCTTAATCGCCGGACCGACCGAAGCGCAGCTGGGGCACCAAGCGGCCATGAACCAAACCACGACGAACTTCCCCCTGAGCTCCGAGAGCCTCATCGTCCTGCCATCGATGGTCCTGAAGGTGGAGTCCGGCGCCCTCATGCCTTCGTATGGGCCTACCTTCGAGTCCGCTGCGGTCCGTTGGGTCTCGGTCGTCACGCTCCTTTCTGCTAACCTAGTGGGAAGTCCGCTTTGGCGTCCAGCGTCCCAACTCCCAAAGAGGGCCAAGAACGCAATAACCCCTATGAGGAGAAGGCAACACGCTAAGAAGGTTGCTACCTGCCAGCTTCGCCTTCCGCTACCTTCCTTGAAAGCTGTTGACCTCTTAGCTCTCTTTACGTTGGATGAACTGGAGGTTCGCCCTCCACCACAGCACGTAGCCACGGCTCCCCACCTTCAGCAGCAGGCGGGTGTAGAAGACAACTCGAACCTCAGCTTCCTGTTAGCTTTCCCCATCGAACTCCTGGCCCATCTCCTGTAAAGCGACCAGTGATTGAGCCATAACAGCGCCACAGAGAGGACGACCAAGAGCTTACCGTATGTGCTAATCGAGCCCGCGATTAAGGGCAATGCGCCAGCCGACAGTAAGACCGCGAACACCAATCCACCGCCGCAACAGGAGAAGACGCTGAAGGCTGCCGGGAGCGCCGAGACGAAGACCGAGACGGACCTAGTGAGCGCCGTCCTCCTCGGACAACTCGTGACACCTCTGTGATAGATGTAGTAGAGAGATGATGCGTTGAGGCCCACGAGGGACGAGAGCACCAAAGTTGACAGGAAGGCCTCGAGGTTCACAGAGAGCGTCCAATATCTATCAATGTAAGCTATGAGCCAGGGGACTTGTCCGATGGGACCTCTTGTTATAAGAGTGATCTGTGGCACTGATATATACGATGGAATAGGTTGCGGGTTCCGAAATACCACTCCTATCGCGAACGCGTAGACCAACGCGAATATGACAGCTGACATTACCCCTGTGTTCCTAGCTCTCTTGTCAGACATCAATGCTCTGACGAATCCCTTGTACGTCATCCTCATAACGTCCCCTTCTATATCCCGACTAAAGCCTTGTCGTTTAATCTTTCGAAGCTTCACGCCCTTTGGGATCTCGTCGAAGCGATTGTTTTCGGGACATCAGCCTCAAAACCTGAAGGTAGAGCTGTAGAGCGCTTAAACGATTTACAGGAACGCACTAAATGTTATGAGGCTTTAACCGTGTAGTGATGGCAAGGGAGTACGACTTCGTGATAATAGGTGGAGGTGCTGCTGGCTTTGCGTGCGCCGTCAAGCTCTCAGAGCTCGGCAAGGGGAGGTTGAGGGTAGCTATGGTCAACGATGGAAAACTGGGTGGAACGTGCGTTAACGTGGGATGCGTCCCATCGAAGGCCCTTATAGAGGCAGCTAAGGCGGCCTATGGGACATCGTGGTCTAAGATTCCCGGAATAAGAAAGGAGGTGGAGATCGGGTTCGGCGATGTGATGAACTGGGTCAGGCGAATTATAGCAGACCTGAGGAGGGAGAAGTACGAATCGCTCGTTGAGAGGTTGAACGGCGTTGAGCTGATCGAGGGACGGGCCTCGTTCCGAAAGGACGGGACTGTGACCGTTGAGGCGGACGATGAGGTGTTACTCGTCAAAGGACGGAAGTACTTGGTGGCCACTGGCTCAAGACCCGCCATCCCCCCGATAGAAGGTCTGAGGGAGGTGGGTTACATGACGAGCGACGACGTGTGGGAGATGAGGGAGAAGCCTGACAGCCTGATGGTCATAGGGGCGGGTGCAGTGGGAGTTGAGATAGGTCAAGCGATGAACCGTCTTGGCGTTCAGGTGTCAATGGTCGAGGTCCTCGACAGGGTCCTCCCCGGCATGGAGCCCGAGATCTCCCGCGTCATAACGGAAGTGCTCGGGGAAGAAGGGATCAGGGTCTTCACGAAGACGAGGGTCGTGAGGGTAACGAGAAAGGGTGAGAGGAAGGTCGTCGAGCTGGTTACCGGTGAGGGAAGGAAGGTCGAGGAGGTCGATCAGATCCTGGTCGCAACGGGAAGGCGGCCCAATACGGACGGGCTCAATCTGGAATCGCTGGGTGTACGGATCGACAGAAGAGGGTTCGTGGAGACCGATAGCACGATGCGGACTTCCAACCCTCAGATCTACGCAGCAGGAGACGTCGTCTCGAAGAGGTGGATGCTGGAGACGCTGGCTGCAAGGGAGGGTGTGGTCGCAGCCCTCAACATGTACGGTGAGAGAGCCGAGATGGACTACACCGGAGTTCCCCTCGTGGTCTTCACGGAGCCCCAAGTGGCTTCCATCGGCCTCACCGAGGAGGAAGCAGTTAAGGAGCTCGGAGGGTGCTCGTGCAGGACCCTAGATGTGAGCGAACTTCCCAAGGCCAGGATAACAGGTCAGAGAGCAGGCATCGCGAAGGTCGTAGTCGACCCATCAACCGGCAGAGTAATAGGTTATCATATAGTGTCCCCCAATGCCGCTGAGTTCGCATTGGCTGCTTCGCTGTTCGTGAGACTTGGATTCACGGTAGAGGACGTTCTATGGACACATTCCGTCTTCCCGACCTTCTCCGAATCTCTGAAGTTAGTTGCAACGAAGTTCATCAGAGCACCAGAACTAATGCCATGTTGCATGGAATGAATTGGAACACAATTGATAAAATTTATCTTACAAGACTATATTTATACCTCAATTCTAAGTATCCGTTCTCTTTTCTTATCGTGTGTATTTTTGTAATTTTCCCACCATTACTCGCATTATCTGCAGCAAAATTTATGCAAATAACAATGCTTGTGGTTCTATAGTCCATGTTCTATAGTGAACGCTTAACCCTTCTTAGGGTCAGTATCCGGTTAAAAGACAGATATGTAAGTTAATTGGCGCGATTCGGCAGTAGAGGTCTCATCCTAAATTATTCAGCTTCTACTCCACAGTAGACGACAATTTCGGCGAATTCATGATTACAAAGGTTTTTATGCAGCGAGTTGCCTTGCCTCTTTCAGATTCCATGAGTGAAGGATACTGAAAATCTCTAGAAAGGATGAAAATCATAATGGGTGGTAATTTATAACAAATGGATTTGGATTTTGGCGAGATAAAAAATATGACACTAGAGGTTTGGTATCCTATGCCTTCCGAATATGTGGAGATGAATTGTGGTGATAACTACCGCGTGAAATCTCTTGAACATCTAATATGCGATATTCGTGAACCACTCCTGAGGTTGTAACGATCTTACTGTTGAAGATGTTTAGAGAAGTTAGGTCGTTTGGACTTACCTCGCCCTTCTTGAGTATGACTAAGAAATGCCCTATATTCTTGTTGACCTGCGAACCTTTCACATATAATATACCTCTCATAGATTTAATACGCGATTCGATGAACTCAACACATTTGCAACATGTCACCCCTTCTACAACTAACTTCACGTGTATAACTTCATTCCATTCTTCATCGTATAGCGGTACCGAGTTCTCAACGTCCAATCCTAGATGCTGAGGCCCGCAGCTAAAACTCTCTGCCATTTCCTCGCGAAATCGCCCCTAAACTTTTATAAAAAGATTTATTATTTATACTGCATTTGGGGGCTTAATTCCCCGACCTTCGCTCATCTCGTTCTCGTCAAGGGATTTACATATTCTCCTTAGAATTTCCCTTGGACATATACCCAGATGCTGGCAGGTCTGTATTCCTTCCTGACAGGGAGAGGTGCCTGGCCTACCTCAGGAGGGTCAGGTTCAAGGGAAATCTCAAATGCGTCTACTGCGGTTCATCCGAGGTCAGGAAGGACGGAAGGGACAAGAACGGATACCAAGTCTATGAATGCAATTCATGCTCATTCCTCAAGTCATTCCTATCGAGGTTAAGAAGCGTAAGTAAGAGTTACCTACAGGGATACCTGTCGTTCCTAGCGCTATTAATTAACAAGGTGGTTTAGTATACTGCTATCCCTTACGATGCCTGGGTGAGCGCGACCTTTTCCACCTCATGAGCCCCAATTTCCGGAAATTTTTGACGGAGCCTTCGCGATTTCTCGCGACTTGCTTCTCGATGAAAATTACTACTTAAATCTTACCAGAAAGTTTATGTAAAAGTTTTTCTTCAATCGGAGAAGCTTTCCCTAAAAATCGCTTCTGCTACGCCAGGATGGTCGTCTCCAGCATGCAAATGACCACGACCTCCACTTATATTACTCTGCAAAGCTTGTACCAAAATTGAAGCCAATGCCAAGTACCCTACAAATCTCTTCGACCTCTTTCTGCAATTTCCTAACACCCTCCCTGTGCAGTCTCGACCTCTCTTCACCTGCTACATCATCTGAGATCACGTCGCTGCAGAACCGATAACAGCCTACGGACTCGTCATAATAACCGAACCATATCAGACTACCGTCTATCACCTTTTCAAATTGAAGTAGTGGCAATTGACTGCTAATGGACCAGCCACGCGCTATCAACTCCTTAAGCAGACTCGCCGCCTTCTCGCGTGGTATGTATACTGCGATCCCCAATTCACCGCACCTCTACCGCGACGGCCGATCTCGAATGTAGAGTCTTGCCCACCGTGACTACGTCGCCTATGATCAGGAGGGACGGAGAGCTCGAGTCGAGGTGGCCAGCAGCGTCGACGAGAGACCTGACATCTGTGAAGACTAGCCTTTGCCCATAGGTCGTTGCATTGGATACGATCGCTGCAGGCTTGTCTCCTAACCCTATCCCCTCCAATTGTAACTGGAGCTCGCGGGCCTTCGTCAACCACATCATGACGATCAAAGTATCCGCTGCACTGGCCAACCTACGTATATCGGTTACCCCTCCACCCATACTACTTCCCGACGTGATGCCTATCGAGGACGAGAGGCCCCTGAGCGTCAAAGGTATCAATGCGGCAGCCGGTGCGGCCGTAACGGAAGAGACACCGGGAACGACTTCTAGGTCAATACCGCGGGAGCTGAGGTAAAGCATCTCCTCACCGGTCCTGCCGAAAATTAGAGGGTCGCCACCCTTCAACCTGACGACCTTCTTCCCCTCGAGCGCTTTCTCAGCTATGATCCTGTTGACTTCTGCTTGCCTCCAGGACTCGCCCCTCTCCTTTCCGGCGTATATCAACTCTGCGTCTCTACAAAACCTGAGGATGTTGGGATCGACTAACCTGTCGTAAATTACTACGTCGGCCTCAGACAGCAGTCTCGAGGCCTTTAGCGTGAGCAGCTCAGGGTCACCAGGTCCAGCGCCGACGATGTAGACTTTACCTGCTCCCATCCCCAAACGCCTCGATTATCCTCATTGAGATCCTCATGGCTCCCTCCAGGTCCCGTGAGTAGAGGCGCTCAACCACGCACTGGTCGTGGATTACGGCCTCAGCGACGCTAGACCTGACCGATGGCTCCCTGAACCTAGAGAGGAGAACGGGCCTGAGCGCCCCCAACAGCTCGACCTTCAGGGCGTCGAGCTCAGAGACTTGGGCCTCCAACCTTCTCCTCAAGGACGAGGCCATATACGGACTCATGCCCCCAGTGCTGACTCCTACTTCTATAGGCCCCTTCTTGAAGCTGGCAGGAAGATAGAAGTCGCAAAGGTCTGGCATATCGGCGAAGTTCAGAAACCTGACCTTCGGGCTCAATACGCCCTTCAACTTCACCGCTAGAGACCTCTCCTTAACTGCCACCACCCCTATGTCGGCCACCGGGACCGAGGATGGGTCGAGGGATCCCAGATCCATGGCCTTGACCGAGAGCCTGTCACCATACGTCGCGAGGAGTTCGTGAAGACCCTCCTCGGCAGAGCCAGCGATGGCGATGACGCTCGCACCTCTATCCAAGAACTTCTTCACCTTGGAGACCATCTCCTCTCCCTCTCCAACTATCAGGACGGGACGACGTAGGACGACGTCTATCAGCAACCCCTCTCACCCTCAAGGATTGAAGTGACGATGACCTGTAACGATCGGGGACTCGCCAACGTCGGCCCTCCGATCTCCGCTTCTTCGACAAGTACCTCCCTCTCCAGCTTGCAGGCATAACACGCGACCCTAACGATTAGGACTCCGCCTTCAAGCCTCCTCGGTCTTCCCCTGAGAAGCCAGTGGTGTTTCCCTCCGCACTTCCAGTAACCCCACGTCTCCCTCGCTATGAACCTCAAGAGGTCTTCGGAGACGTGATCGAAAACGCGGACTTCCGCTATGCCTTTGGAGGAAAGCACCTCGCTCAACGCGTTGCGGTCACACCTCCCAAAGGCCAACCGCATCACTAGGTAGTCGAGACCGATCTCACATGCCTTAAGCAGTAACTCCCTCACCGCCTCTCTCATTGATGACGTGCCACCCATCGACTTCCACCCAAGCAGCTATACCCCTCAGGACGACCGTTCTTGAGCGGATGTCAATGGAGGCGTAAGGCTGGTCCGAGACTCGAACCCTGCCGAAGGTGTGGTGCTTCAGGTACTCATAACACGCACTTATAGCAAGGGCCTCGTCGGTGTGCTGAACTCCTGTAGATACCTCGTCTATTCTTCGGAGCAATGAGACCAACCTCTCGAGGTTGCCCTTACCTACGAACCTCCCATTAAGTAGAACATCAATCTCCAACTCGTCTCACCCCTCCCTTCAGGATAGTTGCGAGTTCCTTCTCGAAGCCGCCAGTGTATATGCTGCAGTGCATGCCGCACTCCTTAGGAGCGTCCCTCTCCCACCACCACCTGCCAGCCCTTGGATCCTCACCGGGGGAAACGGGCCTAGTGCATGGGGCGCATCCTATGCTCTTGTAACCCTTATCGTAAAGGGAAACGTAAGGAACCCTCCTCTCCCTAACGTACTTCCACACGTCCTCGTACGTCCAATCCGCTAACGGGTTTACTTTCAAAATCCCACCGTGGTCGTGATCCACCTCCACTTTCCGGACGTTGACCCTGCTGGCCCACTGTTCCCTCCTAAGCCCTGTGATCCACGCGTCGAGGTTCGCGAGGTATCTCTGGAGTGGTCTCACCTTCCTTATATGGCAACAGAGCAATCTAAGGTCAACGCTCTTGTAGAAGAGATTGAATCCATACCTGTAAACCATCTCAGCGACTTCCTTCTCGTCCGGGAAGATCACCTCTATTTTGATCCCATAGTGGTCTCTAACTATGTCGACGTATTCGTAGATCTCCTGGGGCAACCTGCCCGTATCTATGATGAATGCCCTTACTTCGCTGTTGATCCTATATGCGATATCGAGGACCACGGCGTCCTCTACCTGTCCACTGAACGCTATGGCAACTCTGGGGTGGTAGTTCTCGAGTACGAACCTGACTAGGTCCTCAGCGGGCCTCATCTCGTACTCGAGCGCTAACGCTTCGGCCTCCAGGTCATCCAAGACTGTCCTCCTCCTGGACGAAACGCCAGGTTCGGCCATCGAACTCACCTCTTAGTAGCCATGAACTGGAGGCCCTCCTCGCCGCCCATGAGCCTCACCAGCTCCTCTGGAGACTTCGAGCGAATGAAGTCCCTGAAGTTTGTGAATCCTGACGTCTTATAGGCCTTGAGGAGGTTGGCTATCCAGCCCGGTATTAGCTCCGCCGGGACTCTCCTAGCAGTCACGGACCCTATGCTCGCGTCGAGTCCGTAACCGCCGCCGAGGATCACGTCAAAGGCGTACTTGACTCCCGTCGGGGTCCTAATAGTCGTGCCCTGGAGACCTATGTCACCGAGCCAGTGTTGTCCGCACGCATGTGGGCAACCGTCGAGGTTTATCTTCACATCCATATCCAAGAGACCCTCCAGCTCTAGCCTCTTCAATATCCTGATGAGCATGACCTTAGTCTCGCCGACGGAATAATTGCAATATGGGTCGCCTGTGCAGGCAACACTGAGGGACTCGACCCTACGTGGTCTGAGCCCGAAGCCCAGCTTCGAAGCCCGCCTCAGGACCCTCTCCAACTCGCGCTCGGGAACGTTCACCGCTATGAGGTTCTGATGTTGGGTCACCCTGAGCTCTATGCCATCACCTAAGGCGTCGAGGAGCCTCAACAGCTGCCTTCCGGTGAGGAGTCCTGCAGTGACCGACAAGCCCACCGAGTAGAGGCCCTCTTGTTTCTGGGGGTTCACGCCCAGATGGTCGATAACCCCGCGCTTCTGGGGCAGTGGGAGGACAGGATGGTCTTCAAGCCTCCGTCCTAGCCTCTCCTCCACCAGAATCCTGAGCTTCTCAACTCCCAGGTCGTCAACTAAGAACTTCAACCTCGCCCTCACGAAGGAGGCCCTGTAGGAAGGCATGTCGTACCAGACATCGATTATAGCCCGCACCACTTCCAACTCCTCGCCGAGCTCCACGAAGACCGGTAGGTGCCTCGATATCCTCGGAGACGAAGAGAGGCCTCCGCCGACTCTTATCGTGTATCCCTTCCTTCCGTCTTCCTTCTCCACGCCTATCAGGGCGATGCAGTGCATCTCAGGAGCGTTGCACTGGTGCGGGCAGCTAGAGACGGTTATCTTGTGTTTTCTCGGGAGATTGCTGTATCTCCTGTTCCCGTAGAAGTATTCCGCCAGCTCGAATAGCGTGGGCCTCACGTCGAAGAGCTCCTCAGGGTTAACGCCTGATAGGGGGCAGGAAGTGATGTTCCTTACCGTATCTCCGCAACCGGCAGCCGTGGTCAGTCCAACATCGAGCAGCCTCGAGAAGACCTCGGGTACGTCCTCTAGCCTGATCCAATGGAGCTGGACGTTCTGCCTGGTAGTCAACTCTATGTATCCCCTTCCAAACGCCTCGGCAATCTCCGCAATGGCCTTTGCCTGTTCCCAGCTCAGGATTCCTCCCGGTAACTTTATCCTGACCATGAAGTACCCAAGCCTTGGCTTGTCGTGGTAAAGCCCCCACCACTGGAGCCTTACAACGTCCTCCTCAGGTATAGCTTCGTAGCCCTTGTCTATCAGGCTGTATATCTCGTCCAGGACGTCCAGCGGGTGCTTCTCGAGCTTCATGCGCTCCCTGGGGTTCCTTCTCAACGCCTCCTCCATGCTGACAGACCCTGACATCCTCTCGTAACGCGAGATGGAGCTTTCTCAAAAATATTTGTCATAATATCGCAAAATTAGTCAAGCATAATATTCAAATAGAACTATATAAGCATGCATCCACCGAATGAACGCGCCTTACGGCGGAAGGCTCGTCGACCGCTTGGTCAAGGGAGGTAGGGCGGAGAAGTTGAGAGAGGAGGCACGGGAGCTGCAGCCGATTCGCTTGTCGGCGGAAGAGGAGCTGGACCTCGACAAGATCGCGATTGGAGCCTATAGCCCGCTCGAAGGGTTCATGACGAGGGAGGAGCTCGAGTCGGTCATTTCGAAGGGGGAGCTGCCGAGTGGGCTTCCGTGGACAATCCCCATTCTCCTGGATGCCAGACGGGAGGAGGTTAGGTTCTCAGAGGGCGACGAGGTCAGGCTAGAGGGGGAGACGTTTGGCGCGCTTGGTGTCATGAGGGTAGAGGAGATCTACGAGGTGGATCAGAAGGAGGTGGCCCAAAGGGTCTATGGTACCCTCGACCCGCGTCACCCTAACGTGCGGAGGCTGCTCACCAAGGGTGAAGGTGTAGCCATAGGAGGTAGAGTGGAGCTCATCGAAAGGCCGGCATTCAACGGTGTCGTGGGGCCGTACGAGCTCACGCCTTCAGAGGTCAGGGCCTTGATAAGCGAAAGGGGATGGAGGACCGTGGTCGGATTCCAGTGCAGGAATCCGCCCCATCTCGGACACGAATACATACAGAGGCTAGCGATGGAGCTTTACGACGGCCTGCTGATACACCCCGTCACGGGGCTCCTGAAGGAGGACGATTATCCGCCTGAAGCTATAATCGAGGCCTACGAGGCCCTAGTCGGCAATTACTACCCGAAGGGAAAGGTCCTCCTAGCATCGCTGGGAATCGAGATGAGGTACGCCGGACCGAAGGCCGCCGTTTTCCTGGCTATCATCAGGAGGAATTACGGGTGCACTCACTTCGTCGTCGGAAGGGACCTGGCTGGCGTAGGGGGTTTCTACGACCCCTACGAGGCTCAACAGGTCCTCAGGAGCATGAGGGACGAGTTGGGAATAGAGCCGATCTGCGTCAAAGAGGTCTACTACTGCGGGAAGTGCGGTTGGGGTGTTACCGAGAACACTTGCACCCACGTCGGATGGTCTTATAACGTCACGACGATAAGCCAGACTTACATCAGGTCCGTTCTGAGACGCGGTGGCACAGTCCCAGCAGGAGTGCTGAGGGAGGAGGTGCTCGAAGTCCTGAGGAAGTATTACCAGCGGAACTGAGGGGAGCGGCAGACCATGCTACCACATGTCTTGCCGGCATTGGGCTTCGTGGGTGGGTTCCTGTTGGGGTTAGTGGGGTTCGGTTGGGGATCCACAATCCTCCCTCTCTTGATCCTTCTGGAGGCAGATCCCAAGGTAGCCATAGGGGCCGTAGTGACGTCGAACACCGTCATGTGCCTCCTGGGCAGCCTTAGGTACGGGAACTCGAAGCTCTTCAGCTGGAGGGTCGCAGCTCCCACGGCTGCAGCCGCCATATCAGCTGCCCTAGTGGGAACCGCTTTCAGCACGCTTCTACCAGGGAAGGTGGTCGTTGCGGTCCTGGGTCTCTACCTGACGGTGGGAGGGGTATCGCTAGCTCTCCGCCCTCCAAGCTTCAAGAGGAGCCCCGACGGAGCCACCGTTGCGCTCTGGAAGTTCGTTGCAGGAGGAGCCATACCTGGCTTCTTCGAAGGTGCTTACGGGTCCGGAGGACCTGCTGGCATGCTTACGCTTATGATGCTTAGGGTCCCTGTGAAGGTCGCTATAGGCAGCTGGCTTACGGCATCCCTGTTGAGCCAGGGAGCGGCTTCTGTAGTATACGGGGTCCAGGGAATCGTGGACCCGGTGATGACTGGGTTACTAGTCGTTGGCGGCATCCCTGCCATGATCTTAGGGAGCCATATCACCATAAAGAGGCTGGCTGATTCTACCATCGAAAGGGTAGCCGGTTTAGCGATCTTCCTGTTGGGCTCAAGATTGATCGCGATAAACGTGCTTCATTTCTGACCGTCATCGGAACACCTTTGACGGAAATCAGATTTGATGTTCCTCATAATATAGCATCTAGTTCCTAACTAGTTTGCCGAGACTTTCGTAATCAACATCGAACGCCGTGTCAATAGTTGTGGGAGGCTCCATCCTCTCTGCAACGTGAAAAGTCGTGTTTAACCCCCAAACGAACAGCCACCTTGTCCGTAGCGACTGCGCAAGAATAGGCTGCTTTCTCCTTGCTGCAGACGAAGAAGGTAACCGCTCTACGGTGTGCTGACGTGGACGGAGATATTGGGAGACGCGCATGCGGACAAACCTAGGAGATGTGCGACAAAACTGCGAGATGAACCAGTTATCTGTCATCAACTCTAGGGTGTGAAAGAATCTTTTTATTCCAGCCACCACGTCGCAAAATTGTGACGTTACTATCCAATCATCAAATGCGATCTGGAACAATTTTAACCAACGGAAGGGGGCAGGAAAGTCCTCAACAACATGAAGCTAGGAGGGTCAACATAGTCCTGACAATCATATTAGTGATCTCGATTGTGGTAGGATTGCTCATATTAATATTCGATGGACTGCTATGGTTCGATAACCCGAAGAACGGTCATGCATATGCTCTCATAGCGTTCACCATCATACAGTTGGCCCTTCTATATGGTCTCTTCCGTAGCCCACATAGGGCCACTAAGGCTATAAACTATTGGTCTGCAATCTATCTGGTGCTGTTACTGCTGAACCCGTTGACAGGCCCTTTCATAGGAGTCTCACCAGCCCAGTTCGCGTCATATCTCTTCGGCATCACACCGATCCCGAGCTTTAATGGCGTCAGCTGTCCGTTTCTGTGTCCTCCCTTCGCCATCAGCTACGATCTGCTGATCGCGTGTCAGATAGCTATCTTGGTACTCGGCAGGAGGGGACTGAAAAGATAATGCGCAAATATGTGGCGAAATGGACCAGATAGCTTTGCCAACCGTCGTGTTCTGATGGCTGCAATTGCTGCCCAGATAGCGACCATGCCCTTCGTCTCACATGGATATGATCTACTGGTTAGCTACGTTGCGGCAAGGAACGTCTTTGACGGTAAGAGCCCTTATCTCGGTGGCTCGCTGCCAAACCCGTCCTATCCCGCCAACGTCCAGGGCATTGGAGAAACCCCCCTTTGGCCGTTATACCTCTCGCTCTCATACGTGGTTTCCGGTGGCGAGCTGTTCCTCTTCAACGCGATTGCTAAAATCCCATTACTTCTGTCCAACATTCTGTTATATTATGTGTTCACGAAACGTGGCATTAAGGGTGCCGAGTTCTACATCTTAAATCCAATGATATTGGTGATCACGGTGTTCTGGGGGAAGCCCGACGTCGTTTCGACGTTGTTAGCCATCGCTTCTCTGCTGCTTGTCGATAGGCCCATCATCTCGGGACTTCTCATGGGCGTCTCCGTCAACGTGAAGCCATTGTCGCTGGGCACGATCCCAGCCACGCTAGCCTACCTGGGGTCCAGAAGGAGCGTCGCGTTCCTGCTCGCTTTCTTCTCCTCCTCGGCTTCGATCTTCATAATGCCCTTCGTTCTGCTGGGATGGGACCTTTCGGTGCCATCTTCGGGAATCGTGAACTGGTTTCGGGAAGCGGGAGGTCTGAACCCTCTGAACGTCTTCGAGTTGTTCTACGGATGGAGTTATGAGCGCGGCTACAATCCACTTGGGGAGTGGGTCAGTCTCCCTTGGATCGCTGCGGTCCTAGCAGTGACAGTTCGCATCGCGGTGAAGCGGCCTATTAGTTACCGGGAGATGGTCTGGGGAGCGATTCTGGGATCGTCGGCATTCATAGTCGGCAGGTCGAGGGTCTCTGAGCAGAACTTAATCCTTCCCATGGCGCTGATGCACCTCTACGCTGGAAGGCCCCCTAGACCCAGATTGTGGGCAGTGCTCCTGCTATACTCGGCCCTGAACTACTCGATACCACAGCTCTTGTATCCTGTTTGGCGCAGCGTCACTGTCGACCTTCACGAGCTCACGAAACAATTTGAGGGGATTAGGATATTTAGCAGGTTCATTTCCTCAATCGCGTTCTACACGCTCTACATCCTCGAACTCAGGGAGGTCCGGAGGGGAGCGTTCAATGAGGGATGAGCTGGTGCCGTATTCCATAGCTGCGACCAGCGTCTTCTGGGGAGCGGCAGCTCTCGTTGATCCGAGAATCGGTCTACATCCGAGACTACCACCTCCAGAGATCGTCGCAGTTCTGCACTTCCTTGCAGGGCTACTGATCGTTCCAAAGAGAGTCAGATGGATAGGTTGCTTCACCGTTTTCGTAGTTACGGCGTACTATTCCGTTTGGGTGAAACCTTTTGCCCCGATCGCAGAACCCCAGACGATCGGCATATCAATGATCGCGCTCGGGTCCACTATAGAGGAGGTCTCCTCCAGAGTTGCCGCAAGGGACTACCGGGTCTCGAAGCTGGCAATCACCTTGTTGATGCGGGGAGGCATAGCCTATCCGTTCGTTGAATGGGGTCTAGACGCCCTGAGGAACCCCAAACACTTCGTCAACTACATCTCCAGCAACGAAAGGGCATCAACCCTTGCAAATCCAATAGGTATTGAAAACGCGGTTTTTCTGATCTTTTTGGTGGAAACGGTACTTGCAACTCTGATAGCCACCGGGTTGCTGCGTAAGCTTACTGGAATCGTTTCCGCTTTAGTCCTCACCCTGTTTTCAGCGGTTGCAGGATATCCTCTGGCTCTACCCCAGAACGTTGTCCTGATAGCAACGTCAATTAGGTATGGGCTTGAAAGGTCCGATTTGCGGATTTCGCAGCCGCAGAAGGCAGCCGGATGTCGATGGCTTGGCGTCGTCTAATTGTATGATTTGGTATGTACTAGAATCTCAACGACCCGTGGACGGCTTCCATCGAAATAGCAAAGACGTCGAATCGCTACAGAGGAGATGCTACCGGTTCTGCCTTGAAAACAATTGGGGAAGGAACCTAGATTATTATGGGTACCGAAGCGGACTAAGAGGTTTCTCGAGAACTGGTCCACTTACAGTTGCCCCTGAAGTCTTAGAATGTAGATTAGCAAACAGGGATTTTCAAAGGGTCGCCCTCCGTCAATGGGTAGGTCAGAAATGCAAATATATCTTCCAATGGGCGGGACTTGTATGAAAAGACGTCTGTTCGGAACGATCCTTATGTTGGGGATGCTGCTCGGTTTATCAATTTCGCTGTCAGCGTTTTCCGACGCATCGGCGGGTGCAAGGAACTTCACCGCAACGCTCAACGGATGGGGTGAGGTCCCTTCACTGGTGAGCAAAGGTTTCGGGTTCGCAAGGGTTCAGATATCAGAGGACGAAAAGACCATTTACTTTGAACTAGTCTACTATGGTCTCGTAAACGTTACGGCTGCCCACATCCACATAGGAAAGGAGGGACACGTGGGAGGAGTTGCGGTGTGGCTTTGTGGCGGACCTAGACCACCGTGTCCACCTTCAGGGACCAAGGTAACTGGGACGATAACGTCTGGTGATGTGTTGTCAATTCCAGCACAAGGTCTCACGGCAGGCGACCTGAAGTCGCTAATAGCTGCCATAAGGAGCGGGAGTGCCTACGTCAACGTCCACACCACCAGATTTCCGGCAGGTGAGATCAGGGGTCAGCTAAGCAGCTGACGGCTGAATTGGAGAAGACGGAAGTTGAACATAGCTACCCGCTTTTTGGATCATTTGGCCGGAGGGGTTGATTGCGCCTAATCTTTCGCCACTTAAAAGACGCGTTCGAGGAGCATTAACGGGCGTCGTTGTTGTTATGCGCGTTGAAGCCTAATCCTGGAGGCGGATCAATCGGGATCAGAACGAGTAATCTAGGAAACTTGGAGCAGAAAGATTGCCGGCGGATTTCATTACTAAAATGCGTTATCGCGATGGCCTCTTGGGCCCGCTTATAAGCCAGACCCAGTTTCATCTGTTCCTGTAGTTCACCTGCGCTCCAATAATGATAAGAGATGAAAAGCCGAAACGGAACGGGACGCATCAGCTCATCCGTTTGAACCGCCAGTCCGTGAAGAGCTCATAGGGCTTCAGGAGGATGTAGAGCGGCCCCAACTTCCTTCTGGCCTTCCACTGGAACCTCGCCTTCCACATCCCGTACCTGAGCTTCCTCAGCGAGAAATCGTGTCTGAAGAGGAGCCTGTGGTCGTAGCCGTGCAACGGTTTCTCCCATTCGAACGTCTCCATTCTATCTTTGACCTTCTCGTAAAGCCCCGTGCCAGGAAGAGGGTATGGGATAGTCATGCTGAAGTAATCGAGCGGTAGGCTTGACGCCAGCTTTATCGTCTTCAGCATCGTCTCATTAGTCTCTCCCGGGTATCCGAGTATGAAGAACGCGCCAACCTCGAGTCCGGCCCGCTTCGCATAGGTGACCGCGGCCCTAGACTGGGCAACTGTTATCCTCTTGTTCATCAGGTTGCTCAGCACGTAATCGTCACCGGACTCCAACCCGAAGATCACCCTATAGCAGCCGGCCTCACGCATGGCCTTAGCGACCTCGGCGTCGAAGAGGTCGACCCTCGAGAGGCACTCCCACCCCACGTCTATCCCCCTCTTACGTATCTCCTCGCAGAGCCTAAGGACGTGCTTCTTGTTGGCTATGAAGAGTTCGTCGGCGAACCAGATCCTCTCGTATCCCCATTTGTACCTTATCTCCTCCATCTCCTCTGCTATCTTCTCGGGGGACCTGTACCTGTAGACCCTGCCGTAATCGGGCCGCCAGCAGAAGTCACAGGAGAATGGACATCCTCGGCTCGCTATCATGGACGTCATTGTGTATCCGAAGTTCCTCCTGTAGTAGGACTGGTAGAGGTGATGGTCGTATAGGTCCCTCGCGGGGAACGGAAGCGCATCGAGGTCACGCACGAGGGGCCTGGCGCCGGTGTGCTCCACCCTGCCTCCGTTCAGGTGGGACGCCAACCATACGCCCCTCACCCTGTGGAACTTGGGCTCTGACCGACCGTCCATTGCGTCCATCAGCTCAGCGACAGTTATCTCTCCTTCCCCCTGAACTACTGCATCGAACGCGCCCAGGAACATCGACGGGTAGGCCGACGGCATCGGTCCGCCTGCTATGACCAGCTCGCTGACCTCCTTGGCCTCTGCAGCGAGCTCCTTCGCGGTCCTGACCATCGACAGCATGCTGTAGATTCCGACCACGCGGGCCCGCTCCCTCCTGATCCTCTCCCTTACCTCCTCCCGACTGAGGAAGGTGCAGTCCAGTATCTTGACGTTATAACCCCTCTCCCTGACGTACGAGGCGATGTAACCTATGCCGAGCGGAGGGAACTGCCAGTGCTTTGACCTGCCGTCGAAGAAATAGGGGAAGACCAGAAGGAGGTCCGTCGTCATCCTGTGTGTGACCCACGTGATTAGCTTAAGCCTTGCAGTCCTACACAAGATCAGGAGTGAGCCTATGAGCAGTAGAAGGACGTGGCAGGTAGGGCCCCTCACCGCGTACCTCCTGCCGAGGGCACCTCGGTCGACGGAGATCTCCGGAGTGGCTAGGGGGCTGGGGCTGATCCACGACGGAAGAGATCTGACTGGGGAGGGCATGGGCATAGGTGGCGTCGTCCTGAGGTTGGGGGGCGTGACGTATTTCCCGCTAACCACCAGGGACTCATTGTCGGATGATGGCGCATCCAGGACCTTCGAGCTCAACGGAGTGGCTAGGAAGATGTTGGGGCCGCTCGACGTCACCGGCCCTCACCGATTCCTGAGGGAATCCCTTTCGCCACTGTACCTTAGAGGAGGGAGGGGGGCGCTCGCCTTCAGGGGTCTGATGAGGGTTAGGTCGCTGCTGATAAGGACAGAATACAGGTCTTCGGAGCGCGTCGAGGTGTGCGTCGTCTCCTACCGATTTAACGGGTGTTGCATCGAGATTAGGGTTTCAAGGGAAACCGGAAGGGGTAAACTGATAGTTGCAAACGAACTCTCGGGGACGCTCTTCGATTCCCTCGTGGTCGGCGGTTCTCGGATCGCGTTGGGCCCTTGGGTCAGATGTCCGTCAAGGACCCCTGCACTGCTATCGAGGACCCTCGGGATATGCGTTCGCTTCGAGCTCCCGGAGGGCGCAGAGGCGTTCGCTGGTAGGGAGGTGCTTCCGCCGAGGCTGGATTGGGCTGGGGTCGACTTGATACTGGATGAGGGCGTGCTCGCGGTCACATACGCCGTGAGAATCTGCTCCGGTCCATCAACGCCAGCGCTGGAGTCATGCAGTAGAGCGACCTAGTCACGGCGTTGAACGCGTAGCCTGTGGCGTCGCCTGACTCTGGCAGCTTGTAACCGGTCAAACCCCAGAGGGCGAACGCAAGCAGCGCAAGGGACACCGACGCGATTGCGAGCATAAAGCCGTCCCTCCTGATCCACGGTAGAAGCGCGCTGACATACCCCGCCTTCACCGCGGTCCAACCCAAGTTCGGCAGGAAATGTTCCACCAGCGCCCTCCACCCATACGCCAGATAACCGATCGACACGAAGGTCAGCTCGTATAATTCCGAGATTGCAGCGATTGAGGCCCTTCCGATCAGCGCGCCGAGTAGAGCCCCCTTCAAGCCTCCAACCCTGCGCCATACCAGGAAGGCCGTTAGGACCATACCGAACAGGGACGAAGCTATAGTGAACGGGTAAACCGTGACTCCTCCGGCCGAGAAGACGAGGTTCCCAGCTGAGTCGGTTGAGGGGTTGGTGAGCGCAGATAGAGCCGTATGGTCGTACCAGGAGAAGACCGGGATGGAGCTCAGCAGGTACACGTAGTAGACCGTCCAGAGTCGCTTCGCGTCAATCTCCTTCACCGCTTCCACCCGATTCGTTCCTGACCTTGACGTAGAGCCGGATCAGGACGACTAGGGCGGTCAACCAGATGGCAGAGAACAGGAGCGCCTGCGGGCTAACGAAGTAGAACGCAGCGGCCTCCATGACCTGGTCCTTGATCAACTTGAGGCTGTCCTTTATCTGGTCCACACCCTGCTGGTACGTCGGAGATCCTCTCCCCTCGTAAGCCAAGGCCTTAGCCTCCTCGCGTAGCCGAGCCAGATCCGATCTGATCAGCGAGAAATCCGTTCTAGGTGTGGGGAAGATCCAAACTGGGTTGCCCTCGGGCGGGATGAGCTCCAGGGCGCGCTCGATGTAGCTCACCATCTCGTTGGCATCCGAGGTCGAGGCCCCTCTGACGAGGTAGGAGCTGGCTACGTCAAGCCTGTAATAGGTTTGGGAGTAGCCGTAAACAGAGGAGATAAGGGCGATGGCAAGCATCGAGAAGATCGCCCATCTCAGAAGCCTCATTCTCAGGTTCCTTTCGGGCGCTTTCGACTTCGGAGCGTGGACCACTGACAACACACCAGCGTAGAGAAGGGAGACGCCAGCGATGAACGTGTAGAGGACGTAACCGTGGAGGCCCCTGAGAAACGCGAAGAACGAAGTCGCCAGGGAAACTGTGCCCAGAGACAACTCCACGTAGGACTGCAGGTCCAACGGGAGGACGTATCTCTTTCGCCTCCAATCCCCTTCTCCGAACTTAGGCGTCCGCATGAACCCCCTCCTCAGACCGATGATGGCCTCGAGGACCGCGCGGGCGTTGTTGAGCGTCATGGAGGTCACGAAGATCACCATGTCAGGGAGTTCCTTCAGTCTCCTCAGGCCCAGGGACGTCGTTACGACGAAGCCGGTGATCAGCGCCCACGAAGCTGATGCCAAGATACCGCCTGAGGGAAGGCCTAGCAGCACGGCAAGCGGTGTCAACAGGAGCGCGACCAGGAAGAGGAGGTAGGGGATGTGCCTCGTCGCGTGAAGGAGGACCTGGAGCTTTGAAGCCAAGGGCATCCGGGAACGGATCACGTTGAGGAGGTGAGCCTTTCCAACCTCAATAGCGCCGTATGCCCATCTGTACTGTTGCCTCTTCGCGGCCTCCATCTGTGGGGGCACCTCTCCGGGGCAAGACGGTTCGGCGAGGTAAACTATCCGCCAGCCTCGCATGTAGGCGCGCACGCTCAGCTCGAGGTCCTCGGCAAGGAATTGCCTCCAGCCGCCAGACTGCTCGATGCACTGCCTCCTCCACACGCCTGCTGTGCCGTTGAAGTTGAGGAAGAGACCAGCGCACGATCTGGCCCTCTGTTCGACCTCAAAGTGAAGGTCCAGGTTCAATGCTTGTCCCCTCGTAAGCGTGGAATCGTTGCGGTTCAGGTGATCCCATCTTACCTGTACAGCGCCCACGCGTTCATCGGCGAGCAGATAGGGCAGAACCCGCTTCAGGAAGTCTCTGGGAGGGACGAAGTCCGCGTCGAAAACCGCTATGAAGTCACCTCTCGTCACCTTCAAGGCCTCCTGCAGAGCGCCAGCCTTGAACCCCTTCCTAGAAGACCTCCTCATGTGAACGAACTCTATCCCCTTATCTGGGTTGGCCTGCAGGAACTCCTCGATGATCTCCGAGGTGTCGTCGGTCGAGTCGTCGATTACTACGACCTGGATCTTCTCTCGAGGGTAATCCAAGTTGATAATAGCGTCCAACAACCTCCTAACAACGTATCTCTCGTTGTAGACCGGGACGTGTATTGACACACAAGGCCAGTCGTTCGGCTCGATCTTCCGCGGTCTCCGACCTCCGGTGACGTAGGCCAGTAACGCCAGAACTACGTAGTTGGCTAACCAGATTGAGGAAATGAAACCCAAGGTTGCTATGAGTGTCTGTAGCGCCCAATTGACCCCCAAACCATCACGCACGCCCTCGAATCGAATTTAAAGCTGCAGGGACGGTTCGTATGCCCTGTTCCAGAATCCACCCATGTCACTTGCACGTCAGGCCGAGCGCTCTGCTCACCTCGGTCAACGCGGACCGCGGGTCAGGTCCTATGGGCAGCCCTATGCAGACGTGATCCACGCCAGCCTTCGAGATCTCGCGACAACCCTCCGCGAAGTCCTCCGCCGGCCCGAAGAAGGCGAAGTTGCCGATCAGGTCCTCCAGGCGTTTGTCGGGGCGATCCCAGCTCACGTACCTCAGCTCGTCAGGACCCACACCGGCGAAGGAGAGCATCGGCGACCGCCCCACCAGCTCCCAAAGGTACTTCCGCAGCACAGGCCCGAGGAACTCCAGCGCCCTCCTCCTGTCGTCGCATATGCAACAGAAAGGCCTCGCGATGACTTCGAACCCTTCCCTTTCCCTGCCAGCCTCCGAGAGCGACCGGCGTATAACGTCCACCAGGAAGCGAGCGTAATCCGTGTTCCAGAGGCCGTCCACGACGACGCCCTTCACGAAGGGCAGCTTACAGACCTCGGAGATCAGCCTCGGGCCTGAGGTGCCCACCAGGATCGCGGGCGTCCTGCGAGTCCACCAGTCCAGGCACGGTCCGGTCCTGCAGCACAGCAGATCCGCAAGCGTTCTGAGGTAGCCCACGAAGTCCCTGACCTTCGGCCTGCCAGTGCCCATCGTCTCGCTGAACGCTCCCCTCGATACCCCGATCAGGGCCCTCTCGCCTGCGAACTCCGCGAGAGACTGAACGAGTCGGGCCAACGTGAAGGGATCGTAGGCGAAGGACGGTACGGTCACCGGCCCAACGGCCACCCTCCTCGTCCTAGACGCTATCAGGAACGCCAGCGGCCACGCGGGCCTGTTGATCATGTGCTCGTATATCTGGACCGAGTGGAAGCCGCAGTTTTCCGCGCGGACCGCGAGATCGAGGAGCTCGTCGTATCTCTTGGAACATTCCAGCGCAACGCTGAACAGCACGTCGCTCGTCCTCCATGCACTCGCTTAACCGTTCACGTCACATCAGATTGAGGTTTTCAAAGGGCTCGGAGGTGGTTCTCGATGTTCTCAGCGAGCATCCTTGCGACCGACCGCGGGTCGAAGGGCCAGGCGTAGACCACCTTCTTCGGGGAGATCTTCTCCCTGTAACGCTCGATCACCGACGGTATCTCCTCCTCGGCGTGCTCGCCACCGCGTGTGGTCATCGTCGTCACAACCACTATCACGTCGACGTCGCTCCTCGAAGCCTCATCAAGCACCTCCTCCAGCGTAGGCGCGCAGAACTCGTTGAAGGCCACCCAGACCTCGTCGTATCTTCCGATCCGCTTCAGCTCCTCCGAAAGCACCCTCAGCGAGTGCGCGTACGGGTCGTTCGCATCGTTGCGGGGCCAGCTCATGATGGTTTTCTCGAGGGACCTCAGCCTCTCTTCCTCCTCAGCTGACCTGCTGGCCTTGAACTTCAGGCTCAGGTACTCTCCCTTCATTTTGGGTGGGAGGTCCTTCGGCAGCTGACCGTGACCTACGAGGATCACGCCGACCTTGGGTCTGTTCTCCCTCACGGCTCGAACCCGTTCACGCAGCCTATAAATCGGAACGGACGTTCACTTCCATGAAGATCCCGCACGTCCAGGTCGCGAGGTCACTGAGCATCGAACGAAGCTCGAGGCCCAGATCAAGAGCGATCACGAGAGCGCTTCTCACGGTCGAACCGGTCTCTCGTCCAACGGATCGTAGACGCAGGAGGGATCGGATTCCAGAGGATCCCCTGTGAAGGAGAAGGCTCTGGCCCTAGATCCGCCGCAGACGAGCCTGTACTCGCAGAGACCGCACCTCCCCTTGAACCTCCCCTCCCTCATCGCCAGCAGGAGCGGATGCTCCCGGTAGATCCCGACGATGGATTGCGTCTTGACGTTTCCGAGTCGGACAGGCAGGAATCCGGACGGGTAGACGTCGCCGTTGTACGCCACGAATATCACTCCGTTGCCGTCACGCGTGGGGATGAAGGCGCTATCGGCTTCTTGCACGGGAGGCCCGAGGAGCTCGTTGAGTTCCGCCTGCAGGCGATCGAGGAGGGCCTCACCCTCACCGACAGGCCTCACCCACGAGCCCAGCTTGACCCGCCTGAAGAAGGGAGCCTCCACGGTCCTGACCTGCAACCCCCTCCTCGAGACCTCGAGCAGGAACCGCATGACGACCTCGTACTCCCATGGTCTTATGTCGAGCTCGGCCACAGCCCTCCCCGTGACCACAAGGAAGAAGACCTCCCAGACGGTGACTCCGAGCCTCCTGAGCAAGCGTGCGATCCTCGGCAGCTCCAGAACGTTCCTCCTCCAGACCACCGTGTTGACCTGGACCCGGAGCCCCTCTTCCAGCGCCTCCCTGATCGCCTTAACCGTTGACTCGAAGGACCCGTTGACCATCCTCATGTAGTCGTGGGTCTCTGGACCAGCGCCGTCGAGGCTGACGGACATCATCTTCACTCCTGACGCCTTCAGGCGTCTCATCACCTCCCGGGTGAGGTGCGGCGAGACGGCCGGCGAGACAGCTACCGGCACGGACAGTTCGTTCGCTTTCTCGATGAGGTCGAAGAGGTCCCTCCTCTGGAGCGGGTCACCGCCAGTCAGCACCAGCAGCGGCTTGGGATCTCCGAAGCTCGCGACCTCCTCGATCAGCCTGAACCCCTCTTCCGTCGTGAGCTCTCCCGGAAGGGGGTTGGGTATGGCCATGGCCCTGCAGTGCCTGCAGGCCAGAGGACAGGCCTTAGTAGTCTCCCAGAAGACCAGTAACGGTGACCTCTTGAACCTCTCCAGCCAGGCGCCGAGCTTCTCGTCGAGGTAAGGTGGTCTTCCGCTGATCCCCTCAACGGAGTAGGTGCCCACCACTGCGCATCACCCGAACCTCAGCGCGGTTCCTAAGACCGCGAGGGCGATGGACAGGACCACGGTCGCCCACCCTACGATCACGATCCTCCTCCTGAGGGCACGAGCACCGTTTGAGTTCGCTATCCTTGCGATTGAGGCCCCCAGGGACGAATGGTACTCGACCAGGATCAGGACAGCGGTACCCAGCATCACCTTGAGCAGTACGAGGACTACGGGCCTGTACTCGAAGGCAAACGCGAGGAGCGCTGAGAGGAACCCCCTTTGCATCGCGAGGAGAGCGCCGCTGACTATAGCAAGGTAGAGGGAGGTCCTGGTCAGAGGTCTGAGCCTTCTGCCCATCTCAGAGGATATGGCGATCGACGCAGGGCTGCCGACGAACCGTCTGACGACTCTCACGGCCAGCGAGAGCGAGATGATCGAACCTATCCAGATGGATGCGGCGACCACGTGAACTGCCTTGATGAGCATTAGCGTGAGCAGCTCATCCATCTCTCACGCACCCCACTTCTTCACGAACTCCACGAGCGCTCGGAGCGCATCGACCGGTGTGAGGGGATGAACGCCGTGCCCCAGACTGAAGACGTGCCCCCTCCTGCCCTCGGTCGAGACGAGGATCCTCGTGGCCTCCTCCAGCACTAGGTGCTGGTCGCAGAGCAGCAGCGAGGGGTCGAGGTTTCCCTGGATGCCTACTGAACGGCCGATCTCAAGCCAGGCCTTCCTGATGTCAACCGTCCAGTCCACAGCGATGACGTCCGCACCCGTCGTCCCGAGGGACTTCAGCTGATGCGCTGGGAAGCGAACGCAGTATATCACAGGCACGTTGAGGCTTTTCGCCCGGAGGACGAGGGACCTGCTGTACTGCAGCACGTGCTTCCGGAACTGTTCGTCGCTGAGGGTGTAAGCGAGGGTGTCGAAGAGGGCCACGGCCCTGGCACCTGCACGGACCTGCTCCTCGACGTAGATCCCCAGCAACTCCACCAGCGATTCCATGAGCCTCTCCCATTCGGGGCCCCTCCTCATGAGCGCCCTAACCCGAGCGGCGTCCCTCTCCTTCCCTCCCAACAGGTAGACAGAAGCAGTGTACGGTGCACCCGCGAAGCCTATGATGGGGACCGAGTCGGAAAGGATCTTCCTCGAAAGCGACACGGTCTCGTAAACGTAGTGGACCGAGTTCGCCTCGAACCTCCCCAGAAGTCCCAGCAGCTCGGGCAGATCGGGGACGTTGGCCAGAAACGGCCCGGAGCCGTCGTAAACCGCCCTCAGACCGGCTCCCTCGAAGGGCGTGAGGAGGTCCGCGAAGACTATGGCGGCGTCGACTCCCAGAACGCGGACCGGAAGGGCGGTGAGCTCAGCGGAGGACTCGACGTCCCTGAAGAGCTCGTCGAGCGGCCTACCCCGCCTTATCTGCTCGTACTGTGGAAGGTACCTTCCGGCCTGTCTCATGAACCAGACGGGCCTCCTCTCGGTCTCCTCCAGCCTGCAGGCCCTAAGGAGCAGGTCGTTCATCGCACCTCAACCTCCGAGCGACCGCTCGAGCTCGGGGACGACCTCGGAGTGTGACACCGTAACGAAGGAGGCCTCGAACTGCGACGGCGGCATCAGCACACCGGACTTCAGAAGGGCATCGAAGAAGGCCCTGAACGACCCCGCGTCCGAGGACTTTGCGTCCCTGTAGTTCCTAACGCGTCTTCCGCGGGTGAAGAAGACCGTGAACATGGAGCCGACCCTGTTCAGAACGGGGCCCTCACCGAACCCGGAGGCCAGCTTCAGCAGCGCGTCACCGACCCTCCTCCCCACGTCCTCGAGGACCTCGTACGTCCCACTGCTCAGGCTCCTGACGGTCGCAAGGCCCACGGCCATCACCAGAGGGTTGCCGGCGAAGGTGCCAGCGTGGTAGACTGGCCCCTCAGGCGCGAGGAGCCTCATCACCTCGGACCTCCCTCCCACGCATCCTATCGGCAGCCCTCCTCCCAGGACCTTCCCGAGGCACGTGAGGTCTGGCTCAACCCGGTAGAGCTCCTGGGCTCCACCCTTAGCCACCCTGAAGCCCGTAACGACCTCGTCGAAGACGAGGAGACATCCCTCTCTGTCAGCGACCTCCCTCAGCTCCTCGAGGAACCCGTCCTCGGGCGTCACGACCCCCATGTTCGCCGGTATAGGCTCGAGGAGAATGGCTGCGACCTGGCCCCTGTGACTTCTGAGCGCCCTCCTTACGGATTCCACGTCGTTGAACGGCACCACGATTGTGTCGGCCACCACCTCGTCCGGTATCCCAGCTGAGAATGGAACACCGATCATCGATTCAGGATCGCGTGACTCCTTGACGAGGAGCGAATCGGAATGTCCGTGATAGCAGCCTTCGAAGACCAGGACCTTCTTCCTTTTGGTATAAGCCCTGGCGAGCCTGACCGCCGTCATGACGCTCTCCGTTCCGGAGTTGGTGAACCGCACGAGCTCCACAGACCTGAAGGATTTGGTGACCTCCTCCGCGAGCTCGACCTCGAGCTCACACGTCAGGCCCAGCATATGCCCCTCCCTGATCCTCTCAACCGCGGCCGCGACGACCTCATCCTGTGCGTGCCCCAAGATTATCGAGCCCCATCCGCAGATCAGATCGATGTACCTCCTTCCGTCCTGATCGTACACGAATGGGCCCTTCGCCCTGGCGAGGACTACGGGATTGGAGCCCACCGACCGGAAGGCCCTCACAGGGCTGTTAACCCCTCCTACCAGGACCCTCTTGGCCCTCTCGAGGACGAGCGAAGAGCCCATCACCTACCACCCCGCAGCAGCTCCGCCACCTCCAGGGCCGAGTAGGTGATGATGACGTCAGCTCCCGCACGCCTGATCGCCATGAGCGCCTCAAGCTCCACCTGAAGGTCGTTGAGCCATCCGAGCCTGCCGGCGGCCCTGATCATCGCGTACTCGCCGCTCACGTGGTAAGCAGCGATGGGGACGTTGAAGCGCCTCCTCACCTCAGCTATGACGTCCAGGTAGAAGAGAGCAGGCTTGACCATGACGATGTCGGCCCCCTCAGCCACGTCCAGCTCGACCTCCCTGACGGCCTCTCTGGCGTTGGCTGGGTCCATCTGGTAAGTGGACCTGTCGCCGAAGGCTGGGGCGGATCCGGCGGCCTCCCTGAAGGGGCCGTAGAGCGAAGACGCGAACTTGGCGCTGTAGGACATGATGAGCGTGTCGGTGTAACCTTCCCTGTCGAGGGCCCTCCTGATCGCGGCCACCTGATGGTCCATCATGGCGCTGGGTGCGACGACGTCCGCTCCAGCCTCAGCGTGGCTCACCGCGGTGCGGGCCAATAGCTCGAGCGTCTCGTCGTTCACCACCTTCCCGTTCCTCACGACTCCACAATGCCCGTGGGAGGTGTACTGGCACAGGCAGACGTCCGTCGCTATCACGCCCCTGTACCCGCTCGCCCTGAGGGCCCTGACCGCCCTCTGGACTATCCCCTCCCTGCTGTAGGCCATCGATCCCAGCTCGTCCTTCACCGAAGGGATGCCGAAGACGAGCAGCCCGGCCACCCCCAGCTCCTCAGCCCTCGGCGCGACGTCGTTCACCAGCACGTCCACCGAGACCCTCTCCACCCCGGGAAGCGAGTTCAGGGGCTCCCTGATCCCCTCCCCCTCCCTCACGAAGACCGGGTATAGGAACCTCGAGGGCCGTAGGTCCGTCTCCCTCACCATCGACCTTATCGCCGGAGAGATCCTGAGCCTTCTGAGCCTCACCACCTCATGCAACGCGCATCACCCTCCGGAGCTCCCTGACCAGGCCGTCGAGCGAGTGCTCCTCAGCAACTGCCATCACCTCCAGTCCATGTTCCCTAGCGGCCGCCGAGGTAACCGGTCCAATGCAGATCGCCGGCCTCGGTTCGCAGCCTTGTAGCTCGCAGAGCGTCCGGTAAGCCCTGGCAGCGCTCGGAGAGCCCAGAAGGACGACCGAGTGATCCCTCGGCAGCTCCACGTCCTCTCTCACCCTGACCGAATAGGCCCTAACCTGCACGACGCTCCTAGCGCCTCTCCTCAGCAAGGCTGAAACGAGCTCGTCGCTTGCAAGGGCGGATCTGAAGGCTATCACCGATGTGCCCTCGACGTCAGGCAGTTCCTCGGCTAGAGCGGAGACCGTGTACCTCTTCGGGACGAAAACCTCACCGTCCCAGATCGCCCTTAAGGCTTCGGCGCTCGCTGGCCCGACGGCCCCGACGCGTCTCAGACCGTCAAGCGGTCTCCTCAGCCCCACACGATCGGCGACGAGCGAGATCGACCGCACGGCGTTTACGCTGGTGAATATCCCCCAGTCGTATTCGCGTATCGATCTGAGTGATTCGGCAACCACATTGAAGTTCGTTTCCTCTACTAACGCGTCGAGTGCTGTAAACGGGATCCCGATTCTGTTGAGGACCGAACCGGCTCTCCTGCAGAACCCTTCCGTTCCGACGACCAGGACGTTAATAGCCCGCATCAGCCCCCACCACTCATCTCCTTCACGATTCGATCGATCAGGCGGTCAACCGAGTCCAGAGGTCCCTCGACGTTCGACCTCCTGAGCCCTCTATCGCCGGTGCTCACCGCAACGATCCTGATGCGACCGTCAGCCACCATTGCGTTGACTCCGACTGGGACCCTGCAGCCTCCGCCGAGCAGTCGGGCGACCCTCCGCTCGACCTCCACCTCGAGCCTAGCCTTTCTGTCCTCTATGGTGCCGAAGAGCTCGACCAACTCGGCGTTCTCGGCGAGGCACTCCACTGCTATCGCTCCCTGACCCGGTGCTGGAACGAGGCGATCCACATCGAAGACCTCCGATGCCAGATGGTCGAGTCCCAGACGCTTGAGCGCAGCATACGAGATCACCGCGGCATCGCATGCGCTGTGCTCCAGAACCTTCCTGACCCTCGTGTCGACGTTCCCCCTCAACTCGACTATCTCGACGTCTGGCCTCAGCTCCCTCAACTGCACCGCTCGCCTCTCGCTTGACGTCCCTACCTTTGCACCGCTCCTCAGCTCGTGAAGCGACCTCCTGTCCCTCGAGACTAGGGCGTCGCGCGGGTCGTCCCGCAGGGGCACCGACGCGAGGACCAGTCCATCGGGCCCCTCCAGCGGAAGGTCCTTCAGGCTGTGCACCGCGGCGTCTATCTCGCCGTCGAGGCACTTCTGCTGCAGCGTCCTGACGAAGGCCCCCTTCCCCCAGCTCCCAGGACGCGTCGGCTGGTCCTCATCCCCCTCCGCCACCACCTTCACGATCTCTACATCGACGTCGGGATGTCTGCCCTGTAGCAAACGGGCAACCGTCTCCGCCTGCATCACGGCCAGCCTGCTCCTCCTCGTTCCCAGCCTTACGCTCCTCACTGCCGGACACGCCCCGCTGCTAGGACCACCTCGAGGCCGTGGGGCGAGGCAGACGCATCAGTCACGTCACCGTTCTCGGGAATCGCCCTGATGTTCTCGGTGAGGTCGTGCAGAAGCCTGTTGGCGAGCCGCTCCAGCGCCTTCCGGAGGACGCCTTCAGGGCCGAGCCCTCGGCCCAACATGGTCATCGCGGTTGCGAGCTCCTCCTCGATCGCGCTCGCCGCCTTGGACCTGATGAGGCGTACCGTCTCCTCGGCCGAGATCCTCTCGGAGAGCCACTCGAGCGACTCCTCCACGGCCCCCTTTATCACCGATCGGGCGACCAGCAGCTCGCGTTCCGATATCCTGAACCGCTTTTCCGCAATCTCGGCCACGTCGTCCACGTTCATGTAATTTCCGCAGGCGTCGCGTACCTGAGATGGGTCGAGGGAGCGCGGGAAGGAGAGGTCCACGACGACTTCGGGACGCTTCCCCTCGATGACCCTCCTCAGCACGTCCCCGGCCACTGGTCCCTTAGTCGCCGAAACGACGGCATCGAAACCACCTTTCCCCAGATCGTCCAGTCGGTCCCAATGTACGGTGAATATGTGACCTACATCCCAATCGAGCTCCCTTCTGCGGGTCAACGCGTAGAGCCTGATGTCCCTGCCGGAGGACCGCAGTGACCTCGCGACGTCGATCGCCATGCTCCCTGAGCCCACCAACAGGACCCTTGAGCCGTCGCTCAGGAACTCCGAAACCAGCTCGCCGGTGAACGTGCCGAGCGACCTGTAAGGGACATCCAGAACGTTCCTTATCCTTCTGCCGACGGAGGAGGCCAGCCTGAGGAGTTCCCGCAGGACCGACGAGTACTTGCCCTCCCCGTACACCTCCGCGTTCTCCACCTGGTCGGCGATCTGCGGTTCGAAGGGCACCGCTGACTCGAGCCCCGAGGCGACCGAAAGCAGATGCTCGAGCGCGGAACGGCCCAGGTGAACGTAGTGCCCCTCTGTCTCCTTGAACGGGGAGGCGCCGTATTCCCCCTCCGACGGCAGCAGCGCGACCATCTCGATCCTGTGGCAGGTCTTCACCAGTGCGATCGAACGGGCCCGTACGGTCCTGAACGCTTCCCCTCCCGCGACTGCCCTGCTCAACTCGGTGTACAACACCTCCCGGGTTTGGATGGAGGCCGTTTTGTAATTGACACCAATTATACCCAGCAGCACCTTGTGATTTTCCTTGTGATTTTCACCAAATGTTGCGCGCATTTTTGTCAAAAAAATGAAACTGGTCCTTTATATAAAATTTCCTCGGCAACGCCTGGACTACCGTGAGCGCAGATGGAAACCCAAAGAGGTCGCGTCCCTGCTCGGAGCCATGCGAAGTGACTAGGCGGAGATCGCACCGCCATTCGAGTGAGGGTTCGATGCTCGCGCTCTGAACGCCTGTTGGGAACGGGCCACGTCGAGAGTCCCCGGCATCCCATCGATGGGGTGCCATCTTTACCATAGCAAACCTTTTGGTCCGTGACGACGGACTCGAAATGTGATGCCGCCACTCGTTGACCTCCACGAGGACATATCGCTCTACTACGTGACGCAGGGAGCTGGGCTCAGGTTCGGCGTGGCGGACTTCGGGATCGATCTGGAGGGGAGGCACTGCGACATACCCAAGTACGAGAGGAGCAACACGAGGCTCGTCTTCGCCGCGATAGCGCCGCTGACGCCGACCATCTCTCCAAAGCGCGTCGAGAGGCTCACGAGCTTGTATGGGGCGCCCTTCGGAGGTTACAGGGTCAGGGCACCCCTCTCGGCAGCGCTGGAGCACATCACCGTCTACAGGAACCTGTTCAGGATGCACGGCGACAGGCTCTTCCCCGTCAGGACCCTCTGGGACCTGGAGAGGGTAGAGCGCGGTCAGGGCATAGGCCTGTTGCTCGCACTGGAGGGCGCCGAGCCGCTGGAGGACGTGGAGGACCTCGAGCTGCTCTACGACCTGGGCCTGAGGTCGCTGCAGCTGACGTGGAACTTCGACAACAGGTACGGTGCCTCGTGCATGTCGAGGAAGGACTACGGCCTCACGGGCGACGGTGAGGAGCTGATAGCGCTCTGCAACAGGCTCGGCGTGATCGTGGACCTAGCCCATGCCAGCAAGAGGACGACGCTCGAGGTGATCGAGGCATCGAGGCTGCCGGTCATCGTCAGCCACGCCAACTTCAGGACCGTCAGGGATCATCCTAGGAACGTCGACGACGAGCAGCTCGAGGCACTCAACAGGAACCGCGGCGTGGTGGGAGTAACGTTCATACCGCCCACGATATCGGATCACCCCTCGGTGGAGGCGCTGGCAGATCACATAGTGTATGCTTGCGAGCGATTCGGGCCTCAGCTGGTGGCGATCGGGACGGATTACTTCGGGCTGCTCAACATGGTCGAGCCGAGGGGGCTCGAGGAGGTCTCGAGGATTGGGAACCTCTGGCGGGAGCTGGAACGGAGAGGCCTTGGGGAGCGGGAGATCCGGATGATCGCTTACGAGAACGCGATGCGGGTCATCAGGGAGAACGCCGCCAGGTGGAGGCTCAGCTCGCTCGCGTCGACCTGAGGGGCCCTCATTTCACGCGGAGGTATGAAGGAACGGGGTTAACGTTATTGACGGGAAGGGAGCTGCTGGTGAGGGGCCGTAGTCTAGCATGGAGTGGACGCCCGGCTTGGGCCCGGGAGGTCGTGGGTTCAAATCCCACCGGCCCCACACCCGGTTGGATGACGTAGACCCCCTCACCGACCTGATCTCCTTCCGCCTTCGCGAACCTCAACTATCCTCATGAGCGGGTACCTCAACCCCTTGACGTAGCCGAGCCTCGCCCTCACCGCACAGCCGGCATACTCCACGACGACCTCAGCCGATATGTCGCGCTGACCGATCTCGCCGTAGGAGTAGGGGCCGCGGCCGCGCCTGACCGACCTGATCCTCACCCTCACGCTCCTCCTGAACGGCTGCGCCAGCACCGACGAAGCCACCCCCCTTGCCAGCTCCTCCCTCCCTCTGCTGGTCCTCGGCATGGGAAGCCCCACCAGCGAGTGGTAGATCGTGGCCAGCGCAATTCCCGCCTCGAAAGCCGCCCTCTCCCTCGGCGTGACGCCCTTTGCGAAGTACCTCGCAGCCGGGTCTTTGAGGGTCCTCCCCACGACGCCCACGGAACAGGGCCAGAAGACGTTGAGATTATAGTTGTCTCAGAGCTTCGCGAGGAACCTCTCCCACTCCTCCTCGTCGTCGATCTCGTCCTCGAGGAGCTCCTCGAAGAGCTCGTGAGTTACCACGTCGGTGTTCCTGTACTTCTCGACCATCTCGTTGTAGAACCTGATGGCGCACTGCTCAGCCCTCAGCACGTCCTCGATCACCTTCCTCAGGTCTGTCGGGTCCTCTGGCGGGGCTATGTAGCCGCACCTCGACGTAGTGAGGAGCTTGGAGAAGTCCATCACAGGCCTCCCTCCCAGCTGGATGATCCTCTGAGCCAGCTTCTCCGCGTGCTTCAGCTCGTCCATCGACTGCTTGAGGAGGACGGGCCTGAGCGTGTCGGCGTCTATCCCCCTGATCCACTGGGCAGCGAGCCAGTACTGGTAGTGGGCGAGCCACTCGTCCGCATAGGCCTGGAGCAGGTCCTTCAGGACCTCGTTCACGTCGACCTTCAGGATTTCCCTCGCTGTCCTGCCCATTGCGGTCAACAATTCGGCTTCCGGTATTTCTGTCTTGCCAGAGGGGTCTCCGACGGGGTTGTTCGGTGACGGACGAGGCCCAAAAAGCTGCGGGTCGAGGCGTTGTCAGGTCTAAGACGTAAGCGACGACGTACTTGGAGGACTCGGGATTGCTGCCTCCGTACGTCGACCATCTGAGGCGTCTCACCGGCGCCGGTTACAGGTGCGTCGTCTACGTCGCGAAGACTCAGAACTGGTCAGGGGTGCTCAGCGAGGTGGTCTCAACGTATCTGTCCATCCGAGGAAAGGACCGCAGGTTCCTGCTCGCGGTCCGGGATCCGGGTGACGATTCGGCCCAGACCATCAGGGGCGTCCTCGAGTCGCACGGCGTCCCCTATTCCGTCGTCAACTACGAGGATTGCGAGAAGGCGCTGGGGAGCACGTGGGATTCGCTCGTCATGGACATCTCATACCAGTTCAGGCCGAACGATCTCGGCATATTGGTCGAGGTCGTCAGGGGAGGCGGGGTCGTGATCGTTGTGGGGCCTCCCATCGAGGGCCTTGAATACTGGGTCACCGATTTCCACAAAAAGAGCGTCGTCCCTCCCTTCGGGATCGGGGAGCTTCGGAGGCGTTTCGAGAAAAGGATGCTGGAGATGAGCATCGGTCGTCGCGGCTTGATCTATCTGGCCGATCGGGTCGAGTTGCCACAGATCCCCGGAGACGTCGATCTGATGAAACCGGTTCCGAGGAGGCCCTATCCAGAGGTCACGGGTCAGAGGTTCCGAAAGGAGTTGTACGAGATGTGCGCCACCTGGGAGCAGGCCGAGCTGCTGAGGGCCTTCGAGGACCTCGTTGCGCGAAAGAGGTGGGCCTTCGTGCTGAAGGCTAACCGGGGGAGGGGGAAGTCGGCGGCCATCGGCATCCTCGCTGCGGCCTTGATGTCGGATCGGAGGTTGAGGAAGAGGTTCAGGAGGATCCTCGTGACCGCACCCCACCCCGACAACGCGAGGACGCTCTTCGAGTTCGCGGTCAAAGGGCTCGAGAGGCTCGGAATCAGGTTCTTCGTAACTGAGAGGAACGGGTCCATCGTCGAGGTCCGCTGCGGCCCCTCCTCCCTGTACTACGTCAGCCCTTACATCGCGGTCAACAGGCACGCGAACCTCGTGATCGTCGACGAGGCCGCATCCGTTCCCGTGCCCATACTGATCGGTCTGGCGAAGCGCGCACGTAGGGCGATCTACTCCTCGACCGTCCACGGATACGAGGGGGCTGGGAGGGGCTTCGTCGTGAGGTTCCTCTCGAGGCTGAGGCGCGAGTTCAGGGAGTCGCTGGTGGAGTTCGAGATGTCCGAGCCCATAAGGTACCCTCCGGGAGACCCCGTGGAGGAGTGGCTCTACGACGTCCTCCTGCTCAACGCGGAGCCACCGGAGATATCGGACGACCAGATCGGTCCGGAGAACTGCAGCTACGTCAAGCTCGAGAGGGACGTCCTTTTCTCGAGAGGGGGCGAGAGCGTCCTCCGGCAGCTGGTGGGCCTCCTGGTTCTCACCCACTACAGGAACAGACCCAACGACATAGCCCTTCTGGGAAACGCACCTCACCACTTCGTGAGGGCCCTGATGCTCCCCGATGGCAGGGTCGTCAACGCCATGCACCTGTGCTACGAGGGCTTCCTGGACGACGAGCTGATCGCGGCCATCGAGACGATGGAGAAGGGTCACATGATACCTGCGGTCGTCACAAGGTACTATCCGCCCCTCCGCGGGTTCGGAAGGCTCAAGGGCATCAGGGTGGTAAGGATCGCCACGCATCCGGCATTGTGGGGCCGGGGCCTGGGGTCATATGCGGTCCAGAGGCTCGTCGAGGAGGCAAGGGAGATGGGGATGGACTGGGTGGGTTCGGGCTTCGGTGCCACCCCACAGCTCCTCAGGTTCTGGCTCAGGAACGGCTTCCTTCCCATAGCGATAGGGCCGTACAGGAACAGGGTCTCGGGCGAGTTCAGCGTCCTGGTCGTTCGACCCTTGACCGAGGAGGCAACGACGTTCGTGACGGAGCTCAGCAGGGAGTTCAGGTTGAGGCTCGTGACCGGCCTCTCGGATCCGTACTTCGACCTGGACCTCGAGACCGCCTGGCTCCTCCTCAGGAACGGATTGGGCCGAAGGGAGAGGGCCGAGCTGAGGGGGTTCCAGAGGGAGAGGCTGGAGAACTACCTGCGCGGGTACCTCAACTACGAGGGCGCAGCGGACGGGGTAAGGGCCCTTGCGGAGGCCCACTTCCTCACGGCGAGCGACCAGAGGCTCGAGCTGAGCGAGCTGGAGGAGAAGCTGTTGCTGGCCAAGACCCTCCAGGGTAGGCGCTGGGACCAGGTCTCCGCACTGCTGAGGGTCAAGGCGCGCGAGCTGATGGAGCTGATGCGCGACGTGACCAGTAGGCTTTACGGGCACTACGCTTGACGATCGCGTGATCCGAAACGGCGTCGTGGACCGGGCTAGGACTGAGACGTCCTAAAGCGGCTCGGGCACGAACTCGTCTATCCTCAGGGCTCTGATCCCCGACTGCCCGCTCCGCTCCTCCGGGCTTCGTTTCACGTCCCCGACCCTGTAAACGTAGAAGGTGTGATATCGGTAGCTCGTGTCGGACCAGATCCTCAGGACCTCCCTTGGCGTCCATCCCCTGATCTTGTAACCGTGGGTGATCACGACCGCGTCGCGTCCCGCGGTCAGAAGCGCCGGCTTCAGGACCTCCAAAGCTTCGGTGGTGAGGTACGCGTAGACGAAGTCCACGCCGTTGAGGTCGACGTACCGGGCGTCCCCCTCCACGAAGGCGACGTTCCTCAGACCCATCGACCTGCTGATCCTCAAGGAGTGCTCGACGAGCCTACCGTTGACCTCGACGCCCACAGCTCTCGCGCCGAAGTGCCTGGCCGCAGCTATCGGCACTCTGCCGTCACCGCTCCCCAGATCGACGAGGACCCTGTCCCTCTCGAGGCCTGCCTCGCCGAGGGCCTTTACGACGACGTCCAGAGGGGACGGAACGAAGGGGTTCAGCCTCCGTCCCATTCCCGCAGGTCACCGTCGGCACCACGGTAAAAAGCTCAGACGAGACGACCGGCAGAGAAGCGGTCCCTCAGGGGTTGCGCCTGAGCAGCGGTGTGATCGTGACGTACCTCCGGATGGAGGGCAGAGCCCTCAGGACCGCGCCGTAGACGGCCATAGCCGGGATGACGCTGACGAAGACGTGGATCGCGTTGAAGACGCCGTTGAGCGTGGTCATCAAGAGCGCCAACGTGAGCTCTCCCTGAACCGAGATACCGACGCGCTGAAGGGCCCTGCTCCCGAAGGGGAGGTAGACGTTGGGGAGGAGCACGTAGTACAGCAGGAAGGTGACGAGCGACATGACCAGCGTCCTCGAGGCGACCGCGCCGACCAGACCCCACCAGATCGATCCCCTGCTCAACCGGATCCCGAGGAAGAGGCCGAGGAGCGTCGAGAGGACCGCGATCAGCTTCATCGTCTCGCCCACCCCGGGCACCAGGGCACCTCCGTTCACGATCAGCCCGTACCAGTGAGCAAGGGATGTGACCAGTCCCCCAATCGGCCCGAAGATCAGGAAGGAGAGGACGTCGAATATCTCGGCCGCGTCGAACCTGAGGAACGGCAGCAACGGGAACGGTGTGCTAAGCCTCGCTATCCCCGCAGCTATCGCAGCACCTCCCAGCGAAGCAACACCGGCTGTCCAGAGCGACCTTGGCATGCGGTCGCTTCCGGCCATCTCACGCCAACTTTCCAAATGACGTATTTAGGACTTGTCAATGACTTGGCTGAATTGTGGTTTGAAAATCACATTTCTGCTAAGTTGTGGACGCTCATTTCGTGAATTGTGTTGCTATTTTCAGCAAGTCATCTAACTCCTTCTGGTGCCTGAGGGCGACGACGCGGGACCTTCCGACCTCGTGGACCGTGACTATCCCCGCCTTCCGGAGCGTGGCCACGTGACGGTAGATCGCGCTGTAGCGGACCTTGAGCGCCCTGGACAGGGCCTTGATGTGAAGTGGTCTGTCCGTCTCGGCGATGAGCTTGATGATCCGGAGCCTGGTCCTGTTTCCGAGCGCTCCTAGGACGTCCGCCACCCTGTCGATCAGCTCGTTCTCCAGCACACCTTAACACTTCGAAGGCATCTATTAATCCAATTCCGAGCAAACTTCCGGTCGACGGCGGCTGAATTACTCAGATCTGAGTAGGTACGCAGAGTTGTTTAAAACCCCAGAGGGCCGGGGGGTGTGGACACCAAGGAGCTCGCTGCCGGGACCTCGACCGCGGCGATCTCCGCGGCCATGGCGCTGCTTCCCCTGAGCTTCTCATACCCCCCGATACCCTACCTGAAGTTCGATCTGGCCGAGGTGCCGGTGTTCCTGGCGCTGCTGGGCTTCGGGCCGACCGCGGGCTTCCTCTCGGCGACGGTCTACCTCTTCGCGCTCCTGCTGATGGGGCAGTTCTCGCCGCTGGGGCCGTTGATGAAGTACGCCGCAGTGGTCTCGACCTTCCTCGGCATCTGGGCCGGCCTGAGGCTCATCGGCAGGTCCGGGCCCCGGGCTAAGCTCGTCCTCTCGGGGACGCTCGGCGCCGCCCTCAGGATAGCGGTGATGACCGCGCTCAACTACCTGGTGCTTGTGGTCTTCTTCCCCGATTTCCTGGGGTTCGCGGTCGGCGCGCTCTCCGCCTTCATGGGGACCAAGCTGGATCCGGGGACGGTCGGCCTGCTGCTGGTGCTGGCGCACACCGCCCTTTACAACGCACTCCACACCGTGATGAGCCTCGCGCTCTCGGTGGCGGTGCTGAAAGGCGTGATGGCCGCAGGGGCACCCAGGCCCGGCTGGAGGCCCTGGATCGTCTGACGGACAGATCACTCGTAACGCAGCGCCTTCACCGGATCGAGCCTCCCCGCCCTCCACGCGGGATAGATGCCGGCTAGCACGCTGATCATCAGAGCGAACCCAAAGGCCATGAGGGTCATCTCCGGCGATATCACCGGGGTTATCTGCAGTGACGTCTGAGAGGCTCCTCCGAAAGGAGGGCCACCGAACCCGCCTGCGCCCCTTACGGGCCCGCCAGCAGGGACCCTTGGCGCAAAGGACGTCAGCACCGACGGGAGCAGGTAGGAGCCCACAGAGCCAATCGCGATCCCCAAAAGGCCTCCGAAGACCCCGATCAGGAAAGCCTCGGTCAGGAATATCATCAGGACCTCCCTGTCCCTGTAGCCGAAGGCCTTCATCACGCCGATCTCCTTGGTCCGTTCGACCACCGAGATGACCATGATGTTGGTGATGCCGAGCCCGGCGACCGCCAGCGAGATGGCCGCCACGGAGGCCAGCAGCAACCCGAACGAGGCGATGATCCCGCTCACCGTCTCCGACAGCGCCTGGACCGAAACGATCCTGGCGTTGTTGCCGTACATGACCGTCAGCTGGTCCACAAGGTCCTGGACGTAGTCCACCGAGCTGGCCCTGACCAGTATCAGGTTGTAGTCCCTCCTGTTGGTGAGCGTCTTGACCGCGTCGAGCGGTAAGAAGACCGAGCCGTCGATGGAGACGAACGCGGAGGCGCCGTACCTGTCAAGCACACCGCTGACTATGACTGTGATCCTTCGGGAGAAGGTCTGGAACCTCTGCTCGAGGATTAGGGGCTGGTTGACGAAGACCTGCCTGTTGCCTCCCGCGCTGGGCGGGAACGTCACGTCGTACCCTGCCAGACCGATGGGCGCGGTGGTGGGCGGATACGGCTGCCCCTCGATCAGCTTCAGTTCGCCCAGCAGCAAGGGGAGCTGTTCTGGCCTGACCCCGATCACTGTGAGCTCCACGTCCTGACCGGAGACGGTCATGTAGGCCCTCGTCGAAACCATTGGGATCACGGCCTCCACGTTCGGGAGCGACGAGATCATTGCCACGTCAGCGTCTGTCAGCTGCGTCCTCCCGAAGGGCGTGATGACGATGCTCGTGGGGCCAAGAGTCTGGAGCGACCTGACAACCGATTGCTGGACGCCAGCGGTCTGGGAGGTGAGCGCTATGACCGAGGCGACGCCTATGGCTATCGCGAGCATCAGCAGGAATACCCGCAGCCTCTTCTCGCGCCAGTGCCTCAGGCTCAGGAAGAAAACGTCGCTCGCCCTCATCGCCTGAACCTCCTCCCCACGAAGAGGCCAACTCCTAACCCAACCACCGCCGTGATGACCGGCAGGATCAGTCCCTGCGTTTGGACTTGCTGTGTTGCCTGTGCGGTCTGGCGCGCTCCACCTCCGAACCGACCACCGAACTGCCCTGCCGACTGGCCTCCGCCGATCGGCACGGTGACCGACAGCCTCTCCGTGTGCTGCTCGCCCATCTCGTCCCTGTATGCCACCAGCAGCGGTATCTGGACGGGCCCTGGCCTGGTCGCGTTCGGAGCCACGAATGTGAAGGTCACCGAGGTCGGAGTGTTGACCGCGACGTCTCCGAGGAAGGTCCTCGACTGTCCGAAGGACCTGACCTCAGAGCCACGATCGACGCTGACCGATGTAGCGATCGCCCTCGCGGTTCCCGTGTTCACCAGAACGAGGGTGACGGAGAAGGTCTGTCCCGGAGCCGGTCTCTCGGGCAGCACGGTGTAGTCCACGATCTCGAACTTCCTGATCCCCTTCACGAGGACGCCCAGCTGCCTCTGCTCAGACTTCTGGACGTTGTCGGGCCCGTAGTACCTCACTCCCACGTTAAGTGTCAGCGATGTCGGCGCGTCGCTGGGGACGAAGAGGCCCACCGAGAACCTCCTCTCCTCGTTCGGCTGGAGGGATTCGACAGAGAGGACCGCATCGGAGATCCAGGTGGCCGTGCCAGACTGGAGCAGCTCGACCGTCAGCGCGTTCAGGACGGATCCTCCCACGTTCCTGACGACCAGGGTCACGTTGTTCACCATTCCCGAGTAGATCACCGTCGGCGATACCCTCACGTCGAGGGGCGACAACAGCTCCCTAGGCTTCGCGGAGACGAAGAACGTGATCGACCTGGTCTCGGTCCTGAGCTGGTTGGCGTCGTCGAGGTAGCTGAGCGTCAGGGTGACCGGAACAGACGGGGCGGTCGTCTCGGCGAGGTAGAGCCTCAACGGGATCGCTACGCTCTCACCGATTTCTATCGAGTCGATGTGGAACCTCCCGTCGGATCCGATCATGATTATCGGGAGACCCACCGAGACCAGCACGGTCAGGTCCCTCACCGAGGACGTACCTGTGTTGGATAGCCTCAGGGTTACGTCGTTGACCTGCTGCATCACGAGCTCCGAGGCCGACGCCTCCACTAGCAGGTTGGGGACCTTCGGGTAATCCGCAACGAAATCGACCGTTTTCGTCACGGTCTTCTGGTTCAGGTATGGATCGAGGTAGCTCACGGATAGCGCCAGCGAGATCGACGCTCCTGCGAGGTTCGGAGGGATGTAAATCCTTACCCTCACTTTCGCAGCCTTACCCGCCTCCAGGTCGCCCAAATCTATCGTTCTGTCGAGCACGCTGATCTGCTGCTGGGAGGACACCTCGAGTCGCAAGTTGCGGGCCGTGCCGGTGCCAGCGTTCTGGACCGACAGCTCCACGGTGTTCTGCGTTCCTGCAACCACTGACGATCTCGATGCGATCACCCTCAGGTCGGTCGTCCCGAGAACCCTTACCGGCAGCGAGACGGTTCCGGAGAACGTGGTGTCGTCGGACCTCGTGCCGGTGATCAGCGCCTGGACCTGATAGGTGCCTAGCTGCAGGGCTTCTGCCAGGTTGAGCCTGAAGGTTACTGTCACCGACTGACCGGGCTGCATCGCCGGAATGTAGACTGACGGTCTGGGATCTCCATTTGCGGATTCGAACCCGTCCGGTAGGAGGAGGGTTACGGTGCCGTAACGCAGCTGGATCTTCCCCGTGTGGAGGAGCGTGATCGTCAGAGGGGCCCCAAAACTTCCAGGTCCCACCTCGACGGGCGACCCTCCCTCGGACCATCTCACGTCGGTCACGGCGATGTCCCCGACCTCCTGCGGAAAGGCCGGGATTGGAGCAAGAGCGACTACACCTAGGATGACCAGGGCCGCAAGGACGAACGCAGCGCCCCTCAATTCCTCCTCACCTCGCTCTCCACCCTGCCATCCCTCATCCGGACGATCCTGTCTGCGTACTCCGCGATCTCGAGGTTGTGCGTCACCAGCAGTATCGTCTTCCCCTCGCGCTTGTTGATTTCCCGCAGGAGCTCGACGACGTTCTTCGCGTTGGCGGAGTCGAGGTTCCCCGTCGGCTCGTCGGCCAGTATCACCGAGGGGTTGTTGACAAGGGCCCTCGCGATGGCGACCCTCTGCTGCTCCCCTCCCGAGAGCTCCGTAGGTTTCTTCGAGGCCTTGTTCTCCATTCCCAACCTGGCCAGCATCTCGAGCGCCCTCCGCCTCCGCTCGGATCTGGGGACGCCGGCGGCGATCAGCGGTAGCTCCACGTTCTCCAGTGCCGTCAGGTGCGACAGAAGGTTGAAGGTCTGGAAGACGAATCCCAGTTCCTTCCGCCTGAGCTCGTTAAGTCCTGACCTGCCGAGCGAGGTGTAGGAGGTGCCGTTGAGGACTATGTCGCCCTTCGTGGGGAGGTCCAGCGCACCAACTAGGTTCAGCAGCGTCGTCTTCCCCGAGCCGGACGGCCCAACGACCGCCACGAACTCGCCGTCCTCGATCCTCAGGGTTACGCCCCTCAGCGCCGGATATTCGACGCTCCCGGTCCTGTAGACCTTCCAGACGTCGATCAGTTCCAGCATTTCGCGATGCTTCTTGAAAACGTTGATTTAAGCGAGATGGACGAATCGTCTAAGGGAGCTAGTGCGAACCCGCAGGCGGCCTGAGGGTTTTGCAACTCCACCGGCGACATTGGTTTAAGGGTAGGGAACCCGCAATCACCCCTGAGGCGCTCGGATTTGGAGGTAATTGACTGTGATGTGGTCGTGGTCGGCTCAGGCCTCGCGGGGCTGAGGGCCGCGATAGAGGCCGCCCGCGTCGGCGGTCCCAAGCTCAGGGTCGCGGTCGTGACCAAGACGCAGCCGATGAGGTCCCACAGCGTCTCCGCCGAGGGAGGGACGGCCGCGGTGCTTTACCCGGAGGAGGGGGACTCCTTCGAGTCGCACATGTGGGACACCGTGAAGGGCAGCGACTTCCTGGCGGACCAGGACGCGGTCGAGCTCTTCGTCAGAGAGGCTCCCAAGGAGATAATCCAGCTGGAGCACTGGGGGATGCCCTGGGCCAGGAGGGAGGACGGCAAGATAGCGCAGCGCTACTTCGGAGGCCAGTCCTATCCGAGGGCCTGCTTCGCGGAGGACAGGGTGGGCTTCTTCGAGATGAGCACGCTCTACACCACGTGCCTCAGGCACGACAACATCGAGTTCTACGACGAGCGCTGCGCGACCGCAATCGTCCACGAGGACGGAGGCAGGTTCGCGGGGGTGGTGGCCTACGACATCAAAAGCGGTGACCTCGAGTACTTCAGGGCCAAAGCGGGGATCATCGCCACCGGCGGTGCCGGGAGGCTGTACCCATTCGCCTCGTTCGGTCACAGCTCCACGCCAGACGGTCTCGCGATGGCCTTCAGGGCCGGCATACCTCTGAAGGACATGGAGTTCGTGCAGTTCCACCCTACGGGCCTCGTTCCATCGGGGATCCTCATCACGGAGGCCTCGAGGGGTGAGGGGGGAATTCTCCGCAACTCCAAGGGCGAGCGGTTCATGGAGCGCTACGCTCCGAAGATGAAGGACCTCGCACCGAGGGACATCGTCTCCAGGTCCATCATGACCGAGATCCGGGAGGGGAGGGGCTTCAAGGACGAGGAGAGCGGGTACGAGTACGTCCTGCTGGACCTGACCGTGATAGAGCCGGAGAAGATCGTGAAGAGGCTGACCAGCATCAGGGAGATCTGCCTGAAAATGAGGGGGATCGACCCGATCAGCGAGCCGATACCCGTGAGGCCCGTCGCCCACTACTACATGGGAGGGATAGACGTCAACATCAGCGGTGCGACCGAGATGCCGGGGCTATGGGCCGCCGGCGAGGCCGCCTGCGTCAGCATCAACGGCGCCAACCGGCTCGGCTCCAACTCAACCACCGAGTGCCTCGTTTGGGGGAGGATAACGGGCGCTGAGGCGGCGAGGTTCGCGATGAGCCACGACGACCCGGACCCCACAATGGCGACCCTGCAGCAGGAGGAGAAGAGGATCTACGACGTCCTCCTCGGGCCGGCTCCGAGGGTGGACCCCTACGACGTCAAGGCGGAGCTCCAGAAAACGATGGAGGAGCACTTCCACGTCTTCAGGGAGAAGGGATCGATGGAGGAGGGCCTCAGGAAGATCAGGAAGCTCAGGTCCGAGTTCGAGATGGGCGTGGTCGACAAGAGCAGGAGGTACAACACGAACCTCGTCCACGTGCTGGAGGTAGATGCGATGCTGGCAGTCTCGGAGCTGATCGGTGCGGCCGCGCTTCACAGGACCGAGAGCAGGGGAGCACACTACCGCGTTGATGCGCCGAAGAGGGACGACGCAAGCTGGCTCAAGCACATACTGCTGAGGAAAACGGCCGAGGGCTTCGCCTTCGACTACAAGCCCGTCGTCATCACGAAGTACCAGCCGCAGGAGAGGGTCTACTGAATAGCTGCGCCGGCGAGGTAGCGCCTTCCCGCTTCGCGTGAACTCATATACTTCTAACCATCGGTGGTGCGGGGCACATGTTCTCGGAGCTGACGAGGTGGGCGCTCGAGTTCGCCAGGAACCACCTCCTCCATTACGGCCCCCTGGGTCTCGCGGTCCTCTCCTTCTCCGAGGCCGTCTTCTTTCCCGTCCCTCCGGACGTCCTGCTGATACCTCTCGTGCTCATCGACCCAGCCAACGGTCCCCTCTACGGGCTGATCACGGTGGCCTTCTCGGTCGCCGGAGGGCTCTTCGGATACCTGCTGGGAAGGAAGGTGGGGAGGCCCCTGCTGGTCAGGTTGGTGGGAGAGAGTAGGTTGGTGCCCCTCGAGAGGTACTTCCAGCGTTACGGCGTGATGGCCGTCGGCCTCGCGGCCTTCACCCCCCTTCCCTACAAGGCCTTCACGGTCGGCGCAGGAGCGCTCGGACTCAGGGACTTGCGCGGATTCACGGTCGCGTCGCTTTTGGGCAGGGCTGGAAGGTTCGTTCCCGAGTCGGTAGTCCTCTCAGTCTACGGCGATCGGGTGATGGAGCTGCTGCTGACGTACATCGACGCCATCGGATATGCGACGCTCGTTGCGGCCGCGGTCTACCTCGCCTTCACTCTGCTTCGCCGGAGAGCTCGCGCTCGAGCGCCTTCATCTCCTCATCGACCATCTTAGCCGTCACGCCGATCGACTTCAGAAGCGGCATCACGTCCGGAGGCTCCGTCCCTGCCACGTACGCCGAGTGCTTAGCTATCATCGGGAGGTACCTCGCGTAGACGCTGAGCCTCTTCTTCGCGGCCTCCCGCTTCTCTATCTGGCTGAGGTAGAGCCTGAGGGCCCTGGCGCACTCCCTTATGGCCATCGTCAGCTCCCTCTCTATCTCCGGCCTGTCGGAGACGGCCTCCTTTCCGACGGTCTTGTAGGGCACCTTGGGCGAACAGATGCTGGTCAGGACCAGCACCGGCATCCCCTTCTGAACCTTGTAGGAGGGCCAGTCGATCCGCTCGCTGATCACCTTCCAGGAGACGTCCGCCTTCTCGTCGTAGAGCAGCGGTATCTTGTTGGCGAACCTCAGCAGCTGTATCTCCTCCGACGGCTCTATCCCCCCTCCGTAGGCGATCGCAGCCTCGACGACGAAGGGTATGCCCGAGTAGCTGGACGGAGGCCTCTGCACCACGTGGAGGAACTCGGGCCTGTAGATCGACTTCAAACCTGCCTCGATGAACTCGACCCCGACGGGGCTGAGGGTCGAAGTCTCCGGGGCCCTGAACTTGCCGTACTGCCTGAAGGCCTCCACGAGCCTCGTGACCTCGTCGTGCGTCAGGTCCTTGACCCTCTTCTCCGGATCGATCCCGGCCAGCTTCAGCACCTCCTCGGCCGTCTTCGGACCGATCCTCTGGAACTCGTTGACCAGGAACGATCTGACGTCCCTGCTCTTGGTGTTAGCGATGAGGCGATTCACCGTCTCGACGTCCACTCCGAGCGGGTGAGGCTTCCCCTCCCTCGGAGGCTCCGGCGCCTTCTCGATCACCCTCCTGAAGACGTAGACCCTGCCCTTCGGGTCGACGAAGACTATGTTGGCGTTGGGGTTGACCACAGCGGTCATCTCGAAGTAGCTCAGGATCTTGGGCCTGCTGGTGCTGTAGTCGCCCTCCAGCGTGACCCTCACGATCGTCCCCCTCCACCTCTTCGCGTTTGGGTGGACCTTGTGCTCGATGACCTTCGGCTTGTTCTCGACGATGTCGATCATCAGCTTGTACTCGTGTATCTCCTTCCCTCCCCTGCTGGAGATAACCGTGAAGGGCGTGTTGGTGGTGATCTGTCCGTAAAGGAGCGCCATCGTCCCTCCCACCCCGAAGGTTCCCCTCGACTGCTTGAAGCCGTACTTGCTGCCGTAGAGGACGGTGCCGAAGGCCTTCGGGATCATCGCGCCGTCGACGCCTATGCCGTTGTCCTTGACCGTGAGCGTGAAGAAGCGCTCTCCGTTCTCGTCGGCGCTCTCGAGGCTCACCCAGATGTTGGGCAGTATCCTGCCAACCTCCGTCGCGTCGAGGCTGTTCTCCACCAGCTCCCTGATGCACATGTACAGGGACCTCGCGGGGTTCGAGAAGCCCGCCAGGTCCCGATTCCGGTAGAAGAAGTCCGCTGGGCTGATCTCCTCGAACCTGACTTCGGTCATTTCCTTCCCGGCCCATCCCTGGAGCTGTATTTGAACCGCAATCGGGTCAGCCAAGTCAGCGGACGCGCGGTATTTCCCCTCGCTGAGTTGAGCATTGAAGTCAAGAGCCGATGTTCCATGTGGAGGCCCGGACGCGGCGATCGAGGCAGACTAAAGCCGTGAGAGGCGAGGCGACGTGCGGACGCTACTGCCTGACGTATGAGAAGGCGTTACATGAGGAGCGAGTTAATACGAGACGAGACCTGTTCGACGAGGACCGTGAGACCCGCGATGGAGCAACGCCTCACGCAGGAGGAGGTGACAGAGCTCTCCGAGGCGCTGAGGTGCATCAGGTGCGGCTTCTGCAACTCCGTCTGCCCGACCAGCCTGATACCCGAGGCCTACAAGCCCTCGCGGACCGCTCGGGGTAGGATGGTGCTGATCCAGTCGGCCCTGAGCGGCCTTAACCTCGACCTCTTCGACGGGGACGTGGCGGAGCTGATGGACCTCTGCTACGGCTGCAACCGGTGCCTGGCCGTCTGCCCCGCGGGCATCCCGATACCTGATTTGATTCGGAGCTACAGGCATGCCCTGTTGAAAAGGGAAGGTGAAAGGGAGCGCGTGATCGGGTTCTACACGGAGACCCTCCCGCAACTCTTCGGTCTTCCCGGACCCTTGAGGCGCCTGCTCCTCTCGATCGCTCCCAAGCGCCTGATAGCGATGTACCTGGGGCTTGCGACCGATGTGGAGCTTCCGGTCCCCGAGGGCGTGGAGGTTCGCGAGGTGATGCGGAGAACGGGCGTGCTGGGAGGTGACGATGCGGAGCTCGCCTACTTCGCCGACACCTACTACCGATACGTGAGGCCCTCGTCGCTGGAGCCGCTCTTGCACGCGCTCCGGGAGCTCGGTCACAAACTCTCCTTCCCGAGGCAGTGGGACTCCGGCGTCCTCTTGTGGGAGTACGGCGACCGGGATGGGCTCAAAGCGCTCGCGGAGAGGAACGTGGCCTCTCTGGTCCAAGAGGTCGAGCGGGGCAGGAGGGTCCTCACCACCTCGCCGGCAGCGACGCTGATGCTAAGGGAAGTTTACCCCAGGGTCCTCAGAACTCCCGAAGCCACGTCGGTCTCGAGAGCGGTCGTCGACGTCTGCGAGCTGATGCTGGAGCTTTCAGAATCTGTGCCCGAGAGGCTGGCCGTGAGGGAGAACGCGGTAACCCTTCACTCCAGCTGCTTCTCGCAGCACCTGGGCTTGACGCCCAAGCTGATCGGAGCGCTCGAGGGCCTCGGTGTTAAGGTCGTCGCGGTGAGGGGGGAGTGCTGCGGCGTCGGCGGTCTGTGGGGACTTTTGAAGAGGAACCGGAAGACCTCCTTGCGCGTGGCGGAGCGGCTCGTATCGCACCTCGAAGGGCCCGTCGTCACCTACAGCGAGACCTGTCACCTCCAGCTCGAAGGACTCTGCGGACCTCGGGTTCGTCTGCCGTTCCAGCTCATCGCACCTCGAGGGGGTTGAGCGTCAAGGTTCCCGCGAACACCAATCGGTATCCGGATTGTACTTCACTTTCCCCACCACAGGTTCAACAAGCTGCTCAACTTGGGAGGACTCATAGCTCGAAATGGTGCGAAACATAGCAAACGCTCGGATGTCGACGTTCGGAACATCCTCCTTGATGCGCCATGCGCAAGCCATCACGGTATTTCCGCTGGTGATTATGTCGTCCACAAGAACCACCGTGTACCTCTTGGACCCATTGCCGAAATAACGCTTCAGCAAATCTTGATCGATGGCTATCGTTCTGTAATGGTCCGAAACGCGTCGTTGAGCGGATTTTCCCGTTCTCGCTGGAGTCACGGGCTGGGTTCTTATCAAGAGAGGAACGATTTTTGTTCCCTGAAATCGTTTAGCTACCACCGGTTTAACAATTTTCTCGCATATCCATCTCGCAGGCCAAGCGGAATTGGCAAATTTTAACGGGCTCGAACGCGGGACAGGAACGAGGACTGTCTGGGAACCCACGAAGACGGGAACGAGTGTTCCCACGAACCCCCGTGAGAACGTATTTGTGAGGGACGAAATGACGTCATTTCGGCAATTTTTGACAGCTTTCATCAAATCCTGAGAGAGCTGAGCTGCACGGCTCAGTCCTTCGAATCTTTGTTGACCCCTTGAACCCCTACCTACAGGGTAGTACCGGAGCACGGACCCAAAATTCAGTTCGGTGATGGGTGGTGGATTCTTCAACGGCGATGAAAAACTCATATCATCAGAAATGGAGCAGCGTCAGCTGCCTCACCAGCTCCTGAGGCGACATCCACGGGAGTAGGTCGAGTAGCTCATCCAGCTCATCGGGATCCTGCAGCACCATCGCACCGTATTTCATGAGCTCATCGACCCAAGACGGGCGCCGAGATTCAACCAAACGGGAGACGAAGAGGGGCCTGTTCAACCTGATCGACTCCCAGGCCTGGGAAATGACTCCTGACTTCTCACCGGCCTCGACGATCACCGTCGCGTTGGAGATGAGCGCCATCGTCCTGTTCCTGAGGACGAAGTTCTTTCTGGTTACCGGTGAACCGATTGGGAACTGGCTGATGACGAGGTGCTCCCGCATGAGCATCAGCTGGAGTTCCCTGTTCTCAGGCGGGTAGAACCGGTCGAGCGGCGTCCCGAGGACCGCGATCGTGCGGCCACCCTTCTCGAGCGCCGTCCTATGCGCCACCGTGTCTATTCCTCTGGCCAGACCGCTGACGATGATCACCCTTTCCCTCACCAGGTTCTCCACGAGCCTCCGCGCAAAAGCGATTCCCTCATCGGTGGGCTGACGCGTGCCGACAACTGAGACCCTCGGGACCGGTAAAGGCACCAATTCCTGGATCTCCCCCACAACCTGAAGTCTCTTGGGCGCGTACTTGGCTTCGTACTCGTTGAGCGTCGAACCCAAAAGGTCCTCCGGTCGCAGCTCGGTGAACTCAAACATCTCCCCGTTGATTTTCAGGATGGTATGACCGTGATGACGGTGAGCAGCAGTTGAAGTCATACGCCTGTAGTATCGCCGCAATGCTCGCTTTTGGGCATTGCTGGAACCGGCCCGAAAGTGGGAACGCCTCGGCCACCCCCGCTAATCGTTCACCTTTAAAAGCGGCTTGGGAGGGTGAGGGTTCAGGATGGCGACGTTCGACTGGGTCTCGGGGCTCTTCACGAAGCTGTACAACAACGAGATGGCGAGGAACAAGGAGTGCGTCCACAAGTACTCGAAGCTGGTGGTGGAGATCCTGAAGACGCTCCAGAGGCACGGCTACGTCGGGGCCATCGAGTACGTCGAGGACGGGAGGGGAGGGAAGGTGATAATTCAGCTGCTGGGCAGGATCAACAAGGCAGGTCCCATCAGACCGAGGTTCAGCGTGAGCAAGGACGGCTACGAGGAGTTCGAGAAGAGGTACCTCCCGAGCAGGGACATAGGGATACTCGTGGTGACGACCAACAGGGGCGTGATGTCGCACAGGGAGGCGATAAAGCAGGGCCTCGGCGGGAAGCTCCTCGGCTACGTCTACTGATCCTTCCACGCCTGAAAATCCTCAGGACCTTCTCCGAAGCAGTCCATCCCCTCCGTCACGGGACGACCTCAGACGGATTTGCCGAGCAGTTCCCTGATCACGAGCCTGGCAGCCTCTATGCCTGCCGCCCGCTGGGCCTCGTGGGTCTGGGCTCCCATGTGGGGCGTGGGTATCAGGTTGGGCAGCGAGAGGAGCTCGAGGTCGGTGGGTGGCTCCGTCTCGAAGACGTCCAGCGCAGCTCCGGCTATCCATCCCTCTCTCAGGGCCCTCTTCAGAGCAGTCTCGTCGACGACCCCTCCACGGGCCATGTTGACGAGGAAAGCGGTCCGCTTCATCTCCCTCAGCTCCCTCTCCCCGATGAGTCCCCTCGTGGACGGGTCAAGCGGCGTGTGGATCGTTACTATGTCCGACTCGCGCAGAAGGGTGAGGAGGTCCACCTGCTTCCCTTCCACCGACTCGAGGAAGTCCCTGGGGACCTCTATCACGTCGTTCACCAGCACCCTCATCCCGAGGGCGTGGGCCATCCTCGCCACCTCCCGACCGATCCTCCCGCACCCTATGATCCCGACCGTCTTGCCGCGGAGCTCGATGCCGTGCGCCTCGGACTTCAGCCACCTCCCCTGCTTGAGCTCGGAGGCGTACCGGACTATCCCCCTCGCGAGGCAGAAGAAGAGCCCGACCGTCAGCTCAGCGACCGCCCTCGTGACGGACTCCGGAGTGTTCAGCACCTTGACGCCGAGCTTGGTGAAGCCCTCCACGTCGACGTTGTCGAGCCCCACCCCCGCCCTCACGATGACCCTCAGGTTCCCCTTTCCGCCGACCGGCCGCGCCTTGACGTTGCTCCTGATGACCACCGCGTCGTAATTGACGTACCTCCTGTCGAACTCCTGCTGCGTGATCCTCTCCTCGTAATCGACCTGAAGTCCCGCCGACCTCATCAGCTCAATCCCCTCCCTGTCGAGCCTGCAGGCGACGAGCACCCTGCTCACGTCATTAAGAGCGGCGAGCCGCATCAAATGTTTGCGCTCCTTTGTAGGTTGGGCGTCCGGCATGTCACGGCAACGCTCAGCCCCCGCATCGCACCAGAACACCTATAATTTGGGTCTGGGGTCGTTTTGAAGGGTTGGAGGAGACCGAGGAGGGCCATAGCTGCCCGATCGACGTCACTCCCTCGATGATCACGGGTCTGCTGGAGGTCCTGAGGCTCTGGAAGGGCAGGATGGACCTCAACCAGCTGGCGAGGGAGGTGGGAATGGAGCCGGGCCTGCTGCTGAGGGTGGCGGAGGTGGGGAAGTTGCTCGGTCTGCTCGAGTTCGTCGACGGCGACCTGGTCCTGACGAAGGCCGGCGAGTCCTACACCAGGAGGTCCTCCTCGGGAAAGCTCGGGATGCTGAGGGAGCTGGTGCCCAACATAGAGCCCTTCAGGTCGGTGATCGGGCTCCTCGAGCGGAACAGGTCTCCCATGACCGTCTCCGAGATCAACGAGCACCTGAAGGTGTGCACCGATGACGAGCAGCTCGAGACCTTCAAGACCTTCCTGATCGACTGGCTCGTCGCCACGGGAATCCTCGAGTACTCGGGCGAGGAGGAGACGTTCAGGCTGAAGAGGAGGAGGGCAAGGGGCCAGGTCAGCTCAGGAGCATCATGACCTCGTCGACCAGCTTGAGGAAGGTCTCGTCCTTCCTGTTCCTCGGCCTTTCCAGATCGATCCTCACCTCGGCGACCACCGTCGCAGGCCTCCCCTTCAGCACCAGGACCCTGTCGGCAAGCTGGATCACCTCGTCGATGTTGTGGGAGACCATTACGACCGAGGCAGGAGGCAGGCTCGAGTCGAACCACATCTCCTCCAGCTCCCTCATCAGGGCAAGCGCCGTTAGGGGGTCGAGGTTGCTCATCGGCTCGTCAAGCAGGAGCAGGTCTGGCAAGACCACGAGGGCCCTGGCGAGGGCGACGCGCTGCTGCATCCCCCCGCTGAGCTCACGGGGATAGGCCGAGGCGTACCCAGACAGCCCCACGAGGTCGAGGAACCTCATCGCCAGCTCCTCCTTCTCCTCCTCGCTCATGTCCCTCCTCGAGAGGAGCGGGAGCTTGACGTTCTCGAGGACCGTCAGCCACGGCAACAGGTTCGGCGACTGGAACATCATCGAGATCTTCGGGTGCGGGCCTTTGAGCTCCTCGCCCTTGAAGTAGACTTTCCCGTTCGTGGGTCTGAGGAGGCCGCACATCAGCCTCAGCAGGGTCGATTTGCCCGTCCCGCTGGGGCCGACGACGCCGACGAACTCGGTGTAATCGACGTGTAGGTTGATGTCCGTGAGGATCTTGGTCCTCGATCCGGGATATGCGAAGTCGACGTCCACCATCCTCAGCAGCTCCCTGCTCCCGTCCATGATCTCCGGGTCGCCTGAAACTGGGGACGTTATATGGTGAAAGGCGCGTGAGCAGGTGCAGATGGGTTGGACCGCGACTACACGTGGCCCCGGGTGAACAGGAAGTATTTGTTGTTGGGATCGGAGAGCTCCTGAAGGATCCTTTTGATCACGCTAGCCCTCGAGTCCTGGATGCCGGTCCTCCTGTCTATGTCCTCGAAGCTCTCGAAGGGTTTCTTCTCCCTCTCCTCCAGGACCTTCAGCATGGTCTTCTTCCCTATACCAGGGATGACCTCGAGCGCGTGGAGCCTCGGCGTTAGCGGGCCGCAGGTGTTGAAGAACTCGACGAACTTCTTCTCTTTCTCCCGGACGATCCTCTCCACGGCCCGCTCGAGCTCCATCTTCGCCGTCTCCGGCAGGTCGTTGTAACCGATCCGCCTCACGATCCTCACCACGTCCCTCGGGACGTCCTTCCCGATGTAGAGCACGTTGCCGGGAGCCAAATTGATCTCGGGCGAGACCGCGGCCTCCAGCAGCGTGAAGTGCTCGGTCCCGAGGAGGTAGGCCCTGTTGAACTGGGATTGGTGCCCGTGCCTCGGACCCCACCTGGGAGGAGCTACGTCAAGCACTATCGCCTCGTCCTCGTAGATCTTGGGCCTGAACCTCTCCTGCTCCCGCATGCCCTACTCCTCAACCGCTCCCTTCGGAGCTGGACTCGACGTATTTCCTAACGGTCTCCGCGATGCCCCTCATCTTCTCCTCATCCGCAAGCACCGTCAGCAGCAACCTCCTGTAACCGGAGAGCACCGTCCTCACCTCCTCCACGGTCCTCGGGCAGATGTTGACCACCTGCACCGCCTCGATCTCCTCGAGCCCGAACTTCTCCATCAGCTCCTCCTTCAGCCTCCTCGCGGAGTCCGCGTCGAGCTTCGAGAAGGCAGTGACGTAGCTCAGTATCCTCTGGGCCACTGGCGAGGCCGATTGCGCCCTGCTCTCGAGGATCTCCTTCACCTCAGGAAGGGAGACCGGCTTCATCGACAGCGTCCTCCTCGGCAGCTCCCCTCTACCCCCTCACGCGTTGTGAGGTCTTATGTGATCGGGAAGGACGTAGAGGATTTTCCTCTTCGAGCCGAGGTAGACCTCGACCTCGTAACCCCTTCCCCTCCTTCCTAGGACGACCCCGACCTTGCCGTGATACCGTTTGTGCGGCATCCCCTTCTGGACAGATGGGTCTGCGACGACGACCACCTTGCTCCCCACCGGATACTCCACCAGATACACGTCGGGCCTCGGCCCCATCCTCGATCCGGCGGGCTTGGTCATCAGGGTCCTCGTCCTGCTCCGGTAACCGTGATGTCTCGCCAAACCCAGCATCCCGTGACCCGCGCAGGGCTATTAAACGTATCGGTGGCATGGGTGGCGACTGTCGAGTGCCGGCGCTCACCTGCTCGGGTGGATGGCAGAGGTGCGGTTGGTGGAGATCGAGCGGTTGAAGTCGAAGTCGGGGAGAAGCGGTGCGGAAACGGGTTGCGAAAGTGGATCGAGGACCTGCGAGATGAAACGTCCACTGAAGGGCGCGCACGTCTCGTTTCCTCGTTTCAAATAATTTGATATTGAGGTCCACCAGCAGATGCGGCGAGGTGGGAGCGCTAACCGGAGCGATCTCGCTGGTCTGCCGGGAATGCGGCAAGGACCACGGCCACGTGCTGGCCTACGCCTGTGACGAGTGCCTCGGAGCCCTCGAGGTGAAAATCGATTTCGACAGGGTTCAGGTGACGAGGACCAAGATCTCGTCGAGGAACAAGGACCTCTGGAGGTACAGGGAGTTCCTGCCGGTAATCGACGACTCGTGTGTCGTGAACCTCGGAACCGGCTTCACACCGCTGCTCAGGGCCGATTCGCTCGCCAAGGCCATAGGCGTCAGGAGGCTCTACATCAAGAACGACACGGTCAACCCGACGTTCAGCTTCAAGGACAGGCCTGCGGGCATCGCGGTCTCAAAGGCGAGGGAGTTCCGGATGGCCGCGGTCGGATGCGCCTCCACGGGAAACCTCGCGGGTTCCACGGCGGCCCACGCCTCCGCTGCGGGTCTGAAGTCGTTCGTCTTCATGCCATCCACGGTAGAGGACCCGAAGGTCTTCCACGCCTCAATCTACGGGTCGACGGTGATCCTCGTGGACGGCACGTACGACGACGTGAACAGGATGGCAGCCCTCGCCGCGGACAGGTTCAACATCGGCGTGGTCAACGTCAACCTCAGGCCCTACTATGTCGAGGGGTCGAAGACGATGGGGCTCGAGATAGCCGAGCAGCTCGGGTGGAGGCTCCCTGACAGGATCGTCGTGCCCTGCGCCAGCGGAGCTCTTCTCTCCGCGATACACAAGGGGATAGCCGAGGCCCACGAAGCAGGCCTTATCGAGGACGACAGCGTCGCGATGACCTGCGCCCAGCCGGAGGGTTGCTCTCCGATCGTCTCGGCCTTCAGGAGAGGGCTCGAGAGGGTGGAGCCGGTGAGGAACCCCAAGACCCTGGTCCAGAGCCTAGCCATCGGAGAGCCGGGCGACGGGCTCCAGGCGCTGCGGGTCATCAGGAAGACCGGCGGGACAGCGGGCGCGGTCAGCGATCAAGAGGCGATCGATGCGGTTTACCTGCTAGCGAAAGAGACGGGGATCTTCGCGGAGCCGGGCGGCGCCATCTCGGTGGCCGTGCTGAAGAGGCTCGTCGAGGAGGGCGAGGTGGGAAGGGACGAGGAGGTGGTGTGCTGCGTGACGGGCACTGGGTTCAAGACGCTCGAGGTCTTCCCTCCGCCGGAGAACCAGATCAGGATACCTGCCAGCTTCCAGGCGCTGAGCGCCGCGATAGGGCCGCTCCTCCGCTGACGGGTGTGTGGATCAAGCTTAATTTGCTCAAGTCAGACCAACAGCACGGTTGAGGGTCAGGACGCTCTACTTCGCCAGGCTCAGGGAGCTGACGGGAAGGGAAGAGGAGGAGCTGGACGTTCCCGAGAACGCGACCTGTGCCGACGTCGTCAGGTTCATCGCGGATCGGTACGGAGACGCCCTCCGCCGCTACCTCTTCGACGAGTCCGGATCCCTCAGGCGTGGTCTGGCGATTGCCCTCAACGGGGAGAAGGTCAGCCCCGAGACGCCGGTTCGCGAGGGCGACACGGTAGTGGTCATCCCTCCGATCTCGGGTGGCTGATCAGCGCCTCAGTTTCCTCAGCAGGTCCACGTCGAGCGTCCCGGTCAGCCGGTAAACGTGGACGAGCAGGATCACGGCAACCGCGATCACCGCAGCCCCCACTCCGAGCGAGAGCAGGACGAAGCCCATCCCGAGGGGGTCGACGCCGAGGTCGCTGGACGTGGCGTACGTCACCAGGTTCAAGTGGGCCGCGTTGATCATCAGCTCTATCGCCACCAGCTGCTTGATCAGGTGACGCTTCGATGCGAGCGTGTAGACTCCGAGCGCGAAGAGCAGGGCGGCGAAGACCGTGAGGATCGTGATGGGCAGTGCCAATCTCTCACCTCCTCGAGATCACCACGACTAGGCCGCCGATGCCGAGGGCAAGCGCGAGGACTACGACGAAGATCCCGATCAGTGGGAACGCGAGCCCGGACCAGAGCAGGGAGCTGACGTCCCTCCCGAGAGCTCCCACGTCCTCCCTTACCAGCCTGTTAAGCGCGTCCCCCCAGTACCTGTAGACAGGTGGTGAGGTGGCGAGGGTGAAGAAGATCACCGCGGCCAGCAGGATCGAGGAGACCGTGCCGAAGACCTGCGTCCACCTCATGCCGTCTCATCCCTCCTCCGCGTGAACATGACCACCAGCATCAGCAGCGCTACCGCTCCTCCCGAGTAGACCAGAATCTGGAAGATCCCGACGACAGCGGCGCCGAGCGCCACGAACAGCAGCCCGAGCGAGACCGTGAAGACCAGGAACCACATGGCCGTCCTGACGAGGCTCCTGCTCTCGATCGCGAGGATCGCGGATGCGGTGGCCAGCAGCAAAAGCGCCGCCTCGATCGTCGACGGTTCCATCAGGCATTCAGCTCTGCAAGCATCTCTTTTACCTTCACCCGCGCCTAATCCGACCTGATCTCGATGACGTCGCCGTCCTGGAGCTGGTGGTCGGGGCCGACGCGCTGCCCCTGAACCTTGACCGACCTGCCCCAAACCCTCGCGTACCGGAAGTTCCTCGCAAGGTCCTTGTGGATGAGCTCGGCCAGCTCCAGGACCGTCGAGCCCTTCGGCATCAGGATCGGCCTTTTGGAGACCACCCCGTCCTTCTGGGTGTAGACCCTGATCATCTCGAGCGACGCGAAGACCTCAGCCTTCAGCGCCTCGAGCGACAATGTGTCGTTCACCGAGGCTGCGACGACCGGGATCCGGAGATGCGACCTTATCTCCTCCGCCAGCCTGTCGATCCGCGAGCGCTCCACCAGATCGGCCTTCGTCAGGACCGCAAGCGCCTTCCTGTAAACCGGCTGAAGGATGACCTGCTCCTCGATCTCGTCCAGGTCGGCGTCCCCGATCACCTTCACGATCGCGGACCTGTAGCCGTAGGACTTCAGCAGCTCGACCACCTCCTGGTAGCTGCATCGCAGGTTCCCCATCACGACGAGCCTGAGCCCTCCCGTGTCGGTCCTCTGGATCCTGACCTCGCACGACCTCTGCCGTAGCGAAACCCCGTGATCCGAGAGGAGCTCCGTGAGCGACTTCAGCTCGGTCACAGGGTCCCTCGAGGCGTCGGCCACAAGCAAGATCAGATCGGAGTTGCGGGCAACGGCTATCGACCTCGTGGCGAGCGAGGTGGGCCTCAGGTCCTCGGTCAGAACCGATGGCAGGTCCACCAGCTGGAGCTCCGCGTCCTGGAAGAGCATCATGCCGGGGAAGGGCCTGGTGGTGGTCAGGGGGTAATCAGCGACGGGCGACTTGGCACCGGTCAGCGCGTTGAAGAGGGATGACTTGCCGGAGTTCGCCGCCCCGAGCAGAACGATCTGGGCCCACCCCTCCTTCTCCACCGAGAACTCGTCCCTCCCCCCACCGGATCTCCTCTGCCTCCTCTCCTCCAGCTCCCTCCTGAGCTCCGCGAGCCTCCTCCTGAGCTGCCTCCTGAGCTTCTCGGTCCCCTTGTGGTCCGGTATCAGGCCGATGGCCTCCTCGAGCTTCTCGATCTTCTCCTCGAGCGTCCTCGCTGCTGAGTACTCGGCGAGCTTCGCCCTGGCCTCGGCTGGGAGGTTGGTGGGCATGGGCCCTCATCCCGCTCGGAGCGGCGCGCTTTTCACCTTTGCCGGCTCCTCGGGTCACCGCTTCCTGAAATCGGTGATCTCCTTGAAGAGCTGGCCCGCCTTGTGCACCCTGACCGCTATCAGGTCCTCGATCCCCGAGGTGGCTATTTTCCTGCCGAGGACCTCCTCGACCTGGAAGACGCCTGCCTCGTTGACGATGTGCACGTCGATCCGAAGGGGCCTGCTATCTCCCCTGTGGATCTCGACGGAGGAGATGGCGAGCGCCGAGAGCGCGTGTATGTCGGACTTCCCGTGCCGGTACGGGATCCTTGCCCTTCCCTCGCTCATGTCAGTTCCGTCGGCCACCTTCACGATCCCCGCCTCCACCGTCAGCGACTGGACGCTCTCGTCGTGGCTGAGGATGCAGTGGAGGACCTCCGTCCTGATCCTCCGCTCAATCCTCCCGCGCCCGTACACCTTTGGGAGGATCTCCGAGAGGACGCGGTCCGCGATGAAGACGCCCGTGAGGTGATGCATGGTCCTGTGCACCATGTTTCCTATGTCGTGGAGGTAGGCGCCGAGCATGGTTATGGCCATCGCGTCCTCGTGCCTGATCCCGTCCAGGCCAACGGTGGAGAACTTGATCCCGCTGGCCCTCAGGACGTCGAATATCTCGAGCGCCGCACCGGCAACTATCCTGGCGTGCATCGGCCCGTGATCGTTGTAGAAGAGGCGCTTCACCACCATCTCGTTGCACAGCTCGAGGTAGTCCTGGACCTCCTCGCTCCCCTCCAGGAGCTCGAGGAGCGCCTCCAGCTTCTCCTTCCCCTTCACCTTCTCCTTGAGGAGCTGCGCCGAGACCCTCACCAAGCCCCCGTTACAGCAAGCGTTCGGGATAAAGGGGTTAGCGGTCGGTGGTTCCTAGGACGAACGGCCCCATCGGAGGGTCCCTGGCTCCATCACGCCGTCCGAGCTGAAGTGTACGGTCACCTGACATCCGGGTAGGAAAGGGCTCGGGAAAGCCACGCCTTAAGCTCCGATACCGGAACCCTCTCCTGCCTCGTGGTGTCCCTGTCCCTGACCGTAACGGTGTCGTCCTGGAGCGTCTGGTAGTCCACGGTGACGCAGAAGGGAACCCCGATCTCGTCGAGCATCCGGTACCTCTTCCCGATCGTGTCGTCGGCCTCGTAGACCGCATCGAAGTCGATCCTGAGGGCCTCGTAGACCTCCATCGCCTTCTCCGGGAGGCCGTCCCTGTCCACCAGCGGAAGCACCGCTACCTGCACGGGTGCGAGGAATGGCGGCAGCCTCAGTACCCTTCGGCGGCCGTCGCTGGTGAGGTTGTGCTCGAGCAGGACGTAGACGCTACGGTCGACGCCCATCGAGAGCTCGAAGACGTGCGGGACGAACTTCCTTCCCCTGTTGTATGCGGTCAGGTCCTTCCCGCTGACCCTCATGTGACCCGAGAGGTCGTAGTCCCCCCTGTAGTTGCATGCCACGAGCTCGACCCAGCCCAGCGACGTCTGGACCTCCAGGTCCCACGACTCCCTGGCGTAGAAGGGCTTCTCGTCCTCGCCGAGCCTCCTCAACCTGATCCTCGTCCTGTCTATCCCGATGATCTCGTAGAACCTCTGTATCAGCGCGAGGTAGTAGGCCTCTATCCTCATCGGCACAAGTCCCTCCCTGACCGCTTCCTCGGCCGTGATCTCCGTCACCGACTCGCCGTCGTGCGCGAGCCTGAGCCTGTGGTCCTTGAGCCTGGCCCACCTTCTTTCGTCCAGGTCGTCCTCCGGGTCGAAGAGGACCTCGACCTCTGCCTGGTAGAACTCCCTAAGCCTCAGCAGCCCCTGTCGGGGCGAGATCTCGTTCCTGAAGCTCTTGCCGAACTGGCATAGCGGCAACGGGAACCTAGACCAGCCTATCTTGTAGACCCTGAGGAAGTCGATAAAGAGGGACTGGCACGTCTCGGGTCTCAGGTAGGCCTCCGCACCCTCCCCTCCAACGGAGACCCTGAACATCATGTTGAACCTCGTCACCTCTGAGAGCTCGCCGCCGCAGCTCGGGCACCTCACGCCCTCCCTCAGGATCATCGCGTAGATCTCGCTGTCCGGTAGGCGCTCGGGCACGATCTTGCCGGTCTTCTCCTGGAGGAGTCTGTCGGCCCTGAACACCGAGCCGCATCGGAGGCACCTGGTTATCGGGTCGGCGAACGACTCGAGGTGCCCGGAAGCGACGAAGACGTCCTTCGCCATGATCACCGAACCGTCGAGCTCCACCATCCCGTCGTACCTGACCACGTACCTCCTCCAAGCCTCGACGTACCTGTTCTTCAGCGCGTTCCCCAGCGGTCCGTAGTCCCAGAAGCCAGCCGGTGCACCGTCGTATATCTCGCAGGATGGGAAGTAGAACCCCCTCCGCAGCGCGAGCTCCATCACCTCGTCGTAAGCCCTTCCTGACATCCCGCCACCCGTTCGTCCCCTCACCGGAGCTATTTGAGCGTCGGTTTCGCAGGAGCGGGTTCACTCCACGGATGTCGTCTTTGCGTTGACCGTGCCTTCAGCCGAGTGGGGCCCCGCAGTTCGGACACCTGCCCCCTATGTCGCGCCAGGTCTCCACGCACTCCCTGTGCATTGGAGCACCGCAGGAGCCGCAGGTCTTCAGCGCGCTGGCCGGGATCTGATCGCCGCAGATGGCGCACTCCATGCTGGCTGCTTGTGCCCTCGGAGGCTGGACGGCCTGAGGTCCAACGGCGGCCCTCTCGGCCTGCGAGTCCCTGACCTCTACTGCGGATTCCTCCTGCCTGAGGAGCTCCTCGAAGACCTCCTCCTCCCTGCTCAGGGAGGGCTCCTCGTAGCTGGTGACCGTCCCCGTCTCGTACTCCACAGCCGGGACCTGCGAGGGCGTGTAGGCCATTATCGGTACCTGCGAGGGAGAGGGCGAGGGCCTCAGGGCCACAAATCCTATCACAGCGGATATGAACCCTCCCCCTGCCATGGCCACGCCGGTGAAGAGCGCCGCGATCGCTCCCACCTCGGGCTTGAACTGGACCTCAAGAGACGGCAACTGGTGGAGGATGACGTACAGCGGCGAGAGGATCGCGAGCGCTGCTCCTCCGAGGGCCAGTGCCGGGACCGTGAAGCGCAGGACCTTGACGTTCGAGGAGAGGGACGCCAGCACCCCAGCGCCCCCGGCCAGTAGGCCCGCCAGGATGGAGAGGGTGAAGCTCCAGCTCAGGACGAACCCCTGGATGCCCCGGACGACGACGTTGTCGTTCAGGAGCGAGGCCCAGTCCAGCAGCAGCGTCAGGACGTGGATCGCGCCGAGCACCGCGATCAGCGATCCCACCCGGATCAGCCTCACCAGCGCGTCCCTTACGTCGGTCCCCGTGACGAGCATGCCTGCGTGTCCACCACTCAGCTCGTATATAAGTCGGCACGGCGCATGGGATGCGGACGCTTCACGGGTAGCGCCGCCGTCCGGTAAGGGGTCGCTCGTTCATGGAACCTCCTTCACGGTCTCGAAGACGAAGCAGGTCTCGGTCCTGGCGACGCTCTTCATGGTCCTGAGACGGTCTATCACCAGCCTGCCCACGTCCTCCGTCGAGGCCGCACGGACCTTCAGGATCATGTCCCACTGGCCGCTCACAAGGTGGACCTCGTAGACGTCCTCGATCCGCGCTATCTGGGAGGCCAGCTCCCGTTGCGATATCTCCTGAGCTGGAGTGAACGAGACCAGCACGAACGCGGTCGTCCCGCGTCCTATCTTGGCGTAGTCCGGTATCGCGGTGAAGCTCCTGATGTACCCGAGCTCCGTCAGCCGCCGAACGCGCTCCTGAACCGTCGTCCTCGGTATCGAGAGCTCCGCCGCGAGCTCGGTGAACGACTTCCTCGCGTCCCGCCTGAGCGCCTCCAGTATCCTCAGGTCCCTCTCGTCGATCTCCGTCACGTTGACGGCATCCCAAGGCCCAAATATAACACTGTGACTTAAACAACCGCCTAACACAAGCCGGATTAAGATATTTAAAGGACTTAGTGGAACCGGAGGTGTTGAGCCGCGTCAAGGACGTCGCGATCCTCGGCTACGGAGGGTACGTTCCCCGATACAGGATAAGGGCCTCCGAGATAGCGCGGGTCTGGGGAAGGGACGACGACGCGCTTCCGATCAAGGAGAAGTCGGTCAACGGGATCGACGAGGACGTGATAACCATGGCCATAGAGGCGTGCAAATACGCGCTGCGGAGGGCCGGGATAGACGTCCGGAGGATAGGCGCCGTGAACGTGGGGTCCGAGTCCCACCCATACGCGGTAAAGCCGTCGGGGACCGTCGTGGCTGAGGCGCTCGGGATACCGCCGACGCACCTCTCCGCGGACCTCGAGTTCGCCTGCAAGGCCGGCACCGAGGCGATGCAGATGATCGCGGGCCTGGTGTCTTCTGGGCTGATAGAATATGGGATAGCGGTTGGAGCTGACACAGCTCAGGGGAGGCCCTCCGATGCCCTCGAGTTCACGGCCGCAGCCGGAGCGGCAGCCTTCGTTCTGGGCAGGAGCAACGGCGACGAGGTGGCGACGATCGAGCACGTGGTGAGCTACGTCACCGACACGCCCGACTTCTGGAGGAGGGCCCACGAGAGGTATCCCCGACACGCCTCGAGGTTCACCGGCGAGCCGGCCTACTTCCACCACACGGTATCTGCCGTGAAGGCCCTTCTGGAGGAGACGGGACTGAAGGTCTCCGACATCGACTACTTCGTCTTCCATCAGCCCAACTACAAGTTCCCGTACGCCGCCGCGAAGGTCCTGCAGATACCTAAGGAGAAGGTGGATCCCGGGGTCGTGACGAACGTGATAGGCAACACCTACGCCGCCTGCTCTCCGCTGGGGCTCGTCAGGGTCCTCGACCACGCCAAGCCCGGGCAGAGGATCGTGCTGACCTCCTTCGGTTCCGGTGCGGGAAGCGACTCCTTCCTCATCGTGACGAGGGAGGGCCTGGAGAGGAAGAGGAACCTCGCTCCGCTGCTGGACACCCTGATCGCCCGTGCCAAGTACATCGACTACGCCCAGTACCTGAGGCACCGCGACAAGATCAGGACCTCGTGATGGTCGATGAGGACGGTCTACTTGGCCGGCGTGGGGTACACGAAGGTCTCCGAGCACTGGGACCGGTCCCTGACGGAGCTGGCCGCTGAGGCGGCGCTCGCTGCGGTGAGGGATGCCGGCGTCGAGCGGGTGGACGCGATCTACTTCGCGAACGCGGCCGCAGAGATCACCTCGCACCAGATGGGGATCAGCGCGATCGTCTCAGAGGAGCTCGGTCTCTCCGGCGTTCCCTCCGTCAGGGTCGAGTGCGGTGAGGCCTCCGGGATGGCGGCGCTCTTTCAGGCACACGCGGCCGTCTCCTCGGGTTTGGCGGAGGTGGCCCTCGTAGTCGGTGCCGAAAAGCTCTCCGATCTGATGCCGGAGGAGTTCAACACGGTCTTCTCGATGACGCTCCCGTACGAGACGATGGGCTTCGCCGGCGTGACGCCCACCGCGATAGCGGCCCTGCTCTACCGCGTCTACATGGAACGCTATGAGGTCCCTCAGGAGTTCGTGGCCCAGTTCCCGGCACTGATGCACAGGAACGCGAAGGGGGTGCCCCACGCCCAGTTCCCGTTCGAGGTGAAGCTAGAGGACGTGCTCTCGTCCCCTCCCGTCGCCCCTCCTCTCAGGAGGCTAGAGTGCACCGCGCCCTGCGACGGGGCCGCAGCGGTGGTGCTCGTCTCCGAGGAGTCGGTGGGAGGAGCGAGGTCGGGGACCGTCACGAAGCTCGCAGGCGTCAGCCTGAGGACCGATTACGCCTCGCCGTTCGATCGGGAGGACCCGCTCCACCTCTCATCGGTCGCGCTCTCGGTGGAGGAGGCCCTGCTACGGTCGGGCATCGACCGCGATGAGCTGGACGTCCTCGAGCTCCACGATTCCTTCTCGATCATGGCTCCTCTGGTGCTGGAGAGCGCCGGTTTCTCTCCGAAGGGGAGGAGCGGCCTCGAGCTGAAGGAGGGGAGGTTCGAGCTCGGAGGGGAGCTTCCCATCAACACCTTCGGCGGGCTGAAGGCGAGGGGTCATCCTTTCGGGGCATCTGCGCTCTACCAGGTCGCGGAGCTCCACCTCCAGCTCACAGGGAGGGCGGGGAAGAACCAGCTGGACAGGGCCAAGAGCGGCATGGCGGTCTCCACCACCGGGTTCGGAGCCCTGTCGGGTGCGGCAGTCCTCATCGGAGGTGACAGCGCGTGAGGCCCGGCATACGTCCCCAGGAGCACTGGCGCTCGAAGAGGTTCAGGTACATGCTGGAGGTGCTCAGGTGTGCCAACTGCGGCACCGTCAACGCCACCCGCAGGTCAGTCTGCCGTCGCTGCAGGTCCACCTCCCTCGTCCGCGAGAGGCTTCCAGAGAGGGCCAGGCTCTTGGCCTTCACGGAGGTCAAGTCCGCGACCGACGTGCACGACGAGATGGCTCCCTACCTGGTGGGCCTGCTCGAGTTCGAGGACGGCACGAGGATAGTGGCGCAGCTGACGGACGCCGACTACGAGGAGCTCAGGCCCGGCATGGAGATGGAGATGGTCGTCCGGAAGATCGCCCAGGACGGCGAGTCCGGCGTGATAGTCTACGGCTTCAAGTTCAGGCCCGTCGTCTCCTGAGCCACCGTCGCGGCCCTTCCGTTCTTCCGTCGCAGCGTCGCCTCGAAAGGCTCTTATCGTCAGCTGAGGGTTCGGGTAAAGAATGCAGGTCCTGAAGGAGAGGGAGAGGAAGTACGTCCGGCAGCTCTTCGAGAAGGAGCTCTCGGGCGACGTCAGGCTAGTGGTCTTCACGCAGAAGTTCGAGTGCGAGGGGTGCGAGATCACCAGGAGCATCGCCGAGGAGCTGGCAGAGCTTTCGCCACACCTGAGCGTTGAGGTATACGACTTCGAGGAGAACGCAGACCTCGCGAGGAAGTGGAAAGTCGACAAGATACCGGCGCTGCTCGTCTTCGGCAAGAGGGAGTACGGCATCAGGTACTTCGGCATGCCCACAGGGTACGAGTTCTCCGCCCTCCTGGACGACATAGTGGACGTCTCGAAGGGGAGGTCCAGGCTCTCGGAGGCCACCAGGTCTAGGCTCAAGGAGATCTCTGAGCCGGTTCACATCCAGGTCTTCGTGACGCCGACGTGCCCCTACTGCCCCAGGGCAGTCAGGACGGCCCACATGTTCGCGCTCGAGAACGAGAACTTCGTGGGCGACATGATCGAGTCGCTGGAGTTCCCCCATCTGGCTAACAAGTACAACGTGATGGCGGTCCCGAAGGTGGTGATCAACGACACCCTCGCCTTCGAGGGGGCGGTTCCGGAGCACATCTTCCTTGAATACGTCCTTCACGCCCTGGAGCACGCGAGGGAGGGCCACGGACACCACCATCACGGTCATTAGGAACGCGGTTCATTTCGGGGCAGGATGGAGGCGAGGGTCCTCAGGGATGACGGGAAGTCGATCGAGCTGGAGCTGAAGGGCGTACCGCTCTCGATAGCCAACGCGATAAGGAGGCACCTGATCAACGAGGTACCCACGATGGCGGTCGAGGAGGTGATGGTGATCGAGAACTCCTCATCGGTTTACAACGAGGTCCTAGCCCACAGGATCTCGCTCATACCCTTCAAAACCGACCTGGACAACTTCGTGCTGCCGGAGGAGTGCGACTGCGGCAACAGGCTCGGTTGCGACAGGTGCGTGGTCAGGTTCTCGCTTAGGGCGAAAGCCGTCTCGGAGGTGGTCACGGTCTACTCGAGGGACCTGGTGAGGGAGACGGGGACGGAGGTGGTGGAGCCGGTGAGCGGGGACTTCCCGATCGTGAAGCTCGCGCCTGGTCAGGCGATCGAGATGGAGCTCTACGTCCGGCTCGGGACCGGAAAGAAGCACGCGAAGTGGATACCCGGGATAGCCACGCTCTACGACGGCCCCGACGGTTCCAGGACGCTGTACTTCGAGTCCTTCGGGTTCCTCCCCCCTGCCAGGGCGGTTCTGGAGGCGGCGAAGATATTTGAGAAGAGGACCGGCGAGCTGGAGAGGGTCCTGATGGAGGCGTTGGGGGATGCCGGGAAGGAAGCCTGAGCCGACGAGGTACGCGCATTTGGTCAGGGTCGTCAGCAGGCTGGCGGAGGAGAGCCCGTTCTGGGAGAGGGTGCTCGAGGAGCTGAAGAGGAGCAAGAGGTCCAGGAGGGTGGTGAACGTGGAGAAGCTCAATCGGGTCACGAGGCCGAACGAGAGGGTGCTGGTCCTCGGGAAGCTGCTCGGGACCGGCAGGCTCAACCACCCGCTCACCGTGATCGCGTTCGACTTCTCAGAGGCTTCCTACAGGAAGGTCCAGGAGGCCGGTGGCACGCCGCTCTACCTCGACCAGTTCATAGCCTCGGGCAAACCCGACGTCTCCGGCATCAGGCTGGTGGGGTGATGGTGGTGAGCGCGGAGGACCTGGTGGTGATAGACGGCTCGAACCACAGGCTCGGCAGGCTCGCCTCCCGGGTGGCTAAGATGCTCCTAGAGGGGAAGAGGGTGGTGGTGCTGAACGCCGACAAGATCGTCATCACCGGCAGCAAGTCCGCAATCCTCGCCAGGTACCAGTACCTCCTCGACAGGACGTGGCTCTCCTCGATCGAGAGGGTCCAGGTTTGGAACCCGAGGAGGCCCGACAGGATCTTCTGGTACACCGTCCGCAGGATGCTGCCGAGGAAGAAGCCGAAGGGCAGGGAGGCCCTCTCCAGGCTGAGGGTCTACAACGGCGTGCCCGAGGAGTTCTCGAACTTCAAGGCCGTCACCGTCGAGGACGCGCTGCACAGGAGCGAGATCAGCCGCTCGGGCAAGCTGATCAAGTGGATGACGCTCGGCGAGCTCTCCAAGCTCATAGGCGGGAAGGTGAGAGCGGAGTAAGGTCATGCCCTCGCCAGAGCGCAATGCGATCGTGCTCCTCCTCAAGAAGAGCAGGAGGCATCTGGGACCGGATGAGGTAGTGGCGGTCCTCGGGGCCGTCGCGCAGATGGGTGAGGGGCCCTTCTCGCTGAGGGAGCTGAGGAGGTACCTCCCCGAGAGGATGGTCGCGAAACGTAACGTGATGAGGAGCGTGGGCGCTCTGCTCCAGACCCTCGTCTCCATCGGCTACCTCGAGCGCTTCAGCCAGCGGAGGTACAGGAAGAGGTACGAGAGCCTAGCGCACTACCTCATGTCGCAGGTCATGGAGCTAGCCAACCTCGAGACCTCGGCTGTCCAGCAGCCCCAGCAGGAGGAGAAGGTGCTGAGGGTTCTGGGCTCCAAGAAGGCAGGCAGATCTGGCTGACCGGCGGGGAGCGTCGCCACAACCCTGCCGTTCGCACGTCCTCCAACCGAGCCCAGACGAGGCACGGGCCGGTACGATGCCGAGATGAGCTTTATTCCAAAGCGGACCATATCAGTGGTGAGTGGGGTTGGCGTTCACCGGTCGTCAGAAGCTTGAGGACGTGAGGAGGCTCGTGCTGATGCTGGCGAAGGACCACACGAGGAAGTCCCTGCTCGCGGTGAAGACCCTGGCGCAGATACTCGAGGGTATCCGTGAAGGCGTACGGGAGGAGCAGGCGTTCAGCTCGAAGTACGCCGAGATACTGAAGATCGACGACGAGTGCAAGGAGCTGAGGCTCCAGGCCGAGAGGGGGGTCCTCGAGATAGGGGCGCTCCTGGCGGAGCGGGGCGAGTACATCAGGTTCCTCGGGTGCATCGACCGGATACCTGACAGGATCGAGGGAGCGGCGTACAGGCTGCTGGCCCTGACCAAGATCTCGTATCCGAGCGGGGACGTGGTGACGGCGATCCAATCGATACTCGAGAAGGTCCGGGACTCGGTCGAGTCGCTCAACCGCGCCATCACGGCCCTCGAGATGGACTCGGGCCAGGGCCACAGGCTGCTGAGGGAGGTCTCGGAGCGCGAGAGGGAGGTCGACGAGGTCTTCAGGAGGGTGACGGTTGAGCTGCTGAGGAAGGAGCTCCCGCTGCCGCAGCTTTTGCTGGCAAGGGAGGTCATCGACATGCTCGAGTCCGTCGCGGACACCACCGAGGAGGCGGCCAACGTATTGACCGTGCTCTACCCTGCCTGATGCCCTTGTCCGGAGGAAACCCGAGGCCGCGCTTCAGGGGCGTCTACGTCCAGGGGAGCGTGGTCGTTCTCGACCCAGATATGGCAAGGGAGCTCTACTCGCTGGGTTACTACGGGAAGCCGCTCGGCGTTCCGAAGCCGAAGGGGGCTGACTTCGAGGCTCCGCTGGTGATGGACCTCATAGAGGCCAGGTACCTCGTCGAGTCGGGTCTCCTTGAGGTCTACAGGGACGGCCGCAGGATGAGCCTGGAGGAGCTGGTGGAGCTGGGGAGGAAGCATTACAGCAGGTACGACGAGCTCTGCGCCGTCTACACCGACCTCAAGAGGAGGGGGTTCTACGTCACCAGCGGGATCAAGTTCGGCTCCGACTTCGCAGCGTACATTTACGGCCCTGGAATAGACCACGCGCCGTTCATCGTCCTGGTGAGGAGCCCAGATGACGTCCTCTCCGCGAGCGACCTGATAAGGGCCGGCAGGCTCTCGCGCTCGGTGAGGAAGAGCTTCCTGATAGCAGTGCCAGACACCTCCACGGGAAGGGTCAGGTACGTCTCCGTGAACAGGGCCGAGCTCTGAGGGGGCCCTCGCCGATACCTGGGTATTCCTTCCGTATTGGCCGGTCTCCGGTCTCCTCGGAAGGCTTACCGCATGGGTTGCAGGTTGGCGGTCGGATGAGGACCTTCGCCGTCTCCGTCAGGAGGGGGGAACTGGAGGTCAGGGTCGAGGGCGGATCCGCGGAGGAAGTCATCTCGGCGCTTCCTGAGCTGAGGCGGATCCTCGAGGCAGCGACGGCCGAGCTGAGGCCCCAGCCCTCACCGGGTGCCCCGACGGTCCCATCGAAGAGGAGGGGCAAGTCGGAGGCTGTACTGGCGCTCGAGATCATCGAGACGCAGCTGATACCCTCCGGCTTCTTCTCGTCGCCGAGGTCCACCAAGGAGGTCAGGGAGGAGATCCAGCGCCTCAGCGGCCTCAAACTCCAGAGCCGGAAGGTCAGCCAGGCCCTCGGGGTGCTGTACGAGAAGGGCGTCCTCAGGCGGACCGGACCGAGGGGAGACTACAGGTACTTCTCGGTCTGACGTGCTCCATCCGCCATCGTTCCCCGGCGAGACCGTTTTAACCAGCGAGGCGCTGGTTGAGCTGGCATGTCCCTGCTGCTGAGGAAGAGGGGCTTCCCGAAGGAGGGGGAGCTGGTGGTGGCAACGGTCAAGGAGACCTTCAAGCACGGCGCCGTGGTGACGCTCGACGAGTACGGCGACCTGGAGGCCTTCGTTCACATCTCCGAGGTCTCGCTCAAGTGGGTCAGGAACATCTCCGACTACCTGAGGGTAGGTCACAAGACCGTGTTGAAGGTGATCAGGAGCGATCCCGAGAAGCTCCAGGTCGACGCCAGCCTCAGGAGGGTCTCGAAGAAAGAGCAGGCGGAGAAGATGATGGAGTGGAGCAGAAGGGTCAAGGTCTCGAAGATGATCGAGGCCGTCATGAAGGAGACCGGGACACCGCTTGAAACTGTAGTCTCGGGCCTGATCGAGCCCGCGCTGGACAGGGGCAGGGAGGTTCACGAGCTGCTGGAGGAGGTGGCGTCCGGTGAGGAGCTCCCGAGCTGGGTGAAGCTTCCTCCGGAGTTCGCGGAGAGGCTGGTCGAGCGGGCCCGGAGGGAGCTGAAGAGGCCGACGTACGTCGTGAAGGCGGTGGTGAAGATGACCTCGAGGTTCGGTGGGGTCGAGAGGCTTAGGAAGGCCGCGGAGGAGGGCATGTCGGTCGGTAACGGTCAGGTGAGGATCACGCTGATCGGCTCACCGCGATACATGATCAGGGTCGAGGCGGGGGACCGGCAGCAGGCCGAGGAGATGCTGTCGCAGGCCATCGAGCGGATGAAGTCCGTCCTCTCCGGGCCCGGTGACGAGCTGGTGGTCGTCGAGGGGCCGGGTGGTGGCTCCTGAGCGTCCTGAGGAAGTGCACCTCCTGTGGCAGGTACACGCTCCGCGACGTCTGTCCCGCCTGCGGCTCACCGACCAGGTCCGCGCATCCGCCGCCCTTCAGCGAGGGCAGCCCGAGGCTCGAGGTCCTCGTTAGGGCGCTGATCGAGGGCCGGAGGAGACCGAATCAGGGGGGATCTTGAGCGCGGGATCCTCGGGCTGGGTTTTCGACCTCTTCGCGGCCGTCGCCTCCCTGAAGGCCCTCCGCAGGAAGGGCTGGGAGCTGAGGGGCGTCAGGGACCCCGAGAGCGTCGCCGACCACTCCCTCTCGGTGGCGGTCCTTTCGGTGGCCCTCGCAGCCGCACGGGGCCTCGATCCGGGAAGGGCAGCGTTGATCGCCGTCCTGCACGACCTGGCCGAGTCGGTGACGGGCGACCTCACGCCCGCCGAGAAGGCAGAGCTCGGGTCGGAGAGGTTGGACCGGTTGGAGAGGGAGGCGCTCGACAGGGTCCTAGGAGGGGCTCCGGGAAGGGTCAGGGAGACGATCCTCAGGGCGCTGAGGGAGTACCGCGACGGTTCGAGCGAGGAGGGGAGGCTGGTGAGGGACGTGGACAAGCTGGAGATGGCCCTTCAGGCCCTCCTCTACCGGGACCAGCTGGGAGACTCGGGCGTGGCCGAGTTCGTTTCATCCGCGCTCAGAGAGGTCTCGGATCCGGAGATCAGGTCGCTCATCGAGGAGGTGGTGGGCGATGGCCCGTGACGTGACGAGCTTCTACCTCAGCAGCAAGGAGTTCCTCGCGAAGTACCCCTTCCACTCGAGGGCCAGGGGGTATGTGACGCTAGCCGACCTCTCCGTGGACGAGCTGGTCAGGGGAGGTGGGGAGCTCGTGGTCGCCGAGAGGAGGATAGTTCGGGCGCTGGAGCGCGGTGAGGACGCGGGGGCCGTGATGCACTCCGATGACCCCGACGAGGAGATCGTGAGCTTCCCGATGGCAGTTCTCCTGGCCGCTGCGGTCGGAGACAGGTGGTTGCAGAGGAGGTTGGCTCTGTACGAGTCGAGGAGGGCCGAGGCCTTCCTCCAGTCGGACGACGACGCGGCCCTGCACGAGGTTCTCAGCGACCTGGGTATCACGGCATCGAGGTGCGGGCGTGACGAGGAGGACAGGACCGGATATCCGTACAAGATCTCGGTCGCAGACTACCTGCGGCTGATCAGGGGACTCGACGGCGCGGAGTGGAGGCTGGTGAACAGGACCGTGTGGCGAGGCTGGGTCTTCACGACGAGGTCCGAGCTGGTGAGGCTGGTCGCCGAGGAGATAGAGTCGAGGATCCTGAGGCGGCTCGAGGAGGTCAAGGTGCCCAGGGTTCCGGAGCAAATCAGGGAGGTCGTCGAGAGGATCAGGGGGATGCTGGCGTCGAGGTACGCCAGGAGGCTGCCCTCCGCGGAGGTCTCGAGGGACGAGGCGACGTGGCCTCCCTGCATGCTGGCGCTTAAGAGCGCGCTGCTCTCGGGCTCCAAGGTCGGTCACTTCGGGAACTTCGCCTTCGCGGCCTTCCTCCTCTCCGCTGGGTACAGCGTCGAGGACGTGGTCTCCTTCTACGCCCAGAGGCCGGACTTCAACGAGAGGATCGCGCGCTACCAGGTGGAGCACATAGCTGGCATGAGGGGTTCGAGGACCAAGTACTCGGTGCCCTCGTGCCAGACGATGAGGGCCCACGGTCTCTGCATAGAGGACGGTAGGCTGTGCCCCAAGGGGATCAGGAACCCGAGGCAGTACGCGCGGTTGAGGGGAAGGACCACCGGGTGAGGGGCCGAGGTCGAATCCTGCAGAAGGGATCCGCTCGCTCGGTAAGGGTGAGGTGGGAGCGCGAGGCATCAGCTTTGCCGGTGCGGAACCAGGTTCATATGAGGCTCCTCGCCTTCCTTCACCGGGTTGGGCGCAAGGGAGCTTCCGAAGGTGGGCGAGGTGATGAGGAGGGACTTCGTCCCGATAGACGCCGATGAGCCGCTGATCAAGGCCGCGAGCCTCTTCTCCGAGACGGACGCTGACGTCCTGGTCGTCGTCTCGGGTGGAAAGGTGCTGGGCGTGCTGACCGAGAGGGCCCTGCTCAGACCCAGGGTCAACCTCGTCCAGACCAAGTGCAGGACCTTCGCCGTCCCCTCCCCGAGGATCACGCCGGATGACGCGGTCTCGAGGGCCGCGAGGCTGATGAGGGAGAACAACCTGAAGGCGGCTCCGGTCGTGAACGAGCGCGACGAGCCCGTTGGCGTCGTGGGGGTGCTCGACCTCGTGACCTCGGTCCCTGACGTCTTCTCGAGGATCAAGGTCAGGGACGTCATGACCTCTGACCCCATCACGGTCAGCGCCGACGACTCCATAGGCCGTGCCATAGCGCTGATGAGGGACGAGGGGATCTCGAGGCTCCCGGTGGTGGAGGACGGTCGGCTCGTGGGCATCCTGACGCTCCACGACGTGATAGTCAAGGTCCTCGGCCCGAGGGTTAGGGCGACGATCGGTGAGGTCTCCGGTGAGAAAATCTACACCCTCGGAAACAGGGTGAGGGAGCTGATGCATTCGCCCGTGATAACCGCGAGGAGCGACGAGCCCCTGATCGAGGCCGTTCGGAGGATGGCGCACCACGACGTCTCCTCCCTCGTGGTGGTCGACGGCGACCGGATCTCCGGCATCCTGACCAGGACCGACGTCCTCGAGCCGCTGGCAGCGCTGGACGTCAGAGAGGAGGAAGGGATCTCTGTGCAGGTCACCTACAAGCTCACCAACGTCTCCGACCGGGACAAGGAGGAGCTGATGGAGGCGGTGAGGAGCTTCCTGAGGAGGTACAGGGAGACGATCGGCGTCGGCACCCTCACCCTGCACTTCAAGGAGCACCGCGAGAAGCACGGAGACGTCCACCTGATCCACTGCAGGGCAAGGCTGAACACGGACTCCTGGAGGCTGGTGGCGGTCGGTGAGGGCTGGTCCCTCGCGCTTGCGGCGAAGGCCGCGCTCAGCAGGATCGAGCGCCAGCTGACCGTCAGCAAGGAGCTGGCCAGGAGTTACGAGCTCCTCAGGGAGGACCTGCTGGAGCTGGCGGAGCGTTACTGAGGTCTTGTCCGGTTACCCCGGTGCTCCGAGGGGAGGGCCCGACACCGCCGCGGTCGCTGCGGTCATCGATCCCTCGAGGGCCCTGCTCGTGGTGAAGAGGTCCGAGAGGGAGGGTGACCCGTGGTCAGGTCACTGGGCCCTTCCGGGAGGGAGGTGGAGGGAGGGAGACAGGGACCTGGGGGAGACGATCCGGAGGGAGGTGCTGGAGGAGACCAGCATAGACCTCGCCGCAGGAGAGCCGATCGGGTGGTTCGGTCCCTTCTCGCCGAGCAACAGGCCCGAGCTGAGGGTGAGCGTTCTGGCGGTAACGTTCCGTACCAGGCCGGAGGTCCTCCTCGGCGACGAGCTGGTTGACCACCGCTGGGTCAGCGTCAGGTCGATGTCCCTCGAGACCAGGAGGGTGATGACGTCCTTCGGCCCCAGGGACGTAGAGGCCTTCGTCAGCGGCGACGTCCTGATCTGGGGACTGACCGCTCGGATCATCAGGGCGCTGATCGGTGCTGGCGTCCTGTAGGACCGCTCCTCTCCTCGGGACGTTGCGGAGTTCCTCAACGATCGCGGGTCACGCGAAATCTAATTATCGCGCATGGCTGCCGGTGAAACGTGCGGGAGCTCAGGACGCTCTACTGGAAGGGGTCGAGTCTCTACCTGATCGACCAGAAGGCCCTCCCTCACCGGCTCAGGTACGTGGCCCTCACCGATTACAGGCAGGTCGCCCGGGCGATCAAGGACATGACGGTCCGCGGTGCGCCGGCGATAGGCGTCGCTGCCGCATACGGGCTCGCGCTGGCCGCGCTCAGGGCGAAGAGTTCCGATCCCCAGAAGGTTCTGGAGAAGCTGCAACGGGCCGCGGACGTCCTGAGGTCCACGAGGCCGACAGCGGTCAACCTCTTCTGGGCGATTGAGCGCGTGATGGCGAGGGCCGAGGCCGCCGCGAAGAACGGCGAGGACATCGCCCGTGCGGTGTTGGAGGAGGCCCACGCGATCGCTGAGGAGGACGTCAGGGTGAACAGGGCCATCGGCGAGCACGGCGCCAAGCTGATCAAGGACGGCGCGCGGGTGATGACGTACTGCAACGCAGGTGCCCTGGCCACGGTCGGGTACGGGACGGCGCTCGGGGTGATCAGGGCCGCGGTCGAGCAGGGGAAGAGGGTCTTCGTCTACGTGCCGGAAACGAGGCCTAAGCTCCAGGGAGCGAGGCTCACGTCCTTCGAGCTCAAGCTCGAGGGGATAGAACACAGGGTGATACCCGACAACACGGCGGCCTACCTGATGAGCAGGGGCGAGGTGGACCTGATCGTTGTCGGCGCTGACAGGATCCTGGCCTCCTCCGGTCACGTCATCAACAAGATCGGCACCCTATCGCTCGCGATCGCGGCCAACTACTTCAACGTCCCCTTCTACGTCGCAGCGCCCGTCAGCACGATCGACTTCAGACGGACACTCAGCGAGGTCAGGATCGAGGAGCGAGATGAGAGGGAGGTGCTCGAGGTGATGGGCAGGAGGATAGCTCCGAAGGGCGCGAGGGCGGTCAACTACGCCTTCGACGTGACGCCTCCGAACCTCGTGAAGGGCATCATCACCGAGAAGGGGATCTTCAGCCCGACCGAGCTCCACAAGCTCCAGCCCTCAGCGGGCTGAGCACTGCTCCCTCATAGGACCTCCACCTTCGGCAGCGCGAGCGCCCTGATCCTCTCGGCCGCGTCCTTCGCCCGCTCCTCATCGGAAAAGGCCAGCTCGTACCTCCTCCTCTTCCCGGAGGCCGCGACGTCGATCCTGAGGCCGCTTCCTTTGACCCTCACGGTCACCTTGTCCAGATCGGCGTATGGGGCTGCAAATGCCTCGACAAGCCCGCGGAACTTCATCCTCGGCCCGACGTATCTCTCCAGGAAGCGGGTGACGTCCTCAGGTCGGTCGCCGGAGAGCGCGCGCAGCACCTCCTCCCTCTCCTCCCGCCTCTCCCTTTGGCCCAGCAGATCGTACAGGGCGTCGACCAGGACGTTGGTAGCTAAAGTGCCCAGCAGGTCGGTCGCGCTTCCAGGGGTTCCCAGCGGCTTCGCGTAGAGCGACTCCCTCCTCGGGACGACCTCCGAGAGCCTATCCGTCTCCATCTCGATGAGCCTCGCGTCGGTGAAGAGCAGGTAGCAGAGCCTGTAGCAACGGCCCAGCATCCTCAGCGCGAACGTCTCCCGCCACGCCTCGAGCGTCAGCACCACCTTCTCCCCGGTCATCGCGTCCGGTCCTCATCGCGGTCGCTCATCTCTTTTATGCTACGCGTCCGACGTTGACCGAGGTGCCAGGTTTGGCGAGGTTCGACGCGGTTGTGATCGGAGCCGGCCCAGCGGGCTATCTCGCGGCCCTGAGGCTGGCGCAGCTGGGGAGGTCGGTCGCGGTCGTCGAGCGGGAGAGGGTCGGGGGCGAGTGCCTGAACTGGGGCTGCATACCCTCGAAGGCGCTGATCGAGGTGGCGGATCTGGTTCACAGGGCCAAGAGGCTCTCGCAGCTGGGGATCGAGGTGGAGGTGCGCCGGATCTCGATGCCGGAGCTGATCAAATGGAAGGACTCGATCGTCGCGAAGCTGGTCAGGGGGATCGAGACGCTCTTCGACCACTACGGCGTCACCCTCATCAGGGGAGAGGGAAGGGTCAAGGCCGGCAGGAAAGTGGAGGTCCTCTCCGGGAACGGAAGGTCCGAGGTCGAGGCTGGGTCCGTGCTCCTCGCGGTGGGCTCGGTTCCCGTTACGATCCCCCAGATCCCCTTCGACGGCCGGAGGGTCATCGGCTTCAGGGAGGCGCTGTCGCTGGAGGAGGTGCCCTCGAGGCTCCTGGTGGTCGGCGGCGGAGCCATAGGCCTTGAGATGGCCTTCGCCTTCAGGAAGCTCGGATCCGAAGTGACCGTCGTCGAGCTCATGGACCGGGTTCTCCCGGCGATGGACCCCGCCGTCTCCCGAGCGGTCCAGAGGAGCCTCGAGAGGCTCGGCGTCAGGACGCTGCTGAGGTCGACGGTCTCGTCATCGGAACCCAGAGGCGACTCGGTCAGCGTCAGGATCGCGACGCCGAACGGCGAGCTGACGGAGGATTTCGACAGGGTGCTGGTCGCTGTGGGGAAGAGGGCGCCGGAGCTCCCGGTCGAGGGCTCAATCGGGCTCGAGCTGGACCAGCGCGGGTTCGTGAGGGTCGATGAGGCGATGAGGACGAACGTCGAATGGATTTGGGCCGCGGGCGACGTCACAGGGCCTCCATTCCTCGCCCACAGGGCATACCGGCAGGGGCTCGTCGCGGCCGAGTCGATCGCCGGTAGGGTGACCACTTGGGCTCCGAAGTCCTACCCCGTTGCCGTCTTCACGGACCCGGAGGCCGCGTCGGTGGGGATGACGGAGGAGGAGGCATCGCGTTCCGGAAGGAGGTTCAGGTCCTTCGTCTTCCCGCTCGCCGCGCTCGGGAGGGCCCACACGGTCGGCGACGCGGAGGGCTTCGTGAAGGTCCTGCTGGAGGAGGGGACCGACGAGCTCCTCGGAGTCCACGTGGTGGGCCCGCACGCCTCTGAGCTGATCTCCGAGGCCTCGCTCGCGATGGAGAACCTGATGACACCCGATGACTTCCTGAGGGGAGTGAGGCCACACCCGACCTTCTCTGAGGCTCTGGCTGAGGCGGTGGAGCTCGCGCTCGGCAGGCCTCTTCACGTTGCCCTCAGAAAGGGCTCCTCCTGACGGAATCCAGCTGGACCTCGAGGAACACCGGGATGGCCGAGAGGATGTCTCCCAGCTCCCTGGCGAAGGCCTCCGCGAACTCCCTCACGCCGACCTCAATCCCGAGCTCGCGATGGAGAGAGGTCATCACGTCCGAGGGCATGCCGCAGGGCATGATGGCGTTGAACTTCGAGAGGTCAGTGGTCAGGTTCACCGCTATTCCGTGGAAGCTGACACCTCCTTTGATCGAGAGGCCGATAGAGGCGACCTTCCTACCCGAGACCCAGACTCCGGGCTTCCCCTCCACTCGACCGGCGTTCAGGCCGTAGCGCCTCAGCGCCCTGATGGCCGCTTCCTCCAGGACGTTGACGAGCTCCCTCGGACCGAGCCCCCAGTCTTCGAGACGGATTATCGGGTAAGCCACCAGCTGTCCCGGACCGTGATAGGTGGGACCTCCGGCCCGCTCCACGTGGTGGACTGGGTGCTGGGGCCACAGCAGGTGCTCCGGCCTGGAGTTGCGTCCGAGCGTGTAGACGTGATCGTGCTCCGTCATCAGGACCACGTCATCGCCAGATCCAGAAACCCTCTCCTGGACCAGCTCCAGCATCAGCCTGTGGGCCTCGGAGTACTCGGTCCTGCCGAGCCACCAGAACCTGAGCTCACGCGTTCCCATCCGCCCTCCTCCTCAGCAGGGCCCTCACATAGGCCTCTCCCGCGAGATAGGAGCTCCTCACCAGCGGCCCAGAGGCGACGTAGAGGAACCCGAGTCCGTAGGCCATCCGCTCGAGGCGGCTGAACCTCTCCGGCGTCACGTACTCGACCACCGGCAGGTAGAGCGGTGAGTCCAGCGGCCTCAGGTACTGGCCCATCGTGACGATGTCGACCCCGACGGACCTCAGCTCCCTCAGCGCCTCGAGCACCTCCTCGTCCGTCTCGCCGAGGCCTAGCATCAGCGATGACTTCGTCAGGACCTCCGGCCTGAGCTCCTTCACGGTCCTCAGGACCCAGAGCGACCTGTCGAAGGAGGCCCTCCTGTCCCTGACGAGGGGCGTGAGCCTCCGCACGGTCTCGACGTTGTGGCCGATCACGTCCGGTCCGGACCTCACCACCAGCTCGAGCGCCTCGGGGTCTCCGCCGAAGTCGGGTATCAGAGTCTCTACGAGGATCGATGGATCAGCGCGCTTGATCGCCCTGACGGTCTCCGCGAAGACCGATGCTCCTCCGTCGGGTAGGTCGTCCCGGCAGACGGAGGTGATCACCACGTAGCTCAGCCCCAGCTCCGCCACCGCCCCGGCCACCCTCTCCGGCTCGTCGTGGTCGATGACGCCTTTCGGGTTTCCGTGCGTAACAGCGCAGAACCTGCAGCCCCTGGTGCAGAGGTCTCCCAGGATCATGAAGGTGGCCGTCCCGGAACCCCAGCACTCGCCCACGTTGGGGCAGAGGGCCGACTGGCAGACGGTGTGGAGCCGGTACCTCCTCACGACGTCCCTGACCCGCTCGTAGGTGGGCCCCACGGGGAGCCTTACCTTCAGCCAGGGAGGCTTCGCTAGCGCAGTTCCCATCCGGGAGCTAAACACGCTCAGCCCGGCTAAAGGCTTGCGGTCAGCAGTCGCCCTTCTGAGAGCTCAGCTAACCCCTGACGACCAGCTCGACGTCGTTGCCGTCCTGGTCCTTCACGACGAAGCCGTATCGGCCAGCCAACGGCTCCGGGTCCTCGGAGATCCTCACGTTCATCGACCTGAGGTGCGCCAGAAGGTCCTCGAGGCTTCGCTCGTCGGGCAGTAGGAGGGAGAAGGAGAGGAGCCTCACCGATTCGGGAGGCGGACGGGGAGCGTCGATCCCGGCCCAGACGTTGGCGCCCACGTGGTGGTGGTAATCGCCCGCGGCGAAGAAGAGGGCTCCGTACCTGCTCCAGTCGAAGGTCACGTTCATGCCGAGCGCTCCTCGGTAGAAGGCCCTCGCCCTCTCGAGACGTGAGACGTGCAGGTGGACGTGGCCCATCACCGTTCCCTCCGGCAGCCGGTAACCCTCGCCGGGGACGTCGTCCTCGTCCCTCAGCTCCGAGAGCAGGGACCTCAAATCCAGGGGCAAAGTGTCCATGCTGAGCTCTCCGGTGGGAAGCCTCCTCCAGGTGCTCCTCGGCCGGTCGGCGTAGACCTCGATTCCGTGACCGTCAGGGTCGGAGAGGTAGAGGGCCTCGCTGACGAGGTGGTCAGACGCTCCGTGGAGGAACCAGCGCTCAGAGATCCTGAGGTAGGCCCTCGCGAGCTCCCTCCTGCTGGGCAGAAGGACCGCGAAGTGGTAGAGGCCGGTCGACCTCTGGGGCTTGGGCCTCGCTCCTCTCTGCTCCCTCAGCGCCACCAGCGGCTCGCTCCCGGCCCCCATCACGACCTCCTCGCCCGAGTCCCGGAGCTTGACCATCCCCAGCACCTCCCGGTAGAAGGCGATCGAGCGCTCGACGTCCGAGACGGATAGCCTCACCCAGCCCGGCCTCGTCCTCGGGTCTATCGCGAACCCCAACCCGGATCGAGCTCGCTGGCCAGGGCATTAAGCCGAGCGGTTCCGCTGGACATCAGGCGTCATCCGCGAAACCTGGTGGGGTCCAGGACCGGGGGTATCAGACCGGCCCTGATGGCGTGGTCCGCGAGCACGATGCCCACCATCGACTCGACCACGGGTACGGCCCTCGGGCCTATGACCGGGTCGTGCCTGCCGGTGACGACGACCTCCTCCTCTCTCATCGTGGAGAGGTTCAGGGTCCTCTGCGGCTTCGAGATCGATGCGGGAGGCTTGAAGGCCACCCTCACGAGGATCTCTCGTCCGGTGGAGAGGCCCCCGACGATGCCTCCGGCGTTGTTCGTCCTCGGCAACACCTTTCCGTCGACCAGCGTAAGGGGGTCGTTGTTCTCGGAGCCCCTGCTGCCCACTGCCCGGAATCCCCTCCCGAACTCCACACCTTTGACCGCGGGGATTGCGAAGAGCGCCCTTGCGATGTCCGCATCGAGGGAGGAGAAGACGGGTTCGCCGAGGCCTACGGGAACGTTCACCGCGATGCACTCCACCAGGCTCCCTATGCTGTCGCCTGAGGCCCTCACCTGCTTGATCAGCTCGACCATGCGGGCCGCGGTCTCCTCATCGGGGCACCTCACCTCGTTCGAGTAGCGCTTCTCCCTGATCTCGTCTACCGTGAGCTCGGGTGCCACAACTTCTCCCACCTGCTTCACGTACGCCATCACCTCGATCCCGAGCGTGACCCTGAGGAGCTTCAGCGCAACAGCACCTGCCATCACGAAGCCCGCGGTTATCCTCCCCGAGAACCTCCCTCCTCCCCGGTAGTCGTTGAAGCCTCCGTACCTCACCCTGGCGAAGTAGTCGGCGTGCCCCGGCCTCGGGACGTTCAGGAGCCTCTCGTAGCTCCTCGAGTCGACGTCCCTGTTCCAGACGACCATCGCGATCGGAGCTCCTGTCGTGTGTCCCCTGAAGACGCCGCTGAGTATTTCCACCCTGTCCTCCTCCCTCCTCGGGGTTGCGATGGCCGACTGGCCGGGCCTCCTCAGGTCGAGGAGCGGTTGGACGTCCTCCTCCGACAGCGGAAGGCCGGCTGGGCACCCGTCGATGACCACCCCGACGCACCTCCCGTGGCTCTCGCCGAAGCTGACCACCACGAACCGCTCGCCGAGCACGTTACCCGGCATCCCTGACCTCCACCTCGCAACCCACCGCCGAGAGGTCCCTGAGGAAGTTCGGGTAGGAGACGTCCACCGACTCGACGCCGAGCGTGGCCACCTTGCCCTGTGAGGCGAGCGAGAGGAGAGCGAAGGCCATGAAGAGCCTGTGGTCCCCCTCCGGGTCAAGAACGGCCTCCCTCAGCTCTGCACCTCTGACCACCAGACCGTCCCTTTTCTCCTCGACCGATGCTCCCGCCTTTGAGAGCTCCCTCGCCAGAACCGCGATCCTGTCGGTCTCCTTGTACCTCGCGTGACCGACGCCTGAGACGATCGTCTCGCCTTCGGCGAAGCACGCCAGCACTGCGACCACCGGAAGGAGGTCCGGAGCGTCCCGGAGGTCGACGTGGACTCCGTGGAGGTCGGACCCGAAGACCTCGACGTAGTTCTCACCCTCCCTGAACCTCGCTCCCATTTCGCGGAGGACCTCGAGGATCGCGGCGTCGGCCTGAGGCAGCGACCGGTCGAGGTTCCAGACCCTGACAGATCCCCCCATGAGCAGCGGCACGGCCATCAGGAACGCGGCCAGCCCGTAGTCGCCCGGCACGGCGAACTCCCTAGCCCTCAGACCTCCGCCCTCGACGAGGACCCTGCTGCCCTCGAGCGAGACGCGTCCTCCGAAGCGGCGGACCACCTCGCACGTGGCCTCGATGTAGGGCCTCGAGACGACCTCGCCCGTCAGGCTCACCTCCAGCGCCCCATCGGAGGCGGAGCCAGCCACGATCAGCCCGGAGACGAACTGGCTGCTCACGTCGCCCCTCATCGCGCACTTTCCCCTCAGGCCCCCTTCGCCCTTCACCACGACCGGAGCGCAGCCGTTGTTCCTCGTTGACCAGGCCTCCACGCCCAACTGCCCGAGCGCCTCGAGGAGCGGCCCCATCGGCCTCCTCCTCAGGCTACCGTCGCCGGTTAGGACCGTGTAACCGCCCTCGACCAGCGAGGCCACGGCGGTGGCGATCCTGAGCGTGGTCCCCGAGTTCATCGCGTCGATGACGTCCTCCGGTACCTGAGGCCTCTCCACGCCCTCCACGACCAGCAGTCCCTCCCTCTGGTCAACCTGAGCTCCGAAGGCCCTGACCGCGTTGATGGTGGCCACCGTGTCCCTCGAGATCAGGGGAGACCTGACGGTGGAGGTTCCGTCCGAGAGCGAGGCGACGAAGACGGCCCTGTGCGTGTAGCTCTTCGAGGGCGGTGCCGTCACGTCACCGAATACCTCCTCCCTCTGCCTGACCCTGACCAGCTTCATCCGCCCGACCACCGGACGCATGACCTCGCTATATGCTCCATCAGCCGGTGTCCCGGGTCGATCCCTGTCCAGAGCCTGAAGGAGTGGGCCGCCTGCCTCGCCAGCACCTCGATCCCGTCGACGACCTCGCATCCCGCCGCCCTCCCCAGCCTCGTCGCCGGCGGCTCGCCGGTCCTCGAGTAGACCAGGTCGACCAGGAAGGCGACCCCCCTGAGGTCCTCGACGTCGAGAGGGAGGTCCGCGTCGTGCGAGAGGCCCGCGGGTATCGCGTTCACCACCACCTCGGCTCCCCTCACCACGCGTCCCAGCTCCGACAGCGGCGCGAACCTCGCCGGAACACCGAACCTCTCCCCGCACGTCCTGGACAGCTCGAGGCCCCTCGACTCGGTCCTGTTGACGACCACCACTTCTCGGGCCCCTGTCCTTGCGAGCGCGTACGCAGCTGCCCTCGCAGCACCGCCAGCACCTATCAGAACGGCCCTCCGGAACCCCACCGCACCCCTCTCCCTCAGCGCCTCCTCTACGGCGACCCAGTCGGTGTTGTGGCCCTCCCAGCCGTCAGGCGTCCTGACGAGGACGTTGACAGCACCGATCGCCTCGGCGTCCCGCGAGACCCTTACCGAGCACCGGAAGGCCTCCTCCTTGTGGGGGATCGTCACGTTAAGCCCGAGGAACCCGAGGTCGTGGAGGGACCTGAGGACGCTCCTGACAGCCTCTCGTTCTGAGACGTCGATGGCCACGTACCTGTGCGGCAGCCCCTTGATCAGACAGGTGACGGAGTGGATGACCGGCGAGAGGGAGTGCGATACGGGATGGCCTATCAGCCCGAGTAGCGCCATGCTCCCAACAGCTCCGAGAGCGAGTGGGCGGCCCTCCTCGTCTCCTCGACCGTCATCTGTCCCGGAGCGACCTCCATCCCCTGAAGTGCGGCGTACGCGAAGGGAGCTCCGAGGACGAGGCTGAGGGGCCTCGTGAAGGCGTACTCCTTCCCGACGGAGAAGGCGATCAGGTTCCCCTTCGACCAAGGGAGGCTGTGGTACAGCGAGAGCGTGGCGATCGCTCCCACGAGCGACGAGGGCCTGGTGACGACCTTGACCAGGTCGCCGTGCTCCCTCAGGGCATGGGCCAGCTCCGCGAGCTTCTCCGGGTCGGAGCCGTTGGGGCCGAGGTGCGCAGATGCGATGACCCTTGACCTTCCGAGCTCGGCCACGACCTGCCTGACCTGCTCGTGTCCGAGAGCGTGGGAGTCCACGTCGATCAGGTCCGATCTGGGACCGACCCTCCTGAGGACGTCAGCGGCCTCTTCCGGTCCCCCCGAGAACCTCCCTCCCTCCGCGGAGCTCCTGAGGGTTGCGACGGTCTCGATGCCGAGCGACCTCACCTCCCTGAGCGTGACATCGGCCTGATCGAGCCGATCGAGGTAGTCGATCCTCAGCTCCACCATGTCGGCCCCCTCTTCCTGCGCCCTCCTCGCCAGCTCCACCATCCGGCGGTGGCCCCCGGACGCAATCGAGACGCAGACCCTGTACCTCAAGCGCATCAGACCTCGTCGATGAACTCCTCGACGGCGATCCCCATGTGCCTCGCGGCTTTCTCGGACACCCTCACCAGGACCTCGTCGCCCTGGGAGAGGGAGGTGACGTCTAGGACCTCGCCCTTGGGGCTGACCAGCCTGATGGTCTCAGCCTTCTGGAGCGCGACCGACCCGGTGACGCCGTTCACCTCCGCGATCACGTTCACCAGCGGCCTCCGCTCGACCTTCACCCTCCCGACCGAGACGATCCTGGTGGAGCCATCGACCGAGACCATCAAAACCCTAGACCCCGACCTGAGCTCGGAGAGGTAGTAGGTCCTCTCGGAGGGCCCGAGGACGTAGCACTGGACGGATCCCGCGTTCACCCGGAAGGGCCTTGGTGGGGTCATCCGGCTGCCGATCGACTCGTTGTGGACGAGGAAGAGCATCCTCGCCATGTTCCCCACCAGCATTCCCTCGCCCGGCCTCAGCAGCGAGTTGGTGTCGACGCACGCCCTCTCGCCGGGACCGAGGCCCACGACGTCCTTTACCCTCGCGGCCCTGAGCTCCAACCTTCTGGGCGTCTCGACGAGCTCCCGGACGTAGTGAAGCTCCGAGAGGAGGTCCCTGGGGACCACGATCCCGTCAACTCCCCTCTCCAGGACGTGGATTAGGTCCTCGACCTCCTGGACGCTCCTCGCCCTCGCGAAGACCCTGACGCCCCTTCCCTGAAGGGCCGCTATCACGTTCTCGAGCGCTATGATCCTCAGCTCCTCCGGCTCCACCAGGACCGCCTCCGTCCCCGGTCCGAGCGACCTGAGCATCGCCTCCACGTCCTTCTGGTCCCTGATCCTGAAGGTCTGCAATGAGCTGGGATTGTAGACGCGGATGCCGGCGTTCGCCGGTCCAACGTCGCCCAGCACCGCGTCGGCCCCGGCCTCGACGGCCCTCCTCAGGTCCTCCTCGCCGCCGACCTCTGCGATTAACTCCTTCCGCCTACCTCCGGACATGGATCAGGGCCTCCTCCGGCCTCTTCCCCTCGAGGACGATCGCCCGGATCGCCCTGACTATCCCTCTCGGGTTCTCGTGCATGAAGACGTTCCTCCCTATCGTCACGCCCATGGCACCAGCCCTTACCGCACCCCACACCATCTCGAGGACGTCCTCGTCGCGGTCGGACTTGGGGCCTCCTGCCATCACCACCGGCGCGGGGCAGGTCTCGACCACCTCCCTGAACGTCTCGGGTGATCCGGTGTAGGGGACCTTGACGACGTCGGCCCCGAGCTCGGCACCGACCCTCGCGACGTGGGCTATCACCTTCGGGTCGTTCGGGTCCTTCACGTTCTCCCCCCTCGGGTACATCATGGCTATCAGCGGCACCCCGTACTCGTCGCACTCGTCTGCAACCATCCCCAGCTTCCTGAGCATGTGGGGCTCCGCTTTGCTGCCGATGTTGATGTGGACCGATACCGCATCTGCTCCCATCCTGAGCGCGTTCAGCACAGTCCCGTCCCTAACCTTCCAGTTCGGATCGGGACCGAGCGAGGTGCTGGCTGAGAGGTGTAGGATGAAGCCGACCCTCGGAGGTCTCGGCATGTGCTTCAGTATCCCCTTGTTCGTCAGGACAGCGGTCGCTCCTCCCTCCTCCACCAGCTCTATCGTCCTGTAGATCCTGTCGAGCCCCTTCATCACGCCCGAGGAGACGGCGTGGTCCATCGGGATGCAGACCATCCTACCGTCCTGAGTTATCCGGGAAAGCCTCACCTGCTTGCCCCAGACCATCTATCCCAACCTCCCGGTCGCCTTGAGGAGCTCGGCCGTCAGGATCGCTATCCCCGCTGCCCCCCTCACTAGGTTGTTCGTCAGGCTCACGAACTTCACGGTCCGCTCCGACGAGCCCTTCCTGAGCCTGCCCACGTGGACTACCATCCCGGACCTGTCGTTCGATCCCGCGTCCAGCCTCGGCTGCGGCCTGTCCTCCTCACGCCTCAGCTCGATGGGCCTCGGTGGCGCCGTGGGAAGCTCCAGCTGCTGCGGCAGCCCCCTGAAGTCCTCGAGAGCCTCCGCCACCTCCTCGAGCTTCGCCTCCCGGGATAGCGTCACCGTCAGGGCCGCCAGGTGCCCCACCAGAGTGGGCACCCTCGTGCAGGTGGCGTCGATCGGGACCTCAGCCGGCCTGAAACCTCCGTCCTCGAAGGACCCGAGTATCTTCCTCGGCTCGAGCTCCACCTTCTCCTCCTCCCCCGGGATGTAGGGGATGACGTTCCCGAGGATCGCCATCGAAGGGACGCCGTTGTAGCCAGCGCCCGAGACGGCCTGCATCGTGACCACGTTGACGTGCCTCAGCCCGAACTCGTCGAGGAGCGGCTTCAGGGGCATGACGAAGGCCGTCGTGGTGCAGTTCGGGGTCGTCACGATGAACCCGTCCCACTTCCTCCGCCTCCTCTGTACCTCTATCGCGTCGAGATGCTCCGGGTTGATCTCGGGAACGATCAGCGGCACGTCCTCGTGGTACCTGTTCGCCGAGGCGTCGGAGACAACCGGGAACCCGGCCTCCGCGAATTTGTGCTCCAGCTCCCGGGCCGCCTTGGTGGGGAGGCAGCTGAAGACCAGGTCGGCGTCGACCTTCGCAGGGTCCGAGGGAAGGACCTCCAGGTCCCAGTACTTCCTAGGCACGTCGCCCTTCCCCGCATAGGCCTCGACCAGCTTCTTCCCGACGGTCGTGTTCCCCGTGACCGCGCTCACCTCGAACCACGGGTGGTCCGCGAGCATCTGCAGGTAGATCTGCCCGACCATTCCTGTGGCTCCCAGAACGCACACCCTCAACTTCCTTCCCATACGAGACACCTCCACAAACGAAGCCTGAGCGGAGGGGGCAAGGATGGAGGGAATTCCATTATCCCTCCCAGAAATAGAAGTAGGTATAGGCCGTGAAGGCGAACCCGAGCAGGTTAACACGGCCCATACCTACCCCCTCCGCTCGCACCTCGCGGCAAACCCCATAATATAAACGTTCGAAGCAAGGGTTCGGAGAGCAGAGCGACGCGTCGAGCGATCACGAGATCCGGCCGCCATCGCCCTGCGCCAGCTTCATGCGCCTCTCCAGGACCTTCCTCCTGGGAGCGTGGTCCCTCTTCCAGACCATTACCGTCCTCCTGAACTCGACGACCGGCACGTTGTCCTGGTTGTATCCGACGGTCCTGACCTTGACGATCCCCATTCCGGGCCTTGATCGGGACTCGCGCTTCTCGAGGACCTCGCTCTGGGCGTACAGCGTGTCGCCGGCGTAGACGGGGTGGAGGAACCTCACCTCCTCGAACCCCAGGTTGATGGCGTTCTGGCTCACGTCCATCACGCTCAGCCCCAGCACAACGGCCAGCGTAAGGGCACTGTTGACCAGCGGTCTGCCCCACTCAGTCTCTGCGCAGTAATCGGCGTTGACGTGGATCTCGTTCGGGTTCATCGTGAGCAGCGTGAACCAGACATTGTCTGCCTCGGTCACCGTCCTCCCGTAGGGATGAACGTAGACGTCTCCCAGCTCGAAGTCCTCGAAGTACCTGCCCTCCCAGCCCCTGAAGACCCTCCCCTTCACGTCGCTCGTTCTGGAAGGAGGGCTACAAATCCTCTACGAGGTGCGGGGGGTGGGATTCGAACCCACGAACCCTTCCGCCCGGGTCTGGCCTGCGGGACCGGGTATCCCTTCAAGGGGGACCTTAAGCCCGGCGCCTTTGTCCTGGCTTGGCTACCCCCGCCCCGGAACGCATCGGCGTCCGGAGGATTTAGCTGTGGTGAGGTTGAGCTCCCCGGTACGTAAATTACATCGGCGGTCGGGCGTGAGCGTGTTCAGGGTCTCGGTGATCAGGGGCGACGGGATAGGGCCGGTGGTGGTGAGGGAGGCGATCAGGGTCCTCGAGGCGGTCGGCGACCGCTTCGGTCTCTCCTTCCAGTTCGTGGACGCTCCGGCCGGCGACGCTGTCCAGGCGGAGACCGGTGAGGCCCTTCCGAGGGAATCCCTCCAGAGGATAAGGGGTTCGGACGCCTGCCTCAAGGGCCCCGTGGGGGAGACGGCCCGTGACGTGATCGTGCTCCTCAGGAGGGAGCTGGACCTCTACGCCAACCTCAGACCCGCGAAGACCATGAAGGGCATACCCTCGAGGTACGGGAACGTTGACCTGCTCATCGTGCGGGAGAACGTCGAGGACGTTTACAGGGGCGTCGAGGACGTCGGCCGGGACCACGCCGTGTCGCTCGCGGTCTACACCAGGCACGGAACCGAACGGATCGCTAGGGTAGCGTGCAGAGAGGCCCTGAAGAGGAGGAGGAAGGTGACGGTCGTGGACAAGGCCAACGTGCTCCTCTCCCACAGGTTCTTCAGGGAGGTGGCGTCGGAGGTGATCAGGTCCCACGGAGGGATCCAGCTCGAGTTCATGTACGTCGATAACGCCGCGTACCAGCTCGTCGTCAGGCCGGAGAGGTTCGACGTGATCCTGACCACGAACATGTTCGGCGACATACTGAGCGACGAGGCGGCCGGCGTCTGCGGGACACTCGGCGTGGCACCGTCCGCCAACGTTGGGGACGCCTTCGGCCTCTTCGAGCCTGTGCACGGCTCCGCTCCCGACATAGATCCGGAGAGGGCAAACCCCACGGCGATGGTCCTAGCGGGTGCTATGATGCTGAGGTGGCTCGGCGAGACGAAGGGGGTCGAGGCGGCTCTGAGGGCAGCTGGTGCGGTGGAGAGGGCGGTGGAGCTCGTCCTGGCAGAGGGGAAGGTCAGGACGGTGGACCTGGGAGGGGGATCGATCGCGAGGGAGTTCTGCGACGCGGTGATCGCCAGGCTACAGGACTGACCTCAGCCAGACGGCCCAGGCGAGGTAACCGCGCCCTTGCTCGCGGACTGGACGAGCGCCGCGTACTTCGCGAGCAGCCCTGTTCTGGCCCTCGGCGGCCTCGGCTTCCACCCCTTCATCCTCCTCTCCAGCTCGGCCCGGTCCACGAGCAGCTCGATCCTCCCCTCCCTCGCATCGATGAGCACCCTGTCCCCCTCCTCCACCACCGCTATGGGCCCTCCGGCCGCGGCCTCGGGGGCCACGTGTCCCACCATCATCCCGCGGGTGGCACCGCTGAAGCGACCGTCCGTCACCATCGCGACCGAGTCTCCGAGTCCAGCTCCGACGATGGCCGCCGTCACCCTGAGCATCTCCGGCATCCCAGGCGCTCCCTTCGGCCCGACGTACCTGATCACGACCACGTCGCCCGGTTGGATCTCGTTGCGCCGGATCGCCTCGAACGCCGAGTCCTCGTCGTCGAAGGGCCTCGCCCTCCCCTCGAACCGCTCGATTCCCGTGGCGGCGACCTTCAGCACGGCTCCCTCCGGTGCGAGGCTCCCCCAGAGTATCCTGATCCCTCCGGTGGGCTTGATGGGGTTCGCGGGGTCCTTCACCACGTGGTCGTGCGGTATGTCGACGAACCTGTACTCCCTCAGGCTCTCCGCCAGGGTCTTCCCCGTGACCGTGAGCGCCTCGCCCCTCAGGTAGCCGCGCTCGAGGAGCTTCCTCAGCACCAGCGGCACCCCTCCCACAGCGTCGAGGTCTGCCATCACGTACTGCCCTGCGGGTCTCATGCTCACTATGTAGGGGACCTTCCTGGAGATCTCGTCGATGTCGCGGAGCGTGAAGCTGACGCCGGCCTCGTGGGCTATCGCCAGCAGGTGGAGGATGCCGTTGGTGGAGCCACCCATCGCCATCAGCAGCACCGTCGCGTTGTAGAGGGCGTCGTAGGTCACGACGTCCCTCGCCTTGATGCCCGTCTCTATCAGGTGGCCCAGCGCCTTCCCCGAGAGGTAGCAGTACATCGCCCTCCTCGAGGAGGTCGCCACAGGAGTCGACGATCCCAGAAGCGCGATGCCCAACGCCTCCGAGAGGGAGGCCATCGTGTTAGCGGTGAAGAGGCCCGCGCATGTCCCGACCGTCGGGTGAGCGTGCCTCTCTATCTCCATCAGCTCCTCCTCGGAGATCTTGCCGCTGACGTAGGCGCCGATCGACTCGTAGACGTCCTCTATCGTGAGCTTCCTGTCGCCCAGGTATCCCGGCTCCGCGGAGCCCCCATAGACGTAGACTGAAGGCAGGTTGAGCCTGACCATCGCCATCATGATTCCTGGCTGAGTCTTGTCGCAACCGCCGATCCCCACGAGGCCGTCGAACGCGTGGGCCTGGACCTGGGCCTCTATCGTGTCAGCGATCAGGTCCCTGCTGACCAGGCTGTACCTCATCCCTTCGGTGCCCATGCTGATGTTGTCGTTCACCACCAGCGTCGGCACCGCGAGACCCGTGACGCCAGCGGCCTCCATCCCGGCCTTGACGTGTCCTACCAGACCGAGCGTGTGGAAGTTGCACGGCCCGGCCTCGCTCCAGGAGACGACCACGCAGCCGAGCGGCCTGTCGATCGCCGCGTCGGAGAGACCGATGGCCCTGAGGAAGGCCCGGTGGCTCGCGTTGAGTACGCCGTGGTACCTCGCCCTGCTCGGGAGGCCCTCCTTCAGCTCCCTGACCTCCGACATCACCGCCTGAGGCTCCTACCCCCATATAAGCAGAAGTCAGGCCTCAGGGTCCGGAGGCGGACGGCCCCACCCCACATGTGCGGATCACGTTTTTCACGAGGAAGTGGGGGAGCAGACCGGATGGCGCAGGCGCTGAGGGTCGACCCGTACAAGACGGTCTTCGTCGGGAAGAGGAAGGAGGCGGTCGCGAGGCTGAAGGTCGAGCGCGGCCAGGGGAGGGTGATGATAAACGGGATGCCCGTTGAGCTGATCGGGAACTGGGTGGTGCGCGAGAAGATTCTGGTGCCCCTGCGGCTCGCGGAGGAGGTGTGGAGGACGCACAACTTCTACATCAACGTCCAAGGAGGCGGCATCATGGGTCAGGCGGACGCCTGTGCTATTGCGATAGCGAGGGCGATCGTCGCCATCGATCCGGACCTGAAGCCCGTCATCGAGCGGTACGATTACCACCTGCTCTCCGGAGACCCGAGGAGGACGGAGCCGAAGAAGCCCAACAGGAGGTCCGCGAGGCGCTTCAAGCAGAAGTCCTACAGGTGAGCCCACGGGCCCGTCACCGGCGGGTTCATAGTTTTTACGCGGCTATGGGTTGCTGAGGGGGAATGCTGTTCCCGATAAGGTGCTTCAGCTGCGGCGCGCCGATCGGTCACCTCTGGGACAGATACAGGCAGATGGTCGAGTCCGGGAGGAGGCCGGGAGAGGTGCTGGACGAGCTGGGGGTGAAGAGGTACTGCTGCAGGAGGATGTTCATCACGCACGTGGAGTACATCGACGAGCTGCTCGAGTTCCACATGCAGCGCGTCCAGCAGCTCCGCAAGTCCGGAGAGAGGTGAGAGATTGGAGAGCAGGCGGATCGAGAAACTGAGGGCGAGGGTCGTCTTCGACAGCAGGGGGGACAAGACGGTGGAGGTCGAGGTGACCGTTGACGGGTTCACCGCGAGGGCCGCCGCGCCCTCGGGGAAGAGCAGGGGTAAGAGGGAGGTCCAGCCCTTCGCGGAGGGAGGGGCAGAGGGCTCGGTCAGGGCGCTGACGGAGGCGTCGCGGAGGATCATCGGCGCGACCATGGACGACCCCCTTGCGGTCGACGTACTGCTCAGGGAGATCGACGGGACCGAGGACTTCTCCCGCATCGGAGGGAACGCTGCCCTCGCCACCTCAGTGGCCGCGGCGATGGCATACGCCGGTTCCGGGGGCGTGCCGCTCTACCTGGCCCTCTCCAGGCACCTGGGGGTCGAACCCGGGATACCGCTGCCGCTCTCGAACGTTCTGGGCGGAGGCGCGCACGCCGGATCTGGGGCTCCCGAGTTCCAGGAGTACCTGCTGGTGCCGGTGGGCGCGAAGAGCGCGATGCAGGCCATCGAGGCCAACGTGCTCGCCTACAGGAAGCTGGGCAGGCTCCTCTCCCAGGAGGTGCGCGGCTACCCGCTCGGGAAGGGCGACGAGGGAGGGTACGCTCCGCCGATCAGCAACAGGAAGGCGCTGGAGCTGGTGGCCAGGGCCGCACAGGAGGGCTCCGACGAGACCGGGGTCCGGATAGCCGTAGGGCTCGACGTGGCCGGAAGCAACGTCCTCGACCCCAAATCCGGAAGGTACGCGCTCAGGTCCGACGGCCTCTACCTCACCGGCGAGGAGATGGTCTCCTTCATCGGAGAGCTCGTGGACAGGTACGGGATCGTCTACGTCGAGGACCCCTTCGCCGAGGACTCGCCCGAGCTCTTCGCGGATCTCCAGAGGTCCGTGCCGCGCGCCTTCGTCTGCGGTGACGACCTCGTGGTGACCAGACCGGACCTGATACGTTCTGCGATGGAGAGGGGAGCGATCAGGGCTGCCATCATCAAGCCGAACCAGGTGGGCCTTCTATCCGTCGCTGCCGAGTCGGCACGGGTCTGCCATGGGCTCTCGGGTCTGCCCGTCGCGTCCCACAGGTCTGGCGAGACCACCGACGCTTACCTCTCCCACTTCGCCGTCGGGACCTGGTGTAGATTAATAAAATGCGGGCTGATCGGGGGAGAGCGAATGGCGAAGCTCAACGAGCTGCTGAGGATCGGCGAGGAGTTGGGTGGTGGGAGGATGAGGGGGTTGAGCGGGTGATGTCGGACCTCGCGATCACGCCTGAGATGGAGGTCGCGGAGATTCTGGTGAGGTGCAACGCCCACATCGGCGCCAAGATCAAGGTGGCCCACATGGCGCGGTTCGTCTACAGGCAGCGGTCCGACGGTGTCCACCTCTTCGAGGTCAGGAGGATCCTCGAGCGGCTCAACCTCGCCGCGCGGCTCATCTCGCTCTACCCGCCGGAGAAGACGCTGGCGGTCTCCACGCACGTCTACGGCACCAGGGCAGTTCTCAGGTTCGCGGAGGTGACGGGGGCACGCGCGGTGGCCGGCAAGATACCGGCAGGGATGCTGACGAACAGGGAGCTCCGCTACTACGTCGAGCCGGAGATCGTGGTCGTCTCGGACCCGAGGTTCGATGCCCAGATCGTGAACGAGGCCAAGATCGCGAAGATCCCCGTGATAGCGATGTGCAGCACCGACAACACAACATCGAACGTCGACCTGGTTATCCCGATCAACAACAGGGGCAGGCACTCGCTGCCCTTCGCCTTCTGGTACCTGGCGAGGAGGGTCCTGATAGAGCGCGGTCAGGCGACGCCGGAGCTGCTCTCCTCGATCACGCTCGATCAGTTCGTGACCCACGGCGCGACCGAGGAGGCAACCGAGGAGTGAGCACAAGGTACGGGACCGCCCAGACTGCCAGCGATAGCGCGACGATGGCGTAGAGGCCGTCGGAGGTCGTCAGGACGGCCCCGTTCTCCCAGGGCTCCAGAACCGCCGAACCGCCTGGAACGAGGATCGCCTTTTCGCGATCGCCCACAACCGTGAGCTCGGCAACGCCGTCCCATCCCGTGACGGAGTAGGACTCGACGACGCCTGCATCGTTGACCAGCCTGACATCCACACCCGGTGCGGGTAGGCCCAGAGCGTCCCTCACCAGCACCCTGACGGTCCTGACCCGCAGGGGAACGAGGTAGTCTCCGCCGCCGAGCGGTGTCACCTGAACGTCTCCCTCCGTCTGGAGCGATCCCCTCCAGCTGACGCCCCTCACCTTCCAGACCTCTGGTAGGAGCACCTGGGAGCCCTGAGCGACCTCGATCCTCAACCCGTTGGCCTCCACGACCACCGAGGAATCCGCCGGCCCGCCAACCGAGACCCTCACCCTCTCGAGGAGCAGCACGCTCCCGGCCTCCACCTTCACAGGCCCTCTGACGACCACGCGCATTACCTCGGTTCCGAGCGAGACCAGCGCAAGCCTCCCGTCGGACTCCACGATCGCCTCCCGCGGAACGATCAGGAGCTCTCCGTCCCTCACCCAGAGCTCCCTGCTCCCCAGAGGCCCCATCTCGAGGAGGACCCTGTGCTGAAGCAGCCAGTTGGCCGACGCGACCAGCGGCCGCTCCACCTGGACCCGCAGGGTGCGCTCATCGGAGGCGACGTCACCGGACCAGCCGACGAAGACGTACCTCGATCCCTCGGAGGCCTCGTGGTGTTCGGGGACCGAGAGGGTGACGACCGAGCCGGCGTCCGCCCACAGTTCACCGGAGTAGGCCGTGACCTCCGACCTGACCTCGACCAGGTACTGGACGGCGTACCGTGCCAGAGCCGTCAGGGGCCGATCCACCCTAACGACCGTGACCGGCGATGAGGGGGCGACGTCACCAGCCCACGACCTGAACGCCAACCTGGTCCTGTTGCCGAGGTCCACCAGCTCCTCCGCCCTCAGCTCCAGCTCCGAGCCCTCCTCAGCCCAGAGCTCGGTGACCTTCCCGATGGGTTCGCGAACCACCCTCACCAGGTGCTCCCTCGCCCACACCAGCCGGAGCTCCATCGGCCCGCTCACCTCGACGGACTCGACCGGTTGGCCGCCGACGTCGAAGCCCCTGGCGCTGAGCCTCGTTCCGTTTCCGAAGTCGACGACCGTCCTCCCAACGACCTCGCGGTAGCTCACCCTGCTGCCCTCGTCGATCCAAAGGGAGAGCTCCCCGTCGAGCGCCGCGATCCTGAGGAGGTGCTGCCTCACGTAGACCGCCTGAGCCGAGATCGGGGAGTCCACGACGATCTCGACCGACCCGTCCACCACGTTCCCCGGGCCATCCCACCTGACGAACCGGAGCCGTGTGCCGTTGTTGAAGTCGATCACCTCGTCAATCCGGACCGAGATCCTCGTGCCCCTGTCGAACCAGCCCGAGACCGGGTCGACGGGCCGCTCCACCCTCACGAAGAACTGCGTGACGTACCTCTGAACCACCGTTACGTGGTCTTTCGGCCTCAGGGTGGTCCTCGCATCGCCCGATATCCTCCTCCCCGACTCGTCCCACCAGCCCTCGAACCTGAACCTGATTCCGGCCGCGTCGGTGGGGTAGATCAGCCCTTCCGCGGTGAGCTCGACGCTCCCACCGGCCTCTACCAGGATCGTCCTCAGCGTGACGGGAGGGCCGTCGTCGATCTGCCTGAGTATCGTCACCCTCATCCTGATCGGCAGGCCGTTGACGTCGAGCAGGTAACGGTACGGGATCGAGGCCGGAAGCTCGACCGATGATGGCACGTCTCCGGTGCCGCCGCGGAGCCAGGAGTAGGCCACGGCCAGCGCGTAAAGGTTCAGCGTGGAGGGCCTGGAACCCCTGACGACGTAGGGATACATCAGGTCCTGGGAGTTGTCGGTGTGGTCGAGGCCAAGAGCGTGGCCGAACTCGTGCGACGAGACCACCCTCACCAGCTCCATGTCGGAACCGACGCACCGGAGCGATATCTGGACCCTCGCCGAGACGATCTCGTCCCCGTCTCCGTTCAGGTAGGTGACGCCGCAGATCCTGCTGCCGAGGTCGCCGGCGAAGGAGACCGTTATGTCGCCGGAGGTCCCGTTGACGCCCCTGATCAGCGTGACGATCGAGAGCCTGTCGAGGTGTTCGTTGCCGTAGAGCGCCGTGAAGACGCGTATCGCCCTTCCCCACCACCTTATCCCCTCGAGGGCGTTGAGGTTGTGGGCGTCGGACGTGTGGGGCTCGAGCAACACGGTGAGCGTCGACTTCCTCCAGGAGCCGATCAGGTCTATGCGTGACGTCGAAGAGGCCTCGAGCTGGACCTGGGCCCCTTCCTCGTAGAGGACCCTCACCGCCGTCCACGGACTCCCCTGCGGGCGCTCCCCTGACGCGAGGGCCGGCAACGGGACCGTCAGGATCAGCAGCACCAGCAACGCCAACCTACGGCCCAAGCTCACCCACCGGCCCAACACCCGGGTGATAAGCGATTCCGCTGCTGACGCTTCGAGGTCCTGTGGCGGGCTCAGCTGAACGGTTATCCGGTAGGCCTCCGGCTCGGCCTGGAGGGGATTGCGGCTCGCGGTCTCGTGGAGCACCGGCAAGGACAGCGCCATGGCGCTCCACAGAGTCCTCTCATCGGGGAGGCATCGGGTCGTCTGTCTGCTGACGACGCTGACCGAGGGCTACGGTAGGGTCACGATGCACGGCGTGAGGCGGGAGCTGCTCCACGCGCAGGCCTCCTCCCTGGGCCTCGAGGTCTTCGAGGTCTGGATACCTCCGAACGCTCCGAACGAGGTCTACGAGGAGAGGATGGGCAGGGCCCTCGCCGAGCTCTCGCGCAGGTACGGAGTTGAGGGCGTCGTCTTCGGCGACATATGGCTGGAGGACGTCAGGAGGTACCGGGAGGAGAGGATGCGGGACACGGGGATCGAGCCCCTCTTCCCCCTATGGGGAGAGGACCCGCTCGGGTTGGTGGAGGAGTTCCTTCGGCTCGGATACAGGGCGTTGGTCGCCGTGGTCGATGCGGATCGACTGGACCCATCGAGGTTCCTGGGAAGGACGCTCACGCTGGAGCTCCTCGAGGAGCTGAGGGAGGTCTCTGACCCCGCAGGGGAGAGGGGAGAGTACCACACCTTCGTCTTCGACGGCCCGGTCTTCTCCCAACCCGTCGCGTTCAGGACGGGTGAGGTCGTTGTCCGGGACGGGCGATTTCACTTCATCGATCTGCTTCCAGCCTGATCCCTCCTCTCCTCAGGTCGGCCGCGTACTTCCTTCCGTGCCACTCGACCCTCGCCTTCCCCCTCACCGTCCACGCGGTGACCCTGATGAGGGCCGACAGGATGACGAGGTGGGCCACCGGTGCAGCCAGCGCGTAGACCGCCCTCTCACCGATGCGCCTCAGGTACACCGCCTGAGCTACCAGCGAGGCGAGGATGGGGGAGAGGCACAGGCCGACCGTCACCGGATGGGATGCCAGGACCACCGCCATCAACGGGAGCGCCGTCGGCCCTCCGAGGAAGACCAGCCCTCCGGCGAGGTACTTGGAGAGCCTACCGACGGGCCTACCGTTCCTCGAGGCCTCGTCCAGCGCGTACTGCGTGAAGAGCCTGATCAGGCCCCCGAAGTGGTCCCTGAGGCCTCCGGCGAACTCCGCCTCGTATCTGTCCGATGCGTCGAGCAGCGCGGTCCTCCTGCCCTTCGACTTCAGCAGCTCCCCCAACGCCTTGTCGTCCAGCAGCTCGCCCCTCACCGCCGCGTGACCTCCCACCGACTCGTAGGCCTCCCTCCTGACGGCGATGAACGCTCCGAAGAAGAAGGCCAGCCTCTCCCTCGGATCGTTCGACTTGCTGGGAGGAGCCAGGAGGTACATCAGCATCAGCAGCGCAGGGAGCATCACCTTCGACGCGAGGGTACGGGTGCTGAGCCTCGGTATCAGCGAGAGCGCGTCGAGGCCCTCTGAGGAGGCCGCGTCGAGGGCGTTCTGCAGCAGCCTCCGGTCCTTCAGCCTCACGTCGGCGTCGAGGAAGACCAGCCAGTCCCCGCGTGAGTTCAGGTATCCCACGTGGCACGCCCACGTCTTCCCCATCCAGCCCTCCGGCGTCCTGGGAGGGAGCACGTAAACAACGCCGCTTCGCAGGTACCGCGAGACGATTCGCTCCGTCCCGTCGGTCGAGTGGTCGTCCACCACGATCAGCTCCATCGCGACGCCCTCCTGAGCCAGCAGCGATTCGAGCGTCTTTCCGAGCACGCTGGCCTCGTTCCGCGCCGGGACGATCACCGAGACCGTCGTGCTTTTCGAGCCGTCGCCTGAACCGGTGAGTTTCGGGACGCGGCCGAGGTTCCTCAGGGATAGGGCCAGAGCTCCCGCCCATGCGATCGCCACCAGCAGCGAGAACGCGGCCAATGCCAGCTCCTCCGCCCTCATCCGGCCCCACGCCCGGAGGCCCGGATTTTGAGGTGAGCCGAGGCCCAAAGGCAATGTGCTCCATACGTTCATATCCGCCGAAGGGGTCCGCGAGGCGGTGCTGAGGATACACGGCAGGGGCCTCAGGGTGGGCGTGGTGCTGAGGGACCCCGCGACCGCCAGCAGGGTCATCGAGGCCGCGCGATCCCACGGCTTCAGGCCCTTCTGGGCGCTCTCGCCAGAGGAGCTGCCCCTGGACGTCGAGGTGGTCCTGCACGACGGCTCCTACCCGGCACAGCGGAGCATCGCCTCCCTGGAGCTGCGGGGAGGTGAGGACCCGGAGGAGGCCCTGCTCAGGGCCCTCTCGCTCTACGCGTCCCGCAGGCCCGGAGGGCTTGAGGTCGCCGTGGATCCGGGAATCAGGACGGGTGCGGTCTTCGTGAAGGGCGGCTTCCTCCTCTGCTCAGGCGTCTTCAGCGGCCCGGGCGAGCTGCTGGACGCCATCAGGTCCGTCTCAAGGGCTGTCGGTGAGGAGCCCCGGGCGATCTACGTCGGCATGACCTCCGCACCGCCGCCGTTGGAGCTTGTCGAGGAGCTGAAGCGCGCCTTCCCCCGAGCGAGGATCGAGATGGTCCCCGAGGGGCCGATGAGGGACCTGAGGGTGCCTGAAGACCTGAAGGGCGACGAGCTGGACGCCTACTTCATCTACCTCAGGGCGGTCACGTGGGGAGCCCAGACCGAGCCCTGATCAGGGCGGCTTGATCCCGTCCCTCATGCGCCTGCCGATGGAGGACTCGACGCCGTAGACGGCCTGGTAGTGTCCCCTGAGCTCAGAGGTCAACTCGTCCGGCGGAACTATCGAGACCCGCACTATCAGGTCCCCCCTTCCTCCGTCCCTCCCCCACCATCCCCTTCCCCTGATCGCGAACCTCTGACCCGATCTGGTTCCCGGCGGTATCCTGACGGTGATGGGGCCGTCGAAGGACTCGAACCTCACCTCTGTCCCGAGGACCGCCTCGCTCGGGGTTATCGGCACCCTCACGTGGACGTCCTGGCCGACCTTACGGAAGTGCTTGCCGCCGTCGATCCGCAGCAGAAGCCTCAGGTTCCCCACCTCCCTGTCCCGGACCTCGATCAGCTGGCCGTCCTCGACGATCCTCGGTATCCTCACCTCCACCTCCCGGTTCAGCCGGACCACTCCCCTCCCCGCGCAGACCGAGCAGGCCTTCTCGACCACCTTTCCCCTGCCCATGCAGGACCTGCAGGTGGTGACCGTCGTCATGAAGACGCCCGCCGATACCCTGCGGTAGACGACCTGTCCGGAGCCGTTGCAGTCCCTGCAGACCCTCAGGTGTCCCGGCTCGGCACCGGTACCGTTGCACCGCGCGCAGACCTCCTCGACTGGGACCGTCAGCCTCACCCTGCCTCCGTTGAAGGCCTCCCTCATCCCGACCGTCACCTCGTAGACCCGCTCCTGCCTCACCTCACCGCCGAAGCCCGTCCACCCGAAACCGATGTCCCTGAAGAGCCGCTCGAAGAGCGAGTCGAAGGCCCCGAACCCGAGGTCCCTCAGGACCTCCTCTATGTCCCTCCAGCTGGACCTGAATGCCTCCCGCTGGAACTCCTGCTGGGATGCGTACTGCCCGGAGAGGCCCTCGTGGCCGTAGAGGTCGTAGAGCCTCCGCTTCTCGTCGTCGATGAGGACCGAGTAGGCCTCGGTGATTTCCTTGAACCTCTCCTCCGCCTCCGGCGACTTGTTCCGGTCCGGATGCCACTGGAGCGCCAGCCTCCGGTAGGCCCGCTTGATCTCCTCCTTCGTCGCGTTCCTCGGAACCCCGAGTATCTCGTAGTAGTCCTTCTTCCTTCCCGTCGACGACATCCCCTCCTCGCAGTACCTCGACCCCCTCAAAACGTTCAGCGGAGGTGAGGCGGTATGGAGTCGCCTGAGCGGACGTCAGGTGAGTGCGGGCCGGGTCTCTGTGGGACCCCGCCACGGGCTGGGAGGTGATCCAGCCACACCTTCCGGTGCGGCTACCTTGTTACAACTTCTCCCCCCTCACCGGGTTCGGGCTCGACCCGCCCAACGGGAGCGGGCCTCACCCGAACCCAGCTCGGGTGGAGCGATGGGCAGTGTGTGCAAGGAGCGGGGACGTATTCACCGCGCGGTGTTAACGCGCGGTTACTAGGGATTCCGCGTTCACGAGGGCGAGTTGCAACCCTCGATCCCTACTGAGGCGGGGTTTAGGGGTTGGCTCCCCCTTTCGGGGTCGCATCCCGCTGTCCCCGCCATTGAACGTCGCGTGCGGCCCGGGGCATTCGGGGCATACCGACCTGCCGTAGCCCGCTCCTTCCTCCCCCTTTCGGGGGCAGTCCCCCCAGAGTGCCCGGCGCCTCTCGGCCGCTGGCAACTGGGGGCGCGGGTCTCGTCCGTTGCCTGACTTAACAGGACACCTCACGGCACGCACCGGCGACGGCCATGCACCTCCTCTCGGCTCGTCAGGTAGGGTCGTCAGCCCGACCTTCATCCTGCCGTCAGCCCCGGTAAGGTTTCCGGCGTTGAATCCGATTAAGCCGCAACGTCCACCCCTTGTGGTGCTCCCCCGCCAATTCCTTTAAGTTTCAGCCTTGCGGCCGTACTCCCC
>JANVYR010000002.1 GCA_030059665.1 Candidatus Calditenuis fumarioli
TTTTTTTTTTTTTTTTTTTTTTTTTTTTTTTTTTTTTTTTTTTTTTTTTTTTTTTTTTTTTTTTTTTTTTTTTTTTTGACGGCCTGGCGAGTGTGGTGCCCGGCCACCGTCGCTGCGATCATCGGCCGGGCGTCCGGGGAGAACCGTTGGACTCGCCATCAGGACGTTGAGATTGATTTAAGAGGACGGGGGAGCCGTTCCATTCAACGGATGCGGCTCAGCTGGATGATCGGTGGTGCGCAGGGGAGCGGTGTCGATTCGTCCGCCAACGCCTTCGCCTATGCCGTCGCTTCTGCCGGTTACAACGTCTTCGGGAAGAGGGAGTACTTCTCCAACATCAAGGGCAGGCACAGCTACTTCACGGTGGTGGCCTCGGAGGGGCCCGTAAGGAGCGTGACGGATGAGGTCCACGTCCTCACCTCCTTCGACGCCGAGACCGTCTTCAGACACGCCTTCGAGGTGATGAAGGGAGGGGCTCTGATCTACGACAAGTACCTCGAGGGCGAGCGTCTCAAGAACCAGTCGATGCTCGAGCCGGAGGAGATGGAGAGGATAGAGAAGAACCTGGAGGAGATGGGGGTCTCGGACACCCTCAAGGACGTGGTCAAGGCGGCCAACGAGTCGGGCGTCAAGGTGTTCCCGGTACCGTACATGGACCTCCTCAAGCGGGTCGGCGACCTGATAGGAGAGCAGCAGCTCAGCGCCCTCACGAGGATGGTCAACACGCTGGCCGTAGCGGTCTCCTTCAGGCTCCTCAGGGGCGAGCTCGAGAACCTCGAGAAGGGCCTCAGCTACGCCTTCAGGGCCAAGAGGGCCATCGTGCGGAACAACATGGTCGCTGCTCAGGTGGCCTACGAGTACTTCGACGAGCACTTCCAGGGCGAGTCGATCGGCCTCACGCTCAAGCCCATCCCGAACGGCACCCGGAGGATCCTCGTCAACGGAACGACGATCGTCGGGCTCGGCAAGATCGTCGCGGGCTGCAGGGTCCAGTCCTACTACCCGATAACGCCGGCAGCTGACGAGAGCTTCTACCTGGAGGACAAGATGGAGTTCGGAATCGCGGCCGACGGCGAGCTGGAGTACCCCGAGCTGGCCGAGACCAAGGTCCTCACCGAGCGCGGGAACATCGTCGTGGTCCAGACCGAGGACGAGCTCGCGGCGATAGACCTGGCGATCGGTGCCGCGCTGGCGGGAGTCAGGGCCGCAACGGCCACCTCCGGCCCCGGGTTCTCTCTGATGCCGGAGGGCCTCGACTGGGCGAGCATCAACGAGGTCCCCGTGGTGATAACAATCTACAACAGGGGAGGGCCCAGCACCGGGATGCCGACGAGGCACGAGCAGTCGGACCTGCTCTTCTCCGTCTTCGCGGGCCACGGAGAGGCTCCCAGGATCGTGCTGGCCTCAGGGGACATGGAGGAGGCCTTCTACGACACCATCAAGGCCTTCAACTACGCCGAGCGCTACCAGATGCCGGTGATACACCTCCTCGACAAGTCGATCGCCAACTCGACCCAGAGCATACCGGTTCCAGACCCCGCGAGGGCCGTGATAGACAGGGGCCTCTACGTCGACTCGGACATGACGGGCAAGCAGTACAAGCGCTTCGAGATCACCGAGTCAGGGGTTTCGCTGAGGGTACCGATAGGCACCAGGGGCGTCACCTTCTGGAACACCGGCGACGAGCACGACGAGCTCGGCCACATCTCGGAGGACCCGTACAACAGGACTGCGATGATGGAGAAGAGGATGAGGAAGCTCGAGCTGGCAGCACGGGAGATCCCGCCGGAGGAGAAGGTCAGCGTTTACGGCGACCAGTCCTTCGACGTCTGGATCGTCAGCTGGGGATCGACGAAGGGCCCGATCCTCGACGCGCTGGATCTGCTCAGGGAGGAGGGGTTCGACGGGAAGCTCGCGTTCCTCCAGGTAAGGCTCCTCTGGCCCTTCCCCGCTGACCTCGTGCGGGAGCTGCTGGGCGGCGCGAAGAAGATCATCGACATCGAGCAGAACTACATGGGTCAGCTGGGGATGCTGATGAAGATGGCCGCAGGGATTGAGCCGACCAACAGGATCCTGAAGTTCAACGGCAGGCCCTTCACGATGACCGAATTGAGGGACGCGATCAAGACCGTCCTGAAGACCGACGTCAAGCGCCTCGTGACCAACAGGGGCTCGTGAGGGGTCAGCGCCGGGCCGCCCGTCTGAGGCCGCCCACTCGCCGCCCACCTTTTTGCAAATATTTCTAATGGTGGAGCTGTTAAGAGCCCCGGGTGGGGACCTTGTCGGCCATCGCCGCGAAGAGGTTCACGGAGGAGTTCGCTACGCTTCTCGACAGGGCCGTTGCGATCACCCTCAAGTCCGGACAGAGGATCACGGGTAGGGTGCTGGCGTTCAACCAGTCGGACTACAGCCTCTGGCTCGCGGACGCCGTGACGGGTGAGGGGAGAAGCTCGAGGAGGCTCTTCGTCGCGGGCAGCGAGATCTCAACGATAGAGGTGATGGAGGAGGGGCCTGACCTCATGGAGCTGTACGAGAGGCTCAACAGGGTCTTCCCCAACATGGTGAGGTACCTCCGCGAGGCAGGGGTGATCGTGGTGATGGAGCGGGTCAGGGTGACGAAGGACGGCTTGGTCGAGGGTTCGGGACCGGTTGCGGAGAGGGTGAGGAGGATATGGGAGGAGTGGAAGGCCGAGTCCGGGCAGAAGGGCTGAGCGGCCGGTTCAGCTCTCGAGGCGCGCCACGGCCCTCGCGTAGGACCTCATCAGCTCGTCGACCGTGACGTCCTCCAGTCCGAGGTTCGCGAGCCTGTTCAGCACCCAGACCGCCCTCCGGCAGGCGTAGTAATCCGGGGTGGACTCGCCGACCTCGATCAGCATCCCCATGTTCTCCATCCCCATCAGCCCAGCCAGGTTCATCAGTATCCCCACGGCCCCCACGATCTGGCCGCTGTAGACGTGCCCCTCCACCAGTTTCGCGTACTTCTCGAGGTTGGACCTGTCGGTCGAGGAGCAGTAGACCTCCCTCCTCGGCGATACGGCCTCCCTCCCCCCGAGACCGCCGACGGTGAAGACCCTCGTTGCGCCGTGCCTCCTCGCGAGCTCGATCACCGTGTAGCAGAACTCGTGCTGCCCGTAACTCGATGCAGGCTGCGATGTCCCGTAGAGGATCAGCGTAGGAGAGGGCTCCTCGACCGCGTAGAGGTCCGCGAAGTTCAGGACCAGCCTGCCGTCGGAGACGAAGGCCGGTGATGGGAACTCGGGCGAGTAGAGCCGGCAGATTCTCTTCGCTTTGACGGACGCGAGGATGTGGGCAACCGCGACCTTGGAGACCATCCCTATCCCTGGGAGGCCCTCGATGAACGTGGCTCCCTCGAGGACGTAGTCCCCCATCCCCTCCTCGTAGACGACCTCGGTCCTCAGTCCCGAGTCCAGCGTCCTCAACCTCCTCATGGGACTCGTACGTGGTATTATCCGTTGCGTGTATTAGCGTTTGGCGGCTTACGTTAGGCACCGGAGATCCACTTGGAGAGGCTCTCGGTGGACCTGACGATCCTCGCGCCCTCTGCAGCGAACTTCCTGAAGTACGCATCGGCCCTCTCGGTGTAGTCGACCACGCCCTTGACGACGACCGGCGAGGTGCAGTCCTCGAGGAGGAAGATCTTGCCCACATAGGACGGGTCCATCTCCCTGAAGGTCGAGATCAGGTCCTCGATGGTCCAGGCAACGCAGTGGCTCTTCGCCTGCCCCGCCACCAGCACGAGGTCGTACCCGCTCAACTCCTCGATCAGCTCCCTGTCTACGGCGCCGAGCTGCTTCCCCTCGTGGTCCTGCTTCACCTCAGGCGCTATCGCGGAGTAGTGCTCCGTCAGCGGGTGCATCCCCTTCATCCTGATGAACGGCTGGGACCTCCTGGCGATGGCGTGGAAGAAGACCGCCTCCTCCACCGCCGGCACGATGGCGTGCCCTATCCCGCCCAGCATGGCGTGGTAAGGCCAGACCGTAAGCTCGTACTTGCCCGAGCGTTCCAAGCTCTCCACGTAGTGCAGCAGGTACTTCCGGCCGTAATCGGGGTCGATGCCGAGCGCCCAGCAGGCCTCCGGGTCGATGCGCCATTTGCCCCTCCTCACGTCCTCGACCGAGACGACCGTGTAGGGCTCCGGGTGGTTGCCGTCGCTGTCTATCAGGAACGCCTCGTGGAAGATCTGGTAGGCCTGGTGCGTGTCCATGGTGAGGTAGATCCTGGTTATGTTCTCGAGGTTCCTGTAGATGAACTGGCAGAGCCTGACGTTGTCCTCGACCGCGCCGAGCCCCGACCTCCCCGCGACGAAGAGCTCGAACCCCGGTATGCAGAAGGTGTTCTGGACGTCTATCAGCAGGAGAGCGACCCTGAATTCGTCCTTCGAGGCAGGCCTGATCCCGTAACGCTGGGCCCACATCCTCGCCTCCCTGGACCTCTTGGCGTAGTCGACCCTCCAGACGTCGCCGACCGTCTCCGGCGAGAAGTGCGGGGGAATGGGGAGCTCCCTCACCATACCGGCGTGAATTTAGCACGGACGCGAATATGCGCTTTGCTCTCCCCAGTTAAAATGCCGGCCGGATGCCTGTGAGCGGGTTTGACGAGACCTGACTGGGACCTCACCTAAAGTTTGCAGGGCTTCTAGCCTGTGGTGAAGGGCCTAAGCCTGAGGGCCCGTCCACGGCGATGCCTCACCGGTTACGGCTACCGGTTTGAGCAGCAAGCGTTTGCGTCCGACCTCAGAAGCTGTTCCGTCCTGTCCTCGATCTGGTCAGATAGGCCGTTAAAGCCGCTGCGGCGATCACCGACGATACGGCGACCAGCACAACGGTCTCAGGTCTGGTAACCTCCCTCTCGACGGTCCTCGTCGATACCGAGGTCAGGAAGGAGCTAACGGTCGTCTTCCGCTCGATCGTCAACGTCTGCGTCAGTTCCCTGGTGATGGTCTGCAAAAGCGTCCGGGTGGTCGTGAAGGTCACCACCTGCCTCTCCATTTCGATGACGAGACGTAGGAGCTCATCGGGGTTGCTGGGCCTGCCCTTGTAGCTCGAGGCGAGCTGCTCCGTCAGGAACAGATACCTGTAACCGTATCTCACGCTGGGCTCTATGTGGGTGTTCTCCCACCATTCGTTGAAGCTCGTCACCCAGATCCAGTCCGGATAGCTCGCAGCCGCGTGCTCGTAAGTCGTCAGGTAGTACCTTCCGTCGTCCCTGTCGAAATGAAGGCCCCTGCGACTGGGAAGCAGCCGCTCGTCGTAACCTGGCGAGATCGCCGGGACCCAGAGCCTCTCGTTGCCCCCATGCAGGACGTGGTAGGTCTTCACAGCAGGCCCTGTTCGGGAGTAAAACCTCTTCAGCTCGTTGAGGTCTCCTGTCCCGTAATTCTGCAGGCCGTCGAAGGCCTCGAGATATTTTATATTTGATGCGGTTGCAACATAGAACGCATCAACCCCTTTCCTCCTTAGGTTCTCGAAGACCGAGCGCCACTCGTCGACCTCGTGCGACCAGGCCGCCCAGACGAAGACCAGCGCCTTCCCATCGATCTTGTAGTAGGAGGGGTGGTTGCCGTAGGACGTGATGAGGTAGCTCAACATGCTCTCGATCTCCTCCAAGGGACGGCTTTGGCCGTCGCCCGTGAGGGACTCGAAGTAGGCCGCCACGCGGAAGCCCTCCTCTGCCGCTATCTCCAGGACCCTTCTGAGGTTCCGGTCGGTGTTGGTGCCAGGACCCCACCAGGAGACCGCGAACCCGTCGATCCCGGCGGCCTTGGCCAACCTGATGTGGAGCCTGATCGCGTTCGGATCGTCAGAGGAGTACCTGCCCATGAGAGGCCTATCGGCCATGTACGGCTCATCCCAGCTCCTTGTGGTGTACCACGGATAGTAGGCCGCCCAGACCGTCTTCCCGAACCTCCCTTCGCCGAGCTTGAACACGGGGCCGCCCCTGAGCAGAGAGGCCGCGGGGACGGTGAGGTTCAGAGGGTTCCTCCCACCAGATCCGGGCACTGTGCCGCTGTGGGTCACGTCCTTGACGGGTTCACCCAGCGCGTTGTAGAAGGTGGCCCTCGTCGTCCCCACATCCCCCTTCATCACGCTGAAGGGCACGTCACCCGCTGATGGCACACGGGTCAGCAGGAGCTCGAACTCCACCGTAGCGTCTATCACACGTTCAGGGTAACAGCACCTGCTCATCCCGAACCAGCTGCTCTCCCACGCGACGTCCAAACCGTCGGCCTTGCCGCTCACCACCTTATACCGAGCGTTCACGATCTCGACGCCGCCCTGAAGGGTCACCGATGTCCAGTCCGAATCGCTGCTGAGGACGACCTTGATCCTGTAAACGTCCTCCGCGCCTGCGGCGGAAGTTGATACCACCAGCAAGGCGGGTGCGAGCAACAACGCGGCCATCAACCACGCTTTCAGATCCATGTTGCACCTGTTCGAGGTCAAATCTACCCGATATAAAATCGAACCAGCGCGATCTGGGACCCCTCGAACCGGATGCTGTCCAGTGACCAGCGCACCTGTTCGGCCCTCCGCCTACGGGAATCGGTAAAGAGGTTCGTCGTGGTCCCTGGGGTCCGTGACCAGCGTGCTTTGGAGGACGCCGATCGGTCTCGAGGTCCTAGAGCGGCGTTCACGACTTTATAAGCACGGCGGATCCTCCGCGGACCGGGGCGAATCGAGTTGGTGAGGGAACCGAGGGTCTACCTTGCCACCGAGGAGGACATCCTGTCGGGGAAGGTAACGGACGTGTACTTCGTCAGGACCTCGCTCATCGCGTCAACGGCCAACGTTGCCTCCAAGCGGGTGGCGGCCGACGTCCACGCGTACTCCTTGCCGCGAGGTTACGGCTGGGCCGTCTTCGCCGGGCTCGAGGAGGTCCTGAGGGTGCTGCAGGGAAGGAAGGTCGACGTCTACGCGATGGAGGAGGGCGAGCTCTTCGGGCCGCTCGAGCCGGTGATGGAGGTCGTGGGCCCTTACTCGGAGTTCGGCGTTTACGAGCCGGCGATCCTCGGGATGCTCAGGCACTCGAGCAGCGTCGCCACCAAGGCGGCCCGGATGAGGCTCGCGACGTGGGGGAAGCTCCTGATCTTCTTCGGGATAAGGTGCGTCCATCCTGCGGTCGCGCCGGCAATCGACAGGGCCTCCTTCATCGGGGGCTGCGACGCGGTCTCAGGGGTCCTCGGAGCGGAGATGATCGGCGAGAGGCCCGTTGGGACGATGCCGCACGCACTGATCATCCTGTTCGGCGAGCAGGAGCAGGCGTGGCAGGCCTTCGACGCGGTGGTTCCGCCGGAGGTCCCGAGGATAGCCCTGTGCGACACCTTCGACGACGAGCGGGTGGAGGCTCTCAGGGCCGCGAGGGCGCTGGGCAGCAGGCTTTACGGCGTCAGGCTCGACACGCCGAGCTCGAGGAGGGGGAACATGCGGAGGATAGTGCAGGAGGTGAGGTGGACGCTCGACCTGGAGGGGTTCAGGGACGTCCGAATTTTCGTCAGCGGGGGCATCGATGAGGAGGAGGCGATGGAGCTCTCCGAGCTGGTCGACGGTTTCGGGGTCGGCACGTCGATAGCCTTCCCGCCGTCGGTGGACCTCGCCCTGGACATCGTCGAGGTCGAGGGCCGTCCCCTGGCGAAGCGCGGCAAGCTGCCTGGGAGGAAGCAGGTTTACCGGTGCAGGAACCTCCACGACTTCGTGGTGCCGTTCGGGAAGGAGCTGGAGCGTTGCCCCACGTGCGGGGAGCCCCTCAGGCCGCTGCTCAGGAAGGTGATGAGCTCCGGCGAGCTCACGGCGGACCTGCCCTCCGCGAGGGATATCAGGAGCAGGGTGATCGAGCGGCTAGAGGCCATCAGGTCCCTCCCCGAGTTCAGGATCGAGCCGAGGCTCCTCGCCTGAGCGGACTCACCCTTATCAGATGGGTTTCAACATGCATCAACGCGATGATATGGGACTCTCATCTGACCCCGGCTTCGGCGCCGGGGAATGAGGAGCCATGGGGTAAATGAGCCTCCCTCTGAAGCTCCCGATGCCCGGATTTCCCCGTCGAACGGGTCACCCCGATCGACGAATCCCCCAATAATTCCCCATAGCCGGGAACCCCCGAGATTTCATATACAACCGATCGGCGCGGTTCAGGGGCGATGTCCTTCGCGTACGAGGTGCCGGAGGGCCTCCTTTACAGCAGGAACCACGAGTGGGTCAAGGTGAAGGGGAAGGTGGCAACGGTAGGCGTGACCGATTACGTCCAGCGCAAGCTCCGGGAGGTGCTCTACGTCGAGCTCCCCAACACAAACGTCAAGGTCTCAAGGGGTCAGCACGTGGCCACGATAGAGTCGGTCCGTGCGACCCATGAGGTGAGGTCGCCGGTCTCGGGCAGGATAGTTGAGGTCAACGCGAAGCTGGTCGACAGCCCCGAGCTGATCAACGAGTACCCCTACGAGAGCGGATGGATCTTCAGGGTCGAGATAGCCAACGAGGAGGACCTGGCCGATCTGATGGACGCCGACGAGTACTCGAGGTACCTACAGGAGCTGGAGCTCGAGGCGGAGGAGTCAGAGTAGGGCCCTCGCGAGCCTGATCGGCGCGCTCAGGTATCCCCTGAGCCTGCTGACCCTGATGCTTTTTGCTACGGCGAACAGCTCCTCAACCTCCTGATCGGTCAGCTCGACGTCCGCTGCCAGCGCGTTCCTCTCCGCCTGCCGCGCGTCCTTTGCGCCCGGTATCGCGACGACGTTTCTCCTGTGGATCAATGCCCTCAGCGCCACCTGGTCCGGGGTCGCTCCGTGCCTCGAGGCGACCTCCCTCAGCCTCTCCAGCAGCGGCCCGATCCTCCTGACGTTGTGCGGGTCGAAGAGCGGGTTGATGGCCCTTACCGCGTCCCTCGGCAGGTTATCGGGGCTGTACTTCCCGGTGAGGAGGCCCTGCGCCAGCGGGCTGTAGGCGATGACCGTGATCGAGTCGCCGAACCTCTCGAAGAGTTCCTCCGCAGCGCGCGTCTTGAGCAGGCTGTACTCGATCTGGTCGGAGACGATCTCCTCCCTCTTCAGGGCGTTCTGCGCCCTCTCGAGCTGTGATGCGGAGAAGTTGCTGACGCCGATGTACCTGATCATTCCCCTCCTCACCAGCTCCTCCATCGCCCTCATCGTCGACGAGATGGGGACGAACGGGTTGGGCCAGTGGACCTGGTACAGGTCTATCACGTCGACCCCGAGCCTCCGGAGGCTCCGCTCGCAGGCCTTGATGGTGCCGTTGTAGGTTGCGTGGGTTGGCCAGACCTTGGTCGCTATCAGGACCCTGTCCCTGATGTCCCTGATCGCCTTCCCGACGACGACCTCGGAGTAGCCGCCGCCGTAGATCTCGGCCGTGTCTATCAGGTTGACGCCGAGCTCGACCGCCCTCCTGATGGCCTCGATCACCTGCTCCTCCCCGTAGCCCCTTCCCCAGCCCCACTCCCTCGATCCGATCTGCCAGGTCCCGATCCCGATCTTCGAGACCCTCTCCGACGTTCTGCCGAGGGTCGTGTAGAGCAACCCGTGTCACCTGGAGCGCAGCGGCTGAAATAGCCTCCGCTCCTCGAAGTCCAACGCATGCACCTACCGGCTGAGGAAGTCCGCGATCACCCGGTTCACCTCCTCAGGGTTCTCCTCGTGGACGTTGTGGCCCGAGCCGTCGTCGACGTAGATCTCGGCACCGAGCTCGCGTGCCAGCCTCTCGTTCAGCTCGAAGGGGACGAGTTCGTCTCTTCGGCCCAACACGAAGAGGACCGGGCACCTTAAGCTCCGGAGGTAATCGATTCTGAAGGATCGGATCAGCCTGAAGGCCTCGATCAGCGTCCGGCCGGAGTTCCTGATGGACTCGTAGTACCCGGTCACCGTCTCCTCGTCGAGGACCTCCTTCCTCACGTAGACCCGCTCGAGGACCCTCCGCACCACGCTCCTCCTCACCGAGAACCTGACGGCGATGTCGCTCAGGGGCCTGTGCCTCACCAGCTCCACCGCGAAGGGCCTTCTGCCGACACCGGCTCCGAAGGGGCTCGGGTTGATCAGCACAAGTCGTCTGACCCTGTCGGGGTTCATCGAGGCGACGTACGCCGATACCGCTCCGCCCATCGAATGCCCCACGAGGGAGAACTCATCGACCCCTATCGATTCCAGCAGATCGAGCAGGAAGGCCCTTACGCTTTCGAGGTCGAGGCCTCCCAGTAGCCTCTGCGAGAGCCCGAACCCCGGCAGGTCCGGAGCTATCACCCTGAACCGCTCGGAGAGGGCGGGCACGTTCCGCCGCCAGCTGAAGGACGAGGAGGCCCATCCGTGGACCAGAACGACCGGGTTTCCCTCGCCACGGTCGACGTAGAATGCCTCGACGCCGTTGATCGTCGTCCTAATGCCAGAAGCCACGTGCTCGGCCCAGCTCACCAATCCTGCTTCCCTTGCTGTCGGTGATGAGATAAGCGTTCAACGGAAACCTCGGGTTCTGTCCCTCACCGCCCCTTCCTGGCCCTGATGGCTCCGAGGACGACGCTGACGATCGCAGAGGAGGAGGCCGCTATGCCGACGTAGGAGAGGACCAGCAGGCCGAGGACGACTGACGGCTGGAGGCCCGCGATCGAGGAGACCAGCTCGAGCAACCTCCATCCTGTTCGGTCGAGGACCCGGAGCGACAGGGCTGCGAGGAACGGGACCGATCCGAGGAGCGATGAGGACGTCGCCGTTGAGGTCCTGCCGCACAGGGCACCAGCGACGAGGCCCACGGAGACGGCCGAGAGCTGCCACGAGAGGGTCGTGTGGAAGAGCGTGAGGTACCCGACTGCGATGGAGGCCAGAGGTCCGATCAGCGCCTTGCGCCTCACGTCCCAGACCCCCTGAAGGCGATCGTAACGACTCGGTCTATGACCTGATCAGGCCTCGGGGGCGCTTCGAGCCTGTGAAGCCTGCAGGCGTACCACTCGTCGAAGGAGTCGCTGTAGTGCTCCGAGATCGGGTTCTCGGACTGGCCTCCCGGGTAGACCCCGTAGGCCTCGACCCTGTCGCCGGTGAACGTCACGATCATCCTCCAGCTGGGGCCGGTGGTCACGAAGGTCCTCGAGCCCAAAGCGCTGAGGTCGTAGGGGAAGCCGGCGTTGAGCAGGGTGCCGGAGGAGCCGTCGTGCGGGAGCGGCCCGATCGAGAGCGCATCGAGCGACGTCAGGTGACCTATTCTGAGCCTGTGGACCCTTCCCCAGCTCCAGCCCGACACGTCAGGGCCGAGGGCCTCCGTCAGCCTCTCCACCGCAGTCCTGAGGGCCCTCCTCGCAGCGAGCGATAGGTTTCCTCCGAACCAGGGGCTATCGGGCCTCTCGTTGATCAGCCAGACCAGCGTCGACTCGAGCGGGTAGAGCCTCCACCTGACGCCGCGCTCGGAGAAGGGGCGTTTGAAGGCCTCGTCGTAGAGCGCCGAGAACCAGGCCCAGAAGACCGTCGGCGCCACCGAGTCCCGCGACATCGAGTAATCCCAGCCCCTCAGATCCTCCAGCGCCCTCCTCTCCCTCCCGTCGAGGTCCGGGAAGCGCTCGACGCTGGCGATCAGCCTCGGCGTCACCGAGCGGGCGAACCACAGAACCGTGTCGCACTGGTAGCTGGCGAAGTCCTCGACCGAGTGGAGGGCCTTTGATGCGAGCAGCCAGTGGATCCGCTGGGCCCTCGCTCCCGGATCGTACCACCCTCCCAGGATGAAGTACGGGTACCTCGGACCGACGGTGAGCTGGTTCGGTGCGGCCGCGTAGCCTCGCTCCGGGTTGACGGTCATCGGCACCTGGGAGAATGGAACGAACCCGGCCCACTCGTGACCTCCGGTGCCGTTGAGCACCGACCTCGAGCCGATGACCCTCACCTCCCTCCCGTCGGGAAGCCTGACCACCCTGAACGGGAAGAGGCCGGGGATGACGATGCCGAAGTTCCCATCCCTGTCGACGAAGGCCCAGTTTTGCGAGGGGACGTCCCAGAATTTTAGGGCCTCGAGCAGGTCGTTGAGGCCGCGCGCCCTCATCAGCATGTACGCAGCCACCGCCTCACGTGTGACGCCCGATCCGTCGTCGTTGAAGCCGGTGTTCCCCGTCCACTTCAGGGAGACGTGCAGATCGCCGTGGCTGAAGAGGGGGCCGTGAACGGTCAGGTTGACGGTTATCCGCCGGACGCCCTGGCCCCTCACCGTTATCTCCTCCACGACCCTCTCGAGCGGCCTCCACTCGCCCCTGAAGAGGTAACGGTCTCCCTGCACCTTCTCGACGTAGAAGTCGGTGACGCCGATCTGCGAGTTGGTCAGCCCCCAGGCCAGGTGCTCGTTGAAGCCTATCACGACGAACGGGACGCCCGGAAGCGTCACGCCCCTGACGTTGTAATCCCGAGTGACCAGGTGGACCTCGTACCACAGCGACGGCAGGTTCAGGGGGAGGTGCGGGTCGTCGGCCAAGATGGGGCCGCCAGTTGCAGAGCGCATCGGCCCGACCACCCAGTTGTTGCTCCCCAGCTCGGAGGGCGTGATCCTCGCCAGCTCCGCGACCCGCTCGATCAGCTCTGCAAGCTCCCTCGAAAGCTCCGGGTCGGTCAGGTCCACGCCGGTGGCCCACTCGCCGAACCAGTCGAGTCTCATCAGGACCTCGGGCTCAACGCCAAGCGATGCGCCAGCGATCGAGCCGTCACCGGGCACCACCGTCACGTTCTCCGAGTAGTAGTGCCGTACCGGGTAGAGCTCGGCCACCGCGTCCGGCCCCAATTTGATCGCGAGGTACGTCAGGAGGAGCGGGTACCAGAAACCGGTCAGGGTCCATGCCATGTACTTGGCCCACAGGATGCTGTCCTCGACCTTCCAGGGCTCCGGCTCGTAGCCGAGCAGCTTGAAGGTCATCGGCAACCTGCCGGCAGACCTCAGCTCCTCGATCGCGGCGTTAACTCCGTCCGCGTACGCCTTCAGCGCTCCGTAGACGTCGGGCCTGTTTTGCTCGAGCCAGCGCGCTGTGCTCCTCGCTGACCTGTGGAGCCCGATCACCCGCATGAGCAGGTCCGTCCTGAACGCCGCCTCCCCCAGGAGCTCCGAGAGCCTCCCGGACGCCAGCCTCCTCTGGACGTCCATCTGCCAGAGCCTCTCCCTGGCGTGGAGGTACCCGAGCACCCTCAATGCGTCCAGCTCGTCCTCCGCGAAGACGTGAGGCACCCCCCTGCTGTCGACGACCACGGTCACGGTGCCCTTGAGGCCCTTCAGGCGAGCCTCGCCACCGGCCCACCTCGCGTTATCGATCTCGGTCCATATCCCCCTGACGGGGTGTAGGGCTTGAAGCGGCCCCGAGACCAGGAGGAGCGCAGCCAGCACCAGAACCGAGGCCGTGGAGGCTATCGCCCTTCTGAGCCGAGGCGGCATTCACCGCTCCGATCGCATACCCTGAGAAAAGGATGCTGTTGCGTTCGAGGCTCAGAGGGGCTGGGTCCCGTAAGGCTGCTGGGTTCCCTGCTGCGGAGGCACAGATTCGGGGAGCGAGAAGAAGGCCACGATCTGAAGTATCTCTGCGATCAGGATGACGATCAGCCCCACGAACACTATCACGAGCAGGGCTCCGTAGAAGTACCAGCGGCCCACGGTGCCGAACATTCCGGTCCCGGTCTTGGCTGCTATCCCCTCGTACCCCCGCCTCAGGAACCTGGCGGCGACGATCAGGATTATCCACATCGCGAAGAGGCCCACCACGAACGCTCCCAGGACAGCCCAGAACGCGCCGTCGGGCATCATTCCGAAGCCCCCGAACCCGTCGAACGGTGAGGGCGCAGGTCCGATCTGCTGTGACGCGAAGAGGAACCCGAAGAGCGCACCCGCCACAGCGAACGTCAGTATGGCGACGCCGACGATCTGGAGGATCACCGCGATCAGGACGTTGTTGAAGATCTCGCGGTCGTTCACCGCATCGGAGATCTGCTTGACCGCGATCAGCACCAGCACGAGCCCGACCAGACCGAGGAGGAATCCGACCGAGGGCACGAAGGACAGCAGCACCAGGATGGACCCGACACCGCCCATCGCCTTTGCCTGCGAGAGTGAGGTCATGCGCGTCTTCCCGTTTCATCCATTATATCATCGTTGTGGTCGCAGACGTCAGACCTGTGAGGTCAAGGAGCTAACTCCGAGACTGTTCTGACCCGACGGGGAAGCTCGAGGCGAAGAGCGCGACGGCCGAGAGGCAGACGATGGCGGTGGGAACAGAGAGGGCTGCGGTGTAGCCGTAAAGCTCCGCCACGCTCCCGGCAACGGCGGGCATCAGCGTCGCCCCCACCAACCCACCGACTCCCAGCGCCCTCCCCAGCATTGGGCCGGAGCCGGTTCCGAGAAGGGCCGCGACGTAGGCGTACATCACCGGGAAGAACATGGCCGTGACCAGGGGAGAGACGACCATCGCCATCACGTAGAAGTCCCCGAATGGGCCGAAGGTGAGGTAAAGCATTGTGGCTGCGTTGAGCGAGGTCAGGAGCGCTGCGGTCCTCCTGAAGCCGAGTCGGTCGAACATGAATCCCCCTGCGAGCTGGCCCACGACGCTGAGGGACCTGCTGAGGCCTATCAGCGAGGCGACGAAGCCCTTCTCGAGCCCGAAGGTGTCCACCAGGTGCAGCGGCAGGACTGCCACCACGCCGAGGTTTCCGGTCAGCGCTCCGACCGTGAGGACCGTTATTGCAGCTCCAGTCCTCCGATCGATCCTGCCCGCCGCGGAGCCGCCGGACCCTTCAGGGTTCATGCCGGTCCGGGAGGAGAGGAGAACGGCCGCCGACGCGAAGGCCAGCACCGACCAGGCGGCGAAGGACCAGTCGTAGCCGATGGAGGTCATGAGGTACGAGAGCGCCAACGGCCCGATTACCTGTCCGAGGGGTGCGGCCATCTCGTGGACGCCGATCACGAACCCGAGCCTTCCTCCCCTGAAGCGAGAGCTGATCATCGGTATCGCGGACGATATGTGGAGCGACATCAGAACCCCCATCGCGACCGCCGTGGCGTAGAGTGAGGTCCTGTCACCCGAGAGGCCGAAGAGGCAGGAGATCACCGCAGCACCCACGAGGTAGCCTATGAGGGCCCTCGACAGGCCGAGCCTCTGCGATAACCTGCCAGAGTAAAGGCTGGTGAGGTAGTACCCGAGGTTGAGGGCCGCAGGGATGGACGAGGCCTCGGCGGTGGTGAGCGCGTACCTCTCCCGGATGAAGGGCAGAACAGCGGGGATGCCGACACGGGTCCCCATGTTCCAGGCCCATCCGATCATGGCACCGATCAGGAGCAGCGACCTCCTCCCTTCCCTGGATCCCATCCCGCCGTGCGAGAGCCCACAGGATTCCACGTGAAAAACCTCGGTTTTGAGGTGGTGGGCTCCTGCCAGCTCTCCCCAGATCCGCCACCTCAAGCGTGATGTCTTAATTTCCACCGTGCGGTCACTGGAGGTGGATGAGGATAGCGCTGGACCTCGACGGCGTGCTGGCGGACACCATCAGGGTCTGGCTCAGGATCTGGAACGAGCAGAGGTTCCCGAAGCTGACCTACGAGTCGATCGACACCTGGGACTTCTGGAGGAAGCTCGGGATCTCCGAGGCCGAGTTCGCCGAGATCTTCTCGAGGGCGTGGCAGAAGTGGGAGGAGATTCCGCCGGCCGAGGAGGGCCTGTCGGAGAAGGTCATGAGGCTCTCGGAGCTCGGGAGGGTGGACGTGGTCACCGGAAGGCCGGCCGAGGAGAGGGAGCGGGTTGCGATGTGGCTGAGGCGTCACGGGATCAGCTACCGCAACTTGGTCATGGGCGTCACCGACAAGGTCAAGCTGGGGTACGACGTTTACATCGACGACTCGCCGATCGTGGCGACCGAGGGTTCCAAGTCCGGAAGGACCGTCCTCCTGAGGGATCAACCGTGGAACAGGTTCGTGCGGTCGAACTCGTACGTGAGGCGGGTCAGGGGTCTGGACGAGGCGGTCTTCGTTCTCTCCGGCGAGCTCTGAGCCGCGTCTCCTCCACCGCCGGCCGGCACCGCATCTCCCCCTTGGGCTCCCGCCACACCACCCCCTTCACCAGAGGCCCTCCGACGCGTAGCGCTAAGAGCGCCCGTCACGCTGACCACCAGCAGCGCCACGACGGAACCGGCCAGCCAGGGAACGAGGAACCTCGAGGCGAAGTGGATCGTCGTCGCCGCGATCGCGCTCAGGAACGTCCCCTCCCCCAGGAACCCTCCAAGCCAACCCTCCAACGTCACCAGATCGAGGCCCGAGACTCGGGCTGCGGGCGGGAGCATTGCCGACTGGATCGCGATGGCCGCCACGGTCCTGAGAGCCTTTGCCTCCGGAAGCGCCAGCAGCGAAGGACCCACCGCGATGGAGAGCATGACCAGAAAGTACGCGGTCCCGAACGATCCTGGGAGATGAGAGGGTCCTATGGTCTGCTGCCACTCGGCCATCCATGCCCTGGCGTCCTTCACCTGTCCCGTCAGGAAATCGTGAATCATCCACACGCCCATTATGAGCATCGCGACGAAATAGACCATCAGCGGTCCCAACAACGGCACCACCGCGTCCATCTCCAGGACCTCCTTCACCCTCGAGCGCTGCTCGGAGAGACCTCTTCCCCTGAGCGCCCTCAGCACCGCAATCCCCGCGCCCAGCGGCACCCAGAGAATGGCCCATGACGAGAGGAGCGGAACCGGGTCAGGAGGGTAGAACGGCGACTCCTGGAAGACCCGGAGCCATGAGGTCATCTTCAGACGCCATCTCTTATGCTGTCATAGATATTAAAGGAATTTGGTATCAGTGGGGTCCGTGATCGTGGTGCCGCAATTCGGAATGAGGCCCGTCGTGAGCGTCAAGCTGTTCCCGGAGCGAGCGCGTGATCCGTCAGCTACAATCTGGTGTAGACCTCGACTCCTCTCCTCATCGCAGCCTCTATCGCTTTCTCCTCCACATAGGGTGTCACCATTATCAACCTGTCAGGCCTCTTGCCGGTCTTCCTCTCGTAGAGTTCGGCCTTCTTTACGAACGAAGTGACATCAGACGGTCTGACGTGCGATGAGATCTCGATCAACAGGGTCTTCCCGTCCTTCACTACGAGATCGACTTCTATCTCGCTGGAGTAACCGTAGACTAATCCCTCCTCATCGTATGTCCTCCACTTTTCGACCTTCACACCGAACTCCTTCTCGAGAATCCCACGCAGTCCCTCCCTGAACGCTTCCTCGGACATCAGACCCCACCTGGCTCCCAAAGCAGAGATCTGCCTGTTGACCGCTTCGAACCCCTTCATCATGTCCTCCCTCAACTTCTCTATCTCCCTGTCGTGTCTCTCAAATCCCTTGATCATGTCCTCCCTCAATCTCTCTATCTCCCGGTCATGCCTTTCGAACCCCTTCATCATGTCCTCCCGTAGCTTTGCAATCTCCTTGTCATGCCTCTCGAACCCCCTGATCATGTCCTCCCTAAGCCTGTTCATGTCTTCCCTGAGCCTCGCAATTTCCTGCTCGTGTCTGTCAAGCCTCTTCAGGATCTCGATTATGTGGGATTCGTGCCTGTCGAGTCTCTTCAGGATCTCGTCCAACCCAATTAATCCTGCAACAGCGTACCTGAACTCCTCGTCCTCCCTGAGCAGCTTCAGGATCCTCGACTTCAGCCTCTCCCTCGCGGCCAATTCCCCACGTTCATCAGAGCACGGAACTTAAAAGGGTCGACGGAGCGGCGGCCTGTGCGTCTTCTCCGTGGGCATCTGCTTATCTCCCAGCTCCGCTCCATAACCGCGAGTTGAGGGCGGTACTCCTCAGGGAGATCGGCGGAAGGCCCCACCTCGCCGACGTTCCGGAGCCCACAGACGTTCCACCGAGGACGGCGCTGCTGAGGGTGGAGGCCGCGGGGCTCTGCTACAGGGACCTCCTGGTGACGCAGGGCAAGTTCCCCAGGGCGAGGGCGCCGCTGATCCTCGGGCACGAGTATGCGGGCAGGGTGGTCCGGGTCGGCGACGGTGTGGAGGGTCTGCGGGAGGGAGAGTTCGTGACGGGTCTCCCCCACACGACGTGCGGCTCCTGCGAGTTCTGCCTGACAGCTCGCGAGAACCTCTGCGTGAACAAGAAGTGGTACGGCGAAGAGGTGCCGGGCGTCTTCGCGGAGTACGCGCTGGTAGATGCGAGCTCGCTCGTCAGGGTCCCGGACGGAGTTCAGCCCTCAGGAGCGGCCATCTCCAGCTGCGTGGTGGGGATGTTGGTCAACGCTCTCAGGGAAGTCGGCGGCGCGAAGGCCGGCGAGGTGGTGGTCGTGACCGGTGCGGGGGGCGGAGTGGGGATCCACGCGGTCCAGGTGGCTAAGGCGCTGGGATGCAGGGTGGTGGCAGCCACGAGGTCGGAGGAGAAGGCCGGTGCGATCAGGAGCGCAGGGGCCGATCACGTCGTCGTCGGTTCGGGGTTCTCGGAGGAGGTGAGGAGGGTCTACGGAGGCGCTGATTTGGTGCTGGAGGCTGTGGGCGAGCCAACGATGGCCGAGAGCATCAGGTCCCTCAAGTGGGGCGGGAGGCTGGTGCTGGTGGGCAACGTGACCGCGGGGACCTTCCCGCTGCCGCTGGGGCTGGTGATACTGAAGGGCCTGAGTGTGCTCGGCTCCGTCGGCTCCACCGTCAGGACCATGAGGGAGGCGCTCGAGATGATGGCCCGCGGCCAGGTCAGGCCGGTGGTGAGGGAGGTGAGGCTGGAGGACCACGAGTCGGCCTTCGAGGCCCTGAGGGAGGGTAGAGCTCTGGGGAGGTTCGTCTTCAGGCCGGCCTCCTGACGATCTCGTAAAGGACCTTCAGCGGAGCGTCGGTCTTGATGGCGCTGTGGTCGTAGTGCGTCAGCGATGCCCTGTAGCCCATCTCCCTCAGCGCGGTCACCACGGTCCTGGGGCTCGGAGGGGAGCACCTCGCCCTCCTCGAGAGCTCTGAGACGGGATAGCTGAAGGGCACGTCGCCCAGCTCCTCAGAGACGTGGGTGATCAGGCCCCTCACCTCCCCGAACGTCTCCTCCCGCAGGAGCCCGGAGCTAAGTACCCTCGAGATCAGCTCTGGGTCCTGGAGGGGGCCGAGCCAGAGGGGGCCGAGGAGCCTCGACGGCGAGCCGCAGCTCCCGCAGCTTTCCGGCGTCCCCAGGAGCTCCACCACCCTCTCCACGTTCAGGCACGCGTCGCAGTACTTCAGGTACCCGAGCTGGCTCACGGACCTGAACGCACCGGTCTTTCCCCTCCTCACGGTCAGGAAGACCCTTGCGAAGTGCCGGTGGATCACGGCGAAGACAGGCACAGCGGACCTCGAGAGGCGGGAGGCCGCCATAACCGCAACGGCCGTAAGGGCCCTCAGGGCCACCTCCTTCCTAAAGGCGGTCCTGGTGAGCCTGATCCCGTATCTCCAGAGCGCTGTCCTCGGAGAGGCGCCGGAGAGGGCCGCCAGGTCAGTGGCCGAGACCCCCAGGAGGCCCCCGGGGAGGAGGGCCCTGATGGACCCCTCGAGGAACCTGACCGGCGATCCGGAAGGGTCGAGGTCGACGTAGTGGACCTTCTGCCTCTCGGCGGCGATGCTGGAGAGGAAGACGTTCGCGTCCATGTGGTACGCCCTGAGCCTGGATTCGAGGCCGTTGAGCCGCGCGTTGACGGAGATCAACCTGACCGAGTTCTCGTTGATGTCGCACGCCTTCCCCTCGCTGAAGGCGCCCGACTCCAGCAGCAGCCTCACGGACCTGGCACCGAGCCCGGCAAGGGGTTCGGCGAAGGTCCGGTCTCCTCCGGAGAAGAAAGCCGCTGTGACCAGCACAGCGATGTCCCTGGAGGCCTTCGACGCGGGGTTGTAGAATGCAGGGAGCTTCGAGGGGTCCACCTCACCCACGCCCTTCGGAACCAGCAGCCTCGCTCTGCCCTCAACGATCTCCTTGACCTCAAACCCCAGCTCGAGCAAAGCGCATCACCCCAGGAGGTGAGCCGCCACCCTCTCGGCCACCAGATGGGACGTTCCGAAGCGGACGACCTCCAGCATCGTCGCGGACGACCTGAGCCTCTCGATGAGCGGGTGCCTCGCCCTGAAGTGGACGGTGAAGGCCGATGCCCTCGCGGCCTCCAGAACCCTCTCGACCGACCTGACGAACCTCTCCGAGAGGAGCTCCATGGGCCCCACCTCGTCCACCAGCAGAACCCTTCCCTCCTCGAGGGAACGCTCCAGCTGCGGTATCCCGACGCGCTCGAGGTTCTCTGGGAAGACGGCGTAGGCTCCGACCCTGAAACGGCTGCTGCCTCCCCTCAGGGCCAGCCATGCGGTCTCGCCCGAGGGTATCGCAACCACCTCGAAGCCCCTCCTCACGCCTCCCTCCCTCACCTCCCGGGTGTAGAAGCCCCCAACCGCGACGCCCCTCGACCCGAGGATCTCGGCGACCCTGACGAGCGCCGTCGTCTTCCCCGAACCCGGAGGTCCTGTTATGACCGCGAGCCTCATCGCCGCTCGGCACGGAAGTCGTCCAGCGTAAGGGCCCTCGCGAAGGCCTTCCAGGACCTCCTCACGTGCTCCGGGACTGCCCCGCTTCTCGCGACCTCCCTCAGGTACCTGATCGTCCTCGGGTCGCTCGGGTAACCAGATCCCGCTCCCAGTGGCGCCACGAACCTGTCCCTGGTCACCTTCGCGATGACGGACGCTGCGGCTACCACCTCGTACCTCGCGTCGGCCCTGACCTCGCAGAGGACCGTCGTGCCGGTGAGCTCACCGAGCAGCTCCAGCACCCTCCTCGGGTTCCTGTAGGGCGAGTCGATGTAGACCTTGTCTGGCCTGACCTCGAGGATCAGCTCCCTGAACAGATCTACCTCGAGCGCGTTCAGCCCCCTCCCTCCCCTCGACCTGACGGAGGAGTCGATCGTCCTCGGCTCGACGACGCGGTACGCGACTTTCGCGTTCACCCTGCCCAGCTCCTCGAAGAGCCTCTCCCTCCTCGACCTGGTGAGGGCCTTCGAGTCCCTCACGCCGATTTTCCTGAGCTCGGCGATCAGGCTCTCCTCGACCGCGAAGATCGCGATCACCATCGGCCCGATCGCTGCGCCCCTCCCGGCCTCGTCGATGCCTGCTACGATCATGGGTCACCCTCAGGTGAACTTAGCGACGACCATGACGTGGTCCCGCTCGTAGGGCTCCAGGTCCACCCTCTCCTCCACCTTCAGGCCCTCCCTCTCCATCACCTCGATCTCCCTGCGGTAGACGCGCTCGGGGTCCTCGACGCTGTCGATGCTCCGGGCCTTGATCGCGACCATCACGTATCCCCCGCTGCGGAGGAAGAGCCTGGCGTTGTCGACGACGATCCTCGCCTGGTCGGGCTGGGCCACGTCAGAGTACAGGACGTCGACCCTTCCGATCAGGTGTGCGTACCTCTCGGGCAGCCTCGCGTCACCCAGTATGGGGACCACGTTGCTCCTCCTCTTGGCGACCCGCTCCATGAACTGGGCCAGGACCCTCGGAGAGTACTCCACCGCGTAGACTATGCCTTCCCTTCCGACGATGTCGGAGACGTGGCTGACGGTGGTTCCCGATGCGGCCCCGAGGTAGAGGACCCTCGTCCCGCTCCTAACGGGCATCGTCTCCAGGCCCCTGAGGATGGCCGCGGAGAGCTTGCTCCTGAAGGGAACCCACTCGCGGTACTCGGCGTTGCCCACCTGGAAGAGCTGCTCGCCGTAGACGGAGTAGCCCCTGTCGAGGTTCAGGGTGCAGAGGACCCTCCGCAGCTCGTCGACGACGTAGTAGACTCCCTCGAACCGCTCGTGACCCTCGACCCTCATCTCCTCCCCCTCCTCTCCTTCTTCGCAGGGCGCTGGGGCTGCCTCGCCGGCTGCCGGACCACCTCCTTCCTCGCGGGTGGCTTCGGGTACTTCTCCCTGATCTCCTTGACCCTCCGCTCCAGCTCCTCCCTCAGGACCGCGGACCTGTCCTCCCCGGAGAAGTAGTCGATCTTCGCGGCTATCGCGATCTTCGTCGCCAGGGCCCTCGCTATCTTGCCCCGCTGCCACTTGGGAGAGCCGTGGACGTACGGGTGCTGGAAGATGACGCCGTGCTTCGGAGCTCCCCTACCGGTCCGGAGGAACCTGAAGAGGGCCTTCTCGGCTCCCAGCACTTGGATCAGGCTGGCCGGTGCCCTCGCCAGGCGTTCGAGCCCTCCGATCAGCGTTATCAGCCTGGCTCCCACCGTCGGCCCCGCGATCGCGGTGACGTTCGGGGCCTCGACGGCCATCAGCTGCCTGACGTACCTCTGGATCCCGTCCCGGTAGTCCATCAGGAACCTTATCACGCCTGCCAGCTCGAGGATCCTCTCCATGTCCTCCTCAGCCACCTCCACACCGAGGCTCCTCCCCGCTGCCTCCACCACCCTGTCCACCAGCTTCCTGTCCAGGACCTTCAGAAGCTCCTCGCGCCTGAGCCTGCTCCTGTCGCCGATTGCCTGCACGGCCCTCACGTAGTCCTCCGGGTCCTCCACCAGCTCCTTCAGCTCCGGGAAGTGGATGCCGTACCAGTCGACGAGCCTCGAGTAGAGCGCGTTGATCGTCTTCTGGACCTCGTCGAGCACGCGGACCGCCTGGACGATCATCTGGTCCCTCCTCTTCACCGCCTCCCGGATCAGGACCTCCGTCGCTGCCATCGCCACCTCCCTCGCTGCCCTCTCGTACTCCAACTCCGATCCGACCGCACCTGCCTCCATCGCTATCCTCACCCTGTCGACCCTGTTCCTGTAGGGATCCAGGAGCTCCGATCCGTACCCGAGCGCGGCCAGCGCCTGATGCAGCAGCGGGTCTGGCGTTGAGAAGGAATCAACTCCGGCCCTCTCGACCTCCTCGACCACCTCCCTGACCCAGCCGAGTTCCCTGCCGGTCACCAGCCCAGCCAGCCTCCTCGCCGCGTCGTCGCCCAGCGGCACGTGTCCCTTCGCCCCGTCCTCCCTGACGTACAGGACCCACTTCGGCGCCAGCAGCAGCGTCGCCCTCATCCTCATCGGAGTGGGAGCTCGGATTCAAAACCTCTCCGCTCCGGGGCATCGGGTGCGACCTCAGAAACCCTCGTCGCCGCGGTTTATCACGGGAGGCGACCTCTCACCGCCGGATGGTCAGGAGCCCCTGCGTCTCGGTCGGGAGGGAGCGGGCGGAGCGCGTGAGGCGCGAGCTGCTCAGGGCAGGCCTCCTCCGGACCGACCTCAGGCCGAGGAGGGAGGGCGAGCGCGTCCTCTTCCCGGTGACCGATCCGGGAGCGCTGGGGGGCCTGCTCGGAGATCTCGGCGCGGAGCTGACCTGGTCCGAGTTCGAGGAGGTCCCGAGGAGGCCGAGGAGCCTCAGGGAGGCGGTCGAGGGGATACCCGAGGAACTGCTGAACGAGGTCCCCAGCTCCTTCGACGTGGTGGGGGACATAGCCGTGATCCACATACCGCCTGCGCTGGAGCCTTACGCCGCGGAGCTCGGCAGAGCGGTGCTCAAAATGTCGCCATCGATCAGGGTCGTCCTGGGTGAGGCGGGCCCGGTCTCCGGGGAGTTCAGGACGAGGGAGTACGTCCATCTGGCCGGCGAGCGAAGGACGCACACCGTTCACCGGGAGAACGGATGCGTCTTCGAGGTCGACCTGGCAAGGGCCTACTTCTCACCGAGGCTCTCCGGCGAGCGGTCGCGGGTGGTCTCGATGGTCAGGGAGGGCGAGCGGGTGCTGGACATGTTCTCCGGCGTGGGGCCCTTCGCGATCCAGATAGCGCGTCACAGAGGAGTCCCCGTCACCGCTGTGGAGCTCAACCCGGACGCCTACCGCTTCCTGGTCAGGAACGTCGCTCTCAACAGGGTGGAGCGTCTGGTCGAGGCCGTCAACGAGGACGCCAGGAGGGTCGCTGCCTCGAGGCCGAGCGCCTACGACAGGGTGATCATGAACCACCCATCCGCTTCGCTCGAGTTCCTCCGAGAGGCCATGATCGCGGCGAGGGAGGGCGCGACGCTCCACGTCTACGGCTTCGCCTCCAGCGTCGCGGACTGGGAGTGGAAGGTCAGGTCGAGGCTTGAGGAGCTCGGCAGGGTCCCCAGCGGCCTGACGGTCAGGAAGGTGAGGGAGGTCTCGGCATCGAGGATCATCGCGGTGGCCGACGTGACGCTGTAATGCTGGTCGATGGACCACTCATCGGTCAGCCAACACCGACGCGTACAGCAGCGCCGTCCACTCCCTCAATTTGCCTGTGAGCGGGTCGACCTGGAGCCCGAGGATCTCGAGCGTCGTCAAACCGATCAGGGCCCTGTCGGTCACGTCCGAGATCAGCGCTGGCACAACGTCCTCCCTCCCTTCGAGCTCGATCCGGATCCTGGTCCTGTCGAGCGCGATCCTCCCGGCCGAGGCCTCGACCTCCGTCCTCCCGGTGACCCTCAGCCCGAGCTGTTCTGCCAGCCGCCTCGGAACGACCGTCAGGGTCGCTCCCGTCTCGACCAGTGCCTCCACCTCTGTAGTACTGCTCCCTCGCTCGTCGCCTATCCTGGCCCTCACCCAGACGTGTCCCATACCCGTCACCGCCTCAACGCGTCAGGGGACCGCTATATGCGTGGTGTGCTAAACGTTCCTGTTGCTGAGCTGGAACCGAGTCCTTCAGCGCTTCTGGAGCTCAGCAAGGCGCTCCGGCAGGAAGTCCTTCACGATGAACTCCAGCCCGTACTTGGAGAAGGCCTCGAGCTCCGCCTTCCTCTTCAGCTTCTCGAAGTACTTCACCTCCCTCTTCCAGGGGTCCGTCTGGTACCTCGGGTCCACCAGCAGCTCCGAGAGCCTCTTCTCGTCCATCTCGGTGAACCTCATGGTCGGTAGCTTGTACCGCGTGATGTCCGTGGCGTAGACCCCAGCCCACACCGCATCCGGGACGTTGATCTGCTTGATGTGGGCCGAGAGGGCTGAGCCGTGGATCAAAACGGAGGCTATGTGTACCCCGTAGGGATCCGCGTCGGTGAAGACGTACACGGGCAGGTTCAGCTCCTCCCTCAGGCGCCTGATCAGCTTCCTGCAGTTCCTCGGCGACTGGCCTGCGGTGTGGATGAGCAGCGCCTTGAACTTCCTGTCCGCGCCCTCCTCGACGAACCTGCTGAAGACCGCGCCCTTCTCGATCACGAAGACCTGCTCAGCACCGCACCTAACGAACTCGGCCGTGGTCAGGGCCGGCCCTATCGCGTATCCGTCCGGGTGGGACGAGAGGTCTATCCTCCTTCCCCTGAAGCCTGGTACGGTGTACTCTATCACCAGGTCTCCGTAGATGGACGCCCTCTCCTCCGGGAAGATGTTGAAGTCCTCTCTCGGGTGCCCCAGTACGCTCTCCAGCTCCATGATGATGTCGTCGCTCTCCGACTGGTCCTCGAAGTCTATCTGCTCACCCAGCGCCACGTAGTACGTGTCCCTGAGCGTGGAGGTCTTGCCCGTCTCCAGCAGCTGCTTGGCGAACTTGGCCAGCCATACCAGCTGCGCGAAAGGCCTCACGTGCCTGATGTTGCTGAGCGTCCTGACCGATTTCTTCGGCCCCAGCACGTACTGCCTGAGCTGCTCGTCGTAGACGATGTTCTTCGTCGTCCTGAGCGGGAGCTCTATCGAGGGCCACCTCTTCCTCCTGAGGTCCTCCACAACCCTCCTCCCGAGCTCCTGGAGCTTCTCCATCACCTCCTTCTTCACCAGGTCGGCCTGGTAGACCAGCTCGCCCGACTTCCTCCTCGTGCCCTTAGCAGACATTCCCATTCCCTTCCGCGCCTCCCTCAATTTGAATCTCGGAGGTTCCTCGGAGCTCCTCACCCAGCCAAACTTTTCACGGAGAGGACTTGGATTTTTTTTTTGACAAGTTAATACTACGGTTGGTCCGGATCGGTGAGGGACATGACCGAGGAAGGCGTCGACGAGCGCGAACTCCTCTGGCTCCTCCGGAGCAGGGTCAGGAGGATGATCATCGAGGCGATCGGCGACTCCGGCAGGATCGGCGCAGTGGCCCTCCGGGACAAGCTGGGCATCAGCACCGGCTCCCTCTACTACAACCTCAGGCAGCTGAAGCACCTGGTGACGCAGGACGACCGGAGGAACTACGTCCTCACCGAGCTCGGCGAGAGGGTCTACAGGCTCCTCAAGACGAGGGGCGACATCTCGATCTCCGACCTCACGGGCAAGAGGAGCGGGGTTGTCGAGGCCCTCTCCCAGCTCTTCGTTCCGTACTGGCTCGTCGCACCGCTCGCGGAGAGGGTGAGGATGGGTGCGGTGGTGGCCGCGCTCTCGATCCTGATGCTCACAGCCCTGCTGCTCAACCAGAAGATGGACCTGATAGTGCTGCACGTCTACCGGTTCGAGGCGTTCTCCATTCCCGAGTTCGCGAAGTACCTCGCCCTGACCTTCATCATTGTTTACCTCTACTTCGGTCTGATGACGGCGCTCTACGACCTGCTGACGAGGGCAGAGGAGTCAGGGATAACCGGTCCCCTCGGCTTCCTCAGGGCTCTGATCACCTTCTCCGGTCAGTGGAGGCAGGCCCTCGTCCTCACCTCGGTCGGTCTGCTACCGATGTCGATCTACCCCGCCGCGGCCTTCGTCGACAAGGTCCTCGGGGCGGGCCACTTCGAGTCGAGGTTCATCGTGCCGAACAGCGTGGTCGCGAATGTGGTCCTGGTGGTCGCGCAGATGGCGTGCTTCCTGCTCTTCTCGGCCTCCCTATCCTACGTGAGGAGGCTGAGGTGGCACGTGGCCGCCCTGATATCCTTCTCAGCCATCTACCTCTCGATAGTCGTTCAGTACCTGATCCTCGCGACGAGGTCGGGTTGAACCGGGGCCGGAGTTCGTCCTCCGTCCCTCATCCCTTCGCGCCCGTTCCGTCGGGTCTGGGCTCTATCGGCTCGAAGACGACCTTCTTGCCCACCCTGACCTTGCGGACGAGACCGAGCTGGGTCAGCTGGTTGAGGTAGACGCTCTCGAGGGACCTGGCACGCCCCGTCTTCGCAGCGACCTCCTCGGCCGCCGCCCTGCCCAGCTCCTGCAGCGCGTTGAGCGTCCTCCTGAGGGCCTCCGACAGCCTGGTCGCCCTCGGCATCAACAGAACGGGCTTCGCCTCCTCCCTCTCCCCGCGGATCCTGGACATCATCAGCTCCTTGTTGATCTCGACCAGCTCCTGCACCGCCCGCTCGATCCTGCTCACCAGACTCTCCATGCTCTTCCTCAGCTCCTCGCCTATCGACTCGTTCAGGGTCAGCTTGCCGGTGAATTCGAGGGTCCTGGGCCGAGGCGGCCCCTCGACGTCCTTCTTGGCGAGGATGTACGCGTAGAGCGGCTTGAACCTCGTGTTGTCCTGCCGGAAGACGTTTCCGCACCTAACGCATCCCAGCAGCAGATCGGAGGCGTTGAAGGTCGACCCGCAAACCTTGCAGAGCATGCCAGTCTCTGTGCTGGCGATCATGGAGGACTTGCACTTCGGGCACACCTCCTTCACCTCCACGTCGAGGAACCCGCACCTAGGACAGGCCCTCACCACGTCGAGGAGCATTCGCTTCAGGATGCCGGCCTGGTGAAGCCGCTCGAGGATCTCCTCGGTCTGTCTGCCCTTCGTGCCGAAGGCCGCATCGGCATCAGGGTAGGATATCCCCGTCTCTGTCTGCGGGTCGAAAACCGGCTTGATGAACGTGATGCCAGCGGTGACGAGGTCCACAAGCCCCGATAGAGCCGCCTCGGCCTCCAATTCCCGGGCCTCCGCTTCCTGTCCAAAATAAAACAGTGGCTAAGCGATGTTCGTCTCTTTTTTCCGAATCGGTATAGAAATTAGCCGTTCCGATGTCAGTTCGGAAAACTTCAGGGACCCCTTGCCAAAGCCTCCATCGACCTCAGACGTCGGACCGCGTACGCCATGACGATCAGGTACGCGAAGGTGCTGGCTATCGCTGCGGCGTACCCAAAGGCGTCCCATATCAGCCCCGAGAGGTAGGTGAGCACCGCGATCGCGAGGTTGTGCGAGAACTGCTGGAGTCCCCAGATCCTGCCCCTGACCGCTGCGGGGACCGAGGCCGAGGTCCGAGCGTCCACGAAGGGCTGGAGGAACACGGCCAGCCCTGAGCCCGCGATCAGCGCCGCAAAGATCCCCGCCTGAGTCGGTTGCGCCAACAGCAGCACCCCCGCTCCGGCCCTCAGCAGCAGCTCAACCACCACGAAGAGCGGCCAGTTCCTCCCCTCTATCAGCCTCCCGCCGAGGGGCACTAGGAGCGCGAACAGCGCCGACTCGACCGCGAACATGAAGGTCAGGTCCGACTCGCTGAGCCCGGCCACCTCGTCCGCGAGGAGAGGGAGGTAGATCGCGGTGAGGATCGTGACGTGTGCGAGGCTCAGGCTTCTGAGGAGCACCAGGGTCGGCACTGGCTCCGTCCTCGCAGCATCCATCCACCCCCTCAGCTCCTCCGATATGCCGGACCTCCTCCGCTCGCCGCGCGCCTCCCTCAGCCCGAGCCTCATGGCAGCGGTCAGCAGCAGGATGACCGATGTGCTCAGGAAGAGGGCCCTGTAACCGTGGTGTTCGGCGAGGTAGCCAGCGGCCAGGTAGCCCAGGACCGTAGCGGCGTTGAAGACCGCGAAGTATAGGCCGTAGAACCTTCCGTACTTCTCGGCGCTCGTCAGCTCGGCCATGTACGCGAAGACCGCGGGCCCCGCGATCGCCGTCGGCAGGAACGCCAGCGCCAGCGGCACCACCGTCTCGTACCAGGAGGTGGTGTAGGACATCAGCAGGTAGGCGAGGCTCATGACCAGCGGCGACAGGACCAGCACCGCCCTCCTCCCGAGGAAGTCCGTCAGCAGCCCACCCACCGGTAGGAGTGCCAGCACAGAGACCCTCGAGGCGGCGAGGACCGCGCCGAGCTGCTCCGGCGTCGCGCCGACGGACCTCAGGTAGTAGGGCAGGAGGGGTTGGAGGCCGGTGGTGAGGCTGTTGCCGAGTCCGATGCTGAGGAGGTAGAGCGTCGCCTCGAGCCAGCGGCCGCCGGTCATCCGCCGCAACGTCCCAGCCCTGACTGAATCCGTGTCCGAAATCTCGGTATTTTTCGGTGATTTGAGGCACTGGTTAGACGTCCGTTCAAAGCGTGCGAGCCCGTGCCCTCGACGTGAAGTCGGAGTCTGTTATGGCCAATTCTCTCGTGTTGACTTGTCGGACCGGACTGAACAGCGCTCCCAATATAAACGGTTTAAATAATGATCTCCACTGGGTTTCCGTATTGCCAGTCATTTGGGATCCATGTTGGCAGAATGGAAAACATAGTTAAATAGAAGCTTTCGCAAAGGAGGGTCGGATCGGAAATGGACGGTCCCCGAGCTGGTCCTGATCCTGCTTAAGACGTTGGGGTTTTGTTAGTTGTGTGGAACTGTCCCAAATTTATTCCAAATTTATGTTGATGTTTTCTGCAAAGTTAGAATCTCCTTCATAAGGGGTGTAGTGTCCTTCTGAGCCCATGCATTGCCCTCGAACAGTTCGGTGGTGATCAAATAGTAACTTGCTTCGCTCAACACCAAAAGCTGCCCCTCCAAATCTCCGACGTTTCCGAGTTTCTGGGCGATTGCCGACGTGTCGGACGTGGGCGTGAAGTGCATCGCCACGGAGCCGTCATCAAGCACGTTGTACGACTGGCATGAGGCCGGCGGCTTCGCGAGTTCCCTGACCAGCGCGCGGAGTTCGTACTGATTCTTGATGGGCTCCAGCAGCATCCAGAACCTTCCCGCACCTCTCTCGATCGTCTGCGTTGGCACGTAGCTCACCATCCACCCTGCCACGAGCCCCTTCCGGACCACGTGCTCGTTGAAGTGGTACGACAGGACGCGGGGGTGCGCGCCCAGCTCGCTGGCCATCTCGGTGAAGTCCTTTAGCGCGTCGAACTGGAGCTGCTGCAGTATCTTCAGGTCGAGCGAGTCGACGATGTACTGCGCCCTCTCCGCCTCGTCTATCTCGTTGACCATCACTTGATCGAACTCGTCCTCGCCGTCGATTAGCTGTCGATCAGACCACTTGCCGTTCTCGAAGTCGAAGTACCTGTAGGAGGCATTCGGATGTCCGTAGGCCTTGACCTTCCTGAACCAGTAGTCCTCCAGGACTCCGATGTCGGTGAGCTCCTCGAAAATTCTAAGGTAATCCCTCTCAAACCTGTACGGAGGGGTCACGATCACGACGTAGTCGTTCCTCATCAGGACCTTCCCCCAGTACATCAGGTACGTGTTCTCGCCGAGCCAGCCCAGAACCTCCTTCGCCCTGTCGGCGAATCGCTTCGTGAAGCGCAGGTACCCGAAGTAACGCGTGAGGCCGAGCTTGTAGTAGTTCGGGAGCATCCTGATCACGAATCCGTACCTCGGAAGGATCTTCAGCAGCCTGACGCGTACCGTCTCACGAGGGACGCCTGTCTGCCGCGCGATCAGCGAGATGTTCCTAGGTCCGAACTTCTTGACGGCGTCCAAAATGTGGGAGATCTCCTCTTGCAGGTTAACGTTCCTCCTCGTCCTTCCCATCTGATCAATCAGTTTGGTCACCTGATCAATCGTCATTTCTCGTGGAGAACAAATCATGAAGCCTCTATTTATATTTATTTTGATCTGTCAATCGCTGTTAACGATAGGTATAAATTTAGATTCTATTTTGTCAATCACGAGTTGGGATCGGTTACCGATTCGGAAAAGTCGGTCGCTCTCCCTTCAGATGGAGAGCAGGACCGAGGATGGACCTTCTCTCCTTTGGTCTTCGTCAGTCCTCACCGGACTTTGATGGAGCTCTCGCTCTTCGCGGCCGGGCTCGGGGTGTGTCACGTTCCTGTCATCGATGAGAGGTCTCACGTGATGGGGGTCGTCACACCGTATGAACTGCTGAACGTGATCGAGCGAAACCAGTCCGACTTCATCCGATCGTTGATGTCAATGAGGGTCAGCGACGTTGTTCACCCAGTACCATTGATGAGCGTGGAGGACGAGATCGACGAGGTGGTACGGGCCGTGCTGGACGACCAGTGCAGGTGTGCCATCCTGATCGACTCCGCAGGTCAGCCGGTGGCCGTCGTATCCGGCTATGACGCTCTGAGGTTAACTCTCAGCATAGATGAGCTGTCCCGGATCATGGCGGACACACCGATCAGCGCCCTCTCGGGTAAGGTGAAGGTCTTACCGTTCGAGACCACCGTCAGGCAAGCTGTGACCGCGCTCGTGGCGAACAAAGGCGAGGCCATGGTCATCGAGCAGACCGACTTCGCGGTCACCTCAAGTTCCCTCGTCGCCGCGCTCCTGTCGCCTAAAGACCTGTTGAGGTCCGTCAGGAGGTCGGATGAGGTCCTGGACAGCTACCTCGTCTACGAGAACGAGGCGTTGGTGAAGATGCCCGTTATGGGCGGTGACAAATCGCTGAAGGAAGCGATCAGGTTCGTCTCGGATGCGAAGGTCGAGGTCCTCCGCCTCGACAACGGCGGCTTCGTCACCCTCGGTTCCGTTATCAGGTTCGTCCAGGACCGGTTGAGGGGCCTCAGGAGCGCATAGAAGCTTCACGGGGGGTGGAGGGGTGGGAGCTCGGGCGCCTAAGACCAGAACTGGTGTGAGCCCCGTCGTAGCCGAGGGGCTGTTGACCTCTGTGGCAGTGGCGATCGGAATTGTCCTCATGCTCGTCAGCCACGCATGGACGGTCTCATCCAGTGTGAGATCGCTCGACCAGACCAACAAGGAGATCGCCCAGCAATGGAGCATGCTTGTTGTGGAGCATGCGGTCCTCACGGACGATGGGACCAGGGCGCTCGTCTGGATCTCAAACCCCGGGAGATACGAGCTTGTGTTGCTTCGCTGCGTCGTTTACCCGAAGGGGTCTCCTCCCCCCGCCGGTGGCTTCAGGGAGGTGGGCCGCGTTCCCCCTGCTATGGTGCAGGTGAGGTTGCTCACGTGTCCCGTTCACGGTCGGGGGTCGTCCTACGTCGTAGAGGTCTTCGCCCTCCCCACCCACCTCTACATGCCGGATAATCCGGTCGCGAACGCGCAGTACGGCGTCACGATTAGGTATGACCTCAAAGGTTGATCGTGGGATCTCGTCGGCCGTCTCGGCCCTCTTCATGGTGGTTATCATATTCGCGGCATTCATTCCGGCGCTTCTGGTGACGCAGTCGCTTTACTCCCTCCTCTCCAATGAGGTGAACTCGAGGCGCTACTTCGAGACGGACAGGTTCTCGGAGAGGCTGGAAGTGGTCGTTACACAGCTCGGAGATGAACCGCTTCTTAAGGTGGTGAACAAGGGACCGATCTCCGTTACGGTCGTGCGGGTGTGGGCGTATGACGTCAGAACGGGAGCCACCCTTCCGCCCGACGGCCCTTGCGTCGTAGTTCCCACTACGCTCAACCCGGGAGGCGAGACGCTGGTGAATGTAGCTCCCTGCGTCCAGGGCTTCACGGGATACGTGATGTTCGAGGTCGTGACCGAGAGGGGCAGGGAGTTCGCTTCAGACATCGTCAGCCTGCGCCGAGGCAGGCTATCGTCATCGGCTTATCCGTACACCCTGACGGTGAGCATCATCGACATGCGAAGGGGACGTACGTACATGGTGGAGGTCGAGCCCCTGGACTTCGGTGAGGTCTCCCCGAGGAGGTTCACCCATAAGGCCACGGCCTCCAACGAGAACGTCACCGTTGCCTTCGGTACGACTGCAGGCACCTTCAGGGTGACGCTCTACGAGAACGGTCGTCCTGTAGACCTCGGCGACCTCAACCCGCAGAACGTCACGGTGCCCGATTACACCGCGGTGATCTTCGATCTCGGTCGTCAGACCTTCACGTCAGTCGAATTGGCGGTCATCATAATGGCGCCGCCGAGGGTTGTGGTGGGAGGCAACCCGAATAGGGAACCCGTCACTGTCATAGCGGACGTCTACGTACGGCTTCCGGCCAACGCGCAGGAGCAGGTCGTGATAACCCGGGTGCCCGATGACCTGTTAAGGGTGACCGGGGGCGGTATCCTCGGAGGATGCACCGTCCTCACCGGCATGACTCTCAACCCTGGTCAACCTTCCCAGATAGGTTCCTGCTCCGTGACCGTGGTCTCGGGCAACGACGTCACGCTTACGGTCCCCGCAGGGGTGATAATCGGTGAGGGGGAGAGCTCCGGTCTCCAGTACACCAACAGCGAGGCGACCTTCACCATCAGGGTATCGGGCCGTTCCGACAGGTGACCGATGCCTCGCTTGCCCAGCCTTCAGGCAGCCCTCATCTTCAGCTTGATGATGCCGCCCTGCTGGAGCTCTATGTCCCCGCTCCTCAGCAGAGAGTTGATCGAGTCCCAGAAGGCCCTCTCGTCGAGCTGAGAGGTCTGCATCAGCGTCTTCAGGTCTGACTTCCCTCCGAGCCTCTGGAGCACCTCCACAAGCCTCTTGGGGCCCGTCAGCTCCCTCTCGACGCTGACCAGCGTCTCCAGCTCGGCCACCGCCTGCGCTAGAACCGTTTCGGGCTTCTCGTAGAACTGCAGCACGATGCGGTTCACGTCCTCGGGCCTCGTTATCCCGCGTCTGACCATCCAGTCCAGAAGCATCCTCCTCTTCTCCAGCTCGGTAAGCAGCTCGTCCACCGTCTTCACGAGCCTCGCGCCCAGTCTCTTCAGCAGCGCGCTCTCCTTCAGGTAGCTCTTAAAACCGTCGGTTCTGGGGTCCCACTCGCCTACGAGCTGGTAGCTGTCGAAGTCCACGACCTCCCACATGAACCGCACCCTCCTAGCGGGAACGTTGAACTGCTCGAGGTACCTGACCATCACCCTCTCCACGTAGATGACGCAGTTCATCAGCGGTATGAAGGACGGTGCTATGTTCATCGGAGGCGAGGTCAGGCGCTTGATCGCGGTGTCGAGGCTCTCGGCGTGCATCGTCGATAAACCTCCGTGACCGGTCGCCATGGCCTGGAAGAGCACGTATGCCTCCTCACCCCTCACCTCTCCCACGATCAGGTAGTCGGGCCTGTACCTCAGGCTGGTCCTCACCAGGTCGTACAGGGTTATCCTCCCCCTCTCGGACGACCCCAAGCCGTAGCTCTCCCTGGTGACGAACCTCACCCAGTTCTCCCTCGGGATGTTGATCTCCGGGGTCTCCTCGCAGGTGACGATCTTGTACAGGGGTTTGATGAACGTGGTCAGGGCGTTCAGGATCGTGGTCTTGCCGCTTCCCGTCGCACCCAGCACCATTATGCTGGCCTTGTTCTCGATCAGCAACCACAGGTACGCGGCGAGCAGGCTGTTGATCACGTTGGCCTGTATCAGCTCGGTGATCGTGAAGGGCCTCTCCCTGAACTTCCTCACCGTGAAGGTGCTGCCCCTGGGTGAGACCTCCTCCCTGAAGGTCGCCGCGAGCCGGTGCTTCCCGTAGATCATGGCGTCGACGATCGGGAAAGCTGAGGAGATGTGCTTGTTCGCCTTGTGGACCAGGTGTATGATGTAGTCGTCGAGGGCCTTCCTTGTTGTGAAGACGATGTTGGTGGGTATGCTCTCGAAGTCCCTGTGGTAGACGTAGACCGGCACGTTGACCCCGTTGCAGGATATGTCCTCGATCCTGTGGTCCTCGAAGATGATGTTCAGAGGCCCGAAGCCCATCATGTCCCGCTCGATGTAGTACTGGAGCTTCGCCATCAGCTCGGGTCTGTTGACGTCGACTCCCAGGCCTTTCCCGTACTTCTTCAGGACCTTCGCGGCTCCCTGAAGTACCGCCTTCCTCACCTCCTCTAGGTCCTCGAACTTCGGGAAGTCCAGCTCCTTCGTCAGGATGTCCTTCACCTTCTCGACGATCTCCTTCTCCTTGCTGTTGAGCGGCACCTCGCTGCAGAAGTACGTGGGTTCTACGAACCTTCCCGGCGGCGACGCTATTATCACCTCCGCGAGGCCCTCCCTGATCTGATACCTGGAGAGTATGTCGTAGTCGTAGGGTACAGGTTTCACCTCGATGCCCTCCCAGGAATCAACGACCTTTTGGGCATCGGGCTTCTTCTCACTCATCCTGCTCCCACCTCCCACAATCCATTATAAATTTTTGCAAGCACGATGTTTCTTGAGCAACGAACGCGGACAAGGAGGTCACCCCGACGGACAGTTGACTGCCTGCATCACGGTGGTCTGAACCTCGATGGCGTTGATGTAGGTCAGAACATCGCGGCCTGGTGGACCCAGCGTGGTGGTTACCGTGGATGCGCTGATGCCGGTCACAACGGTTATCCGATTGACGCGGCAAAGCAGAACCGTCACCTTCTGGATCAGGACGCTATTTGAGCTGTCGAGCCTGAACTCCCCGGGTATCTCAACAGCGCTCTCATCGATGGAGACCGTGATCACGTACTTCGTCGGCTCATTTTGAGGGAGTTCGCACTTGAACGTGACAGGCACCGTGTCACCTGGAATGAGCCTGTATATCCCGCCAGAACTGTCAGACCATTGGCATGTACCTGACGACGATTCTGATGATATCGTTAGTGTTATGCTCGTAACGTTGACCATCGGACCCGGAAAGCGGGGGTCGTAGTGAACGAAAAACGTGAAGTTCACAAGCAGGGGTTGATCGGGATTAGACGAGTTGAGAAGCACGAGCCTGCTAACTGGGCTGCTGAGCCTCAGCACTATCCCCCAAGGCTCGTCAATGCGTGCGTTGACCCTTACGATCGTGTCGTCCAACACCGTTATAGGTGTGAGATCGCCGAGTGACAGCACTGGCACAAGCACACCCTGGTCGTTCACCATGTTCACCTTGACGGTGTAGTTGCCCGGTGCGACGTTGAAGTAGAAGACCTCCTCCCTGCCCACGTTCACGCCCTCAGAGCTAGACCTGACCTCGATGTAGCGTGCGACCTCAACCCTTCTGGTGCAGCCAGGTGCGATCTCACCCGAAGTGCTTGTGGGCCGCGAGATGCAGCCGAGGGAACCCTCCTTGACCTCTGCGGTGACGACGTATTCGGTCGACACGGTCAGATTGGCGAGGGAGAGGACGAGCACGTACGGCAACCTCATAGGCCCGATGGCGTAGGCCGAGAGGAAGGAGTTGCCCCTTGCCGTTGAGGCTCTTACGTGCAACACCTCGCAGCTCTCTGGCGACGGACACTGCAACAAGTACTCCGTCCGGATGAGCCTCGACTCCGCAGGGGCCAAGATGATCGGGTTCTCGGAGAGCCTGACGATCCCGCTCGTGCTGCTCTCAGCGTAGAGCCCCGTCACGGTGGACTCAAGGGGGGACAGGTTCGTCAGCCGCACCAGCAACCTGTAGCTGCTTCCTTCCGGGTTGATGTAGGGTTCGACCTGGACGCGTTCTCGGAGCTTCTCGGCCTCGAATATCAGCCTCCTGTTGACCTCGTCCATGAAGATCGTCTGGAGCTGCTGCATGTAGAGCCAGGTCGGGATGATCACGGCGAAGAAGATCAGGATGCCTATGGCCGTCGAGAGGACTCCGGTGATCGCTGCTTTCCGCCCGTTCCTGATCCTGCGCGTCATCCCTCACCACCCCTCCGGGTAACTGTGGTCGTGACGGTGACCGTTATCGTTGTCGTCGACGTCGTGCTGGTGGTGGTCGTTGTGGTAGTTCTGCTCTCGGTGCTGACGGTGCTGGTGGTCGTGGTGGTGACGGTTGTGGGGGTCGTCAGCGTCGTCCACGTCGTGGTGGTGGTCCAGACGGTGGCCGTCGACCTGGTGTAGATGGTGCTGGTCACGGTGACCGTTACGGTCAGAATTTGGCTCCTAGTAATAGTCGCGGTCGTGGTCGTTCTAGCGACTGTAGTCCAGGTTGACGTGACTGTGGTTACGGTGGTTGTTGAAGTACGGGTACTAATCGCGTACGTCGGAACGGTGACGGTCGTCGTGGTCGTCAGTGTTTTCGTTTCAGTTACCTCACCCGATGTGACCGTCTCGGTTACCCATGTCGTCCGATAGATCGTGGTGGTCGTTGTGGTGGTTGTGGTCGTGGTAGAGGTTCTGGTGGCTCCCTGTGCGTAGACCTCCATAACGCCCCAAAGGACGCCCATCAGGACGAGCAGCGCGATGACAGCGGTGACGCCCTTACTTTCGAGCCTCATCTCCTTACCACCCCCTCTCTCCTCAATGTTCTGTAAATGAAGGGTGAGGACATGCCTGCCAGACCGAGGCCACCTGACACGAAAAGCAGCAGCGATGGGTCAAGCGGTGTTCTGAGCTCAGAGGTCGTTACTGGAGAGAGATAGCCGCCTCCTGGCGATACTGTTATCGTGACTGTGACTGTGGTGGTCCTTGTTATCGTCGTTCCGACCGTCGAGGTCTGGGTGAAGGTCCTGGTCGTGGTGTAAACCGTGCTGTAGCTCGTGAGGGTCTGGGTGGTTGTGGGCGAGTAGACGGTACTGGTGCTGCTGATGGTGGACGTTCTGCTGAGCGTCGTGGTGGAAGTGTAGACCGTTGTAATAACGGTTCTACTCAGTGACACGGTGGCGGTGTAAACTGTGGTGTAGGTATAGATGGTCCTGGTTGAAGTCGAAGTGGTTGTAGTCCATATTACACTAGTGGCGCTTCTGATCGTGGTGGTCGAAGAAGTTCCAGTGGTCCTATATACGGTAGCGGTAGTCGTGGACGTTTTCGTTGTGGTTACCGTGCTGGGTACTGTAGTAGTAGTAGTGGTGGAGGTTACGGTCGCGGTGGTGGTTTCGGTCACGGTCACCGTCATAGTGACTGTATGAATTGGCGTGACCTCGGTATAGTCGATCGTCACATCGTACAACCTCAAGAGCTGGGCTGGGGGCGATAAGTCAGCCGTCCCCTGGAGGTTGAGGTAGTCCGCACCTCCCGGTATTAGGGTTATCAGGGTGCCGGAGCTCCTTCCGGAGACGCCGCCGTTGCAGTCGATCACCTGGACCGAAACGCTCACGTCAGCGTTGTCTATAGCGTAGACGGAGACTAGCATCGAGGTCGTCAGCAGGTTGAGCCGGTCGACGTTCAGCTTGGCGAAGTCCGGGTAAACCACGTCGCTGTCGACGTTGAACCTCCAGACCCCCGGGAGGACGGTGTAGCGGTCGCTCGTGATGGTCACGGTCAGCGGGTACCGGAGCGGTGAGGGGGCCGTCAGCGGAACGGTCAGGTCTTTGGGCGTTGTTCCGGATACCGTGGCCGAGCCGATTGCGGTGTTGCCGTATTTGTCCTGGAGCGTCACCCTAATCTCGGTCGGTTCCAGCTCCTGATCGCTCGCCATACCGATCCTGAGCTTGACGCCTCCCTCGACCTGGAACCTGGTCAGCGTCCGGCCCACGTAGATCGGTACTTCAACGGGATCGACGTAGTCCACCAGCAGCCATCCTCCCACAGGGGATGGACAGAGCTTGCCGATGTCGGCGTTCGGAACCTCAGCCTTGAACGAGGCCACCCTGAAGAGCATGGTTCTGATGAGCGGCTCAACCCTGCTGGGGTCTCTGGGATCTATCAGCGCGGTCGGGACGTAGTGAACCGTGACCAGCACCGGGTCGCCGGGGTTGCAGCCCGGACACATGAAGTAGACTTCACTCGCCTCCATCCTCCCCAGCGTGACGTACCTGGCGGGATCGTAGCTCGGATTGGTGTCGTGCACCGGTGTTCCGTTGCGGTAAACGATCAGCTTGAGCACGGTCACCGTCACGTCGCCCGTGTTCCTGAGCTTCGCCACGCCCTGGCCAGAAACCCCCCTCAGGCTGGGGAAGTAGACGTAATCTGCACCCAGCATGGACCTCAGCACCAGCTCGTCCTTGTTCAGCTTCTCGGCTTCCTGCTGTCTCGTGATGTTGGAGGTCGAGGTGACGTAGGTGAGGACCGCGATGCTGATCGCGACCACGAAGGCCGCAGCTATTGCTATGGAGACCGTTTCGGATAGTCCCTCGGACCTCGGGGGCTTCACCTCACCCTACCTCCACCTCGACCCTGTACACCTTGAACGCCAGAACGGGTTCTTCCGTCGGTAGGTCGATGAAGAAGCTGTCGAACTGGACGCCGGAGGGTATGGTGACGGTGGTCGTGACCTGGGCCAGCACGTTGTTGTTGCAGTCGATCAGCTTCAGCCTCAGAGGCACCGTTGCGGGCACGTCATACTCTTTCTTCGCCAGCTCGATCATGACGGTGGTGACTATGGGCTCCTCGCCGACCCATGCGAAGAACTGCGTGATGAGCCGTACACCGCTGACGTGGACCACGCCCGCTGAGGGATGGTTGTAACTGCCGAAGTAGAACCTGTTGGGTATCACCGTGTAGGTTGGGGATGAGACGTCAACTGAGAACGGAGCTATGATCGAGCCCAGCGACTCCGGAGGCGTCACCCTGACCGGTTGCTCGGCGGAAGTGTCGATCCTCAGGTCGCTCGTGATAACTCCGCTGGAATCTCTGTCTGCGAGCACGAACGTGAAGCTCTGGGGAGTCGATACGCTGGGGCTGGCGTGCCTGAAGCTGACGTAGAGCTTGTCGGATCGCTGGGGCCTGATCTCGCCGTTATCGGCGTTGGTCACCGGATCCACCGAGGCCAGGAAGACGGCCGGTGTCCCCTCGGGCGGAACGCAAACCTCCGGGTTTACCAATCCCGGATAAATGATCACCGTCTCGACGAACTGCATCTCGTCCGCCGAGACCTCGGGGTTGTTCTGGTCGTACAGGTTCCGAGCGATGTACCAGACCCTGAGCTTTGTCCGCTCTCCGAAGAAGCAGGTGGGACAGCCGGGGAGCTTGGTGCCTGGCAGATCAAGGGACCCCTTTGGAGGAATCGGGTCGAGCCCTCCGGCCCGGCCGCAGGCCAACCACCTCTGTGGCGGAGACGGGTACTGGCCTCCGATGGAACCGTCCTCCCTGATCAGCTCAAGCCTCACGACGCAGAGGTCAACGGTTGCGATGTTCCTCAGCCTGACGTTCCTCTTGTCGACGTCCAGCGGGTACTTCACCATCTCGAAGACCAGCATCCCGGAGGTCCTGACGAGGTGGATCGACCTGTCGGTCTTCTGGGTCAGGTCTGTGGCCGAGGCGCCGAACCAGTTGAAGGAGACCGCCATTAGCAGGATGCCGATGGCCACGGTGACCGATGCCAGGATCGCGGTGGAGACCGCCGGTGAAACCCCCGATGACCGCGATGAGCGGCGTGAGCGTGACCTTTTCATTCTTGTGCAACCTTAATTTAAGCCAATATAAATTGATGGGAGTTAGCGACGTCGGTTCCTTCCCCGGAAACGCTTATATGTCGTGTTAAATCTGCCAAGTTCTACGCTTCCCTGATTTGCTGTTCGGAATGCCGTGGCCAAACCGTGATGCGGTTGCGGTTCACGCGGCCTGAGGGCCGGTTTCCGAACCGTTGAGCCTCCGGTGGAGCAGCTCTGCGGCCAGCAGCGCGAAGGCGAGCATCAGCACCGTGACGAGCGTGGCTATCGTGCCCTCGACGACCCACTGACCCTGCGTCGCGCTGTAGATGAGGGTGAAGACGAACTCCCAGTAGGGCAGGCCGAGGTTCATCACGAGCGCCATCGGTGAGAGGATTGCGGTCATGACGATCGGGTAGGTGACGAGCCTATTCGCAATTGCTTCGCCCCTGAAACCTGCGATGAGGACCGCTGTAATGTGGTGATTGATCCTGCTTTTTCGCGAGGAGACAGCGACTCGAAAAGAAGCGGTTAAGGGGCAAATTGGTTATGGAGACTGATCCAAAAAATGAGATGTCTTTGGGATTAAAGTCGTCCTTACGGTACCAGCACCGCAACTGGATACGTCTTGCCGCTCGTCGAGTGCAGGGCTACTTCGTTGGTCACTCCGCCCGTTCTGAAACAAGCATCAGGACCACCTTGCAAAACGAAATACTCTGAGTTACCTATACCTAAATTAGCGGGAAGATTTTGGATTGCACCAGCTCTAGTAGGACCATGATTCACATTAGTACATGGTACTCCGTTGACAAACACTTGGTCAACCACCGCAGGGCTGGACCCGCTGTTCTTCGCTATCACTACTACCGCGTCATCATTTGGATCAGCAGGATCTCCTGGATCAAAGTACGCCGACACGATCTCGATCTTCTCGAACCTCGTGAAGACGCCGACGAGCCCCGACGCCCAGAAGGCCACCGCTATCGCTATCACTATCGCCACCGCCACCAGGATCACCGTAGCGACCACAGGGCTTATCCCAGCCTTCCTCCTGTCCCTCACGTCCTCCCCATCATGACGTCCAATAGTTATTTCTTTTCTGCCCCGGAGGCGCCTGCGAAGGACCCGCACTTTAAACGATTTTCCGGACTGCCAACCGTTGACCTCGCTCCCTGGGACCCGACGACAGGTTGGCCATAGGAGTCGGGGCGAGCGATCACCGGAAGCACGCGAAGGACTCGACCTCCAGCTCCCCCGAGACGCCGGTGCCCTGATCGGCCTGGAGCATCGTCGTGAAGGTCTTCCCGGTGGAGGTGATCACCCCCAGCTCCACCACGATCCCCGATGGAGGGCTCTCGACGAGCCGCACCTCGCACGTCACCTGGTCCCCGGGCCTGAGCAGCACCTCACCCGAAGCCTCCGCAGCCGGCTTCCCCTGCAGCAGCAATACCCTGACCCTCGAGACCTCCACGCCCGGGTTCCTGACGAGGAAGACGATGGTCCTCGGATCCTGCATGTAGGCCCCGGAGAGCTCCAGCCTCTCGAACCTTGTGGTTGCGGTGATGACGTTCAGCGCGAAGTACCCGACCGCCAGGGCCATAACCACGGCCACAACCACCAGGATCACCTTGGCCACCACCGGTGACATCAGGGTTGAGAATATCCATCCGAAATTACCGCTTTTCGGCCAGCGTTCTCACCCACCCGCATCCCTGACCAGCAAAACATATTACCCCTCCGAGGGATGAAAGACGGCAGGGCATGGGGTTCTCCGACTCCTTCGCGTCCTTCGCCTTCACCCACTTCAGGGGCCTCGGCAGCCGTCTGGTCCTGAGGCTCGCTCCGGGCATACCGGAGAAGCTCGACTCTACGGGCAAGCGGATCCACCCAGAGGTCTTCGCCTCGATGGTCTCGGCCGCCTTCGTCCTCTCCGCGATCGTCACCGGAGCTCTCATGGCGACCGTCTTCGTCCTGACAGGAGAGGCCCTCTTCGCGCTGCTCCTCCTCCCGATACCGTTCCTGGTCCTCCTCCTCGGCATCGCATACCCATACCTCTCCGCCTCCGGAGCCGCATCGATGTACGAGAGCGAGGTCCCCTACGCCGCTGCTTACCTGGCCGTGATGTCGACCGGCGGTATACCGCCCTTCAAGAGCCTCGAGCGCCTCTCCGAGAGCGAGCTCCTCCCCAACATCGCCAAGTCGGCGAAGATCGCCAGGGTACACGTCTCCGTCGCCGGCGAGGACCCTGTCACCGCGATAGAGAAGATGGCCAAGGGCATACCCTCGAAGGAGTACAGGGACCTGCTGCTGGGATACGCGTCAACGCTCAGGTCCGGCGGCGACGTCGTCCACTTCCTGATCCGGAAGACGGAGCAGATCTTCACGTCGCGGATGGGGACGATGCGGATCGTCGGCGAGCGCATGGGTATGCTGATGGAGGGTTACGCGGCCATAACCATGATGCTGTCGCTGGTGCTCTTCACGATCTACATCGTCTCGAGGGCCCTCCCCTCGGAGTTCATGGTCCTCCCGGCCGAGCAGTTCGCCATCATCGCGTACATCGTCCTGCCCATGCTCTCGATAGTCTTCCTTTACATCGCTGACATCAGTCAGCCCAAGTACCCCCAGACCGACCCGAGGCCGATGAGGGTCTTCTACTACACGCTCCCCGCGGGCTTCGCGTTCCTCGCGCTCTTCGTCCTGCCCTTCTACGTCACCGACCTCCAGTTCATCTCGCCCTTCAGGGAGACCTCCGGGTCGATCGTGGCCCTCAGGAAGCTGATGGGCCTCGAGCAGGGCTACGAGTCTTCGATCGCGCTCTGCCTGAACTTCATCGTCTTCTTCCTCCCCGGAGCCGTGGCCTTCATGAGGTACAGCAGGGAGAACTTCTCGGTCATCCACGGCATGACCGTCTTCCTCAGGGACCTCACCGAGGTGCGGAAGACGGGCCTCAGCCCCGAGCAGTGCATCATCGACCTGTCCCGGAACAACTACGGCGCGTTCTCCAAGAGGCTGAAGGAGATAGCCCGGATGATCAGCTGGGGTCTCCCCCTCAGCAAGATCTACCAGGAGTTCGTCAAGAGGACGTACGGCTGGCTCGAGCGCGCAGGCATGTTCATTCTGATCGACGCAATAGACGTCGGTGGCGGAGCTCCCGAGACCCTCGAGGTCCTGACGTCGTTCTCCGAGGACCTGGAGGAGATCGAGCGTCAGAAGCGCGCAACCCTCAGGCCGCTGATGATGATCCCGTACCTCACGGCCCTCCTCCTGGTGACGGTGGTGGTGATCCTGGTGGTCTTCATGAGGGAGCTGCTCAAGGTGGCCCGGATGCCCATCTCCGCCGCCGAGTTCATCGGCTTCTTCCTCCCTCCGGTGATCTTCATCGCGGCCATCAGCGGCCTCGTCGCAGGTAAGATCTCCACCTCAAGGGTTGCAGGGGGCTTCGTTCACGCGGTGATACTCTCGGCGGTCTCGCTGATAGCGATCTGGATCACCGGCATCGTATCGGTGCAGCTCTTCCAGCTGCCGTCCGTCGGCGGTTGAGCTCGCTGCTGAACGCCGTCAGACCAAGGAGCCCTTGATCCGGTCCACGATGACGGACAGCCTTCCGCGCAGCATCACCTCGCTCACGTCGGCTAGGTCTATCACTTCGATCTCGAGGTTCCTGGCCAGCTCCAGGAGCTCAGGAGCCAGCTTGCTGACGGATAGCACGTAAACGTGGTCGACCTTCTCGTGCACCTTGAACCAGAACGCCTCCGATATCACGTCCGCGGTGCTCTTGTACGGTGCTCCGACGCTGAACACCGCCGCAACAACCCTCCCGTAGGCCTTCACCACGAGGTCAGCCATCCTCGTGACCCCCATCTCGTCCACAGACACGTACGGGGCCTCGGTGATCAGCCCCGATGACCTGAGGAGGTTCGTCAGCGCGATTATCGGCCTCTTCTCCCTCAGCACCGCATCCCTGTAGGCGGGTTTGAACCTGATGGCGGTGTACCGGAAGATCAGACCGCTCTGGATGTCGTAGAACTCGCCGCAGGACTTGCAGTGGAACCTCGTCCTCGGGACGTCGAAGATCGCCCCGCACGCTCCGCACCTGAACATCGAGGAGTAGATCGTGAGGACACTCTGCTGACCGGTGCCCCTTTCTGCAGCTGCAGGCGTTCCTTCGGAGACGAGCGATAGCACCTTATCAGTCCTTATCTTGCACTGGGGGCACTCGAAGTAGGCACCCCTGGTGAAGCTCTGCTGAGGACCGAGGTATCCGCAGTTACCGCACTGGTAGATGTCCTGCCTTACTATGTCGTCGGACCTGCACTGCGGACAGACGAGGTCAGCGAACGCGTCGGCCTTCAGGCATTTCGGACAGCATACCGATTTGAAGACGAAGCCCGCGTTCTCCAGGACGCCCTTCCGCAACAACGAGTTCACAGCGTCGTAGATCGTCGCCGGATCGTACAGCAGGGCCTTCTCGATAGCGAGGTATCTTCCGCCCGTCTCGGACGCTATGTCCTTCACCGGGACCAGTGCACCCTCGACCTCCGCCATCATCTCAACGATTGCCCTCTCCTGCAGAGACAGTATCAGGGCCGGCTGCCTGAAACCTATGACCTCAGCTATCCTCCTCTTCCCCTCCTGTGAGACATCGGCCTGTGGCCCGACCTCCTTCTGTTCCTGCTGTGCAACGAATTCCGCTGCTCTGGTCCCCTCCTTCGCCTCGACCCCACCTGTACCCGCTGCCGGACGAACTTCGCCTGGAGCTGGTTCCTGCACCGCGCCCTGAACCTGCTGGGCCGTCTCCGGGAAGGGAGGCCCCTCCGGAGCCTTACCCCTTGATGAGAAATACGACGCGGCGATGTGGACGATTGTGAAGATCGCTGGCTGAACCGCCGTGACCACGATCAGGGGCAAAACGTTGGGTGCCTCCGAGACGAAAACCGAATACAGCAGCACTCCAACCAACCATCCGAGTATCCCGGCTGTGAAAGTTGCGTAGTAGTACTCGGAGCCCCTCGTCCAGGGTATCAGCAAAACGAGCAAGGAGAGGAGACCCCCGATGATCCCCGGAGCTATCGCGATGAACTCCAGAGGTAGCGCCCTCGAGATGACGATCGCTATGACCGTGATGGGTGTTATTGCGAGCGTTGTGACGGCGAACGGGATCGCTGATTCCCTGCCGAGTAACTTCATCTCCCTCCGAGTTTATATGCTGTGCTCAGCGGAATAAATCCTTTTGATGCGGAATGCTGCCTACAACTCCGAGCTAACCGGAAAGCCATCAGCTGACGGTGACGCCGTTATATCCGTCGACGTGATGGCGTGTGATGGGTTTGCAGCGGGTCGCGATTCCCTGGACCGAGAAGTACAGGCCCAGGAGGGTGAGCGAGGTGGTGGGCAACGGGGAGGCGGTCCAGGCTTTCCTCGAGTGGGTGAGGAGCTGGAGCTCGGGAAGGCCCGCGAAGAAGGCGGCCCTTCTCCACGGCCCTCCGGGAACAGGGAAGACCTCGCTGGTCATCGCCTTCGCGGAGGAGAACGGCTACGACCTGGTCCAGCTCAACGCCAGCGACAGGAGGTCGGCCGAGGACATCAAGAACCTCCTCGGGCAGGCGGTCAGGGCTGCCTCGGTCTTCGGGCGGAGGAGGATCGTCCTGATCGACGAGGTCGACGGTCTCTCGACCGTTGCCGATGCGGGTGGCGTCAGAGCCATCGCTTCCCTGATCGACCGGACCGAGGTTCCTATCGTGCTGGTGGCCAACGACCCCTGGGATCCATCCCTTCAGGAGCTAAGGTCCAGGTGCGAGATGATCGGTTTCAGGAGGCTGAGGGCTAAGGAGGTTTTGTCGAGGCTGGAGGAGATCTGCAGGAGGGAGGGAGTCTCGGTCGACCGGGAGGTCCTCGAGTCCATCGCAGAGCGCTCGAAGGGCGACATGAGGGCCGCCATCAACGACCTCCAGCTGGTGGCTACCTCTGGATCGGATCCGAGGAGGGTCCTCGAGTCGATACCGAACAGGGTGATCGAGCTCAACGCGTTCGAGCTCCTCGGCCGGATCTTCGGAGCCCACCGCTTCTCCGAGGGAAGGGGAACGCTTGCCAACACAGACCTCGACGTGGACACGGTCTTCACGTGGGTCCTGGACAACCTGGACCAGCAGATCAGGGACCCGCAGGCGCTCCATGAGGCGTACAAGGTCCTGGCCGACGCAGACCTTCACCTGAGGAGGGCCACGAGGCTCCAGCGCTGGGAGCTGATGAAGTACGGCACCATCCTGCTCTCCGCAGGGCCCGGCGTGATCAAGGCAACAGTGGCGGAGAAGGGAGGGAGGTTCGAGTTCCCCGCGAGGATCAGGTTCATGCAGCAGACCAAGGACGTCCGGACGCTTGCCGACTCGATCCTTACGAAGGTCACCAGGAGGCTCCACATGTCCAGGGCGAAGGCCGCGGTCCACTTCCTGCCCTACCTGAGGCTGATGCTGAAGGCCGGCGATCGCGGGATCGCGAGGCACTTCAGACTCACGGAGGAGGAGATAGGGTATCTGGTCTCGAGGGCGCCGGAGCTCAGGGTTCAGCCGGCAGAGGTGAGGGAGTCCGTTGAGGAGCGGGCGAGGCCCCAGGCTAAGGCTAGACGCGCCGGAACGGCGTCAGGGCGGTCAACGGGACGATCCCGCGCATGAGGGGCATGTACTGGGAGGAAGAGGAGGGTAGGAGGTTCAGGTGGCGCACGATGGACGAGCGGGGTCGAGAGCAGGTCCTCACCAAGGTGAGAGAATTGCTGGAGGCCGACAACGACGTGGTGCTCGCGGTCGTCCACGGCTCCTTCCTCTCCGGCGGCCCCTTCCGGGACCTGGACATCGCGGTCTACGTGAGGGGAGGGGTTGACGCGCTGGACAAGAAGATCGAGCTGGAGCGGGCCCTTGAGGAAGCGACGGGCCTTCCCGTCGACGTGAGCGTCCTGAACGAGGCACCGGCGTGGTTCGTGAGGAGGGCCCTCTCTAATTGCAGGGTGCTAGTGGAGCGCTACCCCGTCCTGGAGCGGTTGTACCTGATGAGCGTCGATGCCTCCACCGAGAACGTCCGGGACTGAGGCCCTTCTGTGTCAGCCGTGGTGGCCCTGACCAGTTCCCCTCTTGAGGAGGGCCGTCAGCTCGCGCTCGAGGATCGACGCGGGCACCTCCGGCAGCGTGATGTAGCTCTTCCTCCCCCTTATGCCCTCGCTCTTGACCCGGATCCTGATGAAGCCCTGGTCCTCGAGGCGCTGGAGGATCTCCCAGAACCTCGTGGATGCCCTCGGAGCCACCTGGTGCTCCTCGCAGACCATCGCGTAGTACCTGCTCAGCTCGCTCGCGGTCACCGAAGGGGCGTTGTTGCTCAGGAAGTACCTCGCGAGGGACAAGAGTACCAGCTTCTCGTGGAGCGACAGGTAGTGCAGGCTCTCCCTCCTGATGGCGGGGTAGACGCTGGCCGCGGCCTTCCTCACGTGCTCCGCCCTCACCCTCTGAGAACCCTCCTGCTCCGCGAACTTACCAGCCCTCCAGAGGAGCTCGATCGCGTACCGGGCGTCGCCCCTCTCCGCAGCCAGGTCCACGATCGCCTCTATCGCCTCCTCGGTCACCACGCCCTCGTGGAAGGCCTCGGATGCCCTGTACTCGACGATGTCGCGGAGCTGCCGGTGGTCGTACTCGCTCAGGTTGATCACGTTGGTGAGGAACATCGTCCTGGTCCCCTCGTCGACTCCCTGGAACGCCTCGAGCCCCCGCGAGATCAGGAGCACCGAGAGCCTCGACCCTCCCCTTCTCTCCTCCCCCACCCTCGCGAGGTAGTAGAGGGCCTCCTGCTCCTCCCTCAGTAACGCGTCCACCTCGTCCAGGGCCAGCACGACCCGAACGTCCCTCTCCTCGAGGTAGTCGAGCAGGTCGTGGAGGAGCTCCTCGTTGGACAGGCCCCTGGTTGGTATCCCGGCCCTCAGCTGCTCTATCGCCCGCTTAAGGACCGAGAAGAGCGTCCGGTGGATGCGGCAGTTGACGTACGCGAACCTGACGTCCGTCGAGGATTCCCTCGCGAGCTCCTCAGCCCTCCTCCCGAAGAGCTTGGAGAGCGCGGTCTTCCCCGTGCCGGTGGGCCCCGCGATCAGCGCCCTGACCGGTGCGGTCCTCCTCCCGGAGACGAACGATGAGAAGAGGGACGTCAGGTGATCGAGCTCTTCCTCCCTGTGGGGGAGCCTCGAGGGGACGTACTCGGGCGAGAGCTTGTCCTCGTCCCTGAAGATCCACATCCCTCCTATGGCCCTGCGGAACGGCCGGTATTTTTGCAGAAGGTCGAGGGTTGGGCGAAAGTGGAGCGCGTTGCGCCCTGCTTCCTGAAATCCCTGTCCCGACCTCAGCGCCCCAGCCAGATCCAACCCCACATCGCCTCTCAAGCCAATACTTTAGCTACCCGATGAGGGACATAAGGAACGTCCTCGACTTCTTCCGGAGGAGGTTCCATGTGGACGTAGACCCCGACGAGAATTCGGAGCGGGTCATAGCTTCGCTCCTCCAGGTCTGACCTCGCAACCCGCTTAGAAAAAATTGTGGCTTATTTCACAGGCTTCTATTGGCTCCTGAGCCCATTCTCTCTTTGCGCTGGAGCTTCCCATGTTTTGAAGGCGGATCTGACGGTAGTCACAAGGTCGTCGTAGTTAGTGTAATATTTGCTTATTCTGAAAACCTCGACCCCACAGCTCCTGACCAGCTCCACTATCTCCTTGAGGTCTGATATGGCCTTCTCAAGGCATGCTGGCGGGCACTTGCTGAAGACCCGCTCCACGTCCGCTAACACTCGTGTCCAATTGGGATAAAAGAATATGTGGACTGCTCCCGGATGGAGGACGAATCCCTGTCTCCCTTTAAGATGGTTCTCGTATCTGCAGTTCGTCGGTATCTTTGGTGCTGATGGCTCCTCCTTCGGCTCTGGCCCATCGATAACTTCGCCTGTTATCTCGGTCTCCCTCCTTTCCTCGGCTTCAGCATTCAAGAACTCGTCAAGGGTGAACTGCTTATAATACACCATACATCATTACCCAATCTGCGGCTTGACCTCCATCAACCGCTCAAGCATGGGTATGGCATCTGATTCCCCTGCCTGAGCCAATATCGCCTTAAGGTGCTTGATGTCGTCGGACTCGATCATCCGTGGTGCCATGACATACTCAACGTCAAAGTATGGCGTCGGGGCGTGGATGTATATGGGGCCTTTATGCATGAGTTCAATCGTTAGGATGTTAGACACAGCTCACATTCCTTATGTACCTGCATTGCGATATGAGATGATAGGGATGGTCAAAGAGGCAAACCAAGAACATCTCGATTGTAAGCTGAAGGAGAAGGCCCTTGAGCTGTTCAGGAGACTCGAGGAGATATCAGAGCTACCGAGGTTCCAAGGAGCGACGGTAGATTTCCATCAGAAGAAGCCCGCCACCGTCTTCGTTCCATGGATTCCGACGGTAGCTCAAGTCGAGAACGGAGAACTCCTGAAGTTCCTCAAGGACAATGACGTCAAGAAAGTTCTGGTGGACGCCCTATGGCCGACGAACGCAGCCATCCTCAAGCAACTCGTCGAGAGCGGGGTCGAGGTCTGGGTCCTAACCAGACCCTCGGCTCTACACGGATGGCGGAAAAAGCACGAAGGTAAGCCAAAGGGACTCGTGGAGTGGTTGGAAAGACACCACCCAGAGATCCTAGAAGGGTTCAAGACGGAGGTCAAGAACGACGTTTACGATGCAGTTCTGCTGAGGTATGTAAAGCCGAAGTATCAGCGGAGATTGACGAAGGAGCATCTGACGTGTTGGGTAAGCATGCTGTTATATCGGTATGCCAGAAGGAATCGTCAGGGACTGCTCCAACAGCTCGACGCTCTACCAGTATCAGAGGACGAAAGGTCGTGGAGAGTAGAGATGGCCGAGGACTATCTGATGATGGAGGCGACGAACTTCATTCAGATCATCAAGAGTTGCTATCCTAAGATCTGCGAAATGTTCAAGGATCTGCGCATCGATGGCGGAGATGTCGTAACACAGGCACTCGTCTGCGACGTGTTCATGGAGATTGATGAGACCAAGAGCTTGACCGAGGTTTACAGGAAATTCGGACTCATCCCTAAGAAGGATCGAGAAGGTCTGATATATGACGGAGTGGCCAAACACTCCTTAGTTCAGTTGGCCGCGAAGAGACTCGGGGTTAATCCGAAATACCTGACCGCCGACGAGAAGAGAGCGTTCGTGGAGGAACAGAGGACAACAGTAGAGGTGATCTATAAATGGAAGAGGAAGACGATGGGCCTAGGGCCGGACGCCTCGGCGGGGGAGACCCGGGCACGGGCGCTTCGGAATATTAAGTCGCCCCCGCCGTACGGCGGCGAGGCGTACTTCCGTCTAATAAGCACCGGCCCGGGCCCCAAACAACCGAGGTCGCCCAGAGCTGACAACAGAAGCTATCCAAACCCCTCCCTCATTTCTTCCTTTCTTGAGCTATGCCTTGTGGCCTAATTCCCTGGGCTTGATGCCCTTTTCTCCCGCGGATGCTCTTCAATAATAGGTTGTAGCTCATCTCGTTCTCGTAAGGGATTTATATACTCTCCTTAGAATTTCCCTTTGGCCATGGACCGAGATGCGGTGAGGTCTGTATTCCTTCCTTCCTGATAGGGAGAGGTTCCTCAACTACCTCAGGAGAATCAGGTTCAAGGATGGTTTAAAATGCGTCTACTGCAGTTCATCTGATGTCAGGAAGGACGGAAAGGACAAGAACGGATATCAGGTATATGAATGCAATTCATGTAAGAGGAAGTTCAACGACAATATTCTCCATGGAGACGAAGAGCGTGAATCAGATATCAAAAGGAAAAGGGATTACGAGTCTATACTCAGATTCATCAGGGAGGTTCAGGAGATCGCTGAGAAGTTGGGAGGGATTAAGTTGGAGGGAATATGCGAGGCAGACGAGGTCTACGTGAACTCAGGCGATAAGGGGGTTAAGGACGACAATCCAAGGAGGAGAGGACTATCTGTTAAGGGAAGGGGAACATACGACAGCGACAGGCCTCCTGTGCTAACGCTGGTAAGGAGGTCAGACGGGATGACTGAGTTCGTCGTGCTCAGGGACATGAGTCGTGCAGTAGAAGAGATCAGGTCTAGGGCATCTGAAGATTGCGTAATTATAACTGACAAATACCCTGCATACGATAGGCCGGATTCAATTGGAATAAATTACATGAGGATAAATCACTCCGAGAGATATGCAGATGGAGATTAACAGATGCGAGAACAGACATTCTTTTCTGAGGTCATTCCTATCTAAGTTCAGAGGTGTGAGCAAGAGGTACCTACAGGGATACCTGTCGTTCCTAGCACTATTAATCAACAGGCATACAAGGTGGTTCAACGCAGTGCTATACCTTACGATGTCGGGATGAGCGTTTCGGTGATTTGAGAAACGGATTGGACGTCTGTTCAAAGCGTGCGAGCCCATGTCCTTGTGGCCTGAAGCCAGAGAACGTTATGGCCAATTTTTTCGAGGTATTCGGGTCGGACCGAGCTAGACTACGTCCCGATATAAGCAGTTTAATCAAATAGGGCCCCCATTCGTTTTCCGATTTGCCAACCTTGACTATATTCCGGCTCGGCGCTGGACGTCCGTGCAGGAGGTCGACGAGCGCTACGTGGCATCGGTCATCCCTCCCCGCAGGAGGAGCTCGAGGAAGGGAGAGAACGGCGTCGTGCTCTGCGTCGGCGGCAGCCGGCTCTACCACGGCGCTCCTGCGCTGATGGCGATGGCAGCTTACAGGACCGGTGTCGATCTGGTCTACCTCGCGGTGCCTGAGGTCCACGAGAGGCCGATCAGGTCGATGGCCCCGGAGCTGATCGTGATACCGATGGTGGACGCCAAGCTGACGAAGCGCGTCGCGGACCAGGTCCTGAAGTGGTTGCCGGGAAAGCCCAACTCCGCAGCCATAGGACCGGGCCTCTCGGTCGCCAAGGTGGTCGCCCTGCAGTACCTCGTCGGTCAGCTGCTCGCCGGAGGCGCTTCGGTGGTCCTCGACGCCTCAGCCCTCGTGCCGGAGGTCCTCGAGGTGGTCAAGGGGAAGAGGGTCGTGCTGACGCCCCACGCCGGTGAGTTCGCCCGGGTCTTCGGGAGGCCACCGGGCACCGCGCTCGAGGAGAGGATCAGATCCGCTCGGGAGGCTGCTAGGGAGCACGGCGTCGTGGTGCTGCTGAAGGGACCAGTCGACGTGATCACCGACGGCGAACGGTTGCTTGTCAACAGGAGGGGTACCCCTGCGATGACCGTCGGAGGGACCGGTGACGTCCTCACGGGGATCGTGGCCGGCCTGCTGGCGAAGGGCGTGGAGCCGCTGGAGGCGGCCGCTGCTGCCGCGTTCATCAACTGCGTGGCCGGCGAGCTCGCTGAGCGCGACCTAGGCCTGCACGTCCTGCCCACGGACCTGATAGCCCGCCTGCCGGCAGTGATGAGGGCCTTCGATCGCGTCGTCGACTGAGGGCGTTGCGTGAGGATCCAGAGGAAACGCCTATTTACGGTGCGAGTGGCACGTTGAGGGGATGATGGAGCTGACGGGCGAGGAGATAGTACGGAGGATCGTCAGCGATAAAGCGGCCCTGAGGGAGCTCGCGTACCACCTGGTCTCCGATCCCGATTTGAGGCTGGCCGTGATCAACGCTGTCTTGGCGGAGGTGGCGACGAGGCATGACCTGAGAGAGGTGCGGCAGGAGCTGGGGCGGTTGAGGGACGAGATCGACAGGCTGAGGGGAGAGATGGATCGGTTGGGGGACGGAATGAACAGGTTTAGGGACGACATGGACGGGAAGCTCGATGAGCTCAGGAGGGAGATGAGGAGTCTTATCAGGTGGACCATCACGACGGTCCTCGTCGTCTGGGGCTCGACGGTCCTGCCGGTCATGCTTAGGCTCGCGGGCGTCATCTGAGCGGCCCTGGCGGATCCGGTACCGTTATGCGCGGAAAGCGGGTGCGGCCGCCGGGATTTGAACCCGGGATCTGCGGGCCGGAGCCCCGCCGTCCTAGTCCAGGCTAGACGACGGCCGCGTCCCCGATGGAGGTGCGAGCAGCATGCTTTAGGCGTAACGGAACGCACCCGCGGTCCCGAGGTGAGGATCAAATCCACGCCCTCTCAGCGCTGAGCGGATGCTGAGGTCGCTGCTCTTCGTGCCGGCGAACGTCGAGCGCTTCGTGAGGAAGGCCCCAGAGACCGGTGCGGACGCGGTGGTTCTCGACCTCGAGGACTCGGTGCCGGAGGGCGCGAAGGCGGAGGCCAGGAGAGGGCTCGCGAGGTCCGCGGAGGAGATCAGGAGCAGGTCCGATCAGCTGATTGCTGTCAGGGTCAACTCCGTCGGGAGCGGTCACCTCGAGGACGACGTGAGGGCTGTCGCGGACTCCTCGATCGGCGTCGTGGTGCTGCCCAAGTGCGAGGGGCCGGAACACGTCAAGAGGTTGCGGGAGCTGGCGTCGGAGGTCGGCGTTGACCTGAGGGTCATTGCGCTCATCGAGTCGCCCCGTGGGGTTCTCTCCGCTGACCTCATCGCGTCGGTTGATGGCGTGATGGGCCTCGCCTTCGGCAAGTACGACTACTCGCTCGCGATGGGCATCCTCCCCTCCGCAAACGCCAACGTGCTGGTTCCCAGGTCGCTCGTCGCGATCGCCGCAAAGGCCCACAACCTCATCGCTGTGGACACGCCGTATGCTGTGCTGAACGACCCGGATGGCCTGAGGGCCGAGGCCTTGGAGGCCAGGAGTCTCGGGTACGACGGCAAGTTCGCGGTGCACCCGTCGCAGGTTCCGGTCATCAACGAGGTCTTCTCGCCGTCGGAGAGGGACCTGATCTGGGCCCGGGAGGTCGTTGAGGTCCTGGAGAGGGCGAGGAGGGAGGGAAGGGCATCGGCCGAGCTGAGGGGCGTGATGGTCGACGAGGTCCACTACCGCATCGCCAAGAGGATACTTGACGGTTGGTCAGGTCGCGCTCAGTCGGAGAGCGTGAAGTAGACGCGCTTGTTCCTTCGGCCCTTGCTCTCGAAGCCGACGATCTCGATCCTGCCGATCTCTGCCGTGTTCCGCACGTGCGGCCCTCCGTCGGCCTGCAGGTCTATCCCCTCGATCTCGACGATCCTCCAGACAGGGAGCTCCGGCGGCAGGCGGTCGGCGAGCTTGGTGATCCCCGGCAATTTCATCGCCTCCTCCCTCGGCATCCACGACACCCTCACGGGTCTCCCCTCGGCCAGCAGGGAGTTGGTCAGGTCCACGAGCCTCCGAATCAGGTCCCTGTCCAGCGCCTCGAGCGAGAAGTCGACCCTGGACACGTCCGGCTTGACCTGGTTGCCGGTGACCAGCGCACCGGTCTCCCTCGAGACGACCGCGGACAACGCGTGGAGGGAGGTGTGCATCCGCATCACCCTGTAGCGCCTCTCCCAGTCGAGCACGCCCTTCACCCTCTCCCCCATTTCTGGCAGCTCGCCCTCCAGAACGTGCAGTACCCCTCCCTCGACGAACTTCGCCTCGACCACCTTCGAGACGCCCCTGCTGTGCTCCATCGTGCCGGTGTCGCTGACGAGCCCACCGCCGGTCGGGTGGAACGCGGTTGCGCTGAGCACCACGCCGTCTCCCTGCACCTCGAGCACCTCGGCCTCGAACTCCCGGAGGTAAGAGTCGTCCAGGTAGAGCAGCTCGGTCTTGCCGTGCTTCAACCCATCCAGCACCGCGACGTCCCAGATAAATTGGCTTCTCCGGGGGCGTTGCTGGCTCTGAAGGCCTCTATCGTCCGTGGTGGCGATCAGGGCGAGGCGATCCCTGCGTAACCCGGGAAGAATACCTTCCCCATCCTGCTGCCGCGGTCCCGCATCAACAATATAGCTCGAGCCCGCGAGTCCGCTGAACGGCGATGACCGGGCTGACGAAGGGCCTCCTCGCGTACCTGTCGTCCGCGGTGGCGCTGGGAAGCCTGCTCTCCGGACCCACCGCGTACCCCTTTCGCGACCTTCAGCAGGCCATCGTTGCCGAGCTGTACAGGTCCCTTACGTTCTACGTGGCACCGGTCTCCAGCGCCCTCGGCGACGGCATCTCCCTCACCCGCTACGGCTTCACCCTGTCCACGTCCCACGGCCTCTACCCGCTCCTGGGTCTGCTGATCGCAGGCCTACTCGCGGGCCTCTGTGCAGGGAGGTCCGGAAGCGTGGTCGCGCCGCTCCTCGGCTCAGCCCTCGTCTTCGGCCTCTGGCAGCTCACAGGTTTCTACCTCCTCCCCCAGCTCTACGGGCAGTACGAGTGGGTCGGCGTCCTCAACGGGCTGAACGAGTTCCTCCTCGTCTCGAAGCCGCTTGAGCTCCTCGCCCTCTTCTCGATACCCCTGATAGGTTCGATCCCTGCAGGGCACCTCATTGACTCGTCCGCCGAGAAACCTCAACCGTTGTTCTACAGAAGTTCGCGACGGTAGAACGTCCTCCTCATCTCCTGCAGAAGAGGTATCTCCTCCAGCTTCCTCTCGTCGAGCAGCTCCCAGTAGATTCCCTCGGGCTTCGGGTTCGGCGGGCACCTGATGGCCCTCCTCTCGGTGAAGATCGCGTCGACCGGAACGTCGAACGGTTCCCTCGGCAGATCCTCCACCAGCTGGAGCTCGTGAACCGTGGTGAAGATCGGGGTTGAGCCGTCGACTTTACCGAAGCTCCTGAGGATCCCGTACTCCAGCTCCGCGTACCCCTCGCCCTTCCCCACCCTCCAGCCCGACGGCGTCACGGCAACCGATCCTATGACGATCAGGTCTATCCTCGGCAGATCTCTGGGGTGGACCTGCAGACCCAGCCTGAAGGCGCCTGAGATCGTCGAGGCCTGAGAGACCATGCCCTTCGGGATCCTGGAGGGGTCGAGCAGCAGGAAGCCGCTCCTGATCCTGGGCGTGGGCATGACCAGCAGCTTACCGTCTTGAAGGGCCATCAGCCTCACCGGCCTCTGGGGCGAATCTGGGTTCACCTTGACGACCCTCGCGGCCTGGTACTCGTCTGACGAGCGGAGCCTCGCGGCGGCCTCCTCCGCACCCGCGAAGTTAGGGATCCTGCCCTTAACCGGCAGCGGGAACCTGGCCACGCCCCTCTCCTCCAGCAGCCTCCAGACCCTCTCCCTGACCTCGGCCTTGATGGACCTCGGATCGCGTCCCCGCACAGCGACCCTCCGGCCAGCGTGACCGGAGTGAGGTATTTTTGATATCTTGCCTGCTGTATTACTACGGCCTATGTGTAGAGGGTTGATGAAAGGATATAAGGCAGGAGGGTAAGAGTCAGGGTGGCGAGGAGACTCGACAGATGGACTCTGATACTCTACCTTAATGATGGAAAATAAGAAAGCTTCTGAAAGCTGGTGAATGGGTTGCTAGAACGTAAAGTTTGAGTAGTTTTCACTGACAACTAATTAGCGAGAATGGATAGCTCTGCAAACAGTAGGATGGTGGTTCCTAGGTGGGAGAGAATGGATGATGAAGGGAACGGTCAGGACCCTGGGGTTAATTCGGACTTGGTCGCGGCTCCGGGCCCGGGGGAAGAGGCCGCGCATCTTGGTGGCTTCTTTGGGCTGGAAACCCCCACTGGTAGATCCCCATTGAAGAGAGAAGTCGTGAGCGAGGTCTCACTTGCAAACCAGGTTGCGGTTCAGAACCAAGAGGGGAAGCAAAAATCCAAGAAACGCTATCTTCCGAGGGAACTGAGAATACGGATGCGTAACGATGTACTTAAGTATAATAGTTTGGGACTTTCAATTAATCAAGTTATTAAGAGGTTAAAGATGAAATATGGTTTAGCTCCAGCTAAGTCTACTGTAATTTACTGGCGCAAAGGCTTGCGCTCTCCATTCCATGGAATCAGAATACCCTCGCTAAACTTCCTGAAACCATCAGAAGACCTCGCTTATGTAATCGGTGTGATAGTTGGAGATGGTTTTGTTTCACAAAGGGTCAAACCACGGTATGGGTACAAACATTCCTACATTAAGCAGTATAACATAGGATTAACGGTTAGGGACGTAGAGTTCGCTGAGGAATTCAGTAAAAGAATAGCAAGAGTTCTGGGAAGAGCGCCTCCACGGGTAAGGTTAAACAAAAATTGTAAATGGACTGTTGAGGTTCAATCTAAGACCCTGTTCGAGTTACTCACGAAACCCATTAACATTGAAAAAATCAAACCATATGTTGAGCATTGCGATAAGTGTATTTACATGTTTTTAAGAGGATTCTTCGATAGTGATGGGACGGTCCTTAAAGACGGTACGATAATCCTGTACAATACCGACTATGAAGTGCTCAAGTATACGATCTATCTACTGGAAAAGATTGGGATTGAAACAACCTCAAAAGAGCCGAAGCTTTTTCAGAGAGCTGGCAAATTAATTGTTGACAGGAGTACCGGTAAATTATACAAAGGCAATAAAGACAATTATTATGTGCGCGTTCGTAAGGAGTCGAATCGCACTTTCCTCAAGAAAGTCGGATTCACTGTTGAAAGGAAGAGGAGAAGACTAGAGGTGTACCTTGGAAAGGACATCTTCCGATGAATTAAGACACGTTACGAACTCTCCTTTTCCTTCCAATCCCTTTTTCACTCATTCACTTATAAACAACAACGGATACCATACTCATCTGGGCTGCCCATAGAAGAAACAATAATTGAATTCAGAGAGCCTTCGAATACCTGCTCTGCCCCAGTTGTTGTGGGTGCAAATGTTGTTGGATGTGGAAACCGCCAAGGAACCCGCGTTCCGTCCTTTTCTACCTTTTCATTCCTAGCCAAGGGTTCCCTGCTGGAGAGGAGTGTAATGACTGGCCTCTACGTTTCGAGGAATGCCTCAGCTCTCTCATCTCGACCCTATCCTTCCGATGTTATCGTCTCTTATTGCAGACCCTGGAATTATCATCACCTTGTGTATGCTAACCATCTGAGACGACTCACAAGCGACAACTACAGGATGTTCTTTCTACATGACAAATCAGTCTGGCTGCCTCGAGACGCTCGGCTGGGTTGTCTTTTTCACACGTTTTCGATCGGGTGAGAATTACATGTTCTTAGTTATGGTCCGCGACATGATGCCGGGCAGACATGTGTTGCCCCAGACACATGGGATAGCTGAACTTTATTTCCTCCTGAAGATGAGGTATGTCGGTACTCAGGTTGAGTATGTCGCACCCACGTTCCGTTGAGGTCTGGGCTTCGATCGACCTGCTCGAGGGGAACGTCGTCAGGTTGATCCGAGGCGAGATCGGCAACGCGATCGTTTACTCGACTAACCCCCTCCACGTGGTCAGGAAGCTCACCTCATACGGGTTCGACGGCTTCCACATCGTCGACCTGGACAGGGCCCTTGGTCGCGGGAGCAACCTCGAGACGATCCGCAGGATCCTGCAGGAGCTCAGGGGCTTCAAGGTCCAGCTCGGGGGAGGGATGAGGGACAGGGCCTCTATCGGGGAGGCGCTGGCCCTGAACGTCGACAGGGTGGTCCTCGGGACCGTGCTGGTGACCTCGCCCTCGCTGGTCCAGGAGCTGGTGCAGGAGCACTCCGGCGAGAGGTTCGTCGCGGCCCTCGACTACGACCCCTCGGGCACGGTCGTGTACAACGGCTGGACCTCCAAGGCCGCTATGCAGCTGAGCGAGGGGTACCGTCTCGTCAGGTCGCTCGGGATAAGGTACGTGCTCGCCACGAGCGTCGCCAACGACGGCACCCTCTCCGGGCCCGACGTGGGCAGGCTCTCCCGCCTCAGCCCGGAGGACAGGGCCATGACCTACGTCAGCGGCGGCATCTCCTCCGTCAGCCACATCAGGGAGCTGCGTTCGCTGGGCGTCAGGGGCGTGGTCCTCGGTAGGGTCCTCTACGAGCAGCTGGTCAGCCCCAGGAACCTGATCGAGGCGGCCCGCTCCCAGACCTGAAGGGCGAGTATCGGCGGTTCATGCGAGCTTCATCAGCAGCTCCAGAGGCACCCTCGACTCGCTCCCGGCCGACGCGATCACCTCTCCCTTCCCGTCCAGCAGCAGAAGAACCCGCTCGCCCCTGCTCCTCGGAGAGTGGTCGATGTACCTGATCCTCGTTCCGTTGACCTCTGCGTCGACCACGAACCCGCGAACCGGCCCCGGAGCCTGCTGGCCGCGCGGCACGGGGTTGCCCGCGATCACGTGGAACCTGGGCACCTCTGTCCCCCGGACGAGGTCGAGCGTCCTGAGCACGGTCCCCACAGCGAGCTTCCGCCGCTTCCTGCCGAGCTCCCACCTGATCCAGAGCGCCGCGATGACCGAAGAGACCGCCGCTAGGACCGCAAGGCCGTGATGCAGGGCATCCGACCTGAGGCCGACGGCCACCGCGACCACCCCTGCCGAGAAGAGCAGCTCCAGAGCGAGCACGCGCTTCATCCTGTCGAGCCTGTACAGGTCGTGGAAGGGGACGGCCTGCCGCACCGATCCCTCCTCCCCTCCCAAGGTGAATAATCTTTGCTGGGTCCTGCCCTACCCTTTGCTCGGTCTCCACGCGGAGCTCAGTTCTCCTGCTGAACCTGTGGGGCAGCCGCGATGCGGTTCACGACGATGCGGTAGTCCTTGGGGAGCTTGCTCGCGGCTATCCTCAGCGCCTCCTTCGCGACCTCCAGGTTCTTGGCATCGACGTAGAGGCTGATCACCTCCTTCCCTGCGTAGACCTGTGCGGCCCTCCCGACCGGCCTGCCGAAGGCCCTGCTCATCCCCTCCTGGAGCCTGTCCGCGTGCGCGCCGAAGATCAGCTTGTTCTCCCTGAGCACGTGGTGCGGGTGGGCCCTAACGACCAGGTAGAAGCTGTCGCCGATCTTGGAGGAGAGGAACTTCCCCGCGGCCACCCTGGCGGCCTCGAGCGCCACGTCCCTGACCTGGACGTCCGTCTTCGCGACCAGGTCGAGCCTCAGCTCGTACCCCTCCCTCCACGTCCCGTAGTCGTACTTGGCTATCCTCGGCTGCGGAGCTCCGGCTATGAACTCCTCCCGCGTGTAGGGCCTCTCGATCGCCCTGTAGTTCCTCGCCCTCATCCTCCCGTCGCCCGAGTCCCTCAGCGTGGTTTAAGAGGTTTGCCCGATGCCGGATCCGAGAAGGCCGGAGCGAGAAGGGCCGGCGCCCCGAGGTGGGAGGTTCATCTGGGACCGGCGGTTGATCCTTCACGGGGTCGCTTGCTGCTGGTCGAGTACATGGGTCACAGGATGGCCGCGGAGGCGTATAGGGTGAGGGTCAGCGATCCGGTGGGGACGCTGGTGGAGGCGGGCCTCATCGGCCGCGAACCGATCCAGCTCTACGACCCCTCCGCAGTTGTCTCGGCTCGTCATCTGACGCTGGCTTTCCTGTGCGCCGTCGACGCGTTCTCCACGGGGACCAACAGGGCCAAGCGGATGGAGGTCGAGTTCCTCAGGTTCCTCGCTGGCTCCAGACAGATCTCCGAGGCGATAGGCCTGGTGGGCGTGAGGCCCGGCACGGAGGTCGTCGGCGTCGCTGCCTTCTCCGGAGGTGGCCTCGATCCAGTCGGTCTGCTGGAAAGGGCAAGATCTCTCCTCGGCGGCGATCCGGAGCCAGGGATGCTGGCCTCCGCGAACCCGAGCGAGGTCCTCCGGAGGATGAGCGTCCCGGAGGAGCTGGTCGATGCGATCCCGGAATCCGAGGGGGCCAGCAGGGAGGAGCTGGCCGTTCTCGAGCGGATCTCGGTGCTCAGGATAATCTGATGCGGACTCCGCAGAAATTTATGAGGAGGCTTTAGCAGGTCAGCGTAGGTGATCTGAGATGGCCCTGTCTGGGCAACCCGTTATCATCCTGAAGGAGGGGACTTCGAGGACGCGGGGAAGGGCTGCGCAGAGGAACAACATCGCAGCTGCCAAGATCATCGCGGAGATCGTCAAGACGACGCTCGGCCCGAAGGGGATGGACAAGATCCTCGTCGACTCGATAGGCGACGTGATCGTCACCAACGACGGCGCCACCATCCTCGAGAAGATGGACGTCGAGCACCCGGCCGCTAAGATGATCATCGAGGTGGCCAAGACCCAGGACAAGATGGTCGGCGACGGCACGACGACCGCGGTGGTCCTTGCGGGCGAGCTGCTCAGGAAGGCAGAGGAGCTGCTGGACCAGAAGATCCACGCCAGCACCATCATCACCGGGTACAGGAGGGCCCTCCAGGTGGCTCTGAGGAGGCTCGAGGAGATAGCCAAGCCGGTATCGCTCAACGACCGCGAGACCCTCAGGAAGATCGTCAAGACCTCCCTCGGTAGCAAGTCCCTCGGCTTCGCGACCGACCACATCGCGGACCTGGCGATCGACGCGGTGCTCAGCGTCGTCAGGGAGGTGAACGGCAAGAGGAAGGCCGACAAGGACGACATCCAGATCGTCAAGAAGATCGGGAAGAGCCTCCTCGAGTCCCAGGTCGTCAAGGGGATCATCGTGGACAAGGAGGTGGTCCACCCGGCGATGCCGAAGACCGTCAAGAACGCGAAGATAGCCCTCATCGATGCTCCCTTCGAGATTGAGAAGACCGAGTTCAGCGCCGAGATCAGGATAAGGAGCCCGGAGCTGATGAAGCAGTTCCTCGACGAGGAGCACAGGATCCTCCAAGAGATGGTCGACAAGGTCGCCTCGGTGGGCGCGAACGTGGTCTTCTGCCAGAAGGGGATCGACGACGCGGCCCAGTTCTTCCTCGCGAAGAGGGGCATACTGGCGGTCAGGAGGGTGAAGAGGAGCGACATGGAGAAGCTCGAGAAGGCCACAGGTGGGAGGATCGTCACCAACTTCGAGGACCTCCAGCCGAAGGACCTGGGCTACGCCGAGCTGGTCGAGGAGAGGAAGATCGGCGAGGACCGCATGGTCTTCGTCGAGGGCTGTAAGGACCCGAAGGCGGTCTCGGTGCTGATCAGGGCCGGACTCGAGCGCCAGCTTGACGAGGCCGAGAGGGCGCTGAACGACGCGATCATGAACGTGATCAACATCGTCGACGACAACCGCTTCGTCCCCGGCGGAGGCGCTGTCGAGGTCGAGCTGGCCAAGGCCGTCAGGGAGGAGGCCTCGAAGTACCCGGGGAAGGAGCAGCTGGCGATGCTGGCCTTCGCTGAGGCGCTGGAGATCATACCCAAGACGCTCGCGGAGAACGCGGGCCTCGACCCGATCGACATCATGACGTCCCTCAGGAACAAGCACGCCGAGAACGGGATCTCCTACGGCATCAACCTGCTCACCGGCAAGGTCGACGACATGTTCCAGCTCGGCGTGATCGAGCCCCTCAAGGTGAAGGTTCAGGCGCTGAAGTCGAGCTTCGAGGCATCCGCGATGATCCTGAGGATCGACGACGTCATCGCCGCAAGCAAGAAGAAGGAAGAGGAGAAGAAGAGCAAGAAGGGCGAGGAGACCGAGTCCTCCGAGTTCGACTGAGCTTCTCCAATCCAATCTTTCTCAGAGCGTCCAGCGTTTTTCCCGTCGCCTTTCCCGTTCCCCGGCTGACGTCATTTCCCGACCGTCAAAGGTCTCAAGATTTTTGTTCTGAAGTGCCGTGACCCAACGGAAGGCATGCAGGGGTCTTCCGACGTGGGCGTTCTGGGCTTGGGGCCGATGGGCGAGAACTTCGCGCTGAACCTGCTGAGCAGGGGCTTCTCCGTCTCGGTCTACAACAGGACCCCCGAGAGGACCAGGGCCTTCCTCGAGAGGTCCGGAGCCCCTGAGGGTCTGAGGGCGACCTACTCCGTCCAGGAGTTCGTCTCGTCGCTCTCCAGGCCCAGGAGGGTCTTCCTCTTCGTCAAGGCAGGCGCGCCGGTCGACGAGGTCATCGCGCAGCTGAGGCCCCACCTCGAGGAGGGCGACGTTCTAATCGACTGCGGCAACTCCCACTTCAGGGACTCGGACAGGAGGTACCAGGAGCTGCTGGGGCAGGGGGTCGACTTCATCGGCATGGGCGTCAGCGGAGGCTACGAGGGAGCTCTGCGGGGTCCTTCGATGATGGCGGGAGGCTCGATCAGGGGCTACGGGTCGGTCGAGGGCGTTCTGCGGGAGGTCGCTGCGCGCCACCACGGCGACCCCTGCGTGGCCTACTTCGGTCCAGGAGGCTCGGGACACCTGGTGAAGACGGTGCACAACGGGATCGAGTACGCCATGATGGGAGCGATAGCCGAGGTCTACGGCGTCCTGCGCGCAGGCCTCGGGATGGGCCCGGAGGAGGCGTCCGAGGTCTTCGAGTCCTGGTCGAACGGCGAGCTCTCCTCCTTCCTCGTGGAGGCGACGTACAGGGTGCTGAGGTACAGGGAGCGGGAATCGGAGGGGCCCCTGATAGAGCGGGTGCTGGACGTCGCGGAGCAGAAGGGAACGGGGTTGTGGACCGCACAGCTCTCGCTCGAGCTCGGCGTCCCCTCCCCCTCCATCTCGGAGGCCGTACACGGTCGCTTCGTCAGCGCCATGAAAGGTTTCAGGGAGAAGGCTTCGAGGTTCGCCTGCAGCGCAGGCCCTTCCACCGCGGAGTCGGACCTGCTCGAGGCCTGCAGGAGCTCGCTGTACCTCACCTTCGTCTCCTCCTACCTCCAGGGGTCGCTGCTGCTCGAGGCCTCTTCGAGGTCCCTCGGGTACGGCTTCGACGTCGCGGAGGCCTTCAGGGTCTGGAGGGCCGGTTGCATAATCAGGTCGAGGATCGTGGAGAGGGCCTACTCGGCGCTGCTCGGCAGGGAGGCTGAGAGCAGGACGCTCCAGCTGATGGAGGAGTTCCACCGGGACTTCAGGGAGCGGATGGTCTGGTGGGCTGACTTCGTGGCTGCAGCGGCGAGGCTCGGCGTTCCCGCACCCGTCACCTCCTCGGCCATGAACTGGTACCTCTCGGTCACCTCCCGCAGGCTGACGGCGAACCTCGTCCAGGCCCTGAGGGACTACTTCGGCCGGCACGGCTATCAGAGGACCGACATGCCCGGGACCTTCACGTCCGACTGGGGTCGAGGGTAGTGGAGGTCTGGGTGCCCTGGCGCGACACCGAGCTGCTCCTCGAGCTCCCCGGTGAGGCCCTGGTAGACCTGATGGACCCTCCCGAGCCGGATCCTTCGTCGGTCAGGAACGACCCGCTCACCGACCGCAATTTTCCGGTCGCGTTGCTCGACGTGACCTTCGCGTCTCCGGGCTCGATCGGAACGCTGGTCAGGAGGTGCCCGGCCGAGGAGACCTACGTGATATCTTGGGCGGACCTGGAGTCGCCGAGCTCCGGCACGGAGCTGAGGAGGGCCGCGGAGGTCGAGGGCGCTCTTCCGGTGACGGACGTCAATGGGCTCTCGGCGCTGAGGGAGAGGGTTGCGCGCTCCGGCGAGCTCCTGCTGGTGGCTCCCTCCGTGGCCTCGCTGGTCCACGCCCTCGATGACCGATCGCTGGCTGAGTCCGTCTGCGTCACCCTCGGCATCGGCCCGGAGGAGGTGAGGGTGGAGGTCCTCAGGTACCTCGTCGACCAGAGGGGCGAGTTCACCGGCTTCACCGGTCAGGGCCCGCAGGTCCAGGAGCCCGAGAGGGGATACGACCTGGTGGTCTGCTCTCCCGGCGGCAGGCCCTTCGACAGGACGCTCGTCGGGTCGCTCCTGGTGGCTCTCGCAGCGTCGCGCCTCTCCGCCGACGGACGGGTTCTGGGGGTCGTCTGCGGGTGCGAGGAGGGCTTCGGGTCGAGGCTCGCGCTGGACGGAATGATCCGCGGATCCGGTGAGGGGATCAACGGCGTCTACGCGCTTCTGGCCTCCAGGTTCGTGGAGGAGAGGTCGAGGGTCAGGATCCTGACGAACGCGCCCCTTCCCCGAGCAGTCGTCCAGGAACTCCTGGGGATCCGGCAGGCGTCGAGGGTAGACGACTTAGTTCATGCGGCGACGCGGTTCGTCGGCAGGGAGATCAGGGTTGCCGTGCTCAGGAGGGCCGCTCTCGGCTTCCGGCTCCCTTCTCAGTGAAGGGGCCGCAAGAGGGTGATCCCTGCGCCCTTCCCTTTCCTTTCAGCCCAGAGGTATCGGGAACCACATGACGACGAACGTGACCAGCAGCATCCCCAGCGCTCCGATCAGCGCCAGCTTCCTCCCCCTCGAGAGCGGCGATACGTTGTCCAGCACCGGAATGTCCACGGGGTTCCTCATCAGCAGCAAGAGCAGGATCGCGAAGAAGAAATAGCCCGTGAGCAGCAGGATCCCAACGGATGCGTAGGACGCGATCAGGTGACCCCTCCTCGAGAGGAAGCTCCTGAAGACGCGGCCGCCGTCGAGCTGCCAGATCGGCAGGAGGTTCAGGCTCGTCACCACCATGCCCAGCCAGGCCGCGAAGCCGAAGGGCGGGAAGATCGGCACGAGGTTTCCCCTGCCCATGAGCAGGTCGAAGAGGTGGAAGACCAGCGGAGCTCCCAGGACCGCAACCCTCCCCTCCTGGACGAGCCTCGCCACCTCCTCCGGAGGCACCCAGGTCGCAGAGGCGTAGGAGAGGTACGTCACGAACAGGGCCACCGCGAAGCCGGCGACCGGCCCGCTGATCCCGAGGTCGAAGAGGTCGTCCCTGTTGACGATGGGGCCACGCTGGAAGATCACCGCGCCGAAGGTCGGCAACGTCCCCGGGATGCCCGGGATGAAGTAGGGCAGGCTCGTGTCGATGCCGTCGATCCTCGCAGAGACCTTGTGGCCGAGCTCGTGGATACCGACGATCGCCATCACGGCGGCCGCGTAGACGGCGGCGCTGAAGAGGGGGTCGTTGAACGGCGGCCTGAGGAGGTCTGAACCGCCCAGCGACCTGAGGTAACCGTCCGCAAAGGTAGTAGCTATCGTGATCAGCAGAAGCACCAGCGGCGTCGCGGTCCTCCTCCACCCCATCCCCTGCAGCCGGTAGACCCTCAGCTTCACTCCCAGCTCGTCCTGCTCCGATATCGGAACGTATCCCGTCCTGGAGAGCTCCCGGTACAGCGACTTGAAGCCCTCCTTGATCTCGGCCTCCGCCACCCGGAACGTGAGGCTCCCGCCCTCGTAGTAGACGTCCGTGACGGTGAAGTGCCTCGAGACGACCTCCTTCAGGGCCTCGACCTCATGTGGCTGCTCCAACTCCTATCCATCCCGGTGGTTTAGGTACGGACCTCCCGGGCAGACGGCCTCAGGCCCCCTCTTCGGCGGACTTGAATACCTCGAAGATCTCGTCGTCGTCCACCAGCAGCTTCAGCTCCTCGAAGTCGACCTTCTCTCCCCTCGAGAGCTTCTCCAGTGCCTCCCGCTTCTTACGCTCCTTTATCGCCGAGATCCTCCGCTTCAGGTACTCCTCGCGCTCAGCCCTCAACGCCCTCCGGAGGTCGAAGACCCTCGACGCGAGCAGGATCACCTCGGCCTCGTAGCGGTCCCAGACGTTCTTCACCTGCGTGTACTTCTGCCTGACCTCGTCCAGCTCCGCCTTGAGCATGTCGTACCGTGCGTTGAGCGAGTTCAGCTCAGAGGTTATCGCGGAGATCCGGTTGTTGAGCTCCTCGAGCTCCGCCCTCTTCTCGTCGAGCGCCCTCTTCTTCGCCTCTATCTCCGGGTACATCTTGAGGAGCTCCTCGTTGATCCTGAGGGCCCTCTCGTACTCGTTCAGCATCGCCTCCAGCCTCGAGGCCTCCTCGAAGAGCCTCCTCTCCTCCTCCCTTCTCACCCTGTGCGCTGCCAGGTACAGGTCGATCTCGTCCAGCCGCTTCCTGATCCGCTCCACGTCGATCCTCTTCAGGGTCCCCTTGATCTCGCCGCGCTTGCTCCTCACCTCGAAGACCGCGTTCAGCAGCTCCTCCCTGAGCCTCCTCACCTCGCCCCTCAGCTGCCTCGCCTTCTCGAGCAGGCTGATCTTCTCCGCCTTCAGCTCAGCAACCCTCTCCCTGATCCGCTGGAGCTCGTCCCGCAGGGCGTTACGGCGCTGGTGGTACTCGAGGGCCTCGGCCTTCACCTCGGCGATCTTGTCCTCCAGCTCCCTGATGCGCTCCCTGATCGCGTAGATCTGGTCCTCGATCGATCCGCTCTCGGTACCGCTCATCTCAGCTCGTCCTCCCCCTCTCCGAATAGCCGGGTTATAGCCATGTGCAGGGCGGGGAAGCCCTCGAGCGTCTTGGAGGAGAGCATGACGTACGGGATCATCGAGCGTATCTCCCCCACGGCCCTTGCCACCTCTCGGGCCATCAGCATCGTCACGCTCCCGGCGCTCAGCTCCAGGTCCTGCTCGAAGTACTCCTGGGACTCCATCCACCGGGCGATGCGCTTCATGTGCCTCGGCGGCACGATGTCGATCTTCGTCACGGCCATCATCATCGGCATCGAGAACCTGAGGAACACGGAGGCGGCCAGGAACATCGACGCTGCGAAGGACCTAGGGCCGCTGGCCAGCACCGGATCGACCAGGTACGCGATGGCTCCCCTCTCGAGGGTCAGGGCCTTCGCGATCATCGGGCCCTCCTTCCTGAAGGCGAAGATCTCCATCTGCCCCGGTGTGTCGACCAGGACGTAGTCCACGGCGAGGTCCCTGATCTCGTCGACCAGAACGTCCAGGTTCCTGGCCACCTCCCTGATGGAGTAAATCAGGGCCGAGTTCGGCCCCACGCCCCTGACGGCCATTATCTGCTCGTAGTCCACCAGCTCCCTCACGTCGACGTCGGGCTCATAGGGAAGGCTCAGCACCGCCGGATCGAGGTTCACCGTTGCGACCGACTGCTCGTTCTCCTTAAGCCAGTCCGCCAGCGCTGAGGTCAGCGTGGACTTCCCTGAGGAGGCCGTGCCGATCAGGAATATCGTCCTCAACCGCCCATCCCTGATACTCTTGGTTCATAAGGGTGAGCCGAGCGCGGCCTTCGGCGCGGTGTTATATCCCGCTGCGCTCCTCGGTCCGCGGTGTCCTCAAAAGCCGACCTCTTCGAACGGGCCGCTCGCCGGAACGGGATCTCGGTCCTCAGGGTCCATCGGCGTGACGAGTTGGTGGACGCGATCGCCTCGCTGGCCAAGGGCGGTGACCCGGTGGTCCTGGGAGGAGAGCTCTCGTGGCTTGAGCACCACCTCGGTCGCAGAGGTCTACGCGTGGTGCTGGCGGACGAGACGGAGCCGGTGGAGCTGCTGTCGGGGCCAGGCGCCGTCGCGGTCAGGGTAGCTTCCGGCGCCCTCCCGGAGACCGGAAGCGTGCTCCTCACCGGAAGCTTCAGGGTCCAGCTCATCACCACCCTCTCCGAGCGACTTTTGGTGCTGCTCGACGCCGATCTGCTCGAGCGGGGGATCCTGGTGGGCGACTTGATGAGGTCTGCCGTCAGGAGAGGAGGCCCACTCTACATCATCTCCGGTCCCAGCTCTACGAGGGACATCGAGCACCTTTCGGTCATCGGCGCCACGGGCCCGAGGGAGGTCACCTGTTTGCTGGTCCAGGTCGGTGAGCCATGGGCCTCGATCGCTCCGTGAGAGAGGTCCTCAGGGACAGGGGCAGGGTCGACCTCCTCTGGCGGGTCTTCCTCGAGACCCGTGACGCGCGGAGGGCCGGGATGTCCTCGATCGGAGGGGAGCTGCCGGAAAGGGTCATGCGGATCAGGGAGCGCTCGCTCGCTAACCTCGGGGAGCTGCTGGAGGAGCTGAGGGCCTCCGTAGAACGGAGCGGTGGCCGCCTTCACCTCGTCCGGAACGGGCGAGAGGCCTGTGAGGTCGTCCACGGCGTCCTGACGAGGAGGGGCATCAGGAGGCTGATGAAGTCGAAGTCGATGACCAGCGAGGAGATCGGCCTGAACGGTTACCTCGAGTCGAGGGGCATCGAGGTGCTGGAGACGGACCTGGGTGAGAGAATCGTGCAGCTCGCACGTCAGAGGCCCTCCCACCTCCTCGGCCCTGCCCTCCACCTCAGCAGGCAGGAGGTCTCGAGGATCCTCTCGTCCTGGATCGGGCGTGACCTCGGTTCGGATCCGAGGGGCGTGGTGGCGGCGTTCAGGGACGCGATCAGACGTTCCGTCCGTGGGTTCGGTGCAGGACTCACAGGGGCCAACGCGATCGACTCTGAGACGGGTGCGGTCGTAGTGGTTACCAACGAGGGGAACGAGCAGCTCGTTATCGGTATGGCCGAGGTCGTGATCTGCGTGGCAGGCATCGAGAAGGTGGTCCGTGGGATAGAGGCGGCGATAGACCAGGCGATGCTCCAGGCTTTCAGCGCAACCGGCAGGCCTCCTTCCTTCCTCACCGTCTACGGCCCCTGGGCTTCGGCCGAGGGAAAGGAGTTCCACCTCGTGCTGGTCGACAACGGGAGGCTCAGGGCCCTCGGCGACAGGCGGTTGAGGGAGGGGCTCAGGTGCGTCCGCTGCGCAGCGTGCTACAACGTCTGCCCCACCTACCGCACCGTTGGGGGTCACGTCTTCGGGGGAACCTACACCGGCCCGATCGGCGTCTTCTGGGAGGCGGTCACGAGAGGACCGGATGCGGCCAACGAGTTCTCGGACCTCTGCGTCTCGTGCGGCCTCTGCGCCCTCGAGTGCCCCGTCGGGATCAGGATACCGCTGCTGATATCCCTCGTCAAGTCGATGCGCAGGGACCATCGCCTGAGGGACTGGTTGGTCGCCACCGGATACGAGCGCTTCGCCATCATCGGTTCGAGGCTTCCGGGCTTCGTCAACTGGATCTCAAGAAGCAAGACCTTCAGGGCGCTGCTCGAGCTGGTTGCAGGCGTTGACAGATCGAGGCCTCTTCCCCGGTTCAGGGGAGGTGACCTCCACCAAGTGTTGGAGCGGACGGACCGCACGGCCGCCTCACCGCTCGGCGAGGTCGTCTACTTCCCCGACACGTTCGCGCAGCTCGTCGACTGGCGCATAGGCCTCGGTGCGGTTGAGCTCCTGAGGACGTTCGGGTACCGGGTGATCGTCCCCAGGCTTCAGGGGTCCGGGATGCCCTTCGTCCAGTACGGTTTCCTGAGAGCGGCCGCTTCGAGGGCGAGGTTCCTGGTCGACGCGCTTTACCCCCACGTCGAGTCCGGTAGGGTCGTGGTCACGACGGAGCCGACCGCAGCCTACTGCCTCAGGGAGGTATACCCGTGGCTCCTCGGCGACGAGAAGTCCGCGAGGGTCGCGTCGGCGGTCCGGGACCTGATCGCCTTCCTCTCAGAACACCTCGAACGCTCCCTTGACCCTGAGGGGCCTCTGAGGGGCCTTAGGGCGTACTACCACGTGCCGTGCCACGCAAGGGGCACAGGTGCAGAGGAGGTCACGTCGCGCCTGCTCGGGATGGCCGGGCTGGAGGTCGTCTCGGAGGACCTCGGATGCTGCGGAATGGCAGGGACTTGGGGGTTGAGGTCCGGTGCCTCGAGGTCTGGTCTCAGCGTCGAGATAGGGAGGAGGGTCGCGGGCAGGATAGCGGGTCACAGGCCCGACGTGATCGTCACCGAGAGCAGCGTCTGCTCGCTCCAGCTCTCGCGCCTCACCGGCCTTCCGGTCCTTCACCCCGTCACGGTGATGACGAGCTCTCTGAGGTCGGAGTGAGCGCCTCCGGAAGCCTGCTGCGGCTGCTCCGCGCGACTGATGCGAAGTCCTCCATTGACAACGGACGTCGAGCCGCGCAAACGGTCAACGTCATCGAGCTGCCGACCAAGGCTAATCAACTGGCATCCGATCCGGGACCCAGCAGGAGCATGATCTCTCCCGGCGTCGCAGCACTGATCGTCCTGCTCTCCGTCGTCGTGCTCTCCGTCCGCTATAGACCCGACTTGATGGCCTTCGTGGGGCTTATCGTGCTGGTGCTGTTGGGCTCCTACGACCTGGAGTCAGCGCTCTCGTTCCTGGTCAGTCCTGCAGTTGTCGTGCTGTTCGGTTCCATGGCGATAAGCGGTGTTATAGCTGACTCGGGTCTGCTGGAACTGGTTTCCAGGGCGACGGTCAAGAGGATCCGGAGGATGGTGTTGGTATCGCTGCTGCTCTACTTCGTGATGGCACTGGCCGCTGGCTTCATCTCCGACGTCGCCCTGGTCCTGGTGGTCCTCCCCCTTCTCATCGACGTGGCCAGGAGGTTCAACGTCCCGGCCGCATCATACGCGCTGTCCGCCGCGTTCGCGGTCACGCTGGGCGGCAGGCTGACCATGATAGGTAACGCGGGAAACGTCGTCCTCCTGGACGTATACAGGCTCAACACGGGCCAGAGCCTCGACATCCTGGCCTTCACGGTGCCCGCGCTGATCACCGTTCTGCTGGCCATTCCCCCTCTGGTCGTGCTGGCGTGGTCCGCGCAGAGGCTGATGCCGCAATTCCGAGCCCCAAGCAAGAGCGTGGTGGTCATGGCGGTGCTGGGCAAGAGCCTTCACGGCAGAAGCAGGCGGGAGGTGGAGAGGGAGCTCGGGATCAAGTTCCTGGCGCAGGACAGAACGTTGAGGGAGGGCGATCTCGTCCCCATCAAGCTGTCGGTGTCGGACATCCCATCCCTACAGGTCTCCGACGCGTTCTCCCTGGTGACGTTGGGAGAGGCGGGGGGCGAGCACATGGAGTTCCTTATAGTGACGCAGCGGTCGAGGCTTGTCGACAAGAGTCTTTCCATGGAGCCGATCCACAAGCTCTTTCCGGTCAAGGTGATGGGAGTAGTTCCGAGCAGACGCATCAAATACCTCGAGGGTTACGTCTTCAGGCCGGGAGACGAGCTGCTGGTGATGGGCGATGAGAAGGCAGTGGAGTCCGTCGCCTCCTACTACAGGCTCGAGCGCTCAAGGGCCCCTGTCAAGTCCTTCAACCTGAGGCTCGCCGCCTTCGGGATAGGTGGTCTGGCGCTGGCGGTTCTGCTGAGCCAGTTCACGTCGACCGCCCTGGCCTTCGCCCTCGGCACACTGCTGGCGCTGCTGGGAGGGGGCAGAGCCGTCGAGAGGCTCTACAACTACGTTTCGTGGGAGACGCTGATCTACGTCGGTGCCTTCATCGCGATCGGTCAGGTGGCCTCCGAGGCCGACCTCCTCAGACCGCTGGCGTCGCTCCTCTCCCGTCCGGAGCAGCTCTTCGCGGTCACGGTCCTTTTCACCAACGCGCTGGGCCTCGTCCCCTCGGCCGTCCTGTTGGGACCGCTCCTCTCGTCCAAGGAGGCGATAAAGGTGTACGTTCTGGCGACGCTCCCCATGGTTTTGCCCTTTGCCCATCCCGCGATATACCTGGCCTACAGGACCCTGGGGATCACCTTCAGGGACTTCCTGAAGTTCTCGTTGCCCGCGACGGCGATCTCCGCCCTCGTGACGCTGCTCGTGATCTCATACCCCGTCTGACCGGCCGCATCCCCTCCTGACGCCAGAACCCGATCGATCTGAGACCTCTAGGTGGGTCTCGGAGGTGCCGGGAAGGTTGACGCTCCCCTGCAACTGAGCTAGCTTAACAATCGCTTTCGTCCGATCTGACCGTCACCATGAGGTCGTATAGTTGGTGTAAATTTTAAGGCGACCCAGACGACCGGAATCATGTGGGTCTTACGTCCAAGAGGCTAAGTAAAATTCGAGGGCTCTGCTCCCGATCGCGTTGAGAAGAGACCCTCCGGGACCCCCTCATCCGGTCTGCGGTTTAGCCGCCATCAACCGCTCAAGGACAGTATCGCCTGCGTCTCCCCTTCCTGAACCAAAACCTCCTTCAGTAGCTTGGACACTAACTCACATGCCTTATGAACCTGTATTGCGATATGAGATGATAGGAATGATCGGAGAAGCAAACCAAGAACATCTCGATTGGAAGTTGAGAGAGAAGGCCATTGGGCTGTTCAGGAGACTCGAGGAGATATCAGAGCTACCGAGGTTCCAAGGAGCGACAGTAGACTTCCACCGGAAGAGGCCAGCGATGGTTTTCATAGCGGAGAAAGAGATGATAGCTCAAGTCGAGAACGAAGAACTCCTGAAGTTCATCGTCGCGCAAGGCGTCCGCCGCGTGCTGGTGGACGCCCTATGGCCGACGAACGCGGGCGTTCTGAAGCAAATTGTCGAAAGCGGGGTCGAGGTCTGGGTGCTTACCCGGCCCTCAGCCCTGCACGGATGGAGGAAAAACCACGAGGGCAAACCAAGGGGGCTTGTGGATTGGTTGCTGAAGCACCACCCACAGGTTCTGGAGGGCTTCAAGCAAGGGATAAAGAAGGATACATTCGATGCAATTCTGTTGAGATATGTGAAGCCGAAATTCATGCGGCCTATCTCGAAAGAGCATCTGACGTCCTGGGTTAGGATGATACTCTTCCGGACTGCCAGAAGAAACTACCAACGACTCATTAATCAACTTGAGGCTTTCGGAGAATTGTCGGAGGACGAAAGATGGAGACTCAAGATGGCTGAGGACCATTTAGTGGCGGAGGCGTTGGCTTTCGTCGATATAGTAAGAACCAACTATCCGGGGATTGACGGGTTATTCACCGAGCTCAATATAGCAGACGACGTTATCGCTAAAGCGTATTGCGCTGAGGTGTTTCTAGAACTGGACGAGCGACGGTCGCCTCATAGGGCCCGGAACTTAGCAGGACTTAGATGGAATGATGACGAAGATGACGAAGAGCTCCTGAGGGACGGGGAATTCTCATTTGCGCTGAACCAGTTAACGGCCAAGGTGTTTGGAGTGAATCCTCAATTAGCAAGAAAAGGCTTCCGGAAAAAGGAGTGGAAGACGCTGGTGAAGATTCATAGCTTCAAGAGACGGTTGCTGATGGGGTCAGGGCCGGACGCCTCGGCGGGGGAGACCCGGGCACGGGTACTCGGGGGATATTAAACCGCCCCCGCCTTAAGGCGGTGAGGCGTAACCTCTGAGCTTTAAACACCGGCCCGGGCCCCAAACGACCGAGGATCAAACGACCGAGGATGCTCGAGGATAATTACGCAGAGAAATAGCAGAAGAGATCAACCCCTCCCCTTATTTCTCTTTTTCCTCTCTCACGCTAAACTTTTTATGATCTGTCCTAAAAGCTGAGACCGGAACGACCAACGGAAAAGCGGTACCTCAGGAGTTGCGCCTGAGCAACGATATGATCGTGACGTACCTTCCTTCGGATGGAGGACAGAGCCCTCAGGACCGCACCGTAGACGGTCATGGTTGGGAGAATGTTGACGAAGACGTTAATATCCCCCGATGTGCGTGTTCCTTCACGGATTGCAGGGAGAGGTGATCCTCCCGCTGGAGGGGAGGAGGTTCTACGAGCTGGAGATCGAGGGTTTCAAGAGGGTCCTGCCGATGATGAAGGTCTCCGACAACCTGTACATCGCCTACTTCGACAGCCTGGGAGACCTCGAGTTCCTCTCGCACTGCGCCAGGCTCCTCGCCCAAAGGCTCGTCGGCTCCGAGGTCCTGATCACGTCCGAGACGAAGGGGGTCCCTCTTGTCCACGAGATCGCCAAGATCCTCGGTCACAGGTACTACGTCATCGCGAGGAAGCGCGTGATACCGTACATGATCGATCCGATCGTCGTCGAGTACAAGCCCATCACCAGCAACGCTCCGCAGACCCTGACGCTCGACGGCCGGTATGTCCCGCTGATCAGGGGCAAGAAGGTCTCGATCGTGGACGACATCGTCAGCACCCGCGAGACGATGAGGGCCCTTGAGGAGATAGTCCGGAGGGCGGGAGGCATCGTCTACAAGAAGGCCGCGATACTGGTGGAGGGCAGGGTCTACGACGACATAGAGCATCTGGGGGTGCTGCCGCTCTTCAGGGGCTGACGGAGGATCCGTCCTCCAGGCTCAGAGGCAAGCGCGATCCTTAGAGGTTCGGCCGGTCGTCCCTCCATCCGCGCAGCTCACCCGAACGGTAGCAGACTCCGGCCCAATCCTCAAAAGCGAAGCGGGCCGCATCGGGTGGGTCAACGAGGGGAGAGGGATTGCTGATGGAGCTCGTCTTCCTCGGAACCGGAGGGGGGATGCCTACGCCGGAGAGGGCACTTCCCGCGCTGGCAGTGAGGTTCGCGGGGTCGGTGCTCCTCTTCGACTGCGGTGAGGGGACGCAGCGCCAGATGGTCTCGGCGGGCCTCGGGTTCCCGTCGTCGATGTTCGTGTTCGTCACCCACCTCCACGCCGACCACTACCTGGGCCTCGCGGGGCTGGTGGCGACGCTCGACCTGCTAAGGAGGGAGGCGCCGCTCCGCGTCTTCGGCCCGCGGGGGACTGGTGAGGTGGTGGCTCGGCTGCTGGAGGCTGCAAGACTGGAGCCGGGGTTCGACGTGGTCGTGACCGAGGTCGGCGAGGGCGTGGTGATGGAGGAGCGAGAGTTCGTCGTGGAGGCCCTGAGGACGCGCCACACGGTTGAGTCCTACGCCTACAGGCTCAGGGAGAGGGACAGGCCGGGGAGGATGCGGGTCGAGTTCCTCGAGTCGATCGGCCTCCCGAGGGGGCCTCTCTGGGGCGAGCTGCAGCGGGGCAGGCCCGTCGAGTTCCGTGGCAGGGTCATCAGGCCCGAGGAGGCGGTGGATCCTCCGAGGCGCGGAAGGGTGGTGGTCTACTCGGGTGACACGATGCCGTTCGAGGGGATGGTCTCGTTCGCGAAAGGGGCCGACGTGCTGGTCCATGAGAGCTCCTTCGACTCGTCCCTCAAGTCAAGGGCCATGGAGGACATGCACTCGACGGCGGCTGACGCCGCGGAGATCGCCCTCAGGGCCGGCGTCAGGAAGCTGGTCCTCTATCACGTCAGCTCGAGGTACAGGGGCAGGTGGGAGGTGCTGCTCGAGGAGGCGAGGAGGGTCTTCCCCGACGTGATCCTGCCCTCGGACCTAGATCGTCTTGAGGTCTCCCTGAACAGGTGAGCGCCTCTGCAGCGTGAACGCCTTGGGCGGCCAGGTGGAGAGGTCTATGTAGCCCTTCAGCTGCGAGAGCAGGTCGTACACCACCACCGTCCTCGGCGGCTCCCCGTCGGTGACCCTCACCACGCTCCAGTCATCCCTCACCAGCAGCCTCGAGTCCTCCTCGTCCACCGCCTCGACCGATATCTCCTGGCCCCTCCTGGCCCTTACGACGATTACGTCAGGGGGTATCGAGCCGGACCCCTTCCTCGCGACGGCCAGCCACCTCTCCTCACCGCCCTCAATCACCCCCATCAGCCCCTCGGAGGACGTGATGGGGCCCATCGGCCTCTCGCCGGCGAGCACCGCGCCGCACGCCCTGCACTTCCACGCCTCTAGGACCTTCAGCAGCTCCTGGTCGTTGAAGACGTTGAGGGCACCCACGTACAGGAAGTCGTGGACCTTGCAGCTCAAGCTCAGACCTCCGGCTCGAGGACCTCGACGTTCACGTTGACGAGGGACCTGAAGCGCTCCGCGTCCCTGACGGTCCCGACGATGGCTCCGAAGTGCATCGGTATCGCGAGCTTCGGTGATATCGCCTTAGCCGCCTCAGCGGCCTCCTCCGCGGTCATCACGTAGGTCCCGCTGACGGGAAGCAGTGCCACGTCCACCTGCCCCAGCTCCCTCATCTCCGGTATGAAGTCGGTGTCGCCGGCATGGTAGACGCTCACGCCTCCGATCCTGATCACGTAGCCCACACCTCCGTACTCCCTCGGGTGGAAGGGCTGACCGGGTGCCCTGAACTTGTTGACGTTGTACGCGTGGACCGCCCTGTATCCTATTCCGGCCACCTCTCCCGAGTCGCCGGGCCTGACGTACCTGACCTCCTTAGCCCTCAGGTCGCGGAGGGCCCTGCTGCAGTTCGCGGCCGCCACCACCGTCGTGCCCTCGGGGTCGACGAACCTCCTCAGGTCATCGGGCGAGCAGTGGTCGAAGTGGTCGTGCGTGACGAAGGCGACGTCCGCCTTCCTCCCCCGAGCCCTGACCTGGAACGGGTCGATGACCACCGTCCTTCCCCCTCCCTCGATCAGGAAGCCGTCGTGTCCCAGCCAGGTGATGGTCACACCTCCGAAGGTCGCCCTGCTCGGCACGTACCGACAACCGGATTCCTGAACTAAAAAGGCGACGCCTCAGCTACCCGGTCCGTTCGCAGAGAGATTTGAGGAAGCGCTCGAGGCGCCTTATCCTGCGCTGGCCCTCATCGGGACCGAAGAGGAGCTCGTTGAAGCCCTTCAGGAACCTGACCACCTCGAAGCTCCTGTCCCATCTGGCCACCCTGCCGAGCCTGCACGAGACGTTGCCGCAGAGGAAGAGGACGGACCTCCCTACCCGCTCGAGCCTGACGTTCTCTGGCCTCAGGGTCGTGCCGCAGGGACAGAGGGGCCAGCCGTCGTCCACGTCAGTCCGCCAAAATCCCCATTAATAGAACTAGCTCGAGGGTAGGACGGATGCTGGTCGACGTCCACGCCCACCTCACCGATGAACGGCTACTGCCTAGGCTGAAGCAGGTCCTCTCGTCGGCCAGGGCAGCCGGGGTCGTGCGGGTGGTGACCTGCGGCGTAGGCCCCGAGGACTCGATGAGGGCTCTGGGGATCAGGGACGGCTCCGTGAGGGTCTCTCTGGGCGTGGCGCCCTACGACCTGAGGGGCTACGACCGCGTGATCGAGATCATACGCCGTAACAGGCACCTCGTCGACGCAGTAGGCGAGGTAGGCCTCGACCTTAAGGTTGGGACCAGAGAGAGTCTGCAGGAGCAGCGGAGGGCCTTCTCCGAGTTCATAGCGCTCGCCAAGGAGCTGGACCTGCCCATCGTGATACACAGCAGGAACGCCGGGAAGCTGGCGATCGAGCAGCTGCTCGCGGAGAAAGCGGAGCGGGTCGTCATGCACGCCTACGACGGCGACGTCAGCGCAGCGAAAAGGGCCGCCGAGCGGGGCTTCAAGTTCTCGATTCCACCTCGTATAGCGACCTCGGAGCAGAAGAAGGCGCTGGTCAGGAGGCTCCCGCTGGAGGCGCTGCTGCTCGAGACCGATTCGCCGTGGCTCGGGCCCGAAAGGACCACGCTCAACGAACCCAAGAACGCCTGGTACTCGGTCGAGTGGATCGCCCGGATCAAGGGCGTCAGCCCTGAGCGGGTCGTTGAGGTGACGCTGCGGAACGCCTGCGAGATTTTTGGGTGGGACGACCTGTTGTGAGTGGCTGCCGTATGGAAAACCTGATCTATTGGATATAATTGCCAATTTTTGATGAGCGGTGGTGGTGCGTTCTCGAGACCGGTCTTTGCCGCCTCCCTGGCGGTCGCGCTTCTGCTGGGCCTGGTGGCCGGGTTCCTCATCGGAGGTGGCGCTTCAGGAGGGGTCAGGACGGTAACGGCGACGAGCCTCCTCGAGCGTCGGCAGACGGTCACGGAGCAGCTGACCCTGATCCAGACGTCCACCGTCGTTCGGGAGAGCACGCTGACGGTCACCAGGACCGAGACGGTTCAGGTCGAGAGGAGGGAGCCCGAGGTCAGGTACGCCAAGTTCTTCTCCTTGGAGCGGGGCGATGGGTACTCGGTTCTCAGGGACGGGCTGAACAGGACGGTGCTGCTGGTGAGGCGCGGCCACAGCGTACCTCAGGGCGTCAAGGCGGACATCGTGGTGCAGGTGCCGGTGCAGAGGATGGTGCTGATGTCGGCCACCCACGTCGCGCTGATCGAGCGACTTAGGGAGTACGCTCCTGACGTCTGGGACCGAGTGGCCGGGATCATGTGGGGCGGTTCCTACCGGTGGTTCTTCCCCGAGGTGGAGAGGAGGCTCTCGGACGGTAAGCTCGTCGACGTGGGAGCTGCATGGTCGCCCGATTACGAGAAGCTGATCGCGCTCAAACCCGACCTGGTAGTCATCTACACCTTCGAAGGGGACCCTGTGAGGTCGAAGCTCGAGGAGCTGAAGATCCCTTACGTCGTCAACAGCGAGTACCTCGAGACCACCCTCCTCGGGAGGTTCGAGTGGATCAAGCTCTTCGGAGCCCTCCTCGGCCTCGACGACGTCACCGCTAAGGTCTTCGACCTGGTCGAGTCGAAGTACATCCTGATCGCCCGGAAGGTCTCGGCGTCGATGGTCACATTCGGTCTCAGGCCCGTGAAGGTCGCCTGGTTCTCCATTTACAGGGGCACAATATACGTCGCCGGAGGCCAGAGCTATGTGGCCAACGCCATCGCCGACCTCAACGCGGTCTACGCCTTCCCGGACCTGCGCAGCACTGGAGGTGCACAGGTGAGCGTCGAGGACTTCGTGGCGAGGGCCCGCGACGCGGACGTCCTGGTCGTCTCAACGGACCTCCTGACGTCCATCGAGGCGCTGACGGAGGAGTTGCCCCAGATCGCCGAGTTCAAAGCCGTCAGGGAGGGCAGGGTTTACCGTTTCAACTCCAACATCTACCAGCTGGGCTACATGGACACCGAGGGCTGGTTCCTCGACCTGGCCTCGATGCTCTACCCCGATCTCTTCCCCGGACACGAGCTCTCCTACTTCGTCGCGATGTGAGGTAGCCTCATGAGGGCCTTCGCGCTGCCGCTGTTGCTGGCGTCCCTGCTGGCCTCCGTGCTGGCCTCTACGGCCATCGGTTCGGTCAGGGTTCCCCTCGACACGGTTGTGAAGGGCCTGTTGGGCATCAGGGTGGAGGGGCTCGCCTCGACCGTCATCGACCTCAGGCTCGTCAGGACTGTGGCGGCCCTCCTCTCCGGTGCCTCCCTCGGCGCCGCTGGCGCGATCCTCCAGTCCCTCTTCCGGAACCCCCTCGCCGACCCCTTCGTGCTCGGGATATCCTCGGGCTCCTCGCTCGCCATCGCGGCCACCCTCATCGCCGGAACCGGACTCGGCCTCATCAGCTCCTACGACCCCCAGGCCCTCTACGTGGCAGGTGCGCTCGGCGCTTTCGCGGTCTCCCTCGCGGTCGTCGCACTCTCCTCCCTCGTCAGGTCGAGCCTCGGGCTGGTGCTGGTGGGCGTGATGCTGGGCTACCTCGCATCAGGCCTGACGACGCTGCTGGTGGTGACCTCCGATGCCGAGAGGATCAGAGCCTTCACCTTCTGGACCCTCGGTACCTTCTCCGCCTCGAAGTGGTCGGTGCTGACGCCCGTCCTCCCGCTCGCGTTGGCCTCCCTCATCGCCTCCTCCTTCGTAGCCAAGCCCCTGAACGCCCTCCTCTTCGGCGAGGAATCGGCTGCCTCCATGGGCGTCTCCCTCCGGGCCTCCCGGGTCGGTGCGGTCGCCGTATCGGCCTCGCTCGTCAGCGCCTCCGTGGTCGTCTCGGGTCCTGTGGGCTTCATAGGCCTCGCGGCCCCACACGCCGTCCGGCTCCTCCTCCGCTCCGAGGACAACCGGGTGATCGTCCCCCTGTCAGCGGTTTTCGGCGCCAACCTCGCGATCCTCTCGGACGTCGCCGCGAGGACGCTCCTCTCTCCGATCGAGCTCCCGGTGACCGCGATCACCTCGCTCTTCGGCGCACCGACCATCGTCCTGCTGGTGCTCAGGAGGTGGGGCTTCAGGTGAGGGCAAGAGACCTCCGAATCGGCTACGGCAGGAGGGTCGTGCTCGAGGACGTCTCGCTCGAGATAGAGCCCGGGACTCTGACGCTCGTCGTCGGCCCCAACGCTGCGGGCAAGTCGACGCTCCTGAGGTCGCTCGCAGGTATACTCAGGCCGCTGGGCGGCTCGGTCCTGATCGATGGCAGGGAGGTGCACCGGATGAGGAGCAGGGAGAGGGCCAGGTCGATCGGCGTCGTCCTCACCGGAAGGCCCCAGCTCTCGGAGATGACGGTGGAGGAGGTGGTGGGCATGGGGAGGTATCCGTGGACAGGTGCGCTCCACATCCTCTCCCGCAGGGACAGGGAGGTCGTTGAGTGGGCGATGGAGGTGACGGGGACGTCGCACCTGAGGGGTAGAAGGATCTCCGAGCTCAGCGACGGCCAGCTTCAGCGCGTGCTCATCGCCAGGGCCCTCGCGCAGGAGCCGAGGTACCTGATCCTCGACGAGCCAACGACCCACCTCGATGCACCCTCGAGGATAGAGGTGATGAGGCTCCTGAGGGACCTCGCCCACGGGCACGGCGTTGCTGTCGTCGCCTCGACGCACGAGCTCGAGCTGGCCCTCCGCTTCGCCGACAGGGTCGTCATGGTCTCCTCGGGATCCATGAAGGTCTACGAGCGTCCGGAGGAGGCCGTGCAGGACCCGGAGTTCCTGAAGGCGTTCTCCGTCGGAGACGCGGTCACCCTCTCACCGGTCACGCTGTCGCTCGAGGTGATGGCCCGACGCGATGAGGGAGCTCCCAGGGCTTTCGTGGTCTCCGGCGCGGGCACCGGACCCCCGGTCTTCAGGGCGCTGTTGCGGAGGGGTTTCAGCGTGGCCGCTGGAGTTCTGCACCGGAACGACGTCGACTACCACGTCGCCACCTCGCTCGGCCTCGAGGTCGTGGGTGAGCGGCCCTACTTCCCGATATCTGACGAGGCGCTGCGGGCTGCCGTCGAGCTGGCGGCCTCCTCGGACCTGATCGTCTTCACCTATCCGCCCATCGGTCCCCTGAACTCCGGGAACCTCAGGCTGGTCGAGGAGCTGGTGGAGAGGGGCCTCGAGGTCTACGGGGTCGGCGCCGATGAGGCCTACGGGGTTCCGGGCGTGAGGTTCGTCGGCTCGGTAGACGAGGTTCCGCTTATCCGGGAAAGGCGGATATCCGTCGCGGCCCGACGTGGGGTGTGGTCAGGGACCCGCTGTACAAGTTCTTCGCGGACGTCCAGCGCGTTTTAGCGAGATCCGTCGAGCTGAGGCACCTGCACCTCGCAGACGGCATCAGGGTGTGCGCGATCGACGCCTCCTACTCGGAGAACCGGGTGCGGGTGGGAGCGGTTCTGTGGGAGCTGCCGTCGATGACCGCGCTCGAGGAGGTCCGGTTCTCGGGCACCACGCACTTCCCCTACATTCCCGGCCTGTTCTACCTGAGGGAGGGGCCCTTCGCGGCCGAGGCCTTCAGGCGCCTCTCGGTGAGGCCTGACCTACTGCTCCTAGAGGGCCACGGCGTAGCTCATCCCAGGAGGGCAGGCCTCGCCTCGATCGTCGGTTTGGTGACCGGTACGCCCGCCGTGGGCATCGCGAAGCGTCTCCTCTGCGGCACCGTCGTATGGGGGGAGGGTGGCAGAGGATGGGTCGAGCTGAAGGGGGAGCGCGTGGGGGTCGCCTACAGGGTCGGTACGAGGGTCTACTACCTGTCCCCGGGGCACATGACGGACCTCGAGACTTTGCTGGAGCTGCTGGACCTCACCGGAGGTAGGCCCCACGAGCTGGTCAGGAGGGCCCACGAGCTCTCGCGGTCATGATCCAGCGGCCGGTATGCGCGGCTTGACTAGGCCCAGCTTCACGCCCTCGACGAACCTGATCGCCTCGAGCGCGGCCATGCACCCGAACCCCGCCGCGGTCACCGCCTGCCGGTACCTCTTGTCGTGGACGTCGCCGGCCGCGAAGACGCCATCCACGCTCGTCTTCACCAGGTCGCGTGTGACGATGTAGCCCTCCTCGTCCAGCTCCAGCCAGCCCTTGAAGACCTCCGTTGCCGGCGCGTGCCCTATCGCGATGAAGACCGCCTCGCACGGGATCACGCTCACCTCTCCCGTCTTCAGGTTCCTCACCCTCACGCCGGTCACCCGGTCCTCTCCGAGGATCTCCTCGACGACGCTGTCCCAGACGAAGGTGATCTTCGGGTTGGCGAAGGCCCGCTCCTGGAGGGCCTTCGATGCCCTGAGCCTGTCCCTCCTGTGGATCACAGTCACCTTCTCTGCGAGGTTGGCGCAGAAGAGGGCGTACTCCATCGCGCTGTCACCCCCTCCCACCACGACCATGTTCTTCGCGCCCCGGAAGAGCGGCGCGTCGCACGTCGCACACCCGGAGACCCCCCTCCCCATAAGACGCCTCTCCGACTCGAGCCCGAGCCATTTGGACGCTGCACCGGTTGCCACGATGATCGAGAGCGTCCTGTACTCCTGGCTGCCGGTCCGGACGACGTACGGGTAGGTCGAGAGGTCGACGCCCGTCACCTCGTCGTAGACCACCTCAGCCCCTGCCCTCTCCGCCTGCTCCCTCATCCTGTCCATCAGCTCAGGTCCCATGATGCCCTCCGGGAAGCCGGGGAAGTTCTCGACGAGCGTGGTGAGCATCAGCTGGCCCCCAGGTGTGACGCCCGCGATCAGCAGCGTCTTCATCCCTCCCCTCGCGGCGTAGATCGCTGCCGTGCAGCCAGCAGGTCCTGAACCTATGACCACGACGTCGTAGACCTCCTGCTCCATGCCGGATTGCTTCACCGAACGCTCGGTATTTGTGATTGTCTGGGTTACGGTGGATTCGACTCGATGGGCCATCGCTGTCCGGTCAGCGTCCCTGCGCTCGGAGTTGGCACGAGATTGATATGTGTCGATGGAGTTGGGAGCTCGGGATGCCGCCGGTCAGATGCGCCAGGTGCGGTGCCGAGGACGCCCGGTACCACATCTCCTTCGCGAGGACCTCCCTCTGCGCAGCGTGCTACGTGAGATACTACGAGCGGAAGCTCAAGGCGACGGTCCTGAAGTACGGGATGCTGAAGGTGATGAGGAGACCGCTCGTCGCCCTCTCCGGCGGCAAGGACAGCACCTCTGCTCTGGTCGGTCTGAAATCGGTCTTCCCGGACCTCGAGGTCACGGCGCTGTACATCGACCTGGGGATTCCGGGGTATTCGGAGGAGTCGGAGCGCGTGGTCAGGAAGGTGACCGATGAGCTGGGCGTGGAGCTCATCGTTCACAGGCTCAAAAACGACGGCCGCACCGTCCCGGAGCTCGCGAGGGGGAGGTTCAAACGCAAGCCCTGCGCCATCTGCGGAACCGTCAAGCGCTACGTGATGAACAAAATCGCCATCGAGACGGGCCACGACACGGTGGTGACCGGTCACAACCTGGACGACACGGTGGAGGTCCTTTTCGAGCTGTACAGGAGGGGGCTCCTGGAGGAGGCCGTGAGGCTGAGGCCAGTACTGCTCGGAGACGGCGTCAGGCTCACAAACCGCGTCAAGCCGCTCTTCGAGATGACGGACGAGGAGGACCTCTACTACGTCGACGCCAAGGGCATAGAGGTCGTCGAGAGCTGGTGTCCGCTCGTCAGGGGCGCGAAGACCGTCTCCAGGAAGGTCCTGATCCACGAGATCGAGTCGAAGATCCCAGGGTTCAGGCACACGCTGCTGAAGGCCCACGTGAAGCGCTTCCTGCCGGTCCTGGAGCGGGCGATCTCCCAGCCGGAGCTGAAGAGGTGCGCCGTCTGCGGCTACCCGACCACGTCCGATGTCTGCAGCTACTGCAGGGCCATGAGACCGGTTACGCTGAAGCGTGACGTCGGGAGTTCCGGGGCCGGAGCGTCGAACGGCGAAGAGGGGCTCAGGTGAGGACGAACCGGTACTCCGACTTCACGACCCTAGTGGTGATCATGACGTTCATCTCCCTCACGCCGTCCATCTTCCTGAACTCCTCTATCCTCGAGTGGAGGTCCTGTATGTCCCTCGCGAAGACCACCGCGATCAGGTCCCATTCGCCGCTGAGCTGGTAGATGTTGGTCACGTCCCTCATCGAGGAGAGCCTCTCCAGCAGCTGGTCCACCCTCTTCGGATCGACCTTGAACATCACCGCGGCCGAGACGTTGAGGCCCAGCGCCCTCGGATCGACCAGCGCCGTGAAGCGCCTGATCACGCCGAGCCTCAGGAGCCTCTCGATGCGGTACCTGATCGTGTTCTCAGGCTGGTTCAGCCTCTTCGCCAGCTCCGATGCGGGCATCCTCCCGTCCTCCTGCAGGTGCGAGATGATCTTGAGGTCCAGCTCGTCCAGCCTCGGCGGCCTCCTCCCCTCCATCCCCACGCGGGTCGTTTCAGTACTGGATTAATAGCGTGTACGGCGTCGATCGGTGATGGCGCAGCACGGTTCCGGGAGGCTCGGGGTTCTGACCATCGAGGGCGATGAGGGCTGGTCCGTCGCGGAGCTCCGGGAAGCGCTCGGCAGGCGAGGCGTCGTGGTCGAGTCGATCAGGTCCCCGGAAGAGCTTCCGTCGGTCGCTGGCCGAAGCGGTACGGTCCTGGTGGTGACGGGCCCGAGGTCTGCTATTGGACTCGGCGAGGTCCTGAGGGAGCTGCTCTCGCACAGGCCTAGCGCGGTCCTCTTGGCCCTCGACCGTCACCTGATGCACGAGCTCGAGGTCCCGCTCCCGCGCCGGCAGGTCATCGGCTTCAGGGCCTTCCAGGGTGCTAGGGGGAGGACTTCGGTCGAGCTTTCGGCGGGCTCCGATGTGCCTGGCGAGGTGCTCGACTCGGTTACCTCGCTGCTCCGGGCAGCCGGCATCAACGCCCTCCAGCTCCGAGGAGCGGATCCGGGACCCGTGGCTCCCAGGGTAGTCGCGGCCTATGCGGCCCAAGCGGGCGCGCTGATCAGGGACGGTGAGCCTCCCGAGGCGGTGGAGGCCGCTGCGGTCCACCGGCTCTGCTTCGGCCTCGGCCCGATCGGAGCTGTCAGGTCCTTCGGTCGCGAGCGGCTGGAAGAGGCGCTGAGGGTATCCGAGAGGTCAGGGGACGCGGCCGAAGGTCTGGACGTGATGAGGGATCTCCTCGGGGATTCGGATTCGGCGGCGGTCCCGGATCCGGTACCTCCGGTCGATCGGATGTGGTCGGTCGACTCGGCCCTCCTCCTGGCAGGCGTCGTGGGCGAGCTCTCGCTCCTTGCCTCCGAGATCGGCGTGGACCGCGCTGAGCTGGACACCTACGTCAGGGACCTGCTCGGCTCCCCTGTTGGCCCGCTGGCGTACGCCGACCTGCTGGGCCTCGATGCGATCGCGCAATCCCTGCGGCGCGGTCCAGTCCCTTCGAGGTGGGAGCGGGGCCTGAAACCGCTGATCGAGCGGGGAGAGCTGGGAGCGAAGTCCGGCAGGGGCTTCCTCAGGTGGCACGTCGAGCTGGCCGAGGAGGGCAAGGTGCGGTACGAGCTGCGGGGGGCCTACGCGCTGATCACGCTTTCCAGACCCGAGAGGCTCAACGCCCTCGACGAGGGGATGTGGAGGGGGCTGCGCTCGGCGCTCAGGAGGGCCAACGGCGACGACCGGGTGAGGGCAGTCCTCGTCAAAGGCGAGGGGAGAGCCTTCTCCGCGGGAGACGACATAGCGATGATGGCGGCTTGGAAGGGCTTCGGCGATGCGAAGGCGTGGCACGACGAGCTGCTGATGCCGCTTCTCAGGGAGCTTTTGGAGCACAGTAAGCCCCTGATAGCGCTCGTGGACGGCATAGCCTTCGGCGGGGGCTGCGAGCTGCTGCTCGGGTTCGACGTCGTCGTGGCCAGCGAGCGGTCGCTCTTCTCCGTCCCCGAGGTCCTGATAGGAGCCATCCCCCCGATCGCATCGAGCCTCGGACCCGCTTTCTTGGGCAGGAAGATCGCGAGGTATGCCCTGACGGGCGAGTGGATGACGGCCGATCAGGCCAGGGAGCTGGGGATAGTCGACGTGGTGGTCCACCACAGCCAGCTGGAGCAGGTCGGGGTCGAGTTCGTGGTGAAGGTGATCAGGTCGTCGCCGCAGTCGATACGCTCCGTCAAGGAGGTGATCGCCGCGTTCCGGTCAACGCAATGGCCGCTGCTGGCGCTCGGAGCCAACAGGCTCGTCTCGCTCGCTTCCACAGAGGAGTTCAGGGAGGGAATGGAAGCCTTTCTGGGCAGACGTAGCCCTCGATGGTTCCTCGGCAAGAAGTGAGTCGCCTCAATAAGTTGGGTCGGACAAAACCCGAGAAGCCGGCCTCAGCTCCTGTGGGGAGCTATCACTTGCCGAACTTGGTGATCTCGCGCACTATTCCGGCGCCGATCGTCATGCCCATGTCCCTGAGCGCGAACCGCCCGAGCTGCGGGAACTCGCTGTAGGGCTCGAGGGCCACCGGCTTGAGCGGCTGCAGCCTGACCACCGCGGCGTCTCCGGTCCTCAGGAACTGCGGGTTCTTCTCGACTACCTGACCGGTCCTCGGGTCGATCTTGGCCTCGAGCTCGACGAACTTCACAGCGGTCTGGGCCGTGTGGATGTGCATCACCGGCGTGTATCCGACCGAGATCGCGGTGGGATGGTTGATTATGATGATCTGGGCCCTGAACTCCTCCGCGACCTTGCACGGGTTGTCGGGGTGGCTGACCACCATACCCCTGGCCAGCTGGTTCTTCTCGACGCCCTTCAGGTTGAATCCTATGTTGTCGCCGGGGACTGCCTGCTGGAGCGGGGTGTGGTGCATCTCGATGCTCTTGACCTCTGCCCTGAGGCCCCCGGGCATTATCACGACCTGGTCTCCAGGCCTCAGCACGCCGGTCTCCACCCTGCCGACGGGTACGGTCCCCACTCCCTTAATCGAGTAGACGGCCTGTATCGGTATCCTGAGCGGTTTGTCGATCGGCTTCGGAGGCTCCTGGAGCATGTCCAGCGCCTCGAGGAACGTCGGTCCCGTGTACCACGGCATGTTCTTGCTCCGCTCGACGAGGTTGTCGCCCGTCCACCCCGAGACGGGGATGAAGGGCACCTTGGAGGGGTCGACGCCGAGCTGCTTCAGGAGGGCCGAGACGCCCTGCTTAACCTCCTCGTACCTCTCCTTGGACCAGTTGACGGTCGGGTCGTCCATCTTGTTAACCAGGACTATCAGCTGCCTGATGCCGAGCATGTAGGTCAAGAACAGGTGCTCCCTCGCCTGACCACCTGGCCCTATCGCGACCTCGTACTCTCCCTTCTTAGCCGATATGACCAGGACCGCGGCATCGGCCTGAGAGGCACCGGTTATCATGTTCTTCACGAAGTCCCTGTGGCCCGGCGCGTCGATGATGGTGAAGAAGTTCTTCTTCGTCTCGAACTTGGTGTAGCTCGTGGTTATCGTCAGCCCCCTCTCCCTCTCCTCCTTCACCGTGTCCATGATGAAGGCGTAGACGAAGGTCTCCTTTCCGAGCCTCTTGGCCTCCTCCTCCAGCTGCTTCAGCTGCCTCTCGTCGATGGACCCGTTGAGCACCAGGAAGTGGCCTACGGTCGTCGATTTGCCGTGGTCGACGTGCCCTATCACGATCAGGTTGATGTGCGGCTTCCCGGACATCTCGTCTCGGGTCGAGCTATCCCTTGGAAATATATAACCTCAAAACCATACCGAGCGCGGAGCTCGGAGCAGGGTGAGAACCTCCCAAGAAATCGGGAACCGAGCGGGGAATCGGACCGCGGTGATCTCAGTACGGGAACCTCCTCCTGCGCCCGAGAACCAGCGAAGCTCCCAGCAGGGCCGCGATCACGGCCAGAAGCGCCGGCACGACGTAGGTCGATACTGGCTCGGCGAAGTACTGGGTCGAGGTGGTCGTGGTGCTGAGGGTCGTGGTGGTCGATTGGGTCAGGGTTGTGGTCGTTGAGTAGGTCGTGGAGTAGGTAGTTGACTGGGTGATCGTCGTCGTCTCGGTCCTGGTGGTGCTCTGCGTCTGGGTGACTGTAACGGTCACAGAGCCGGTTGAGGTGGTGAAATGGGTGGACGTCTGGGTGATGGTCGTGGTCCTGACGTCGAAGACGGTGGTCGTCGACCCTACAACTGAGGTGACGGTTGTGGAGAGGGTCGCGGTCGTGAGCGCGGTGCTGGTGGTCGTTGTTGCCACCACTATGTTGTCCGGGCAGAACCAGCTGTAGAAAGCATCGCCCGCTGCGGGCGAGTTGAAGGTAGGCGTGAACCCGGTCGCTGTTGTTGGCGGGAAGGCCGGCGTGATCGAGAGCGGGGCTATTGAGGGCGTCGGAGAGGCTATCGTGAAGCTCAGCGTCCCCGTCGTCAAACCGTCGAGCACGGCGTAGAATGCGGGCCAGTTGTCGCTGAACCCGGCGTAGATCAGGCACGATCCGGTGGAGGCCGAGTCCTGTGCGATCTGAGCGGAGGCGTCCCTTGCGAGGACGAAGGCGTGCGATAGCTCTCCGTCTGATGGTCGAACTGCGATGAGTGCCGCGTCCGCTGAGCCGAAGACGTCGGTCCTTCCGACGCCGTAGATCAAACCTCCGACGACCGAGACGGACACCGGATCTTCAAAGGATGGGGTGCCGACCGTCTTCGCGAACTCGAGGTTCAGGGTTGCAGCATCCAGCTTCATGAACAGGAAGTCTCGATTTCCTGAGATTTCGTAAGCGGCTACCACGTACACCTTGCCCCCAACGACCGCAATGCCCCTTCCTTCCTCGATCTGGGAGGTTGCGAACGTCCTGGACAGCTCGTGGTTTCCCGATCCCGCGTCGAACCTAGACACGAAGACGTCTCCGGTCTCGGTCCTTCCGGTGACGTAGAGCTTGCCCCCTGCGAGGGCCACCGAGTTGGCGAAGTCGTTACCGCTTGTTACCCTGAAGAATTTCGTCCATACCACGGAGAAGTCCGCGGTCCGCACGGCCATCACGAACGGTGCGTCTGCTGCTTTTCCGACAACGTAGAGGACGCTGCCGTCATCGCTCACCGCGATGTCTCCCGGAATATCTGATGACTCGATGTCGTACACCGCTGCGCCAAGCACGTTGCAGTTCGTGTCGAACTTGACCAGCAGCACGTTGGGTGGGTTCGGACCGAAGTTCGTGTCTCCCAGCGCGTACACGTTCCCTCCTCCGACGGCCACCTTCCAACCGCGCTCGAAGATGCCGCTTCCGAGGTCGACGGCGACGCTGCACCTGTGCAAGTTGTCGGAGAGCCTGAAGATCGAGAGGAAGAGGTTTGGTGTGTTGGGGCCGAAGCTCTGGGTCTCGCCAACCACGTAGATGTTGCTGGAGTCTACCGCAATCCCCCTCGCGAAATCAGGGTTTGATCCGCCGAAGAGCTGCCTGAACGTCACGAGCTCTGCGTCGACTACCGCGAGCTGCGCCGTCAGGAGCGCCATCAGGACCAGCAGCAGCCACGCTTTCCCCATGGCGGTTAGAGCCGCGCACGTTCGTGATTTAGCCTTTGACGTTCCAAGCCGCAATAGAATTCCAACGTATCACGTACGTCAATCGCTACGTTCCTCCGGACCGCTTCGGCGCTTCACGAGCGGGATAGACCGCGGCCGCTCCAGGACCTCAGTACCTGGGTATGGACGGGTCTATCCGGGCAGCGTAGGCGTCGATGCCACCAGCGAGGTTGTAGCTCCTCGTGATGCCTATGTCGCGCAGCAGCTTCACCGCGAGCGCGCTCCTCTGACCCGTGTGGCAGTAAACTATCACCTTCTTGGTCTGGTCGATCTCGTGCAGCCTGGAGGTCAGTTGGCTCAGCGGTATCAGCTTCGCGCCGGGTATCCTGCAGATCTCCCACTCCACCGGCTCCCGGACGTCGATGATCTCGATCCGCTCGCCCTGATCCAGCATCCTCTTGAACTCCTCGGGCGTGATGCTGAAGCCCGCACCTATCTCCTCACCTGTCACCCTGACGCCGCAGAAGGCCTCGTAGTCGATCAGCTCCCTTATCGTCGGGTTGTCGCCGCAGACGGGGCAGTTCCTGTCGCGCTGGAACGAGAGCTCCCGGAACGTCATCGAGAGCGCGTCCACCAGCAGCAGCCTCCCTATCAGCGGCCTCCCTATGCCGAGGATCAGCTTCAGGGCCTCGTTCGCCTGTAGAGCGCCCACTATGCCCGGCAGCACCCCCAGCACCCCACCCTCAGCGCAGGAGGGCACCAGACCCGGCGGTGGAGGCTCGGGGTAGAGGCACCTGTAGCACGGCCCCTTACCCGCGTAGAACACCGAGACCTGCCCGTCGAACCTGAAGATGCTCCCGTAGACCAGAGGCTTCCTGAGCATGACGCAGGCGTCGTTGAGCAGGTACCTCGTCGGGAAGTTGTCGGTCGCGTCGATCACCAGGTCGTACTCCCTGATGATGTCCAGCGCGTTGCTCGAGTTGATCACCGTGTCGTAGTGCTTCACCTCGATCATCGGGTTCAGAGCCTTCAGCCTCCGGGCGGCCACCTCGGCCTTGCTCTTTCCCACGTCCTCGGTGGTGAAGAGGATCTGTCGCTGGAGGTTCGTCTCGTCCACTTCGTCGAAGTCCACGATCCCTATCCTGCCGACGCCTGCAGCGGCCAGGTACATCGAGACCGGCGATCCGAGGCCTCCTGCGCCCACGACCAGAACCTTCGCAGCCTTCAGCCTCTTCTGCCCCCTCATCCCGACCTCAGGCATGATCAGGTGCCTGCCGTAGCGGCGTATCTCCGGGAAGCTCAGGGCCACGTACTCCTCGCCCTTAACCACCGGTTCGAGGCTCTGGAGCTCGACCACCTCGCGGATCCCAAGATCAGGCGGTATTTCAACCGGAACCCCGTCCCGGAGGCCCGCAGGGAAACCGGCAGCCCGATCAGACCATCGCCCTTCTCGGCCCCTCTGCCGGTCCTTGTCTCGGTATCCGCACCCGGTTTCCAATTTCCGTCAGAAAACTTTAATACAAGTTACGGATTGAGGAAGAGGAGTTCCGATGTCGGCGGTCTGGCTCGACGACATAGACCGGAAGATACTCGAGCTCCTCTCACAGGACGCGAGGACCTCCTACAAGCAGATGGGTGAAGCGGTGGGCCTCTCCGAGGGTGCCGTGAGGAAGAGGGTGAAGCGGCTGGTCGAGCAGGGAGTGATCAAGAGGTTCACGGTGGTCATCGACGACAAATCGGTGATCAAGGCCCTTACCATGATCAACGTGGACCCTTCGGTGCCGACGCCTGCGGTGGCCGAGTCGCTGATGAAGATCGAGGGGGTTCAGGAGGTTTACGAGGTGACGGGGGTCTACGACGCCATAGCGCTCATCATGGCATCCGACATGAACATGCTGAACCGGTGCATCGACAGCGTCCGTAGGGTCCGGGGCGTCAGGAACACGAACACCTGCATCATCCTGAAGTCCGTCCAGCCGCAGTCCCGAAGCCGTTGAACTGAAGCTTAAATGAAGGGAGCTGTGGGTTGTTTTCGTGGACAAGACGATATTCTGGTTGTCCGTGCTGTTGATCCTGAGCGGGGCCGCGGGGATCTTCATCACGTACGGCGGCATCTCGAGGACCTTCGAGCACGGGATGCAGGCGGTCTCCGCGCTGCTGATGCTCATGGGGATCCTGATGCTTCCGGGAGGGATCTTCAGGGGAGGGCCGCCGAGCGTCAAACCGAGGCAGGGCCTGATGCTCGGTGTAGCCGTCTTCGCGATCGCCACCGGCCTCACCTTCGCCGCGGTCGTAGGCTACGGCCCCTTCGGGAATCTGTACAAGAGGAGCGTAGAGATCGGTGAAGCGCCGATCACCGTCCACGTCTCGATCATACCGGGTTCGTGGGACCCCAGACAGACGGAGAACTTCGTTCCCAAGAACATACGCGTCATCCTCTTCGTGAACCACACGGTCGTCTGGACCAACAACGAGGAGCTGGACGTAGCCCACACAGTGACGAGTGACGGTGACCTCTTCGACTCGGGCCTCTTCGGTAAGGGCGAGTCGTTCAAGTACAACTTCGGGCGCGAGGGGGTCTACACGTACCACTGCGTACCGCACCCGTGGATGAGGGGGTCCGTGACCGTCGAGAGGGTGCCCGATGAGCAGGTCAACGCCATCCTCGAGGCGCTGGGCGTGAAGCAGCAGGAGACCTCAGGCGGTTGATCAGTCCCTGACCCTCTTCCTCAGCACCCAGGCGTTCAGGGCGAGCAGGGCCGCACCGACGTATCCCGGAACGAGGCCCAGCGTTCCGGCAAGCCCTATCCCGAGGGCCACAAGGACCAGCGATGGAGCCCACCCGCAGCAGAGGTAGAAGGCGGATGCCATGAAGCCGAGCACCGCGCCTGCCAGTGACCCGCCCGAGACGACGAGGCACGTCCTTATCCTTCCGGTGACGTAAAGGGCCATCAGGTAGTAGACGTTGATCGCCAGCAGCACAGACATCGCCAACCCGAGTCCGAACGCGAGCCACCTCACGGTGAGCACGAAGCCTTCGCCGATCACCTGCGTCGCCGGTCCGGTGTAGGTCTGCGACTCGATGAAGGCCGGGACCAAGATCAGCCCCCTCACCCCGACAGGCGGCGCGGCGCTGTATGTGACCGAGCCGGAGAGGAGCGAGTAGCCGATGAGGTAAGCGATACCCGCAGCTACCGAGAGCGCCCCCGGCATCAGGCCCCAGCCGGCCCTTGCTTCAGCTCTCGGCCCCAGCGAGACCATGTCCACCTTCAAACCGAGCTCCCGAGCTTTACGGGTATCGCCGGATCACAGTGCCTTCTCCGCACGTTGCATCCTCGGGAATTCGGTTTTTTAATCATGGTTAGGGTGAGGGTCCGGGGGAAAGGATGCCACGGGTGAAGAAGATCTCGGAGGTCAAGGAGATACTGCGGAACAAGGACCAGATCAGGAACATCGGGATAATCGCACACGTCGACCACGGGAAGACCACGACCACCGACTCGCTCCTCGCCGCAGCCGGCCTGCTCTCTCCGGCCCTCGCAGGGAAGGCCCTCGCGCTCGACTACCTCGAGGAGGAGCAGCAGAGGCAGATGACGATCAAGGCAGCCAACATATCGCTCTACTACGAGCTGGACGGGAAACCGTACATCATCAACCTGATAGACACGCCGGGTCACGTCGACTTCTCCGGGAGGGTGACGAGGGCTCTTAGGGCCATCGACGGTGCGATCGTGGTGGTGGACGCTGTGGAGGGCGTTATGACCCAGACCGAGACGGTCATCAGGCAGGCCCTCGGCGAACGCGTCAAGCCGGTGCTCTACATCAACAAGATCGACAGGCTGATCAAGGAGCTGAGGCTCTCGCCGGAGAAGATCCAGGAGGTCATCAGCAGGATCGTGCTGGAGGTCAACAGGCTGATCGAGATGTACGCGGAGCCGGAGTACAAGGACGCTTGGAAGGTCAGCTTCCAGGCCGGAACGGTGGCGATGGGCAGCTCGAAGGACAGGTGGGGCTTCACGCTCCAGCAGGCACAGAAGAAGGGGATCAAGTTCAGCGACATCCTGAAGGCGTTCAACGAGGGCAACATCGACTGGCTGAGGGAGACTCTGCCGCTCCACGAGGCGATCCTCGAGATGGTGATCAAGAACCATCCGCCGCCCCACGTGGCCCAGCGCTACAGGATACCGAAGATCTGGAAGGGCGACATCGAGTCCGAGGTCGGGAAGGACATGATCGAGTGCAACGACGATGGCATACCGGTCATGATCGTGACCGACGTGAAGGTCGACCCGCAGGCAGGCGTCGTCGCGACCGGCAGGCTCTTCAGCGGCACCGTCAGGGACGGCGACGTTCTCCGGATCGTGGGCCGCAACATAGAGCGCAGGGTTCAGCAGGTCACGGTCTACATGGGGCCGAACAGGGAGATCGTCAACGAGCTTCCGGCCGGGAACATACCGGCCCTTCTCGGGATCGAGGAGGCGCGAGCTGGCGACACGCTCTCGACGATAGACATGGTACCGTTCGAGTCGCTGAAGTACGTCTCGGATCCCGTTGTGACCGTTGCGATCGAGCCGAAGCACAGCAAGGACCTGCCGAGGCTTGTGGAGTTCCTGAACAAGCTGACGATAGAGGACCCGACGCTGGTCACGACGATCAGGCCCGAGACCGGAGAGTACCTCATCAGCGGAATGGGGACCCTCCACCTCGAGATAGCGCTCACGTGGATCCAGAAGGCCGGACTCGAGGTCGTCGCGGGCAAGCCGATAATCCTCTACAGGGAGTCTGTTCTGAAGCGCGGCAAGGTCTTCGAGGGCAAGTCGCCCAACAAGCACAACAGGATCTACATCTACGTCGAGAAGCTGGAGGACGAAGTCGTCGAGCTCATCAGGAAGGGCGAGCTCTTCGACGAGATGGACAGGAGGACCATCGCGAAGATCCTGAGGGACCACGGGTGGGACACCGACGAGGCGAGGGGCGTCTGGATGATTGACCCGAACGGCAACATATTCGTTGACATGACCAAGGGAGCCCAGTACCTCCACGAGACCAAGGCGTACATCCTCAGCGGCTTCCAGCGCGTTATCCAGGAGGGACCTCTGGCGGGCGAGAAGGTCAGGGGATTGAAGGCCGTTCTGGTGAACGTAGACCTCCACGAGGACCCGGTCCACAGGGGCCTCGCGCAGATAGCCCCTGCAACGTGGAGGGCCGTCTACGCCAGCATGCTGACAGCTGAGCCGACGCTGCTCGAGCCGATCATGAGGATCGACGTGAAGGTCCCGCAGGACTTCATGGGCGCCGTCACATCGATCATCTCCTCGAAGCGCGGCAGAATCGTGAACGTGACCCAGTCGGAATACGTGACGACCGTCATCGGAGAGATACCCGCGGCCGAGGCAGGAGACCTGGCTGACCAGATGAGGGCCGCCACGATGGGGAAGGCCTTCTGGGGGATGGAGTTCGCCGCGTGGAGGCCGGTGCCCGCGTCGCTCTTCGAGAAGGTGGTCATGGAGATCAGGAAGAGGAAGGGGATGCCGCTGAAGCTGCCGACGGTGGAGGACTACGTCGAGGAGGCCTGACCCCGGGATCAGACCTCCACGCCTATCATGTCCGTGTAGAGCTTGAGGGTGTTCTCGAGGGCCTCCTCGGCCCATTCCCTCATCTCGTTTCTCACAGGCCCCTTGATCCTGCCCGACTCCATGACGACCAGCTCGTCGCAGAGGTAGTAGGCCTCAAGTGGATCGTGGGTCACGAAGACCGTCGGCACGTCCAACCTCCTGAGGGTCCTCAGCACCATCACCTTGTTCGGGAAGTCCAGTGCCTGAGTCGGCTCGTCGAGTATCAGGACCTTGGGCCCCTTCAGGAGGGCCGTGGCTATGTTGAGGAGCTGCCTTTCGCCACCGGAGAGGCCGGACTTGGCCAGCAACCCGTCGAGCCCCAGGTTCTCGACGACCCACCTGAAATCGGTCCCGTGGAGGCGCGCGAAGTAACGCAGCTGCTCAGCAGGCCTGAAGGGCAGGACCACCCGCTCCTGAGGCAGGTAGGCTATCGGCCTCCTCTCCGTGGGCAGGTCCGTGACGTCCACCCCGTCGACGATCACCCTCCCCCTCTCGTTCCTCAGTATGCCGACCACCGCCTTGACGAAGGTCGTCTTCCCCGACCCGTTCCGTCCGAGGAGAGCGGTCTTCCCTCTCACCACGAGCTCGTCGACCCTTATCTCGATGCCGTAGGCCCTCACCAGGAAGTCACTTACCTCGAGCAACTCCCGTCAACCTCTCGATCAGGAAGCCCACCGCGACCGCAAGGGCCAGCAGCGCCACCGATCCTCCAACTACCGGTGCCGCACCCCACGCCAGGAAGTTCTCGAAGATGTAAACCCCGATCGTGGTGGGCCTCCTCGCCAGGATCAGGACGGCACCCAGCTCCGAGAAGGCCCTGAACCAGCTCAATATGGCCGAGATGACGACGGCAGACCTGATGGACCTGATGGCTATCGGTATCACCCTCCATCCCGTCACGCCCATCCCAGCGAGGAACTCGAAGTACCCCGTACCGAGCGATACGAGGGCGCTCCTGAGGGCGGTGAACCCGATGGGCAGCGAGACGATCGTCATCGCGATCACTATCGCCGCAGGCGTGTCCACGAGCCCTGCCCCGAAGACCAAGGGCGCCAGAAGAACACCGATGGCCGTGTGAGGGACGGAGACCGTCGCCGTGACGAGCGGTGCCAGCGTCCTCCCCGGAGACCTCAGCGAGCCTTGGGCCAGAACCAGAGCTAGCGGTAGCGTGATGAGGGTCGAGATCGTGGACAGGACCACGGTGTTCACCAGCGCCTCGCTGAACTCCTCCGTGAAGGCCAGGGGATACCTGAGGACCGCGGGGACTGTGAGGATCGCGAAGTAACCCAGGATGACGACTACGACGTAGAGCTGGAACCTCTCCATCGGCACGGCTACACCCTGAGACCGTACCTCGCCGGGTTGAGCCTCAGGAGCTCCACGACCTCCCTCACGAAGCGCTCCCCCTTATCGGTGAAGGCGATCGCCACAGCTTCGAACCTCTTGACCTCCAGCTCGCCGAGCGTGATCCTGGCGATGAACCTCATGGGTGGATCGCTCCCGAAGGAGATCTCCTCCGGCAGGCTGATGACCGCGTACTTGCCTTCCAGGTTCCTCGACACCGCGAAGGGAACGTAGGCGAAGATGCAGTCGACGGCGCCGTTCTCGAGCAGCTGGAAGGACGCTGAGAGGTCGTCCCTCGCGAGGAATGGACCTGATGCCTTGAACTCCCTCATTTCTATGATCACGCGGTCCTGAGCTGCCTCGAACTTCACCGAGAGGTATCTCTCTAAATCCTCCACCTTGAAGATATTACGCTTCACAGCCATCCAATAGAGCGCCGCTATTGCCCTGTAACCGATCGGGGCCGTGTTGGGGTTCGCGAGCCCGATCCTCTTTCGCGACAGATCCTCCAGCGTCGTCTTCTCCCTGCAGATCAGGTTGAGCTTGAAGTTGCCGAGAGAGGTCACGCTCCTGTACTGCTTGACGTAGTTGACCAGCTCCGCGTCCACGCTCAACAAAGCATCGGGTACCGCACCCTGCTCGATCCTCCTCACCGCCGCCGCGCTCCCCATCACGATCACCGTTACGTTGTACGGCGACTGCATCCTCGCCTTCGCGTCGTTTGCCAGAACAGCAAGCGTCGGTGCCGCGTACACCGTGACGTTCTCCGCCCTCGCGGTCATGACGTACTGATATGCCAGAAGGGCCGCGGCTCCCACCGCTAGGACCAGACCGATGAGGAATATTCTTCGCATCGATCCCCACTTATGCAGTTCTAATTTTTAAGGTGGATTCTTCAATTACCCAACGCTACATGACGCATGTCAGGATTGAGGGCAGACAGGTCGTCGTGACCGTGGACGAAGGCCGGGTCGTGAGGTTAAGGCGCGAGCTCCTCGAGCTCCTCGACGGCGTAAGGAGGTTCGGCTCTCTCTCGAGGTCCTGCAGGGCCCTGGGGATCACCCTCAAGACCGGTCTCTCCTGGTTGAAGAACGCCGAAGGGTCGCTGGGCCAGAGGCTCGTGGAGAGGGTGCGCGGGGGTAAAGGGGGCGGAGGGGCCCTTCTCACGGCGGAGGGCTCCAGGCTTCTGATGGCCTACTACAGCGCCATGTCCGTGACGAGGCCTGGGTTCGTGGCTTCCCTGATCGAGGAGAGTCTAAGCGCGCGCAACAGGCTCTCCGGAAGGGTCGAGTCCGTGGTGAGGGGCGATGTGGTCTCGTTGGTTGAAGTGGAGCTGGAACCGAAGCAGAGGGTGAAGGCGGTGGTCACGACGCAGGCGCTCGACTCCCTTCGCCTCGAGAAGGGCAGACCGGTCCTCCTCGTCGTCAAGGCGACCGACGTGATGGTCCTCTCTCTCTAGGACTTAAGGTGACCGCGCCAAACGTGATGGGCAAGTTACCAAGCTCCGGGCCTTCACCTGGTGATCTCCTGGCTCCTGACGAACTCGTAGAGCTCCCTCGCCCTAGAGTTGGTCTCGAAGTGCCTGCGGATCGGGGCTATCAGCTCGTCGAGCGCCCTCGCCACAGCCCTCTTCAGGTCAAGCGGATGGAGCCTGCCAGCGAGGTAGTCGTCGCGGAGCTGCTCGTACGTCTCGTAAACCACGTCGCCTCCGTACCTCTGCTCCCTCTCGACCCTCAGCCTCCCCATGGCCCTGAAGACGATGTGCTTGGCGTAGTCGAGCACCGGGTTCCCCTCCTCCGTCCTCGGAGGACAGTAGGCTCCCAGGATCTTCCTCTCGATCACCTCCGGCGGGTCGTGGACCAGTATGCTCGTCTCGGGCAGGCTCTTGCTCATCTTCGAGCTGATCTGGACGTCTATCCTCGGGTCGTCGTCCATCCCCTTCGCGCCCACCGGGCCCTGCAGGCCCATCAGCATGTGGTGGTGGACCGCAACGGGCTTCCATAGGCCCAGCTTCGGCCCTATCTCCCTGGCGAGCATGTTGGCCCTCCTCTGGTCTAGCCCCAGCTGGCAGATGTGGCAACCCATGTAGAAGATGTCAGCCACCTGCATGGCCGGGTAGATGACCTGGGCAGCCTCCTGGAGCTCGCCCTCAACCCTGCCCATGATCGGGAGGGCCCTCAGGATCCTGCGGAGCGTCACCGACCTCGCAACCCGCAGCACCAGCTTCCAGTACTCCGGGTCAGAGGCGTTGTCGCTGGCCCACACCACCTCGACCGAGTTCATGTCAACCCCCGCGGCCCTCCAGACCTCGATGAAGTACTCGCCGACGCGCCTGATCGCCTCGAGGTCCCCTCCCATCTTGTTGTTGATCATCGCGTGCCAGTCCGCGAGCAGGAGCTTGAACCTGCACCCGGCCTCTATCATGTCCCTGAGCTTGATCGGCCTCAGGAGCCCGAAGGGGAGGTGCGCGAGACCGCTCGGCTCGAAGCCGTCGTACGCCACCGGCCTCTCCACCGTCTCGAGGAGCGTCCTGAGCTCCTCCGGCGTTATCACCTCCTCCGTCGGAGGCCTCAGTATCAGCTCCATCCTCCGCTCGACGTCCATCCGTTGCGAGTCTCCAGTCCGTTCTTAAAACCCTCTTGGCTTCTGCGCTGGCTTATCCCGGACTTCGGTTACGTTACCAGCCTCACCCCCCCTCTCTCAGAGACGAAGGCGGCCCGCATCCCCGCCCTCAGCGCCCTCCTGAAGATCCCGAGGTCCGCTGTGACCAGGAGCGACCCGTCCCGGCTTGCCGTCTGGAGCAGCACCTCGTCGGCAGGCCCATGTCCAGCTGGCTCGACGACCCCGATGCGCTCCGCCATGCCCAGCGCAACCCTCGCCGCCCTTCCCCTCCTCCCCTCAAGCCGCGAGAGGTTCCTGAGCTCCTCTACCACCTGCGGAATTGTGCGGGGCTCCAGGGGTTCTCCGAGCTTGTCCGCCACCAGCGAGAGGAGGTCCCTCCCCAGGTCGGCGCAGAGCATCAGGAAGCTCGTGTCCAGAAGGGCCCTCAACTCACCCGACTATTTTGCCGTAGCCGATCAGCCTCCAGCCGGTTCCGATCTTCCTGCTGATGGTCACCCTGTCGCCCGGTTTGGCGACCAGCGGTCTGGTCAGCTTGATCTCCAGCCTCTCGGGTGTAACGCTCGTTACCGTTCCGCTAGTGACCGCCGAGTATGAGTTCAGGACTAGCGGCTCCCTCGGGTTGACCCTCGTCACCTTGACGTCGCCGTCGACCCCCACCACGCGCTCGAAGAGGGTGTACTCCAGCGTCAGCTCCCTCCAGGTTGGCGGAAGGTGTCCCGGCTTTCCAGCCATGTTCCCGGCGAGGCCGTCCGACTTCGTCAGCACAGGATCCACGTCCGTCTCGATCCCGACCAGCCCACCGCTCGTCGCCTCCCTCACGCTCTTGTTCCCGGCCTTGATGTGCCTTGCAACGGTGTGTATCGGCTCGTACGGCGAGTTCGGGTCATTCTCCCTTACCGGAAGACCGGGTGCTATCTCGATCTCGTCGCCCACCTGCACCTTGCCCTGAACGATTGACCCGCCGATCACGCCTCCCTTTATCGCGGTGGCCAGGGTTCCGGGCAGGTTCACGTCGAAGGACCTGAGGACCGGCATCAGGAACGGAGCGTCCAGGTTCCTCTTGGGCGTCGGTATGTACTTCTCGATCGAGTAGAGCAGCGCGTCCACACCCACTCCCTGCTGTGCCGACACCGGGATCACCACGGGATCGCTGAACCCCTTCTCGGTCACGTAGCTCACTATCTCCTCGTAGTTCTCGATCGCCCTCTTCCGATCTACGACGTCGAGCTTGTTCTGGACGAAGACTATCCTCTTCATCCCCATCACCAGCATAGCCTCGAGGTGCTCCCTGTCCTGAGGCTGCGGGAACCTCACCCTCGAATCGATGACGAAGATCGCTCCGTCGAATAGCGGGGCTCCGCTGAGCATCGTTATCATCAGCGAGTGGTGGCCGGGGCAGTCGATGAAGGAGATCGCCCGCACGAACTCCGTCGGGACGTTGTGCGTCGGACAGACCTCCTGCGTCGTGTAGTTGAAGGGCTCAGCGCACTTGGGGCACCTGTAGATCGCCGCGTCGGCGTACCCTATCCTGATGGTTATGCCGCGCTTGAGCTCCTCCGAGTGCCTCGCGGTCCAAACGCCCGTTATCGCCTGGACCAGCGTCGTCTTCCCGTTGTCGACGTGCCCGAGCGTTCCGATGTTGACCTCCGGCTGCCGCGGTAGCGGCTTGCTCATCCCGTGATCCGTCTCGCGTTCCGCTAATAAGTGTCCTCCGATGGGCCTCCGACGGGCAGCTCCGATGGGTCGACGCGAAAGGCGTTTTTACCATGGCCTTGAAAGCTGTTGTAGAGGGTGGACCGGTTGAACGGCACGGCGACGTTCCGGGGGACGGTGACGAAGATAGCGCTCGGGAGGTTGGGCGAGCTGCCTGCTGTGAGGGTCACAGTCACAACTCCGGAGGGGAAATCGGCCGACTACTACGTGGCAGATCCGCCGGACTGGCTCGAGGTCGGCGTCAGGGTCGAGGGTTCCTTCAGGGAGGCGATCACCACGAGGGGCGTCAAGAGGGTGGTGGACTCGATGAGGAGGACAGATGCGGGCCAGGCGTTCGAGCTCGAGGAGGTCGAGATCCGGCAGGTCACCTTCCCGCCCCACGGCCTCACCATCGTCGAGGGCGTCACCGGCGACGGCAGGGTCTTCAGCGTCACCGTAGACGACCCTGAGGTGGTCGAAGAGCTTAGGATGGGGTTGAGGAGGTCCTTCGCGCTCTTCTCCAGGTCCGGTGCGGTCAGGCGGCTTGTCGCGCTTCTGCCGTACCGTAGGACCGTCCTCGCCAAGAGGGTCAGGGAGCTCCTCGAGATGATCGCGAGGTCCGAGCGGTCCTACACCTCCGAGGAGGCCCTTAGGCTTCTCAAGGGATCGAGTGACCGGGACTGAGCCGCCTGCCGGCCAACGGGTTCGAGGTCAGCGTTAAGCCACAAAAGTCGGCACCCAGTTTCAATCCTGTGGTCTGGAGGGAAATCTGCAGGCTGAGCGAGCTGAGGGAGAACGAGATGAGGAGGGTCGATCTGGAGGACGCGGAGCTGCTCGTGGTCCGGATCGGCGACCGGGTCTTCGTCACCGACGCGTGGTGCACCCATCAGCGCTCCGACCTGACGCTCGGCATCCTCGAGGGGAAGAGGGTGAGGTGTGCGCTCCACCAGGCGCTCTTCGACTTGGAGACCGGCGAGGTCCTCGAGGGCCCGTCCGGCGAGCCGCCTTCCTCCATCAGACCCCTCAGGACCTATCGCGTCAGGGTTGAGGGCGACGTGGTTCTCGCGGACCTCTGACCGACGACCGCGTGGGCAGGGCACAGTATTATACGAGGTCGTGCGTCCGTGGATGACCGAGCATGTCCTCGTACGAGTACCTGGAGAGAGGCCCCTGGCGCGGAGACAGGTGGTGGGTCACGCACCTCAATTACGCCGATGAGGTGGTCTCCCAGTTCAGCTTCCCGAACAAGATCGTAATCCACGACGTCACGCTCCGGGACGGAGAGCAGACGCCCGGCGTGGTCCTGAAGATGGAGGAGAAGGTGGAGATCGCGAGGGCCCTCGACGAGGCCGGCGTCGACAGGATCGAGGCTGGGATGCCCGTCGTCTCGGAGGAGGACTTCCAGGCGATAAGGGAGATCTCGAGGCTTGGGCTGAGCGCCAAGGTCTTCGGCTTCGGCCGGATCAGGACCGAGGACATCGATGCTTGCCTGAAGGCCGACGTGGACGGCGTCATCACCGAGGGACCGGTGGGATACCCGAAGCTCAGGTACCAGTTCGGGTGGACTCCTGAGCAGCTGGTGGAGTCCGCTGTGCGGGCCATCGACTACGCCAAGGACCACGGCCTCCAGACGATATTCTTCACCGTCGACGGAACGAGGGCTGACCTGGGATTCCTAACGGAGCTCCTACAGCGCCTCGAGCGGGAGACTAAGGTCGACGGCTTCACCATCGCAGACACCTACGGCTCTCTGACGCCGGAGGCCGCGAGGTTCCTCTTCAGGCACCTGAGGTCGAGGCTCTCGAGGCCGCTCGAGTTCCACGGCCACAACGACTTCGGCCTAGCGACGGCCACCAGCATCGCGGCCCTCTCGGCAGGCGCTGAGGTGGTCCACGTGAGCGTCAACGGGATCGGCGAGCGCGCCGGCAACGCCTCCCTTGAGGAGGTGGTACTCTCGCTCCACCTGCTGTACGGCCAGCGGACCAACGTCAAGCTCGAGCGGCTCTACGGGCTCTCGAAGCTGGTGGAACGCCTGACGGGCTTCAGGCTGGCACCGAACAAGGCCGTCGTCGGCGATCGCGTCTTCACCCGGGAGTCCGGGATAGGCGTGGCCGGGTGGCTGAAGTACCCGCTGGGGAGCGAGGCCTTCAGCCCCGAGCTGGTCGGCAACAGGCCCGCGGTCATAATAGGGAAGAAGAGCGGACGTCACGCGCTGGAGTACAAGCTGAGGGAGCTGGGCGTCGGCAACCGACTCAGCGAGGAGAAGCTCGAGGCGATATTGAGGGAGGTCAAGCGGCGCAGCCTGGAGAAGAAGGGCCCGCTCACCGACGAGGAGCTCCTGGAGATCGTCAACTCCGTCGCGGTCACCGCCTGATCCACCTCCTCCAGTCCCTCACCCATCCGAGCCTGCCAGTCCCCCGCCATCCATAACCAACTTATGTCATGATTTATCTCAGGCCGGACCGCTCTGGTGGCGAGATGGTCTTCAGACCCGTCCCGGAGTCGGAGATCACCAGGGCGATAGCCACCTCCTTCATCGAGATGTTCAACGAGTTCGCGCTGAGCGACGTGATCGTCGTGGGCGCAGGGCCTGCGGGTCTTATGGCGAGCAGAGAACTGGCGAGGCGCGGCGTGAAGGTCCTGGTGATCGAGCAGAACAACTACCTCGGCGGCGGCTTCTGGCTCGGAGGCTACCTGATGAACCCGGTCACGGTCCGGGAGCCGGCACAGGAGATCTTCGACGAGCTCGGCGTCCCCTACCGGAAGTTCTCCGAAGGCCTCTACGTCGCCCACGGCCCCCACGCCTGCTCGAAGCTGATAGCCGCTGCCTGCGACGCCGGCGTCAGGTTCCTGAACATGACCAAGCTGGACGACCTGATCGTGAGGGACGGCCGCGTCTCGGGCGTTGTCGTCAACTGGACGCCCGTGGAGGCCCTGCCGAGGCAGATAACCTGCGTCGATCCGATAGCGCTCGAGTCCAAGATCGTCATCGACGCCTCCGGGCACGACGCCGTCGCCGTCAGGAGGCTCGAGGCCAGGGGATACGTCAAGACGAAGGGGATGGGAGCGATGTGGGTCGAGCGTTCGGAGGACGCTGTCGTGGAGCACACGGGCTTCGTCTACCCCGGGCTGATCGTGGCAGGCATGGCCGTTGTGGAGACCTTCGGTCTGCCGAGGATGGGCCCGACCTTCGGCGCCATGCTCCTGTCGGGGAAGAGGGCCGCGGAGGTGGCCCTGAGGGAGCTCGAGGCGATGGAGGCTAAGGCCGTAAGGACCTGATGAGAGCTGCGCCTTGGCTGGTACCTCCCGGAAGCTCGTGCTCTACGCCGATCCCTCTTCTCCGACCCTGAACGTCTCCGAGATCGCGGAATTCATCCGGTCCGAGATACCGTCGATCGAGGTTGAGGTCCGGCGGGACGTCTTCACCCACTTCCGGGGGACGTACGACCCGGAGCGAATAGCCCGTAGGCTCGCCTCCATTAGGATCACCGACCCGGTTACCGGTGCCCTCAACGACGACCCCCTTCCGCTGGAGGTGGAGTACGAGCTGAGGCGCGTCCTGAACCCTGCCCTGAGGTGCCACGGCGTTCTGTACGACGGTTACGAGCTGATGGCGCTCCTCCGCGACATGATACCGCCTCAGGAGATGAGCAGGAACGTCCTCCACCTCGTCTTCACGGGCAGGCTCGTCGGGACTAGGGAGCTGGGAGAGGACAGGGTCCACGCTCGGGTCGTGATCCTCGGCAACCCCGCCATAGCCTCCACGAGCGGCGCCGTGGAGGCCCCCGCGAGGCCGCGGGAGTACTACCTGAGCCGTCTGACGACCGCCAACCCGCTGCTCCAGGAGCTTCTGGTCTCAGCAGGGAAGGCATCCGGTGGATGGGACTGGCTCGAGCACGACGACCCTCGCCTGACGGAGGTGATGAAGGGCTATGCGCTCCAGGCTGTCTTCTACTTCTTCCTCGGTGAGGCTTTCTGCGACGACGCGGACTGCAGGCTCTTCAACGCCCATCGCCAGTCAGAGCTGATAAGGGCCCAGCTGCTGAGCGGAAAGCTCTGCAACAAACACCGAGTGATGCTCGAGGGGTTTCTCAGGAGCTCGCTCCGTTGAGCTCGGAGCTGTTGGCGCCCTCCTGCTGCACCAGCGGAGTGTACCTCATCAGGAGCTGGACCATCCCCGTGCCCACCGGTATCTCCTTCCCTATCAGTATCCGCTCCACGTTGCTCCTGAGGTGATCCGTCTCTCCCCTGATCGCGGCCTCCAGCAGCGTCTGGACGCTGATCTCGAATGCGGCTCTCGCGAGGACGCTGCTCTTCAGCCTCACGACGCCGTGACGACCGATCTGCTTGACCGAGCCGTCGACGGTCATCATGTCCGCCACCAGCATCACGTGCCTCACGTCCACGTCGAGCCCCTGGTCCCTCAGCACGTTCATTATCTCGTCGATGATGAGCGCCCTCGCGGCCTCGATGCCGAGGACCTCGGCGACCTCGTGGATGTCGTTCGTCCTGACCCTGGCAGGGTCCACCTCTGGCAGCTCCAGCACCTCCTTCAGGTTCGATCCCTCGGTCTCGATGTAGAACTCGTCGCCCTCCCTCCTGACTATGGCCTTCGTCACCTTCCTGATGCCCTTCACCTTGACGTTCAGGATCCTGTCACGGAAGGAGGTTATGTCCGCAAGCTCGTCCTTCGGCATGGTTATCCTCAGCTCGTCCTCGGAGATCTGAGGCTTGTACGCCTTCAGGGCCGTCTCGAGCTGCTTCTTGGTCACGCCGAGGTCAGACATGGCCTCCCTGTCGAGCTGGAAGACCAGCTGTCCGCGCCTAAGGTCGACGCTGTAGCTGAGCACGATGTCCCTGAGGTACGTGCACTGGATCGACCTGGCGAACTGCCTGACGAACTTCAGGTCCGCGTTGTGCGGTGGCTTCAGGTAGATCCTCATTACTGGCGTCGACGGTTCCCGCTTGGCATCGACGATCTCGATCAACCTCGGCAACCCCAGCAAAATGCTCTGCTCCCTCACACCGGCGAAGTGGAAGGTCCTCAGGGTCAGCTGCGTTCCGGGCTCGCCGATCGACTGGGCCGCGATTATCCCGACCGGGTCTCCGGGCTCGACGAGGCTGTTGAGGTAGGACTCGTACGCCGCCCTGAACACCTGCTCGAGCGCACCCTTCGGCACGTTCCCCACGGAGGCCTTCGCGATCTCGTTCACCCACCTCCTCGGCATCAGCTCCCTGTACCTCGACGCCACGGCCTCCACGTCCTCCTTCGTCGCCGGCGTCTTGTCGCCGGTGTACCCCGCCAGTACCCTCGAGATGATGACCCTCGGTGTGAAGGGCCTGCCGTGATCGCTCTTGGCCGGGTCGACGCCGTCCTCTCCGTAGAGGAACTGGACGATCCTCTTCGTGTCGGAGGTCCTGACGGAGCCGTCGAACTCGACGTAAAGCGACTCCAGCGCGTTGATCAGCCTCCTCTGCATGTAACCGCTCTGCTGCGTCCTGACCGCGGTGTCCACCAGTCCGTCCCTTCCGCCCATCATGTGGAAGAAGTACTCGATCGGGTTGAGGCCCTCGACGAACGAGCTGTAGACGAACCCCCTCGCCGACGGCGAGAGGTCACCCGGCCTGAAGTGGGGGAGCACCCTGTCCGTGAAGCCCCTGCTCGGCCTCTCCCTCCTGACGGCCTGCTGGCCCACGATCGCTGTCATCTGGTCGATGTTCAGGCTGCTTCCCCTGGCCCCGGTCCTGGCCATTACGATGAGCGGGTTGTCGGGTGAGAGGAGCTTCCTGTACGCGGATCCGACCTGGTCCCTGGTCCTCGAAAGGATCTCGAGCAGCTGAGCCTCGAAGGCCTTCTCCGGCGTCTGTCCGGGCCCCACCTCGATCGTCCCTTCCCTGTACTTCCTCCAGAGGACCTCGTACTCCTTCTCCATCTGGTGCAGCAGCTTGTTCTTCTCCTCCTTCGCCTTCGGAGAGACGAGGAGGTCCTCGATGCTCAGCGTGAACCCTACCAGGTTGATGTAGGTGTTGGTGAGCCTGATCAGCGAGTTGAGGAACCTGGCAACCGCATCAGGTCCGTAGTCCCTCGCTATCCGGTGGAGGAGGCTGTTGGGCCTCTCGATCCCTATCAGGGCCTTGTCGGCGTAGCCCTTCACGAGCTTCCCTTCCCTGATGACCGTGACGTCGTCGGGGTTGAAGGAGGCCTGTCCCTCGTAGTTCAGGTCCTTCGGGAGAAGGAGGCTGAAGACCTGCGCGCCTGTCCACCTACCCTTATCGCCCTCAGGCGTCGGCAGCGGTCCGTTGTATCCCATGGCGCTGAGCAGATACCCAACGAGCTGCTTGTCGAGCCCCTTCGCTTTGGCCGTCAGGAGGTACGAGGACGTGAGGAAGTCCCTTATCGCACCGATGATCGGGGCTCCGTACCTCGGGGATATCACGTTCCTCTGGACCTGGAGGAGCAGCCTGGCCTCCGCCTGGGCCTCCGGGCTCTGGGGGACGTGGAGGTTCATCTCGTCGCCGTCGAAGTCGGCGTTGTACGGCGTGCAGACCATCAGGTTCAGCCGGAAGGTCTTGTAGGGCATCACCCTGACCCGGTGGGCCATGATCGAGATCCTGTGGAGGCTCGGCTGCCTGTTGAACAGGACGATGTCGCCGTCCATCAGGTGCCTCTCCACGACCCAGCCCTCCTCCAGCTGTTCCGCCAGCTCATCGAGGTTCTGGACGAACTTCAGCCTCACGATCCTCTTGTCGGGCCTGATCACGTACCTCGCGCCCGGGTACTTGTTGGGGCCGTTCCGGACCAGCTGCTTCAGCCACTCCTTGTTCCACGCCGTGACCGGTTCTGGGACCGTCAGCTGCATCGCTATCTCGAGGGGCACGCCCACCTCGTCGATGTCTATGTTCGGATCGGGAGATATCACGGTGCGCGCGGAGAAGTCGACCCTCTTCCCGGAGAGGTTGAGCCTGAACCTGCCCTCCTTCCCCTTCAGCCTCTGCGCCAGGGTCTTGAGGATCCTGCCGGACCTGTGCTGTGCCGGTGCGAGGTTCGGAACCTCGTTGTTGAGGTACGTGGTCACGTGATACTGGAGCAGGTCGGACAGCTCTATGATCACCGGTGATGGCGCACCCGATGCGATGGCCTCCTTCAGCCTCTGGTTGGTCCTCAGGATGTCGACGAGCTTGTGCGTCAGGTCGTCCTCGGACCTGTAGCCCGTCTCCAGCGTGATCGAGGGCCTCACGTATACCGGCGGCACCGGCAGCACCGTCAGGACCATCCACTCGGGCCTCGCGCTCTTCGGGTCCATGTCGAGCAGCTCCAGGTCGCTGTCGGGGATCTTCTCGAGCCTCTGCCTGATCACGCTGGCCGTTAGGCGCACCATCCCCCTGGAGGTCTGCTCGTAGAAGGTCATCGGCTTCTCCAGCTCCACCTTCACCTGCTTTTCGCCGCAGTGCGGGCAGGTGGTGGCCGCCATTGCCAGCTGCTTCACCCTGTAGAAGACGTGCCTGTACTGCCTCCCCTCGGCCTTGAGCCTCTCCACCTCGGCCCTGAACTTCTCGATCTGCTCGTCCGGCAGCAGAAGCCTGCCGCAGGACCAGCAGGTCGCCCTGAGGAGCTCGTGGATCGTCTTGACGTACCCTATGTGGATGACGGGCGCTGCGAGCTCGATGTAGCCGAAGTGCCCGGGACAGTTGAGGTAGGTGTTGCCGCAGGTCCTGCACCTCTGTCCAGGCTCCAGCGTTCCGAGCCTCGGGTCCATCACGCCCGTCGGTATCGGCGAGCCGTCCTCGTCGTACGTCTCCGGGTTCGAGATCTCGGCCACGGCCATGCTCCTGATCATCTCAGGCGAGAGCAGGCCGAACTTGATCGCGGCTATGCTTCCCCTCATCTCACACCACCTCCTCCAGGACCACCTTCGGATAGATGCCCATCGAGAGGAGCTCGTTCAGGAGTAGGTAGAACGCGTACGACAGCGTCACGAGCTTCGCAGGCGGGTTCTTGCCGTGTATCGGGCACACGAGCCTCTCCTGCTTCAGGTCGTAGTAGGCCGCAAGCCCGCACTTCTCGCAGAAGTAGACCGAGTACTTGTCGCTCTGCTCCAGCATCCGGTCCAGAAGCAGGTAGCTCGCTCCGTACGCGAGCAGACAGTCCCTCTCCATCTCCCCGAACTTCAGCCCTCCTCCCCTCGCCCTACCCTCCGTCGGCTGACGGGTGAGCATCTGGACCTGTCCTCTCGACCTGGCGTGGATCTTGTCCCTGACGAGGTGATGGAGCCTCTGGTAGAAGGTGACGCCGATGAAGATCTCCACCTCGTAACGTCTTCCTGTGAGGCCGTCGTACATCACCTCGGTTCCCGAGCTCTTGAAGCCCAGCGCCTCCAGCTCGGCCCTGATCTCCTCCAGCGGCTTCCCGATGAAGGGCGATCCATCGATGAACTCCGCCTTCAGGGCACCGAGCTTCCCAGCCAGGCTCTCGATCAGCTGGCCGACGGTCATCCTCGACGGGAAAGCGTGCGGGTTGATGATCAGGTCCGGAACGATGCCGCTCGCGGTGTAGGGCATGTCCGCCTGCCGGAAGACCATGCCGATCACGCCCTTCTGGCCGTGCCTCGACGCGAACTTGTCACCTATTTCGGGGAAGCACATCGCTCTGACCCTCGGCTTGACGAGCGTGTTCCCCTCCGTGGTGCGCGAGATGAAGACCTCGTCGAGCGTCCCAACCTCGGACGGCCTCACCGCCTCGGAGGCGTCGCGCCAGATCATCTCCCTCGCCGAGGCCCTGACGTACTCCTCCAAGAACCTGGGAGGGCTGACGACCCCGACCATCACCATGCCCCCGGTCAGCTCCGACTCAGGAAGCGCTATCCCGTCCCTGTCGAGGGCCCTGTAGTACGCCTCGCCCCTGTAACCGCGGACGCTCGGGTCCGGTATCGTGATCCTGTCCTTCTCTCCTCCCAAGTACTGCCTCGCCTCGACCTCATAGGTCCTGTAGCTGATCGTGAGCGCCAGACCCCGCTCTATCGCGGATTTGTTCAGCACCACCGCGTCCTCGATGTTGTAACCGTAACCCGTCAGGATGGCCACGACGAAGTTCTGGCCGATGGGCCTCTCGTCGAGCCCGAGCAGCTCCATCGTCTTGGTCCTGACGAGCGCCTTCTGCGGGTAGATCATCAGGTGTAACCTGCTGTCGGTCCTGAGCTCGTACGTGACCAGTGGCAGCCCCAGCGCCTGCTTCGCCATCGAGGCCTCGTACACGTTCCTCGGAGACTGGTTGTGGTTGCTGTAGGGTATGATCCCCGCAACCGCTCCCAGCATGAGCAGCGGGCTTATCTCGGCGTGCGTGTGCTCCTCCGTCAGCTCGTTGGGGTTGATCGCGACGAGAGCGTTCTCCTCCTCCGCCGCGTCGAGGAACTCGATCACCCCTACCGATAGCAGATCCCTGGCCTTCAGGGTCCCCTGTGCGATCGACTCGACCATCTGGCGCTTGAGCAGCAGCTGTCCCCTCTCCACCACCAGCAGAGGCCTCCTCACCCTGCCCTCGTCCGTGTAGATCTCCACCTCCTGGAAGCCCTCGTACTCCCGAACGACGAAGTTGACGGACTGGCTTATCTCGCCGGCCCTCCTCATCCGCCGGAGCTCCTCCACCAGGCGCCTGCCATCGGGGTGGTATCCGATCAGTTCGCTGTTGATGTAGACCTTCGCCCTCAGGTCCTTCCTCTTCGTCCTCCGCTCGAGGACGCTCATCAGGCTCACGAGCCCCAGCTTCAGCAGCTTCCCCCTCAGCTCGCTCTCCTCTTCCTCCGTCAGCGGCACCGTTATCTCAGCGCCAAGGGCCAGGTTCTTCACGAGCCCGGCGTTCGCTCCCTCAGGGGTCTCCGCAGGGCATATCCTCCCCCAGTGGGTGCCGTGGAGGTCCCTCGCCTCGAAGTGGGGCTGGCTCCTGCTCAGCGGGCTCTGGACCCTCCTCAGGTGACCGATGGTCGCGAGGTAGTTGGTCCTGTTCAGGATCTGCGTTACTCCCACCCTCCCTCCCGGCCAGTTGCCGGTCGAGAAGGCCGTGAGGACCGTGTCGTTCACGATCCCAGGTCTGATGAAGGTGGAGAGCGTGATCGGTTGCCTCGTGATCAGCACCCTCTCCAGCTGGTACCTGAGGTCCCTGACCAGCTTGTTCAGCGCGGCCCGATAGAGCTCCGTCAGCAGCGGGGACTCCATCTTGATCCTCTTGTTCGCGTAGTGGTCCTTGTCGTCCGGCTTCCTGAGACCAGCAGCGGCCTCCAGCATCCTCCCCACCATCTCGCACAGCAGTATGCCCTTCCTGAACCGGGCGTCCTTCGTGGTCCCCACGTGCACAAGGAAGTTGTTGTCGATCATCTGCTCCGCCCGCTCGGTCCTGAACTCCTCCGCGTATCCGTAGGCGATCCTGTTGCCGATGTACCTCATGGCCTCCTGGGGCGTCTCGATGCCCTCCGCCTCCATGAAGCTCGGTATCAGCATCTCCTGCACCTCCGGCACGCTCGAGACGAACTCCACGATCTGCTTGTCGTTCGTGAAGCCCAGCGCCCTCAGCATGATTATCAGCGGTATGCCCTTGTGTATCTTCGCGAAGAAGACCCTGACAGGCCCTCCTGGCTTGTAGGTCACCTCCACCTTGCTCTGCTTCCCGTAGGCTATCGAGATGAGGGTGGCCGAGTACTGCGGCGTGCTGTCCTGCTCCTTGACCGTCACCAGTATCTTGTTGGGCGCCAGGTCCTCGATCGGTACGATCACCCGCTCCGCGCCGTTGATGATGAAGTAGCCTCCGGGGTCCCTGGGGTCCTCACCGATCGCGAGGAGCTCCTCGTCGGTCATCTTGCTCAGCGGGCATATCGAGGACTTCACCATGATCGGTATGATGCCTAGCTGGACGCGCTCCCCCTTGACGATCTCCCTGTCGTCGAGCTTCAGCGTAACCTTCGCGTAGATCGGTGCCACGTAGCTGAGGTTCCGGAGCCTGCACTCGTTGGGCGTCACGTTGTGCCTCTCAGAACCGTCGACCTCCCTCACCGTCGGCGGCCCTATCTCGACGCCGGAGAAGATCAGCTGCGCCACGCCGTGCTTCGTCTTGATCTCTATCGGGCTCATGCTCCTCAGCAGCTTCATCAGCCCCTCCCGGACGAAGTACTCGTAGGACCTGAAGTGGTGCGCCACAAGCCCCTCCTCCTCGACCACGGCCCTCGCGACGGTCCAGAGCTGCTCGTCCGTGAAGACCTCCTGCTGAGCTTTCGCCTTCATGCCTCGTCCACCACCCGGTAGTACACCGTGACGCCAGCGGTCGGTGAGGTCCTCGTGATCTTGATCACGTCTCCCGGCCTGGCTCCGAGCTTACGCACCACCGGATCCGACGTGAGTATCTTCGGTAGCTGCGTCCTGGTCGTTTTGTAACGCCTTAGGACCTCTTCCTGCTCCTGCTCCGAGAGCAGCTCGTGCACCAGCCTCCAACCGAAGACCTCCAGCTCCACCACCCGCGGCCTCTCCTGTGCGGCCTCCTTGGGCCTCTCCGCCTCCGGAGAGGGCTTCTCCTTCTTGGCCTTCGACCTGGATGAGACCCGAGCCGAGGACATAATATCCCCCAGATGCACTTGGGAGAAGTGATCTCAGCCCTTTTATCAAGTTATGTTGTGCCCCCGCAAGGTTCCGTAAAACCTTATCACAAGATCGAGACGACGGGGACAGAGGTCGGGGGCTTTGGAGGTCGTAAGGGCGAACGACGCGCTGTACCGGCTCAGGCCGGTCACGGAGGACGAGATCCTCGAGGTGATGAACGTCAACCGGCTCACGCTCCCGGAGAACTACACCTACTCCTTCTTCTACAGCATCGCCAAGAGCTTCCCCAGCAGCTTCATCGTGGCCGAGCACGAGGGGAGGATCGTCGGGTACGTCATGTGCCGCGTCGAGCGGGGCTTCTCGAAGCTGGGAGGCCTCCGGTTCAGGAAGCTGGGGCACGTCATCTCAATCGCCGTGTTGCCGGAGCACAGGAGGAGGGGTCTGGGGAGGGCGCTGATGCTCGAGGCGATGAGGGCGCTGAAGGGCGAGTACGGATGCGACGAGATCTACCTGGAGGTGCGGGTCTCGAACTACCCTGCGATCAACCTGTACAAGTCGCTCGGCCTGAAGGTCGTCGACGTCATCAAGCACTACTACCTCGACGGCGAGGACGCCTACGTCATGGCGGCCGAGCTCTGAAGGCGCGGTATCCCGGTCAGGACAGCGTCAACCAGGAGGAAGGACGGCGTGGTCAAGGAAATCAAGGTGCTCGTATCCCGGTCAGGACGGCGTCAACCGCTGAGGTGGACCCGCAGATCGGAGAAGCACTGGGTGCAGACGAACCGGTCCGAGGAGATCCGCTTGGCCGTCCTCAGGGGTGCTGAGCAGACGGGGCACCTAAGGCCGTACCGGGCCTTTTGGAACGGTTGGCCGCAGAAGGTGCAGGCGTCGCTCGCCAACGGCGACTCCCTACCGCAGTTGCCGCACACCACGGACGTCCCCCTGCTCACGACCTCGACCTTGACCCTCGCCGGAGAGGTCTGAGCGGTCTCCTCGTGATGCCGGAGGTATGGAGGAGCGGGCGCGGTTGAAACCCGTGGACCGGGGCCTGCCGGAGGCCTAAGTGCTGGAGGCCGAGGCGGCGTCTGCGAGACACGCGTTCCGCGCACATAGGGCAGCTCTGGGCTGAAGCGGAGGAACGATGCGCCTGCGAGGGCTGCCGAGAGCATGAGCAGCGCTCCCATCGCGATGAAGGCGCCCGACGGGCCCTCGGGCAACTGAAACCTGCCCGCAAGGGCCAGCACGATCGAGTCGAAGTAGAGCACCGCCGGGACGCTGACCGGTGCTGCGTAGAACGTCGCCCTGCGCGAGATCCTCCCAAGCCTGACGTACCACGCGGCCTCCACGAGGGAGTAGATCGTCCAGGGGATCGCGGCCGCCAGGATCATCTGACCTCCGAGGTCGCTCGACTGCAGAACGAGGGCTCCCGCGACGAGGAGGTACGTCAGCCCACCCAGCACCCCGACCGCGAGGTAGGTCACGCCCGCACCCTTGACGCTCCGCGCCAGCTCCCTCCATCCCAGGGCCCTGAGGACCACAGAGACCGGATAGGTGATCAGCGCAAGGTAGATCGTCGCGCCCCCGGTCAGGAACACGGAGGAGTTGGCCACGCAGAGGAAGTACCCGACCGCGAGCTTCCTCAAGCCGTCCGGTAAGTTCCCTTCTCCAATAGTTCTCCCTTTTGCCTCAGAAGCACGTCCACCTCCTCCATGTCCTTGTGGGTGTCGATGGACTTCCAGAAGCAGTCGCCGAACGGAACCGCCACCAGCTGGCCCCTCGCGGCGAGCCTCGGAAAGACCTCCCTCTCCAGATCCCCTTTCTCCGGGACCTCCTCCAGCATCTCCGACCGGAACGCGTAGACGCCGGCGTTGATCCAGTGATCGCCGAGGACCGGCTTCTCCCTGAAGCCCCTGACGAGCCCGGTGCCCCGGTCGAACTCGACGATGCCGTAGGGCGATGGCAGCGGCACCACCGCCATGGCCGCGAGAGCACCGTCGGTCGCCTCCAGCACCCGCAACGGGTTCAGATCGGTCAGGACGTCGCCGTTCAGCACGAGGAAGCTCCTCTCCCCGCTGAGCAGGTGCTCCGCGTTCTTCAGTGCCCCAGCGGTTCCGAGGGGTTCCGACTCGAAGACGTAGCCTATCCGGACGCCGAGGTGGTTACCGCTGCCGAGCTCCTCCACCAGCCTCTCCTTCAGGTAGCCCGCGCAGACGATGAAGCTACGGAGGCCGTAAGACGCGAGCCACCGGATCTGCCACTCGATGATGGGCCTGTCCGCCACCCTGAGCAGCGGCTTCGGGACCGTGTCCGTAAACGGCCTCAGCCTCTTCCCGTAACCTCCGGCCAGTATCACCGCCTTCGGAGACCTCGCAGGGTCCACGCACTTACCCATTCCCAGCGTATAGATCATCGTTTCCGCTGCTGGGGTTCGAGTGTGCGCAACGTATTTCGCACGGGGATGCGAGGCCGTTGGGGATGATGAGGTTCCGCCACGCCCTGCTGCTGACTCTCCTGCTGGCGCTGCTCATGACCGCCTTCACCTCGCTCGGTCCCTCTTCCTCCCGGGGCCCGGAGGGCCTCGGCCTGTCGAGCAGGGTCAGGGTCGAGGTCCTGATGGTGGGCCTGGACGGAAGGGAGGTTCCCGTTGAGGGCGCTCTGGTGGTGATCGGCGACCGAAGGGCCCTAACCTCCTCCGACGGTACGGCCACCGTTGCCGTGACGCAGGGCCGCTACAGCAGCTACTTCAAGCATCCCGATCCGAGGCTCGCGGTGGTTCTGATGGACCTGGTGGTGGAGCGGGACACGACGGTGCGGGTCGTCTTCGAGCTGAGACGTCTCGGGCTCGAGAGCGCGTCCTTCGTCTGGGGAGGCAACGGCTCCTCGGTGACGCTGGAGGTCGACGTCCCGGAGGCCGACTTCGCCTTCGCCTCGACACCGGTCCTCTTCGGGTTCTCCTCCGACGGCGAGTTCCTCAGGCTCTCCTCAACGCCCGACGACTTCGGTTATTTCTCGCTCTCGCTGAGACCCGGTAGCAGGAACTCGATCAGCTACCCGGTCAACGGCAACCGAGAACTTGCGGTGCTCCTCCCATCTTCTTACGTCCCGGTCCAGCTCGTCCGGATCACCGTCTCCTGAAGGTCTCCAGCGCGGCCTCGCAGACCGACGTCAGGAAGCTCTGCGGGTCCCTGGCCTTGACGTACGCCGACGATATCAGCACCCCCACCGTTCCCAGCTCGATCGCCCTGGCCACGTCATCTGGTCCCGAGATCCCCGCGCCGCAGACCACCGGGACGTTCAGCCCCAATGACCTGATCCGCGCGATCGAATCGGTGACGACCTCCGGTTTGGCTTTGGAGACGGAGATCCCCGTTCCGATCAGCTCGGGAGGCTCTATCGCGACGAAGTCTGGCTCCAACGCAGCGACCGCCCTCGCGACCCTCGGTGTGTCCGCGCAGACCACCGAGACTAGTCCCTCCTCCCTCAGGGCCTCGACGGCCCCCGCGATCTCCGATGCGCCCAACCTCCTCTCCGAGTGGTTGACGAGGCTACCAGCAGCCCCGGCCTCCTTCAGCGCCAGCGCCGTCACGTGCCCCGTCCAGCTGCCCTCCCTCTGGGGATCCACGTGCTGGGCGAGCACTGGTATCTCGTGCCTGCTGGAGATCCTGTAGACGTCCGTCGGCTGAACTGCGACCGCAACGGTCACCCCCGTCTCCCTCGAGACGGTCTCGGCGACGTAAGCGAGCCTCTCCGCTCCCGGCCCTATCGCCTCACGGTACGCCTTGAAGTTCAGGATCACCACGGGCAACGTCCAGTTCATTTCGCCCCCACTCCCGAGCGGCTTCACTTAAGCCAGAGCGCTCGCATTCCGTCGCGGCCTTTCGGCGAACGTGAGTGTCTTAACCTGGGCTCGGCGCAGCGGCAACCGGATCGGCTGAATCCCCATATCCGACGGTCTCCGAAGGCGGCTGGCTTGGGCGTCAGCTTCGACGCGATCGTCGAGCGGATCCGGCAGAGACACGGAGAGGACGCGGTCAGGAGGGTGCTGGAGGGCGTTGAGGAGGCCATCAAAAGGGACCCGAGGCTGACCCGGTTCGGCGCGCTGCTGCTGGTGGCCAACGAGCTCGGATACCTCCGCTCTGAGGTCGGTCTCCGTTCCTCTCTCCGCATCGGCGAGCTCGTCGGTGGTCTCCGGTCGGTCTCGGTCGTGGGGAGGGTGCTGGGCGTGAAGGGGCCTCTCGAGCGCGGAACCCGCAGGATGGCTGTCCTCAGGATCTCCGACGGAACCGGCAGCATCGACGTGGTGGCTTGGGGCTCCGCGGCCGATCTGGTCTCAAGCTCCGGACTGAGGGCTGGGCAGGCGGTCCGCGTCGTCGGCGCGAGGACGAGGGAGGCCCACGACGGAGGTCTGGAGCTACACCTCGACGAGGGCTCCCGGATCGAGGCCGCTGAGCACCACGAGGTCCCGGAGCTGGAGGAGCTGGTCGTGAGGAGGTTTCCCGCAGGCGCTGGCAAGGCGCTGGACCTGATGGCCACCGTGGTCGGCCTCTCCGGCGAGCGGACCTATGCGGCCTCCGGAAAGGAGCTCGGGGTTAGGGACGCCCTTCTCTCCGTCGGCGGCGAGCTGGTGTACCTCTCGGTCTGGTCGAGCCACGTCGAGGGCACCGACGCTCTGGAGGAGTGGACGGACTTCCTCCTCACCTCCCTGAGGCACCGGGACGGAGAGCTCAGCACCACGCCCAGGACCTGCGTCACCAGGCTGTCACCCTCGGGACCTGAGGAGGCCCTGGGGCCGCTGAGGGTGGTCACCCACAGGCCGGACTTCGGGCACCTGCTCACCAACGGCAAGTCCTACCTCCTCGCGAGGGGCAGCGTTCCGGGACCTGGGGCCGTCATCTCGGTGAGGTCGTGCAGGTTCGTCAGGGAGGGGAGGCACTGGTGGCTGGAGATCGGCGATTACCGGGAGGTTCACGGCGCAGAGGTTCCGGAGCCCGAGGCCGTTCCTCTGTCCGACCTCAGGAAGGGGATGAGGGGGATCGCCGTCTCGGGTAAGATCCTGAACAAGTCGCAGCTCTCCGAGGTCAGGACCTCCTCCGGCAAGGTGGCGACGCTGGCCTTCTGGCTCTCCTCCGGCGAACGCTCGGTCTACTGCAGGGCCTGGCGCGAGGCGGCCGAGCTGATCAGCTCCGTCCCGGAGGGCGCGTGGGTCAGGCTCAGGTACGTCAGGGTCGAGACCGACAGGTACGGTGAGATGCAGGTGACGGTCGATCCCGAGTCGGACGTCGTCACGGAGAGCTGACGTCGAACTCGTCCGGGAACCGCTCCTCCTGCTCGAACCGCTCCTCCTGTCCGCTCACCGGCTGTCCCGACTCGAGGCTCGTCAGGGGTGGCCCTATCACCACGCCCCTCTTGTGCATGATCTCGAAGGTGTAGACCGTCATGTCCGCCGGGGACCAGCGCATCTTCCTCACCATCAGGGTCCTGACCAGCCTGCCCCCCACGTTCCTCAGCCCCACCACGATCACGCCCGACGAGAGGAACTCCTCGTACCCGAACCTGCTGAGCCTGTTGGACCCGGACGGTATGTCGCACGTCAGGACCGTCGTCGCCCCGATCTTCTCCTCGAGGAAGAGGATGATCTCCCTGATGTACTCCCTCACCGCGAACTCCTCCAGGGCTCCGAAGGCCATGGCCGATATCGGGTCCAGGACGATCCGGGACACTTGGCCGCCGTTGGTCATCTTGATGATGGTGTCGATGTAGGCCTTGCTGCTCTTGCCGTACTTCCTCAGGTCCTCGGAGAATATCCTGATCTCGAACGGGTACAGGAGGCCCATCCGGTAGTAGGACCACAGGTCCCAGCCGAGCGTCATGGCTCCGTCGAGCACTCCCTGTACCCTCTCGTCCAGCGAGACGTAGGCGACCCGCTCGCCGTTCCGTAGGCCCTCGAGGAGGAACTGGAGGCTCAGGATCGTCTTGCCGACTCCGGTCTCGCCCGTGATCAGGTAGGTCTTCCCCCTGATGAACCCGCCTCCGAGGATTCTGTCGAGCTTCGGGACGCCAGTCGATACCCGCTCCAGCACCAACCCTATCCACCGCTCAGTCGTTCCCCACATTTAATGCTTCGCGGCCCGGTGATCTGTCCTTCTCGGCTCCGGCAAGGGCCTCCTCCCTCCTCCGGAGTACCACCTTTCGCCGCGGATGAGGCACCACCCTCAGCCTGGCATCGGGGAAGCTGATCCTGAAGACGAGTCCGTCGAGGAGCCTGTCCAAGAAGACCGCCAACGCGGCCACCTCGCTGTGCGGCTGGTTCCCGATCGAGACGTTCAGGTCCGCGAGCTCGTAAACCTCCCTGGGCACCTTGCTCGACCCGACGACCACTACCATGTTCCTCTCCGACAAGGCCCTCCTAAGCTCCTCGAGGACCTCCGGCAGCGGCACGCCGTACATCGTCAGGTGGACGACTAGGTCGCCCCGCGACTTGGCAGACCTTAGGTACTCCCTCCAGTCCCCCACGTACTGGACCTCGAAGGGCCCTCCCCAGACCTCGGTGACCCGCCTCAGCGACTCCAGCACTCCCGGATCGTAGTCCCCTGCGATCGCGATGCCTTTCGCGCCGAAGGCCCTCGCCGTCAGCCCGACGTGGGTCGTGACCCTCTCGTCCCTTCCGATCCTGTGCGATAGCCTGAGGACGGTGATCCCGCTCATCTCAGGAACCTCTGGAGCTGCTCGATCTTCTCGTCGACCGCCTCCAGCAGCTCGCGCGGATCGAAGGGTTCCAGCTGGCCTCCGCAGGTGGGGCACTTGAAGAAGTGGTCGACGGCGGATGAGAAGTCGAGCTTCCTGCAGGTGCTTTTGCCGCACCAGTAGACCTGGTTCTGCGAGTAGAAGTCCTTGATCATCTTCAGCCGCTCGACGATCCTGACCACCTGACCCCTGACCGAGCTGACCAGCTGGTCCGTGTGGATCCTCCACCTGAAGACCCTCCGGGCGTTCTCCTTGTCGTAGCTGACCACGTACGTCACCAGCGAGAGCTCCAGGAGCCTGTGGAGGACCTTCCTGACCTGCTTGATGTCCATCTGGAGCATCTCGGCGATCTCCATGTCCGAGACCTCGGGGTTCTCCATCAGGAGCGCCGCCACCCTCCTCGCCTCCTCCCCTCCCAACACCTCGATCAGCTTCAGGGCGTCCTCCGGCTCGATGTAGAATACCATCCCGTGGCCTCCAACAAGTAATTGCTGCATCGCTCCGTAAAAAGGTCGTGTTCCGACGGGTTGTTGGTCTGCCCACGCGGTAATACCGGTTTTACCTCGCCCAGCGCTCAACGGGCCTCCGTTATTATGCTGGTCCTGTCTGGTCACGTGGGAATGGAGAGGCTCCGCGCGACCGAGGCCGCTGCCCTCCAGAGGAGACCCGCGTACATCACGGAGGTGGTGCTCGAGAACTTCATGTCGCACGAGTACTCCCGCATCCGCCTCACGCCCGGCATCAACCTGATAACCGGCCCCAACGGCGCCGGCAAGTCGTCGATACTGCTGGGGATCGCGGTGGCGCTGGGTCAGAGCTACACCGAGCGCGGCGAGCGGCTCGCGGACCTGATCAGGAGGGGGAAGGACTCGGCCAGGGTCACGGTCACGTTCGACAACAGACCCGTCGACGGCGAGCGCCCCATCAAGCAGATCCCTTCAGACACCGTCTCGATCACCCGCTACATCAGGAGGCAGGGCGAGTACTGGTACTACGTCAACAACCGCTTCCGGACGAAGGCTGAGGTCGAGCAGCTGCTGAGGTCGATCGGCATCAACCCGAACAACCTGCTGATCGTCATGCACCAGAACATGATCGAGGAGTTCGCCTCCCGCGACGACGCGGAGAAGCTGAGGATGTTCGAGGAGGCCGTCGGGATATCCGCGCTGAGGGAGAGGATCTACCAAGCGCAGGAGAAGCTCTCGGCCCTGATGGGTGAGGCCAGCGCGGTCAGGAAGGCCCTGGAGGAGGCGAGGGCCGCGGTCGAGTTCTGGAGGAAGGAGATGGAGAAGCTGAACGAGCGCCGTGAGCTGGAGCGCAGGAGGTCGCAGCTCGAGCTGGAGTACCTGTACAGCCTCGTGAGGCAGACGGAGCTCGCGATAGAGAGGAAGCGGGGCTCCCTCACATCCGTCAGGTCGGAGCTCGAGGCCCTCAGGGCCAGGGCGTCGGAGCTGAGGTCCGAGGTCGCGAGGATGAGGGAGGAGCTGCTCAGGAGCGTCGATCGAGGCAGCCGCTCACCGGAGATCGCCTCGGTCCTTGACGCCCTGATACAGCGGGCCGTAGAGAAAGGGGTGGCGGAGTACAGGGTGGCGGTCCTGGAGCGGGAGGAGAGGGAGCTGGAGCGCGACATCAGGGCGCTCGAGCGGGAGCTGGAGGAGAGGTTGAGGAGCGCTTCCTCCAAAGGGCCGCGCGTCGAGACCTCCAGGGAGCCCAGCGAGGTCCTCGAGGAGCTCAAGTTCGTCACGCTCCAGCTCTCATCGACGGGCCCGGTCGTGGCCGAGGCGGAGGAGATGTTCTTCGCTGCGGACTCGAAGTACCGTCAGATGGAGATCAGGGCGCAGGAGCTTGAGGCCAACGTCAGGAAGGCGATGGAGGAGCTCGAGTACCGGAAGAGGCTTTGGAGGGAGAAGATGAGGGAGCTGATCGAGGAGCTCAGCCCCATCTACGACTCCATCCTCTCCGCCGCAGGAGGCACCGGCTCCATCCGGGTCGCCAACCTCGACGACCCCCTCAACGCTAGGCTCGAGCTCTTCGCGGGCTTCAGGGGGAACCCTCCCACGCTGCTGGACGCCCAGACCCACAGCGGAGGCGAGAGGGTTTTGGCGACCATGGCCTTCCTCCTCGCGGCCCAGTCCCGGATCAGGTCGCCCTTCAGGGCGGTCGACGAGTTCGACGTCCACCTCGATCCCCTGAACAGGGAGATGGTGATGCGGATGCTGGTCGAGACGGCCAAGCGCAACGAGGGCGTTCAGTACCTGATCATAACTCCCGGAAGGGTCCCGGAGCTGGAGGGGATGAACGTGATCGTGGTCCAGAGCGTCTCCGGTCGCTCCTTCGTCACCCAGTGATCCTCCCGGATCACCCAAGGAGGCCGCACGGCAAAGGTTCTTGAGCGATTCCAGAGGCCTCATGGAGGGCGGATGAAGGGGATCGAGGTCAGGCGGGAGGAGCTGATGAGGATGATCTCCTCGCTGGAGGCGGTGCTGAGGATGAAGGTTGAGCCCTTCACGGTCGAGGTCCGGCCTCTGCTGGAGAGGCTCAGGCGGATCGTCGAGGAGAACAGGGACGCGGAGACGCTCGTGCTGGACGCGGAGGCCCTCTACAGGGTATCGGTGGTTCTGGCGCTTCAGCAGAAGGCCATAGTCCAGTCGGCCTCCTCCCTCTTCGTCGACGCCCAGATCGTCGCATCCAAGGTCATCGGTTCTCCCCCCGTCGCGCTCGCAGGGGTCTTCCTCCTCGCCTGGCGCCCGCTCGTCAGGATCGAGCAGGTCTCTAACCCCTTGCTGCTCAGGGGGTACGAGCACTTCCTCTCGCTCCCGACGAGGGGTGTGGTGCAGCCCGAGCCGACAAGCGGTGGGGCCGTCGGTGCAGAGTGGGCCGTCCACGAGCAGCGGTTCGAGGAGGAGCTCAAGCGGCTGCTGGAGGAGCTCAGATCGAGGGGCGACTGGGTGGATTACTGGAGCTTCCTCTCCGAGGTCGGCGGTTCCAGCAGGGCCAAGGTCGCGTACCTCCTGAGCTTCCTGATCACCCGCGGCGACGTCGAGGTCAGGTACAACCCCCTCACCGAGGAGCTCAGGATCAGGGCTGCCGAGAGGCGGGAGGATTCCGGCGACCAGAGGACCTCCCTCGTGGTCACGGTGAGGTGATGAGCCCTGTCCGTCGAGCCGTTCGATGAGGGATCGGCGGAGCAGCCGGAGGAGGTCGTCTCAGATCGAGAGCTGACCAAGCTGGAGCGGAAGGTGGCCATCGCCGCTGCACTGATCCTGACCTCTGGCCACAGGCAGCCCGGGGTCAGGGGCTGGGAGCTCAGGAGGAGGCTCGGCAAGAACTACCCCAAGGTGCTCGAAGCGCTCGACTCCAGGCTTAAGCGGATAGGGTTGAGGCTCAAGGTGGTCCACGAGGACGATTCTCAGGATCCAGATAGGGCCAGGTACTACGTGGTGGTAGCCGAGCCGCTCGCGCTATCGGACCTGACGACGCTGGGCTACAGCATCGACGAGGTCGCTGTCTTGGCCGCAACGCTCGCCTACCTGTATGCCTCCAACGACAGGAGGCCCTACAAGGAGGTCGTGGAGCTGCTGGAGACCAAGTACCCCAAGTGGCGGGTAGAGAGCATACTGGAACGTTTGATCAGGAGGGGCTATCTCGTCAGGACCGAGGACGACCAGCTGGTAGTCGGCTGGAGGTCGAGGGTCGAGGTCGACAAGCAGGAGCTGCTGAGGGCAATCGCCTCCCTCGGCAAGTTCCCGTCCGGCGAGCAGCCCCCTCAACCCGAGGCCGACAGCGCACCGAGCGAGGACCAGACGTAGACCATGTAGAGGCCTGCCGCGAGCAACACGAACCTCCCAAGGTACCACGTGTATCTGGTCGCGCCGGAGAACTTCCTGATCGCCCTGCCACCGATCAGCGAGAGGGCCAGCACCAGCGCTCCCACCGGCAGCAACATGCCTGCTGAGTACGCCGCCAGCAGCGGAACCGAGCCCTCCGGTCCCAGCAGAGCTGAGTACAGGACCAGAACCAAAAAGGTGGGAAGGGCGCAACCGGCAGCTCCGAACGCGTAGAGCGCACCGGCCGCGACCATCCTGAAAGAGCTTCGACTGCCGATCAGCAGCGGACCAGCGAGCCCGAGGCCCGACCTGCCAGCGAGGGCCAGCGCCACAGTACCGGCCCCTGCCACTAGCGTCATGTGGGGCATGACCGGTGCGAGCGCGAACTTAGCGGTGGATGCTGCCAGCGTAAGGATCGCCAGCGTGCCGATCGATCCCATCGCCATCATGAGGAACCTCCTCAGCGCCTCCCTCGCGGTCGGGGTTCCGGAACCTCCGTAGAGCACGAGCGCCGGGAGCAGCGAGTAACCGCAGGGCGTGAGGACGGTCGAGAGGCCCGCGAGGAAGGCCGTGACGACCATCACAGGGTCAGGCATCTCATCCACCGCCAGAGCTGCGTGCGACCGCCTCGAGCGCAGCGGCAAGCTCCGACGGCGAGAAGACGCCCCACCTCCTCTCGTAGACGACCCGCCCGTCTGGATCGAACCCGAGCAGCGTCTCCTGCGAAACCACCTTCAGGTCGTTCAGGAACTGGATGTTGGCCGTCACGTAGATCCAGTCGTCTGGCAGGTTCATCCTTCGCTTGAAGTCGAGCACGTCATCGTCCGAGTCGCTCGGGTCGAAGCTCTTCGCAACCACCGTCACTTTTCCCCTGTACGGCTCGTAGGCCTTCGCAGCGTTCCGGACGTTCGTCGAGCACGTGGGGCACCAAGTCGCGAAGAAGATCACCAGCACCGGCCTTCCCCTCGATAGGAGCTCCCGGAGCGTCACGGTCCCGCCTCCTACCAGCCTGAGGGGCCTGTCGAGGTAGACCGGTTCGTGCATGCCCTCGTGGGTCTGAACGTACCGCTGCGTCTCACCACCGCGCAGAAGCGAGGCGTACTTCTCCACCAGAGCCTCCCAGGAGAGGAGCTGACCTCCCGAGCTGATCGCGTGCTCCGAGGCCGCCGAGATCTCCCTGAAGGCCACGATGCCCGACCCCATCGGCGTCCTCACAGACGAACCCATGACGAACCACGCGCCCTCCGCAGAGACGGGCCGTCCAGTAGTCAGGTCGTGCACGACCACCTTCTCGACCTCGGAGAACCTGAGGCCGATCAGTTTGCCGGAACCCCTGATCCTTCCGGTCCCGACGAGGTAGAAGACCAAGAGGCAATAGATGTCGTCGAACCTCAGCGTTCTGCCGTCGGCCAGCATCGCCCCCGCGAACCTCCTGTCACGTATCGGCATCTCGCAGTAGTCGCAACGATCCTCTCCCTCTCGAATGAGCTCCTCCTGGTTCCACTCGGTTGTTCTCCTGAAGAAAAGGAAGGAGGCGATCAGGACCGCGGCCGATCCTATTGTTGCGAGGAACTCCCTGCGCCCGAGCCTCACCGGAGGCATCGCGTCACTGCTCGACTATCACCGTTCCGGTCATCCACGGGTGGAGGTTGCAGTAATAGTCGAACCTGCCAGGCTTTGTGAAGGTGAACGAAACCGACTGACCGGGGTTAACGGATGGGAAGTTGAACGACCCGTCCCTGGCCACAACCGCATGCGTGACGTCGTCCTCGTTCACCCATACCACCGTGTTGTTAACGCCGATCTTGACCTTGACGACCTGCGGCTCGAAGGTCAGGTTCGGGTTCGTCCCGGAGCCTTTGGGGTTGATCACGGTGACCCTGCCGGATGCCTGCGGCGTGGTGCGCTGCGTCGTCTGCTGCACGGCAGTCGTGGTCTTAGTTTGGATTTGCGTGGTTTGAGGAGTGGTAACCCTCGTGGTTTGCTCCGCAGGAGCCCGTGGCGGCTGGGCTGACAGGTACAGGTAGATCGCTGCGCCCGCGATCACGAGGACCGCGAGCACCGCCATTGCCGAGACGTTCCTCATGGGTCCGTCACCTCAACTCACTCCTCGACTATCAGAAGGCCTATCATGCCGGCGTCGGCGTGGCTGACCACATGGCAGTGGAACAGGTAGACTCCGGGCTTCGTGTAGGTGACCTCAACGGTGTCCGCAGCTCCGGGCACGAGGGGGACGACCTGCGCCGGCCACGACCTTCCTCCCAGCACCCACTTGGACTTCAGGTCCCCGACGTGGAGGTGCCAGCTGTGGTAGATGTCGCCGATGTTGACGATGTGGAACCTGATCTTCTCGCCGACCTTCGCCTTGAAGACCGGGAAGGACTTGTTGAAGAGCTGCGCCACGCCCTCGAGTCCCTTCAGGTTGGGGAAGATCTTGCTCTTTCCGGTGTAGACCAGCTCTAGCTCAGGCTCCCCTCCCGGCAGGCCCTTCCCGTTCATGATGTAGAAGGGCCTCGGACCCTCGCCCGTTATAGCACCGGGAACCGAAGGAAGCTCTGACATGAAGACCACGAACTCCCTCGCCGGCGGCTCGTCGAAGTCGTAGACGATGATGGCTCCGTAGAGGCCCATCAGCATGTGGTCAACTATCCTCAGACCTCCTCCGGCCACCGGACCTCCCGAGTGGCAGTGGTAGTACCAAATTCCGGGCTTAGTTGCAGGCCACTCGTAGACCCACTCTCCTCCCGGAGGTATCATCGATCCCTTTCCGACACCTGTCAGGATGTTGATCTGGCTGCCGTCGTGCTGGAGGTCGTAGTACGGCATATGCGGGTGGAGGCTGTGGGTGAGGTTCAGCTTGTTCACGGCCCTGACCCTGATGAGGTCGCCGACCCTCGCCACCAGCGTCGGTCCGGGAACGGTGCCGTTGTACGTCCACGCGTGCCACACCACACCCGGCGCGATCTCTATGTCAGCCCCTTTGATCTCGATGTAGTACTCCCTCACCTGACCCGTTTGAGCCTGCACCGGAACGCCGACCTGCCTCGCGAGCTGCGTCATCACCGGCGAGACGTACGGGGCCACCAGAACGCCGATCACGACGCCCGCAGCCACCAGCAGCAGGAAGAGCAACACCGTTCTTCCCTGATTTGTTCCCGACATCAATTACAACTGCTTTTCGCTTTATGATAAACCTGTAGTTATAATGAATCTCAATTTGTGAAGGCAGCGTAGCGAACTGTACGCAATTGCATACAACTGTGTACCACCAGCTGACTCGAGGCGTCACCTGAAGGCCTGAAGCAGGCGCTCCTTCTCCGCCTCCATCAGCAGCTCGAAGAACCTCGGCGTCAGCCTGGGCTCGGCGCTGAGGATCCGCTCGGCGTCCTTCACGGTCAGGTTCCTCCCGACCAGCGCTACGATCGCAGCCTTCCCGTACCTCTCGATCAGCTCCGCCGTTTTCTCGGCCTCCCTCAGGACCCTCCTCTCCTCGGAGGAGAGGGATTTGCCGCGCTTGGCGAGGACGGACGAGAGCAGGTCCTCATCGGCCCTGAACAGGCCGAGCTTCCTGGAGCCGCACGCGGGGCACCTGGGCTGGGGATCGAGGGACCCGACGTCAGAACGTATGGCATCGGCCAGGCACTCGACGCAGATCAGGGTCACGCGCTCCGACATCAGCCTCCCCTTGACCATGTTCAGCACGACCCTGTGCACCCGCTCGGGTGCGAAGGTCTCGAACTCGTACAGGTACCTGTTGATGGTGAGGGCCGCTAGCGGGCTCGGAGCCGGCAGCCTCACGACCTTCACCGAGACCTCACCCCTGATGATCCGCTCCAGCTCCCTCCTCGTGCCGGGCCAGTCGTAGTCGGTGACCGAGGTGAATCTGAGGGCCTCCACGTAAGGTGCCGATCCCCTGAGGGCCTCGACCAGCTGCCTCGCGCTGACGTCGAGGAGGCTCGTCTCCTTCCCCACAACGCCCATCTTCCTTGCCACGTGGATCAGCCTGCGCCTGAAGACGCCGGAGCCCTCGATGGCCCTCCTCATCAGATCCTCCGAAAGCAGCCTCGGGATCGCCTCCACGACCGCCTCCGGCTCGAGCAGCTTCGACCTCAGCACTATCCTGTACGGATCCGACTGGACGGAGACCGGTGATCCCAGCTCCTCCGCGAGGTGCGTCACGAGAAGCCTCGCGATCGTCCTGTTGATCCTGAGGCCACCGCAGTGGTGGACGACCACGAACTCGCCCGCACCCTCCACCAGAACCTCCCTGTCGGTCGGGACCGGTATCCCCAGGTTGAGGTGCGCCTCGACCTCGGCAAGGGCCCTCCTCATGTCCTGCTCGGGGACCGAGTACTCGGCCGCCAGAACCGAGACCGCCGCATCGACGTCAACGCCAGACCTCCTCATCTCGGCGTACCTCCGCCTGATCGACCCGACCTCCTGCGCCACCTCAAACGGCACCGGGATCTCGTCACCGACCCAGGATGGGACCGCGCCCTCGCCCTCCCTGAGGGGTGCAACGTAGATCCGGTCGCCCGACAGGCTCAGGATGACCCAGGGCCTGCCTCCCAGGATGAAGCGCGTGCCGACCTCGCCGTACTCCGCGACGAAGCTCTCGTCCAGTATCCCCACCGGCTCGTTCGTCCCCTCCTCGACCACCAGGTACTGCCTCTCCTCCGGGATCATCGAGAGGTTGTCGAAGTAGTAGCTGTAGAGGACCTTCGGGTTCGGAGGTCTCGTGACCCGGTCTCCCTGGACCCTGAGGAGGCCGATGCTCGACGCGAAGGCCAGCACCAGATCCAGGTCCTCCTCCGGGAAGTCCCTGAAGTTGTAGGACGACCTCAGGAACCTCAGCAGCTCGTCCTTCCTGACCTCGCCGTATTCTATCAGCAGCCCCGCTATCTGGTGAAGGGCCACGTCGAGCGGGTTCCTGACCACCTCGGTCGGCTCCAGCTCCATCGCCTTAGCCCTCCTCGCGATCGCCATCGCCTCCAGGGCGTCGTCCGAGTCCATCACGATCACCACCCCCTTCGACTCCTGTCCTATCCTGTGGCCGCTCCGGCCGACGCGCTGGACGAGCCTCGTCACCTCCCTCGGCGAGTTGTACTGGATCACCAGGTCCACCCTTCCCACGTCTATCCCCATCTCCAAGCTAGAGGTGCAGATCAGTCCCTTCAGGTCGCCGTACTTCAGGTCCCTCTCGGCCTCGAGCCGCCTGTCCCTCGAGAGCGAGCCGTGGTGTATCGTGACCGGGAAGGCCTCGTCGAGCGCCTTGAACCTGTTCGCGAGGATCTCGGCCAGAGGTCTCGTGTTGGTGAAGATCAGCGTGGACTGGTGGACCTCGACCAGCGCCCGGATCGCGTTGAGACGAGCCGCCACGTCCGGCGCCACCCCCAGGTACTCCGCCAGCTCCCTGTCCTCCGGCCCCGGAACCGGGAAGAGTATGGTGACCGAGAAGCCCTTCGGAAGCGGCACCCTGACGACCCTGCAGCTCCTCCCCGGGCCCACCAGGAACCTCGCGACCTCCTCCGCGCTCCCCACCGTCGCCGAGAGGCCTATGATCTGGAAGTCCCTGCCGGTGATCCGCCTGAGCCTCTCCAGCGCCAGCGAGAGCTGCGCCCCCCTCTTGTCGGTCGCCAGCTCGTGGACCTCGTCGACGATCACGTACCTGACGTTGGCCAGGTGGGACCTCAGCACCCTCCCCGTCAGGAGCGACTGGAGCGTCTCGGGCGTCGTGATCAGCAGCATCGGAGGCCTGAGCGTGTGGGCCCTCCTCTCCGAGGGCGCGGTGTCGCCGTGCCTTACGGCCACTGTCAGGTCGAGCCTCTGCGACCACCAGGCCATCCGCTCGAGGAGGTCCCTGTTCAGCGCCCTGAGCGGAGTGATGTACAGCGCCGCTACCGGTCTGAGGTCCCTGTTCACCAGGAGCTCGCTGAAGATCGGGAGCAGAGCGGCCTCCGTCTTGCCCGAGCCGGTCGGGGCCATCAGGAGCAGGTTCTCGCCGTTGAGGACGTGGGGTATCGTAGCCCTCTGGGTCTCCGCGAGCCCCCCGAACCTCTCGAGGACGGCCTCCCTCACCGGCTTCGCCAGCAGCTCCAGCGGGTCGGTCAGCATGATCCGCCAGAAGGTCTCCACGGCTTTGCTTTATCGCTGACCCGGTGACCGCCTCCGGGTCTCGCCTGGGATATGACCCCGCCCTCCCCGGATCCGCCGGTTCACATAGCGCTTGAACTCGGAGAAGGTCTGCGGCCCCTCAGGCGACGACATAGAGCCATATCCAGCCAGAGGGAGCGTAGGGGAAGATGGCGGTAAGGACCAGGGCCAGGGGTAGCTACGTGCTCAGCGCCAGGCCGGAGCTTGCCGAGTCGGAGCTGAGGTCGCTCGCGGAGGAGGTCTCGGAGGCCCTGATGAGGGGTGTTCCGAGGGAGAGGGCCGAGGAGGGCGCTGCGCTACGTTCCCTCGAGCTGAGGGACAACAGGCTCGCCTTCGAGGTCGAGTGCGGCACGCTCGTCTGGGCCACCGACGCCGTGCTCCGGATGAGGAACGTCCTGGCAGAGCGCCTCGGCAAAACCTACAGGATCGGCATCAGGGGAATTCAGGTGGACAGGCTCGAGGTGGTGATCTCCGGTGAGGCGGTGGACAGGGAGAAGGCCTCGGAGGAGCTGAGCGGTGTTGCCGAGGTCTCCGCCACCGACGGCGAGGTCGTCCTGGTCTTCTCGAACCTCACGGAGGCCGAGCTCCAGGACCGAGTCGTCGAGCGCGCAGTCAGGCGGGTCAGGGTCACCTCCGTCAAGGAGGAGATAGTGGTGCCTGCTACGTTCGGGACCGTGCTGAGGAGAGGCCCATCGAAGCCCCAGAAGGTGACGACCGATGTCGGCGAGGTCGCCGAGTCGCTCGGCTGGATCAAGCGCTTCCCCGGAAGGGGCCAGTGGATCTACACGCCTCCGATGGCCGCACTGCTCAGGTCCATCGTCAACCTGATCATAGAGAGGGTCTGTTTGCCGCTTGGCTTCCAGGAGTGGGTCTTCCCGAGGCTGCTGCCGATGGAGGTCTTCGAGAAGCTCTCCACCTACGTCGAGCACCTCCCCGAGGGCCTCTTCTACGTCTGCCCGCCGCCGAGGGACCCGCAGGCCTTCTCCGAGTTCAAGCGCGAGTACTCCCTCAGGAGGGAGCTGAGGGTTGACCTGCTGAGGTCGGTGCTGGAGGACCCGAGGTACGTGCTCGACGCGGTGCAGTGTCCCCCCTTCTACCAGTTCTTCAGCAACGAGTACGTCCGGCTCGAGGACCTCCCGGTCAAGGCCTTCGACGTGATGGGCGGGTGGACCTGGAGGAACGAGGCCGGTGGCGTCGAGGGGATCGTCAGGACCAACGAGTTCCTCAGGATGGAGATGGTCTTCCTCGCCTCGCCGGAGGACGCGGTGGAGCTGAGGGACGCCATCGTCGACAGGGTGGTGGAGGTGGTCGACAAGGAGCTCGACCTGGAGTGGCGCGTCGTGGCCGGAGCGCCCTTCTACCTCTCACCCGAGGAGGCGAGCAAGCGCGTGATCGACGTCTCCACCAGCGCCAAGATACCAACGCTCGACGTGGAGGTATACCTGGAGTACAGGGGGCCGAGGGAGACCGCCGAGTGGCTCGAGATAACGGCGGCCACCGTCCACAGGGACTTCTACGTAAACGCCTTCAGGATAAGGGAGGTGAAGGGAAGGAGGATATGGACCGGTTGCGTCGGTCACGGCATCACCCGCTGGGCGGCCGCGTTCCTCGCGAGGCACGGCTTCAACCCCGAGGACTGGCCCAAGCCGATCCGCTCGCAGCTGAGGTACGAGCCCAAGCCTCCCAAGACGGTGAGGTGAGGGCGATGGAGGAGCTGATAGAGGCCCTCTCAAGCGGATCCCTCAGGCTCCACGAGCTCGACGTCAAGCTCGGCTCGAAGGAGGCAACACGCGTCAGGAGGTCCTTCCTGGAGCGCGTCACCGGTGCAGACCTCTCCGCCCTCGACGCTGACCTCCCCTACGACCAGATCGTCGGGAGGAACTGCGAGAACACCATCGGTGCGGTCGCGATACCTGTGGGGGTTGCTGGGCCGCTTCCGGTCGAGGGCTCCGACTTCAGGAGGGAGGTCTACGTCCCGCTGGCCACAACTGAGGGCGCCCTAGTCGCGACGGTCAACAGGGGAGCGTCCGCGATCAGGAGGTCAGGCTGGGTCAGGAGCAGGACCCTCTCCGACAGGATGACCAGAGCGCCGGTCCTCGAGACGCCTGACCTCGACCACAGCATCGAGCTGGCCCGCTGGGTCGAGCAGAACCTCGAGCGTCTCAGGTCGGCCTTCAGGTCCACCACCTCCCACGGCGACCTGATCAGGGTCGTCCCGTTCGTCGTCGGCAAGTACGTCTTCCTCAGGATGGAGGCATCAACTGGCGACGCGATGGGGATGAACATGGTGACCCGCGGAGCCCAGCGTGTCGTGGAGGAGCTTCTTCGGGAGTTCCCGTGGCTGAGGCACGTCTCCGTCAGCGGCAACCTCTGCACCGACAAGAAGGCGACCTCCGTCAACTGGATCATGGGTAGGGGCAAGTCGGTCTCGGCCGAGGCCGTGATCAGGCGTGACGTGGTGTCCTCTGTCCTGAAGACGACGCCCGAGGCGATCGAGAGGGTCGTGCGGGCCAAGCTCCACCTCGGCTCCGCCAGGGCAGGGACCATCGGAGGGTTCAGCGCCCACATAGCCAACGTGATCGCGGCCGTCTTCATCGCCACCGGTCAGGACCCCGCTCAGGTCGTCGAGTCCAGCATGGCCATAACCTACGCTGAGGTGACCGAGTCCGGAGACCTCTACCTCTCCGTCACGTTACCGAGCCTGGAGGTGGGAACCGTCGGCGGTGGGACCTGGTTGCCTGCTCAGAGGGCGGCCCTGGCGCTGATGGGCGTCGCTGGATCCGGTGACCCGCCCGGAACGAACGCGAGGAGGTTCGCCGAGATCGTCGCTTCGGCAGCGCTGGCCGGTGAGCTCTCGCTGCTCGCAGCCCTCTCTTCGCACCACCTCGTCGAGGCCCACGAGAGGCTCGGAAGGGCCAAAAGGTGAGCCGTTGAGGCCATAGGAGGCTGCCACTCCCTACCGCTGCGTTCGGAAGACGGGGACGAGCGGCCCGTAGCCCTCCTTCCGTTTTAGGCGGGATCCGTCTTCTCGGTCCGGGGGCTCGACGGTGGGGCTCACCGCCCCCCTCCTTTCTCCGCCCGGGACGCCCGTTTCATCCGGTCTCCGGCCGTCGTCGACGGCATCCCCGCGTCCTCCCGCATCCGGCCGGAGGGGTCTCGTTTCTGTGGCGTTGCCAGGGGTCGCCCCCTGCACCTCGCGGTGCCGGGCCCACCGTCGGAGGGAGGAACTTCCCCGGGAGCTCCCCGAGGCCCGCCCAGCCGCTCGTCCCCGAGTTCACTCGCTCCCCGTCCTCGATAAGGTTTGCTCGCAGGGGCCCGTCCACAACCCCGCTCGGGCCTATGCGTCGGAGAGCTGGTTCAGACGCCCCTTCCCGGAAGAGCGCAGTCGGTCCCGGAGAGCTGGACCTCGACCCGCTCCTGAGCCTTCGGCGTCGCCACCCGCTCCTCCGCCGCCTCTCCCTCTCCCTTCCTCCTGACCTTCACCCCCCTGATCCTCGCGACGATCTCGGTGATGACCGAGAGGGCCACCTCCTCCGGAGTGTAGGCACCGATGTCGATGCCCGCCGGTGCGCTGAGGCCCCTGATGAAATCCTCGGGCACGCCCCTCGATCTCAGCTGCTCCACGTCGTGGGCAACCCTCTTCCTGCTCGCCACGAGGCCGACGTATCCCACCTTCTTCCTGGACAGCTTCTCGAGGACCTCCACGTCCCTCCCTCCCTTCGTCAGCACCACGACGTAGTCCCGCTCGCCCAGGTCGAGGGAGCCGATGTCGAAGTCGAGGTCTGTGATCAGAACGTCCGGCTTGTTGGTCAGGACCGGTGACGGGTTGATCGACCATGTCTCGAACCCCAGGACACGGCCGAACTGGATCAGGGCCTCCTCCACGTCGTCCCTCCCTCCCTGCGCCACGATTATCAGCCTCCTCTTCGGCAGCCTCGGCTCGATGAAGATCTCGAGCTTCCCTCCGCAGAAGGTCTCGACGAAGACCTCGTCCTCCAACGCGGGCCTTTCGGACATCATCCTGATCGAGTCCTCAGGCCCTACGAGGTGGACCGTAAGGATCCTAGGGCTCTCCCGCTTGATCGCCTCGAGCGCCGCGCTCACCACGGGGCCCTCGGGACACACACCTCCGAGCGAGCCGTAGACGATGTTGCCCTCCCCGTCGACGACGATCTTGAAGCCCGGCTTGGAGATCGATGAGCCCTCGACCCTGATGACCGTGGCTATGGCGTACGGTTTCCTCCGCGACTCGAGGTCGTGAATGACCTCGCCGAACCCGCGCAACCCGCTCCCTTCTCCTCACGGCCCGTAAAATCCTTTGCCTCTCGCTCCACGATCCCGTTGCGGCCCGGAGGCTGAGGGTCTAGGGGCATTCTCCCATGAGCTTTGTTACTAGAGCGTGTATTTCCTTCGCCAAGGCGAGCGCCTCGTCCGCGTCCTCCTTGTCATAGAGTTCCTCAGGCGTCGCCCCGCTCTCCTCGTCTCCGTACATCGAGGGTTCCCTCTCCCTCCTCAGCCTCCTGGATATCCTCGCGACCCTCCTCACCTCCCTTCGGAACCAGTCAGGAAATCGATCCGATTCCCTCACCAGCAACGGCCCCACGTCGTGCCATTTCGGAGGCTCGAGGCCAACGTACCTCAGGGCGGCCTTCAGAAGCAGCTCGACGGCCTCTTGGGACTGCCTGACGACGTACGGATAGTTCCCGCTCTGCAGGGCCTCGGCCGCGTGGCGGAGCCTCTCCTCCGCCTGCCTTACGTACGACCTGGCCATCTCCATGTTGTTCAGATCTCTATCACCTCACCGAACCTGTAGTCGCGCTTCAGCCTCCAGTACCATCTCCGCCCGACCCTGACCCTCTCGGCTCCGAGCTCGCGGAGCCTCTCCCTCAGCCTGTTCAGGACGCCCTCGAAGAACCCATCACGGTCGTAAAGGATCACGGCGTCCTCGACCATGTCGAGGTATAGCGGCGAGAACCTCGCAGCCTCCTCCGGCGTCTTCAGGATCGGCGAGAAGTCGGGGTTCAGCCCGAGGGAGCGTAGACGGTCAATGACGTCCTCCAGCGTTTCCTCCACCTCCATGAACTCGTCCTGCCTCCGGAACCTGCTCCGAGGAAGTCCCTCCACCACGACCAGCAGGTCGATGTCGCTCCCGGGACCGGCCTCACCCCGGGCCACCGATCCGAAGACGACGAGCGAGACCAGCCTCTCTCCCCACCGCCTCCTCATCTCCTCGAGCAACCTCCTCAGGAGCGATGCGTAGGGTTCCTGTAGTCTCCGACCTTCCACCAACAGCCTCCCACCGTCATCTCTTGTCGCGAGCACGTTAAAAATAGTGCTGGCTTCGTGATTCAAATCAGCCTTCGCTCAAGTGGGGGCGCGGACCTGCAGGGCCTTCGAGACGAGGGCGATGGCCAGCGCTGCGATGCTTACGGCGTTGAGCGCAACGCCCAGCTTGTAAGCTGCGAGGAGGCCCATCAGGATGCCGGCGAACCTGAGGGCGAGGGACGGCGTGAGCAGAAGGGTCGACGCGTAGAGCCAGCCGGTGAAGACCGGCCTCCTGATGCCCGCGAGCGCCGGGAGGATCAGAGGGGCGTGGGCCACGATCGCGTGGAACACGAACCCCAGGTAGAACGAGTGGACCCTGATCTGGACTGGCAGGTCGAGCGCTGCGGCGGCCATGTGGAAGACTCCGGATGCTGCGAGCCAGGCGTAACCGAGGAGCGTGTTCACCGCGACGTACCTGTGCAGTCCTCCTGCCCCGATTCCTGCCCTCACCGCGGGGTCGCCCCTCATCAGCCAGATCCCAACGGCCGTCAGCACCGCACCGAACGCCGGCAGCACCTCATGCCGCAGGATCGAGAGCGAACTAGTCAGCACCGCGAGCAGCAGGAGGATCACGGCAGGTCGCCACCCTGCCGTGCGGGGCCCTCCGGGCCTCAGTCGTTGGAACGACGCGGTGAGCTCGGCCCTCTCGCCCGCTATGACCAGCAGGGGAAAGCACATCAGAAGCGGGAGGACCTGAAGGACCGGCAGGCCCAGCGCGAGCAGCACGGAGGAGAGCACCAGCGCGACGAACCCACCCGCGATGAGCCCGAGCGCGACCGACCCGTACCTGCCGTAATCCCTCAGCGATGAGGCAGCGGCCACCGCCGAGCCAGCAGCTGCGAGGGCACCGGCCGACGGGGAAGCCGGTGGGACGAGGGAGATGAGTCCGGAGGCGGCGATCAGCAGCGGCCCCACCAGCAGCGGGCTGTTGGGCCCTGACCGCTCGAGGGCTATGAGCGAACCGAGCACGGCCACCGTCATCAGGAGCTCGTGCGAGATCGACACCTGCGGAGGGACCGGTAAGAGCCCCGATCTGCCGATGCCGCCGATCACACCGAGCAGCGCCGCAACGGCAGCCACCGGTAGCAGAAGCCTCCTGGGTTCCCGCACGGATGCCACCTCGAGGTACGTCAGGGAAGACCTTTTCGTCGAGACAACGGAGTGGGGGCGGCTTGGTCGGTGACAGGCTGAGGGCTGTGGTGAGGAGGGAGGTGGTGCGGCTGATGGAGCTGGCCCTGAGCACGGAGGACGAGGTCCTGAGGGAGGCCGCGGTCCGCCACGCGGTGACCCTCTGCAGACGCACGAGGACCAGGATGCCCAGGCCCTACGCCAGGCTGATCTGCAGGAGGTGCCTCAGCCTCTACCGTTTCTCGGAGGGTTCCAGGTTCAGAGTCAGGGCCGGAAGGGGGAAGAGGGTGGTGGTGACGTGTGGCAAATGCGGCGCCGTCAACAGGGTGCCGATCGAGCCGTGAGGGCCGCTCCACCGCGATGCTCCACCCTACTCCGCCGAGACCCTCGACAGGTACTCGTAGTCCGACGTGTCGAGCCTCCAGCCCGAGGCGCCTGCGTTCTCCTCGAGGTGCTCCCTGCTGACCGCCTTCGGTATCGCGATCACGAAGTCCTGGTAGACGACCCAGTTGAGGGCCACCTGCAGCGGCGTCTTCCCGTATTTCCTCGCCACCTCCCTCAGCGCCCTCCCGAGCCTCGTCTCGGACCTGGCCTCCGTCGCTATCCTGCCCTTCGCCAGCGGGCTGTAGGCCGTGATCGTCACGCCCTCCCTCCTGCAGTAATCGAATAGGTCCCTCTCGATCGACCTGTTGAGGAGGCTGTACTCCACTTGGTTCGCCACCACGTCGGTCACCGAGAGATAGGAGCGGGCCTCTTCGAGCAGCTCCGCCGAGAAGTTGCTGACGCCGATGTACCTGATCTTCCCGTCCTTGTAGAGCTTCTCGAGCGCCTTCATCGTCTCCCGCAGCGGGACCTCTTCAGACGGCCAGTGGATCATGTAGAGGTCCACGTACTTCAGCCCCAGCCTCCCGAGGGAGCCCTCGCAGGACCTGATTACAGAATCGTACCTGAGGTTGGTGGGCCACACCTTGGTCGCGATGAACAGCTCCTCCCTCGGGTAACCCTTGATCGCCTCCCCCACCAGCTCCTCCGCGTGGCCGGCACCGTACATCTCGGCGGTGTCGATGTGGGTCATCCCGAGCTCTATCGCGGTCCTGATCGCCTCGATCCACTCCTTGTCCCTGCTCCGGTCCGGCTTCGAACCCCCTCCCATCCTCCAGGTACCGAGCCCTATCTCAGGTATCTTCTCGCCGGTCTTGCCCAGAACCTTCCTGGTGATCACGCACTGTCACCTCGATCACTCGTATTTCAACGCCCACACAGGGTCGATCCTGGAGGCCCTCCAGGCAGGGTAGACTCCGCTGGCGATCCCCACCAGCGCTCCTATCCCCACCGCGAGCGGCACCCACTCCGGCCTTATCGTGACGGGCAGCGATACGCCAGAGAAGGGCCCCACCCTGAGGAAGAGCAGGCCGAACAGTATCCCGACCGGGACGGCGATGCTGGCCCCTATAGCTCCGATCAGCCCAGCCTCCGTCAGGAAGAGGTTCAGCACGTCCCTCTGCCTCGCACCTATCGCCCTCAGCACCCCGATCTCCTTGGTCCGCTCGGTGACGTTAACCAGCATGATGTTGGCTATCCCGATCGATCCCACCAGCAGCGCGAACGAACCTATCTGGAGGACGAAGCTCGCGAAGAGCTGGACCTGCTCCCTGATGAAGTTGGTCACCTCTCCGGCCGATATCGTGATGAACCCCATGTCCGGCGCGTCCCTACGTCTGAGCTTCTCCGCCTCCGACGACGTCTTGAAGTACTCCAGGACGGCCGACTTCACCTGATCGAACTCCGTCACCGAGCTGACCCGCACGCCCACCACCCTGAAGACCCTCACTGGCCCCGATCCCGGCACGGTCCTCCGCACGTCGTAGTAGTCGTCCAGGTTCAGGTATGCGGCGTTCTGGAAGACGAACGGTATCTCCTTCAGAACCCCCACTATCCTGACCTGAACGGACCTCCTGACGCCACCCTGGACGAAGTTGAGCTCCACCGTCTTCCCGAGCACCTGGGCGACGTCCTCCTCGTTCCCGAGCTCCTTCGCGATCCTGCGGGCCACGTCGTACGTCACCACGGTCTCCCTGCCGTTCCTGAAGGACCTTCCGTGGAGGAGCTGGTTCTCTGTGAAGGCGTTGGGCGATATCGCCACGATTCTGAACCCTCCCAACCCGCTCGATACCACCTTGCCCCTGAAGACTATCGGTGACGTGACGTCGGGCTGCAGGTCGCCGCTCGCGTAGACGTCCTTGACCCCCGGCATGCTCCTGACGTGGGCCAGGTCCCTCTCGGTGATCATGGGCGTCTGGTGGATGAAGAACCCCGATGCTCCGGTGCCGCTCCTGACCTCCCCAACGGCCACCGAGAAGGTGTCAGGCGCGAAGAGGTCCGTGAACCGGGAGATGAAGTACGTCTCGACGCTGGAGGACATCATGATGACGGTTATCACGGTGGCCACCCCGAAGACGATGCCGAGCGTCGTCAGCAGGCTCCTGAACTTGTGAACGGTGATGTTGGACCAGGCCAGCACCAGCATCTCCCGCGGCCTCATCCCTCGTCCATCCTCACCGGCTGCGCTTTTTGCGTTGGCCCCGCGACCGCCCCGAGGGCCCCGCCGCAGAGACGATCTAAAAATACCGCCTGGATGAGGGGAGGGCATGCAGAGGGCCAGCGTACTGACGTTGCCGACCTGCACATCATGCAACAGGGTCATCTCGCCCGACGAGAAGGCCGTGAGGTTCCCGTGTCCGTCCTGCAACAGGATCACCATCTGGCGCTGCGAGATCTGCCGCGAGCTCTCGAGGACCTACGTCTGCAGCGTCTGCGGCTTCGAGGGGCCCTGAGCCATCCGGACCTGCGGGCCGACTGCGGCATCCCCCCGAGGTGACATGGGTCTTACCCGGTGGCTTCGCGCTCCCTCAATCGGGCAATAGGTTTTTGCTCAGGGGCACGGAGCGAGGGTTATGCGAGCGGATCACGTCGAGGGGGCGCTGACGCTTGCGCTTTCGGTTCTCCTACTGCTGCCCCTCACGCTCTCCCCCGCCTTCTCCCAACCCTCCTATAACTGCGCGCTGGAGCCGAAGTCCGTCTCGGACGGCGTGGTCAGCTTCTCGGTGGAGGGAAAGGACGAGCGGTCGTGCGCCGGCGAGCTGGCCGGACCAGAGTTCAGCGGAGAGACGGAGACGGTCCTCGTAAAACTGACGGGTACCGATAGGGTCTCCGAGGGTTACGTGATCAGGATAAACGTGGAGGTCAGGCACGTCAGGTTCCTCGCCGCGAGGTACTTCGTCGGGTACGGCCCCGCGTCCGGTGGCATCTTCTCCTCCGTCGACGACGTCATAAGGGAGGGCGGCCGGAAGTCCATAACCTTCGAGCACTACGTCTCCTACGGCGAGCTGGAGGACCTCGTGGTGGTGGTGAGCAGCATCGCCTTCAGGGACACGCCGGCCGTCCTGAACTACTCCGTCTCGGTATCGGCGGAGCCGAGGACCGACGCGCGGGAAATCGTGATCAGATCGAAGGAGGGCGGTTCCATCACGGTGACCAACGACAACTGGGGCGACGTGCCGGGCGACTACAGGGCCCTGAGAGAGGGCGTACCGGGGTACCTCGCCACAAGGACACTCCAGCCGGGCAGCACGCTCGAGCTCCAGGGTTGGCTCTCGATGCGCCAGACAGATCGCGACAGGTCCACCTACAGGTTCAGCAGGGACCAGAGCGACGTCTACCTCCTCTCGGTGAAGCCGGTCCCGATGGCGAGGCTCAGGGTCACCGTGACGCCCGAGGACGAGAGCAGCAGGCTCTCCGTGACGCTCAGGACCAAGGACGGTTTCCCGATAAACAGCACCACCGGACCGCAGGGAGGGGCGGCAGTGGTCCAGATGGTCTACTCGGAGAGCTCGAGGGACGACAAGATCTTCGTCGAGGTGAACCTGATGGAGTCGAGGACCTTCCTCACGCGCTACTCCATGAAGGTCGAGGTGATCGAGCCTCCTCCGCCACCGGAGCTCAACCCGCAGGTCGTCGTGCCCATCCCTGAAAGCCAGGTGAGGTCGATCGTCATAGGCCTGACGCTGGTGATCCTCTCGGCGGTTGTGGTCTCCGCGATCGTTGGCCGTCGGAAGAGAAGCAGAGAGTACTACTGGTACTACTGAGGTCGAGGCCTCTGGTGCGTGACCGGAGGTTCCCGCAAAGGGTGCGATACGGTTTTCTCTGACCCACGACTATCGGCTGCCGCATGAAGGCCGTCGTCCTCAGCAGGACCGGGCCGCCGGAGGTCCTCGAATACAAGGAGGTGCAGGACCCGAGGCCGTCCAGCGGTGAGGCGGTGGTCAGGGTAGCAGCGGCCGGCGTGAACCGGATCGACGTCTGGATCAGATCTGGCCTCTACCCGGTCAAGCTGCCCCACGTTCTGGGCGTGGACGTCGCGGGGACCGTCGAGGAGGACTCAACGGGCTCCTTCAGACCCGGCGAGAGGGTTCTGATCTACCCGAGCGTGGGATGCGGGACCTGCGAGCTCTGCGTCTCCGGGGAGGAGCAGATCTGCAGCAAGATGGTCAGGCTCGGCCAGCACAGGTGGGGAGGGTACGCGGAGAAGGTCGTCTTCCCCTCGAGGGCCCTGGTCAGGGTTCCAGACGGAATCGAGCTGGAGGAGGCCGCCGCGATACCGGTCAACTTCCTCACCGCCTGGGACGCGCTGGTCAGGGCCGCACGCATCGGTCCGAACGACAGGGTGCTGGTCGTCGGTGCCGGGAGCGGGATAGGGTACGCAGCGGTGCAGATCTGCAAGCTCTTCGGATCCACGGTGATCGCCACCGTCGGCAGCGACGAGAAGGTCGAGCAGGCCTACCGGATAGGCGCGGACCTCGTGATCAACCGGCGCAGGTCCGACGTGAGGGAGGAGGTGATGAGGTTCACGGGAGGGAGGGGAGTTGACGTGGTCTTCGAGCACGCCGGCAAGGACTTCTGGGACACGGCCCTCTCCGTGCTGGGTGTGAAGGGCAGGCTCGTTACGATGGGTGCGACGACGGGCCAGAACGTCGGTATAGACATCAGGGCAGTGTACAACAAACGCCAGGCCATCCTCGGGGCCGGAATAGGTACCAAGGCGGACCTGATCAAGATCCTCGACCTCTTCGCCCGACGGAGGCTCAGGGCTCTGATCGACAGGACCTACAGGCTGAGCGATGCGGCGGAGGCCCACAGGAGGATGGAGGCTTCCGAGCACTTCGGGAAGATACTCCTGAAGCCCTGAGAGGCGCCGCTCTTCCCACGGTTCCCGCAGACCTGCCTCCTATCTTTGCCGTTACCGGTGGATGAGGCTTAGCGTATATTGTCCGCTCCACGGGACGATGTCGGGTGGCAGAGGGTTTGCGGGGGACGGTCGCAGACGAGTCGGGTGCGGTTCCCAGCCTCAGGGAGGTTCTGCTCGCCGAGAAAGTGATCAGGAGGTACCTGCAGCCGACGCCGCTGGTCTCGTCGAGGCGGTTATCGAGGGAGATAGGGGCTGAGGTGCGCGTGAAGCTCGAGAACCTGAACCCCACCAACAGCTTCAAGGTCCGCGGCGGGATCTACCTGATGAGCGTCCTCGCGGGTTCGGGCGTGAGGGGCGTCGTGACCGCGTCGATGGGCAACCACGCCCAGTCCATAGCCTACGCCGGATCCCTCTTCGGAGTCCCGGTGAAGGTGGTGATGCCCGGCTGGGTCTCGCGTGTGAAGGTCGAGGCCGTCGAGGAGCTCGGAGCCGAGGTGATCCTGAAGGGACAGTACTACGACCAGTCCGCGGAGTACGCCGAGGAGCTCGCGAAAGAGCTGGGGTACCGTTACGTCCACGCCATCGAGGAGAGGCTGCTGCACGTAGGTGTGGCCACCATGCACCTAGAGGTCCTCCGGGAGCTTCCCGAGGTCGAGGTGGTCATCAACCCGATCGGTGGGGGAACGGGTGCGATAGGCGCGGTGGCGGTCTACAAGAACGCCGTGCCCGACGTCAGGATCTACGGCGTCCAGGCCGCAGGCGCGGACGCCTTCTACAGGTCCTTCAAAACCGGGGAGCTCGTGGACCTCCACGGCGTCAACACGAGGGCCGAGGGCCTAGCTGTCGCGAGGTCCTATCCAACTCCGCTCAGGGCCCTGAGGGGGAGGCTCGAGGACGTGGTGGTCGTGACGGACGAGGAGATGGAGGAGGCGATGAGGAAATTGTACGCCTCGATCAGGCAGGTCTCCGAGCACGCCGGCGCAGCCGCCACCGCCGCAGCTTACAAGATCAAGGACAGGATCCAGGGCAAAAGGGTGGTCCTGATGCTCACGGGTGGCAACGTCGCTCCCGAGGAGTTCGCACGGGTCCTCTCATCCGGCTGATACGGGACCGGGTGAGGGGTGGAGCCCATCGGCGCACCGTCATCTGGTCTTCCCCTTCCCGGACCTCAGGGATATCGGCTAAGCGCTGGCCAATGACGCATTACCGATGGTCGAGCGGAGCAGGGACTGGATGGACCAGGCGGAGGGAGACCTCGAGCACGCCAAGCACGACCTGGCGGCGGGCTTCTACGACTGGGCCTGCTTCTCGGCCCAGCAGGCAGCTGAGAAGGCGGTTAAGGCCGTCTTCCAGCGCCTCGGCACAGAGGCCTGGGGCCAGTCGGTCTACGACCTGCTAGCCCGGTTGAGGGAGAGGTTCGAGGTCGATGAGAGCCTGCTGGACATGGCTCTGGAGCTGGACAAGGCCTACATACCCACCAGGTACCCGTACGCCCACCCGGCCTCGTCGCCGAGAAGGAGGTATACGAGGGGGGAGGCGGAGAGGTTGATCGGGTATGTGGAGCGGGTCCTCGGGTTCTGTAAGGGTCTCCTATCCGAGCTACACCAGGGATGAGGTCATCGCACGTCTCAGGGACGAGCTCGGAGCCCTCTCGGAGGAGCTCGGGATCGTCAGGGCCGTTCTCTTCGGGTCCTACGCTACCGGCAGGCACACTGCGGCGAGCGACATAGACCTGCTGGTGGTAGTCCGGCACGGGAACAGGGACGAGGTCTACAAAGCCTTGAGGAAGAAGGTGGACCTCAGGGGTCTGGAGCCCCACGTGCTGACGCTCGAAGAGTACGAGGCGATGCGTGGGACCCTCTGGATCAGGACCGTCGAGAGGGAGGGTGTGGTTATCGTTTAGTCCTCAGGCCTTCTTGGCGCCCTTCCGCCTGTACTCGAAGCTCTCGCCGGGGTTCAGCACCACGACCTTCACGCCCTTCGCCTTGGCCCTCACCAACCTCTCGTACTGCTTCGGGTCCTGGCGTATCGCGTCGAAGGTGTTGTAGTGCATCGGGATGACCACCTTGGGTTTGATCAGCGCCGCGGCCACCGCAGCCTCCTGTGGACCCATCGTGAAGAGGCTCCCTATCGGCAGGAGCGCGACGTCCGGCTTGTACAGCTGGCCTATCAGCTTCATGTCACCGAAGAGCCCCGTGTCGCCCGCGTGGTAGACGGTCGCGTCGCTCCCGTGGATCACGACTCCCGATGGGTTGCCCGTGTGGACCGCGGGGACGAAGGTCAGCCTGAGGCCGTCGGCCGTGAAGGTCCCTCCTATGTTCGCGCCCATCGTCCTCTTGACGCCGTTCTGCTCGGCCTTCACCTTCAGCTCGTAGAGCGCCACGAAGAGCGCGTCGTTCCTCCTGCAGATCTCGAAGGCGTCACCGACGTGGTCGAAGTGGTCGTGCGTGACTATCACGACGTCCACCTTCCCCAGCTCGTCCAGCTTCACCGGGGCCGCGGGGTTGTTGGTGATGAAAGGATCGATCAGGACGTTCTTCCCGTCCACCTCGAGCTGCCACGCTGCGTGCCCAAGCCACTTGAGCCTGACCATACGTTCGATCGTTCCACAGGTCCGCATATAAGCACATCTCGGTCCCCTACCGGGTCGTATGCCGAGTTTCGGATGACGTGAGGAACCGGTGTAGGTGAAGTCTAAGCCTCGAGCGGGGTGAGCATGGGGTTCAGTCGCTCACATCACCAATTCAGGTTGATTAGCAGGTCCGGGAGTTGGGACGTGTGGAATTGGCAGGCAACGTCAGGGCCATCCTCCACCTCTTCGTCGAGTCGGGAAAGCTCGAGAGCGTCTGCGAGAAGCTCGCCAAATTGCCCCAAACTCTCGACGTCTACGAGGTGACGGGCGAGTACGACATCGTAGCTATTGTGGCGGTCTCGAGCGTTAAGGAGCTGAGGGAATTCATCTCCAAGATCCTGCCCAGCGTGGAGGGCATCAAGAGCTCCGTGACGTCCGTCATACTCCACGTCCACAAGAAGAACGGCGTGGAGACCTGGGAGTGAGCTGCCTCAGGTCAGCTTCCTCAGCAGGATCACCCTTGCTGGGTGCTTGACCAGGACCGAGCGTATCCTCGCCTCCAGCGCGGACTCCTTCTCCAGCTCGCCCTTCTCGAACCTCCTTACCAGTAGGGCAACGAAATCGGAGTCGCCCCTCTCGACCTCCTGGTCCACCACCTCCTCGTACCTGCCAACCTTCACCTCGCAGCTGACCTCAAATCCTTTCGACGAGAGGATCTTGCGCGCCCTCCCGAGGTTCCTCTCGGCCTCGAGCCTCGCCTCCTCAACGCTCTCCTCCATCTCCGGGTCGATTATCGAGAGCAGCTTCAACGCGAACCGCTTGTCGAGCGAGTGGGCCAGTGCCTCCCCTACCGTCTCTGGGTCCTCATGTGGTCTCACCAGGACGGTCAAGCGCATGTTGTAGCCTGCGGGAAGGGCCAGGGACTGCTCCTCGACGCTGCTCACCGGCTTCTTCAGGAAGCGCTTCCTGTAGACGTAGTAGCCCAGCAGGCCAGCCGCCATCCACAACGTTCCCAGGAGACGACCAGCGCCGTGCAGCAGCAGGAAGAGCCCGAATATCACGGAGATCATGCCCAGGCCTATGAGGCCCAGCAACGGTATCTCGTAGACCCTGTCTCCGCGCCTCAGACGGAGGTTCGGCCTCAACTTCCAGGGCCTGTAGACGTGGGGCTCCTTGATCCTGAGCAGGATCAGCGAGACGAAGAGCATGATGTAGCTGAGGGAGCCGCCGAAGTTGTAGAGGCTGGCCAAGAAAGGTATGTCGCCTGGCAGGGTCATCAGGACCCCTATGACGCCGAATAGGAGTATGGCCCGGGTCGGCGTCCCGTAACGCCTGTGGATCGCGTAGAGCCACCTGGGCAGGAGACCGAGCCTGCCCATGCTCGCGGTAAGCCTCGTGACGCCTATCATCCCGGTGTTCGACGACGCTACCGTGATCACTATCGCGGTGAACGAGACCAGCACTGCCAAGCTCGGCCCCAGGAACCTGTAATGGCTCACCAGGGCCGCGATGGGGTTCTCTACCGCTGACGCGATGTTTTTCCACTCCGTGACGCCCAACGCTAGGGAGCTGAACGAAAGGACGTAGAGCGGCACCGCGATCGCGCAGAGCTTGGTGGTCCTCGGTATCCAGCGGTGCGGCCTTCTGGTCTCCTCCGCCGCTTGGGCTATCGACTCGACGCCTATGTACGACGCCATGGCTATCGTCAGCCCGTACAGGAAGTTGCTTTCAGGGACGCTGAGACCTGGGAGATAGGAAACTTCCTGCTGGGGCTCGGGGTTGCCGAAGGTCAGGAGCTGGGAGGCGAATTCGCCCGGGTCGAAGGTCGTCAGGTACCCCAATGACAGCAGCACGGACTGGACGATGAGGCCGAAGGCGACGATCCCCGCGATGACACCAGCGGAGTACTTGATGCCGATGTAGTTGATCGCAACCAGGAGCACGACTATCGCGGCGGCTATGGCGCCTAAGCTTCCGACGGTTATGGGGCCTATGTGCAGGGCCAGGTCCCTGACCTGCGGGATCAGGAACTTGAAGTAACCCGCAGCGGCGGTAGCGAAGAGGGCCACGTCTATCACGTAGTCGAGCATGATCGCCCAGCCCGCGATGAAGCTCCCGAGGGTGTTCCAGGCCCTGAGGGAGTACACGTGCACGCCACCAGAATAGGGATAGGCTGAAGCCAGCTCCGCGTAGGTGAGGCTGACCGTCACGTAAACGAGTGCGGTGATCGCGAAGGCTATCGGAGCGGCTCCGCCGGCGTAGAGGAACGCGATCCCAAGACCGATGAATATGTCGGCCCCCACGTCGCCGTATCCCATGGCGAAGGAGCTGAACCAGCCCACCTCCCGCTTATATCTCCCCTCACCGGGCTCCTCCAAACCGTTCCCATCGGCTGATAGGGATCCAAATAAAAGCGATCCCGGCGAGTTCCGGCAATTGTGGAAAAGCTAACGTGGTCCCTCAGGATACTGCCCGTCTCTCCGGCCGCCGCGTCGCCTCTCCTGTGGCTGGACCCCCAGCTTCCGCGTCCTCCCCGCCCGTTCCCGGAACAGTGCACGCGCTTTCCGTTTTCACCCGCATCGCTCCTGTGGACGTCGCTACGTTCGGGCACATCCTTATTGCTTGGCGTCTCGGCGGGTTACACGCGATGGCCGGTGGTGTAGTTCCAGCTGGGCGTAGCACTGAAGGCGAGCTCCCTGGGGGCTTCTGAGGGGGAGAAGCTGCGGACCGCTCTGCGCTTCTACGATCTATCCGCGGAGTTGGGCCTGAACTACTTTGTTCTGGACTCGGAGAGGGTTCGGGACGACCTGAGCCTTTCCTCGCTGGACGAATTGGCGAAGAGGGCTGACGAGTCCTCGGGACCGCGCGTCGTCATCACCGTCCCCGTCAGGAGGAGCGACTTCCCCGAGAGGCTGGAGGGCACGATGCGCATCCTCTCCCGGAGGGACCGGGCATCGATCTGCCTCGTCGCCGGCAACCCGGCCTACCTGACCGAGGAGGAGCGGAGCAGGTCTGCACCGAGGCTGCTCTCCCTCGCGGCCGGGAGGGTCCTCCGCGAGCTCGGCAAACGGATCGACGTCTTCGTCGGCACCGAGAGGGTGGAGGGAACAGTGGAGAGGCTGTGCAAAGAGCTGGACGTTGTGCCGTTCCTCCTCCTCGACCTCCACCCGCCGGAGCTCCTGGAACGGTTCAGGCCCAACGGCAACCGTCTGGCGGTCTACGTCCCCTTCGCGCTCGGCCCCCTGTCTGAGGCGCTCCCCGCCCTCCTCCCCTACGTCAAGCGGCGCATGATGGTCAGGCATCTAACCGGCGACCCCTCGGACCACGTGGAGCGGTTCTGCGTCGTCGGTGACCCGGAACGCGTCGCCTCGAGGCTCAGGTCGCTGACCGAGCGTTACGACGTCATCGTGGGCTATCCGGCCCTGCTCGACCCAGCTCAGCTCAGGTTCTGGGCGCTCGTCAATCACGCCACGGGATTCTGAACCCACTTCTTGATGGTTTCGAGGTTCGATCCGTCGTACTCGAGGGCTATCTCACAGTCCTCCAGCCTCCTGACGAGGGTCCACTCGGCCAGAAGACCTGCGTGTGCGAAGAAGTTCCTCCTCATGTTCGCGCTCCCCTTCAGCTGCAGGACCTCGCTCAGGGGCTTCCTCTCACCCGGCCTCAGGCACGCAGCCCGTTCCCTGATCTGCTCGATCTCGTGCTCGAGGACGTAGCCGTTCAGGTGAAGGTCCTGCTCCTCGTAGAACCTCTTCACGGTCCCCAGCAGAGCCCCAATCCTCCCACCGGTCGCCCTGACGGACCTCACCACCCTGCTGAGGTACGCGGACAACCCCGCGATTATGACCCACGCGGAGACCTCGCTCCTGAGCACCCTGATCCTGCTAACCCTCAGGACGTCTCCGTCTTTCGAGATCCGCTTCTTCCGCTCGATCCTCTCCAGCGCCTCCCGCAACGATCGCAGCACCTTCTCTCCGTCGGGCGGGTCGAGGTACGTCAGCAGCAGCGGCACGTTGAACCTCACCGCGTTGAAGGCCAGCTGGGCCCTGCTCCTCTCGCCCTGCATCGGGCCCATCAGCTCGCTCAGCTCCCGCCTGAGGTCGATGGACTCATCCGGTCTGTCGGCGATGAGCTCCTTTCTGGGTTGGGGGAAGCTGAAGAAAGCCCTGTGCGACGTCCGCTCCACCTCCACCGGCGTCGTCCTCCCGACGGTCGGCTTCGGGTGGTAAACGGTGTACAGGTCGAGGCGACCAGATCCCTCCGCGGACTGCCTGATGAACTCCCTGTAGGCGTAGTAGGTTGCCAGCGCCATCTGGAGGGCCAAAAGGTACGCGTTGTGCCCGGTGGACGTGCAGAAGTAGAGCTCTTCGTCCCGGTCGAAGGCCTCCGTCATCCCGATCAGCGCGTAGGAGGAGACGTTGTCGATGTAGTTCACGAACTCGACCGTCGTTTTGCTGTCACGCCTCAGCGGGTAGTTACCCACCCCCTGGAGCACCCTCACCTCGAAGTCCGTTCTCACCAGGTCTAGGTCCCGCAGCCTTCGCTCCGCCTCCCTCGCAAGCTTCTCCTTGTCCCTCAGAAGCTCCTCGGCCTCTTCCAGCGTCCCTGCCAGATCGGTGACCAGGCTCTCCGGCAAAAGCAGCGTCACCGAGCAGTCCTTGCCGTTCTCCCTCAGGTGCTCCACGAGGGCTGAAGCGACGAGCTTGTAGGGGCCGTACCTCCTCCCCTCTATCGAGAAGTGAAGCTCCCAGTAGCTTTCGTACCCGATGCTCCCGAGTATCTGAACTATCCTCGAGCCCATCCCGCTTCGCGTAAATTTCTCCAATAGATAATCTGCGGAGGGTTGGGAGCGCCGCTCGCGCGGTTCAGGTTCGTCCCCCGGGAGGTCCCGTTGCTGACCTCTGACGTGGCGGTTGACCTGCTCGAGGCCCTGTCGTCGGGCAGGAGCCACGCGCGGACGAGCCTCGACCTCTGGATCGGCGAGGTGACGGTGAAGCTCGAGGGTGAGACCGCCCTGATCGGAGGGGTTGTCGTAACGAGGAGCGAGCTCGAGGAGGTGGCCAAGGACGACAGGACCGTCTTCGCCGTGACCGACTCCGGCCTCCTTCCCGTCGAGGTCAGGTCCGATCGCTACTACAAGCTGGTCAACACGGGAAGGGGTCACGCTCCGACCCTCGAGATCGACGGGATCCACATGCACCGCGTCGCTGAGGTAAAGCCCGAGCGGGACGCTGCGATGAAGGTGGCGCTTCTGGGGAGGCTGCGGGGCAAGCGTGTGCTGGACACCTGCACCGGGCTCGGTTACACCGCCATCGAGGCCCTCAAGAGGGGGGCCTCAGAGGTGGTCACGGTCGAGGTCGACCCGAACGTCCTCTCCCTCGCGGAGCTCAACCCATGGTCCAGAGGCCTCTCCGACGATAGGATCAAGGTCCTTCAGGGCGACGTCTCGGAGCTCATCAGGTCCTTTGAGGACGGTTCGTTCGATGCCGTCGTCCACGACCCTCCGAGGTTCTCCCTCGCTGGCGAGCTCTACGGCCTCGAGTTCTACCGGGAGCTCTCCCGGGTCCTCAGGAGGGGAGGGGTCGTCGTCCACTACGTCGGGAAGCCCGGTCACCTCTCCGGCAAGCGGATCCACGTCGGCGTCATGAGGCGCATGAGGGAGGCGGGGTTCTCGGTCCGGTGGGTCGAGCGCGTCGAGGCCGTCGTGGGCTTGAAGGTCGCCGGCTGAGCGGGGCATGATGGATCGCAACCGCGTTGGCTGTTCAGGCGAGGTAGCGACGGGTTAGATTAATCGGCGTGTCGTGACTGGGGACCGGTGTGGCGTCCGGGTACGAGGCCGGCAGACATTTCCTGAGGAGGCGGGCCCTCGCCTTCCTAGAGGACGCTAAGTCCGACTTCGCAAGGGGCGAGTACGACCTGGTCCTCTTCCACGTGGAGCAGTTCATGCAGCTCTACCTCAAACACCTCCTCTACCTCAAGCTCGGCGACTTCCCCAAGACCCATTCTCCATCGGATCTCTTCAGGCTCCTGGCCAGCGCCTACGAACGGGAGTCGGTTATGGATTTTTACTGCCGGAACTTGGAGTGATCGCGTTGCTGGAGGACGCCTACATCAGCTCGAGGTACCTCCCCAGGAGCTTCAGCAGGGAGGTGGCCGAGCGGGCCCTGACCTTCGCGGAGAGGTTGCTGGAGGTGTTCTCATGGCTGGAGGGGAGCTGATCGACCTGCTGCTGAAGCTGAGGGAGGAGAAGAGGCGCTACTACTCAGACCCGTTGCGCTACGCCAGAAAGATCAGGGACGTGGTCAGGTCGCTCGACCCCCATGCGCTCGTGTTCCTCTTCGGCAGCTTCGTGAGGGGCACCATGAGGCCCGACAGCGACATCGACGTCCTCGTCGTCACCAGCATGGCGGCCGACGTCTGGAAGAGGGTCAGGGTCATGGTCGAGGTGAAGAGGGCGATAGGTGACCTGGCACCGTTCCAGATCCACGTCGTCACCCCCGAGGAACTCGAGGGATGGTACAGACGCTTCATCGACGCGATGGTGGAGGTGTAGATCGAAAACGCAGGTCTCATTGGCGCTTAACCTCGCGATTCCCCTTCCTCGTCCGGCTACGCCTCGATGTCGTCCTACAGTCCTTCGGTTTTGACGGGCTGAGCGATGCGATTTCTCCTCCCGACGACGGGTATCAGCCCCTCGTCCCGTGCGCCGCTACACCCAAGAACTCTCCCGATGCCGACCTTTCGGATCCGCAGGAGACCAAGGTTCGGCCCTTGCCCTTCACAGCTGAAACCCTCGGTCACGGCACCCGGGTTGCAACAGGGATCGATGGACGTTTTAAGAGTCGGGAAGACGATGTGAAAGCGATGTCCTCTTCCCAGGGTTCGAGACCTCTCAGGATCGAGCGCGACACGCTGGGCGAGATGTACGTTCCCGCGGACGCTTACTACGGTGCCCAGACCGCGAGGGCCGTCGACAACTTCCCCATCTCGGGCCTCAGGTTCCCTCGCCAGTTCATCAGGGCCTTCGGGCTGATCAAGTACGCCGCGGCCAGGGCGAACGTCCGGCTCGGCCTCCTCGACGAGAGGAGGGGCAACGCGATCATGCAGGCCGCCATGGAGGTGGCTGAGGGCAAGCTCGACGACCAGTTCGTGGTGGACGTCTACCAGACCGGCAGCGGTACCTCAACGAACATGAACGTCAACGAGGTGATCGCCGCAAGGGCCAACGAGATCCTGACAGGTGTTAGGTCTGCGAAGGGAGAGGTTCACCCAAACGACCACGTCAACATGGGCCAGTCTACAAACGACGTCTTCCCCACCGCGATCCAGGTGGCTGGGGCCCTCTCGATTAAGGAGGAGCTGCTGCCCTCGCTGAGGACGCTCCTCGAGGAGCTGGAGCGGAAGGCCTCCGAGTTCGAGGACGTCGTCAAGTCCGGCAGGACCCACCTCCAGGACGCCCTTCCTGTGACGCTCGGCCAGGAGTTCGGTTCCTACGCCTCCCTCGTCAGGAGGTCCATCGCCTCCGTCGAGGTCGGCCTCAAAGCGCTCCTGGAGCTCCCGATCGGCGGTACCGCGGTCGGCACCGGTCTGAACAGGCACCCGGACTTCGCGAGGTTGGTCTGCGAGGAGCTCTCACGCCTGACCGGCCTGGAGTTCAGGGAGGCTCCGGACAGGTTCGAGCTGATGGGCGCTATGTCGGCCGTGGTCCAGGCCTCCGGATCGCTCAGGATGGTCGCTCATGCCCTCCTCAAGATAGTGAAGGACCTGAGGTTGATGGGTTCGGGGCCCAACACCGGCTTCGCCGAGATCGAGATACCCGCCGTCCAGCCGGGCTCCTCCATCATGCCCGGTAAGGTCAACCCGGTCATCCCGGAGGCGGTCGGTCTAATCGCCGTCAAGGTGATCGCCAACGACGTCTCGGTTCTCCTCGCGGCCCAGCTCGGAGAGCTCGAGCTCAACATGGGCATGCCCCTGATCGCTTACGACTTCCTCCACTCGATCCAGATCCTCGCCAGCGGCTCGAGGGTCCTCGCGAAGAAGTGCATTGCCGGGATCGTCGCCAACGTGGAGAGGTGCAGGGAGCTCGCGGAGTCCTCGCCGGCGCTCGTCACCGTGGTCGCTCCCATCGTAGGCTACGACAAGGCCGCGGTCATCGCGAAGAGGGTCCTTGAGCAGCGGAGGTCGATCAAGGAGGTGATGGTCGAGGAGCTCGGCCTCCCGAGGGAGGAGGTGGACAGGTTGCTGGACTTGAAGAAGCTCACGCGGCCCGGGATACCTGCGAAGGCGGTATGACGCAAGTTAAGCGTTGTGACGTTGTAGTATCGTAGTATTATCATAAAGGATAAGTGTGCGTGTGTGTATGTAGTGTGTGCCAATGAGCATCGTCTTGCCGAAGCACTTATTGTCGAATTTCGAGGAGCACATTCGGTCCGCTCAATGGATTCTGGAGAACATCCCCGAGGAGAGGTTGCGCGAGGAGAGCGTTAAGAGGGCCATAGCTGCCGCGCGGAGGCTGACGCTCGTATCCCCTGACGAGGTCCAACAGCGGGTCGTGGAGGAGGCCGAGAAGCTGAGGGAGCTGATGCCCCAGATAACCCAGCTCGTTGACCTCGTATCGCGGGTCATGACGCTGTCCATGCTGTTGATCCTCCTCGCTGCGCTGAAGGAGCTGAGGGACGGCGAGCACGGCGGTGACGTCGCGGAGTCGATATCACTTGACATGATGCAGGAGGTCGAGTGGGCTCAGAAAAACGAGGTGAGCCTCGATCAGCTGAGGAGCGCCCTCGATGAGAAGATTGAGGAGATAACGCGCGTCTTCGGAGGATAGTCCGTTCTCACTCACGACAGTCTTCGAGCAGCTCGCTGACCTTCTCGTCAACCGCCTTCTGCCTACTGATCCGGTGCAAAAGCGCAGCAGGGATGGCTGAGATTTTGAATCGGTCCACGAGGTGCCGCGGATCCCGAGCGAAATCCGGGACCTCCTCTTCGAGCACCGCGTCCAATGATATAGGAACAGTTCCCCTGCTAATTTTTCTCTCGAAGTCCCGCGCGTTGGTCCTCGTTTTGATCAAGGGAGCGTGATGGCGCCCCTCGAAGAACGCGGTAACCGGTTCAGCGAGGTCCGGCGCTTCGTAGACCTTCCAAATGAAGTGTCTGCGGACGCAAACGAACCTCAGGTCTGAGTCACAGAAAATCAGAATGATGGGTTCCCAGTCAGGCCATGGGTAAAACCCATCCCTCTCCCATACGAACCAGTAAATGGAGTACGAGTTTCCCGACTCGACCTTTATACCACTGAAACTGCTGGCCTCGGCCGTCTCCATATAAGCCCTGATCCTCAAGTCAGTTAGCATTGAATTATTGGACATCCATGGCCGGTCGTTACATCTTTTATTTAGACAATACTTTTCAAAAGGGCAGGCATCACATGACCTTATTCACCTGTAGCATAAACGCCGAAAAAGTCTTCGAGGACTTCCTCCATGTCCTCAACCTCACAGGGTGCAGGATTCCAGCCAAGGTCCTCGGCAAGTAGCGCAAGCTCAGCTCTGATCGGAATCTCGGTTCGCTGGACGCGTCATCGCTTTCCCCTTGTGAAAGTCAAGACGTTTCCGGCTTCGGCTCAGAGCTCCTCCACGACCATCGGTGTCAGGTCACCGCTCCACTTCAGCACCCACACCTTCCTCTCCTTAGCCAGCTCTATCGCCTCCGGTGTTGCGTAGTCCGCGTAGATCACCTTGATCAGCCTCCTCCTCAGCATATCCGGCCTCTTGGCCTTCAACAGCTCCACCTTCTTGATCAGCTCCTCTACCAGGTTTGTTCCCAGCCTGACGGTCGCCTCGCCTATTACGCAGAGGTCTCCGTCAGTACCGTACAGGTCGATCTCCGTCGCGTCGACGAACGCCCTCCCCAACCGGATGTCAACCCCGAGCCTCTCCCTGACGTTGTGTCTGATGAAGCTCGCGGCCTCCTCCTCGACGCTTATCGTGAGCCTCTCGAGGGTGACCGACATCCTGTTGATCGTCTTCCGCATGTCCCTGACCTCTTCCCAGAGCCTGTTCTGCCCTTCCCTTAGGGCCTTCACTTCCTCCCAAAGTTTGTTTTGGTTCTCCTCGAGGCGCTTCACGCTCTCCCACAACCTGTTAGTGTTCTCCCACAGTCTGTTCTGGTTCTCCTCCAGCCTGTCGAGCCTCTTCAGCATCTCGACTATGTGGGACTCGTGTCTGTCGAGCCTCTTCAGTACCTCCAGTATCCCTATCCTGCCGGCGACCGCGTACCTGAACTCCTCGTCCTCCTCGAGGAGCCGCAGGAACTCCCTCTTCAGGTCGGCCGTCAATTCCTCCCCATTGGCGATCCCCGTCGGCTGCAATAAAGGTGCCTCGGTGTGATGCGATGCCGGTGTTCGGACTCGATTCAGGGCTTGATCCGGAGCAGGCTTCCCTGCCCCAGCCCGGGGACCTCCTGACCGGACTTGAGCGCCTCGAACTCGACCACCAGCACGTCCTCAAGGGCCTCCGTCACGGATCCTTTCCAGGGCCTTCCGTTGTAGTCGACGTAGACCGCCTCCTTACCCACCAATTTCGCGAGCTCCTCTCCGGTGATTCCCGAGGTCGGCTGGACCAACACCCTCTCCTGCTCGTCGAACCCGACCACTATGGCATCCAGCTCCTCCGCTTCCGACATCGGCCCACCAGTCCTCACAGACCTTAAAAATGTAAGACCGTTCTCGGCCAGCAGATGGTCGAGTCGAGGGCTCTGAGGAGGACGAAGAGGAAGGTCACCGTCGAGAACCTCTGGCTCTACGTCGTGTCGATCCTCCTCGAGCGGCCGAGGTACGGGTACGAGCTGGTCGAGGAGATACACCGGCGCTTCGGCTTCAGGCCCAGCAGGATCACCTGCTACGTCGTCCTCTACCGCCTCGAGAGGGAGGGGCTCATCAGGTCCTCCGGTGCGACGCGCTCCGGCAGCGGCGGGGCCAGGGTCTACTACGAGGTCACGGATCTGGGGAGGAGGGAGTTCAAGGCCGCCCTCGATTACATCGAGAGGCTCCTCAGCGCCATGCGGTCATCGTTGAGGGGCAGCGAAGCGGGTCAAGGAGGTTAATCATTATATAGTATTTTATGGGCGTAAAACCGTGCCGAAGGTCAGGGTCGCGATAATCGGTGTGGGGAACTGCGCATCCGCGCTCGTTCAGGGCGTCCATTACTACGCGGGCGCCGACGACCACGAGGAGGTACCGGGGCTGATGCACGTCAGGCTCGGAGGCTACCACGTCGGTGACATAGAGTTCGTGGCGGCCTTCGACGTCGACAGGAGGAAGGTCGGGAAGGACCTCTCCGAGGCGATCTTCTCACCGCCGAACAACACGCTCCGCTTCGCGGAGGTCCCGAGGCTGGGCGTCGAGGTGATGCGTGGGCCTACGCTGGACGGCCTCGGCAGGTACCTGAAAGGGGAGGTGGAGGAGCACGAGGGGCCAGCGGTGGACGTGAGGGACGTCCTGAAGAGCGCCGGTGCCGACGTCACGATCAACTTCCTCCCCGTAGGTAGCGAGCGGGCCACGCGGTTCTACGCCTCCGAGTCCCTCTCCGCAGGGGTCGGGCTGGTCAACGCCATCCCGGTCTTCATCGCGAGCGACCCGGAGTGGCAGAGGGCCTTCGAGGATCGGAACGTGCCCCTCGTCGGCGACGACATCAAGAGCCAGGTGGGAGCGACGATACTCCACAGGACGCTCGTCCAGCTCTTCGAGGACAGGGGAGGCGTCATCGACAGGACATACCAGCTCAACTTCGGCGGGAACACCGACTTCCTGAACATGCTCGAGCGGGAGCGGCTCTCCTCCAAGAAGAGGTCCAAGACCCAGGCCGTCACCTCCCTCTTCGGCTCCCCGATCGCGGCCGAGAACGTCCACATAGGCCCGAGCGATTACGTCCCCTGGCTCCAGGACCGCAAGGTCGCCTACATCCGTCTCGAGGGGAGGGTCTTCGGTGACGCTCCGGTAACCGTTGAGGTGAGGCTGGAGGTCTGGGACTCGCCCAACGCGGCCGGCGTCGCGGTCGACGCTATCAGGTGCGTCAAGCTCGCGAAGGACAGGGGGGTTGGCGGCGTCCTTTACTCGCCATCGGCCTACCTGATGAAGTCACCGCCAGTCCAGTATCCTGACCACGTCGCACGGCAGATGATCGAGGAGTTCATCGAGGGCAAGAGGCTGCGCTGAAAGACCCCGTGGTCTTTTGGGGCGGGGTCATCGGGGTCAGCGGTTCCGTGGGAGCTTCATCGCTCACCCCTAGCCAAGCCTATCATCCCCCTCTCCCCGCCATACGACCTTCCGCGCGGTGAAAAAGTTCAGCGTCGACGCAATGGGCGTTACACCGTGAGTGTCCTCATAGGCCTCAGCTCCCTCCTGGAGGGGTCCAGCACGAGCCCGAAGACCTCGAGGGTCACCGCGCCCAACAGGTTCCCGTCGCCCGGCTCCCTCAGCACTACGGGCGTGTGCCTCTCGCCGTAGCCAGGCTGCTCGAGGAGGGACTCCGAGACGCGCCGCCTGATCGCCGTGCCGTCCGCCAGCAAGAACTCCGTCTCCACCTTCGGTTCGGGCCCAAGTTCCTTCCAGATGGGCTCCGAGAGGACGGTGTAGGTGGCTCCCGAGTCCACGAGGAACCTGACCCTGACGGCCCTGCCTTCGCGCCTGACCACGCCCTCCACGCAGACCAGCCCCATTCTCCCCGTTTTCTACGACCCTCGAGTGAGCGGTGAGGTTGGTGATGCCCTCCCGTTGCGTGTCTCGTCCCTCCGCTCCAGCAACCCCGCGAAAAGGTTTTCCCGCCGCCAGAGAACGGTTCCGTGGAGGTGTCCTTCGAGAGGCTCTGGGTCTGGGACGTCGAGGAGGTCGGGAGCAGGCTCCGCTGGTACTACATGGTGGCCACGAACCAGAGGCCTGCGAAGTACCTGATCTGCCGTAGGATACCCGCTGAGTTCGAGGAGGGGATGAGCGATGAGGAGCTCTGGAGCTCCCACAGGAGGGCTGCAGAGGAGTTCAGGAGGGTCTTCGCCGAGATCAGGGAGGGAACGCTCCGCCTGAGGGACCTCGAGGAGGCCAGGCCGTCGCTGATGGACCTGAAGGTCGCCATCGTGAGGAGGATGCTCAGGAGGTGCACCTTCTGCAGGTGGAGGTGCAGGGTCGACAGGACTGCCGGAGGCAAGCTGGGGACCTGCATGCTGGCCCACACCTCCAAGGTCAGCTCCTACTTCCACCACCTCGGCGAGGAGCTCCCGATACGGGGCACGATGGGTTCGGGCACGATCTTCTTCACGTCGTGTAACATGAGGTGCGGGTTCTGCGTCCATCCAGACACCTACGTGATGACCGACGACGGTCCCAGAAGGATAGAGGATCTGTTCTCAGAGGCTGAGGGGGAAATATTGCACGGCGACGGCTACGTGAGGTTTCCGAAGGGGTTGTACACTTACACGTACGACGGCAGAAGGGTCAAGGTCTCTAAGGTCTTCAAGCACTTTTACGCCGGTGATCTCATCGTCATCAAGCCCCTCTACGCACCTCCAATAGCTGTAACGCCAGCCCATGAGTTAGTGGTCTACAGCGAGGAGGAAGGAGGGGTTAGGAAAAAGAAGGCCGGCGAACTCAGCGTAGGAGATAAGCTGCTGATACCTAGACTGAAGAGGGGAGGCGGTGAGGAAGTCCACATAGACGTAGGGCAAATCTTGGAGAGCGCTGCAGCCGAGCTGAAGTTCTCCGTGAACGTTCGGCCGGAGATGCACGAACTGGTTGTCAGGCTTCACGAATCTGGCCTGACGTCTGGCGAGATAGGGGAGAGAACGGGTTACCATCCTGCATATGTTAGAGGCCTTGTGAGCAGGCTGAGGAGGGGCGAGGTAGGCGGTAGGGAGAGGAGGAACTCTTTGGTCTTCGAGGACGGGCTAGTGCGATTAAAGACGGAGAAGAGACCCGGCATACCAGCTAAGTTGAGGCTTGATGAAGAGGTCGCCGAACTATTGGGATATTATTGCGCTGAGGGGCACGTAAGCAGGTATAACGACAGGCCGAGTAGTTACAAATTAGTGATCAGCTTCGGGAAAAATGAAAGGGATTTAGCAGCCAGAACGAAGACCCTCTTGGAGAAGAAGTTCAACGTAAGGGCACGGGTAGTTGAGCGCAAGACTACCATAAGCGTCGAGGTGGGCAAAACCTCGCTGGCCCTTCTCTTCAAATCGTTGTGCGGAAGCAACTCATACGATAAGAAAGTGCCTCCCCATCTATTCAAAGCTCCTCACAGCGTGATAGAGTCGTTCCTGCAGGCCGTTACCGTGGGGGACGGGTGTATAACAGGAGGCCACATAGCCGTTAGTACGTCCTCGAGGGAGCTGGCGCATGGATTATACGGGCTATATGTACTGTTGGGGCACCTCCCGAGCTATAACGTCTATAAACCATCTGCTGAGAAGATCATAGAGTCCAGGAGAGTTAAGCAATCTACAATTTACTACGTAAAGGTCAGGTTATCCAGGATTCGTGATAGGTCCTGGAAAGAAGCCAGGCACGTCCGGTACAAATTCACGGACGATTACGTAGTGGTCCCTATATACTCGATATCCAAGAAACGATACATCGGCCCAGTGTACAATATGGAGGTGGACGATGGGAGTCACACGTACACTGCCAGCTACATAGCCATTGGTAACTGCCAAAACGGCGACATAAGCAAGGACAAGGACAACGGCCTCGACGTGACGCCGGAGCTCCTCGCGAAGATGATGTGGGAGCTGAGGGCAGAGGGCTGCCACAACGTCAACCTGGTCGGCGGCGAGCCGACGATACACCTCCACACGATCGTCGAGGCGATATCCCTGCTGGGCAGGGTGAGGCCGACGCCGAGGGACCTCCAGTACATGTGGCTGATGAAGCCCGACTACCTCAGGTGGAGGAGGGTCCCTGAGGACAGGTACACCGTCGACGGCGAGTTCAACGTCCCCATCCTGTGGAACTCGAACATGTTCATGACCGGCGAGACGCTGGAGCTGCTCAGGGAGCTGGTGGACATCTGGCTGCCCGACTTCAAGTTCGGGAACGACAAATGCGCCATCAGGTTGGCGAGGACGCCCTGGTACTGGGAGACGGTGACGGAGAACCACAGGAGGATCTACGAGTGGGGAGAGGACATAGTGGTCCGGCACCTCGTTATGCCCAACCACGTCGAGTGCTGCACCAGGCCTGTCCTGAAGTGGATAGCCGAGAACATGCCCGGGACGCTGGTGAACGTGATGGACCAGTACCATCCCGACTGCTTCGCCGACCCGAGGTCACCCGAGTTCGACCCCAGACTCTCCGACATCGCCAGGTACCCGACGAGGGAGGAGATCGCTGAGGCCTACCGCATCGCGGAGGAGCTCGGGATACCATACGAGGTCATCTCCCTCGAGAAGAAGGGCCTCTTCCTAGGTCTTTAGGGCGGAAAGCGGAAGGATTAGTCCCAATCCGGTGACGTCCCTTGCCGGATATCGGAGCAGATCAATTCGTTAGGTCCTTCATCCTCACCCGAGTTACGTTTATGTTACGGACGAGCGTGGTCAGGTCAAGGTAGGTGACGCATGGCGTCCGTGAGCTGTCCGGTCTGCGAGGCAGGCGTTGAGGTTCCCGACGACGCACTGGAGGGAGAGCTCTTCGAGTGCAGCTCCTGCGGTGCCCACCTGGAGTTCTACCTCGAGGCGGGGAAGCCGAGGCTGAAGCTCGCCGAGGAGGTCAGCGAGGACTGGGGCGAGTGACCAGGGCTTGAGGATCGGCGTGACCTACGACCTGGTCCGGGAGGAGGAGAGGCTTCTCGTAGAGGCCGCCAAGAGGCTCGGCCACGAGGTCAAACCCATCTTCGTGCCGAAGATGCTGGCCCGGATCGACGGCGACGCGCCGGAGAACCTGAGGGGCCTGGACTTCGTCCTGGAGAGGTGCGTCAGCTTCTACCGCGCCCTGGCGAGCTCCGCCGTCCTCGAGGGCTGGGGCCTCAGGGTCGTGAACCCTCACCAGGTCATCAGGGACTGCGGCGACAAGCTGGTGACCACCATCAGGCTCAGGTCGAGGGGCGTCCCGGTTCCGAGGACGGTCGTGGCCTTCACGAGGGAGGGAGCGGTGGAAGCCGCGCGGGAGCTCGGTTACCCTGTGGTGGTCAAGCCCATCTACGGCAGCTGGGGGAGGCTCATGGCCAGGGCCCTCAGCGAGGACGACCTCCTCGACGTGATAGACTTCAGGGAGTCGATGCCGGTCTCCCACTTCAAGGTCCACTACCTCCAGGAGTTCGTCAACAAGCCCGGCAGGGACATCAGGTCCTTCTACGTATGGGGAGAGGTTCCGGTCGCGATCTACCGTTACAGCAACAGGTGGAAGACCAACACCGCCCTCGGAGGAAGGGCGGAGCCCGCTGAGCTGACGGAGGAGCTGGTGGAGACGACGATCAGGGCCGGCGATGCGGTCGGCGGTGGCGTCCTCGGGGTTGACCTGGTCGAGTCGCCCGAGGGGAACCTCTACGTGATCGAGGTGAACGCGGTCATCGAGTTCAGGAACACGGTCCGAGTGACGGGCTACGACCTGGCAGGTCACATTGTGGAGAGGACCGTGCAGGAGATGCGGCGCTGAACCCGCTGCTCACCTCTCCCTCGTCAGGCCTTCGACCTGTATCTCGCCCACGCCATCGACGGATCTGAGGGCCTCCTCCACCCTCTCGGTCACCCCCTCCTCCTCGGGAAGCGAGAGGGCCAGCAGGAGCGTCTCGAGCCCGAAGGCCATGGTCTCCCTGGCGTGGTTCCTCAGCACTACGCCTTCCGGCAGCGAGCTCCTGATCCGCTCCATCAGCGCGTCGAGGTCGACCTCCGAATCCGCAGGCATCACCCTGACGACGTACAGGACCCTTCCCATCTCGCACCACATCACAAAAAGGAGTTATTGAGCGTGAAACCGTCAGGGAGTTGCGCGTCGCGGATCTGGTGTCGCATCCGAGAAACGTTATTAACCGTCACAACGCGTTGAGCTCCGGTGTCGATAGCCGGAAAGCTGATCGAGGAGCTCGAGAAGGATCGAATGGCAAGGAGGAGGCTCGCCGAGATCTTGGTTACCGACGGTGAGGTGAGGTTGGCGATAATCAACGCGGTTCTGGCGGATGTCGCCACGAAGGAGGACCTCCGGAGGACGGAGGACAACCTGAAGGCCTTGATCGAGAGGGAGATATCGAGACTTGAGAAGAGAATTGACTCGCTCGAGAGGAGGATCGATGCCTTGGAGAACAGGGTAAACTCCATCGAGGCCAGGTTGTCGAGGCTGGAGGGTCAGATGAACCTCTTCGTCAAGCTCTTCATCGCCTTCAACCTGCCGATTCTGCTGGCGGTTATTGGAATTCTGCTGAGGCTCGTCTTCGCCTGACGGGATAGTGCAGGGTTACCGGTGACGGGGCCCCAAAGCCCGTCCTATCACGCGAAGGATTCAGGTGGTCAGCGACGCGTGATCTTCCCGACTCTCGGACGGATCAAATGTGCCCGTAACAACAACTCGATGGAACGCGCTGAGAAAGGTGGAGAAGACCAGAAAAAGGAGGAGAAAAGGGTTAGGGGTTTACGGAACGGATCACTTGGCCGGAGTCTTCGGCGGTGGCGGGGCGTAGACGCCTAGCCTCCTTCCTCTCCACCAGCGGTACTCGCTGATGATGATCGCCAGCACTATCACCAGCAGTATGATGCCGATCGCGAGCGCCAGGAGCGTCGCCAGCGACATCGGTATGCCGAGGACCTCGACGTAGACCGGCAGCCTGATCTCGACGACATCGCCTCTCCTGAGCTGGTCGAGCGTCACGCTAGCGGAGCCGGTGAAGCCCTTGTACGTCGCCCTGACCTCGTAGGAGGCCGGAGCGAGCTTCTCGAACCTCGCGGAGCCGGCGGCGTCAGCGGATGCGGTCCCGACCGTGGTGCCAGCCCTGAGCAGCTGGACCGATGCGCCCTGGAGTCCCTGGCCGAGCTCTCCGACGACCCTGACAGTCAGCGCGAAGAGCTGGGCGAGCACGGAGATCTCCTTCCTCGCGACCGAGATCGGCTCGTCTCTAGCGTAGACCTCGACGCCCTCAACGGAGACCCTGACGGTGTATGTTATCGGCGAGTCCTCGGTTCCAAGCGGTACCCTCTCGAAGACGGCCTTGCCGTCAGGTCCTGTGGTCTTCGGTTGAGCCCTACCGAAGGTTACCACCGCGCCTCCGACCGGCCTTCCCTGGGCGTCGACGGCGTTGATCACCACGTCGTCGACCGGCATCTGGAGCGTCCTGCCGCCGAGGAGCCTCGTCCTAATGCCGTCAGCTGTGTCGGTCAGCGTCACCTGGACCGAGGTACCGTATGTCGGGCTCGTGTACTTGACCGAGAATGTCACCGGTGCGCCGGTGTATAGCGCAGTGATGGTGATCACGTTGCCAGCGACCTCACGCCTGAAGTAGTAGGCCTCAGGTGTGATCGAGACGTCTCCAGGCGCTATCGAGAGCGGCCTGCCTCTGAGGTCGGTCACCTCGAAGGACAGGTCTGTGAACGGCATCGATGCCTCGACCTGCACGGTACCGACGTTGACGGTGCTGATGTCGAAGGTCCTCTTGAAGATCGTTCCGGCATCACCGAACCTCACCTCGAGCTCGTAGACTCCTCTCGGCAGCCTGTTGATCGTGAAGGTCCCTCTGGACATGCCGACGCCCTCCGTGAACCTCAGCGACAGCTCAGTAGTTGCACCGGTCTTCTTGTAAACAAAGACCTCGAACCTTCTGAGTATGTCGGGTGGCAGCGTCTTCCCTCCGTAGTTCAGCAGCGCCTTGAAGTCGAAGACCGCGGTTGTCACGTCCCTGTGGACTCCCCTGCTGACCGGATCGCTCGCGCTTACGACCCTGTCAGGCAGCTTCAGTCCGATCGCGGCCTCGGAGTGCGGCACCTCAAGCGTCTTGGCGGCTGCGTCGGTCTCGTCGAAGTCGCTGTCGTAGACCTTCACGTGCCTCGGCAGCGGAGCTGTCTCGTCCCTGAACGGCCATATCGGCCAGAGGTTGCCGTTCGCGTTGTTCGGGTTCGGATCGGTTGCGAGCCAGTAGACCCTGATGATCAGTCTGAGCGGGTCTCTGACACCGGAGTTGTCTACGGTATCGTCGTTGTTGGCGTCGTAGTTCCAGGTGCCGAAGGTCAGGTTCATGATGGCGGTGTACCCAGCTCCACCGATCGGTCTCGGATCCAGCAGCTTGCCCCTGTGGTACATGTACAGCGTCTGGAGGTCGATCGGTCTTGCGGTCCAGGAGTTGTTGGCGGTGTAGCTCCAGCCAGCTATCCTGCCGCTGGCCCTGTCGACCAGCTCGACGAAGGCTCCAGCGAGCGGCCTGCCGTTGAAGTCGATCGCCCTAACCGTCACGGCGGCGTAGTTGACGGTGATCACGAACGGCTTGCTGATCGTCCTTGCCTGGTCCTTGTCGTAGTAGGTGCAGAGCCCTACGCAGAACCCGTCTGGGTCGAACCAAGTGCTGATCGTCGTTATCGCCCAGTGCGTCGGCTCCTCGTCCGGGAAGTAGGCGAAGCTGCTCCTCCTGGTGGGCGTGTTGTAGGTCTGCTCGACCAACTGCACGTTCAGACCCTGCATCCAGGTCTTCCACTTGGCGTCGTCGGGCTCGTTGACGTAGGCCGGCGGCTCGACTCTGTACCTAACCGTTAGCCCTGCCCAGAAGATCTTCCTCACGTTCGTCGGATCGCTGTCGAAGGTCACGAAACCGTATGCGTCGCTAACTCCGCTTAGAACGCCGGTGTCGACCGATGTGCCGAGCTTCCTGGCCTGCAGCCTTACGGTGTAGCCCTGGACCGGGTAGGCGGTGGGCACTCCCTGCTCGTCCCTCCACGTCAGCAGCACGACGCTCAGCTGCCTCGCGGCGTTCAGCATTATCGGCACGGTCACCCTGCTGGTGGTCACGGTCTTGAGCGGGCCGTCGCCGAAGGTCTCGTTGTTCAGGACGAACTGCGTCGCGACCAGGTCATTCAGCCAGGTGACGTCGGAGTGGTTGGCGCTGAAGACGTACTTCCAGGTGGTGTTCATGAACCTCGGTCCGGGTATCTTGGAGAAGTCCACTATGCCGTCGGCGTCGGTGGAGCTGATCAGCGTGACCCTCTTCTCGCACGGGAAGGCGCTGTCCTCGCAGGCCTCGTAGTCCTGTGGAGCAGGCGGCCAGCTACTCCAAAGGCTCTGGTCCCACCAGGTCGTCACGTTCGGGTAGTAGATCCAGAGGTTGAGGTTGTGGACGGCGTGCGCCGGGTCAGTGGAGTTGCTCAGCGTGAACATGAACCTGACGTCGTAGACCTCTGAAGCGCCGAACTCCTTCACCGGACCCTTGTCGAGGACGTAGTTCTCGCTGTAGACGACCGCGCTCTTCCAGACGACGTTGAACTGGTAGTGGAACTCCTCCTTAGTGTTTGCCAGGCTTATCGCGTGAGTCCGATCAACGCCTCCGGTAGGCAGTATGCCGACGTTGTGACCTATGCCGGACTCGATCCCGTACGTCTCGTTCAGGAACCCGCTGGTCGGGAGCAGCAGCAGCCCCTCGTAACCGGAGATGGTGAAGCTCTTGATGGTGCCGTCGGACTTCGTGTACCACCTAGCGTACTTGAGCTGTCCATATCTGTACGACAGCGGGTCTGTGGAGGTTCCGGGCACGCCAGTGGCGTTGTTGGCGTCGAAGGCGAAGTCGCTGGACGGCATCAGGTAAATGTACCTCTCGGTGACCGTCATGTTCAGCCCGAAGACGTCACGGAGTATCAGCTTGGCGGGCCACGGAGGCACCTGCACGAAGATCTGATGTGTGGCAGAATCGTGGCAGTTACTGCCTACGCTTCTTACGCATCGGAACGTGATGTTGATCCTGTCCCACTTGATTTCCTTAAACCTCTGCGGGCTATCTGGATCGGCGACCCTCTTGGTCTCCCACTCCCACCAGAACGTGTAGGTCGTGTTGGTGGTCCTTTTATCAGACTTCACGGTAGTTATAGTTCTGTTGACGGGACCTCCGGACATCGCGGATATGTCAATCCTCGATGTGACGTTCAGGTTGACGATCCAGGCCTCTATCAGCGCGTTCTCTAGCGGCGCACCTCCCTTGTCGATGGCCCTCGGCTTAATGAAAGCAACCGGCAGCGGAGCCCTCAGCGTATCCTTGTCGTAGATGATAATCTTGTAGCCGAATGCGTCCTGCAGCTTCACCCACTTGCTGTAGAACGTCTGCTGCTTGTGGAGATCAGCGTTGGGCTGGAGCGTGAAGTTCAATGCAGGCCATACCTTGTTGGGCAGCGCCGATTTGTTGTAGAACTTGTCGACGACGAAGCTCATGTTGGTCGTCAGCCTGACGTCCTGAAGCCTGTAGCTGCCGTTCCACCAGAGGTAGGAGTAGTCCTGCGGACCTGGCCTCGTGTTGTCTCCGTATAGGATCGTCTTGTACTCGAGCGATCCGGTCCACTTGGAGAAGTTCCCGAGACCGAGCGTCATGGAGACGAAGTTGTCGTTGATGATGTCGAACCTGACGTCGCCGATCCGCAGATCGCCGTCGATCATGTCCAGGAACCAGTGGAGGGCCCAGGTGTTCAGGTTGACCTCTAACCTGTCGCAAACGGTGAACCTCAGGTCCCTGTTGAACTCCCTCAGGACGACCCTCGTATCAGCCTTCTCATGGACCTCCTGCGGCAGCATGGACTCGGATCCGGGCATCCAGTGGATGTACGACTCGTACGTCCTGTTACCGGACTCACCTGGCCAGAAGCCGTAACCAGGCGACGCGTCTCTGTAGTTGTATCCTCCTAATGTTCTCGGCGCCACCGTCGTCACGGTGATGTTGTATATCGCAGGCGGCATCTGGTAGAAGATGTACTCGTTGGTGGCGTTCTTGTGCTGTATGACGTAGCTGAAGAACTGGGCAACCCTGACGCTGGTGTTCCACCTCTGGAAGTCGAAAATGTTGCCCTGGCCGGCGGGCACCACGCCGAGCCTCTCCGCCAGAGATCCGTCACGGATGGCGTAAGGCCACGGATCCATCGTCTCCAGGAAGTACCAGGGCTTCCTCGCCGGGTCGCTGATGTTGTATCCCACCCACGACACCGTGACGTTCAGCCTCGGTATCGCAACGGTTCCCTGGAAGTCGAAGGTCTTGAAGACGAAGTCGGTGATCAGGGCCCTGACCTTGATCGGTGCGTGGAAGTCGCCCTCGACCGGTATCGAGACCTTGCCGTCCTGCGCTGCAATCCTTGTGTTATCAGGGAGTATCGCCTCGAGGAACGGGACGTCAACTCCCTTCCAGTAGAGCCTCGTGAACGTCAGGGTACCTCCGGTAACGATGAAGTCCTTAGCTCCGTCGGTTCCCGTGTTGAACCTCACCTCGGAGTTGGTGGCGGGGTCGATCATCCAAGCAGGCGTCTGGGAGAGCGGCCTGTCCTGGCAGTCGACGAAGAGGACCTTCAGCTTGAAGACGCTAACTGTCTTGTCGACGAAGACTGTCCTGACCAGCTTGTTGATCTCGCCGGAGTTCTCGTAGATAGTTACACCAGCGTACTGGACCCTTATGCCGTACATCAGGTCCTCTGGGACCTGGAAGGCGACCCAGACGTACTCAGGCGCCGGAGATCCGAGGAGCGCGACGGAGATGTTCAGCCTCCAGAGGAATGGCCACGATACCGGTCCAACCTGCTCGTAGGCGTACTTTCCATCGATGGGCGACGGCGATACCAGCCTGTATGCCTTCAGCTCAACCGGGCCTCCGGTCTCCCTTAGCAGCCAGATCCTCACGTCGCTCGGGTTCAGGACGTTGCCCTCGTTGTCCCTTACCGTTATCACGATGTCGCTGACGTTGGCGACGAGGAGGAGCTTGCCGTCAAGATCGAATGTTAAGGTCCCAAATATCGGGTCAACTACAGACCCCGTGTTGTTCTCAACCCTCCCTACCAGAGGACCTCCTCCGCTCGATGTACCCAGCCTGACCAGTCTCGGAGCTGATGTCCTGGAACCGCTGTAGATCTCCGGATAAATTGGTGTTGGACCCGAAGTCCACGGATCGGGCCATTCAGATGCACTCTTGAGCGCCACCAGGTACGGGTTCCTCAGGAAGAAGACTCCGACCGTCTGAGATGCTCCTCCGTAGCTGTCCATGAACCCTCCGGAGTACTGGATCTCTATCCTGAGACCGTTGTACGGGCCTGGATCATCGGATATGCTCCTCGTCTTCAGGTAATCGTTCACCGCGACCTTCGTGGGATCGTTGGCAGTGAGGTCAGCGGTTCCGGAATAGTACCTGGAAGTGTAAGTCTCGTCCCTCGCGAACCTCCCCTCTTGGAAGACCTTGATGTTTCCGAATTTGCCCACCAGGTACATCCACATCGTGGCGTTCGGAACCCTCAGGTACGTCCTGAACTGCGGTAGGGATCCTGGCCATGCGTGACCGTTGGCCGTCAGGGCGAATCCGTCACCCGGAATTCCGAACGGCTCCTCAGTAGTTCCCACCTGGTTCTGGAGGTAGTATGCGTTGCCGTCCTTGTCCCTGAGGTTGAACTTGCATGTTGCCAGGAAGAGCGAGGAGTTGAAGGTGCTGATTCTCCATCCAAAGTTCCTGGGGTCGTAGACGGTGCCGTTAACCATCAGGTCGTCGTCCCTGACGCCGCACCTCCAGTAGAAGACGGTGGAGTTGAGGAATATCGCCAGCGGGATCGAGTGACCGCCGCTAACGTAAGGCTGTGTGGTGTAGTTGTAGTTGAGGTTGAAGGCCTCGAGGAGCTGCGGGACGACATCAGAATAGAAGCCACCGGTCGGAATACCGTCCCTGAGAGCAGGTGGTGTTGCAGTAACAAGGTGCGAGTTGTCGAGCGTCGAGAAACCATCGGTATCCCTGTTCGCGAAGAACGTCGTGTTCACCAGTACCGTCTCCCACCAGACCCTGACAGTTACGTTGAGGTGCGCCTGCAGGTTAACTGAAGGATAGAAGTCATCGCGATAAGGCCTCTTCAATCCGAGGTGTATCGCCTCAAGCGGTATCGGTACCAGCTCGTTGGTCTTGTATCGAGTCCCGTAAACCGGGTACATCTCGTTGGTGGTCCTCGGATCGTACAGACCGTATCCTGATCCGTCGCCCTTGGTGACGAAGGCCCTTATCAAAGACGCTCCTCCTGTGGTTATGTTCATCTCGTAGATCTTGACCTGGGCGTAGCTCAGGTTGTCCTTCGTGCTGTACCAAGTGTGGACGTGGAATGGTGTGAAGACCACGGATGCGTTGGCAACCCAAGCGTTCCTTGCGTACCTTGTAGAGCCTAATACGTACTCAGACTGGGTGCCAAAGGCCGTCGAGAAGTTCGCCGGCGACATGGCGACGAAGTCAACAGGTCCAGCTCTACCACCGGTGTTGGACATCAGGCTGGGACCGTAGTTCGAGGTCCAAGGCAACCACACCGCTACCACGGTCCCGTTCATCAGGACGGTCGCGTTGGTCCTCCAATGCCCCTGACCAATCTTACTTTGGATGTATCTGGTCGATGCGTTGATCACCATCATGTACACGATTATTCCGCTGTATAGGCTCCCGGCACCGACCTCGGTACCGTCGTAGCTCTTCGCCTTAACAACCACAGTCACGTTCGACCATGTATCGGGCCACTCAATCCTCACGAACCCGGTCGCGTTGATATCGAACTTGCGAGGATAGAAAATGGCGTCGTTTAACGGAGCACCCCTCTCGTGGTAGACCTCTACGAAGTACCAGTTATCCGTCAGGTTGTACCTGTCCGCGAAGCCAGTATAGGAACCATCAGGGCACGCCCTCATCCGATGCGCGGCCGGGAGTGTCGTAGCACCGCTGCATTCTACTCCGTTCCAGCTCGGCGTCACTATCTTCAGCCATGCCGAGTACGTCCCCTCCGCTTGGACAGACGGTATCACGTACAGGGCCGCCGGTATCGCCAGCAGCACGGCCAGCAGCGCCACGATTCCGACCCTTGCCAGACCACGGTTGTCCAACTTTCCTTCTCACCTTGCGTCCCTCCCCAGGATCCGCCCGGATAAAGACCGGTCCTTTCTAGAGCGGTTCTAAACCCCGGAATCTCCGCCCGCAACCGCCCTTTTCACCCGGTAATACGCCAATAGCGTCCAGAGGGCCAGCAGAGGGTACCAGCAGAAAGGGACAAACCCATCCGTCACAAAGGACAGCGAAGCCAACCCGGTTGCTGATCACTGGTCACGTGCGCCCCCCATCCCGAGCCCCCTCGCGACCTCCTCGACCAGCCTCCTCACCTCGCCCAGCGCGTCCTCCACGTCCTCCCTCGTAGCCAGGCCTTCGTAGGAGTTAACGTGCATCGAGCTCGCCAGCTTGAACGCTGTCCTGACCCAGCTCCAGGGCCACCTCGTTCTTGTGGGCCCAGAGATCGGCGTGCGACTCCAGCCTAAGACCCTTCCTCGCCATAGCGTGAGCCCTCACCGCCAGCGCGCAGGCCCCCCAGACCTTCTCTCCCGTCTGCCTCAGGTCTCCCCTGCTGAGCTCCTCCGCCGCCCGCTCAAGCAGCTGCCGGGCACCCTCGAGGTACTTCCTCCAGGCCTCGCGCGGGTCCTCATCTTTCGTCAGCAGCTCGAACACGAACTCCTCGACCGTCTGTCCAGCCCTCCTCGCCCTCTCCCTGAGCTCGTCGACCACCACCCTGGGCAGGGCCAAGGCCGTCGCTTCGGGCGCTTCTCCCGCCACTCCGCCAAACCATCGGCTTGTTGCGTCAAATCTTTTTTCCTCCAGCTCCCTCCGTCGCGGGCTCCAAATCGATCGCTCAGCCGCAGATCCCTCAGCTGCGCTCAGACCCTCGTGTATATCTCGACTCCCAGCTCCATAGCAGTCTTCACGGCGTTGTCGGTAGCGAACGGCGTCACGAAGATCAGCCTGTCGGGTCTCTTCCCGGTCTTCCGCTCGTAGAGCTTCGCCTTCCTGTACAGGGTGACGACGTCTGAGGGCCTCACCTGGGACGATACCTCGATCAGCAGCGTCTTCCCGTCCTTCACCGCGACGTCGACCTCCACTGGGCTCGGGAACCCGAAGACCTCTCCTCCCTCATCGAACGCCGTCCACCTCTCGACCTTCAGGCCCAGCTCCTTCTCGAGGATTCCCTTCAGTCCCTCCCTGAACGCTTCCTCGGACATCAGACCCCACCTGGCTCCCAAAGCCGAGATCTGCCTGTTGACCGCTTCGAACCCCTTGTTCATGTCCTCCCTGAGTCTGTTCATGTCCTCCCGTAGCTTTGCAATCTCCTTGTCATGCCTCTCGAACCCCCTGATCATGTCCTCCCTAAGCCTGTTCATGTCTTCCCTGAGCCTCGCAATTTCCTGCTCGTGTCTGTCAAGCCTCTTCAGGATCTCGATTATGTGGGATTCGTGCCTGTCGAGTCTCTTCAGGATCTCGTCCAACCCAATTAATCCTGCAACTGCGTACCTGAACTCCTCGTCCTCCCTGAGCAGCTTCAGGATCCTCGACTTCAGCCTCTCCCTCGCGGCCAACCCGTCACTACCTTCGTCGATTCGAGATATAACTGAGTAGGTGCACCGTCGATCCTTGATGGGCCAAAGCCCACCGCGCCCCGCACGTGAGCCGTCTCTCCCGCCGATCGGGGCATCGCAGCCCTCCGCTGTCTGCGGTGTGCAGCAAGCACCCCGTTGGGAAGGTGGACCCAGCTCGCATAGAACCGCGTGCGAACGTTCTTAACGCGGACGAAACCTCTCCGAGCCGATGAGCCTGAAGCCGCTCATCAGGAAGGCGAACGAGCAGGACCTCAACGCCATCGTCAACCTCCTCGTCCGGAACAAGCGCCTGAACGAGGAGTTCGACCCGATGCTCACCGTCACCGATCAGATCGAAGAAGTAGCACGGGAGTACGTCTCCGAGGCCCTGAAGGACCGGAACTCGCTGGTACTCGTCTGCGAGGAGGGGGGGAAGGTGGTGGGCTTCCTGAAGGCCGACGTCATCGACCGGCTCTTCTACGAGCCCCGGAAGGAGGGGGTCATCAGGGAGTTCTACCTCCTCCCCGAGTTCAGGAGGCGCGGGATCGGCAGGATCATGGTGGAGAGGGCCTACGAGGAGCTGAGGTCCATGGGAGCGGGGATCATAACCGCGGAGTTCCCATCGCAGCACAAGATAGCCGTCTCGTTCTACGAGAACCTCGGCTTCCGGCCGATCATCAGCAAGTACGCTAAGGAGGTCACCAGGTGAGTTCCCCTCTCAGGGCCTCTCGCCCAGCACCACCTCGACGTTCACGGCTTTGCCGTCCCTGATCACCGTCAGCACCACCCTGTCCCCGGGAGAGGTGTTCTCCACCAGGTAGGTCAGGAGGTCGTCCAGCGAGGAGATGCTGTGCCCATCTATCGCCACTATAACGTCACCTCCTATCAGGTATGTCTCGCCCGCAACGGTCACCCTGGTCGTCCCTCCCCTCAGGCCGGCCCTGCTGGCCGGGCTGTTGTTGGCCACCGTCTCCACCAAGAAGCCGGACTTGACCGGTATCCCGGCCCTCTCGGCCACCAGCGAGTTCAGCTCCTTCCCCGAGATCCCGATGTAGCTGTGGGAGTACCTGCCCTTCTCGATCAGCACCGGCACGACCCTTGCCACTATCGAGGAGGGTATCGCGTACCCCACGCCCGAGAAGGTGCCCGTCGTCGTCTCGATCGCCGTCGTCACCCCCACCACCTCTCCCCTGTAATTCAGCAGGGGACCGCCCGAGTTGCCCGGGTTTATCGCAGCGTCTATCTGGATCACCCACGGTATCAGGTAGCCCCTGTTGGAGGGTAGGAGCCTGCCCTTCTGGCTGACGATCCCCACCGTCACGGAACCTTGGAGGCCGAAGGGGTTTCCGATCGCGACAACGGGGTCGCCGATCCTGAGGGCCCTCGAGTCGCCGAGTGGGAGCGGTTTCAGCTGCAGGTCGCTCGGCGGCCTGATCCTGAGGACCGCGAGGTCCGTGTCCACGTCGTAGCCCACGAGGGTGGCCTGGAGCATCGTCCCGTCGAGGAAGCTGACGTAGATCTGATCGCCCCCGGAGACCACGTGGTAGTTGGTGACTATGTGCCCCCTGCTGTCGTACACGAACCCAGTACCGACCGCCGAAGTGATCGTCCCTATCACCCTCACCATCACCACCGAGTCCTTCGCCCGCTCGTAGATCTCGGAGACGTTCAGCGGCTCATTCAGAGGCCTCTCAACGACAGTCGTCTGCCGCGTCACCGTGACGGTGCTGACCTGCGCGAGCTGGGCCTGCGCGGATCCGAGGGCCTGAACCTGCTGGGCGACCTGCGCGATCCGCGAGTTGACCCCTTCGAGCTCCCCGCTCAGCGAGTCCAGCTCGACCACCAGAAGCCCCACGAGGAGGAGCGCCAGAACGCTGAGGACCACAGCCACCTTCCCGGCGCTGGCCATCCCGCTCCCCCACGGCCGCCGGGTCCTATTACGCGTTGTGGACGAAGCGTCCGCGCCTCACTCGACCGGGGCCTTCGAGAAGATCACCAGCTCGTCGTCCCTCAGCTCCACCCAGACCTCGTGCCCCAGCCCGAGGAGCGTCCTGAAGACCCTCTCCCACGGGAACCTGACCGGGTCCTTCACCCGCACCTCGAACCCGCCCATCACGGTGGTGCACTCGCCGTACCCGTTGATCGCAGACCTGAGCTCGCCCTCGATGTCCACGCAGGCCCGCTCCGAGCCCAAGGCCCCCGTCCGTCCCCGGAGGCTTGCTCATAAAAATTGTGACGCGGTTCCGGCCGGTGCTGTGGCCCGTCTGAACGCTCAGCGTCGTACCTTCGAGATCTCGGCAAGCGACTGCTCGAGCAGGTCGAGCCCGCGCTCCAAGAGCTCCCTCTCGATGGTCAGTGGAGGGTGAAGCCTGACGACGTTCCCGAAGAGGCCTCCCTTCAGCAACAGCAGGCCCCTCGACCTGGCCTCGGCGACCAGCCTGTCGGTCTCCTCCGTCGCCGGCTCCTTGCTCCTCCTGTCCCGGACGAGCTCCAGAGCGCGCATCGCACCCATCCCCCTCACGTCGCCCACGATCTCGTACCTCTCCGAGATCTCCAACAACCTCCTCTCCATGATCCTGCCCAGCTCAACCGCCCTCTCGAGGACGCCGCCGCTCGTCATCACCTCGAGCACCTCCGAGGCCACCGCCGCGGCCACCGGGTTTCCCCCGAACGTCGTCCCGAGGCCCATCGGGTGCACCGCGTCCATCAGCTCAGCCCTCCCCACCGTCGCCGAGAGCGGCAAACCGTTGGCTATCGCCTTACCCAGCGCGAAGAGGTCGGCCGTCACGCCGAAGTTCTCCAGCGCGAAGAGCCTCCCCGTCCTGCCGAAGGCGGTCTGCACCTCGTCCGCGATCAGCAAGACGTCGTTCTCCCGGAGGAACCCCCTCAGCTCCCGCACGTAGTCCGCCGGCGGCACCACGAACCCTCCCTCGCCCTGTATCGGCTCGAAGAGGACGGCCGCGACGGAGCTCGGCGGTGCCACCGTTCTCATCACCCACCTCCTCAGGTAGTCGAGGCATGACAGCCCGCAATCCGGGTAGCTCTGTCCGAACGGGCACCTGTAGCAGTACGGGTAGGGCGCGTGGTGGACCCCCGGTGCGAACGGTTCGAGGCCCGCCTTGTACGGGTGGTACTTCCCGGTGGCGGTTAGGGCGAGGTATGTCCTGCCGTGGAAGGAGTTCTCGAAGGCGATCACGCCCTGTCTCCTCGTCGCCAGCCTCGCTACCTTCACCGCGTTCTCCACCGCCTCGGCTCCGCTGTTGAAGAGCGCCGCCTTGTTCTCCGACCCGGTCGGGGCCAGCTCCGAGAGTTTCCTCGCCACCACGAGGTAGGGCTCGTACGCAGCCACCGCGAAGCAGATGTGCCAGAGCCTCCTCAGCTGCCGCTCCGCCGCCGCGATCAGCCGCTCGTTGCAGTGGCCTAGGTTGGCCACCCCTATCCCGCTGGTGAAGTCGATCAGCTCCCTGCCGTCGACCGTCCTGAGGAGCGCGTTCCTCCCCTCGGAGATCACTATTGGATGGAGCGTCGAGATGCCCCTCCCCACGAAGCGCTGCCTCAACTCCAGAAGGGAAGTCTCGTCCAAGCCGTGTCCCCCAAGCACCAATCGCCGAGGCTGTTATTCTCTGTTGGCCGTGTCGCCGGAAAGCGGTTCGGATTGCGGTTCTGGGCATGAAGTTTTTTGAGAGGTCAGCCGAGAATACCGATCGGGCGGGGGTAGCCAAGCCAGGTCAACGGCGCCGGCCTCAAGATCCGCGCGAGGCGAAAGCCGGTCCCGCAGGCCAGACATCGGGCGGAAGGGTTCGTGGGTTCGAATCCCACCCCCCGCACTTAGAGAACTTCGCTATGTGTCCCATCGACGGGGTCAACGACCGCACGGAAACCTCGCAGGATAAGCCGCGCAGAGCCCGAAAGTCCCAGGATAGGGAGCGGTGATCCGAGAGAGGGAGTTGAGAGCTAATGCGGAGTGAAGGATCCGGGTTCAGGATCGAGTGGGTTGCACAGGTGCGGCTACGCCCTCGTGTATATCTCGACTCCGAGCTCCATAGCGGTCTTCACGGCGTTGTCGGTAGCGAACGGCGTCACGAAGATCAGCCTGTCGGGTCTCCTCCCGGTCTTCCGCTCGTAGAGCTTCGCCTTCCTGTACAGGGTGACGACGTCTGAGGGCCTCACCTGGGACGATACCTCGATCAGCAGCGTCTTCCCGTCCTTCACCGCGACGTCGACCTCCACTGGGCTCGGGAACCCGAAGACCTCTCCTCCCTCATCGAACGCCGTCCACCTCTCGACCTTCAGGCCCAGCTCCTTCTCGAGGATTCCCTTCAGTCCCTCCCTGAAGGCTTCCTCGGACATGAGGCCCCACCTGGCTCCCAAAGCCGAGATCTGCCTGTTGACCGCTTCGAACCCCTTCATCATGTCCTCCCTGAGCCTGTTCATGTCCTCCCGTAGCTTCTCTATTTCCTGCCATATCCTCCCGATCTCCTGCTCTATCCTCAGGAACCTCTCCTCGTGTCTGTCCAGCCTCTTCAGGATCTCGATTATGTGGGATTCGTGCCTGTCGAGTCTCTTCAGGATCTCGTCGAGTCCTATCAGTCCTGCAACAGCATATCTGAACTCCTCATCCTCCCTGAGCAGCTTCAGGATCCTCGACTTCAGCCTCTCCCTCGCGGCCAATCCGTCACTGCCTTCGCAACTATCGGATATAACCCAACCTTCCCAATCAGCCAGTAGGCGGTGAAGCTGGGCGACGAGATCACCGCTCTCAGCGAGAACGCGCGGACCAACGGCCTTTCTGCCCAAGAAGTGAGTTCCAGCAGCTGCAAAGCGCGTTCCGGGCAGTGGACCTGCGGCCTCCTGACAGCCGGAAACGAGGGTGGACGGCGATCCGGGGGCCCTCAACGATATCAGGCAGACCTTACGGAGGTTAGCTGCAGGCATGGACGCGGAGCGGAGGTTCGTCAGGGCCGAGGAGGCCTTCAGGAAGGTTCTGCGATGGATGAGGGAGCACCACGAGTTCTTCGCGAGCTCTATACCGCTGATCGCGAGCGAGAACGTCCCGAGCCCTGCGGTGAGGGAGGCGCTGGCGAGCGACCTGGGAAACAGGTACGCTGAGGGCTATCCGGGGGAGAGGCTCTACGCCGGATGCAGGTGGATAGACTCTATCGAGATGCTCGGCATCGAGCTAGCGAAGGAGGTCTTCAACGCGGAGTACGCCGACCTCAGGCCAATCTCTGGGGTTATGGCGAACCTCGCGGCGTACACGGCCTTCGCCGAGCCGGGAGACGTGATGGTCGCTCTGGCAGTCCCCCACGGCGGCCACATCAGCCACGGCAAGCGGGAGTGGGGAGGTACCGCGGGCACGGTCAGGGGCCTGAGGGTCGAGCGGTACGAGTTCGACTACGACCGGTTCAACATCGACGTCGACGGAACGAGGCGGAGGCTCGAGCGTCTCGAGAAGGAGGAGGGGAAGAGACCGAAGGTCTTCATGCTCGGTGCCAGCGTCTTCCTCTTCCCTCATCCCGTCAGGGAGGTCTCGGACCTGGCCAAGGAGTACGGCGCGAGGGTCGTCTACGACGCGGCCCACGTCGCCGGCCTGATCGCCGGCGGCGTCTTCCAGGACCCTCTGAGGGAGGGGGCAGACGCGGTGACGATGAGCACGCACAAGACGCTCGCGGGACCGCAGCACGGCCTGCTCCTCAGCTGGGAGAGGTACGCGGAGGACTTCAAGCGCGTCATGTTCCCCGGCCTCCACAGCAACCACCACCTCCACGCGGTTGCAGGCGTCACGATAGCGCTGGCCGAGGCCCTCGCGTTCTACCACGAATACGCCAGGAGGATCGTCGAGAACTCGAAGGCCCTAGCTGGGTTCCTGATGGAGGAGGGGCTGGACGTCCTCTACGGGGACCTCGGCTTCACCGAGTCGCACCAGGTCCTCGTCGACGTCAGCAGGCTCATGGGAGGTAAGGAGGCGGAGTTCCTCCTGGAGCGGGCGGGCATCGTCGTGAACAGGAACCTCCTTCCGAAGGACTACCTCCTCAAGACCGACTACAGGAACCCGAGCGGGATAAGGCTGGGGACGCAGGAGGTCACGAGGCTCGGCATGGGCAAGGAGGAGATGAGGGAGATAGCGCGCTTCATCTCGAGAGTTCTGGTCAAGCGGGAGGACCCGGAGAAGGTCAGGAGGGAGGTTGCCGAGTTCAGGCGTCCCTTCCAGAAGGTGCACTACGCCTTCTCCAACGCCACCGAGGCCTACGCGTACGTCTCCATCACCTGACCTCGCCCGCGCCTGGGCCCATCGGGTGCTCGGGATGGGAGGGAGGATCGCCGGCGTCGTCTTCGACCTCTTCGGCACGCTCGTCCCCCGTTATCCGATCGACAGGCACAGGAAGGTCCTGGCCGAGATCGCAGCTCTCCTCGGGGTCGATCCGGTGCGGTTCACAGAGGTCTGGATAAGCAGGCTCGAGCGCAGGATAACGGGCTTCTGCAGGGACGCTGAGGAGTGCATACTGGACACGCTCGAGGCGATGGGTGCGAGTGCTGACCGAGAGGCGCTTGCCCGGGCCGCTGCCATCAGGTACGAGTTCATGAGGAGCTGCGTCGTCCCGTACCCGGAGGTCGAGGAAGGGATCAGGGCACTGAAGGGGATGGGATACAAGCTGGGGCTCATCTCCAACTCCTCGCCGGAGGTCCCGGAGCTCTGGAGGTCGCTGAGCCTGTCGAGGTACTTCGACGTCGCCACGTTCTCCTGTGAGGTCAGGACCAGAAAGCCCCACCGGGAGATCTACCTGATGACCTGCAGTGCCCTCGGCCTCAGCCCAGAGCTGTGCCTCTACGTCGGAGACGGGTCCGAGAACGAGCTTGAGGGCGCGAGGGAGGTCGGGATGTTTCCCGTCATGATAGTCCGCGACGGGCCGCTCAGGGACTGGGACGGCCCCGTGGTCCGGGACGTGATGGGCGTCGTGGAGCTGCTGAAGTCGATGTCGGATTGCTGAGCGTAAACCCTGTATTCTATAAGAGGTGGGGAGAACAGAAAAAGCGAGCGGTGATGGTTCAGGGCAGACAGATCAGATGTCCTTCATGAAGTCCTCGAGGTAGTCGAGGTCTCCGTCCGCTCCAGAGCCTCGGATCTCCGCGGGCTGCTGCACCTCATGCGGTCTCTGTGGTATCCTGAACATCGGTCCCGTGCTGCCCTGCGAGTAGCTGCCACCGCTCATGATGATCGAGACGTGCAGCGTCGACCCGTACCGCCTGTCAACCCTCGCCCCCCAGATCACGAGACCCTCCTCGCCCATCAGCTCCGAGACGATCTCCGCAGGCCTCGTGGCCTCCTTCAGCTTCATGTCCTCTCCTCCGCCGACGTGGACGATGGCCGCGCTGATCCCCTCGATCGTCCCCTCCAGCAGCGGCGACTGGAGCGCGTTGAAGGTCGCCTCCTCCGCCCTGTTCGGGGAGCTGCTCTTGCCGAGGCCTATCGTGGCGATCCTCCCCCTGCTCACCACCGTCTTGAAGTCCTCGAAGTCGATGTTGATCAGGCTCGGCCGCACCAGCGACTCCGTGATGCTCACGACCATGTTGTTGATCACCTCGTCGGCCAGCGAGAAGGCGGTGTTCAGGTCGTACTGCGGGTAGAGCTCGAGGAGCCTGTTGTTGTCTATGACCACCACCGTGTTGCAGTACCGCTGTAGCTCCTCAAGCCCCCTCATCGCTATCCTCCTCCTCACGGCCCCCTCGAACCTGAACGGCAGCGTCACCACGCCCACGACTATCAGCCCCTGCTCCTGCGCCAGTTTGGCCACGAACGGGGCCGCTCCGGTCCCGGTCCCTCCGCCGAGCCCCGCAGCGATGAAGACAAGGTCGGCGTCCTCCAGCGCTTTCCTCAGGTCCTCCGCGGACTCCTCAGCCGCCATCCTGCCGAGCTCCGGGTTTCCGCCGGTTCCGTGGTTCCTCGTGACGGTTGGTCCGAGCAGAAGCTTCTCGTGGGCCTTGATGAAGCTGAGGTGCTGGAGGTCCGTGTTCATCGCGATGGCGTAGATGTCAGGTACGTTGGCCTCGATCAGCCGGTGGACCGTGTTGGATCCGGCTCCGCCCACGCCGATGACCTTTATCCTGATGCTGCTGTTCTGGAGCTCACTCAACGCTCAGCCTCGCCTCCGTTCTTATGAAGTCCCTGACCGCCATCCGGATGGCCTCGGCCCTGTTCGGGTAGCGCTTCTTCCTGACGAGCTCGTCGATCGCCTCCAAGTATGCCTCAGGTAGGTGCACCGTGACGACCCTCATCTCACCCGGTAGACTGAAGGTGAGAGCGTAAATCGGTTTGAACGAAGAGGTTAAATCCGGTTCCTCGAGGAAGTCCATTCCATCGCGATTTCCGATCCAGAAATTGGTATGTTCTGACCCACTTTCGCTCCACATTTCATCGTTTGATGAGAACGCGTGGTGAGGTCCGGAGCCGTGAGGTCGGTGAGCGCGTGGCGGAGATTCAACGCTGGTCGAGGGACGCCGGCACCGATTTATTCGATCCGCGATGATGTGAGAAGGGTTAGCCCCATGCTGCCGGGATGGTTGGAGGGCGATCTGGCCAACGCGCTGCAGATGGTGAGGCCGGTGGTGCTCGCGGCCCTGATTATTGCGGCTACGTACGTGGTCGCGAAGCTCGTTTCGAGGCTGACTGACGCGGCGCTCTTCGCCTTCACGCCCGCGATGAGGTTCGCGGCCAAGAGGACGCTCTCGGCGGTGATCCTCGTCATAGGAGGCATCCTGGCCGCGGAGCAGCTGGGCCTTAGCATAGAGGTTCTGCTGGTGCTGTTGGCCGTTATGGGCATCGCCGTGGTCCTGGCGCTCCATAACGTCCTCAGCAGCGTCGCTGCCCGGTACTTCATCGAGCCCTACGTCCCGATCAGGGTGGGAGACACGGTGACGATAGGCTCTTACAGGGGAAAGGTGATCGAGATCAACCCGCTCACGACCCTGCTGCAGACCGATGACGGCCGGGTGGTTTCCGTCCCGAACTCGGTGATCCTGAGGGAGCCTGTGGTCAACGAGTCGGCCTCCGCAGCCCGGGAGATCAGCATCCCCATCGCCCTCCCCTCGAAGGACGTCAAGCTGCCTGAGCTGGAGTCAGCGCTGATCAAGGCGTGCATGAAGCTGAGGTCCAAGCTCGATCCCATGAGGCCGCCACAGGTCGAGGTCAGGTCCAGGTCCGAGAGGGAGGTCCAGATGCTCCTCAAGGTCTGGGTCTCGGACCCGAGTTACAGGAGCGCGGTCAGCGAAGAGCTGAAGCGCAGGGTTGACGACCTCCTGACCTCAATGCTCGGCCAGGGTTAGTCGCCGTCCACGGCCAGCGAGGCAACCGCTCTCTCCGGATCTGGGGCCGCGGGTCAGTCGTGCTGCGCAGTGGTGCGAGAGGTTCACGTGCTGGCGTCATGCCGTAAGACCGGATGGTTCCGGGCAGGAGACCTTCCGCGGCGAGGGAGGAGGTGCTTGAGGAGCTCGAGAGGTTCGTGAGGATCCTGAACGAATCCGGCGCCGTCGTCGTGGTCGAGGGCGAGAGCGACAGGAGGGCCCTCGTCGAGTCCGGAGTCTCCGTGAGGGTGCTGACGCTCGCGGAGTTCGAGCGTGAGGTCGAGGATATGCCTGGTCAGGAGGTGGAGCTCTTGACGGACCTCGACCGGCAGGGCGAGGAGCACTTCCGGAGGCTCGTTGGCAGATACGGTGGCGTCGTGAGGTTCACCACTCAGGCCCGGGACTACCTCAGGAGCACCACGTCCTACAGGATGGGCATGAGGAGCGTCTACGAGCTGCTGCTGTTCTACCGGAGGAACGCTCTCTAGGAACGCCTCTATGAGCTCCCTAGGAACGCCTCGATGGCCCTCCCCACCTCGGCGGGCCTGCCGGTGAGGTCCTTCAGCGTTCTGCCCATCGCGACGATCGTCGGTATCAGGTACCTGGCGGTCGCCGTCACGCCCATGTGTCCCACCCGGACGGTGCTGTCGACGAGGCTCCCGAGGCCGTTCGTCACCATGACCCTGTAGCTTCTCAGCATGTGTCCCACGAACTCGTCGGCCTTTCCCCTGAGTGGGGGCGGAAGCTCCAGCGATGTGACCGTCGGCGCTGCCAGCTCCTCCGACCTCGCCACCGGCTCCAGGCCGAGGACCTTCGCGGCCCTCCTGAAGGCCCCTGAAGCCCTCAGGTGCCTCTGGTACCTCCTCTCGAGACCCTCCTCAAGCGCCGACTCGGCGGCCAGCCTGAAGGCGACCACCGCGTAGGGGTTTATGGTGGTGTGGTAGGGGTGGCCCTCCTCGGCCCACAGCAGGTAGTAGCGCTTGAACGCGGAGGGGTTCGAGATCCAGCCGTCGCCGATTTCGGACGGGTCAATTTTCTCCCAGAGGTCCTCGGAGATGTGGAGCGGCACCACGCCGGGCATGCTGTTGAGGCACTTGTTGGGGTGGCCGACGCAGACGTCGATGCCGAGCTCCCTCACGTCGAGTGGGACCGCACCGTAGGAGGCTATGGCGTCGCAGATCACCCTAACTCCCCTCTCCTCGGCGAGCCTCGCGTAGGACCTCAGGTCGTGGATCACACCGGTTCCCGTCTCAACGTGGACCAGCATCAGCGCCTCCGCGTCCGGGTTCCTGCTGAGGGCCCTCTCGACGTCGCCGATCTCCGGCACCAGCCCCTCCTCCGCCCTCACCTCGACCACGTCCGCACCGAGGCTCCTCGCTAGCTCCGCCAACCTCTCTCCCCAGAAGCCGCTGATCAGAACCACCGCCTTCTCGCCTCTGGAGAGGACCGTCCTGGTCCCCAGCTCCAGCGCGAGCGACCCCGGCCCCGGAACCAAAAAGGTGTTCTCGGGGTTGGATCCGAAGAGCGCGGCGGCCGCCTTCCTCGCCCTCTCCACCTCCGGCGCCCATTCAGGACCGTAGTGTGGCAGCGACCTCTCCGAGAGGACCCTCCTCACCGCAGGGTGGAGCTCGGTCGGTCCGGGTATCATCAGCAGAGCATCGCCCTCCCAGAGGTCCTCGACCAACGCCCTCGCCTCCTCAGCCGAGCCGGGAAGCCTTCGGAAAAAGTTGACGCGGGCCCTCCGTCAGAGCTCCAGCGTCTCCCTTATCTCCCTGCCCAGCACGAGCCTGATCCCGTTCCTCCCCGCGAGCTCCCTCAGGTACGAGCCGATCTCCTCCGGCACCGAGCCCACCAGGAGGAGCACCAGCAGCGCCCTCCTGCCGTACCTCTCCTCGACCATCGAGACCCTGCTCCTGAGCTTCTCGACCTCCGACTCGGCCTGTTCGCGCGTTCCGATGTAATTCGTGATCTCGCCGACCACGAGCGGTTCCTCGCAAAAGGCGTCGATATCAACGACCTTGCCGTCCACGGCGAAGTGCTTGACGTCAACCCTCGCGTCGGGGTACCCCATCTCGTCGAGCAGGACCTCGATGAAGGCCCGGGCCGTGGCCTCGAAGGTGACGCCGAGCATCTCCCTCAGCTCCCTGAACCCTGACTTGACGTACTTCCAGAACCTCTCTTGGCCGGCCTCGAGTCGCCTCACGCTCTCCCACAGCCTCTCCTGTCCCTCCCTAAGCGCTCTGACCTCCTCCCACAGCCTGTTAACATTCTCCCACAGTCTGTTCTGGTTCTCCTCCAGCCTGTCGAGCCTCTTCAGTATCTCGAGTATGTGGGACTCATGTCTGTCAAGCCTCTTGAGTATCTCTGACAGGCCGAGATAACCTGCGACGGTGTACCTGAACTCGACGTCCTTCTCCAGCAGCTCGATGAACTCCCTCTTCAGCTTCTCGGCCATCCCCGATCAAACGCGTGTGTCAGCGACTAATGGGAGTTATTGCTGTCCCCCCAGCCGGTTGTCGGCCACGCGGTCCTCCCTGCCTCAGGGTCTGAGCCTGACGGGTTCGCTCCGGTCGCCGATCTCCCCCGCGATCCTCGTGAGCATCAGCCTCCTGATCTCCTCCAGGTCGTGGGCCCTGTGGAGGACCCACATCAGCTTGACCAGCGCGACCTCCGGGAGCATGTCGTCGAGCGGCGTGACGCCGGCCGCCTGTAGGTCCCTGCCGTTGTCGTAGACGTTCATGTTCACCCTTCCGAACCTGCACTGGGAGCACATGCCGAAGAAGACCCCGTCCCTCACGAGCCTCCTTATCACCGGTATCCACGAGGACGCCACGTGTCCTAGCCCCGTCCCCTCCAGCACGAAGCCCCTGACGCCCTCGGATGCCAGGTGCTCGAGGACCGATGGTCTCATTCCTGGCCAGAACTTCAGCAGGTAAGCCCTCTCGTCGAACCCCGGCTCGTACCTGTAATCTTCGGATCCCCGAGGGTTCAGGCCCTCCGCCAGCACCTCGATCCTTCCCTCCCTGACCAGCGCTATCGGTCCCGCGTTGACGCTCCTGAAGGCGTCCCTGCTGCTGGTGTGGAGCTTCACGACCCTCGTTCCCCTGTGGACAGCTATCTCGTCGTCCGAGTGCCAGTGGTGCATCGCAACGCAGACCTCCGCGAAGCTCGATCTCGCAGCTACCGTGAGGGCCCCCATGAGGTTGGTGGCAGCATCGCTCGATGGCCTGTCGGAGCTCCTCTGAGCTCCCACCAGGACGACCGGGACCGGAGGCCTCTGGAGGACGAAGCTGAGCGCGGCAGCGGTGTAGTGCATCGTGTCGGTTCCGTGCGCTATCACGATCCCGTCGTAACCGTCAACGAGCCTTTGGTGTGCGCGCTCCGCGATCAGACTCCAGTCCCTCGGAGTCATGTTCTCGCTGTAGAGGGAGAGGACCACCTCCGCGTCGATCCTGGCCAGCTCAAGCACCTCCCTGATCACGGAGACCAGGTCCTCCGTGGTCATCGCTGGCCTCACGGCTCCGGTCCTGTAGTCGACCCTGCTCGCGATCGTCCCTCCGGTCCCGAGCAGCGCCACCCTCGGCAACGACGGGTCCTGCGGCGGTATCTCGCCTCGCCTGAAGGCCGGAGCCCTCCCCGCAGCCAACCTCCTGATGACCGTCCCCTCGGTGAACGCGATGCCGACGTTGTACCCGTTCCTGAGCTTGATGGTGATGACGTCCTCGTCGGCGTACTCCGGCCTCGCGATCAGGTAACCGACGAAGGTCTGGCCGTCGGGCGTTACGACCTCCAGCTCGTCCCCCTCCTCGGCTCCGATCCCCTCGAGGACTTCCCTCAGCCTGCCCCTGTAACCTGAAGGCGCCATCCCGGAGTCAGCCAACAGTTACGGATAATAACTGTGCAGTGGAAAGTATTGTTGAGGAGCCATGCCCATAACAGTCCGCGTCAGGGACATCATGGAAAAGGAGGTGCCCACGATCGATGCCAAGGCCACGGTGATGGAGGCGGTCCAGCGCATGGTGAGGGAGAACGTCTGGTCATTCCTGGTCACCCGGGATGGCCTGCCGGTTGGGGTCGTGACGGAGAGGGACATCCTGAGGAGGTGCATCTCGAAGGGTTACAGCCTCAACATGAAGGTGGAGGAGATCATGTCGTCGCCGATCATAACGATAGGGCCCGACGAGCCGATCGGGAAGGCGCTGCAGCTGATGGCCGAGAAGAACATCAGGAGGCTCTACGTCGTCGAGGGCGGCAAGGTCATCGGACGTATAACCCAGACCAAGTCGATGGAGTCGCTGCTGGACATACTCATGACTTTGCAGAGCCTCCCCTACCAGCTCTGACCTAACACAACACCCCGATCGGTTTCTTGCGGCCCTTCTCACCCAGCAGCAGAGGGTCGCTCCTCCGCGTCCTCGTTCCTCTCCCGCTCCCCACCCTTGCCCTTCCCTCTGGACAGGTACCTGACCGAGAGGTGAACGGCCTCCGCCGCTATCAGGACGGCCAGCGTGATCGGCCCCCACGGCGGGAAGAGCTCGCCCCTCAGGAAGAGCGTCAGGTAACCCAGCCCGGTCCAGTGAGGTATCATCAGCCCGGTCCACCTCCCCACCACCGCATCCGGAGGGACGGGGAAGGGGTCAGGAGCGCTGTTGGCGTCGCCCTTCGTGATCAGCGCGTAGGGTTCCTTCGCTATGGCCCTGTGGACGATGAGCCGGCCGTCGAAGGGCCTCCGGTAGACGATCACGTCTCCGTCGATCGGTGAGGCCCTGATCTCCTCGAACCTCACGCCCTCTATCAGCAGGATGTCGCCCTCGTGGAGGACCGGCCTCATGCTGCCCGATGCCACCACGACCAGCGGCGTCCGGGTGTCCAGCGCGAGACCGAGGCCCACGAAGAGCGCGAGGAAGGCCAGCAGGAGCACCAGCAGGGGAAGGGCGCCCTTCAGGTACCTCGTCGCGTTGCTCATAGGTTCCGCCTCACCCTCCTCCTGAAGCTCGTTTTACCTCCCTCCTCTTCAGGCCTTCCCGACGAACCTCCCTCGACCGTCCCCCTCCTCGCGGGACCTCCCGCTGCCTTGGTGAGGCTCAGCGACCTGAGGATCCCCAGCGCGGCCACCGCCACCAGAGCCACCGAGACCACGTAGGGCGCCCCTCCCTGGACCGGTCTCTGCGGAACCAAGGCTATGTTCCTCGAGCCGGGACCCGTGAGATCGATCCCTGCCTCCTGGCTCCAGGAGCTAGAGTTCAGCCTGATCAGGTACCTGCCGGAGGGAAGGACCGCGCTCCCCTCGCCGGACGGCCCGACGTGCTGCGTGAGCAGCGGCCTGGCACCCTTTCCCTGCTGGATCAGGAGGAACGTGACCGTGAGGTTCCCCACCGGCGTGCCCTCCACGTCCAGCACCCGGTAGGCCACCCCGTAGACCGGCAGCTCCATCTCCTCCTCGATCCTCGCGGCGTGGTTGACCTCGCTCCTTCCCACCTCTACGTCCATGAAGCGGTAAACGACCACGTAGTTCGACGCCGGCAACAGGACCGTTGCCCTCCCCCTCTCGTCGGTCGCGGTCTCCTCGATCAGCGCTCCCGAGCCCTTCAGCCTGTACTCCACCTTCACGCCCGGCAGCCCCCTCCTGTTCCCTCCCACGTCGAGGTAGAGGACGTCGACAACCCTCCTGAAGACCCGCGTCACCAGCTGGAGCCTCTCGTCCTGCTCGTCGACCCTCTCCTCCGACTGCCTGACCTGAACGCCCTTGAATTCTATGGTGACACGGACCGTCCCGCCCGGGACCAGCCTGACCGTGGCGTTCCCGCGATCGTCCAGCTCTCCCTCGGCGCTGAACTCCCCTATCTCGAGCCTGTACCTCCCACCCGGCAGCGGCGACCTCTCCCCGTCGAGCGCGGTTATGTGCACCCTGAAGACCCTCGTCCCCGAGATCTCGAACCCCTTGTCCTCGATCCGGTACTCGACCTCGGCTCCGTAGACCTCGACTCCCATGTACCGCACCGTGACGTTGGCCTTGGAGTAGGGCACGTCCGGGAACAGCACCTTTCCGGTGGCGTTGGCCGTCCTCGTGTCCCGGTAGCCTCCCACCTGGAGCGTCACCAGCGCTCCCTCCAGAGGCACCTCACCGTCGTGGTCGAGCACCCTCACCACCAAGTCCAGCACCCTGACCCTGATAGCGAGCTGACCCTGCCTGACGGTATTCTCGGCGAGCTCTCCCTCGGCCACCTGCACGTTCCTGTAGACGACCCTGTAGCCGTACTTCAGTGGGACCAGACCCTTCACCGCTCCGCCCTCGGCCGACAGCTGGACCGAGCCGATCTCCGAGTTGCCGACGCTCAGGATCAGCGTGCCGGGAACTGGTCTGCCGTCGAGGGAGACCGCTTTGACGTTGAGGTCCAGCACCTCGGGCCTGACGGTCAGGAGGTCTCCGTTCCTCTGGGGCCTGATGGTATCCTCCCCGATGACCGAGCCCAGGTAGAGCAGCCTGTATCGGTAGGGCACGAGGGGTTGGTCCTTTGCTAGGAAGACTTCGTTCTCTCGGGTCGGCGTCATCTTGTAGCTCCCGCCATCGACGGTCAGCTCAAGAACCACCGCATCCCTAAGCAGCTGAGGGAGCCTGCCGAAGAGGCCCTCGAGGTTCAGGGAGATCCCGAAGTTGCCGAAGTTCAGCGTTAGCGTCACGCCCGTCCGTATGTCGTCGCCCCTCAGCGTCCCCTCGTAGACCTTCTGACCATCGAATAGGACCTGTACGACGTAGTCCCTGTCGGCCCTGACGTACCCGAAGTCGACGGAGTCGACTGAAGTCGTCCTGGACCTGTACTCGGAGTTGTCGTCCGTTCTGATCAGCTTCACCACGAGCTGGAACCCGGTTACAGGCCTGTTGTTCTGCGAGACCAGGCTGAACGCGAGCTTTTTGACCGGTAACGTCAGGTCGCCCAAGTTGACGTCTCCCGCTACGACGAGGTCCCGCCTCTCGTCCACCAGCTCGTTGTCTATCTTGAAACGGAGCGAGTAAGTTCCTCCGGGCAGCAGCTTGAAGGTCACCAAGCCGTTGGAGTCGGAGGTCGTCGTGAGCAAAGGCGTCGCGCTGTCTTCTTTCAGGAGCTCTACCGTGACCCCCTGAATCGAGTTGCCTTCCATGTCCTGCACCTTCGCCGAGATACTGTACAGGTCGAGTCTGACCTCCACGGAGGTTCTGTCGCTGCTTAGCGTGTGGGTAACGCTCTTCGTCAGCTTGACGTTCCCGACGGCCGTGTAGGAGACGTCGATGGTGTACTCCACATCGAGTTCGCCTGAGTCGGTGAGGTATTTTGCGGGCAGGTTCCTAACCACGAGGTTGCCGCTGCTGTCGGTCTGCGCATTCCTGGCGATCTCCTGAGGATCGATTAGTGAGGAGGTGACGTTGACTCTGGCGCCTGGCACCGGAACCCCCGAGCTGCTGAGGACCCTGATGGTGAGGTGGTAAACGTCAAGCTTCACGGAGAAGGAAGTCCGAGGGCACTCTGTGCTGCAATCAAACTCGTTTTGAGTCTCGTTGACGAGCAGGCCTCTGAAGTAAACCTTTATTACATATTTGGCGTCGGTGGTTCCGCTCATCAGCTGCAGGACCGCCCGTCCGCTCGAGTTAGTGATTGCCGAGCCTCTCATTCCTCCCGTGTTCGGCACCTTGGTCTCGTTGGTGTAATACGCGGTGACGTTAGCTCCCTGCAGTACCTCGTTGTGGCCGTTGAGGACGGTGACCGTGATGCTGACTATGTTCCCCTCCGCGCGGACCGGTTGGACCCAGAGCAGCAGGACCAGCGCGGCCGTTAACGCCAGCAAGAGCGCGAGGTGAGCCGCGGCCGGTCCCGGCCTTCGCCACATGCCTGAGGGTATGGCTAATCCGGTTGCTTAAAACTGGTTCCTCAAGGATGTGGGGGTGCGCCTCCGTCCACTACGGGGACGATCGGATCGCCAGTCCTCCGGCTATCGCGGGGAGCAGCAGTATCCGGTCGTTCTCCCGGACCCTCGCCTCGAGCCCTCCCAGCTCGTTCACGTTCCGGTCGTTGAGGAAGACGTTGACGTGCCTCCTGACCCTCCCCTGCTCGTCGAGGAGCTGCGTCCTCAGCTGGGGATACCTCTCCACGAGGGCCCTGATCGCGTCTCCCACCGTCTCCGCCTCCAGCGACACCTTGTCGGCGTTGCCCACGTAGGGCCTCAGCGGCGCTGGGATGTAGACCTCGACCTTCTGCTTCAATCCCTCATTGACGGGCCGGCCGCTTGATCATAACCCTAAGCGTCACGTCCGAGGCTTGTGCCTGCGCTGCTGGTGGACCTTCGGCCCGGTCACATACTACCCTGGTATTACGGACTGTCGGCTTGACCGGTTCGGTCCGCAAACCCTTTACGTGGAGGTGGTTGACAAATTTGTCTAACGCGGAGGCGGGCGGATGGAGCGGAGTTCCCTCGCGATCCAGCGGCTTCAGGAGGCGCAGCAGGTCCACGCGGACCGGGACCCGGTGCTGCTCTATTTGGCCAGGAGGGGGGCGCTGACGGAGCGGCAGCTCCAGGTGCTGCTGGCGGAGATGGACCCGGCGAACAGGGGGAAGAAGATGTCGGAGCGCGCGGCGAAACTCGGCGTCACGAAGGGGACCTACGCCAAGGTGTTGCAGCAGGCCCTGAGAAACGTGACGCAGAGCGTCTTCACCGTCCTCCTGATCAGCTACCTCGGTCTGGCGGGCGAGGAGGGCTGCAGCTGGCTCGTCGAGGTGGGTCAGCTCCTGAGGGAGGGGAGGTTCGAAGAGGCCGCAGAGGTGCTCGATGGCGTGCAACGGAGCCTCAGGAAGGCCCTTCGGGACCCCGGTTCCACCGCTTCTCCCTGAACGCCGCCGCGAAGACTGCAGCCAAGGCTATCATCCCCCCGTGGGCCGCCCTGAAGGCAAGGTCTCTCGAGGCGTCCAAGACGGCTCCAGACATCCTGTATCCGACTAGAATCAGTAGAATCATTGCTAGAACGTGACCGAACTTGCCCTTCCAAATCATTAGAATCGAGGCGAGAAATCCTGCGAGAAACAGGAAGTTTGAAACGGCGAGGGTGGTCTGCCCTTCTAATAGCGTTCTAATCCCTTGGAATCCGTATAGAATCACGTTGAGCGCGCCGAGAGCGGTGGAAGCGGCCGGGATTCTAATTCCCACTGAGCGGTTGCGCGCCATTCTTCCCCAGCTGCACCTACTCGGTAGGACGTAGAAATATACGCTATCTTCAGCCACGACCCGAATGGCCAACCCTTTGCGGACCTCGTCTGCGGGTTGAGGTTCCGGGGTCTGGAACGGGCTTCCACTTCCTGTGCAAAGGGCACGCTTTATCGACGGCGCAGATGTCGACCTGGTGGGTTGCCGAGGAAGAGGCTCAAGCTCGAGATGGTGGACGAGGACGGCGACAAGATCACGCTGGTGGTGGAGGGAAACATAACCCGTGAGAAGATACTCCAGCTGGCGGACCTGATGGAGCTGTACTCCGGGCACCCGGATCGCAGCTCGACCATCGAGAACAAGCTGGTCCGGCTCGCAAGGGCTCTTGAGCGGAGGTTCCCGAGCGGTGACTTCAGCTCCCGGGAGGCCCTCGAGGCGTACGTTGAGGAGTACGGAGAGGAGATCCCCCTCAGCACCGTCTCGACCTATCTGGCCCGGCTCACCGAGAGGGGCTTCCTGGAGCGGGTCAGGGGGCCCGGATACATCAGGTACCGGCTAGCCAGGTCCGCCGAGGCCCAGGGGTAGCGGAGCGCCCGGGAGGGCTATGCTCTGCTGACGATACTCAGACCGGCTGAGCTCCATCCAGCGGTGAGGGGGGGCCTCTCGGAGAAGTCGCTGCCACACTACGGTCCGGAATGGGCGCCGGAGGTGTAGAGGGCGAAGGGCCAGGGCCTGGATACGGACCCACGACATCCACGTCTCCCCATCAGCCCGGATTACGGGCAAGGCCCTCTGGCCGCGTGCCTCCGCCAGCTGAGATGAAACCCTCAGGCCCTCAGCTCCCGCGCAAATCGCTGCCGACCGGAAAGGTCATCCCCTGCTGACCGCGAGGATCGCCACCTTGTCGTTGGCGCACGACAGCGAGATCGTCCCCGCTGAGTAGGAACGGCTCGGGTCGAACGCTCCCCACACGACGGAGAAGAGCCTGTGGTCCACCTCCACTGAACCGTCGCTGCTCCGCATCAGCTTGACCACGGTGAAGTTCACAGCTATTCCACGAGGTGCCACAGAGGCAATGATGCCCAGCGCTTCATCCGGTGATGTGTACTCTTCTCTGCAGATGAGCTCGTCGAGGTCGCCCCTCTCGTTGAGGGCCCCCAGCATTTTGTTGGCAATCTCCTCCAGGTCTCCCCTGTGCTCGGAGGTCGAGGCCGTCTTCAGCGAGACTATCTGGATGTACAGCATCAGCCCGATCACTATTATCGAGGCCGCAAGTATCGCCTCGACGGTCCACGCTATCCCGGCCCTGCGCCTCCTCACATCGCCCCACCCGACCAGGCCCAGACCTCGATCGTTATCGAGACGCCGTTCTCCATGATCGTGGAGTCTGAGACGTAGACCGCATCGCTCGGCACCCTGACGCTCGACGGATCGACGGATCTGCCCTTGACGAAGGCCAGCACCGCCTCTGGATACGCAGACGGGACGACGACGTATGAGCCGCCATCGGTGTAGAAAACGATCGGCGACTCGTGTGTGAAGACGCTCGTCAGCGCACCGGGTTCTATTGTGTCGCTGTACGTGAAGGAGCACACCTTAAGCTGAGCGTTCGCCCTGATGGTTCCATCGCTCTCGATTTTCACGAGGTTCGGATCCGGCCTCATCCCGGTGATTCCGACGCCGTACCTGGAGACCGCAACGCCCTTCCCCGGACCAGTGGGGCAGGCGAAGACCTGCGAGGGGAAGGACGGCGATGCACCGGCTTGGGAGATGGCGATACGCTGGGGGAAACTGATCCTCGCCACGAAGTCGACCCGGAACCCCGTTAGGTCCATCGCAGGCCGACCGACGTAGCTCGGGTTCAGCTCGAGGAGGTTCTTGGACGACCTCGAGATGTAGCCCTTCAGGAAGTTGGTGACGGCCCTGGCCTCTGCCCTCACCATCGCGTCCTCCGTGTAGCTCAGGTACATCGATCCGCCGCTCAGCGCGAAGACCACCACGACCCCGACCGCAAGGGCGAAGACGCCCGCAGCGATCGCGGCGTCGACGACCGCCTCCAACGAGGGACGACCAGAGTGCTGGGCTAAAAGCGTTGTTTCCGGGACGATCCTCAAACGCGCCGATGCCCACCAGATTTTAATATCGTTGCGTTATGCCGGAGGCGGATCATGGAGGAGCTGCTGAGGCGGATCAAGGTCGAGATCGTGGGCAATTACAGGAACTTCGTCCCGAGCCTCGGCGTCACGACAGACGGCACGTGGGAGATCCAGATCCTGGACAAGTTCGAGAGCTTCATGGGGCCGCTCGAGTGCCCCATCGACAGGGAGGAGGTTAAGCTGGAGGAGGCCGTTCTCTGTCCCATCTGCATGACGCCCTACCACCTGGACTGCGCCAGACTGCTCGCCAGCAGGAGGGAGAAGTGCTGGAAGTGCGACAAGTTCGAGAGGTTCGATCTGCTGGTGACGTGAGGTGGAGCCCGCGGAGACGAGGAAGGTTCTGCTCACACTGGTGACCGATCCACGACGGTTCGGCAGCTCACTCTACTTCAACCCCGACGTGCTCGGCTTCAGGCTCGGCACGGATTCGTGGACGGCCCTCGAGGCGCTCGTCTCGCTGGAGGACGCGGGGATCCTGAAGCTCTCGGCCCCACCGGAGCTGGAGCTCCTGTATCAGGTCGAGCTGACCAAGGTGCGCGTCGCCAACTTCCTCGAATTGAAGGGTTACCAGGAGATCACCTCCGACTTCAAGAGGGTCTGGCTTCTGGGGAGGGTGCTGAAGCTAGAGTCGCCTCAGCAGCTCGGTCTCCGTCTAACGGACTACTCTCCGAGGCTCTCCGCCCTTTCGGGGAACCTGACTAAGATGTTGAAGCTCTTCGAGAGCAAGTCGCTGGTCAGCAAGGAGGTCTACATGAGGGTCGCGTCCTCGGTGATGCGCGAGACGGCCTCTGCCGCGAGGGACGCGAAGGAGATACTGTCGGAGCTGAGCGACTTGGTCCGCACGATATCCCAGCTGATATCCAGGCTCAGGGAGGCGCGATCGTCCATCGAGGAGACGTCCGCCAAGCTGGGTATCAAGCTGGAGGAGAACGAGAGCCTGATCAGGGCCTACCGCGAATCGGAGCGCGAGCTGCTGGAGCTCCTCGGGCTCGTCAAGTCCAAGCTGCTCGAATCCTTCCCCAACTGGAGCGCCGTCCTTACCTCGTACGACAAGCTCAGGAGCGAGTTCGGTGCGACAGGGCAAGATTTCATCTCGGCGCTGGAGACCATGAAGTCCATAAACGACAAATTCGTGCTGGTCACGCAGATCGGTTGATCTGGTCCAGCAACCTCTTCAGCAGCTTGATCTCGTCGCTTATCTGGCCCAGCAGGTCCACGGCCTTGTTCGTCCGGACCTCCATCGCGTCGAGCAGCGCCTTCTCGACCCGCTGACCCCGCGACCTTATCCCCCTGATCGCGTCCAGCTGCTCCCTGAGCTGCGCTATCCCGGCCTCGATCACCCTCAGGTAACCTTCCAGGTCGCCACCGGAACCAACGCCGAACTTCCGCAGCAACTCGTTGTAGAGGTACTCGTACTCCTCCTTCGAGATCTCGCCCAGGTTAAGCCTGGTCCTGAGGAGCTCTATCTCCACCTCGACGAACGGTGGCAGCGTCACGGCCTCGTCCTGCTGGAAGTACTTGCCCAGGGCCTGAACGATCTCATCCAGGCGCTCCGTGACCTCGGCCTTCGTGGCCTCGAGTTGCTTCGGATCTAGGTCGCCGATGGTGGTCCGTAGGAAGTCCTCCTCCAACCGCTCGCGGAGGTGCCTGAGACCGCTCAGCATCTCAGACCAGATGCCTCCCCCTCCACCCTCTATCTGATCGATCGTCGCCTCTATCTCCTGAAGCCCCCTCACCACCTCGTTCACGAGCTTCTGGTCCTGCTCCTTTGATGAGGTTAGGTTCAGCAGCGAGGTCACCAGCTGAGACCTCCTCCTGATGAGCCCGCCGAGGATTATCGGGGACGGAGGAAGGTCGTTAAGGTTCACGGACTCGAGGCCGAGGGCGAGCTCGACAGCGGCCCTCCTGAGGCTTTCGTACTCGGTCTCGGTCATCCTCCCGGCGAGGAACCTGAAATCGATGGTCCTGATCAGCTGGATGAGCTTGGACCTCAGCGCCGGGTCGTTCGGGACGGACGCGATCGATATCAGTCCCGTTGCCTGGAGGTTCAGAAGCCGCTCGATGACGCGCTCCTCAGTGGTTTGCAGGCTCGCGGCCAGATCGGACACGTTCACGCTGACCCTCCCCGACCTCCTCGGCAATTCGGCCAGGTAGCGCACCAGCGCCATGTCCTCGGCTGTGAGGTGCAACTCCCACGCACTTGGCTTGCCATGGTTATTAAGCATTGAACCAAGGGAGACGGAGCGGGTTTTCCGGTCGCATCGAGCCGGCCATCGCCAACCCGCGTTGTTCTAAGCGGTTGACGCCCTTTGGAACGACTTATTAACAGGCTTTTGCCTCTTCTGAGTTCGAGGTAGGACGTTGTGATCATAACCGTGAACGAGCTGACCACGAGAAGGAGCGTGAAGCTAGAGGTCGAGCCGGGACACACCGTGCGTGTGGTGGTCGAGGAGGTTATGAAGGCCCTCAAGATACCGCCGACAACGACGTACCGGCTCGTGCTCGGCGGCAAGGAGATCGGCCCTGAGCTCTTCGACAAGACGCTCGGCGAGCTGGGCATCTCGGACGGCGCCATCATGGACCTGGTACCGAGGCCGGTGGGTGGAGCGATGCTGCCGCAGGACAAGCTGCTGAAGAGGCTCGAGCGGGAGGAGCAGGAGATGAGGCAGCAGGGGTACGAGTTCGTCCGGGAGGAGGTCTGGAGGCAGATGAGCTTCCCGATGGTTTACAGCGCCGGGCTCGAGACCCTCGACGTAGCGCTGAGGTACGTCGTCACCTTTCAGGCACGCGGTTTCGTGCTGACCAAGAAGGGCGTGGAGGAGCAGCTCACCCACACCGCCAGCATCTACGTGCTCCGGTACTACCCATACCCCGATCCGAAGCACGGTGCGCCGATGAGGATCTTCTGGGAGAGCAACATCTTCCATCCGAACATCTGCCCCGGGCCCAGATACGGCGGAAACGGGCTCGTCTGCTGGAAGATGATCAGGGAGTGGGGGAAGAACTTCTCGCTGTCGACGCTGGTGAGGGGCCTCCAGCTTCTCGTTGAGAACCCGAACCCCGAGGACCCGCTCAGCAAGATCCCCATCTGCATGCAAGCGACCGCCTTCTTCAAGGAGAACCCGCACCTCATGGGATCCATGCAGGCTCCTGCCGGGGGCAGGCCGCGCGTCGTCGAATAGCACGCCGATCATGTGCGCCGAAGAGAGGCCGGTTTACCCAGTTTACATCGACCTAGAGGTTTTGCTGGACGTGACGAAGCACGCACTGGAGGAGCTGCCGCGTGAGGTGATTGGGTTTCTGCTGGGGAGGGCCTACACGTGGAACGGCGAGACGTATGTCCACGTGACCGGTTCGATAAGAGGTCGGTCCATCGCCTCCGAGACCTCAGTCGCCTTCGCTCCCGATTCACTGGCCGAGGTGGCCGAGTCTCTCAGGCGAGATCATCCCGACAAGGAGATCGTCGGATGGTACCACTCGCACCCGGGATACGGATGCTTTCTGTCACCGACCGACATAACGTCGCACAAATCTTGCTTCGCGATGCCGCATCACGTCGCGCTGGTGGTGGATCCGGTGAGGAAGGAGGCAGCCTTCTTTCGCGTCTCGGAGGGATTCGGCTACGAGGGCGTGAGGTCGGCCATCGTGAGGAGGCGGGTGTGAAATGGTCAGGGTGTTGGACGTCACGGAGCCGCAGCCCGAGCAGAGGCCTCCCCCTGACATAACGGACGAGTACGAGGTGATATCGCGCGATGAGGAGGGAGACGGTTACGACATCTCGGAGATCGTGGACATGTTGAAAGGCATGGAAAGCGGCGAGGGGGACGCTCAGCCCTGAATCCTCTCCAGAACCTCCCTTCTCAGCACCGCTTCGCTCTCCTCGATCGCCCTCATGACGCTCTGGACCCTCGAGGCCGGCTTGATGCCGCCCAGCGCGCGCTTTGATAACTCGATCTCCTGTTGCATCAGCAAAGCCACCTCCAGTATTATGTCCGAGAGGCCGGTCGAACCGCCCTCGTATTCCCTCATGAGGATGGCTAGGTCGTCACCGACGTACGAGGAGAGCCAGATCCACCTGTCCAGACCCTCATAGGCTCTCCTGGCGTTCTGCAGGTCCTCGATCTCCAGCTGCGCTAGCCTCAGAAGGTGAAGCCCCTCCTCCTTCTTGCCCAGCTGGTGTAGTATGCCGGCGGCAGCTGCGAGCCTCAGCAGCAACTTCAGCGATGCGCCCGCCTCCACGACGTTCCTCGGCATCCTCTTGCTCAGGAGACGGTACGACATGTCGGCGGCGCTCAAGGTGAGCAGGAATTCCGCCGCCAGGCGATTCAGTTCCTCCAACACCTCCTCGTTTCCCGACTTTTCAGCCGCAACGCGGTTCAGCACCAGCGAGAGTGACGTCCTGAGCTGTTCCAGCCTCGAGACCTTCTCCAGCAGGCTGCCGAGCGACGCCTCACCGAGTAAGGGCGAATCGAAGACCTGAAGGACTACGGGGGGACGCAGGCTGTACTCCGCGACGCTCACGACCCTAGGGTTTTTCCCCCGCCTCCTGCCTCTCCTGACCATTTGATTGCTTATTATGGTGATAATATATAGGTCTTTTCAAGGACGGGGTTTCCGGTCACGGAGTGGGTGTTGCTGGCGCTTTCGTCGTCCTCCTGTGACGGACCGCATCGAGCCTTTCCTGTTATCCTCCGGTGCATGCCGCTTTGGTCGAAACTCCGTTCCGCAGCGATCACCGACCATCGCGAGGACTCCTATCAGACACCCGGGTTACGCTCGAAACGGCCGAAGCCATACCGGGCGAGGTGCGGCGTTCTGACAGCCTCTAACGCCACTCCTTTCTCTCTACTGTTTGTATCACAGTAGAACTCAACGGGCCGGAGACTCCTCGCACGTCAGTTGGCCGGGCTCGGACGTCTCTAGTCCCGCTCGATTAGCGTCCGGAATTTCTTAAATAATGGATGGCATCAATCATCAAGCCCCGTGGCAACATTTAACAGTCAGCACATTTGTGTACCATCAATGGGTAAGGGCGATTCCTCCGATAAATCTAGGCGCATCGTTCCGATAAAATTCAAGCGCTGGGATGTGCCCCCGAACGTTGAGGTCTTCGACCGGTACAAGTCCGCGATGAGCGAGATCGTCATCGGCAGGGAACCCGGCTCACCGGTTCTGAAGTACTTCGTCCAGGACCCGCCGGTGAGCGAAAAGGAGCTCGAGCAGCTGGGCGAGCTGGCGGGTGAGCTGATCTACACCGCTCGCGGGCAGCAGGACTTCACCCGGGAGAAGTTCGAGGAAGTGCTGAAGAAGCGTAACTTGTACAACCCGATCCTGATGCACTACATCGAGAGGGAGCTTTGGGGATACGGCCCGCTCACCGCGGTAATGGCGGATCCTAAGATAGAGAACGTGGAGTGCAACAAGGCCGACTCACCGGTGACCGTGACCCACACGGATTACGGGAGGATCGAGACCAACATGGCCTTCGCTGCGGACGAGCTCGACCGGCTGGTGATGCGGCTTGCCCATCTGGCGGGAAAGAGCGTGTCGGTGTTCAAGCCCTTCCTGGACGGCGTAACCATTCCCGGTGGTCACAGGTACACCTGCACCTACCGGACCGAGATATCGTCCAGCAGCACCTTCGCCATCAGGAAGTTCCCGGAGAAGCCCTGGACGATCGGAAAGCTGCTGTTGAACGAAACCATAACGCCGGAGATGGCTGCGTGGATCTGGCTGATGATCGAGACGAGGCAGGCGATACTCGTGGCAGGGGTGATGGGATCGGGCAAGACTTCGCTGATAAACGCCTTGGCCTCATTCACGCCTCCTCACATGAAGATCGGGACCGCGGAGGACGTGCCGGAGTTCAGGCTGCCCCACACGTACTGGCTGAGGTACGTGATCAGGGAGGCGCAGACGATAGAGGGGACAGGGGCTGTGACGATCTTCGATTTGCTCAAGCTGCTCCTGAGGAGCAACGTGGACTACATCATGGTCAACGAGATCAGGGGAGAGGACGCCAAGGTCTGGATGCAGGCCGTTGCCACCGGACACGGAGGCGTCACGAGCATCCACGCGGAGGACCCGGACACGGTGTTCGCCAGGCTGGAACAGCTCGGCATACCGACCGCCCACCTTTCGGCGCTGAGGGGAATAGCCTTCATTGGCTTCATCTTCCAGGACATCGGCAAGGGTTACTTCAAGCGGATCAGGAAGGTTAAGGAGTTCTTCGAGGTGAAGATCGACGAGTCCGGCAGGGAGGTCCGCAGGCTTTTCTGGTACGAGACAGGACCCAACGGAGGTCCCAGGTCGCTCAGCCTCGAGGAGCTGCTCGAGAGCAACTCCGCCCAGCTGATGATGCAGTACCTCGGCCTCTCGAAGGAGAGGCTGGCGGAGGAGTACAGGACGAGGGTCGACTTCCTCAGGTGGGTCGCTGGCATGTCACGGGCTAACCCGGAGGTGGCCGAGATGGATAGCATCAAGCAGCTGATGGCAAACTTCTACCTCGACAAGAACTTCTTCAGGTCGATACCGGTTCCAGCGCCGGCGAGGCCGAAGGAGCAGGAGAAGGCCGAGGTGCGGCCCGTCAAGCCTAAGGTGACCATACCGGTAGCCGTCAGGGAGGCGACGGCGAAGGAGCAGAAGGAGGGGGAGCAGAAGGAGGCGAAGGAGGTCGAGGCGAAGAGGCTCGGCGACGTGAGACTGGTGGGAATGGGCGACATGGTCCTGAGACCGCCGCGCGTGGTGAAGAAGGGCAAGATGAAGTCTCAGGAGGAGAAAGAGAGGAAGGTGATGGGCGCACTGGCGTCCAAGCTCCGCAGGTCGGGTGAGGGGTGATGGCGTCGATCACAGAAGCGCTGGAGCGCTCCCTGGCCAACTACATCTACCTGAGCGGGATACCCACCACGCCCCGCGATTACATCCGAAGGGTGTTCAATCTGCTCGTCGCTTCGGCCGTCGTGACCGCTGTGGTAACGTACCTCGCCCTGGCGGTGGCACGCGTTCCTGCCATGCTGATAGTGGGCGTCATGCCGTTGGCCTACTCCCTGTACCTCCTCTTCAGACCGATGGTCAAGGCCAGGTCGTTCGAGTCCCAGTGCATGCGCGAGCTGCCGTACGTTGCGGCGTTCATGACGTCGTACGCCGCGGTCGGGATACCGCCCCACAGGTCAATGGCCTCCGTCTCCCTGAAGGAGCGGATATTCCCTGCGTTCGCGAGGCTGGTGAAGCGGATGGAGGCGGTACGCATGATCACGGTGAAGGACCCCCTGGAGACGATAGAGGAGGAGGCGGACAAGATCAGCAGCCTGCCGCTGAAGGACTTCCTCCAGTCCGCGGTCGGAGCGGAGAGGGGAGGCGGCGGGATGTACAACGTATTGAAGGACAAGATGCGCAGCCTGTTCAACGAGCTGAAGGAGAGGTACAAGGCGCTCGGGGATCAGTTGAAGCTCTTCGGGGACCTGCTGCTGGTCTTCTTCGGCGTGCTGCCGCTGCTCCTCTACACGATGCTCACCGTCTTCGCGAGCGACATGGCCATCACGACCTCCAGGCTCTTCACGTTCATGGTGACGCCGTTGCTGGTGGTGACGCTGGCCGTGATGATAGACACCGGATATCCCTCTACGCCGCAGTCCTTTAACAGGTACTACGTCAGGGCGCTCATGCTGGGCCTTCCGATCGGCGCGGCTGTGGCCTCGGTCTTCTACCTCTCACCGGTCCTCGTTGAGACGCTGCTGGGCGCTAGGTTCGTCCAGTACAAGCTCGCCATCTCGCTGGGTGCGGGCCTGGTTGCGTTCTCGCTGGTCGCGACCTGGGTCTTTTACAGAGACTACAAGTTCATGAACGACGTGGACTACGCTCTCCCAAGCTTCGTGAGGGACCTGACCGAGGAGGTGAAGAAGGGGAAGAGCCCGACGCAGGCGACCATCTACCTCTCGGAGGTCCGAAGCTACAACAGAGCGTTCAACTTCGTCCTTCAGCAGATCGCCGCCCAGCTCAGGGTCGGGAGGAGCCTGAGGGAGGCCCTGGAGCCCTTCAGGGGGAAGGTCTCCTGGAGGTCCGAGCTGATACTGGACCTCGTGGCCGACGCGGAGGAGCTGGGAGCCCAGAAGGAGATCTTCGAGGAGGTGACCGAGATAAGCAGGGAGACGCGTGACGCGATCAGGGTCGCCAAGGCCAAGACGACCGGCATCAAGTACTTCGGGTTCATGGTGGCGCTGCTGATGATCTTCATCGCCTCGCTACTGATCAAGCAGATCATCGTCCCGCTGGCGAACATGGCCGTAACCGTGCCCCAGAGCATCGGTCTCGGCAACATAAGGCTCCTCAGGCCCGAGCAGCTTCCGGAGCTGATCGACACCATCTCGGCCGGGATCGTCCTGAACGCGACGTTCCTCGGCGTGCTGACGGGGAAGATGAGCGACGGCATAACTGCGGCCGGGTTCCTCTACGCCTTCGTCTACACGCTGGCGGCGCTGGTGGCCATGGTGTTCCTCTTCTGAGGTGGGATGATGAGGCGCTCCTCTTCGGGTCAGGTCCTGATCGGCTCCGCGACCGTGATGCTCGTGATACTGCTGGTGATGGCAGCATCGCTTCCGGTGATGAACACCAGCGTCGATCCATCGAGCGAGGTGTATAACGTTATGGAAGCCATCTCCCAGACCCTCGCAAAGCACTTCTTCCGAAAATTTGGAGCCCAACAGTGCGTTTTTCAAATGGCTTACGGTAAGGCTAAACCCTCTTACATAAAGTATGATGAAACAATTGAAAACGTCCTCAAGAAAACGTTAGAAAGTTATTATAAAATGCCAATAAAAGATTTTAAGGTTGACCTTCGCTATGTAGATTTCGAAATCAAGCTTCCGAAGTACGGCGGTCCAGCCATAATTAGCGGAGAAACAGGAAAAGTTGAGCAACAACCTCTTGGTGACATCTCAGCCAGCGTTTCCATAGAGGTCAGCGTGTCCTATAAAGTCGTTAAAACCACAAGGCAAGGTCCAACGGAAGTTTTTAAGAAGTTTATTTATAGAGAATCCTTCGGAGTAAGAACCCAGACGATAGAACCGACATTGATATATAATCATGTCAAGGAATTCGTGCAAGCGATGCCTGGATGGGTACAATTTAGCATAGGCTTTATTCCTGTTGTGGGCGACGTTGTACAAATAGAGAATGCGAGAACATATTACAAGTATTATTGGTATTTCAATGCAGGCGCCCGAAAAGAAATTGTACAGTACGATGGTAATGGCAACGAGGTCGCTAGGGTCTCGAAGGAATGGGGTTATATGAATTATGAAATAGACCCGAAATTCAACGAAAAGCTAGTCGTTTTGTTCTTCAATAGACCAGCCTATAAGGTCCAACTAAATAAAATTCCTCTTACAATTACTTATGGTCTAGTATATGTTGAATTGACCGAATACTATAACATAGATTGGGTAGCCGTAGTACTGGGTCTGTTGGGTCTTATCTCAGTTGGTGATCTAGCTAAAGTGATTCGTATAGTCAAGTCGGATGCCCTAGACGATGAGGGGGCCGAAGAGACACTTAAGTTCTTCAAAATTCCCGAAGGAGGATTCTGGGATTGGAAATTTTTTAAGAAGGAGGAGCCACCATGGGCCGTAAAGAAGCCTAAGGAAACACAAGCAAGTAATATGCATAATGAGGGTGCGTTTACGTTTGGAAATGCTGACCGTTTTATGACACTTTCCGAGCAGGAGGGTTCCTGGGAAAAAATAATGCGTACCGTTAGGGAGTATGCGGAGAAAAAATTGACAGATCAAGAGTTTAAGGCTGCTGCCGATGAAATTAATAAGGCTGCAAGGGATCAGTTTCTTCAAGAAGCTGAAGATATAGATGCCACAGATTACCTTTACTCGAATGAACTCGGTCAGGGCCTCTTCCAGTCAACAGGTTCTAAGTGGTGGAAGTTCTTCGATCCTAACGAACAGGACCCATTCATGTACATTATTTATCCACGCAACGGTGGCGGCGTTTACCATATGTGCGTTTGGCTTGAAGGCTTCCATCCAAGAATCGAGTACGTAGAGGAGGGACAATAATGAGGGACAGCAATTACCCCTCTGCTCTCAGCGCCAAAACCTTAGCGAGGTCATCCGTGAAGAGCGTGGGACAGGCCTCCGTCACCTTCGTCGTCCTCGTGGTGCTGCTGGGACTGATAGGCACCGCCTTCTACATGGCAAACCAGTACATGGGGATCTTCGAGCCGTCGGTCTGGGACGCGGTCGAGGCGTTCAACAGGGCCGTCCAGAGGGTCTACGGTCTGCCCGAGAGGTCGGCCACCATATCGATCTACATTCCCTCCCACGCGTCGCTGAAAATATCCAGGTCGGGCTCAGGCGACGGCCTAGTCCTGGAAGCGACCGGCGCCTTCGGCGACAGGAGGTACCGGCTGATCGAGCAGGACGGATGGGAGCTGATAAACGAGGGCTCCACCACGCTCTCCACCGACGGCCGGCTCAGGGTCGTCTACGGATCGCAGGATAGGCCCCTGAGGCTGGGCTCGGTCGATCTCACCCTCGGCCCCGGAAGGCACACGCTCGTGATCAGGAACCTGAACGGCGTCACCGTGGCTGTCCAGCCCGTTCCCCACGGGATCCCCACGGAGGTGATGAGCAGGTGAGGCTGAAGGTCGCACTGCTCTTCGCGACGGTTCTCATCGCGATGCTGCTCCAGCCAGCGCACTCCCAGACGCAGCTCCCGCCAGGCGAATCGGAGGACCTCGGCGTCTCGGTCCTTCCAGATGGGACGCTGACGGTCTGGTACGCGGCCGCCTACCCGATAGGGGCCCTCAACCGCTCCGCCACGCTGCTCGAGGAGCTGGGAATGTCAGGAGCTACAATGACGGTCTACTACGACGGCTCGCAGGGGCCGTTCACCCTCCAGCTGGAAATCTACGGCGAATCGCTCAACGAGAAGAAATCGTCAGACCTGGCGATGACAATAGGCCGGGACCTCGGCATACCCCTCAGCCTGAACAGATCGACGGAGACCTCCCACATCTACACCGCAACGCTTTCCAGGAAGCAGCTTGAGGACCTGATATCCGAGCTCAGGCCGCTCACGAAATCCGGCGGGTTCTCCGCCAACTTGAACCTGGATTACCTCCGGAGGTTCAGGGGCTCCTACGTCGTGGTCGAGCTGGTCAGGATGGGCTGGGGGGTGTCCACGTCCTTCGAGGTCAGGGCCTTCGGGCCCACCCTCAACCAAACCGGAGGAACGTATGTTGTGGACGTCCTCGCAGCGTTGGGGGTCAGCGAGCTCAGGCCCTCCGAGCAGGCGCTGATGAACGTGATGTTCGTGCCGCCGATCGGATCCGACTCCGTCTCCTACTCGGTCTCACCTCCCTCTGCCAAGGTGAGGGACCTGGTGCCCGGACTGAACGTCCTGTACGTCCAGCTCAGCGGAGGCGAGGTCCTCAGGAGGTTCCAGGTGGAGTTCAGCTACAACGGCTCCTCCCTGACGGGCATAGCGGGGAAGCTCACCGACTTCATGGCCTTCGTCGAGGAACTGGAGAGCTCCGGCTCCCTGGTGAACAGGACGTCCCACATGGTACCCACATCTGGCGGAGGACGGGGGACGGCTTCAACCGAGACCGAGAGCACCACGACGGCCGAGACCGAGGCGCCTGCACCCGGTCAGCAGGGCGTAGAGACGCGGCAGACCACCACGACCACCAGGAACAGGGTCGGCTCCCTGCCGCCGGTCACCAGCCCGGAGAGGGGCCAGGCGATCGATCCCCTGCTGGTCCTCGGAATCGCGGTCCTCGCGGTGGCCGTAATAGCCCTCGGGACGGTCTACGTGAACCGCGGGAGCAAGCTGACGGCCAAGGGGGCTGCGACCGTAGCCCTCTCGACGCTGATGATCGCCGCCGTGGTGCTTCCGGTCCTCACGATGGACGTCGCGAACGCGCAGCAGGGTCTGGGTCAGGGAGGTCTGGAGCCGCTAGTCGAGGTGAAGCAGTTCAGGCCCGGAGGAGCCCCGCCGGACCTGGAGGTACCGCTGCTCTTCCCGGGCTTCAAGCAGATAGACAAGATCAGCAAGACCTTCATCTCCTTCGAGGAGATCAAGCTCCTCGCCACGCCCTCCCTCTATGCCCCGTACACGCCCCAGGGATTCGCGAAGCTCCTGGCAACGCTCGGCATAGATCTCAGGCTGATACAGGCCGCCGGGCTGATAGTGGGAGGAGGCCTCAACCCCCTCGGGATGTTCAAGGGGTTGACCCTGGCCCACGGAGGCACATCGGCCTTCATCGCCGGAGAGGCGGTCGGTGCCAACGTCTACCTGGTCTTCAAGGCCAAGCCCTCCTCGACCCTCGAGTCGATGCTCGACGTCATAAACGCGGTCTACAAGATGGGCTACATCCTCTACCACTCGACGATCTGCTTCCCCGGTGACGGCTGCCTCCACCCGATAGGTCAGGCCATGATGATAACCGCAATCCTCGCGTCCGTGTACCTCGCGATAACCGCTCCGGGCTTCATGGTCTACGCCTACGCCTCCTACCCCTCGCTGGTCAACGACCTCTACGTGACGTGGGGAGCGGTGGACGGTCCAGTTGTGAGGGACAAGGAACGGGTCTGGCTGGCCGAGAACCGGTACATGGTCTCCCTTCCGATCCTGATAATGATCCTCAGGGCTCCCACTTTGTCCGGTTGGAGGGGTTCCAAGGGCCTTGCCGAGACGCCGATGACCGCGTCCTTCCACGTCTCTTCCGACGCGGACTCCGGGTGGAAGCTCACGGGGTTCCTGGGAGTCTACTCTGGGGACAGAGGCCTCAAGGTCGGCATCGACTTCAGGGACGCGATGGGGATATGGCAGCTCTTCCAGGTCATCTCGGGTGCGTTCTCCAGCACCTGGTCCAGCATGGCAGGCATCATCGCCGGGTCTCTGGGCGAGGTAGAGGCCACGCTGCAGCAGGCGGAGTCGTCGCTTTCGGCCATCGGCGCTGAGAGGAGCCCCTACCTGAGCAGTGCCCTCTCCAAGGTGCGTAACGCCATACAGCTGGTGAGGGACGCTCGGACGAAGCTGATCAGCTACAACTGCGCCGGAGCGATTTCGAACGTAGAAGGCGCGAGGGAGAACGTCGAAGGCGCCATTCAGGACCTCCAGGAAGCAGCGGCCAGCAGCCCAGCGCTCGGGCTTATGGTCCAGCCCATCATCCAGCAGTTGGAGAGGACCCTCGGTTCGCTGCAGGAGTTCGACGAGAGGATAGCCGGCGTCTGCGCGCCCTTGAACTTCAAGGCCGACCCGCCGACTGACCCGGAGTCGCTTCCCGAGGAGCAGAAGTTGACGCTCACGTTCCTCGTGTTCACCGCAACCCCGCTCGTAACTGAGGCCGTCAACCAGAAGGGCTTCTCGGTCATCAGGCTCAGGGCCTACTACGGCTGGAACCCGTTCCCGGGGATCGTCCAGGGCGTTGCGGTCAAGGTGCGGTCCGTGTTCGAGACCGTCAGGTCGGTCGCCTACAACGAGCTCGACATGCTCTCAGAGGCCACCTCCACGATCAGCGAGGTCACCGAATCCGGGTTCAACACGGCAGCTGAGGGGTTGCTGGGCAACCTGGGGAGCTCCTTCGCTGGCGAGCTCATCGGGTCATTGAGCCAGGTTTTCGGTCCCCTCGTGAACATGATCAACGACGTCAAGTCGGCCCTCACCTCGCTCAAGGACAGGCTCGTCAGCTTCCTTGACAGGATAGCCGAGCAGATAAGGGCGGTCTTCGACGCCATCAAGCGCACCATCCAGCAGATCGTCGGCCAGCTCGTCTCGGCCATCACCAACCTGATCAGCTCCTTCGTCGGGTCCATCGTCAATGCCATCCTCGGCCCCCTCATAAGCGGGCTGGTGCAGCCGCTCGTCAGCCAGTTCAACTTCATCGGCCAGATGATCGGCCAGATCATCAAGGACATGATAGAGAACTACATCAAGGAGCTGATCAACGACGTCATCCAGGACATAATCAACGAGCTGATGAAACCCATCAACCAGCTCCTTGGAGCAATAGACCAGCTGGTCGCGAAGATACTCGAACCGATCAACGCGATCAAGGAGAAGATTAACGAGTGGCGCCAGCAGATAATGGACGCGATCGACAAGTGGGCGGACCAGATTCTGGGTCCAATCTACAACGTCCTTTCGTTGGTCAAGGTGGACCTCAGCTCTCTCCCCGGATCCGGAGGTACGAGCAATCTGGGCTCCTCGGTGAAGTCCGTCATCAACGAGTTCGCTGGAGCGGCGCTGACCAAGGTCCGCAAGACCGTTGAAGAGGGGGTTAGGAAGCTGAACGAGCAGGAGAGGAAGATCCTCGGAGCCCTCGTGAGGGTCAGGGACGCGATGACCTACGCCTCGAGCATGATCAGGATACCGATCATAGGGAGAGGTGGGATGATGCAGGCCACACTGTTGGAGATCGGCGAGAGCGCTGTCTCCGACGACTACGGCTACCTGGGTGAGATAGCTGTGCCCCATGACCTCGTCAAACCCGTGGCCGGATGGTACAACGAGTTCACGCTCGTGCTGCACCCCGTCGGAGGCCTGGTGCCCTTCATGGCGGACTACAGCTACGCGGCTCCCTTCATACAGGACCTGATGGATCTGGTCGATGCGCCCCCGCCATCCGTATTGTGGGTGAAGGTCAACGAGGTCGGCCCGGTCCTCAGAGGGTCGAGCATCGACATCGCGATATTCGGTGACCCGGACAGGCCCTCTCTCCCCGGAGGCAAGGGCGTTTCGTCCACCTACTTCACGCTCCCCGACGGAACGACCGTCGAGCGTTCGATCGACGACGCACCGGTGATATCGCCGTATTTGCCCTTCCCGCCTGAAATCACGCCGCTCCTCTCGCCTTACCTCCCCTTCCCACCAGAGATCGGGCCGATGCTGTCACCTTACCTCCCGTTCCCCCCGGAGATCACGCCGACCGCTTCTGTCGACGTTTTCACCAGACCCTACCAGGACCCCTCGGCACGAGGAGTGCCTCAGGTCCTCGTTCCCGCCGACACGGCCACAGGAACGGTGCTTCTCTCTCCTTACCTGCCGTTCCCCCCTGAAATTACGCCCACGTCTTAGGAGGTCGCGATGGCTTGAGGCGTAGCGAATCCGGTCTGAGCGTGGCCGTACAGACTGCAGCGATGATAGTGATAACTGTGGCCATAGCAGGGGCCATCGTAGCCCTGTGGAGGCCATGGGAAACGGGAAGTCAGGTCCAAGCCGGAGACATATCCTACGTCATGCAGAACGTCCATGAGGCTGTCCTCAGGCGAGAGGGTTCGGTCCAGCCACATTTCTCGCTCACGGTTTACCCGCTCAAGGAGACCCACAAAGTGGAAATCGAATGGAACGGCAATAGAATGCCTGTTATGGTGTCAGTAAGCACTATAGAATATCATGGCGACAAGATGAGACTCCCAGGCGTGTACTTCCTCGACAAGGGGAGCGTCGACGTTCTCGGGACCTACATCGCGGACAGGAAAAGGAACTACACGGTCAATGGGGTGGATACGGTATCCTATGTCGAGTACGATGAAAAGGGGATGAAATACGTCGTCAAGGCCCTGCCATACGTTAACGTGGCCGTTGACAGAGTGTACCACGACGTTGTCGTTAACGTCATGATAAGGTTCGTGGTGCTCGCGCCCTATCCGCTGAACGCGATGGAGTTCCCAGACTCGGTTAAGCGAGGATACACCATCGGAGCGGGGCAGATGATCACCCTCAGGATGAACAACACCTACAGGTTCTACATGCAGCAGCCCGAGTCGGTGGGCGGAGGGACCCTCAGGCTCTACTTCGATGGCGAGCCAATCCTCAACGCGCAGAACGAGGCCCTGGAGGTCAGGACTACAGAGCACACCATAGTGAGGGTGTTCGTGGACATGGTCGTGCTGAACGTATGGGGGAGGTAGCTTGGCCTCGACCTACGTATACATCGTCACGATAGGCGTTCTGATGCTGATCGGCATGACTTCCGCATACCTCCTCATGCAGCAGGTCGGATCGATGACGTACGTCGGCCAGAGGAACGCCCTCGCGGTAGCGGCCTCGCACGTCCTTTCGGGGATGTGGAGCGCGGTGGAGGAGGCCAAACTCGTTCCCGGCGGGGGAGTGGAGTACAAGGCCGTCTCGGTGGGGTTCTCGTTCAGGGCTGAGGTGGGGAACAGCCCGAGGACGGGCCAGCTCTCCCTCTGCGTCACGGCGTTCGGCATCGCCTATGAGAGGCCTCTCCCCACCATTCCCGGTGTCACGTACAGGCCCTCGGGTTCGGGAGGTGAGGTGGTTACGATCAGGGCCTCCGTATCGGAAGGGTCGATCGAAATAACGCTTGGAAACATGGACCAGAACAGTCAGTTCACAGAGGGCCAGCCAACGGAATGCTTCAAATGAACAGGACGCGCTGTTTTCTGCTTCTGCTGTCGTTGCTTATTTTGCAGCATATTGTCTATTCAACTGCGAACGCTTTAGAAGAGTCCCCCAACAACGGCCATGGGGTCAACTACGATTACCTGATCGAGTTCGGCCGGGACTGTGTGGCCGAGGTCAGGGTCCTGGTGAGGACATGGGACAGCGAGGCCAGGGCATGGATGCTCCTCCCGAGGCTCGAGAAGGGTTTCTCCACCAACGCGTCGTTGACAAAGGTGGAGGGTGCTAACCTGGAAGGCAGGAGGCTGGCGCTTTACGTGAACGTTTCGTTCCACCTTCCTCGTGGGACTACGGCCGCATTCAACTACTCGTTACCCCACGTCTGTCTGGTCCACCGCGGAAAGGCCGTCTTCCTCTCGCCGTTGATGGTGTTCTCACCCGGAGGCAGCGGAACGGTATCCGTTAACGTGAACTGGCCCGGGTCGTCCTTCGCAGGAGCCGATGCCGCGCTCTCATCTGTCAGGAGATCGGATGACGGGTTCGGCGTCACCAGGAGGCTGCCGCTGCTGTCGGGAAGGCTCTCGTTCGTCTTCTCGGTCCCAGAAGAGGAGCTGAGGGAATACGTGAACTGCTCCCTGACGTTCGTCCTGCCCGAGAGGTACAGCTGGATCGCCGAGAGGTTGATGGCGTTCAATTCGAAGGTGGACGGGAAGCTCGCGGAGCTTTTCCAGCGAAAACCCTCGAGGTTGACGGTTTCGTTCTTCCTGCCCGACAGATACGACGAGGGGCCAGAGGGGTTCGTAACTCCGCCGAACGGCGACAGCACAGGAAGGATCTCGCTCAACCTCTACCTGTTGAGGATGGTCGACGGCATGCTCGAGGTCACCTTCCTCCACGAGCTCATCCACCAGTACCTCTTCGCGAACGGCGTCGGGGCCGGCGCCACCTGGCTCCACGAGGGTCTAGCGACCTACCTCTCGGTGAGGCTGGCGATGGGTACGGGGCTGGAGGCACCCGCGTACGTCCGTGAGCTGTTCGACTGGGAAAACGCGAGCCTTCAGGAACTCCGAGGCCTTCTCGGCTGGAGGCCGGGTGAGGAGAGGGGCAGGAGGTGGTACGCGATGGCCTACAGGGCCGTGGAGCTGCTCTTCTCGGCCGACAGCGACGGGATGAGGAAGGCCGTTTCCTCGCTCGGGGACGCAACGGTGAGGACGCCGGAGGACGCCGCGGTGCACGTCTTCGATCACCTCAACGCAGAGGGGAGGAGTTTAATGATTGAGATGGGGCTGGTGAGCGCACAGGATCTCGCTCAGGAGATCGGCTCCGAGCCCATGACACCACGTAACGAGACGCCCGGGAGCGCTGTGATGAACGGCACCGCGCAGACGGTTCAGGGCATCCCACAAACCGTTACGCACGAGCACCTCGTTCTCGTGTTAGCGACCGTCCTGACCGTATCGGTGATAGCGCTGATCCTGATCGACGTCAGGCGGACTTAGCCCTGCTCCTCGATCTTCGTGGTGTCGTATCCGAGCTCCTTCAGCCTCGTCACGTACTCCGATCTCAGCCTCTCGTACACCTCCTTCTTGACGCGACCGTCCTTGTACGCCAGCTCGAGGCTCGAGAGGAAGTTAAGGTATCTCGTGACCATGACGTTCCGGCCCTCATCGATGACCTCCTTGGAAACCGCCTCGCCGCCAACCCTCGCCTCAACCCCTGCGGTCCCCTCCTCGACCTCAGCAGCTCCTTCATGGGGCTCAGTCACGGGGACGTATGTGGCCCTCTCCCACGTCGCACGCACCTTCATGCGTAGGACCTGGAAGCCCTCGCTCGGCCGCGTGAGGATCAGCTTCAACGTGAACGGAGATATCCTGCCCGACCACATCAACAGGCCGAGGAGTACCAGTGACGTGGAACCGATCGCAGCGATCGGGTAGTAGCCGGGAAGGAAAACATATGCCGCAGAGACGGCCGCGATCATCGCTGCCAGCGTCGCGATCGTCTTCCGGTCGAGCGTGAGGTTCACGATGCCCCTGCTTGCCAGAAAGGTCGTCACCAGCAGCGCGATCACCAGACCTGCGACCCCTGCGGCCACGAAGGAGATCGCCGTGAAGAACAACGCGAAGACCGTGTAGAAGATCAGAACGTCAGGTCCCTTAGCGAGCGAGACGAAGGCGGCCAGTATCGCCACCTCGATGACGATCAAGACCAGCCCCAGGACACCGCCGATCGTATAGGCAGCACCGACCGCGGTCAAGAGGAAGGAGACCATGGCTATGTCCGACCTCAGTGCGTTCTTGATCCTCGCTCCTCCCGTGATCTCCGCCATCGAATGCGAAAGAACTCGCCAAAATAAAATTCTTTTTCTGAAAACAGTCCAAATCTGCCCATGCGGACAGCTCATCCCTCTCGTATGAGCGTCGAGGATCGAACCGTCCGTGGCGGGCGCAACAGGGGAACGTTTTTGAAGGGCTCAGGGGCATGAGGTTCGATGGAGGGAGCGGTCAGAATAGCAGCGTCGGCCGTGATCGCCTTCATTGCGGCACTGGGGCTCGTCATCGCTTTCCCGGGGATCGTTCCCGGAACGATGAGGGTGACCACTGTTCAGGTTCCCGTGGTGGTAACGCAGACGCTCAGGGTGAACGTCACCCATACCGCCTTCCAGACCGTCCTGAAGGACACCGCAGGACCTGTGTGGGAGCTGGTCTTCGTCGAGTTGCCCCGCGAGCCACGAGAAGGCTCGATAACGGTGTACAACGCGACGCTCGGCCTCGGACGCAGCGGTATAGCGGCGGCCATCGTGGTCAAGGCCCCTGACGGATACCAGTTCGCGCCGACGGTGAACGGGTTCGTGTTCAGGCTTGAGACCAACCTACCGGTAAAGGCTCTGGTGCTGTACTCCGACGTCTCGGTCCCCGTTGTGCCGGGGCTCGACAGGAGCAACTACAGGACGATGCTCGCCGAGAAGGCCTTCTCGCCCACCGCGCTCCTGCCGTACCAGAACCCGAGGAGGGCCGACGCTTCACCGGGCGCCTTCACGCTCCAGCGCGAGCGGGGCAACTTCCAGCCGTATTCGTGGCTCGCGATCTGGCCGCTTTCGGTCTACTTCCACGGCATCGAGGGCCACGAGACGAAGGTGCGGGTCGTGCTGACCTACAGCCTGGTGGAGGCGAGGTGAGGTGTCAATGTCATCCGGCACAGGTCTGAGGGGGCTCCCCGTCCTGCAGGTCTACAGGATGGACGACGACGTCTACGAGAGGCAGCGTCGTATCTGGAACCAGGACAGAATAGGCGCGATGCGGGTCCTGGTGGGAGGTGCGGGCGCGCTCGGGAACGAGATCGTCAAGAACCTCGTTCAGATCGGGGTCAAGCGCGTTTACGTAATCGACTTCGACCGTGTGGTCGCGTCCAACCTTAACAGGTGCCTCTTCTTCCGGAGGAGCGATGCCCTCAGGAGGAGCAAAAAGGTGGAGGTGCTCGCGAGAAGGGCGAGTCAGATCAACAGCGACGTCGAGGTGGTCCCGATCCACGGCGACATCAGGGACCTGAGTGACGACGTCATCAGGGACGTGGACATCGCGCTAGGTGCCTTCGACAACTTCCACGCAAGGCTGGTCCTGAACCTGCGGTGCTACGAGAGGCAGGTCCCCCTCATCGACGGTGGCATCGAGGGACTGCTCGGGACGGTGCAGGTGGTGGTGCCTCCCTTCACGCCCTGCATCGAGTGCGGCATCACCGACATGGACCTCCAGCACCTTTGGGAGAGGTTCTCGTGCGGCGGCGAGGCCACCGGGCTGGAGGGGCCGAAAATCCCGTACGTTCCGATGACGGGGGCGGTCGTCGCAGGCATTCAGGTCGCCGAGTGCGTCAAGGTCCACCTCGGGCTGGAGCGCTTCAAACGGGAGGGGAACTGGAGCGACAGCGTTGGCGAGCCCATGGCGGGCAAATCCCTGCTGATAGACCTCAGAACGGGTTCGTTCTACGCGTATGACCTCCAGCGGAGGAGCGACTGCAACGTCTGCTCTCTTTGAACGGAGTAAGGTTATATGATCCAGTAAGGCACCACAATCATGGGAAGAGACCCGCAAAGCACGAGCGAGATCGTTGCACGGAGCGTTCCGATCTTCCTCCTCCTGGTCCTCCTATTGACGCAGTCGGCACAGGTTCTGGTGGCGCACGCTCAACAGGACTCGTCACCTCCCATCAGTTTGCCGCTCAGGGCACCGCTTCCGGTGAACGTGATCACCGTTGGACTCAGGCCGGAGGTGCTGGGGCTGAGGACGATGGCGGAGCTTCAGCAGATACTCAGCACGCACGTCAGGTCAAAGGCCGCTTCCTACGTCGGCTTCAGCCTCGACGACCCGATCCTGATCGCCGAGTTCGACGTCCATCTCCAAGTTCTGGAGGCCCCCCAGCGGTTCGTGGCCGAGTTCGCCAACGATTTGTCCTTGGTCACATATGATCCGGCGAGGCTCCCGCTGGAGGCCAAGCAGGAGAACCAGAGGTACAGGGACTTCGTCAGGTCGGCTTACGGCGGCACCGTGGCTGGCAGCCTGACGTTCACCCTGACCGACATGGAGGCTGTCGTTCAGCTCATGGCCTACTACACCGAGAAGTACATACCCGCGGTCCTGAACGACTACAACGTCTACCTCCTCTGCGGTAACTCTTTCTTCGATGGAAAGGTCCCGGTGTACTTCACGGTGGGCTACACGCCAGAGAGGCAGGTGCCCAACGCGGTGGTGGGCCTCAACCTGTACGGAGGCATGTGGACCGGCCGGCACGTGGTGATCGACGTCTGCGCGGTGCCTAACCCTTACGGCAACTTCGCGCCGAAGGGCCAGCAAGAGGTCCTCGAGTACCTGCCGGTATGGGTCTCCAACGACCCTGAATTCAGGATCGGGATGGTGGTGAAGTACGTGGACGAGGTCATCGACAACCTCTTCGTCAAGTCCCTGCTCTACCTGCCCCGGTATCAGGTGACCTACCTCTTCGACGTCGTGGTGATCGACCTGACCACCTCCGGTGGAGGGCCCTCCTTCTTGGTGAACAACTTCTCCCCTGAGCTCTTCGAGTACGCCATGAGGCAGCTGGCGCCCTACAACTACTACACGAGCAGGTACAGCTACTACCACATAAGCGATGTGCCGCAGATGAGGCAGGTCATCCGCTCCTCTAGGGGATACCAGGTAATAGACGTGGAAGCGGCGCTCGACACAGCCCAGCGTCTCGGGATAATCAAGGAGACCGTGAAGGGTGTCGCTTACACGCCGATACTGATCTTCGTCTCGGACTCGGACATTTTCCCTGATGCGCCAGGCGTGCTCGGCATAGCATGGGCTGACAGGGAGGACCCCAGATATCCACGGGGGGTGGTGGTCGGGGCCGTGTTCAGCGCAATTCAGCGCGAGGGCCTCACGTTCACCGTCATCCACGAGGCAGGGCACACGCTTGGGCTGGCACACCCGTTCCAGGACCTCGACGAGTCGCAGATGGCCCCCGGCAGGTCCGGAAACCTCAGGCCGACGTTCGTGAACAGGTGGATCTACGCCTACGTCGACTCCGCGATGACCTACGCTAATGTGCTTCAGGTCACCGATTACCGGGACCTCTTCACATACAAGTACCCGATGAGGACCTTCTTCAGCACCTTCGACCTGGACGCGCTGGACAGGACCACGATCTCCCTCCTGCTGTACTACTACCTGCTCTACAGACAGGAGGCTCTTGCGGAGCTCAACAAGCTCAACAGGCCGCTTGAGGCCTTCGAGAAGGGGAAGGAGCTTCTAAAGCTGGCTGACCAGGCCGCCGTCGATGCGGTCAGGCTATTCGAGCAGCATATGTACTTCGATCGGCTGGAGTTCGAGGGACTGGGATCGCAGCTGGTCTCCTCGTTCGATCACGCCTGGCTCGCATACGTCTCGGCTTACACCCTGTACAACCTGATCGTGGGCGTTCAGGACGCAGCGGCCTTTTACGAGCCCCAGATCGAGGAGCTGCAGCGCACGGTTGCGAATCTGAACGGCAGGATCAACGATCTGAGCTCCCAGCTCGAGGACTCGAGGAGGCAGACGGAGCAGCTGAGGACGGCGCTGGAATCGGAACGCCAGCAGAGGAATGCCATCCAGGCGGAGCTTGACCGGACGAAGGGCGAGCTGCAGCGGGCACAGCAGGATCTCGCGGCGAAGGAGAGGGAACTCTCCGACGCCAACGCCAGGGCAACGACCTACCTCTACGGCATGGTGGGGGTCGCCGTCGGCGCAGCGGTCGCGGTCGCGTCCGTGGTCGTCCTCAGCAGCAGGAGAAGGCCGAAACCGACGGTAGCCTGAGAGCGATACTAACCTGCTTCTATTCTTTTTGCAGTGTTGGTCGGTGTTGCTGCGATCGGCCCGAATTTTTCGTATATGTTTAATTATTGGACAATTGAAATGAGTTCGCATGGGGAAGGGAAGCAGAAGGAACGAAGGGCTGAGCGAGGCCGTGACGACGATTCTGCTCGTCGTGATCGGGATAGCGATGGCGTTGATGATATGGCAGTTCTTTACGCCGCGACCCTCTGAGGAGCTCAGGATAGGGCCCATAGACGTCTCCGGCGGGACGGTCATCTTCACCGCCCAGAACGTGGGCAGCGTGGACGCCGAGATCGTCGGCGTGGCCTGCTATCCGCCGGGGAGCGCACCGCCTTCGACCGGGGGCGCAGTAACGCCGCTCGGCGGTGCGGACACAAAGCTGCAGCAGGGCGAGTCGAGCAGTTTCTCGGGCAGCTGTGCGGGTTCCGAGCCTGGCAAACCGATCAACGTGCTGGTCTTCACGAAGAACAAGGCCTACGGACCGTTCACGGTCATAGTCAGGAGCTGAGAGCCGACTCGCGGTCCATATTTCGGTCCATATTTTGCTCCTCCATTTTCAACGTGATATGGTTCTCCAGGGCGCACGTCACCCGCCGTTTGGGAGGAGGTCAGTTGGCGACTGAAGCACCTCCGTGTAGGTTCGCGATGCGACGGGACGGATGGTGTTTGATGTCAAGCCCTGACTGTTAGGCAGTCGAGACGCAGGCTGGTTCACGGAGCGTCTGAAGGCCGGATTCATGCCCAGGAACTTCGTGTAGACGCTGGCGGTGCGTTGCCGGCCGTTTTCGTGGCGTCGCGGAGACCTCTCGACCGCACTTCGCGCCCCTTGAGCAGCCCTCCGGAGGACCAGAACTGGTGTAAAGGCTCGTGAAGGCGTTCCGGCGAAAAGTGATGGAACCTAGTAACTGGATCATTTTGATATATCAGATGGTATTTTGCTACCACGTGCCAATCCGTCCGGTCGCGTTCGTGCTGAGGGCTGTGGAGACGCGAGAGGGCGCGGGAGTGAAGGTCAGGAGGGCCTTCGGCGACCCGCTGGTGGCGCACGAGACCGACCCGTTCCTCCTCCTGGACGACTTCGGCTCGAGGTACCCGCACGAGTACCTCGCAGGGTTCCCCTGGCACCCCCACCGTGGCTTCGAGACCGTCACGTACGTCATCAAGGGCGAGGTTCACCACGAGGACAGCACCGGGATCAGGGGCGTCCTCAACAGCGGCGACGTCCAGTGGATGACCGCCGGAAGCGGGATCTTCCACTCCGAGATGCCCAAACCAGCGAGGAGGGTGGTAGGCGACCGCGTCGAGAAGGACCCGGAGCACAGGGGAATCCAGCTCTGGATCAACCTGCCGCCGAGGCTTAAGATGGTCAGGCCGCACTACCGGAACCTCCGCGGAGGCAACGTCCCCTCGGGTACCACGGACGACGGCATCGAGGTCAGGGTCATCGCGGGTCGCGTCAGCGGTCTGCCCGGAACCGGAACCATCGAGGGCCCGGTCGCGAACGTCTCGATCGAGGCTCAGGACGTCAGCTACCTCGAGCTCCTGATGCCGCCTGAGAGCAGGTTCGAGTATCCCGTGAGGGAGGGCTACACCGCCATAGCTTACGTGCTGGAGGGCGAGGTGCTGGTTCCGGAGTCTCCGGAGAAGTCGGTGAGGGTTCGGGAGAGGAGCGCCGTCCTCTTCGAGCGTGAGGGCGACAGGGTGGTCGTCACGGCAGGGGAATCTCCGGCGAGGCTGATCCTGCTGTCGGGCAGGCCCATCGGCGAGCCCATCGCCTGGTATGGCCCCATAGTGATGAACACGAGGGAGGAGCTGATCCAAGCCTTCAGGGAGCTGCGGGAAGGGACCTTCGTGAAGCACAAAGCCACCGAGGTCGACGACCTGAACCCGTGAACCTTTTTCATCGAGTTTCGTGACGGGTTTGTTCTGTGAGGGCCTTCGTGATCGCTGCTGCAATGGTCCTCGTCGTCGCAACGTTGCTCTTCCTCCTCGTCTTGAGTTGGAACCCTGACAGCGGAGACCGTGGACAAGGGGTTCTGCTCAAGCTGGACAAGACCGAGCTTCGGGGTGAGCGGACACTCACCTACACGCTCGTTAACGGTGCTGGTTCCGAGGGGGACGTCTGCTTCGGCGAGCCTTACGACGTCCAGATCCTGAAGGACGACTCGTGGGCCACGGCGGAGTGGATGAGGGACAGGGTATGGATTGCGATACTGTGGCGGCTGAAGCCAAACGAGTCCTTCAGTAGGCAGGTCCAGCTCCCGGACGACGTCAAGCCTGGGACATATCGGCTCGTGAAGGAGGTTCAGTTCTGCGATTCGGGACAGAGGCTCACGCTCACCGCCGAGTTCGTCGTGCTCGAATGACTTTCACGGGCCCTGCAGGTCTTCCTCGTTTTGCAGCCTTCCTCGCAACAGGATTGATGTCTCCCTTACTGCTTCTTCTTCACGCTCAGGCCTCTGACATATGATGCAAACCAACCAACAATAAAACTGGAATATCCTTTCTTGGGAACTCAGAAGTCCTCCTTGATGATGGTCTTCCTGCCGTTGGCCTGGCAACGCTTCACCGCCTTGTCGATCGCCTCCTTGACCAGCTCGTTCAGTCCCTCCAGCGCGTCGCTGCTGAGCCTGATTCCCTCCGGCAGCAGTTGCCTGACCTTGGACTCCACCACGAGCAGTTCCCTCGCCAAGGCTTCTCACGGATCGGTCCCAGGGGGCGCTATTTTGGCTTATTGAGCCAGGAGAGCACGGATCTCCCGAGTAATACCGGAAAATTGCTGGGAATGAGAAAAAGGGGTAGGGGTTACGGGACGGGCCTCAATACCTTCTCCAGCAGCTCCCTGTCCTCGAGGACTGCCCTCAGCAACCTGTCTGCGAGGTCGCGCATGGTCAGGTTCCGCTCGAGCGCCTCCCTCTTCAGCATCGCGTAAGTGGACCTCCTCACGTAAACGATCTCCCAGAACTCGTCGCGTTCGGCGTCAGCTCGCTCGAGCTGGTTCCGAGGTTCATGTCGGTCGTCAACGGCCTCTCCGCGCTGGTATCGCTCTCCCCCACGCTCTCGGGTGCCCTCGGTGCCGTCAGGGCAGGGTTCGCGGCGCTCTACGCATCGATGGGCCCGGTCGGTTTAGCGCTGCTCGGCATCGGCACAGCCGCAGCGCTCATCGCGGCCAACTGGGAGAGTATCGAGCCACTCTTCGGACAGGTCGCCTCAACGGTCCAGTCGGCCCTCTCGCCGGCGCTGGACTGGTTGAGGGTTATGTCCTCGAGTCCCCTGGCGTCGCTGCTCGGCAACGTCCTCTCGTGGGCCCTCGGATACGTCGTGGAGCTGGTTCGGAGCTGGCACGCCGCGACCGCAGGGCTGGGAGATGCGCTCACCTGGTTCTGGAACGAGGTCCTCGTCCCCCTGCTGACCTACATCGCGGGCCAGGTCATCGGGACGTTCGACCTGGTCTCGAGGGCCGTCGGTTTCCTCGAGGCGGTGTGGCGTTCCCTCGGACGCGCGATCGAGGCGGTCTGGAAAAACGTCATAGTGCCTCTGGTCGAGTACCTGGTAGGTCAGGTGCTGGGGACGCTGAACGCGGTCTCCGAGGGCGCGAGGACGATGGCCGAGGTCCTGACGGGTGCCTTCAGGGCGATCTACGACGCCGCGGTCTCCTTCCTCGGGCCCGTCCTCGACCTAGTGAGGTCCATCGTCTCCGGCATCCAGGAGGCCTTCTCTTGGCTCCAGCGCCAGCTCGTGGGAGGCTCGATCGTCCCTGAGACGTGGGAGGGCGTGGTCTCCTGGACCGAGTGGGGCGTCTCGGAGGTGGCGTCCAGCGTGGACCGGTTGGTCAGGGCCCTCGAGGGGGTTGGCGGCACACCGGCGCCGTCAGTGAGGAGCCTCTCGGTGAACGTCACGCTCCACGTCAGAGCGCCCGCGCAGGGAGGATACGGCTGGGAGGGGCTGGCCGAGGCGGTGAGCAGGGAGATCCTCCGGCGCCTGCGGCAGCACCTGTGACCCACAGGTTTTTTGGTCCGACCTCGGATTCGATAGCGGCTTGAGCGGCGAGCTGATCAGGTGCTTCGTGGCGATCGACGTCTTCACACCGGAGATCGTCAGGACCGTGACGGGTCTCGGGAGGGAGCTGGAGGAGGCGGGGCTTGTGGGGAAGGTCGTGGACCCCGAATCGCTGCACATCACGCTCCAGTTCCTCGGGGAGATAGGGAAGGACCTCGTTGAGCGGGTGAAGGAGGAGCTCTCCCGGATCGAGTTCAGGCCTTTCCCGATCAGGCTGGAGGGGGTCGGCTACTTCCCGGGCGGTGGGAGGATAAACGTCGTCTGGATCGGCGTCCGGGACCCTTCGGGCGAGCTCCACAGGCTCCAGGGCGAGGTCTCCAGTAGGCTCGGCGCTCTGGGGCTGAGGCCCGACAAGGAGTTCAGGCCCCACATCACCTTCTTCAGGGTCAAGTCGGTCCGGAACAAGCCGCAGGTCCTCGAGGCGATAACGCGTAGGGCGAACTTCGAGGTCGGCGAGCTCACGGTCGACCGCTTCAAGCTGAAGAGGAGCGTTCTGAGGCCCGAGGGGCCGCTGTACAGCGACCTCCTCGTGGTCAGGGCCAACAGGGGCGAGGAGACTTCAGGCCCGGGACTCACAGGCTGACCCGGTAGAGGGTCATCGAGTTCAGCGTCACCGAGATGGAGCTCATGGCCATAGCAACCGCCGAGAAGACGGGGTTCAGCAGCACCCCGAACGGGTAGAGGATGCCGGCGGCTATCGGTATGAGGGCCACGTTGTACGCGAAGGCCCAGAAGAGGTTCTGCTTGATCTTCGCGGTGGTGACCTTGCTCAGCTCTATCGCCCTGACCACGTCCCTCAGGTCGTTCCTGAGCAGGACGATGCTCCCCGCCTGCTTCGCGATGTCCGTGCCGGAGCCTATTGCTATCCCCACGTCGGCGGCCGTCAGGGCAGGAGCGTCGTTGATGCCGTCCCCCACCATCGCAACCACCTCACCCCTCTCCCTCAATTCCCTCACAACTTCCGCCTTCTCCTCGGGCATGAGGGAGGCCCTGAACCCGTCGACCCCGACCTCCTCGGCGATCGCCCTCGCGGTCACCTCGTTGTCGCCCGTCAACATGACCGTCCTGATCCCGCGCCTCCTCAGCTCCGAGATCACCTCCCTCGCCTCCTCCCGCGGCCTGTCCATGAGGGCAACAACTCCCGCCAGAACCCCGTCGACGGCCACCAGGACCGTCGTCATGCCAGATCCCTGGAGCTCCAGCACCGGATCGAGGAGCTGGCCGTCACCGATCTGCGAGGCGGAGCCGCTGACCGACGAGGGTTTTCCGACGAGGACCCTCCTCCCTTCCACCTCAGCCTCCACCCCCACACCGGGCCTCGTGACCGCGTTCCTCGGCTCGGCCACCTCTATCCCCGACCTCCTGGCGTGGTCGAGTATCGCCGATGCTATGGGGTGGTTCGAGGAGCGCTCGGCCGAGGCGGCGTAGAAGAGCACGTCCCGCTCGGTGAAGCCGTTGAAGGCGATCACCCTCACCACCTCGGGCCTGCCGCGAGTGATGGTTCCGGTCTTGTCGAGGGCCACCGTGGTAACCCTCCTCAGGAGGTCCAGGGCCTCGCCGGACCTGATCAGTATCCCCCGCCTCGCGGCCCTCCCCGCGCTTATCATGATGGCTGCTGGTGTGGCGATCCCGAGGGCGCAGGGACACGCTATGATCAGGACTGAGACCGCGATCAGCACGGCGAAGCTCGCAGGCATACCCATCGCGAGACTCCAGAAGAGGGAGGCTCCCAACGCGACCGAGACTACCACCGGCACGAAGACCGATGCCACTTTATCCGCGAGCCTCTGGAGCGGGACCCTCGAGAGTATCGCCTCCTGAACCGTTCGGATCACCTGGGAGAACGTGGTCTCGTGACCGGTCCTGACGGCCCTCACCTTGATCAGTCCCGTTAGGTTGACGGTGCCCGCGATCACCTCGTCGCCGACCGACTTCTCGACGGGGACGCTCTCCCCTGTCATGGCCGACTGGTCTACGCTGGTGAAGCCCTCCTCCACCACGCCGTCAACTGGGATCCTCTCTCCGGGCCTGACCAGCACCAGCTCCCCCGGCTGCACCTCCTCCGCGGGGACCTCGACCTCCTCTCCGTCCCTGATCACCGTCGCCTTGTCCGGGTGCATCTCGTAGAGGGACCTCACCGCCTCCTCTGCCCTGACCCTGACGGTGTGCTCGAGCGTCCTGCCCAGTAGTATGAGGCCGATGATCAGGGTCGACTCCATGAAGTAGTAACGGTGCGGGCCGGGCGGCGCCGGTATCAGGACAGGGACGATGCCGAGGTCCTGCAGGACGAGGAGCGCGCTGTAGGCCCAGGCGGTCGTGGTGCCTATGGCTATGAGGCTGTCCATGTTGGCCTGTCTCGCCCTGATCGCGTCGATCAGCCCCCTGTAGAAGCGGAGGCCGGCCGTGAACTGGACCGCCGTGGCGAGCGCCATCAGCAGCAGGCCGCTGGGGTGGAGTCCCAGGAGGACCGGGAGGAGGAACTCGGAGACGGTGATGATGGCACCGGCGGCGAGCGCGAAGGCCACGAGGTACCTGAGCCTCCTCAGCTCGATCTCAGGTTGCATGAACTGGAGCATGCACGATTGGCTGCAGAAGTAGTAGAGGACGCCGTTTCTGGAGACCTTGAACTCGGCCGTCGACTCGTCCACGTACATGCCGCAGACTACGTCCCTCGCCATCCTTCCAGTAGAGTTCCGGTTCCCCTGATATAATTATCGAGTGGACAAGGCTTCGTTAGATGCGATGGGCCAGGTCAGGTCCCGCGTCGGCGTGAGGCGTCAGGCTGCGGTCACGGCGCTACTCACCGCGCTCTCGTACTCGTTGCTCGCATACCTGCTCACCTACCACAGGCCCGATCACGCGGAGAGCCCTCTGCTCGGGGTCCTCCCCCACGCGATAGCGCTCGTCAACGCGGCGGGCGTCGTCTCGCTCCAGCTCGGTTACAGGGCCATAAGAAGGGGCGACGTGAGGGGACACAGGAACTTCATGGGCCTCAGCTTCGCGCTGATAGCGGCGTTCCTCACGATGTACGTCACGAGGCTCGTCCTGGGAGGCACGGAGGTCTACCGGGGCCCTCAGGTGATCAGGGACTTCGTCTACCTCCCGGTGCTTGCTGTACACCTGGGCCTCTCGATCGTCTCGGTTCCTATGGTCCTCTTCAACGTCCTCACGGGTCTTACGATCCCCTACGGCTCGATCGGTGATACCCCCCATCCACGTGTCGGAAAGGCGGCGTACGTCTGCTGGTCCCTCAGCCTCGCGCTGGGGATAGTCGTGTACGTTTTGCTGAGGTGGACGTGAGCGTTGAGGGCCGCTAACCCTTCGCCTCGACGGGCCTGGAGAGCGCCGCTATCCTCTCCATCATCCTCCTGTTCTCCTCCCTCAGCCTCTCGAGCTCCTCTCTCAGCGCCTTGTACTCGGTTCCCCGCTCCAGCGCCTTCCTCACCTTCTCCGCAGCATCCCTCGCGGCCCTCCTCACCATCTCGTACGGGTCCGACTCGGCCATCTGGTTGAGGATGCCGATGACCTGAGGTGTGATCAGCTCCGCGCAGGCAGCGACCACCGCCCTCCTGACCCTGTAGCTCTCGTCGCGTGAGAGCTCCCTGAGCCTCTCGATCACCTCCCTCCTCCCGGGGAACCTGCCGAGGAGCGATGCCGCAACGGCCCTTACGTGGCTCGGCCTGTCGTCCTCGGTGTAGCGCATTATGACCCGCAGCGTCTCCTCGTCTCCGATCTCGGCAAGCCCCCTAAGGCACCCTGCGGTGATCGCGTTGTTGTGCGACGGGTCGTCGATGTGCCTCAGCAGCAGCCCCCTCACCGACTCGCCGCCGACCTTGCCCAGCGAGCTCGCAGCGGCCTGCCTCGTGTAGTACCCCTCCTTCGGGTCCTCGAGGACGGAGGTGAGGGCCTCGATCACCTCCCTGTCGCCCTTGAAGGCCGAGAGGGCCTCGCAGATCGCGGTCCGCACCTTCTTGTTGTTGACGGTCCTCAGGGCCTCGAGCAGCTCCCTCCGGGCCGACTCGGTCCTCGCGTTACCGAGGGCCTTGGCCGCCTCCACCGCGACCCCCCAGAAGGTCTTCGGAGACCTCAGCACCTCTCCAAGCGCCTCCACCGCCCTCTGGCTGCCGCTTTTACCCAGCGCCCTCGCCGCGAGAACCCTGCAGTACGTGTGCACGTCCTCCTTGAGGATCCTGATCCAGACCTCGTCGCCGAGTTTGCGCTCGATGACCGCGAAGGCCTCGAACCTCGGGTCGACGCAGACCCACCTCGGCCTCTCCTCGACCGGGAGGACGAAGACCTCCTCCCTCGACCTCAGCTCGACCCTGAACTCCCTTCTGCCGGAGGGGAGGTTGACCTCGATCGCGAGCGGCACCCAGTACTCCGGAAGCGAGTCGTCGCCCTGCGTCTGCCTGAACCTGAGCCTGAGGGTTCTGGAGGCCTCGTCGTACTCCTCCTCCACCGATATCACGGGATGGCCGGCGTTGTAGAGGTACTGCTCGAAGAAGAGCTCGAGGTTCCTGCCGCTCACCTCCTCCAGCACCTTCCTCAGGTCCTCCGTGTCCGCGGTCCTCCGGGCGAACCTCCTCAGGAACTCGCTGAGGCCCTTCCTGAAGGTCTCGTCGCCGAGGAGGGACCTCAGGGCGTTCAGCACCAGCGCTCCCTTCGGGTAGGCGTGGGAGTCGAAGAGCTCCGCCGCGTACTTGTAGACCCTCGTGACGATGGGCCTCGCGTACCTCTCCCTGTACTCGCTCAGGTAGGAGTCGAGGTCCCTGATCATCTCGTAGACGAACTCGTCCTCGCCCTTGTCGTGGAGCACGAAGAGGTTCTCGAGGTAGGTGGCGAAGCTCTCGTTCAGCCATATGTGGGGCCAGTCACGGCACGTCACGAGGTCCCCGAACCACTGGTGGACCAGCTCGTGCGCCACCAGCGGGTCGCTCGTGAACTCCTCGTGCGCCAGCTCGTCGTGCAGGGTCAGGTCCGTGAGCGTGGTGGCCGTTGTGTTCTCCATGCCTCCGAAGATGAACTCGTGCACCACCACCTGCGCGTACTTCCTGTAGGGGTACGGGTAGCTGAGGTACGAGCTGAGGAAGTCGATCACCTTGGGCGTCTTCGAGAAGCTCAGGTGCGCTTTCTCCCTCCACCCCCTCGGAACGTAGTACTGGAGCAGGACGCCGTTGTGTCTCTCCTCGATCAGCTCGAACTCGCCGGCGGCCACGCTGATCAGGTACGGCGCGTGCGGAACGTCCATCAGCCAGTGCCAGACCTCCTCGTCGCCGATCACCTCGTGCCTCACCAGGTCTCCGTTGGAGACCGCGACTAAACCGCGGGGGACGTGGATCACCAGCTCGGAGGTGTGCTTGACGGATGGGTGGTCGAGCAGCACCATCCAGTACCGGTTGTACTCCGTCTCTCCCTGGCTCCAGCACTGCAACCCCCTCTCCGGGTTGGCCCTGTCGGGTCCGACGAAGTGGAACCCCTTCCTCGGCGCGGCCCTGTACTCCACCTCTACGACCGGCTCCCTTCCCCTCACCCTCACCGAGAGGAGCTGGCCGTCGTAGTGCCACTCCGTTTGAGAGCCGTTGGCGGTGACCCGCGAGATCTCCAGCTCGCACGCGTCGAGCCTCACCCATCCATCCCCGTCCTCGGGCCTGCTCAGCCTGATCTCCTCGCGTCCCCTGATGCTCCTCGAGCGGAAGTCGATCCAGAGCTCCAGCTTCAGGTGCCTGACCGAGAAGCCCCTGTCCGGCGGGTAAACCGCTGCGTACTCCGGGTAAGCGAAGTCCCTTCCGGGCTTGAGGTAGGGATGGACCTTCAACTCCTTCGGCCGCACATCATCTCCGGAGTTGCAAAATACCTTTGCCGCGCGTCCCTCCTCGGAGCCGTTGGTCGAGCGAAGGTCCTGCGGTCGGCAGCAACCGGTTCGCTGCACGTGGACGTCGTTTCCGGGCTGAGAGGGGTCTCTGCGAAGGGCGGGTCGGTCACGGCTCCAAGCGGAGGGGGTCGGCGACGCGTCGGGCTGGCGTGGTTCCGGAGCGTCCTCGAGCGACCATAGGTGGGTCATCGGGAGGGATTATGACGGTATTGGGACCCCCTCTCCCCGAGGTGTGGATATAGGTCAGAGGATGATACTGCAGTATCAGGTTGCTGGACGAGCTGGTGACGCTGAGGGTGAGGTTCACGACCGACGTCCAGAGGATCGCCTTCGGAGGGAGGAGACTCGAGGGCATCAGGGCCGGGTCCGTGCTGGAGGTTCCGGCCTGGGTCGCGGACGTCCTCGGTGAGGCGAGGCTGGCCGAGGTGGTCGATGAGGTCGGGCTCCAGCAGCTCTACCAGCTCCTCGTAAGGGAGCGGAGGGGCGCGGAGCCGGTCCAGCTTCCGGAGGGTTTCTACCCGAAGGTGAGGAGGGCCCTCTCGAGGGCTCAGAGGGAGGAGGCACAGCGGATCGAGAACGTCCTGAGGGACGTGGTCAACCTCCGGCTCAGCAAGCTCATCCCCGCAGCGCTGAAGTCGCCCGATCCCGAGTGGATCAGGAACCTCACCCCCGAGGAGCGCCTCCTCTTCGAGGACCTGAAGGCCCGCATCAGGGAGTTCTACTCCTCGGTTCTGGAGGTGAGGGGACGTGGGTGAGCTCCCGGTCGAGGAGAGGCTCGCCGAGTTCTTCAAGCAGGAGAAGTACAGGGACCTGATAGCCCGGGCCGTTCTGAGCAACCGGAGGTCGGTTCCCGTCGACTTCGGCGATCTCCTGGTCTTCGACAGCGAGTTCGCCAACTCGCTCCTCGAGTCGCCTGACAAGGGCCTGCCCATCCTGAACGCAGCGCTTAACGAGCAGGTCAGGATCGAGTTCCCCGACCAGACCACGAGGAGGTACGTCGCCAGGGTCAGGAACCTTCCGGAGACGCTCAGCATCAGGTCGATCAGGGCCCAGCACCTGAGGAAGCTCGTCTCGGTCGACGGGATCGTGGTCAGGGCCTCATCGGTCAGGCCGATGCTGGTGAGGGCGACGTACAGGTGCAGGTACTGCGGCAAGCTCTACTCCGTCGAGCGCCAGAGGCCGCCGCCGAGGTGCGAGAGCCCGAGGTGCGCCGACAAGAGGCCGAGCTTCGAGTTCCTCGAGGAGGACTCGGAGTACGTGGACTTCCAGCTGATCGGCCTCCAGGAGAAGCCGGAGGAGCTCCCACCCGGTCAGCTCCCCAGGACGATCGAGGTCTCCCTGACGGAGGACCTGGTGGACACCGTCGCTCCGGGAGACAGGGTTACCGTCTGCGGTGTCGTGAGGGCGATCTCCGACGCGAGGGAGCAGTCTGCGGGCCCCCTGAGGCTCAGGATAGAGGGCATCTCGGTCGAGACGAGGGGGAAGGAGATGGAGTCGCTCGCGATAACGCCCCAGGAGGAGAGGGAGTTCCTGAGGATGGCCTCCCAGCCGGGGTTCTACGAGACCCTCATCGAGTCTATCGCGCCGTCGATACAGGGCCACACCCACATCAAGGAAGCGATACTCCTGGCCCTCGTAGGCAGCCGCCAGAAGGTCTTCCCCGACGGCGTCAGGGTCAGGGGAGACATCCACCTGCTGCTGGTGGGAGATCCGGGAACCGCGAAGTCGACGCTCCTCCTCTACGCCGCCCAGATAGCTCCGAGGGGGGTGTACACAACCGGGAGGGGTTCGACCGCGGCTGGCCTCACGGCGGCCGTCATCCGGGAGCAGGGAGGAGGGATGGTCCTCGAGGCCGGTGCCACGGTTCTGGCGGACATGGGGGTGTGCGTCGTCGACGAGATCGACAAGATGAGGCCGGAGGACAGGGTCGCCATGCACGAGGTCATGGCCAACCAGACCGTGAGCATCGCGAAGGGAGGGATCGTTGCGACGCTGAACGCCCGCTGCAGCATCCTCGCGGCCGCCAACCCCGAGCTGGGCCGTTACGACCCCTACAGGCCCTTCAACGAGAACGTCAACCTCCCCGTGACGCTGCTGAGCAGGTTCGACCTGATCTTCGTCCTGCGCGACGAACCGAACCCCGAGATGGACAGGAGGATCTCGAGCCACATGCTGGAGCTCCACATGCACGGTAGGGCTCCCGAGAGCAAGGCCCTGCCACCGGAGACGCTGAAGAAGTACATTGCGTTCGCGAAGAGGTTCACGCCGGTCCTGAGCAGGGAGGCTGCCGAGGAGCTGCAGCGGTTCTACCTCCAGATGAGGTCGGTCTACGAGAGGACCTCGACGGTGGCGATCACCGCGCGGCAGCTCGAGTCCCTCGTCAGGCTGGCGGAGGCAAGGGCGAGGGCGCTGCTGAGGGATGTGGTCACGAAGGAGGACGCGGAGGTGGCCATCAGGCTGATGAAGAGGAGCCTCTCCGAGGTGGGGATCGACGTGGAGACCGGGAAGCCCGACATCGACGTGATAATGTCCGGGAAGCCGAGGAGCGTGAGGGAGAAGCTCACGCTGGTCATCGACACCATCAGGAAACTCGAGCAGGCCCACGGCTACGCCGACGACGCTGCCCTCCGGCAGGAGCTCGAGGGTAAGGGCCTCACCAAGGCCGAGATCGACAGGATCCTGAACAGGATGATCTCCGAGGGGAGGATCTACTCGCCGAAGCCCGGCGCCTACCGGGTCACATGAGATGATCAGGATAGAGGACCTGGGCCTTCCGGAGGGGCTGACGAGGGCCCTCCGCAACGAGGGCGTTCAGGTGCTCTACCCGCATCAGGAGGAGGCGATCAGGAGGGGTCTACTTGAGGGGAGGAACATGGTGGTCACCGCGCCCACCGCATCCGGCAAGACGCTCCTTGCGATGCTGGCGGCCCACAGGGCGATCTCCTCGGGCAGGAAGGTCCTCTACCTGACCCCTTTGAGGGCGCTCACGTCCGAGAAGCTGGAGGAGTTCTCGAAGGTCTTCAGGGAGTCGGGGCTCGGGGTGAGGGTGAGGGCCGTCTCGGGGGACTACGACGATCCCGGCGAGTGGCTGGCGGAGTACGACCTGATCGTATCGACGTACGAGAAGGCCGACAGCCTGGTCAGGCACGGAGCCAGCTGGCTCGGCAGTGTAGGGCTGGTGGTGGTCGACGAGGTCCACATGATCGGCGACCGGGACAGGGGACCGACGCTCGAGATGACGGTTGCGAAGCTCCAGGAGGCCTGTAGCGAGCCGAGCTTCCTCTGCCTCAGCGCGACCGTGAGGAACGGTGAGGAGCTCGCCGGGTGGCTCGACGCGGAGCTGATCAGGTCCGACTTCAGGCCGGTGCCGCTGATCGAGGGCGTCTTCGCGGGCGGAAGGCTGCTGCTCTCCGATGGCACCACGAGGACCCTCGAGGGCCCTGACCCTCTGATGGAGCTCGTGGCCGAGTCGCTCCGGGACGGAGGTCAGGTGCTGGTCTTCGCGATGACGAGGAAGAGGGCCGAGGAGTACGCCGCGAGGATCGCGGGGTCGCTCCTGGAGACCGGTGACGACCCGAGGCTCGAGGAGTACGCCAGGGAGGTCCTGGAGGAGAGGGAGTCGCCCTTCAGCGAGAGGCTCTCCTTGCTGATTCGGAGGGGAGTAGCCTTCCATCACGCGGGCCTCAGCTACCACCACAGGCGGACCGTCGAGGAGGCCTTCCGGTCGAGGGCATTAAGGGTCCTCTGCTCGACCACCACGCTCGCAGCGGGCGTCAACCTACCGGCCAGAACGGTGATCATACCGGAGTACAGGAAGTTCAGGGGTCCGGGGTACGTGGAGGAGCTGACGGTGATGGAGTACAAGCAGCTCTCCGGGAGGGCCGGGAGGCCCCAGTTCGACAGGGTCGGGTACGCCATCCTCATGGCCCGGCACGTAACAGACCTCCACTACCTCTTCGAGAAGTACGTGAGGGGGCTTCCGGAGCGGATCGTCTCCTCCCTCGCAAGCGACAGGCACCTGAGGTCGCACGTCCTCTCCCTGATCGCTTCGGGCATCGCGAGGACCGAGACGTCCCTCTTCAGGGTCCTCTCTCGGACCTTCTTCGCCCATCAGTTCGGCGCCAGGGTCCTGCTGGCCAAGACGGAGCCCGTGCTGGAGTTCCTCGAGTCGCACGGCATGATAACCAGGTCCGGAACGCTCGAGGTCACACCGCTCGGCAGGAGGGTCTCGGAGCTGTACATCGATCCGCTGACCGCTGTGAGGTTGCTCGAGATCGTACAGGAGCAGGAGAGCCTGACGGAGCTCGGCGCTCTCCTCGCGGTCTCCCTGACGCCAGACATGAGGGACGTGACCTACCCCGCGATACACAGGTCCAAGGTCGAGTCGATGCTCGACGAGCACGCCGACCAGCTCCCCGTCCAGCCACCCGACCCCTTCGACGACCCTGAGGGCTACGAGCTGTTCCTCGACGCGTTCGCGCTGTCGCTGCTGCTCCGCGACTGGATCAACGAGGTCCCCGAGCGAGAGATCTACGAGCGGTACCGCATCGAGCCCGGCGACTTCGCAGCCCTCAGGGAGCGCGCAGAGTGGATCTCGTACGCAGCAGGACAGGTCATGAGGGTCGTGGGCAGGAAGGGGCTTGCGGGGGTCTTCGCGGTCATGAGCGATCGGATCAGGCACGGCGTAAGGTCCGAGCTGCTGGAGCTGGTCACGCTTCCGGAGATAGGCAGGGTTAGGGCGAGGGCTCTCTGGAGCCACGGGATAAGGTCGGTGAGGGACGTGGCTGAGGCTCCGCTCGAACGTCTCACGTCGGTGCCCGGGATCGGTCAGAGGATAGCCGAGAGGATCAAGGAGCATTCCCTCCGGCTCCTCGGCCCTTCACCGCGTTCCTGAGTTCAGCTACCTCGTGCTCCAATGCCTGTACCCTCAGGACCAGCAACGCCACCAGCGCCTTCAGGTCAATTCCTCCCTCAGCTTTGATGACGTCGGGAGCGGTCTCCAGCTCGAACCCCATCTCCTCCCTCTGTCGGCCGATTTTCCTGCGATACTTGATCACGCGTGGTAACGGGGCCTGCCTGGCCTCGTCCTCGGAGACCTCGCGCACGTTCTCCTTATCGTCCTTCCTCGAGGGGATCGTGACGTTGGCGGTCACCACCTCGTGAACGTAGCTCTCAGATGTGCCTATCCTGAGCACGTTGGGCTCGATCGGCTTCAGAACTCCGTCGGACGTCAGCTCCGCGATGGGTTCGCCGGCCGGCGCAAGCCCTATCCTCGCGCCGCTCTCGTCAACCGTTCTTCTGACTCCTAACTCGATCGACGTTCTCTCGAGAAGGGCCTTCAGCTCCTCCTCCGTCAGGCCCGTCCGGGCATCCGTGACGCGGATCCTCGGCGCCATCACTCGAACACCAAGGCCGTCATCCTTACCCGGCCGGAAAGGACCTCGGCCTTCCACCAGAGCACCGGGGGATCGAAGGCCAGCGACGTTCCGCCCGATCCGGAGAACTCCTGCTCGTAGCTGTCGTTGAGCCTAACCCTATTGGTTACCGTTGTGTCGAGGAACTCTATCTTCTGCAGGTACGCTTCGCTCGCGTAGAACTTATCGATTGTTATGGGGTTGATGTCGTATTTCCACTTGATGTTGGCCACATCCGTCTGCGTGAACGCGGATACATCCGCCGTGGTGTAGAAGGTCATGGAGTGCGTGTAGGCGTCGTCAAACTTTACCTCCGTTCCTGCGGTGAGGTTCGTCACGTTGTTTATGCTCTCCCGCCATATGGTGAACCCGCTCGGCAAGTTTCTGCTCGTCCATCCGTTGAAATAGCTCCTGAAGGCCTCACTTGATTTCGCTACGGGAACCGTCACGTCGGGAGGTGTATAATACCACGCATAGGCGATCGTCAAATAATTATATCCATAACTCGTCCAGAATTCACCATCTTGAATAGTCCAATTGGTCCCATTATAATATCCTCTTTTACAGACGACGAGGAAATCGGAGCCACTACCACAAGCACTCGTATCAATACGGGCGTAATTAGAAGAGTTGGCGGAAGTAGGCACAAGGACGAGGGCATATAGCTTATTCCACTCGAGCTGATATCCGTTGGTGAAAGCGTTGGGCGGATCGCCGAAATCGATGTAAACTATATCACTACCGATCGACGGTGTGAAGCTCGTAATATATGTCGTAGGTATATAACTGGTCGGATCAACATAATAGAGGTCGATGCGGAATTGTGGATTTCCGGTTCGGTAACTAAGATAAAATATACTCTTGTAGAGATAAGGTCTTGACGCCGTTGCTCCTGAAATAGTTGGTTGCGGAGGAGTTCCGAAGATCCTCGCAACGCGCTTAGAAGTTGAATCGAGATAGTATGAACTATCTATTGAGGCAGCCGACGCTCGCCTGAGATTTGATTTAGGTAGGTTACTATAACTCCGCGAGAACGTGACGTCAAAGGTGATCTCCCTATTGTATTCCCAGACGAGCGGAACGGCCCTGTTCAGGCTCAGGACGAGGTACTCGGTCACCTGCTGACCACCTCCTCATACGTTATCCGGAGGTCTGAGATTTTTGGGGACTGTGATGAGGCGGAGGGCCGCGATAGCGTGAAGCGAACCACCAGTTCTCCGCGGTGATACTGATGGAAGAGGTAATCGCTGTCAACGAGAATCGGGCCGTTTGTGACGATTCCGATGCGCGTGACGCTCCCGAGGTTAGGATTGCCGGACCTGCTGAAGGTCGAGACGTCAAGCAGGTACTCTCTCCAGACGCTCGCGTCGTTTGCCGTCATCACGCCCTCATAATAATCGCCACCGGAGGAATAGAGCCGGAGCCTGACGGATGTGTTGGGCGCGAAGGCGTAGAGGAAGATATCCGCGAACCGCGCCCAGCCCAGATCGATGGGCTGCGGCAGAGTATAGACCGCCTCACCGGGATTCGTCCCAGTTAGCCTGATCCCCAGACAGGAGCCCGAGACTATGCCGGCGCTCGCCCTGAAGACCACGGCGTTCACTCCGACCCATTGACGGTAGGCGAGTCCGCGCGTGAGCTCCTGCGCCCTTCCGGGCCACCTCTTCAAACGCAACCTCTTCGTCAGGTGCCAGCCGCCCATCTTCGGGTCGGTTTTGCCCACGAGCACTCTCCCCTGCGGGTCCCTCACCTCGACGGCTATGGCACCATCCCCCGGGTAACTGATCCACTCGATGTAGCCCCATTTCCTGAAGGTCTCCGTCGGCGGGTTGAACCTGATCTCGGCCCAGCCGGACGTGAACCCCGAGGCCAGAACGAGCTGTCCGGTGCTCGGGTCGAGGGTCACGTTCTCCCCCGCGTGTATCGTGAGGGGTCTCCTGTTCCAGTAGGTGACGTAACGGTACGCGGACGCCGTGGTCACGCTCTTCACGAGGTAGAGCGTGCTCCTGAGGCCGGCGAGCTCTCCAATGACCGAGGGTCGAGGGCCGAACCGAGCGGTGGTATCACCGCCAATCGCTTCGTTCAGCAGGTCCTCGAGGAGCTCGAGCCTTCCACCGAGCGTTAATCGGCATCTCTTATTCCTCGGATCATATTCTATCTCAACGATAAACATATTTACGTTGTTCAGCCCGAGGTCCGGGAGGTTAACCGTGACCGTGTCGAAGAGGTCGATGCCAAGTGTGTTGAAGGCGTTCTCTGCCATCTCCACGCGAAGCTCCCTCCCGTACTCCCTGTTCAGTGCGAGCCTGATCCTGGCCCTCCTGAGGGCCTCGTTGGCGTCTGTGAGGAACGGGTCGTGGACTACGACGGGAAGGTCTCCCGGCGGATCGGAGACGTCCGCAAGAACCTCACCGTTGGCGCCGACGTAGATCACCCGGTTCTTCAGTTTCCATCTGTCTTCGGAGTACTCGGCGGAGAGGACCTTCGAGCCGTCGATCGTCGCCTTCGGTGTTCCCTCGCTCTTCGGGCGGAAGCGGAGGACCCTGCCAGGGAGCATTCGGAGGTAGTGGTTCGTTCCTTTCGCCACGTCCAGCATCACCTTCAGAGCCGTCGAGTTCTCTATCGACCACGGCGACGTGATTGATGGGCCTTCAGCAACGTCGGTTACGTCGACTCCTGGCTCGAGCGAGGCAAGGTCACGGATTATGGCGCCGGCCGTCGTGCCAGTGTCGTAGACGCGAAAGACGATGTATCGGTCGTAGAGGATTAAGTCAGAATAGGCCCTGCATTCCACCTCATTCACGTGTCCGTTATCCCTCCTGCGCCTGACCTCCGTGACGACGCCCTCAAAAATGACCGATGTGCCGACCGAGAACCTGCACCGCCACCCGACCGATGCGTTACGGTCGATGAGGGTGAAGCTAAGGCTCTCGAGGCTCCGCGCGCCAACCTCGTGCCTCACACTCACCGCATTTCGCGTGACGTCATTCCACGCTGTGCCGTCGCCGAGCTCGAGTTTGATCACGTTTTCATCACCTCTGAGCGGAACCGTGAGACTCCGTAGACGATAGCTCGGGTGGGCCTGGACGAATGGCCCGTCACGCTGCGGACGTCCCCGGACTGATATTTCGGTAGAGGGTCCCCCACCGGATCGAAGGTGAAAGTGGACCCAACTGAGAACGGTCTCGTAACCGTGTCACTACACGTGGAGCACGGCCGGGTGGGTGCCCTGAAAACTGCGCCTCATCAGACGTCGTGGACGGATTGCCTGAAGCCGGTCGTGCCAGAGTGAACGCGATGAGGAGGGCGAACCGCGCATCGTCCCAGACCGACCTACCGCGGGTCGTCGAGAACGGCCCGAATAGCCGATCTCTCGGTTGCAACGTCCTCCCGAGCGCTCTTGGACCCAGGCCTATCACGTACAGCAATCCTGCTCCAACGGCGACATGCCGTCAGTCCCCCATCGAGAACAGCACCAGAGCGACAACCGCCAGAGCCATGGCCAGGAGCTGCCTGAGCTCTAAGGTCTCTCCGAGGAGAAGGAAAGACAGGAGCACGGTGACAGCAGGGTAAAGCGAGGTCACGACCACCACGATCGACGACGGGTTGAGCTCCAGAGCCCAGTAGAAGAGCAGAGCTCCCAGGAATCCCAGCGCGCCTGCGACGAGTGCGGCGATTCCGTGTCCGGTCCCGAGCGAGAGCTCCGGTCTGAGGAGCAAAATGAAAGAGATGCTCGCTGCCATCTGCCCTATCGCGGCCAGGGCCGTCACCTCGCGCCAGGAGAGGTTCTGCGAGGCGAACCTGCCCAGCACTCCCCAGATGCCCCAGCTGAGGAGGGACATGACCGCCACGAGGAACCACTTGACCTCCATCAAGCACCACGCCGCAAGAACGAGGAAGCGCCGGGCCCGCTCACCACTTGGTTGCCTCTCCCCTCAGCATCTCGCCGATGTGCACCCTGTCGATGTGCCTGGATAGCTCCCTGGCGTCCCTTAACGTGGCCCCGCAGTAGGGACACGTGAGGCCCTTCTCCTCCTCCAGCTCCGGCAGCAGCGACTTCTCCACCAGGTCCCCCGCAAGCGATAGCATCGTCAAGATCCCCACAACCTTCTCGCCCTCCGTCACCACCACCCTCCTGATCCCCTTCTGGGACATCAGGGCTATCGCGTCGCTCACCTTCGTCTGCGGCGAGACCGTCACAAGCGGCGATGACTTGATCTCCCTGAGCCTCACCGACCTCGGGTCTCGTCCCTCCGCAACGACCCTGTAGAGGACGTCCCTCTCGGTGACTATGCCCGTGATACGGCCGTCCTTGGAGACGAGGACGCTCGTCACGCCTTTCTCCCGCATCTTCCGCACCGCCTCGGTAACGGTGGTCTCCTCGTCCAGCACGACGAAGTCCTTCCTCATGTGGGCGGATACCGGGTCCGAGAGCACCTCGGGCTTCAACGGGTCCTACCTCGTTCCCACGGGCTCGGAGCAATTAATCTGCTTTCCCCGCCGGAGAATTGCGCTCGGGTGATCCCATGCGTTGGGGATGTCAGATGTGTGGGGCCGGTGGGATTTGAACCCACGTCCTCCAGCGATCCGTGCCGGACGCGCCAGCACCCCAGGCTGGCGTCCACTCCAAGCTGGACCACGGCCCCTGCCATCCGATGGGGCTGGTTTCCCGGTAATAAACGAAATCGGCCTGGTCGGGCACGCCTCAACCTTCGACTCCGCGGGCCTTCAGATCCCACAGCTATCGCGCTCTCACGCTTATCTTCTCCGTGAGACCTGTGCCACGCTGAAGGGGCTTGAGGGTCTCCGTGGGTCAGAAGGCCTCCTACACCAGGGAGATCACCGCGGACATGATCAGGGCCTTCTCCGACCTCTCAGGCGACAGGAACCCGCTTCACCACGACGAGGAGTACGCCAAGTCGACGGTCTTCGGCAGAGTGGTGGCTCAGGGCATGCTGACCGCCAGCCTCATCTCCACCGTTCTGGGAACGGTGCTTCCGGGCCCGGGGTCAGTCTACCTGGAACAGTACCTCAAGTTCACCAGGCCCGTTTACCCGGGAGACGTGGTCACCGCGGAGGTCGAGGTCACCGAGGTGTCCGAGAGGGGGAACAGGGCCTTCGTCACCCTCAGGACCACCTGCACCAACCAGAGGGGAGAGGTCGTGATCGACGGCTGGGCTAAGGTCCTCGTGCCGATAGGCGATTAGAACGGAAAGGCTTTCTCCCTCCGCGCGAACTCAGCTGGGACATGGCTTCGAAGGGGTGCGCCCATGAGGACCTCGAGTTCCTGGGTTCCCAGCGGACCGAGGACGGCGAGAACAAGTACTTCAGGTGTAGGAGGTGCGGCGGCGTTCTGGTGGTCACGCCCCAGATGAAGGCGTACTACGTCCCCGGAAGGGAGGGCTCTACCGGGTGACCGCGACCGCGCCGCTGTTTTCTGGCTCCGTCCAGATCACCTCCAGCACCCTGTGGCCTTTCGACTCGAGCGTTGACACCACGTCCGCGAGGGCTCCGTCTATGGGCCTCCTCCCCTCCTCCTGCGCGTTCCTCCGCAGGTCGTACCAGAGCAGCCTTGATGGTCCTGCGCCGCTGATGGTCATGGCCACGCCGTACCTCCGGAGCAGCCGCGTCTTCTCCCCGAGGAGCTCCTTCCAGTTGTACCTCCCGTAGAGGCCAGCCTCGGCCCTCGACCTCTCCACCACCGGATCGAAAGGCACAAGGCTGAAGAGCGTTCTCAGGTCGCCGCGCTCGAGCGAGAGGCAGATCGCCGCCAGCCTCGATGCGACCGTTATGTGGTCTTCCATCCCGACGCTCTCGGGGATCACCCTCCTGCTCGCACCGGTCGACTCCTTCCGGACGTCCGGAATCACCACCACGAAGGCCAGGTTCCTGGGAGCGACGATCCGCATCACGTCGATGCCGTTATGGAGCCTGTAGGCTATGGTGAAGCCTCCCAAGGTCGCTGCGGCCACGTTGTCGGCGTGTCCACCGGGCTCCACCAACGATGCGAGCCGCACGATCTTCCTTCGGTCGATCCTCAACCCCAACGCCAAGTGGGCCGCCAGCAGGGCTCCCACCGCCTCCGCAGCTGAGGACCCGAGGCCCTTCCTCACGGGTATCCCCGCCTCTATCCTCACCCTCCATCCCATCCTGATGCCGAGGCTCGAGTTGAGGATCTTCAATGCCCTGCAAGCCGAGTTCAGACCTACGCTCCTCTCGACGTCTGCCGCGTACTTGCCGGAGACGGTGAGCTCGATCTCCTCACCTTCACCCTTCGACTCCACCTCGACCTCGAGGTACGGCGTTTTGAGGGCGACCGACATGACGTCGAAACCAGGCCCGAGGTTCGCCGAGGTCGCTGGCACCCTCACCCGCACAGCTCCTCGCGTCATCCGCCACATCATCATGTGCAGCTGCGGTATTTCTATGGACCGCCCGGTGCGTCGATCAGAAGGCCCTTCCCTCTGCAGTTACGTTGATCCGTTGGGCATCAGGCCCTCTGTGATGGGAGATGTCCGGAAGCCATCAAGGGTCGAGGGGCTTCGAGTTCCTGGAGCACACGAGCGACGTCTACGTCAGGGCCTACGGCAGGGACCTCGCGGAGGCCTTCGAGGAGGCGGGGAAGGCCCTCTTCTCGGTCCTCGTCAGGAACGCAGGCGCCGCGGAGAGGAGGAGGGAGGTCGAGGTGACCGCGAGGGGATACGACCGCATGTCGCTGCTCTACGACTGGCTCGAGCGGTTGCTGCTGGTCTTCCAGCTTGAGAAGCTCGTGGCCTCCGACGTGAGGGTCAAGGAGATCTCGGAGGAGTCCGGCGAGCTCGTGATCAGGGGCAGGGCCATCGGCGAGGACTACGATCCGGAGAAGCACGTCCCCGGGATCGACGTGAAGGCCCCGACTTATTGGCTGATGGAGGTGAACGAGACCAGCGACGGCGTGGAGCTGAAGTTCGTGCTGGACATCTGAGGGTCGAGCGGTGACGGGTCAGGAGGGTTCGCCGGAGTTCTTCGCGCCTCCCCTCCCCAGCCCGAGGGTTCACGTCTTCATACCGAGCGCCTTCGGCACCGAGACCAGCTCGCTCCTCGAGCGGACGATGAGGGTGGGCGTTCTGGCGAGGGCCCTTGCGGTGTTCAGGGTGGAGAAGGTCGTGATCTTCCACGAGGACCCCAAGAGACCCGATCCCAACGCGAGGTTCCTGAAGACCGTCATCGATTACATGAACACCGCGCCCTACCTCCGGAAGGAGCTCTTCCCCATCAGGCCGGAGCTGAGGTACGTTGGCGTGCTGCCGCCGCTGAACATACCCACGCATCCCGAGAGCAGAACGATCCCCGTGGGAGGCATGGAGCTGAGGGAGGGGCTGGTGATGCGTAGGGGGGAGGGCTACTACGTCGAGGCCGGGCTCGAGAGGCCCCTCAGGCTCAGGTCTCCGAGGAGGCCCATGAGCCGGGTCCACCTGCTGGTGAGGAGGAAGAAGGGAGGCCTGAGCTTCCGCCTCGTCTCGCGCACGAAATCTCCCTACTTCCTCGGGACCACTGCCGAGGTCAGGGACGGCCCTCTGGACAGGCTGATGGAGGGTTATGCCCTGAGGATCGGTGCCAGCAGGGTCGGGGAGCTGGTGACCGACGGCTGGAGCAGGCTGGGGGAGGCGCTGAGGGGCGCCAACGGGAACGTCTGCGTCGTCTTCGGCTCCTACAGGAGGGGTCTGAGGGAGATAGCGGAGGTCCAGGGCCTCAGGCTCGACCGCCTCTTCGACTTCGTGGTGAACTTCATCCCCGACCAGGGCGTCAGGACCGTCAGGACCGAGGAGGCCGTTTACGCGGTACTCTCGATCGTCAACCTGCTCATCTCGATGAGGAACCGGTGAGGAACGTCGAGGCCCTCTCCGCGAACTCCTCAGGTCTGAGGACTCCGAACGACGAGACCGTGAGGACGTTCTCCAGCGGCTCTGTCAGGTCGAAGAGCTCGAAGGCCACACCTTCCAGCTCGATCGTCTCGTTCCTCCACAGTCCTTTGAGGTCGAGCTTGAGTGGGTCGGTGAGGAAGAGGCATGGGAGGCCCAGCTCCGATGCCCGCTCGACGAGGGAGGAGGTGCCGCTCCTGTTGACGATCCTTCCGTCCCTGAGGACCGCGTCCGATCCCAGCAGAACCGCATCGCATCCCCTCAGCCTCCTCAGGAACTCGAGGTCCTGGCTGACGCTGCACCTCACGCCCGCTCTCCTCAGCTCGGCTGATGCCCTGATTCCCTCGTTGAGGGGCGAGCAGAAGGGGAGCTCGACGGATGCCGGCTCCAGTGCCTTGATTGCCCGGAGCGCGTGGGAGCTGTAGCTGTAGGTCGCAACCCTGACGCCCTTCCCGAGGTGCCCCACCAGGCGGGTCACCGATTCGTCGATCCTCTCGCCGATGCCTGCTATCACGCTCTCCGCCGCCCTCTCAGCGTCCATCCCCTCAGCCAAGAGCCTACGCATCTCCCTCAGCGCGTTCGCTATGACGGGCATCGAGCTCCTCCGGTGCGCCACCTCCATGACCTTCGCCAGAGCTGCTTCCAGCTCCTCGCCGCTCATGCCCCTCACGAGCTCCGCCGTTTTCCTCAGCACCGCAAAGGCGATCTGCGTGGATCCCATCTCTCGGTCCATCACGATCCTGTTCAGCTCCTCCAGCGCATCCACCATATCCACCAACGCTCCACCATCACCTCCACCTGCACGCGAATCCATAACTCGATAAGTATATTAGAGTGGTTTTTAGCAGATTACCGGAAAATGGGGGCTGGGAGCCGGGGGACTCCTGTAAGGAACCTGGACGGGCTCGGGCGTCACGTGATCGGTGAACTGTACGGATGCGACCCAGCCTCCCTCAAGGACCTCGACGGGATCATCGACGCGGTAAGGAGGGCTGCGAAGGAGGCAGGAGCGACGATCGTTGGCGACTTCGCGAACAAGTACGACAAGGGCGAGGGCGTCTCGTACATACTGGTGGTGAAGGAGAGCCACCTCTCGGTGCACACGTGGCCCGAGCTCGGGTACGCCTCGGTGGACATCTACACCTGCGGCGACCACGTCGATCCCTGGAGGGCCTTCGACGTCATAGCAGAGGCGCTGAAGCCGAGGACCGTCAGCGTGATGGAGATCAAGAGGGGCCTGATGGTGAAGGAGGCCGAGCAACGGGCGAGCATCGCGCTCGAGGAGCTGAGATGACCGAGTACCTCTGGATCTCGGAGAACGTCGCCGAGGGGCTCAGGGAGTACTACGCGGTCAGGGAGGTGCTGGTCAGGACCAGGACGAGGTACCAGGACGTCTCCGTGGTCGACACCGTTCCCTTCGGCAGGTGCCTGGTCATCGACGGCAAGCTCCAGTCGTCGCTGCTGGACGAGCACGTGTACCACGAGGTTCTGGTCCACCCCGCGATGGTGACCCACGGATCGCCGAGGAGGGTTCTGGTGATAGGCGGAGGAGAGGGGGCCACGGCGAGGGAGGTCCTCAGGTGGAGGACGGTGGAGGAGCTGACGATGGTAGAGATCGACGAGGAGGTCGTGAGCTTCTGCAGGAAGCACATGCCCGAGCTGAGCGCGGGAGCCTTCGATGACCGGCGGATGAGGCTCGTGTTCGCGGAGGGGAGGAGCTACCTCGAGAAGGCCCCGGACGGCTCCTTCGACGTCATCGTCGTGGACGCCACCGATCCGACGGAGGGCGCTGCATCGCTTCCCCTCTACTCGCAGGAGTTCTACCGGATGGCCTCGGAGAAGCTGAGGGATGGCGGAGTTCTCGTGACGCAGGCGACGTCGATAGTCCACAACCCGTTCGCCTTCAGATCGATCATGGAGACCGTCAGGACAGCGTTCAGCCACGTCACGCCGCTCGCGGTCTTCGTGGTCTCGTTCTCCTCCGTCTGGGGGTTCGTCGTCGCGTCCGACTCTAGGTCTCCGGAGGAGGTGAGCGGGGAAGAGGTGGACAGGGTACTGAGGGAACGCGTCTCCGGCGGCCTCAGGTTCTACTCCGGCAGAGTTCATCACGCGTTGATCGAGCTGGCGAGGAGGTACCTCGAGCTCTCGCGGCCGGATTACCGCATCATTAGAGACGGCGAGCCGGTTCTGATCCCCTAAAGTTCACCCTGACCCCTGGAGCCCGACCCGAATCTTCCGAGGAAGTGCCTTTCGAGGAACTCCTTCGTCGAGTCGGTCATCTCGATGCCCTCCAGCTCCTCCGGCGAGAACCAGCGCGCGTCGATGGCGTCGTCCGATGCCCTCAGCTCGCCGCCGACCACCTCGGCCTCGAAGTCGACGATGACGAAGTGCTCGAGCAGCTCTCCCTCCGGGCCCCTCCAGAAGACGTCCACCACGTCCACCACCCTCCTCAGCCTCACCTCGAGGCCGGTCTCCTCCCGCATCTCCCTGACGGCCGCGTCCTCGCTCCGCTCCCCGAACCTTACCCTGCCTCCCGGGAGCGACCACTTACCCCTCCCGGGCTCGTTCCCGCGCCGGACGAGCAGCACCCTCCCGTCCTTGACGACGAACAGGCCCACCGCTGGGATCGGCCACCTCACACCCCACCACCCCCTCCGTTGTCGGAAACGCTTTTACGGGTAATCTGAGCTCGAAAGCCCGTGAGGTCCCTTGCCTTAACGCTCATGCCCGTCCTACTCGTGCCTCACCTCCTCGTCATATACTCGGTACTGGGGACTGAGGAGCCGGGCTGGAGCCACCAGGTCAGGGAGATGCCGGTGCCACCGAGACCGGAGGGAGACCGCGTTCCGACTCCGGTGCCCGCTGACGGACGCAGCGGTATGGTGGTCCGCCTTCGCTCTCTGTGAGGACGCTCAGCCGCTGACGAGCTCCCAGCAGGCCTCGAAGTCTGCGGGGTAGAGCCCGTACATTCCCGTGGGCTTGGCGCCTCCGGGGGCGTGAACGACAGCGGTGACGTGCTCCGAGTGTATGCTGGGCCTCTTCCCCCTGAAGTAGTCCTCGTCGACGATCTCCTCCGCGGTGATTATCGTGACCTTCGCGGCCCTCGCCTTGAACTCGTCCTCGTACACGGGGCCGAGGATCTCGGCGTTGCCCGAAGGATCGGCCCGATGGCAGTGGATCACTGCAACGTCAGGGACGATGGCCCTCACGAGCACCACGTCCTCTCCTGTGAATGGATCGCTGACCACCTTCCACGTCCCAGCCCTCTCGTGAAGGGCCACCAGGTCTGACCCGAGCACCCCCCTCACGGGCATGAAGGGTATCCCGAAGGCTCCGGCCCTGATGCCGGCCATGAAGGCCCCGCAGGTGTCCTCGAGGAACTCGATTTCTCCCCTCTCGACCGACCTCCTGAAGTTGACGGGTATCCCGAACCACTCGAGCGAGACCATGGCCGCCCTCACGCGCCTCACCATCCCCCTCTTCACCATGTACTCCAGGCCCACCCCCGGTTCCCGGTCGACGAAGCCGAGGCCCCTCACTCCGGCCTTCTCGAGCGCGAAGACGAAAGCCATCGGGTTCCGGTAGAAGGAGATGCCGCTGATGGTGATCGTCTGCCCCTCCTTGACGAGGGAGACGGCCTCCTCTATGCTGACCAGCTTGTCCGGCATCGTCAGATATTGCGCCTTCAGGCCATAAAAAAGTTCTCGGCTCTGGAGGACGGCGTCGGAGGCGCTTGAGGGCTACAGGCAGTTCAACTCCTTCGTTCCAACAACCAGGATCAGGGACTTCGACTGGGGTCTCTTCGCAAGCCACTACGTCGAGATGATGGCGCCGACGCAAACCCGCTCCACGTCTGCCAGCACGCGTGACCAATGAGGGTAAAAGAAGATGTGGATGGAGGGCAAAACCCTGTTCTCCCTTTAAGAACGACGTCGAGCCTTTCAACTCTCTTCGCGAGATTCCATCCATCTATCCATAGCTCCGCAACCTCTGGGTCATCCTTTCAACTCTCTTCGCGAGATTCGTTCCGGAGGCACCAAAACGTGCCGATCCCTGTGCTGACTTTCAACTCTCTTCGCGAGATTCCAAGGATACCAGCAGGAGTGCGGCGAGGAGCGCCGTGAGGAACCCTTTCAACTCTCTTCGCGAGATTCCGTGGAGCACCTTCGTGGAGTGGCTGTCTAAAGTGGGTACTTTCAACTCTCTTCGCGAGATTCAGTCATAGATCCGGACGAGCGTCTTATTGCGGGATGGGCTAATGTTGCTTTCAACTCTCTTCGCGAGATTCGGTGATCACAGCCATGAGCGCGGTCTGTCCCGAGTGCTTTCAACTCTCTTCGCGAGATTCTGTATCCGTACTTGACGATATCCTCGGCACATTTGATCCTTTCAACTCTCTTCGCGAGATTCAAAAGCCACCACAGTCCCGGCCCAACACAAGAAACCTAACTTTCAACTCTCTTCGCGAGATTCCGCGGAGGTTGAGGATGGTATGAGTGCGGTAATAGAGATCTCTTTCAACTCTCTTCGCGAGATTCGCCCGAAGGAGTCCTAAAGATCCGCGTCCACGCGCCCACGCCTTTCAACTCTCTTCGCGAGATTCTTTGTGGCGAAAATTGGTCGGGGTGATAACGAATGATTAGCGCTTTCAACTCTCTTCGCGAGATTCAACTTTCCTGCAAGGGCCACTGCGACTGGGATAATAATGCTTTCAACTCTCTTCGCGAGATTCTGAGCGGATGAGTAGCAGTCTGCCACCTGATATGCGGAAGCTTTCAACTCTCTTCGCGAGATTCATTGAGCGAGATGGCTGACGGATCTACGGCGATCAGCGGTACTTTCAACTCTCTTCGCGAGATTCGAGCAAGGGTCCACAGTTGGCGAAGGATGTGATAAACTTTCAACTCTCTTCGCGAGATTCCGTCGAGGTTCTGGATAGCCACGGTGACATAATACCTATCGCTTTCAACTCTCTTCGCGAGATTCCCGGATACGGCTGGGCGGGGAGCCTCGGCGTTTATTGGAACTTTCAACTCTCTTCGCGAGATTCCGACCCCAATTTCCGGGAATCTCGCCTTAATTTTAGGATATTTTCAGCTCACCTCCGCCTGCCCCCGTTTTTGCAAGTGGGTATATAAAGAGCAGACGGACCAGCTTCATCGCAGTTAAGTATTCCTGTAAAAGCTAATTATGCAGAACAAACGATTTCCGCGCGCTGAGAGCCGTCTTGAGAAGGCACGCAGGGTTCCCATAAGTTCATGTAAAGGCTCCCTTCAACCGGAGAACTGCACTGAAAATCGCCTCTTCAATGCCTAGAGAGCGGAAATAGCCGATGAATTAAGCCACAAGGCAGAGAACGCGGGTTCAGACGATGACGCCCTTCGCCCGCAGCTCCCTGATCTCCTCAAGGGTGTAGCCGAGGCCGAGCAGGACCTCCTCCGTGTGCTGCCCCAGGAGCGGTGGCGGTGACCTTACGGGAGGCCTCTCGCCGCTGAAGAGCGCCGGGAACGCGAGAAGTGGTATCCGGCCGGCCCTCGGGTGCTGAACCGTCTGGAGCATCCCGCGCTCGATGACGTACGGATCGCTCAGGGCCTGCCTCACGGTCTTGACCGGAGCCACCGGGACGTCGGCCGCCTCCAGCACCGCCACCCACTCCTCGACGGTTCTCCTCAGGAAGATCGGCTCCAGCAGCGCGAGCAGCTCGGATCTGTTCCTGACCCTGTCGGCGTTGGTCCTGAAGCGCTGGTCCTCCGCGATCTCGGGGTGCCCGATCGCCTCGCAGAGCTTCCTGAACTGGTTGTCGTTCGCGACGGCCACGATGACGTAGCCGTTGGAGGCCCTGAAGGCCTGGTACGGCACGATCGACGGGTGCGCCGACCCCATCCGCTTCGGCTCCTCGCCGCCGATGAGGTACGCCGAGGCCTGATGCGTGAGCAGGTACAGCTGGACGTCCAGCATCGAGACATCGATGTACCTGCCCTTCCCGGTTCTGGAACGTTCCATCAGGGCCGAGAGTATCGAGATGGCTGCGAACATGCCGGCCGTTATGTCGGCTATGGGAACCGCGAACTTCACAGGCCCTCCCTCCGGCTCTCCCGTCAGGTCCATCATGCCGCTCATGGCCAGGGCTATCAGGTCGTAACCGGGCTTCTGGGAGTAGGAACCGGTCTGACCGAAGCCGCTGATGCTGCAGTAGATCAGGGATGGGTTGACCTTGGATAGCGACGCGTAATCCACGCCGAGCCTGCTGGCGACGCCAGGCCTGAAGTTCTCCACGACGACGTCCGAGACCGCCGCGAGTCTTTTGACGATCTCCACCCCTTCCGGCTTCTTCAGGTCCACCGCGACGCTCTTCTTGTTACGGTTGACGCTGAGGAAGTACGTGCTCTCGCCGTTGACTGTGACCGCGAACTTCCGCGAGTCGTCGCCCTCCGGAGGCTCGATCTTGATCACCTCGGCACCGAGGTCACCCAGCAGCATCGTGCAGAAGGGCCCCGCCATGACCCTCGACAGGTCGAGTACCCTCACTCCCTCGAGCGGCAGCACGCTGGACGCCGTTCATTCCCTCTGAAAACGTTGACGCGGCAGGTCTCCGGGTCGGCCCTCTCTCAGAACTTGTAGCCTATCTTCCTCAGGAAAGCCTTCCTCTCGGCGACGTCCTCCTCTCCCTCTATCCCCAGCGGCTTCATCCCGTCGACCACGCCGAGGACCGATCTGCCCTGCTCCGTCTCTGCGACAATGACCTCGACCGGGTTGCCCGTGGCGCAGTAGAACCCGACTATCTCCGGAACCTCCCTCAGCCTCGGCAGGACGTTGATAGGATACGCGTTGCGCAGCAGTATCACCAGCAGGTGACCGCAGCCGATCTTGAGCGCCGTCTCCGCCGCCAGCCGCTCCAGCTCCTCGTCCGTGCCCGAGTGCCTCACCAGCCTCTTCCCTGATGCCTCGCAGAACCCTATTCCGAACCTGATCCCCGGAACTGTGGTCACGAGGGCCTCGTGGACGTCCTCGACGGTCTTGATGAAGTGGCTCTGTGCGAGAATTACCTGTACTCCCTCGGGAACCTCGACCTTTACGGTCTCGAGCTTCACGGCTTCTCTCCTATCTGGGACGCTTATCAAACTTCCGAGGGCGAGGGACTCTCGGGGAGGGCCGAGGAAGTCCAGCTCTCCATTACCCAGCTCTGCGGATAGCTCGAGAGGAAGCCCCTTCGCAGCAGCTCCTCCCACGACGTTAGGCCCAGAGCCACCATGACCTCTCCCGGCAGCAGCACCGGCACCCTGAACCTGTCCTGGTCCTCGACGCTCAGGCGCGGACAGGCCGTGTTCACCAACGCCTCGTACCTCCCCTCGAGGTCCTCTGCCCTCACCTCGTCCACCACCACCAGCTCCGCATCAAGCCCCCTCCCTCTCAGTAGGCCCACCAGCCACCGGGCCAGACCGAAGTACCTCTGGCCGGGCTTGACAGAGACCACGACGCCAACCCTCCTGCACGATCTGAACGCGAGGATCTGCGCGTACCTCTTCCTGAGCACCTTCTCGGCGGTCTCCCTCAGCGGCACAACCTTCTGAGAGTGGGGGTCGGCCGCGAAGACCTCCTTCCTCGAGATCAGCGCCAGCCCGAGCCCGTGGAAGACCGAGCCGAGGACCAGGTGCGCGTCCACCTCCCCGTCCAGCGAGGTCATCGTCGAGTAGTCGCATCCCAGCACCTGTCCGCTGTACCTCAGGTGGTTCGACGGCCTGCCGATCATGACAACATGCCCTGCTCTCCTCAGGTCCTCCGCGAGCCGCCCGAGGAGATCGAGGTACTGGACCGTCGCTCCCAGCCCCACCCTCCGATAACCCTCAAGCGCTTTAAGCATCTCCGGCAGCAGGGAGGCCACCGGCTCATAATTCTGGTACCTGTGCTCCAAATAGAATACTGGAATGGACGGTGACCTGACGAACTCGGCGTGACCCACGTGAACGATCGCGTCGCATCCCAACTCAGCAGCCTCTCGGAGGGCGAGATCGCACCCTCCCCAGCACATCCCACCTGAGACGACCACCTCGACCCCCATTTCGCCGAGGGCCCTCGCGGCCTCCCGTGCGACCTCCGTCAGACCGGGTGGGGCCTGCAGCAGAACCCTCCGCGGTGACCTCTCCCTGACCCAAGCCAACAGCCTCTCCAGCTCGTCGGACGGCATCCTTTCACCCTCGTCCTACGGTGCGCTCAGATAACCTCGGGTCGGTCACTGGCTCACCACTCGGCAATCTCATCATCGCGCACTATTACCTCGCCGAGACGGGATTTCAAGGTGACGTCCGTTGGGGATCCCGCCTTCCAGTGCAGTTCGCGACGGCCGGGTCGGCGCTGGACCGTGGGCACGTTATTTCTTTATGAGCTGCCGTGGTTTGTGGGAAACGGGTTGCCGACGCTGAAGGAGGTCCTGGGACCGCTGATCTCCGCGGCGAGGCACGTCTTCATGAAGCCCTACACGATCAAGTACCCCTACGAGAAGGTCCCGGGGATGCTGCAGGAGAACTACCGCTACGACCCCAAGGCGGGCATCGCTTACCCAGGGACGAAGGGCAGGCATCTGCTCAGGATGGACAAGTGCACCGGGTGCAGCCTCTGCGACATAGCCTGCCAGAACATCGCCGAGGCGATCACGATGGTCTACGCTTATGACGTCTTCCTAGACGTCCCTGAAGATGTCTTCAAGGAGTACGGCGACCCGTCCTCGCCCGTGACAGGGGTTGCGGCGGCGCTTGCGGAGGGCCTCGCGGAGGTGGCAGAGCTCGGAGAGGTCAAGTACGGGTTCTCTCATCCCGTGGTCCCGGTGCTCCCGGACCTGAAGACCGTGACGAAGCACGACGGCTACAGCTCGATCAGGCTCGTCAGCGGTCCGGTCTGGGCGAGGGGCATCGACTACCTCGTCTACAACTACCTCGAGGGCGCCTTCGGGGCCCTCCAGCGTTCGGGATACACGGTCTCCCTCGTCGAGGACCAGTCGCCCGACAGGGTGGTTTACGAGGTTGCCAAGGACGTGAAGGCGGTCCGGATCAGGATCGAGAAGCGGAACATGAACATCCCCGTCAACAAGAAGTCCTACTTCCCCTCGGTCGATTACGGGAGGTGCGTTTTTTGCGGTTTCTGTGTCGATCCCATGACCCCCGTTATAGTGAATCCAGGGTTAAAGCCGATAGCGGAGATCGGAATAGGTGATAAGGTTTTGACTCATACCGGAGAATACAGACCTGTTACCAAGATATGGGAATTGAGCTACACTGGATATCTCTACAAGATCGAGGTCTATGGTCATCCGGACCCGTTGATATGCACTGCAGACCATCCGATACTCGCCGTATGTAGACCGTTTTCGTCGAGAAAAGACAGAAGGTTGCTGCGTGTTAAAGAACCACTCGGGTTCGTTCTACCAGACCAATTGAAGCGCGGTGACTATGTCGTCCTGCCAATTCCAAAGAAGGTCGTGGAATCGCCCCTCTATACTCAACCTGTAAGGCTTTACAGAAACGGTCGGGTTGAGGAAGTACTCAAGCTTCCCAACGAACCCGATCTGTACAGACTGATAGGATACTACCTAGCTGAGGGATTTTGCGATGGCGATAGGGAGGTGAACTTTACGTTCGGGGCATACGAAACCGAAGTTATAGAGGATTGCAAAGCACTCATTTCGAGATACTTCAATAAACAGGTGAAAGAGGAGAAGAACACCGGAAGAGGGATCAGACTAGCTTTGCATAGTGTGAGGGCGTTCCATTTCTTCAAACAGTTCGGACAGGGCGCTCATAATAAGAGAATCCCCGATTGGGTGTTTTTCGCGGACTTCAGCAAACAGGTCCAGCTAGTCAAAGGGCTCTGGCTCGGTGACGGCTGCTTAGTCAACCAGCCGCGTCAACGATATTTAAATATTACAACCACATCAAAAACGCTTGCTTACCAGACGCAGCTGGTCTTGGCAAGATTAGGCGTAGTGGGAGTCGTTGAGCGTCAAAATTGCGCGGGCAAGAAAACCGTTTATAGGGTCAACGTTTTCGGCAAATATGCCCTCGAGCTCGCTAACAAGATGGGCATAGACATGGTATATGCTCCGACGAAATTCGTCGATAAGTTCCAAATAACAGAGAACTACGTTTACTATCCGATACGAAGCATTGATCGGCAATTCGTCGCGAATTACAAGGTGATGGATGTGACTGTGGCGGACGATCACACGTTCGTTCCTGCAGGAGTGACCACCTCCAACTGCGTGGACGCCTGTCCCTTCTACGCCCTCGAGATGACTCCAGACTTCGAGCTCTCATCGCTTTCAAGGCAGGGCCTGGTTTACTTCCCTACGGCCCTCGCGGCGCCCAAGTTCTCCTCTCCTCCCCCCTCGATCAACCCGATAGACGCGATCATGGGCTGGCTGAGGCGCAAGCTCCTCTGAAGGTTTGAGGGCCTTCAACCCCTTCGTCGGCTGGGTCGAGTTCAAGGACCTTCCTGATCGCATAGTCTCGCTCAACCCCTCCATCACGGAGACGCTCTTCGAGCTCGGCGCAGGCGACAGGGTCGTCGGTGTATCCAGCTGGTGCCACAGGCCGAGGGAGGCGCTGAGCAGGCCTAAGGTCGGTAGCTACACGCACCTCCTCGAGGAGAAGCTGATCTCCCTGAAGCCCGATGTCGTCTTCACGACGACCGGTGCGCAGCGCGGCGTCCTCGAGCGCCTCGTCCAGCTCGGCATACCCACCTATCCAATTCCCTATCCGAGGGACCTCTACGCGATACTCTCGATGGTCTCGGAGGTCGGAGGGCTCATCGGCGAGAAGGAGTCGGCGCTCAAGCTGTGCTCTGAGCTCTTCGCAGAGCTCAACAGGCTCCGTTCGCTCGCGAGGGACGACGTGATGCCGGACGTTTACGTGGAGATCGACCTGGGAGGCCCCACCATACCCGGTTACTTCAACCACATAACCCACGCGCTACACCTCGCAGGCCTCAGGAACGCCTTCGGAGACCGCGGGGTCGACTACCTGTACGGAATGGAGGTGAAGGGGTATGAGGTGCTGGACGTGGTGAGCGGGCTGAGGGAGAAGGACCCCGACGTCATCGTCTTCGAGTCGAAGAGCTTCCATCCGAGGGAGAGCGAGGGCCTTGAGGTGATGGTCTCGAGGGGCCTCTCGGACCTGAGGGCGGTTAGGGAGGGAAGGGTCCTGACGGTGCCAGCCGACACGCTGGCGCATTACGGGCCTTCCTTTGTGAGGGAAGTGAGGAAGGTTTTGGAGAGGGTCTGGAGTCTCATCTCTTAACGGTTCACAGCCTTTGGGTGAAGCGCTTCACCGATCATCCCGGGGTTGAGAACGGTGAAGGGCGAAACGTTGATAGTTGAGCGGTTCTGAGACCGGGGATCTCCATATCAATTATTCACCCACTCTTCACACCCCTACGCTTCCTGTGGAGGAAGTGGAGCCTTCCAATCGATCCACCGGAAACAGAGGGGTCCTGTGACCGCTTTCACGGGCTTCACGGGTGTGAAGCGAAGTGAAACGACCCGCACCCCTCGTTTTCCTCTGGAGACCTGATCTTCACTGGTTTTCCGGGCCCTTCGAGTTGTTAAGAGTTAAGTTATAGTTGCGAAATTCGATTCGTTTGACCTACTCCTGAGGGCCTGTCAGAGGTATTCACTGCATAGTGACTTCGTCCGTTCGAACGGTTGCTAACTTATCTGCTGCAGTGGAAGCAGGACACGCGGACATGGAGGAGCTCCAGCGGAAGACGGGGGGTGAGGAGGACCCTCTGACCGACCTGATCCGGAGGAGCCTAAACAGATCGTCCGTCTTCAAGAACAGGGACGTCCTCAGGGCGGACTACATACCCGGGAACCTGCCGCACAGGTGGGAGCACGTCAGGAGGCTGGGAGAGATCTTGGCGCCGAGCCTTAGGGGCACGAGACCCAGCAACGTCTTCATCTACGGCAAGACCGGCACGGGTAAGACCGCGGTCGTCAAGCACGTCTTCAAGCGGTTCGAGGAGGAGGCGATGCGGATGAACCTGCCTCTGAAGTTCGTCTATGTCAACTGCAGGGTAGCAGGGACGGAGTACAGGGTTCTCTCGGAGCTCTGCGCGTCGCTGGGCGTCAAGGTCCCCTTCACCGGCCTCTCGAAGGCTGAGGTGATGAACCGGTTCAGGAACGCCCTCCACAGGTCAGAGGTCCTCATGGTCACGTGCCTCGACGAGATAGACCACCTGGTGAAGTCCAGCGGCGACGAGTCCCTCTACCAGCTCACGAGGATCAACGAGGGCTCCCAGGGAGGGCAGATGTCGATCGTCGGCGTCTCAAATGACCTGATGTTCAAGGAGATGCTGGATCCGAGGGTCCTGAGCAGCCTCAGCGAGGAGGAGATTGTCTTCCACCCCTACACCGCGGTCGAGCTGGTCGACATCCTCAGCGAGCGGGCCAAGGTGGCCTTCCACGAGGGTGCGGTCTCGGACGGCGTGATACAGCTCTGCGCTGCGCTCGCTGCGGCGGAGCACGGTGATGCCAGGAGGGCCCTCGACCTCTTGAGGGTGGCGGCGGAGCTGGCTGAGAGGGAGGGCTCTGACAAGGTCGAGGAGAGGCACGTGAGGGCGGCCTTCGGCGTCATCGAGCAGGGAAGGATCTACGAGGCCCTGTCGACGTTGCCACTGCACGGCAGGATCGTTCTGCTCGCGGTCTACCAGTGCGTGAGGGCGGGCATCCAGAAGGTCACGACCGGCATCGTCTACAACCAGTACAGGAACATATGCTCCGCCCTCGGAGTCGAGCCCTTGACCGACAGGAGGGTGAGCTCCATCATCTCTGAGCTGAGCATGCTCGGCGTCCTCAGCAGCGACGTGGTGAGCTACGGCCGTTACGGCAGGACCAGGAGGATAGCGCTGAACGTCCCACTGGACGAGCTGGAGAACGTCTTCGTGAACGACGAGGCCCTCTCGAACCTGCTGGAGCTGCCCGTGAGCGAACTGAAGGGCGCTTGAGCTCACACCTCTCCACCAAGTCCAGGATAGCCCGGAGGATCCTCAGCTCAGGGTACCAGGTGACGCCGGACGCGCTGGACCGGCTGACCGCTCTCGGCGAGGAGCTGGCTGCGGAGCTCGTGAAGTGGCTCTCGTCGCGGGCGGTGAGGGGGTCTGTTGTGGACGCGTCGGTCATCGAGCGCTTCCTCGGCGAGCGGTCACAGCGGAGTATCCCTCACGAGGAGGAGGCAGTCGCAGGGCACGATGGTGTTGCAACCGAGGAGCTCAACTTGACGGTTCTGAAGCCGACCTACGAGGAGATCAGGATGGAGGGGAAGGCGGAGGAGTTCACGGTCTACCGGGTCACGAGGTTCGGGGCCCTCTGGAGGATAACGTCCCAGAGGGGGCTGCCGCTGAGGTCGCTGAGGGAGATCCTCGAGTCGGGCGACGAGGGATATGCGGTCTGCGAGGTCAGGGAGGTCTCCAAGGGCGACGGCTACTACAGGCTCCGGCTTGAGGACCCCAACGGGATCTGGACCGCCGTAGCTTCCGCCAGGGACAGGTCGCTCTCCGAGAAGGTCGAGGGCCTCTGCAGCGACATGGTGGTCGCGGTGAGGGTCGCAGCGAAAGGTGGGAGGCTGGTGGTGAAAGACGTCATGCTGCCGGACCTCCCCCAATCGGAGAGGCCCTTCAAAGGCCCGGACGTCAGGGTCTGCGTAATCTCCGACGTCCACGTGGGCAGCTCCCGGTTCAACAGGAGGGCCTTCGAGGACTTCCTCAGCTGGCTCTCGTCGGAGCACGAGGACCTGAACGTGAGGCTGCTGCTGATCAACGGCGACCTCGTCGACGGCGTCTTCGTCTACCCGGGCCAGAGGGAGGAGCTGGAGATCAGGACGCTGAGGGACCAGTTCGCCGAGGCGGGGAGGCTTCTGGCGAGGGTGCCGAGGCGGGTGGAGATCGCGTACGTCCCCGGGAACCACGAGCCGGTGAGGAGGGCGCTGCCGCAGCCGCCGGTCCACGCGGACCACAGGAGACTCCTCGACCCAGAGGGGAGGATCCTCTTCCTGGGAAACCCGGCGCTGATCGAGGTCGGAGGCGCGAGGGTCCTGCTCTTCCACGGCCAGACGATGGACGACGTGATCCAGTCGAGCATGAGGTTCTCGTACAGCGACCTCCGGAGGACGGCCGGCGAGGTGATGGAGGTCCTTCTAAGGTCGAGGCACCTGGCTCCCTCGATGGAGGTCACACCGGTGATACCCTGGAGGGAGGACCACCTTCTGCTGGAGGAGGTCCCGCACGTGCTCGCAACTGGACACATCCACGTCGCGGCCTTCAGGGTCTACAGGGGCGCGAGGCTCGTGAACTCGGGGACCTTCCAGGACCAGACCAAACTCCAGAAGGGCGTTGGGCTCGAGCCGACGGTGGGGACGGTGGCGGTGCTGGACCTGAGGGACCTCTCGGTGAGGTTCGAGCGGTTCGCGTGACTCAGAAGAAGCTGCTCAGGCTCGTCTGCCTCCCCTTGCCTCCACTCGCGGAGGGTTCTGTGCCGAAGAGCTGGCCGATGTTCAGGAGGGCCTCGTGCGTCGCCTCCCTGATCACCGGGTCCCTGACGTACCTCTCCAGAAGCCTCAGCACCAGCTCCACGTTCTTCTCCACCATTCCCCTGTAGACCGTCAGGTGGACGGGTTCTCCGCAGACCACGCACCTCCCCTTCAGCGGCGGCCTCTTGTACTTCGCGTTGCAGCGCCTGCAGACGAAGCCCTGCATGAAGAAGGCCCTGAGGTTTCCGACCACGTCGGGCAGCAGGTGAGACTCCATCACCCTCTCCGCAACCACCACCGGGTCCACCGCGCTCACCCTCTCGGCGGTCCTCATCTGGGCCTCGATCTTCTCGACCAGCGTCCCGAGCCTCCGGTAAGAGGTGGAGGTGACCTCGTGGGTGAGGGAGAAGGCTGGGACCGTGAAGCCGTAGCCCCTGAGGGCGCCGGGCGTCCCGAGCCTGTCGGCCACCAGCTCGATCCTGCCCTGGAGGGCCTGGGCCTTCTCGCCCCTCGAGGCGGCCTGATAGAACTCCAGGGGGTACCGGAAAGAGACGTCGACGTTGTGCGACTGCTCGTCCACCTCCTCGGCCCTCAGCACCACCGTGATGAGGAAGGGCGTGTCCATCAGCCCACCCGTCCGGTCGGGGAGGTAGAGCGTGCTGAAGTTGATCAGCGGGTCCAGCAGCAGCATGAAGCTGTCCTCATCGCCGTCGCAGTCCCTCCTCTTCGCCGCGTGGAGCAGCGGGTGTGCGTAGGCAACGTCCGCTCTGATCACGCCTATCACCCTGCAGACGACCGCGCCGTAGGTGTGGGGCGAGAGCGCCGCGAGTAGGGCCCCTATGCAGTCCTCCGGCCCCCTCCACCGGTAGAAGGGCTCGAACCCCTTGAGCTCGAGGTACCTGTCGATGAACCTGGAGACGCGGAAGAGATGCTCGGCCAGGCTGATCGGTATGATCACGTCCTGCGGCAGGAGCTCGCAGATCTGGTCATCCGAGACGAGCGGATCGCCCCTGTGGTCGGTCCTGTAGCCGAGCCTCCTCAGGGTCTCGAGGTCGGTCCCTATCTCTCGCGGCCTGAAGTGGGTGAGCGGCGCGTTGGTCACGTCGAACCTGACGGTTCCGTCCTTGTACACGTACAGCCCGAGCGAGGCCCTCAGGACGCCCTTCACCAGCTCCTCGGGGACCTTGTGTCTGCTCGTGAGGGACCTGACGCCCTTCACCTCCTCGACCTCGACCCTCACCTTTCCGAGGACCTCCTCGAGCTCGGACCTGAAGTCGACGACGAACTTCGAGCTGAGCGAGAGGCGCGACCCGCACGAGGGACAGGACGTCGACTGGGGCTCGACGAACTCGGAGCCGCAGGCGCTGCAGAACCCGGCCAGCGCGGTGGAGCCACCGCAGGACTCGCACCTCTCCCTCCAAGTCCTCGATCCGCAGTCGATGCAGACCCTGACGTTCAGCTCCACTGGCCCCTTCCCCGCCCTCGCAGCGGCGACGATCGACCTCCTCATCCCTCCGAGCAGGCCCACCGGGAAGAGGACGTGCGCGGGAGGCTTCATCCTCCTCTGGTTCGCCTTCTCAGGCCTCCCCATCCTCACGCCGAGGACGGTGCCCATGCGGGGCCTGTAGGGCAGACCCGAGAGGGCAGCCAAAGCGTCGGCCACGCTCTTCTCCGAGACGTCGACGGGGCTGAACGGCCTGAAGAGGAAGATCAGCGCCTTGATCCATCCGGGCTCGAGGACGAGACGACCGTCCCTGACCCTGTGCGGCACCAACATCGCCTCCAGCGCCCTCTTGACCTCGGGATCGTTGGGAAGGGCCCTGTACGACCTGATGTTGCTCCGGAGCCACCTCCTGATCGATTCGACCTCCTTGCCCGTGGACCTGTCCCAGAACGGCATGTACCTCGGGTGGAGGGGGACGCGCGTTCTGGCCGAGATCCTGCAGGCCACCTCGACCGGTGGGACGTTCCTGAAGGGGTCCTGGTCGGCGAGCCTGACCCACTCGAGCTCGTCGGGGCGCAACACCTCTCCCAGCTCCCGGAGGGCGGCCTTCACCTCCTCCACCCACCACTCCTCGCAGTAGCCGGGAGGCTTCAGCTGGACGTTGTTCTCGACGCAGTCGCCGAAGCTGACGAGCAGGTCCCCCACGAAGAGGACCTTTGTCCCGAACCTGAGGGCCTCCTCCAGCCTCGACGGCGAGTCGACCCTGATCACCGAGTCGTCCTCAAGCTTCACCACCGGCGGCTCGATGCAGTCCACCGGAACCGCGACCCCTCCCTTTCCCGGGTAGTCGAGCTTCAGCTGGGTGCCGACGACGACGAAGTCCTCGAGGACCCTCATCGTGTAGGGGTGAACGCCAACCGCCGACATCGACGTGTGGGGCGCCCTGCCGTACCGGAGCCTGAAGCCGCCGAAGGAATCGGCCATCGAGAAGACGGGCCTGCCGACGATGACCTCCTTCAGCACCGAGGAACCGCCCTTGGTCGAATCCCTCATCATCCTGGCCACCTCCTCGAGCCACTCCCACCCCTCGAGGCCCACCATCTGGACCAGCTTCAGCACCTTCTTGGCCCTGCCGGCGACGCCGTCGTTCACCACCCTCAGCGCCCCTCCCCTGACGTAGGGGGTCTCCACCCTCGGAACCTCCCTGAAGGACGGGACTGGGACTGGATCCGTCGGAACCCCCGTGATCTCTATCGGGATCCGCCTCACCACGAATTCAAGGACCTCGTCGGAGACGTTGTACTGGAAGCGACCGACCTTCCTGCGATACGTCCGGGCCTCCTCGATGAACCTCATGACCTCCTCATCGGTCGGCCTGTACCGGTCGAGCCCCAGCAGGTTCCTGACGTAGTCCGCCAGCACAACGGAGCCTGCGACCTCGGTCCCTCCCGCGGACCTGATGGGGTTGGCGTAGTAGATGGCGAGGTACCTGGTGCCGGTGGGGTTGGTCTTGATCCTCACGGCCGCGATGCCCTCGGTCGGTGCTGCGGTCGTCCCGGGGGGCGTCATCACCGCTAGGCAGGTCCTCACGATGTCGGTGAGCGAGGAGTCGTCCGGATGTTCGAGCTCCGAAACCAGGCTCTCGGCCAGCTTGAAGGGCAGGAGCTCCTTCTGGACGCTCTGCGCGAGGGACCTGATCAGCCCCGCGATCCCCTTCCTCCCGATCGCCGCCTCGATCCGCTCGGCCATGTCCTCCGCGACCCTCACCTCGACCTCCGGCGTCGGGTAGCGCACCCTCTCCCTCAGCTTCCTGGCGACCTCGAGGTGACGAGAGAACTCGCTCCTGATGTGCTGGAAGTACTCTTCGAGCTCGGCCCGGTGATCCATCCGGGAGGCTGCGTCCGCTCGGCCGCTAAAAGAATGCACCGCTCGACAGGAGGGCCCGAGTCCCGGCGCAGGACCGGCGGTATGCCCAAGGGATCCGAGGACGGATATGGATTGATAAGTGGGACGTGGAAGGGGTGGAGAGGCGATGTCGGAGCAGGAGCAGCAACAGCAGCAGGAGGCGCCGAAGCCGAAGGCAGCCATCAAGATACCGAAGAGGGTGCTCAGGTTGAGGAAGGAGAGGCCCGAGTTCGTGAGGCAGGAGAGCTGGAGGTACGTGAGGCTCAAGCCGAACTGGAGGAGGCCGAGGGGGAAGGACAGCAAGATGAGGCTCCAGGTGAAGGGGTGGCCGCCGCTGGTGAAGGTGGGCTACCGGTCGCCCCGGAAGTACAGGGGCCTCCACCCATCGGGCTTCAGGGAGGTCTTGGTGAGCAACAGGAAGGAGCTGGAGGGGCTTGACCCGAGGGTGCACGCGGTGAGGATCTCCGGCAGGGTGGGGAGGAAGAAGGCCCTCGAGATCTACGAGGCCGCCACCCAGATGGGCCTCAGGGTCCTGAACCCGCCGGCGTGATCCGCTGGGCAGTTCTCCGGCACGGGCCGCTCACCTGATCAGACCCATTACAAATCCAATCAGCAGGCCGAGAGCGAAGGGCGGATGGTCCATTATCACGCCTAGGAAGGTCCTCGCGCTCCTTGCGGCCTGTCCGAAGAGGCCGAAGAGCTCGCTGAACCCAGGGAGGCCGGCGATCGTGATCCCGAGGAGCAGCAGTATCAGGATGCCGACGAGCACCAGCAGGATGCCCTTCAGGACCCTCGCGACGCCGTAGCCTATCAACACGCCGATCACCAGCATGACTCCCTGCACTATCACCGACTGGGTGAAGGCGTCAAGCACGGATGAAAGACTCCGCCCTCGGGCTTAGACTTTTCCGTGAGGCCGTTCGACTACGCCGAGCCGCCCGAGGTGCCGGCCCTCGCCAGCCTCTCCCGCAGCACGCGGCTCAGAACCGCTCCGTCGACCCTTCCCCGGTACCTCTTCATCAGCTCTCCCATGATGGGCCCGAACGGGTCGCGCCCCGACAGCCTCGGCAGGACCTCCCTCACCAGCTCGTCGACGACCCTCTCGACCTCATCGAGAGGCGGAGCCTCCAGCCCGAGGGCCTTCAGTGCCTCCTCCACCGTGGACCCCGGATGGCCTGCGAGGTAAGCCAGCACGTCCCTTGCCGACTCCTTTGCCGTCCTGCCCTGCGCAACGAGCTCCAGGTACCTCCGGACCGCCCCGACGCCCACGTTCTCGACCGGAACGCCCTGGCGCCTCAGGTCCTTCATCACCTCGGTGAGGAGGCTCGCTATGAACGAAGGGGCCACACCGGTCTGGACCAGGGAGAGGAACTCCTCGACCACCTCGCCGTCGATGAGCTCCCACGCGAGCTGCCTCGAGAGGCCGTAGGTCCTCATCAGCTCCTCAGCGCGCTCCTCGAGGGGCCTCGGCAGCGAACGCATCACCTCCTCCAGAAGATCCCTGCTCACCCTCACGAAGGGCACATCGGTCTCCGGATACATCCTGGCCGATCCGGGCCTCGGCCTGAGGTAGGAGGTGGTACCATCGGGCCTGGCGGCCCTCGTCTCGTCCGGTATCACCTCCACCGCGAGCGATGCCCTCTCGATGACAGCACCGAGGGCGTCGAGGCACCTCCGCTCAGGGCCGAGCACTAGGACGAAAGCGTCGCCTTCACCGCATGAGAGCTCGCGTCGGACAGCGGCCACCTCCTCCTGCGTGATCCCGTAGCCCGGCAGCTCGTCGGAGTGGAGGATGCCCTCGACGCCTCCCCAGGCCCTCGCGTACTCGGAGAGCTCCCTCCCGAGCCTGACGTCGCCTCCGCCCAGAAGGCCCGCGAAGCCCGGGAGCCTGACGCCCATCACCCTCCAGCCCTTCGATAGCGCGTTCGAGACGAGCCTGCTCCTGCTCGATGAGAAGACGTGCGTCAGGTCCCTGACCTTCTCCGACGAGACCGATTCCGCCCTGACGCCCCTCGACCTCAGCTCGCTCCTGACGCGCTCAAGGTGCAGCAGCCTCCGGACCTCGTACTCGATCACCCTCGGCAGGTCCTCGAGCTCCTGGACGCCCTTCACCTCCACCAGCCCGCTTCCGGCGATGGAGACGTTCAGGTCCTGACGCACCGTCCCGATGCCCCTCTTCACCTTCCCAGTCGCTCTCAGGAGCCTCCCTATCGCCAGCGCCACCTCGTAGGCCTCCCTCGGGTCCTCGATGACTGGCGCGGTGGAGACCTCTATCAGCGGTATCCCGAGCCGGGAGAGGTCGTAAACGACCTGGCCGTCGCGCTGCTCGATGAGCCTGGCCGCGTCCTCCTCGAGCGTTATCGTCTGTATCGGCACCACCTTGCTCCCCACCCTGACGGACCCTCCCACCGCGACGATGCAGGTCCTCTGGAAGCCGGTGGTGTTGGAGCCGTCGATGACGATCTTCCTCATAACCTGTATCTCGTCGACGGGCCTTGCGCCGACCATGGCCGCGAAGGTCAGCGCTATCCTCAGCGCCTCCCTGTTCAGCTCGTGGGGAGGCTCCTCGTCCATCTCGACGAGGCACACCGACCCCAGGTCGGCCCTGTAGACGATCGTCCTGGCGCGCCTCATCTCGAACCTCGCCGCAGGATCGACCTCGCCGAGCTCGCTCTGGGCCTCCCTCAGCCTCCGGACGAACTCGACGGTCCTGCCGGTCGTCCTCGGCTCGGTCGGGCAGTCGCAGAAGAGCTTCGTCCTAGTGTCCAGCTGCCGGTGGATCTCCAGGCCCACCCTCAGCCCCAGCTCCCGGTAGTTCAGGCCCAAATCGCGGCGCCCCGCCATCGACGAACCGAGCCTGCCAAAAAAGTTCCGCCGGACCCGGAGGGCCTGCCGACGCGAATCGGACGCTCCTCGCACCCGGAGCCCAACAACAATTTATCAGAGAGATCCATGGGGTTGATCGAGGATGACCACCACGGTGGGGTTCGTCGTGGGGAACGTGGTCGTTCTGGCGACCGATACGAGGGCCACCGCAGGCTTCTTCGTGGCCCACAGGAGGGCCAAGAAGATCCACAAGGTATCGGACTACATCGCGATGACGATCGCGGGGAGGGTCGCTGACGCGCAGGCGCTGGTGGACCTGATGAGGGCTAACGTCAGGCACTACGAGGTCACGCAGGGCAGGAGGATGCAGGTGAGGGCGCTCGCGACGCTCCTCTCCACCTACATGTTCTACTACCGGTTCTTCCCATATCAGACCCAGCTGCTGGTCGGCGGCGTCGACGACTCCGGTGCGCACCTCTTCAACGTTGACCCGCTCGGCGGCGTGACGGAGGAGAAGGTGATCAGCACCGGCTCCGGCTCTCCGGTTGCGCTGGGCGTCCTCGAGTCGGAGTACAGGGAGGACCTCTCAATAGACCAGGCGGTGGAGCTGGCATACAAGGCCGTGGCCGTCGCGACGAGGAGGGACATCGGGAGCGGCGACAGCATCGACGTCGCCTACATCTCGCCCGCAACGGGTTACGTTGAGCTTTCGCCCTCGGAGAAGAAGGCGCTGTTCAATAAGTACGTCTATCCCCACATCATCCAGTACTGAGCTCCATAAGAGAGATTCTATCACTCGCCGAACATCTCGACCCTTCCCGTGAGGTCCATAAGCGTGTTCATCAGGTCCAGGCCCCTGATCCTTCCGAGGCCGCCTCGGGCGCAGCTCACCTCATCGAACCTGACCACCTCGTCCCTCCTCACGCCCTCGCCCCATATCAGCAGCGGGACCGGGTCACCGTGATGGCGTCCGTCGACGGAGCTCGTGGTGTGGTCTCCCGTGACGCAGACGATCACGTCCCCCAGCTGGTCGATCCTGGCCCTCAGCTCCTTATCTATCCGCTCGATGAAGGCCGCCTTGGCCGATGGGTTCCGGTCGTGGGAGGCCGTGTCGGTGCCCTTGATGTGGAGGAAGACCAGGTCGTACGTCTTCAGCGACTCGAGGGCCGCGTTGAACTTCGCGTTCAGGTCCGTGTTCAGGGTCCCCGTCGCGGTCGGAACTATCCTGACGTCCATACCGGCGGCCTTGCAGACTCCCCTGTAGAGCGCGCCGCCTGCGATGACCACGCAACTCACGCCGTACCTCTCCCTCAATGAGGGAAGGCGAGGCATCTTGCCCGCACCGCGGGGAAGTATAGCGTTCGCGGGCCTAAGCCCCTTCCTGACGCGCTCCCGGTTGAGCGGGTGGGACTCGAGGACCTCCCTCGCCTTGCGCAGGAACCTCTCCAGCTCCCTAGCGGTCCGCTCGGCCCCCGGCGACCTCGGTCTCGGCATCTCCGCCTTGACCCCCTCCATGTGCGGGTCGACGTCGGTGACCTCGTCCGATACCCCATCGCCCCTCATCACCAGGACGCCCCTGTGCTCGACGGTGGTGAGGAAGTCGAAGGCGAACTCCGAGTCGAACGCCGCGGCCATCTCCCTTATCGCCTCGCCCAGCGCCCTCGCCTCCTCCGTGGAGATCCTTCCGGCCCTCCTGTCGATGACGGTCCAGTCGTCGCCGACGGTGGCGAAGTTCACGCGGAACGCCACATCGCCGGGCCTCAGGTCCATCCCTGCGCCGAGCGCCTCGAGCGGCCCCCTCCCCGTGTAGAACTTGTAGGGGTCGTAACCGAGTATCGAGAGGTGTCCCGTGTCGCTCCCCACCGGAACTCCCGGAGCCACGGGATCCATGATGCCCGTGACGCCCTCCGCAGCCAGCTCGTCGAGCCCCGGCTTGTTGGCGCGCTGAAGCGGCGTCATCCCGTTCAGGGACCTGGAGGGCCTGTCGCCGAGCCCGTCGAGGAGGACGATGAGGATTTTGCTCATGTGCTGAGAGTTGCGCACCCGAATTTAGCCTTCGTCCACCACCAAGCGACCTATAATAGCGATTCCGGACGATGGGGAGTGCAACACATTTTAGCGACCATTGACGAACTAATTTGGCCAATGACATCGGTCACCTCGTCGTCAACGGCCGACCTGCGCGTGACAAAGGGAGGAGATAGCGTGAGCAGCGGCTTGAGCCACACGACGCTTTTGTCCACGATGGTTACGACGCAATTCGATGTGACGTTGAGCACCGCATTCGTGAAGTTCGATCCAGTCGCGCGGTCACTCTACGTGTACCTGCAGCCGCTAGGCAGAAGGGCAGCCAGATCGATAGCCGCCGAAGGGACCACCGTGGTCCTCGATCTCGACGAGGAAGGGGCCCCGCTGGGGATCGAAGTCCTGCTGGACGACGAGCAGGCCGCCGCGTTCACGAAGGAGAGGAGACGTCCTTAGGGTACACCGTCACTAAGGTGAGCGAGCAACCGGAACTCTTGTCCACAATGATCCAGATTTGACGACGCGAATCACCGGTCACACGTGAACTCACATCGATAGCTATTTTGTAGCGAAATTCTTTGACAGTTGGTTCAAACTTTCCCTCGGACCATAATTTCTCCACAAGTCTTACAAATTCGCTCATCTCTAACCCCATATGTTGCTCGATTCCCCTTTCCCTAAATCTGTCCATAAAATGATTGGATATTCTGCGAACTTTGCAGCTCTGTAGCGATTCTTTCATACCTAATCAGCCAGCTTCACGCTCAATCTCGTACTGTACCTAATGTGATATATGGGTGACCCCATCTCATCTTTGTATTCGAGTGTTCTGCTAATAATATCTGGGTAAGCTTCCAACTCTATCAAATACTTCCGTCCATCCTCACAATCGTAATATACGCTATCGATACCTGGGGTCGATTCCTTTATGGGGATAATAGCCCATATGTCAGGGTTAAACCAGAAATTAGTACCTGTCGGTCTTGGTTTGTCTTTCACCACCTCCTTTAACTCTGGAGGCGTGATAACTGTCACGACGATCTGGTTTTGAGTCATGAAGCTGGGTCCAGTGGGATATTTAGGACCGGTTTCAATCACGTTAACAATCACTGGCCTTATAAGAACAATCGTTCCGTCCTCCAAGTAAGCGTAACCGTACTCTGAACGCGCTACCTTGACCCTGATCATTTCGCCGCTATCTTTGGGTTCATGCTATAAGGCTTCTCAACTACTGGAGCGTTCTCGCTCGGTTAAACCGACTCGCGGACGCGAGCTGTTTGGAGGAGCATCGTACGACCGGTGAAGCCGGAATAGGCTAATCCGCAACGTTGCATCCCTCGGAGCGGTGAAGGTCGTCGCCTGCCTCGACCTGGACTACTTCTTCGCGCAGGCGGAGGAGCTCAGGAGACCTGAGATCAGGGGGAAGCCGGTGGTCGTATGCGTCTACTCGGGAAGAACGGAGGTCAGCGGTGCGGTCGCCTCCGCCAACTACCTAGCCAGGTCGTACGGCGTCAAGGCGGGCATGCCCATATCTCGGGCGATGAGGCTGCTGGAGGGGAAGGACGCGGTCTTCCTGCCGGTGGACAAGCGGTACTACTCGGAGCTCTCTGCGAGAGTCTTCGAGGTCGTCGGCCGCTTCGACGTAACGGTCGAGGTGGTGAGCGTGGACGAGGCCTTCATCGACCTGACCCGTGTCACCGGCGGCGACTTCGGGAGGGCCGGCGAGGTCGCGGCGTCGATCAAGAGGGAGGTGCTGCTCGAGACGGGGCTCAGGTGCACGGTCGGCGTCGGGCCCAACAAGGTGGTCGCGAAGATAGCGTGCGATCGCGCCAAGCCAGACGGTCTGCTCGTTGTGAGCCCGGAGCAGGTCAGGTCCTTCCTCAGCGATCTTCCGGTGGAGGAGATGCCCTACGTGGGCAGGAAGGTCGGCGAGAAGCTGAGGGAGATGGGGATCACCACAATAGGCCAGCTGGCGAGCGCGGACCCCCAGGTCCTCGTGGCCAGGTTCGGGGAGGCGATGGGAAGGTACCTCCACCTGGCGAGCAGGGGCGAGTACGACGAGCCAGTTGCTCCGAGGGAGGGGAGGACGCAGCTCAGCAGGATCGTGACGCTGAAGAGGGACACGTCCGACCCTGAGGAGATACTCTCGCAGCTGGAGGGGCCCATGAGGGCGCTGCTCGATGAGGCGCGGAGGCAGGGTTACCTCTGCAGGGGCGTCGGGGTGATAGCGATCACGACCGACCTGAGGACCCTTACCAGGTCCAGAAAGCTGGGGAGCCCGGTGGAGGACCTGGAGGCGCTCAGGAGGAACGTCTCGGCGCTTCTGGAGGAGCTGCTGGGAGGCACCGGCGGGATCAGGCTGAGGAGGGCGGGCGTGAAGCTCTTCGACCTTGAGAGGGCCTCGGGCCAGAGGACGCTGGGGGAGTTCCTCGGTAGCGGCTAAATCCACGACCTTCGAACGGCACAGGTGTCGGCCGAGGGATATCACGTCAGCCTTAGGAAGGTGCGGTTCTCCGACACCGACTGCACCGGCAGGGTCTTCTTCCCCAGGTACGTCGAGTGGATCGACGAGGCCGTGGACGACTACCTCGCCTCCCGAGGGTTCGTCTTCGACGAGAGGGGAGGCATGACCGTCAACGGATCCAGGGTCGACTGGACGCTCGTCACCGGCGAGTACTGGTGCAGGATGCTCAAGCCCCTGAGGCTGAACGACAGGCTCCTGATCAGGATCTGGGTCGAGCGGGTGGGCCGCAGCTCGCTCACCTTCGGAGGCGAGGTGCTGAGGGACGGCGAGGTGGTGGCGGTCGCGAGGATCACGTACGTCTCCGTCTCCACGTCTAGCCTGAGGTCCGTTCCGGTGCCGGAGGATCTGAGGAAGGTCCTCGCGGAGCTCGTCAGGGAAGGGAGCTCGCAGAGCGAAACAATATCACAAGCCAACCGGTCGGAAGGTCAGGAGTGAGGCTGGTGGCGCTTTTCACGGGCGGAAAGGACTCGACGCTGGCGCTCGAGAGGGCGATCGAGGAGGGGCACTCGATAGCAGCGTGCCTGACAGTCGTTCCTGAGCCGAACTCCTGGGCCTTCCACGAGATCTGCCTCGACGTCACGCCGCTCCAGGCCGAGGCGATGGGAATACCACACCTCATGCTCAGGGTCGGTGGCGGGAAGGTCAGGGAGATCGAGGAGCTCGGGAGGCACCTCGCCGCGCTGAAGGATAAGCTCGGGGTGGGAGGGTTCGTGACAGGGACCATCAGGAGCAGCTACCAGAAGACGAGGATGGACGAGCTGGCGGCGGAGCTGGGGATGAGGCACATGGCTCCCAACTGGGGTTCACCTCCGGGATCGGTGGTGCGGGAGGTGGTGAGGAGGGGATACGAGGTGCTCGTCTCCTCGGTGGCGGCCGCTGGGCTCGGGAGGGAGTGGATCGGGAGGAGGATCGACGCTCGGGCGCTGGAGGAGCTCCTGGACCTCTCGGAGCGATACGGGTTCGACCCCGACGGCGAGGGAGGGGACTACGAGACGCTCGTCCTCTGGGCCCCTCCCTTCAGGAGGAGGCTGAGGATCGACGAGTGGACCTCCACGTGGGACGGCTACTCGGGAAGGCTCGTGCTCGGGAGCTTCAGGCTCGAGTGAGTCCCGTGGGGCGAGGCGACACGCTCATAACCCGCTGGCGGGATGGAGGGCCGTGCCGGAGCCTGTAAGGGTGGTCGAGGGCAAGGCGGCGCCGCTGGAGGTGGACGACGTAGACACCGACCAGATCATCCCGGCCGAGTTCCTGAAGGTGCTCGAGCGGAGGGGCCTCGGCAGGTACCTGTTCTACCGGTGGAGGTACGAGGGAGGGAAGCTCACGGGGAACTTCGTGCTGGACAGGCCCGAGTTCTCCGGCGCGAGGATCCTCGTCGCTGGTCGGAACTTCGGCATCGGCTCGAGCAGGGAGAACGCCGTCTGGGCCCTACTCGACTTCGGAATCAGGTGCGTGATCGCCTCCTCCTTCGGCGACATCTTCTACGGCAACGCCTCGAAGAACGGGCTGGTCTGCGTCAGGCTCAGCGACGAGGAGGTCAGGGAGATCAGGGAGAGGGCCAAGTCGGGAGAACTGGTGTTGAGGGTTGACGTGGAGAGGGGCGTCGTGGAGGCTCCCTACGGGAAGACCTACAGGTTCGAGATGGAGCCGCACGTGAGGGAGAGGCTGGTTAAGGGGCTGGACGACATAGAGATCACGCTCTCCAAGTACGGCGATGCCATACGGAGGTACGAGGAGAACATGCCGCGCTTCATGAGGCCGAGGCTGGAGGGCTTCACCGCCGACTGACGGATGTCCTCCCAGTCGATCAGGGTGAAAATCGAGGTAGAGCGGCTCGGGTCGTTGAGGGCCGAGCTGAAGAGGTACTTGGCACCGCTGACCTACGACGAGGTCGTCAGGTCACTCCCCCTGAGCGGGCCGGCCGCGAGGTGGGAGCACGCCGTCTACTTCCCCATCGAGCTGAGGAGGGGAGCGGAGAAGACGATCTACTCCATAAGCCCCGGAGACGTCCTTTACTGGGCCTCAGGGCCCGCGATCGTCCTGGTGATCAGGAAGGGCCCGATACCTCCGCACTCGGTGAAGCTGGGCGTGATGCTGGACGACTGCACGGTCCTCGAGCGCGTCAGGCCCGGAGACCGGATAGCGATCCATCGGGAGCAGCAGTAGGGTCTTCACTTCTTGGCGGCCTTCCTTCCCTTCTTCTTCGCCTTCGGCTCGGCGGACTCGGCGACCTCTGCCTCGGAGGCAGCGGACGAGGACGAGACCTGAATGCCCGTGGGAGCCTTGCCGCCCACGACGGCGTAGATCCGGAGCCGGTTGGTTCCGTCGACGAGCCTGAGAAGGCCCTGGGAGGCCAGCTGGGAGAGGACGTCCTTCGCAACCGAGAGCCTCACCTTGAACTTCTCCGCGAGCATCGAGGGCGTCACGTAGCTCTGCGTCTTCAGGTAGGCCTCGATCTCCTTCATCGGAGGCAGATCTATCCCCCTGATCGTCTTCTCCCGGACCTCCTTCTTGGCGGCCTTCGACATCCTCCGGACCACCTGACCTGAACGTAATAAAAGTGATGGTCTGTAGCTTGGTCCTCGTACTTTCAACTCTCTTCTCGAGATTCATCGCTTACGAGGCGGGGTCCTGGACCTGCCCCTACTGCTTTCAACTCTCTTCGCGAGATTCGAGCGATGACGTGGGGGTAGAATGGAGCGATAACGTGACTTTCAACTCTCTTCGCGAGATTCGGAAGGCGAATCATAGATGAGGTGAAGAAGGGCAACATCACTTTCAACATTCTTCGCGAGATTCTTCATAAGCTCATCAGCATAGTCAGTCAGAACGTCTTTCTTTCAACTCTCTTCGCGAGATTCGTGTCCGACAGCAGCGTTCCGAGACCCGCTAACCCGCTTTCAACTCTCTTCGCGAGATTCGAGGCGCCTCGTCTCGCGCGACGAGATCGAGCGGCTCAAGGCTTTCAACTCTCTTCGCGAGATTCTCGAGCTGATACAAAAAGAACGCGATAGCGAGGATAACCGCGCTTTCAACTCTCTTCGCGAGATTCTGGTGGCATCGATTACGAACACCAATTCAACTTATTCAACTTTCAACTCTCTTCGCGAGATTCGCGTGAAGCGGAGGGCCCTCGCCCGCCGGGGGCGGATGACGTGCTTTCAACTCTCTTCGCGAGATTCAGCATGCACATGGATGTGCACAAATATCATTTTATTAACACTTTCAACTCTCTTCGCGAGATTCCAGGAAGCGCCGCGTGCCCTCGTCCAGCTCCTCCCCCGGCTTTCAACTCTCTTCGCGAGATTCTTTTGGTCACGATGGACGGTTTGTCGACCGTTGGGGTTGCTTTCAACTCTCTTCGCGAGATTCGACCAGGAGGTCAAGGAGGTCTTGCGGTTCGGAGGCGCTTTCAACTCTCTTCGCGAGATTCTCCCAAAGGCTCCAACGGAGAGGTGGGAGTGAGGATCATGTACTTTCAACTCTCTTCGCGAGATTCGGGCAAATGGTCAATCACGATCGAGGGGGGATACCCATCTTTCAACTCTCTTCGCGAGATTCCTCAATATAAATTTGGGTCGAATGGGGAGCTACTCAATCCGGAAGCTTTCAACTCTCTTCGCGAGATTCCCAAATTCCTTAAGGGAGAAAAGGTTCGCCTATTCCACCTTTCAACTCTCTTCGCGAGATTCCCGCTCGGCTCCCGGCGACGGGAGCACGATAAAACAGACGACACTTTCAACTCTCTTCGCGAGATTCGCGAGAGAGCTTGGCGGTCGGCGCTACCATATATCCTTTCAACTCTCTTCGCGAGATTCCGACCCCAATTTCCGGGAATCTCGCCTTAATTTTAGGATATTTTCAGCTCAACCTCCGCCTGCCCCCGTTTTTGCAAGTGGGTATATAAAGAGCAGACGGACCTACTTCATTACAGTTAAGTATTCCTGTAAAAGCTAATTATGCAGAACAAATGATTTCCGCGCGCTGAGGGCCGTCTTGAGAAGGCACGCAGGGCCACTCCGATAGGCCGGTCGGGCGCTTCGGAGAAACGCGCACCCGTCTGATGGTGGCAGAGAGGTCGACGGCGCCAGGGGGTCGATCAGGACCTCGGGCTTCCCCTCCACCCGTAGGCAGTCAGGAGCCGCCCCAACGTCGGAACGGTTCGTCATGGAGGGATCCTAACGTCATCGACCCCTTCCTTCGACGGTCTTCCCGAGGTCTGAGTCCGTCGGCGCTGTGTCCTCCGTCAGATTAGCTGCAACATCCCCTTGAGCGTCACCGATACCCTGAGCCTCCGCTCGGCGAGCTCAAGCCTCACGAGGTTCATGTGCTCGAGCCTTCTGACGATCTTCCACGCGGTGGTTTTGGGAATACCGAGCCGTCTCACCACCTCACCGAGCTCGACTTCCTCTCCCCCTAGATCGACGATCTCCCTCAGCACCGACATCTCCCTTCTGGGCAATGTCACCCGATCGATGTCGCCAGCGCTGAAGGCGAAGTAAGCGTCGCGGTACTCGAGGTCGACCTCCACCTGGACCTGACCGCTGACGTCCTGGGGCAAAAGGAGTGCCGCGAGCAGGGCCTCGATCACGAGCCCCCTCATCCCGCCGCCCAGAACGAGAACCACAGCACCGTGGTTCCCTACCGCGGAAATGAGCACGGACTTGATCGCCCTCATCGCGTCCACGAATCTGGTGGGATCCACCCTATGGACTACGGGCTCTATCCCGACGAACTTCGCCAGGAACTGCCTTAGGCTCGAGAGCGCCGCCTCCCCCCTCTCGTCCCTGGTCCCGGTCTCAGGCATGATTGCGGCAACGCCTGACAACCCCTCAGCGTAGTGTCTCAGCACCGACCTCAGGACCGGACGTTCTTCGAACCCCAACGTCGCCACGATGTACACCATCCTTGTTCCCATCCTAGGCAACAATATTTAAACCAGGAGAGAAGCGACGATACAAACTTCACGAAACTTTATTAACTGCTTTTGTTTTCTACGTTCCATGGGCATGGAGTCAGTCTCAGGGATTGTGAATCTTCTGAGGTTCTTCGTCGAGAGCGAGAGGTACAGCGTGGTCGACAAGTTCGCGAACGCGCTCTCCCCAGAAACCGTGTCGCAAGCCCTGTACGAGGCTCTGAGGATCGCTCGGACGCTCGAGAAGCAGGAGGTGGTTGTGACCATCAAGGACGAAAGGACCGGAAAGACGTACACCATCCCCTGCTGGGAGATCGGGAGGGTAAGCGCCCCCGGCAGGTATCCTGGCATGGTGGGCAAACTCGTAGAGGTACTAAAGGGAGATGTGAGGATCGAGCCCGGCGCCACCGTTTACTGCGTACGGAGGGGCGAGATACCCAGTGAGGACGAGGTGAACAGGCTCCTCTCACACGAGGATCCCGTTAAGCTAGCGAAGCTGATCGCCATTCAGGCCTATGCCGAGACCAGCAGGAGGAGGGGTGAGGGCGAATGACGGCTTACGTCAGCCTATCCGCTAGGGTCCTGGTCAACGTCGAGGCGCTCAATATGGCTGAGAGCGTCGGCAACTACATAAAACACAGGAGGGTCCCGGTCGTCGTCGAGGAGGACGGCTCGACGGTCGTGAAGTACGTCCCAGCGGTGAGCGGCGAGTCTGTAGGTCACGGATACCAGGCGATCCTTGGCCAGCTTGCGAGGCAGGCAGGCCTACCTGTCTGCGATAACTGCTACAAGGAGGTCTTCACGAAGCACGCCTCAAAGGAGATGTTCGGTACCTCAGACTGGGAGCGGAAGCTCAAGGAGCTCATCGGGAAGAAGGACGGGTTCAGCCCGACGCAATTCGAGGCGGAGGTGATTAGGAACTGCGTCGTTGAGGACTTGGGAGGCTTCCTTTACGCTGAGGAGCCTTTCCAGGTCAAGAGGTCGTCCCTCTTCTCAACAGGGTACCTCATACCAGCAGCGGACGCGCTGAGGTCGGTTGCAGTGGAACCCCAGTTCCACGTGAGGTACTCGCCGGCCAGACCAGAGGAAGGACAGGCCATCTACTACGTAGAGATCGGATCCGCCGTCTACACTTTGAGCTTCGTCATAGACGTTGCCAGGATCGGATGGACCAAGCTTGCAGAGGTCAAGGACGTGATAGGCGAGGCAGAGCGAAAGAAACGCGTTGAGGTAGCATTGAAGTCGCTCGCTGCGATGATCGTGGGTCCTCTCTTCGGAGCTAAGCGTACCAGATTCCTACCGAGCTGGGAAGTCAGGAGCATCGTCGCGGCCCTATCTGGGCCGATGCCCTTCATCACATCGCCCGGCCACACCAAGGCTTACCTCTCATCGACCGCGTTGAGGGCAAAGGAGTTCGTCAAGGCGATGAATCACGGCAACACGGACCTGAAGCAACAGGTGACGATATACTACTACAACGGCGAGGGGCTCACGACACCCTCAGAGGACGTCTCGCCAGCCGTCCTGAAGCCAGGTTTCGCGAGCCCAGAAGAGCTGTTCGCAACGCTCATCACCGACGTGGTGGGCGTCAGTGGTTAAGGTCCTTCACGTGAAGGCTACAGCACCTTGGGGATGGTCCATTAAGGCTCCAGGACAGTCCGCTGCGCAGACACCGATCCCTGTACCTCCCCCGAGCACTCTGTTGGGGGCCCTCGCCTACCCGTACTTCACCTCCAAGGGATGGCCGGAGCTGATTTTCGAGGATGGGGCGTACTACAGCCCGGCCTATAAGCTGCTGGAGCAGGTTAGCTATGCAGCGTTCGGGATATCGACGTCCGTTGCGACCGTCCATCAGGACCTGACCAAGAACGTCATTGCCCCTTACCTTCGGCAACCTCATCGGAAGATCAGTTCTAACTGGTTCGGGGCGCAGGCAATGGGCAAAACCATTAACCCTAACGGCAGAATAGAGATAGCGTATGTTTTGAGACCTGGAGCTGATGAAGCTGGCCTGTTAAAGGCAGCTTGGTCGATAACTAGGCTAGGATCGAAAGAGGGAATTATAGCTGTGGAGGACGCATCGATTCAGGAAGTTGTCCCCGCAGAAATGAGGTTAGCGACCACGTCTTTCTACGCACCCTATTCCTGTGTTGAAGTTATTGAACCTGGTGGTGAAATAATCGAGTTCTGGGATTACAGGGATCCAAGGGCCTACATTTACGGCAACACAGAGAGGCGCAGGGGGAGGGGTGCGAAGCGCGAAGAAGAACGCATACCCTCAAGCACCATGAAGTTCGTCGTCCCAATGGAGAAAGGGCCATATGGCGGAAAGATGAGCGTTAGGGTAAAGGAGGAGGGGGTAATACTCAAACTCAGAGAGACGAGCTTGATTGTTCCTCGTGATATGTTATGAACGGATTTACCATATCAATCCCACCACTCTCTACATTCGCATACAAGCTAGCCGAGTTAGCAGCGGTTTACCTCGGATTAGATCGCGAGCCGGACCGGTTCGTCGTAACAGACCTCACGGCCTTCAAGGATCGTCTTAGACAGGTTGTCGAGACTGCCAGGGATATGCGGGTTAGGATCCAATTCACCGGGAACGACAACAGGTATTTTGTCAGCAGCTATTCTGACTGGCTAAGATTGAACAAGTATTCTTCACCCCTTGATCTTTTATCCAAATATGCGGAAACTGTGGATACTCTTGTAAATGATAGGAGACTATTCTCCCCGCCGAGCATCTTAAAGATAAATTTCTATGAATACGAGAGAAGAATGGGCCTGAAGGACTCCAAAGCAGAGCTGCGATTAGACGGTCACCAAATTGCGCTCTGCCTCGCAGGAGCTCACATCGCCTTAACTAACAGGGTGGGTGATAACATCGCTGTGTTTTTATTGCTTCCTCGCACGCCTTCATTGATCGTCCTGAAGGAGGGCGAGAGGCTGAGGAGAACCCATGAGCGATTGAGGGAGGCCCTGCGGCATGTCATCCGGGGAAAGGAGATTCCACCTACGAGCGTTATGCTGCTCTACCTCTCAGCCTCGCTAATCTTGAAGGGTGATGTACACGACGATGGCGTCTTCGGGTCGATGGCGCTGGTACAGGAGAGTGGTAATAGAGCTTCGATATTATCCGTCGACGACATCACTACTCATGGTTTGGTGCGGCTGCTTAGGGATAATGAGCGCCGTGCTGCAAGCGCCTGTCTGACCCTTATCGACGCTTACTTAGACGTCAGAAGCAGGAATATGGGAAGCGATTTCGTTAGGCTAATAGAGGGATCGAGCAGTAACCTCCTCGTCTATTCGATCTCGGGCTCGCTCGATGCCCTCTACAACGCTGTCTCGGGATTCGATAGGCTCGCGAGACTATTCCGCGACCCCCAGACTGTCAGCAAGCTGCGTATGAAAGCTGAAACCGCATCATGGGTAGCCCGTTCAGCCGATATCTTGTCGGCTCACCTAGCTGAGACGTACAAGGTCTCCATATGAGGCACCTCTTGCAGGTTGCGGTCTCGTTCTTCGAGAAGGAGATATCTGCGGGAAGGGTGCCCCTTGTGGTAGTTGACGCGCCGACGGGTTACGGCAAGACGAGTGCCGCTCCCAAGTTCTTTGAGGCCTCCATGGATCAGCTCTCCACACGTCTTATTCACGTCCTCCCCATGAGGAGCCTAGTAAAGAGGGCGGTAAGCTACGCCGGGAAGCAAGGGCTTTTCCGCAGCCTGGGAATAGTGGATGAACAACTCGGCTACCAAGCCTCAATTGAGCTCGGAGAGCTGAAGAGCCCACAATTCCTGAGCATGGTAATCTACTCGACCTTCGACAGCTTCGTCTACAATCTCTTCAAGCTGAACGTCGCCGAATCCATTTGGAAGGACTCAATTCATTACGAGGTACCGCGGGGGATGATATTCACAGCTACTGTTGGGCTCGATGAGGTCCATCTCTATGGAGGCGACCCTGGAGCTCCCCAACCGAAGGGCTTCGATGCCCTCATTGCCTCAATTGCAGCCCTCGCGAAGGCACTCGTTCCAACTTACGTCTTGAGCGCGACGATGCCTCGCATGCTTATCGAAGAAATCAAGCGACGTATCGACGGGATATTCAGCTTGAAAGGAAGACTTTCGATTGGGGTCTTCGTCTTCGACGCTTATGCAAGAGATTTGGGCAATAACTTCATCCTTGACGAGGAATACTTGTCACAAGCTCTTAACACTCTGTGGAGAACCAGTCTCGTAGGAGATGAGGAGGAGTTCGGGAGAATGATGCTAGAGGAGGTAGGGCGTTCAGACGAGAGGCGGAAAATGCTCGTCGTGCGGAACACGCCAGAGAAGGCCGCCGAAACGTACAACCTCCTCGTACAAAGAGCTGGACTTACACCGGGAAGGGACATAGTGTTGCTGCATGGGAGGATGTGCCAAGAGGATAGAGAAAAGGCGGAGGAGGTATTGGACAGATTGGACAGCGCTAGGGTCGTAGTTGCTACACAGGTCATAGAGGCAGGTGTAACGATCAGCGGGGCCTCTATATTATTCACTGATGCAGCGGCGCCCACCTCCCTTGCTCAGAGGGCAGGGAGACTAGCGAGGAATGGTGAGACGGAGGCAGACGTGGTCGTCCTTCAAGGGGACGGTGACGGCGTCTATGAGGAGAAGCTGGTAAGGAGGACATGTGAGCTTATTCGTGCGGTCACAGACGGAGGAAGGGGAATAGATTGGAGGGTGCCAACGGTCGGGCAGAGGGCGCTCCCAAACGGACTGACAAGTTACAAAACAATCATTGAAGAAGCCTATGCTGGCGAGGAGGTGCAATCGGAAGGACGGCTTCAAACTCATCTGGAAATCCTTGATGAGGAAATACATCTAGGCGCGAGGGATGCGAAGATCGTTGAATCTCATTTCTGCGGTCTCGTAAGGGAATCGCTCTTGGTCCCCGTGTACGTCGGGCCGCTGGACGGCAACTCAGCTCCTGAAGACAAGGAGATCGAGCGATGGCTTGTTACCTGCAGCCTCGGTTGGCTCGCCAAAAGGTTTGATCGGATCATCGAGAAAGGAGAGGATGGGTTCAAAGCCATTTTATCGATCAGACGCAAAGGGGAGACCTACAAAGCTGTGGGTCACGTAAAACTCGACGACTTCCTTTCAGCACGAGAGCAGGACTTCTGCGCGTTTTTCACCGAGCACATTAGGAGGCTTAAGCCGCTCGTCTCGCTGAAGGGAACGACAGGGGTGCCGCAGGACGCAAGTGTCTCCCTCGTCGCGTTCGTCTGCAGGGAAGGCGTTTACCTGAGGGGGCTGGGTCTCCTTGACCCGATATAGAGTATATGCTTGGCACTCGGTCCTGCTATCCAAACACCTCCTGAACGTTTACAGGGTCTTTCGCTACCTCTTCGATCCTGAAACGCGGGTGATCGCCCGCAAGATCGCTCTCCTAAAAGCCATGAACCCTACTCCGGAATTAGAGGAGGAACTCGAAAAGGTCATTCACGTGGCAGTAATCCTTCACGACTCGGGTAAGGGTCTGGAGAAGTACCAAGAAAGGGTGAGGAACTGCATCTCTAAGGTGGGAGAACGTATCACGGATGATACGCGATGCTTCTGCAGCTTCAGATGGCACGAGACAGTTTCCGCCCAAATTTACGCGTCATATGTCCAGTACTACTTGTTGAAAAAGCTTGCAGGAGACCCGACACCCGCACACATATTTGCAGCGGTCGTGGGGCTCTTCTCGATCCTCCACCATCACCATGCCATGCGGTTGATCTATCAAGGTCGTTGGAGGGAAGAGGTTAACGGTTGCGGGCTAGCGGATGGAGCGGTCGACGAGATATCTTTAGCGCTCAGAGGAGCAGGGTTCCCGCCGCTTCACGAGGTCATTCCGAACTTGGACTTGGACAACGTGAGGATGGCTGGTTCTACGGCCGCAAACCAGCTGCCCCGAATCATCGAAGGTAAAGGGAAAGGGGTGGGTTTGCTGGTCGAAGAGGTGAATCGCAGCAGAAGCTCGCTCAAGTTCCACGAAATGGTCACTTCGCGGCTCGTGATAGCAGACATAATCGCATCGAGTCTCGAGAGGAGAGGGGAGTTGAAGGGTTATGCCGCCGAGCTGGCCCGCGAGCTGAGGCTCAGTATAGACGATCTTAGGGCACTTGTGGAGGGTGCGAGAGAATGATCTTCGAGCTCCAGGCGAGGATTCTAGTTGACAGGCCGATAAGGTTCCAGAGCTTCTCGGGCTTCGCTGTAAGAGGCGTCTTCTACGAGCTCCTCAACAAGGTAGACGTTAATTACTCTGACCTTCTCCACATGGGTAAGAGCCTGGCACCGTTTGCGGTGAAACCCCTCTCCTTCGACATGGCGGCAACGCGCTACGTCTTCAGGCACATATTTCCCCACTCGAACGTCTGGCTGAGGATCCTGACCTTTGACAGAAGGGTGTTCGAGGCCTGGAGGAAAATACTGACGGAGGGAATGCTCGAGAGGGTCAGGCTGGTGGGGCACGAGTTCACGGTGGTTGAAATCAGGCTGGTCATCCACGACCCGATGGCGCTTTTCCCCGAGAACACCGCTGAATCCGATGCGGGTTTCAGGGTGAAGTTCGAGACGCCCACGTTCTTCAGGATGTCGTCGAGCACCATTACATCACAGGTCCCGAAGATATCAAAGGTATCGATCAGGAATCTCAAACCAGCATACCGCTACGTTCCTCTCCCCCTACCGAGCCTCATGTTCAGAAGCCTCGCGCGGCTCTGGACCACTTTCGTAGATCCCACGTTCAATTACCGTGAGTTCCTCGAATGGGTCGATGCAGGGGGAATCGCGATCTCCGGTTTCCCTAGCGGGATCTACACCCAAAGGCTCTACGAGCATCCCACGCTCAACAAGTGGGTGGTCGGATTCACGGGCACCGTTTACTACTCCATTCCGGAGGACCTCCGCCAAAAGCGGATGGTGAGGACGGCAATGGGGCTGCTCAAATTCGGTGAGCTCTCGAACGTCGGAGGGGGTCGAACAGCTGGCTTCGGTTCCATGAAGTTGATTCAAAATCAGCGGGTGAAGGGAAGGTGTTCTTCCTGAGGAGAGAGGAGTTCGAACGACGGATCCGCATCCTACGTGACCAGGGAGACGCGTCCGCGATCAGCCCTGAGCTGAGGGGATGGAACAACTCCAGGCCACCTGTGAAGCCCATAGGTCGTCATCTCCTGTCGGTCAGCGAGCTGGCATCAAGGTACTGCCCGACGATGAGGGACATTTACCTCCGTAGGGTTGCAAGGATTCAACCACCACCTAACTTCAAGACGTTTAGGGGCCTGGTATACCACTTCATCATAAACCAGCTGACTGTAAGGTCAAAGAGGCACATATTCGAGAGGGGTAAGATCGCTGGACCGGAGCTCTTCGAACTCCTCCTCGAGGAGGAGCCTGTAGCCGTCGAGTCGGCGGTTCGCGATGCATACGCGAGAGTCCAAATCTCCGAGGACGAGGCGCGATCGTTGACACCTCTCGCCTCAAAATTATACCGCTTCCTGGCACTCCAGGTAGCCGCTAGCGTGGACCTGACCCACAGCAGGTTTCCGCACGCTGATGTAGACTCGCTGGTTAACGAATCGATCCCTGCGGTAAGCGAGATGAAGGTGGACGGGTCGCTGGTTGGGTTAAGCAGAGAGCTCTCGGTCGACATCTACACCCCATACAACACAGTTATCGACGTGAAGACCGGCGACGTCAGGTCATTTCACAGGTACGTTGGTGCCGGATACGCGCTCGCGATCGAGTCTGATAAGGGAGTTGAGGTGAACTTCGGCATCACGCTGTATATCTCGGTTCAACCGTCCGCACCCGCACCTGAAGTCAAGGCGGATTACTACGTGATTGGCGACGAGCTGAGGCGCGAGTTCCTTGAGCTCAGGGACGAGGCGCAGTTGCTCATAGAGAGGGGCAAAGACCCTGGTATGCCCGTTAGATGCCCGGAGTTCTGCCCGTACTACACCATCTGTAACGGGTGACATGAGGAAGCTGGTCATATCGGATCCAGGGTTCTTCCTCGGCGTGAAGGAGGAGCGGATAGTAGTCAAAAGGGGTCGTGAAGTGGTCGCAGAGGTCCCTGCGGCCCAGATAAGCCACGTCTTCGTCTCTACTAGGGGTGCAGCCCTTTCGAGCGCAGCCCTGTCCCTCCTACTGCGGCACGGAGCGCAGCTCGTGCTTCTGGACAGCAGGGGAAGGCCGCTGGGAAGGCTGCTGCCCCTGGTGAGGAGAGGCCTCAGGGCAGTGGAGGCGCAAATAGCGGCGCTTAACGACGAGAGGGGAGTCGTTCTCGCGAAGGCATTTGCGTCCTCGAAGGCATTGAACCAGGCAGCTCTGCTGAGGTCCGCCGCGCATAACAGGATGGAGTCAAACCCGCAGCTGGCACGCAAGCTCCTCGAGGCCTCGGCCGAGATCAAGGGCTATGCGGGGTCAATAGTCAGGGTAGAAGGGAAGCTTGAGGAGGTAAGGCCCGAGATCGTAAGGATGGAGGCTGCGGCTGCGGAGGTCTACTGGAGGGCGGTCGCAGACCTCCTGAGGGGAGTGGTCGATTTTCCGGGAAGGCGGAAGCGGTTTGACGAGCCCACCGATCCAGTCAACCTGCTACTGAATTACGGGTACGGTATACTCTCATCGATCTGTTTCCTCGCGATCGAGCTCTCCTCGCTCGACCCCTATAGGGGATTCCTCCACGTCAATTCCCCGAGGAGGCCAGCGCTGGTGATGGACCTGATGGAGGAGTTCAGGCAGACCGTCGTCGACAGGGCAGTATTCAGACTTCTCAGGGAGATCGACCCCAAATCCGTGGTTGGTGCTGAGGGCCTCTCCAGGGAGGCCAGAAAGCTTCTAGCGCTGAGGGTTCTCGAGAGGGTGAAGGAGAGGACCACGTTCCGCGGCCGTTCCCTTCCCATAGAGGCGCACATTCACCTTCAGGCGCGGAGGATACGTGGCTTCCTCCTCGGACACGAACCCGAGTACAGGGGGTACGTCGAGAAGTGAGGGTCCTTGTGATTTACGACATATCATCTGACAGCATCAGGAACGAGGTGAGCGAGACCTGCAAGAACTTCGGGCTCTCCAGGATACAGAGGAGCGCGTTTATGGGAATTTTGCCGCCTGGGAGGAGGAAGGAGCTCGCGGTTAGGCTCAGGAAGGTCCTGGGCGATAACGAGGGAAACATTCAGATCTTCGTCATCTGCGACGCAGACCTGGCACTTCGCGAGGTTATCGGGAAAGAGTACACGGAGAGCGGCGGCGAGGTCGTGATAGTTTGAGCGAGGACGAGGGAGACCTCATACCCGTGGTCCTGGTGAAGCAGTACGTCTTCTGTCCAAGGATCGTCTACTTCTCAGAGGTCCTCGGATTGAGGGAGAGGGAGACGGATCTGATGCGTGAGGGGGAGGAGATGCAGCAGGTGGAGGACAGCCGCGATCAGAGGAGGAAATGGCTGCCCGGTAGAGGAATCGAGACTAAGTCGGCCAGGCACGGGAAGCTTTACGTCTCGAGGGAGCTCGGCCTGGTCGGCGTCGTCGACGTGATCGCGGAGAAGGGCGAGGTGGCTGTAATCGAGAGGAAGGCAGCGAGGAGACCGAGACGGGTGCACAGGAACCACGTCTACCAACTGGCCGCATACGCCCTGCTCGTAGAGGAGGCAACGGGCAGACCGGTTAGGCGCGGATACGTCCACTATCTGAAGTCAAATGATGTAGTCGAGGTCACCATAACCGAGGAGGCTAAGCGGCATGTGCTCTGGATGGTTCAGCAAATCAGGAGGATAATATGGGAGGAGAGGCTTCCACCGTATGTTGAGAAACCTGCGTGTAAGAGTTGCGGGTACCGCTGGATCTGCAAGCAGATCTGACCATTCAGAATCCATTAAACTTTCTTTGCTGGGTCCTCGGTCTGAACATCACCGCTATTATGGACGCATTCGGTTTTCTTTCAACTCTCTTCGCGAGATTCCGGGGTGATGATACGGCCCGATGGGAACCCCGGCCAGTTCTGCTTTCAACTCTCTTCGCGAGATTCGGGGGTGGTTGGCTCTGACCTCTCACGCGGCCGTTTATGACTTTCAACTCTCTTCGCGAGATTCGTTCGGGAAGGACGTCGTCGTTGCGATCTGCGAGTTCCATCCTTTCAACTCTCTTCGCGAGATTCAGGGTTCGGATTCGTTGAAGGCGCGCCGGAGCTGTTTGCTTTCAACTCTCTTCGCGAGATTCTTCGCGAAGGAGCTGGTAGCCTATTGGGTGTCCGAGAAGCTTTCAACTCTCTTCGCGAGATTCGCGGGACCTAGCGATAATAGGAGGCGCGCTGGTGGTCTTTCAACTCTCTTCGCGAGATTCTTGGGAAGTGGGCAACTGGGTGTTCGGCTCGTTCGTGAGGGAGCTTTCAACTCTCTTCGCGAGATTCAATAAACAGGTTGCAGGATCTGTCGGCTCTATATGAGGCTTTCAACTCTCTTCGCGAGATTCTATTGCTCGGGAAATGCTGACGTCTGAGGAGATTGAACTTTCAACTCTCTTCGCGAGATTCATGTCTCTCGTGAGGGACGTTCTGAGCGGGAAGGTCAACTTTCAACTCTCTTCGCGAGATTCGAGCTTTTGGCTGCCGGTTATGCCGCTGTCGGCTATGAGCCTTTCAACTCTCTTCGCGAGATTCAGTCCATGGTGCCCCACCATGGATAGGCGGACTCCCTTACTTTCAACTCTCTTCGCGAGATTCTGCGTTGGGAGGTGAGGAAGCATCCGGAAGCTGACGCTACTTTCAACTCTCTTCGCGAGATTCGAGATACGCGGAGGCCGCCGAGATGCTCCAGGAAAAGATTCTTTCAACTCTCTTCGCGAGATTCCGACCCCAATTTCCGGAAATCTCGCCTTAATTTTAGGATATTTTCAGCTCACCTCCGCCTGCCCACGTTTTTGCAAGTGGGTATATAAAGAGCAGGCGGACCTGCTTCATCGCAGTTAAGCATTCCTATAAAAGCTAATTATGCAGAACAAATGATTTCCGCGCGCTGAGGGCCGTCTTGAGGGGGCATGCGCAGAAGCCCTATGCCCACGGTTTTTATCTCGTCGATCCGGACGCAATCCGATGGAGATCCACGTCCTCGTCAAGGAATCGGTCGACGTCTCGACGCTGGAGTACGACCAGAGAACGCTCGAGCCGCTTCTGGAGAAGGCCCAGAGGAAGATCGGCGACTTCGAGATGAACGCGGTCGAGGAGGCCGTGAGGCTGAAGGAGAAACACGGAGGCGTCGTGAAGCTGCTCTCAGCAGGTCCCTCGGTCCAGCCGATAGTGCTGAGGGAGGCGCTCGCGATGGGGGCCGACGAGGCGTTCGCCGTCTCAGACCCGAGGCTCAAGGACGCGGACGCATGGGTCTACGCCAACGTGCTCGCGGCCCTCTCGAAAAAGGCGGGGAAGGCGGACCTGATCATAGCTGGTGAGGCCTCCGTCGACGAGAGCAACTACCAGGTCGGCGCGAGGGTTGCGGAGGAGCTCGGGATACCGTCGCTGACGCACGTGATCAAGCTCGAGGTCTCCGGCGACAGGGTCACGGCCCACAGGGCCCTCGAGGACGGGATAGAGGTGGTCGAGGCGACGCTCCCTGCGTTGGTGACGGTCGGGCTCGAGATCAACACGCCGAGGCTTCCGAGCCTTCTGATGATCAGGGCCTCCGCGAAGAAACCGATCCACCAGTTGAAGCTCGAGGAGCTCGGTCTGCCGGAGGAGAAGCTGAGGCCTAAGACGAGAAGGACCTCCGTCAGGGCGATGAGGACTGAGAGGAAGCGCGTGGTCGTCGAGGGGAGCCTGGAGGAGATGGCCGAGAAGCTTATCGCCTACCTAAGGAGCGAGGGCGTCCTCAGGTAGAGCCGGCCCCGGTGGATCGCTGCCACTCGTATACCGCGTAGAGCACGAGGCCTATCACGAAGCTCACGTAGGCGTAGACGTAGAACGCGTCGAAGAGCTGCTCCCAGCTCATCCTCGCCCCGAAGGCCATCTTGGACCGGACTAAAAAACGTGCCCGCCGTTTCCCCCGTCCGGGTCCTCGAATAACGTTTTTCAGAAGGTGGATCGATGTGGTTGAGGCGCTTGAGCGGCGGAGCACCCTGGACCCTGAGCCGCGACCCGACGCCGATCTGCAACCCCCTCTGCCGGTTCTTCAGGTGCCAGAAGTTCCTCGCACCGGGTAAGGCGGCGCTGGACTTCAGGAGGGACCCTCCGTGGTGCAACTGGGTCAACGGCCCCTGCATCGGGTTCAAGTGCGCATACGCCTCGTGCGCCCAGCTGAAGCTTCTGCCGGAGGGGAGGTGTGCGCTCTTCGTCAAGTCGCAGCAGGAGGGGAAGCAGGAGGAGCTGGAGGTCAAAGAGGAGCTCTCGATGCGGGTGAACCTCGGGCCGAGGGCCGGCAAGAGGGTCCGAGACCTCTTCTGACCGTCTCACCTCCACGAAGAACAGGCGAACACCCTTTTTCCCTCACCGAATGGGAACGAACGGTGGATGAGGACCGGGAAGGGAGGTGCCCGCAGGGTCGAGATCGTCGGCCTGAGGCTTCCGATGGTGAGGGAAGGCGACGACCTGGCACAGCTGATCGTGAGGGCCGCAGAGGAGTCGGGCGCGGGGATCGAGGACGGCGACGTGATCGTCGTCTCTCAGGTGATCGTCTCCAAAGCGGAGGGCAGGGTGGTGCCGCTGGACGCGTTCGAACCCTCCGAGGCCGCACGGTCGCTCGCGGAGAGGACGGGGAAGGACCCGAGGCACGTGGAGGCTATACTGCGCGAGGCCGTTGAGGTCGTGAGGGTCAGGGGTGAGGTGATAATCACAGAGACGAGGCACGGCTTCGTCTGCGCCAACAGCGGCGTCGACCTCTCCAACGTCGGCGAGGGCATGGTCTCCCTTCTTCCCGCAGAACCGGACCTCTCCGCAAGGAGGATACGCGAGGGTATCAGGAGGCTGACGGGTAAGGAGGTCGCTGTGGTGGTGGCCGACAGCCACGGCAGGCCCTTCAGGAGGGGGGCCGTGAACGTGGCCATAGGGTCGTCCGGGATAGAGCCGCTGCTGGACTTGAGGGGGAGGCCGGACCTCTACGGGAGGCCCCTCAGGAGCAAGCAGATCTGCGTGGTCGACGAGCTGGCGTCGGCCGCGGAGCTCGTGATGGGGAACGCCGACGAGGGGATCCCGGCAGCCATCGTCAGGGGATACCCCTACAGGAGGTCGGAGGAGGGCGTGAGGGCCGTCATCAGACCCCGGGAGGAGGACCTCTTCCGGTGACGGGCTTGGCCTCCGTCGGGCCCCTCGTCAGGGCTCGGGTGCTGGGCGCGGTCATCAGGGCGCTGAGGGAGTCCCCGGAGCTCGACCCCTCGAGGATCTCGGAGCTCTCTGGCGTGGCGCGGGAGGTCGTTAGGGAGCTTCTGGAGGTCTGGAGCGGCGGGACTGGCCGGCTCGACCAGACGAGGGTCATAGAGCTGGCGGCGGAGGCGCTCGAGAGGTCAGGCGGATCTGTCGAGGTGCTGAGGGCCCTCGGATGGTCGCTCTTCGAGGACCTGATAGGAGCGCTGCTGGAGAGGATGGGGCTCGAAACGCTGAGGGACGTGAGGGTGAAGGTGGGGAGGAGGTGGTGCCAGATCGACGTGGTGGCGCTGAGGGGAGGCGACGTCTACGCACTGGAGTGCAAGCACTGGATGAGGAGCGTCACGTCCTCCCTGATGGCCTCGATAGCTTCCTCCCATCTGAGGCGCGTTGAGCTGCTCGAGGAGGGCCTCAGGTCGTCCCTCGGTGAGGGAGACGTGACCGTCCGGGTGGTTCCGGTGGCGGTGGCGCTGTACGTTCCACCCTCGACCGGCGAGGTCCTCTTCGTCCCGGTCCGCGCGCTGGCGAGCTTCCTCTCCGAGCACCCCGCAGCTCTCCCTTCTCCCCCCGTCAGGAGGTTGAAGTTAGGCAGGAGGCCCGACGCGTCCACCTTCACAAGGCCTCCGTTCAGGGCATCGAGGGAAGCGACAAGGCTCGACGCAGGGTTGACGAGGCTCGAGGACCACGCTGCTCAGCAGGGCCCGATGACCTCCAGGAGGTGACCGAGACCGATCGAGGGGATCCTCGACCTCCACGCCTCCCACTCGGCCTCGAAGTCGGGTGAGACCCTGGGCCTCCGGACGACGTCGTAGTAGTCGTACGGTTTGATGTCCAGCACAGAAGAGCCGGGCCAGGCGTCGAGCCAGAGGACCTCCAGCCTCGGCGGCTCCACCCTCGACAGCTCCACCACGCTCACCGCGATGGGGTTCGGCCTGGGAGGGTGGCGCGAAGTTGATAGGGAGAACCGGAGGTCCCGGGTTCGAGTCCCGGCGGGCCCGCGAATATAATAGCTTTCCAATTATGAACGATGATTGGGCCGTAAGCATGAAAACAGAAAAGGAAAGAAAGGGGAGGGGTTTACGTCGTCAGCGAGTTATTAGGAAGAAGCCCTCTCCTCTTCAAGTATTCCTCGAGTCTCTTCCTCTTCCGCTCGATCGTGAAACCGACTTTCTCGTAGAACGTCAGATTTGACTTCATTCTCACGCTGACATAGTAGGCGTCTTTTCTCGCTCTATACACTTTATCCGTCTTCTTCGGGTCTCTAAACGGTCTTCCTGCTCGGTGATGTAGTATCGGCTTCTCCGAAGTCGTCTCTATCCCGATCTTTTTCAGCAGATATATCACGTACTCCAACATCTTATAGTTGGTGTTAACCACCCCAATTTCACCATCTTTATGAGCATATCCCTCACTGTCAAAGAACCCCCGAAGGAACATTGCTATACATCTCTCGCAGTGCTCAACGTACGGTCTGATCCTCTCGATGTCTATGGGTTTCTTGAGCAGCTCGTAGAGTGTTCTGGACTGAACTTCGACGACCCATAAACTGTATTTATTTTGCCTTGGTATCGGAGGTTCCCTTCCCAGAACCTTAGCTAATCTCCTGCCAAATTCTTCGGCGAATTCCTTGTCCTTGACCGTCAATCCGACAAAGAATTTGTCATATCTAGGCGCCGAAATACTCATCTTATAGACAGTACCGTCTCCAACTATTGCGCCAGCGATGTAAGCCAGATCTTCTGAAGGTTTCAGGAATTCTAATGTCGGTATTCTGATTCCGTTATAGGGAGAGTGTTTCCTATTTTTCCACCCGCTGAGAGTTGACTTGCGGATAGTAACGTTATATCTTCTCTTTATCTCCTTGATTATTTTGTTATAGCTCAATCCCTGTTTCCGGAGTTCAAGGAAGTCCTCGTGGATCCTTATCCTCAGTTCTCCCGGAAGGATAGTTCTTCTGCGCTTCCGTTTCAACTGACTGTGTGCGGAGGCTTCCGCGCTCATGACATCACCCATGTGAATGGCAGAGGCAACGATTTCGGTTCCCTCAGCATGACGTCTATCCTTCTCAGCGTGTTCTCTATGGCCTTTTCTCATATCATCACCCTCCCCCTCTGGCTCTGAGAGACGGGCAGGACGAAGATCCTGCCCGACCCCTGCATCGGCTGAGTCAGGGCTTACGGCCGGGGCCAGCCGACCCCTTCTCCCGGGGTCCGGGCCGGGATCGGAGGGACCGATCATATCCCTCCCCATGATGTTGGGGAGGCCGGCCTTCTAGGCCGGGACATCCCTCCGACCGGCCCTCCCCGGGGAAGGGTTGCCACAGAGGGGGTGAGGCGCCGTCCGACGTCAGCCTGATCCGGTGAGGATGGTCAGCTGGTGATCGCGATGGGGGTGAGGGCTTCTCCGCGCCCGACACCCGACCCCTTCCTCACCCGGTGGCCATCCGGAAGAGGAAGGTACTGGGCGGACGCGCATCGATCCGGTCAGACTCGCCTATCCTCCTGAGCGCCGTCACCCGATGGGAGGGACCCCTGCACGCCGCGCCCTTCGCCCGGGTATGCCTGTCCCTCCTTTGGACCCGGAGGCCGGCCTTGCCCGGGGATCACCGGATGACGGCGTTCAGGAGGACTTCTGGGATCATCGTGTAATCATCAGGTGATCGTCCGGTCCGGGACCTTTGCCGACCCCGTGTATACAAATGTGCACAAATGCATACATCCGTTCCTACCCCCTCTCCCCCTCCCTTTCGGGAAGAGGTGGGGGTCCTCAGAATGCCCCCTGGGGGTCTCAGAGCACCCCCCGGGGGGCCTCTCCCCTCCCTCCCCCTACCCCTGGTTGCCCCCTTTGGGACTAGGGCGGGGGATCGGTGAACCCCCAGTACCCCCTCCCTTCGACGGAGGATAGGGGATCCCTGAGGGCCATGAGGGGAGCCCCCTTCGCGCATGGTGGGGTCTCCTCGACGGGGTTCTCGGCGGTCCCGGTATCCGTGCCCAGAGTTCCCACGGCCCCCCGGACGGGGTTTTGAGACGGCCGTGGTACCCCGGGCCATCTACCGGCGGACGGGCTTGGGAACCCTGAAGGGCCATCGCCCCGGGCTTGTCCCCTCATCGCCCGTTCCCCCCTCCATCCGGAGGGGGTTATGGCGGTTAGCCCTGCCCCCCGGACGGGAGGCGGTGCCCTCACAGCGGACGCTCAGGCCCTCACATCCCCTGCTGGAAGCGCGGGGGATGCGGGACACCCGCCGCCGCCGTCTCTACGTCCGGGGCCAGAGGTGCTGGGAGGCCCCGGCGCACCAACCCCTCCCCCAGGATCCCCAGCACCCATGAGTTTGGTGGGTGCTCCGGGATTTGATCCCGGGGTGAGAGGAATAGTTCTCCCTCGACTCGGCTGACTTCCTCTTCCTCCGCCCTTCGTCTGTCTTCCGGGAGGGCTTAGGGCGATCGCCCTTCCCGGGGAGCCCCTTCTGCCCCTCCCATCCGGGACTCCCCCGCCGCCCCGGCATCCTGGGGCTACGGGCGGGCTCCCACTTCCCGCCGCTCCCTTCAGGGAGGCGAGGAGACGCTCTCGTCGTCCCCTCGCCGGGGGCAGCTCCCTTCACCGGAGGAGGTCCAGGGCCGCAACCCCTTTCGGGGCCTCGGCGCCGCCCCGCCGGCTTTCGTCGGCGGCCCCAACTCCTCCTCCAGCGCCGCCACCTTTCCGTGGCGACCGGGCCCCTCACGTGGCGGGCCTCGGGACCCGTGAGGAGGACCTTGAACCCTCTGTAAAGTGTAGTTCTGTCGACTTTACTTAAGCATTAGCATTCAACTGGACGTGATAGTGTCCGGATAAGCATCTCTACCCACCTCCGTTCCTCATCACATGATAGTAGATCGCGAAGAGGTTTAGGAATTGGTCTCATCGACAGCTATGCACCTCCTATATCTCGGCTCTGAGGCCACTGTTACCATAGAAGACACCTTCCTGGCAAGATAATGTACTGTTGATTCGCTTATAGGCTCAATAGCTATGCTGAGTACCTTGGCGACCCTCCTGCAGCTGCCGTGGAACACGTACTCTAGGACAGCTAAGACCTTGACCTCACGGCTTTTTTGTTGCGCTCGAGACGGCTCGAGATCAGGGCTATGACGTCCACGAAGACGACCATCGAAGACAGGCCTTTAAATGTATTCACTTATCCGGACACTACCGAGATAGTTTAGAAGGCATTGATATACAACCTGTTGCTTAACGCGGCATGAACTTAGGAAACTGAGGCACGAGCTGGAGAAGAGGTAATAGAACTAGAGGAATTATGCCACAAGGCATGAGGCTGCAGAGGTTCGTCAAGGATTTCGCTCGATCCTGCCGTTTGGGATGCGGCGGGCGCCCGGCTTTGATGGCCCCATGATGGATTGATTCCGAGGAGAATTGGAGACAATATTAACTCAGGCAGGAGAGTCCTACTACGACGACGTTTACCTCATGGCGAGCACGGACGAGGAGGGATGGGATGAGGGAAGTAAGGGCCCTTGAGGAGAGGGTTTCCGCAGTCACAGGGTCCACCGGGAATCGCCAGCCACACCCAAAGAGCAGGAAACGGTCGGGTCTAATGACAAATCTTAGAAGTGTTTACCGTGTGGGGAAGGACGAGGGACTTCAGGACGTGGAAGGCGCAGATGATGGCTTATCTCGTCCGTCAACCGCCCTCAAAGGAGCTGGACTCCCTGATAGACCAGCTTGAGAAGCTCCGTAGCAGGTGGTTATCGAGTCTTTAGCCGGCATCAGCAAGCATGAGAGCGCATCAGGCATTAAGATTCCACCAGAATTGTTACCATCGCAAGAGTAGGTCGAGGCGTGGTCTCGGGAGAGGGAGTGAGGGATGTCGTATTAGCAGTTTATTAGGAGCTATGGCGTCGAGGTTTTCAGAATAAACAAGATCAATATCCCGCGCTGAACCCTATCCGGCGGCATGGTGGGGCAGGTCACGGAGCTGATCAGGACCAAGCTGGACTGGAGGAGCTTCTCGGAGAGGCCGGTGAGCAGGGAGGACGTGATCGCGATCCTCGACGCCGCGAGGTGGGCGGGCAGCGGCAAGAACACCCAGCACTGGCGCTTCGTCCTGATAGAGGACAGAGAAGAGCTGAGGTGGCTGGCGGAGCACACGACGACGGGCCGGTGGCTCGAGGGCGCGGCCTTCGCGGTGATCGTCACCACAGACTCCAACATACCCTACCACATGCTCGACGCCGGCAGGGCGATAGCGAACATGCAGCTGGAGGCCTGGAGCAGGGGCATAACCTCCTGCATAACAACGGGCTACGACCAGTCGGTGATCAGGCAGAGGTACGGCATACCCGAGAAGAGGTCCGTCGACGCGATCGTCGGCTTCGGGTACCCCGACAGGCCCCTGAAGGGGAAGAAGACGAGGAGGCCGCTGAGCGAGCTGGTCTACGTCGGACGGTACGGCAACCCGCTGAAGGTCTGACGGCCTTGACGTCCGAGCGGACGGTGCTGGCCGAGCTCGTCGAGGAGGTCCTCGCCAGGAGGCCGGCGACCAAGGAGGAGCTGAACAGGATCAAGCTGGAGCTCGCCAAGAGGCTCAGGCTCGAGAGGGTGCCATCCGACGCGGAGCTGGCCGGCGCGCTGCTCGAGAAAGGCGCTGACCCGGAGCTGGTGAGGGTTGTGAGGAAGAAGCCAGTCAAGACGAGGTCCGGCGTAACGGTGATCACGGTCGTCCTGCCGATCTTCAGGTGCCCCCACGGCAGATGCGTTTACTGCCCCGGAGGCGGAAGCACCGGGATACCACAGAGCTACACCGGCAGGGAGGCCTGGGTCTCGGCAGCGAGGGAGATGGGTTACGAGGTGGAGGCGCAGGTCAGGACGCAGGTCGATCGGCTCAGGAGGATGGGTCACGAGGTCGACAAGGTCGAGCTGATCTTCATAGGAGGGACCTTCACCGCGGAGCCCCTCGAGCTGCAGCGTGACCGTATCAGGAGGGCGCTCTCCGCGCTTCACGGGCCCTCGGCGACCCTCGAGGAGGCCCTTGAGAAAGCCGAGCGCTCCCTTCCCTCCGTCTCGGGGATAACCGTCGAGACGAAGCCCGACTGGGCGAAGGCTCCCGTGGCGGACGAGCTGCTCCGGATGGGCATCACGAGGGTGGAGCTGGGCGTTCAGGCGCTCGACGACGTGGTCTATCGGATCGTCAACAGGGGCCACACGGTCAGGGACGTGGCCGAGGCCACGGCCGACCTAAGGCAGAGGGCCTTCAAGGTCTGCTACCACCTGATGCCGGGCCTTCCGGGGAGCGACCCGCACCGCGACCGGGAGTGGTTCAGGCGCCTCTTCGAGGACCCGAGCTTCAGGCCCGACATGCTGAAGGTCTACCCGACGATGGTGATCCCCGGGACTCCGCTCTTCGAGATGTGGCGGCGCGGGCTCTACGAGCCCTACCCTCTGGAGGAGATGGTGGAGCTGCTGGTGGACTGGCTCAGCATCGTCCCTCCGTACGTGAGGGTGATGCGGATCAGGCGGGAGATACCGAGCGAAGCCGTCGCCGCCGGTGCCTGGCCCGGAAACCTGAGGGAGCTGGTGGAGGGGGAGATGAGGAGGAGGGGCCTCAGGTGCAGGTGCGTCAGGTGCCGCGAGATCGGGAACCCCGAGGTCCTCAGGCGGGTCGAGCCTTCCCGCCTGAACTTCGAGGTGAGGGAGCTCCGGTACGAGGCCTCCGGCGGTACCGAGGTCTTCATCTCCTACGAGGACCCGGAGAGCGACGTCCTCGCAGGGCTTCTCAGGCTGAGGTTGCAGCGTGAACCCGTCGAGGGGCTCACGGAGGAGGCGGCGCTGGTGAGGGAGCTGCACGTCTACGGTCCGATGGTGCCGGTGGGGAGGGATCACGTCGGGGGATGGCAGCACAGGGGGATAGGCGCGCTGCTGCTGAGGAGGGCCGAGGAGATAGCCGCATCGGAGGGCTACAGGAGGATCCTGGTCATCAGCGGCGTCGGCGTCAGGAGGTACTACTACAGGCTCGGATACGTGAGGGCTCTGCCGTACGTCGCCAAGCGGCTCTGACTCAGAAGAGCCTGACCCTGCCCTCGAGTATCAGCCTGGTCAGCTCGGTTATCCTGCTCAGCTCCTCGTCGACTATCGAGCGGGCCTCCTGGACGTCACCTGACCTGATCTGCCTGGCGGGGATGTAGCTGACCGTGACGGAGAGCGGCTGGTCTATCCTCCGACCGATCTGGGAGAGGACCTTGACGTAGACCTCCTCGAAGGCGTCGGTGCTGTTGTAGATCCTCCCGGCCATGCGGAAGGCGAGCACGTTGTAGAGCTTGCCCACATGCGAGACCGGGTTCTTGCCAGCCGTTGCCTCCATCGACATGTACCTGAACGGCGTTATCAGACCGGAGGCCCTGTTGCCGCGGCCCGTGTTGCCGTCGTCGCCGTGCTCCGCGGAGGTGCCAGTGACGGTGAGGTAGACCGTGCTCCTGTCCGGCTGACCAGGGAAGATCCTGTCGGCGGTGTTGACGTCGACCTTGACCTCGTACTCCGGCGTGATCTTGGCCGCCAGGTCCCGAACCGCGTCGGCGATCTCTTCCTTCACCGAGATGTAGTGGTCCAGGTCGTAGGTCAGGTGGGAGACGATGCCGTTGGCGACGGTGAGCCTGACGGTGTTGTTCGTCCTGAGGCCCATGACCTTGCAGTCCTCCCCGCTCTCCTTGACCCTCGACTTGAACTGGGGCGAGTTGATCGTGGCCTCGACCTCGTAGACCAGCCTCTCCAGCGGCGAGAATGGCGCGAAGCCGACGCCGAAGGACGTGTCGTTCGCGAGCGGGACCTCCTCCTCCGCCTCCACGACGCTCACTAGATCCGCGCTCCCCGGCTTGACCTTGTAGTCGAAGACGATGTGCCGATCCGGGTCGAGGAACCTGAACTTGTTCCGGATGAACTCCCTGCCGGCCTCGAGTATCAGCTCGCCCACCGGAACCTCCTCCCGCATCCCTCCCCGCTCAACCGAGGTGGTGGCCCTGCCAGCGACGATGATCTGGATCGACTCCAGCAGCTCCCCTCCGCCGAACCTCGGTGCTGCCCTCCCTCCCACCAGCAGCCCCTTGTCGAGGTTGTGGTGGAGGATCTTCCCGAAACGCTCGAGGTAGTGCCTAGAGAGCTTGACGCTCGCCAGCTCGCAGATGGCGTCTATGATGTAGTCCGGATGGCCGAGGCCCTTCCGCTCGACGATCTCCACGTCCCTCTTCGCGACCGGAACCTGCCTGAACTCCTCGAGGACCACGTTGCCCTGACGAGAGGAGACCATCGCGCTCCCATCAACCCCCTCCCCCCTCTATTTTGCGGTTGCGCGCCTTCCGGGACGTTGGGTCGGAAACGCAGCGACGGCCTCAGATCGGCTCGGTGAGGGCTATGTAGACTATGTTGTTGCCCCTGATCAGCAGGTACGGGTAGGAGGCCCGCTTGTTGCCGCCGTGGTACTCGTCAACCTCCGTGAGGACGAGGTTCATGTGCATGTCCACCTCCACCAGCTTGCCGACGTACTCGACGTCGTTCTTCAGGACGACCTTCACCTCCTTGTTGAGCGCGCTCCTCAGCATCTCAACGGGCCGCATCGTCTCCGCGGTCAAGCCCTTTCCCCTGGGGATGCCTGATCCTCGATGATAAACGTTGGCGCCCGAAGGTCCGGGAAGAAACGCCTCACCTCTGACCTGTACCGGGGACGGTCACGCGCTCCAGCTCGCTGAAGCATATGCCGCAGACGAAGAGGTCGCCCGAGAGGCGGCTGAGCCTGCTGAGGGGGGCTCCGCAGACGGGACAGCCGGAGTCGCGGTCGATCGTGAACCTGAAGCCGCAGGACGGACAGATCTCGGCAGCTACCTCGACCGAGCCGCCGCAGGAAGGACAGACCTTCGAGTCGCTCCTCGTCCTCACCCTCAGGGCAAGTTCCCTCCTCGGCTGGGGTGGCTGCGGCTGGACACGACCGGTGCCTGTGGTGGCCTGCTGCTGAACCCGGACGCCGGGTTCCGACGAGGCCTGCTGGGTTCGCACCCCGGTCGCTGCGCGGGCCTGCTGGACCCCCGATCCTGCCTGAGGGGCCGCACCGGTCCTGCTGGAGAGGACCTGCGACGCCACCAGCTCCCTCACGCCCCTTCTGAAGGTCACAGCTCCTACGATCGACGGAGGAACGCCGACCATGGAGAGCATCAGGTAGAGAGGTATCGAGGGGAGCACCTCAGCTCCGAGCGCGTCGCCCATCGGCGTCCCCAGCGTGGCGAGATACAGCATCGTCGGCAGCAGCGCGACCGCGAGTCCGGCCGCCGATAAGATGAGGCCGAGCGTGATCTTGCTGACCATGAAGCCAGTTCCCCCGCGTTACGCCCATCGAGCCCCCGCGCCACATATCAACGTTTTTCCGAGCCGGTTGCGAGGTGGTCAGACCTGGAGGAGCGAAGCGATGACCCGCTCCGAGTCCTCGTCGGGGTCTACATCCACGTGGAACCTCCTCCGGAAGAAGTCGAGGACGTTCCTTACGTCCCTCCTCAGGTAGTCCTTGGCGTTCGGGTGGTCCGGCCGGACCCACTGGGGCCAGTCGATCACCCAGACCCTCTCCTCCTGATCGACCATGACGTTGTAGGCGCTCAGGTCGCAGTGCACCACACCTGACCTGAATGCGGCTCCCACCGCTTTCAGCAGCTCCTCCATCACGATCTCCGGTCGCCGGAGGGACCTGACCTTGGCGAGGATGCGGCCCTCTATCCGCTGCATGACCACCGCGTGCCTGTTCCTGTACACCGGCTGGGGCACCGGAACCTCGGTCAGGCTCAGCCTCCGGAGCGCATCGATCTCGCTGGAAGCGAAGGCCTTGGAGGCGCCGAGGTAGAAGGACACGTCGGAGGGGAGCGACCTAGTCCTGCGGTACTTCGTCATGCTCTGACGGCCCACCCTGTAGAACTTCACCATCACCTCCATGCCCTCGGGCGTCAAGGCGGAGTAGACGTCGGCCTCCTTCCCCACGCCGACCCTGTTCCCAAGGCTCTTCAGTATGCCCCTAGAGGCCATGGTCCTGAGGGCCAGTGCGTCGAGCCCCGCGTAGTTCAGCACGTAGCCCGACGGTCTGCCGCGGGGAGCCCAGATCAGTCCGTACCTGTGCAGCTCGGTCAGAATCCTCGCCACGTACTCCTCGGAGAGACCGGTGGAAGAGGAGAGCTCCCTCGAGGTCACGAGCAGGCCCTTCTCGGAGAAGGACTCGATGGCCCTGAGGACGTTGAAGTGCCTGTCGGAGAGCTCCCTCACCGCGGCCGCTACGCGCTCGATCCTCATGAGCCCCTGCCGACGGTCCTCTTCAGACCAACGACGAGCCTCTTGCCGCCGACCTCCCACTCCCTCACCGCGTCGTTCTCCTCCGGTCTCGGAGGCGCTCCGAGTATCTCGAGCCTCGACCTCGTCTCCTCCTCGAAGTGCTCGGAGAGCGTCTTGAGGGCCTCAACCCAGCCGCTGTCGTCGACGTAGACCCTGCAGTCCACGAGCTCCGTGACCTCGAGGTTCAGCTCCTTCCTCAGGACCTGGACGCGCCTGATCACCTCGTTCACCGCGGAGAGGGCCTTGACGCTCTCGTCCTCCTTCAGGTCGACGTAGACCCTCGCGAACCTCCCCTCGTGCTCCCTCAGCCACTCGGGGAGCCTGGTGACGACCTGAACGTGCTCCTGCGTGAGGGTGAAGAGGGTGCCGTCGGGGAGCCTCAGCACGTACTCTCCCTCGCTCTCCAGCGACTCTATCACCTCCATCGGCCTGAGCGACCTCAGCGCGGAGATCACTTCGTTCAGCCGCTTCCCCGCAGCCGGTCCCAGAGACCTCAGCACGGGCTCCAGGTCCTTCACCGCCTCCCTCGGCTCCTGGCCGACGTCGAGCACCTCAACGCGTAGCGAGTTCGTCATCCTAGCGATGTAGTCCAGCAGCCTGATCACCGCGTCCTTGGCCCTGGCCGACTTCGGGGATATTATCAGCCTGGCAACGGGCCACCTGAGCTTGTACCCCGCCTTCTGACGGGCTGCGAGGGAGGAGGAAATCACGTCGTCGGCCACCTCCATCGCGTCCTCCAGGTCAGGGTCTATCCTGTGCTCCTCCACCTTCGGCCACCTGGTCAGGCAGACGCTCTCGGGCATCGAGGGAGACCGGATGCGTTGGTAGAGGTACTCGGCGATGTGCGGCGCGAAGACGGAGAGGACAGTGAGGTACCTGGTGAGGACGTAGTGGGTGGCTGCGTAGGCCGCTATCTTCTTCGGCGTCCTCTTCTCGTCCCAGAACCTCCTCCTGACGGCCCTGATGTACTTCCTGCTGAGGTCCTCCGTAGCGAACCGGAGCAGCGCCCTGACCGCATCGGTGAGCTCGTAACGCTCGAGGGAGGAGGTGACCGACCTTATCAGGGAGTTCACCCTGGAGACGATCCACCTGTCCTCAGGCTCCGCGAACCTCTCGTAGGCGTCGTACCCCTCCCTCTCGGGATCGTACCTGTCCAGGTCGAAGTAGGTCTTGGCGAAGGAGACCACGTTCCAGAGGACGTTGAGGTCCGACCTGACGACCCTGATCTCCTCCGGATCGAAGTTCATGGTCTCCCAGACCTGGGCCTTCGTGAGCAGGTACAGCCTCACGTTGTCCACCCCGAGCTCCCTGAAGGCGTCAGAGGCCCAGATGACGTTCCCCCTGCTCTTGGACATCTTCTTCCCCTCCCGGTCGAGGACGTGGCTCTGCGTCAGCACGGTCTTGTAGGGGGCCTTCCCGAAGAGCAGGACCGAGGTGAAGAGGAGCGTGTAGAACCAGCCCCTGGTCTGGTCTATGGCCTCCGTTATGAAGTCGTACGGGAAGAGGCGCTCGAACAGCGAGGGGTTGGAGAGGTAATCAACGCTGGCGAAGTGGGCCACGCCCGAGTCGAGCCACGTGTCCAGCACGAAGGGCTCCCTCCTCATCAGGCCGCCGCACCTGTCGCACCTGAAGACGACCATGTCGATCCAGGGCCTGTGCATTCTGAGGGGCTGGGGCTTCTCGATCGCGTCGCGCTCAATCTCGGCCTTGGAACCGACGACCCTCCTCGCGCCGCAGGACTCGCAGGTCCAGACGTTCAGGGGAGTGCCCCAGACCTTGGTCCTGGAGATGCACCAGTCCTCTGCGTTCTCGAGCCACTCCCGGAACCTCGCCGACCCCGCCCACGCGGGTATCCACCTGACCCTGCTGTTCTCCTCCAGCATCAGCCTCTTGATCCGGTCGACGCGGAGGAACCACTGCCTGCTGAGCAGGTAAACCAGGGGAGTCTGGCACCTCCAGCAGAGCGGGTACGTGTGAACCACCTTACCCTTGTGGAGGAGCAGTCCCTTCCTCTCCAGCGCCGCGATCACGTCCTCCGCCGCCTCCCGGTGGTTCTTCCCGGCGAAGGCTCCCGCCTCCTCGGTGAAGACGCCCGTCGTGGAGATCGGACACGGAGCCGGCAGCCCTAACCTCTTCCCCAGCTCGAAGTCCTCCGGACCGTGACCGGGAGCTATGTGGACCAGACCGGTGCCCTCCTCCATCGAGACGAACTCGGCCTCGACGATCGTGTGGGCCGGTGGCGCGTGATCTGCGTGGATCCCGACCTCCTCTGCCAGCGGATGGGAATACCTGAGGCCCACGAGCTCCGATCCGGAAAGGCGTCTCACTACGCTCACCTGGCCGAGCCCTGTCTCAGCCGCGACGCGGTCCAGCAGCTTCTCGGCGATCAGGAGGTTCCCCTTCCCGGTGGCCACCTCCACGTACGTCTCCTCGGGGTTCACCGCCACGGCCTCGTTGGCCGGCAGAGTCCACGGCGTCGTCGTCCAGATCACGGCGTACGTTCCGGGCATCGACTCGATCGGGAACTTCACGTACAGCGAGTAGTCCTCGACCTCCTCGTACCCCAGCGAGACCTCGTGGGAGGAGAGGGGAGTCTCGCAGCGAGGGCAGAAGGGCACGACCTTGTTGCTCACGATCAGGTCGCCGTTCTCGTAGGCTCTCTTGAGGAGGTACCATATGTGCTCCATGTAACGCTCGTTCCTGGTCTCGTACGCCGTGTCGTAATCGAGCCAGAGTCCGAGGGTCTCCGAGTCCTTACGCCAGTGCTGGATGTAGTGGTCCACGAGCCTGTTCGCCTCCTCGACGAACCTCTCCATCCCGATCGCCTCGACGTCCTTCTTCGTCCTTATGCCGAGGATGCGCTCGACCTCCAGCTCCGTCGGCAGTCCCTGACAGTCCCATCCGGCCCTCCGCCAGACCCAGAAGCCCTGCATCGTCGCGAACCTGAGCACCACGTCCTTGCAGACCCTGCCCCTGACGTGGCCGACGTGCATGTAGCCGTTGACCGTCGGAGGCCCCTCCAGGAAGGAGAAGATCGGGCCGCCTCTGTTGAGCTCCAGGAACTTCTTGGGTATCCCCCGCTCGGCCCAGAACCTCCTCACCTCCTCCTCGACGGTCCTGAAGTCGTACACCGGTGGCAGCGCGTACATGAGTCCGGTCTGTGCACCGATGCCGAGTTATAAAACCCCTATCGGCAGAAGGCCCCAAGGTTAACTGCTTGCTGCCCAGCCCTTTTGTTCGACGGGACCAGTCCCATCGATTCCAACCGTGACGACCCGCATTCCCACACTTCGAGAGGGTTGCTATGCGCGTTGGAGCGAGGAACCGGAGGCAGGAGGGGCAGAGGTGTGCAGCGACACCGCGTGTGTCGGAACCATTTTAGGACGAGAAATCGACGGAGGACCGTGGACCCCCTCGCTGCCTTCAACCTGGCCTTCTCGATCGCGATGCTCTTTGTTGCCTCGCTGATGGACCTCCTCCGGAGGGAGGTGGACGACTGGGTTTGGCTGCTGATGGCATCGGTCTGCGGTCCGGTGACCCTCTTCAGGGCCCTGCTCTCGATGGGCAGCTCCTTTCCGACGACGGCGGCGCTCTCGGTGGCGATCTCCTCCTCCATCGCCTACCTGTTCTACCGGCTCGAGCTTTACGGCGGTGCCGACGCTAAGGCGCTGATCGCCCTCTCCCTGGCATATCCGGTCAACCTACACGGCAGAGCCCTCCACCCGATAGCGCCGGTCAGCGTCCTGCTCAACGCCCTGATCCTATCGCTGGTCGTGCCCCTCGGCCTGCTGCTGCTCAACGCCTTCAGGCTGCTCGTGAGGCGTGAAAACATCCTCTCCGACCTCTCGGGAGCTCCAGCCCACGTGAAGGTCGCTGCGCTCTTCCTCGGAACCCGAATCAGGTACCCGAAGAGGTTCTGGGCTCCAATGATCGCTTTCGGTGAGGACGGATCCGTCAGGATATCGCTGTCCCCGCCGTTCCACAGCTATTTCGAGGATCGGAAAAGCGGAGAGAGGAGGGAGGTCTGGGCTACCCCCGGCATCCCGCTCGTGGTCTTCATCGCAATCGGTCTGCTCTCCTATCTTGCGGTGGGCGACTTCCTGTACCTTCTGATCACCTGGCTGACTGGAGCTCCTTCACTATCTCCTTGATCGATATGCCGAGCTTCACCGCCTGCTTCAGGTCCCTCATCACCCTCTGCAGGATCCTCTCCGCCTTCATCCTGTTCATGGCGACCTTCTTTCCCGCCGGTGTGAGGTAGAACTTCCTGTTACGTCTGGCCTTGTCGCTCCGGACGTAGCCCAGCTTGGAGAGCCTGTTGAGGGAGAGGTAGATCGTCGGCTTCTTGATCTTCGTCACCTTCTCGAGCTGAGAGACCGTCAATGCGTTCTTCAGCAAGGCCCTCATTATAATTGGCTCGGAATAGCCCTTGGGATTTCTTTTCCTGCCTCCCTTCATCGATTATAAGTTGCATATGGCCCTATATATTTTTAATTTCGGGGTCCAATTCCAATGGAGTGACCGGCCTCACCTAATAACAGATTGGGGAATGAAGTTTGAGACCGCTTCCAGCAGCAGATATTCGAGGAGCGCCGCGGAGAGGAGAACTATTGCCCCTACTGCAATCATGAAAAGCGCAGGTCTCAGCTCCTCGCGGAAACGTCTCCTTAGCAGCGTGTAGGAGAACCTGAGGCCGTGATGGAAGAAGAAACCGTAGGCAACGAACTCGAGCGCTCCGTAGATCGTGATCAGAGGCGTTACGATTGCGACGATGGGTGGAACGTTGTTGGTGATCGAGAGCGCTGAGAAGAAAAGGCCTGTGTTGTAGATCACGAAGGCTCCCGCAGGGGGGCCGACGAAAGGGACGAGCATCAGGAGGGAGACGAGGAGGTTGTTGGCGAAGATCTGCAGCGGCGAGTTTATGCTGCTCGTAAGTTCGTTGAGCGTGCGCATCCTTTCCTCGGCCTCTGACCTGCTCAGGGGCGTGAAGGCTCCCGCTACCAGGATCAGGTACAGCAGCACCGAGGTCAGAAGGGACCTGAAGAACCTCCGCTCGTAGTCCAATCACCTGACACCTTTCGCGACTGAGCTGACGGACTCCCTGATCTTAGGGATTATCCTCAGCTTCACCGGATCCACCCCGAGGAGGTAGGAGGCGTAGAGGCTGACCAGATCGGCCCACATCACCGCGGAGAGCATCTCGAACACCGCGCCGCCTGAGAATGAGACCTCGAGACCGACGCTAATCGTTCCCTTCAGAGCGTCGAACTGCGCCGAGACGTCCCTGCTCTCGAGCCTGCTCCTCAGGAGAACTGCCGAGTGGTCCGGAAGGGAGTTGACCCCCTCGATGATGTTGTGCAGGTCTTCCGGGACCCTGAGGACGACCGATCCGCGCTTGGCGTTCTCGGCGAGCTGGTTCCTCAGCCTCAGCGCTGCGACTGCCATGTGGGACCATCCGACGGCCACCGGGAGGCGGTTGACCGCGAGCTCGGCGCACCTCATCGCGGAGTTCTCCTCGACCTTCGCCTCAGGGGAGACGACCGACCAGTAAGTGGGCAACCTGTCCGCTGCCTCCGAGACGGAACGGGGAGAGATGGCGGGGCTTCCGGAGACCCTGTGGTAGAGAGCTGCGAGGACGCCGAACATCTCCGGAACCGCCATGCGAGGCGTCAGTCCCTGCTCGACTTGGATCCAGGGTACGCCGAGCTCAGCGGACCTCCTCTGCAGAGCTCCGCCGCTGGAGATCGCGACAGCCCTCAGCGACCTCGAGGAGGCCTCCTCCAGCGCGAGCACGCACTCCGTCGTCTCACCCGAGTAGCTCACGATCACCAGCAGGTCCTGAGGGCCGACCCACCGGGGAAGCCTCGAACCGTCGCAGACGTGTACCGGAAACTCGGCCAGCATCTCCGCGAGGCACTCGAGCATCCTCCCTGCCATACCGGACCCTCCGAGGCCGTAAACCACCATGGACCTGAAACCATCTCCGGGGAGATCAGCCCTCGAACCGCTCACGAGGCCTGCCTTGTACATCAGGTGCTGGCGCTCGACCTGCTCGAGCATCGCCGCGTAACGCGGGTCCTTTCTGATCTGCGACGGATCAGGGCCTCCGCTCATCGCCGAGAACCTCCTCCATGCTCATCCTCCTCAGCTCCACCGGTTGAAAAGCCCTCAGCCGCTCCTCGAGGGATCCGATGAGAGATTCGACCGCATCCTTGACCTTCTCCGGATCCTGGCCCTCGCCGTGAACGACGACCTCCACCACCGAGACGCCCTCCTCGAGGCCCTTCGGGTGGGACTTGACGTACAGCTCCGGCCTCTCCGATGCGAGCTCCCTGAGGACAGGGGCCATCGAGGACTCCGGGACTCCCCTCACCAGCAACCCGGCCGCGTAGCGGAAGACCCTCCTCGCCTCGGCCTTGATCAGCGGTACCACCTCGTTCAGGAAGATGTCCTTCAGCTCCCTCGGCACACCGGGAAGCGAAACGATCCTGGAGCCCTTGTACCTGAGGAGGGACCCGGGAGCGGAGCCGGCCCTGTTCCGGAGGGCCTTCGCACCCCGGGGGAGCATCGCCATCTTCAGCCTCGAGGGCGTCAGCTCGGCCTCCTTCACCACGCCCATCTCGTACAGCCTGGCGTACCTCTCCTTCAGCATCTCGAGGGCCTCCGGGTTAAGGACCGTTTTCCTGTTGGTGGCCAGAGCGACCGCCTCCAGGGTCATGTCGTCGTGCGTCGGCCCGAGGCCTCCGCTGGTTATGATCCACTCGGCCCTTCTCCTGATCGCGTCCCTCACGGCTCCAGCGATCTCCCTGAGGTCATCGCGCACCACCGTCACCCTCCTCAGCTCCAGTCCGAGGAAGTAGAGCTGCTTGGCGAGCCAGTTGCTGTTGGTGTCCAGAACCTCTCCGTTCAGCACCTCGTTCCCAACCACGATGATCTCGGCCGTCGAGGGCCTGACCTTCCTCCTGGACGCCATGCCGGAACCTCTTGGATCTGCGACCTGAAAAGATTGGAGCGGCCCCGCATTCGTCGGAGTTGATGATACAAATATTGCCTCCGCGGTGGGGATGCGGCGCTCATGGGCGTAGTCGGCCTTCTCAGGGCGAGGGTGGTGGTTCCGAGGAGCAGGGTCGGTGAGGTGCTGAACGACCTTTACCGCTTCGGCGAGTTCCACGTGACGGAGCAGGACGGAGAGCGCCTGAGGGACGTCGAGGAGCTCTACGCCAGGGCCAGGTCCCTCTACCTCGAGCTGGAGGCCACCGTCAGGGAGCTCGACGTGACCGTGGAGAGGGGGCCGCTGCAGGTGCTTCTCAGCGGCGACCTGCCCGACCCCGAGGAGGTGAAGGTCTCGAACGTGGCCGAGGCGCTGGACCTGATCGAGCGGGAGGCGAGGCCGGTTCTCGAGGAGCTGAGGGCCCTGAGGCAGGAGCTCTCGTCCGTCTCCGAGAGGCTGAAGTCGCTCGAGTCGAGGGCCGAGGTCCTGGAGGCCCTGAGGGGGCTGGGAAGCGTTGGCGCGGAGCTCCGGCAGCTGAGGCGCTTCCACGTCTCGCTCTTCACGCTCCCCGCTTCGGCCGTCGAGGAGGCCAGAAGGGCCCTCCAGGACTTCGTGGTAGTCCACGAGCGGATAGGGGAGGGGAGGGCGCTGCTGGCGGTCGTCTGCAGGCCGAGGGACTCGGACCGCGTGATGAGGATCGCGAGGGGGCTCAACCTGACGCCGGTGCAGCTGGATCAGGTGCCTCAGGACGTCGAGGCGGCCCTTGCCTCCGTGAGGGAGGAGCTCGGCGAGCTGAGGAGGAGGGAGGGTGAGCTGAGGGCGAGGCTCGCGGCGATCAGGGAGGAGAAGGGCCCGAGGCTCGCGGCCCTGAGGGACCTGGCATCGGAGCTGAGGGAGAGCCTGGACAGGTTCAGGGAAGCGGGCATCAGGAGGGCCGCGGTGATCGAGGGTTACCTGCCGGAGGAGATGAAGGACGAGTTCCTCTCGGCGATCGGGAGGAGGGCGTACGTCGAGCTCGAGGAGGTGGAGCACCACACCGGTCACGGCGGTGAGGGGCATCAGGAGGAGGCGCCGCCGACGCTGCTGAGGCACAACAGCTTCTCCGAGGCCTTCAGGCCCATCACATCGATGCAGGGCATTCCGGGCTACGGCGAGATAGACCCGACACCGTACGTCTCCGTCTTCCTCATGGTCTTCTACGGGATAATGTTCGCGGACCTGGGGCAGGGCCTGGTGATAGCCGCCGTGGGGTTCCTGCTGATGCGGAGGGCAAGGGGCTACCTGAGGGTCTGGGGGAAGCTGCTGTTGCTGCTGGGGATCTCGGCCGCCACCGTCGGGTTCGCGATACAGGAGGCCTTCGGCTTCGGGATATACAACCTGACGGGCCTGAAACCGGTCATAGAGCTGGTGGAGCACCACGGTGAGGCGAAGGTGCTGAGCCAGAGTGCGGTGCTGACGCTCTTCAGCTTCGCCCCCCTCCTCGGGTTCGTGCACATCACGCTCGGCATGCTGCTCGGAGCCGTGAAGTACGCCAAGGCCGGAGAGCTGGGAGAGGCCATCTTCTCCAAGGGAGTCTCGATCGCGATGTACGTGTTCGGCCTGCTGTTCGCCATCGCGTTCATCGGCGCCGGAGGCTTCGACAGGATGTTCGTCTCGCAGGACCCCGCGCCTCTGATAGGCGTGCCCATAGCGCAGCTCGGAACCATCTCGGTATACGGCGTCCTGGCGTCGCTGGTGCTGCTGGTGCTCGGGAGACCGATTTCGGGAGCGCTGGGAATAGGTCACAGGACCTCGATCGTCGCGGGGATCGGTGCGGGGCTCCTCGAGGTTCTTGAGAACATAATCCACTTCATGTCCAACACGCTCAGCTACCTCCGCGTCCCGATACTGATGGTGATCCACGTGGCCCTGATGATGCTGGTCAACGCCGCCTGGGAGGGCCTCAGCTGGGCCTCCCTTCCAATACTGTTCATAGGTAACGTGGGGATAATGGCGCTCGAGGGGACGCTCGCCTTCATCCAGGCGCTCAGGCTCCACCTCTACGAGTTCTTCAGCAAGTTCTACGAGGGGACCGGTTCGCCCTTCAGGCCCCTGAGGCTCGAGTCGAGGCTGCTCCGTCTGGTCTTCCGGTGATGGGAGCATCACCCTTTTCAGATGAGAGGACACCGGCCACTCGGTGAGCGAGGTCCCCGCGATTAGGGGTGGAAGGCCCGTCAGGACCAGACCTTTCCCCAGCTGGCCCCAGTGGGGCGAGGAGGAGGAGAGGAACCTGCTCGAGGTGCTGAGGTCGGGCGTCTGGGGGATAGGAGGGAGGAGGGCCTTCGAGTTCGCGGCGGAGTTCGCCAAATACTCGGGGTGCAGATACGGCGTTCCGTGCGCCAACGGCACGGTGGCCCTCAAGGTGGCCCTCAGGGCGGTCGGTGTGGGCGAGGGGGACCTCGTGGTGACGTCTCCCTACACCTTCATCGCCACCGCGTCAGTCCTCCTGGAGCTCGGAGCCGTCCCCGTGTTCGCCGACCTGATGGAGGGCGGTCTCCACATGGACGTGACGACCGTCCGGGACGGACTTGAGGTGAAGGCGCTTCTACCCGTTCACATAGCAGGCATGCCGAACCCGATGGACGCTATCTGGGAGGTCTCGAGGGAGCGCGGGATACCTGTGGTGGAGGACGCGGCACAGGCCCACGGCTCCGAGTGGAGGGGGCGGAGGGCCGGATCGCTCGGGAACGCGGGCTGCTTCAGCTTCCAGTCGAGCAAGGTGATGACGAGCGGTGAGGGAGGGTGCATCACGACCGACTCGGAGGAGCTCGCGGACCTCTGCTGGTCCCTCATCAACTGCGGCAGGACGAGGACCGCCGACTGGTACGAGCACGAGCTGATAGGGTACAACTACAGGATGACCGAGTTCCAGGCTGCGGTGCTGCAGGCGCAGCTAACCCGACTCGACGCGCAGATCGAGAGGAGGCAGAGGAACTATGGGATCCTCCTCGAGGAGTCCTCGTCCCTCAGGGCGCTGGAGGTGCTCCGGCCGCCGGAGGGCACGACCCGGTTCAACGGGTACCTGGTGCCAGTCAGGATCGACAGGTCCAGGGCCGGTGACGTGGACAAGAGGAGGGTCGTGGAGGCGCTGAGGGCTGAGGGGATCCCGGCGAGCCCCGGCTACACGGTCCCGCTCAACAGGCATCCCGGCATCGCGAGGTACTTCCTCTCCAAGCTTCCCGACCGGTCCCTGCTGGGCCCGCTGCCGAACGCCGAGGCCGCGGTGAGGGACGTCTTCTGGCTGCCCCATGTAGTGCTGCTCGGAGATCAGGAGGACGTTCTGGACGTCGTTAAGGCGCTGGTGAAGGTCGATGCAGAAATAGAGAATCTATAGATGCCATCTAAGACCGGAGGAAATAGACGGCGGTTCTGGCCAAAAGGGTCATTGTAGCTCAAAGTTTAATAATAAGCGACGTGAACCTGCGCCAGGTGTTGGGAAAGGTTAAAATTTTAAAGATTTTATGTGAATCCCCGTGAGGTATAGACAGTCTAGAGATCATGGAGGTTACGTGTCGTGGACGACGATGGGACCCGGAGTGCGCGGTTCCGTTGGAGGTGGTAACGGGTGATGGTGGAGAGCTCTGAGCAGAGGAACGAGGGCAGGATCGACCGGCTCCTGAAGGAGATCAGCGAGCTGAAGGGGCCGATCGAGAGGACGCTGATGGACGTCAGGGAGATACTCGCGGCCGTGGACTCTCCCCTCAGGGCCGTGCCGACGGTACAGCCGCAGCAGAGGTCCGAGCGGACGGGAAAGGAAGCTCCAGCCAAGCCCCAGGAGGCGACGAGGGACCAGAACAACCGCGCACCGGCAGCCGAGGCGTCGGTACCTGCGTCCACGGGGTTCGACGTGCTGACCTTCAACGCGTTCGCGATGACCGAGCTTCTGGTCAAGTTGCTGGGTAAGTGGCACCTCGAGCGGCTGATCATGTCGCTGGGGAGGGACGAGGCCGTCAAGGAGTCGCTGAGGAAGGCCCTCGAGTCGATAACCGCGACCGAGCCGATACCGGATCACCCTCCCCTGGGCGTGGCGCCGAGGGACGCGGTTCAGGCAGGGGTCGTCCTGCTCAGCCTCCTCTTCGAGAACCCGAGGAACCCAGCGATAGGGATACTGGCGCAGTCGCTCGACAAGCTGCTCTCCCCTTACCTGGTCAAGAGGTGAGGGCCGTGGGGTCGTCGATCATCTCGGAGGGGCTCGTCCTGATCGCTGCGGTGATCGCGGCGACCTCGATGGCGATGGCCGTGATCAGCAACCTGAACCAGCTCCAGGAGCTCCAGACCTCGGTGGTGCGCGACCTGAGGGACAGGGCAATGACCAACCTCGCGGTCGTTGCGGTCCTCTACGAACCCTCTGGCCCGGAGCTCAGGGTCTACCTGAAGAACGTCGGCACCAGGGCGCTCACGCCATCAGACATACAGGGGATGACCGTGATGCTCGTCTCCAGCAGCTGGTCAGGAGCCCTGAGGTACTCGGCCGACGGATCGCCGGGGACGTGGAGCGTCAGCGGTTCGCTGAAGACGGTCCTCAGGGGAGACACCTTCCTCATCAGGCTTCACCTTCCGACATCGCTCGGCAGGGGGGAGCACGTGCTGAGGCTGGTCCTCCCCAACGGCTCGGTCTTCGAGGACGTGTTCTCCCTGTGAGGTGGGAGGTTGGGAGGGCTGGGTGCGATCTACGCGGCCTCGCTCGTCCTGACGGTCCTGATGATAGTATCCTTCGGCGTCGTCCACTCGCTCGTCACGTCGTACGGCTCGCTGCTGCACGAGGTAAGGCGGGTTGGGGATCCTCGGGTGAGGCTCGAGGGCACGGGCCTCCGGTTCAACGGGACCCACGTCCTCGCGGACTTCCGGAACGCCGGGACCGGCAGGATCAGGGCGAGCGAGTTCCTCCTGTCGGACGTTGTGCTGCGCTACAGGACGGATAGCGGTGGGGTCGCGACGCTGGTCCTCTCCTGCTGCGACGGCTGGTCGCTTGCCAACGTCTCCCTCAACGGAGGCCCGGAGCTGCTCAACCCCGTCGACGTGAGAACCGGGAAGGGGGTGATCGACCCCACCGAGACGGTCACCATCGCAATTCCCGTGCCGGCGGACCTGGACCCCACGGGGCCGTTGATGGTGGAGGTGGTAACGCCCGAGGGGGCGAGGGGGGTGGTTTCCGGATGAATGGGGAGTCGGGGGCGAAGGTCCTGCTCAGGACCTACAACGAGGAGCTGGACAGGAAGCTCGGCGGCATACCGCTGCCCTCTGTGACGCTGATAGAGGGGCCGAACGACTCCGGCAAGAGCGTCCTCCTCTACCACTTCGTCCACGGATGCATCAAGGCCGGCCTCAGGACGTGCCTCCTCTCCAGCGAGGGAGGTGGGAAGGTGATCGTCGAGTCGGTGGAGAACCTGGGTCTGGACCTGAAGAGGGCCTTCCTGATGGGCGATCTGGTGGTGGTGCAGCTGAGGGTCGAGCCCAGCGAGCAGACCGCTGAGGAGAGGAGGTCGATGCTCCACGCGCTCCTCGCGTACTTCGAGCGGAAACGTGAGAGGTTCGGGGTCTTCGCGGTGGACTCGCTGACGGCGCTGACCATAGGCCTGGACGAGGGAGACCTGCTCGGCTTCTTCTCGCGGCTGAGGGAGATGAGGGAGAAGGACGGGCTGAGCTTCTTCGTCACGGTCCACACCTACTCGTTCCCTCAGGACCTCCTGGTCAGGATCAGGGCGATGGCCGACACGCACCTCTCGCTGAGCATAAGGGAGGTCTCGGGGCAGCTGCTGAAGACGCTGCAGGTCCTGAAGATCAGGGGAGCGTCGAAGTCGACCGGCGACGTGATCACCTTCGAGGTCGAGCCGGGCTTCGGGATCAAGGTGCTTCCGTACACGCAGGTGAAGGTCTGATGTCGTCGCAGCAGGGCCTCAGGCAGAGCGACCTCCTCGCCCGGTACCCGCACCTCAGGGATTACCTCACCGAGCTTCAGCGGAGGGGTTTCAGGCCTCCGACGTTCGCGGTCCAGCTCTCGAGGGAGATGAGGGACCTGAACGAGGTGAACGTACTCTACCCGATAGGCGACCCCTACTTCGTGCACGTCTACTCGGTTCCCGGCGAGAAGTGGAGGAGGTACGTGGTCGTCCAGCCGGAGATCGAGGGAGAGGCCTGGAAGGCGCTGCAGTACGTCGACGAGGCCCTCGCCTACCGCCTGCTGAAGGTCGACGAGCAGGAGGTGAAGGAGGACAGGGCGAAGGTCCTCGAGCGCCTCCTCTCCGAGGTCGTGAGGCCCGACCCGTCCCTCAAGCGCGGCGAGTTCAGGCCCCTGAGGCGCAGAGGGGTTGTGGTGCAGATACTCGCGGAGCCGAGGCTTGCGGAGGGGATAAGGCACTACGTCCTGATGGAGAAGACCGCCCACGGCGCAATAGAGCCACTGATCAGGGACCCCTACATCGAGGACATCAGCTGCACCGGCATCGGGCCGGTCTTCATAGTCCACAAGGTCTTCGAGTCCTGCGTCACCAGCATCGAGTTCAGGGACGAGAAGGAGCTGGACGAGTTCGTGGTGAGGCTCTCCATCAAGTGCGGTAGGCCCGTTAGCTTCAGGAACCCGATCGTGGACGCCCAGCTCCCCGACGGATCGAGGGTCAACATCGTCTACGGCTCCGACGTGAGCAGGAGGGGGTCCAACTTCACCATCAGGAAGTTCTCCGACAAACCGATCAGCATAACGCAGCTCGTGAAGTGGAACGTCCTCAGCGCGGAGATGGCCGCCTACCTCTGGATGCTCCTCGAGTCGAACATGAACGTCTGGTTCTGTGGCGAGACCGCGTCGGGCAAGACGACGCTCCTCAGGGCCGCGGCCGTCTTCATCAGGCCGACGTACAAGATAGTGTCGATAGAGGACGTTCCGGAGATAGTCGTGCCTCACGAGAACTGGGTCAGCGAGGTGACGAAGAGGTCCGAGACCGGTGTGGGTGGGGTCGAGCTCTTCGACCTGCTCAAGGCGGCGCTGAGGCAGAGGCCGAACTACATCATCGTGGGCGAGATACGCGGTGCCGAGGCCTCGGTCGCGTTCCAGGCGATGCAGTGCGTCGACGACGCCCTCCTCCACACCTACAGGGGTCCGGTGTGGATCTCGGAGCTCTACAGGGCATACGCGCACCTTGCGGAGCTCGACGGTGACGGCTCGGCTCTGGTCAGGCTCCCCTCAGGGATCAGGGTGCCCGTGACGACGCCGGGGAGGAGCGAGGCCTGGGTCGGAGAGGTGGTGGGGCTGAAGAGGATGGAGGCTGGGGCGACGGTGAGGGTCGAGCTGCCCAACGGCCTCTCGATGAGGGTGACGCCGAACCACCGCTTCGTGGTCAGGTCCAACGGAGGCGAGGAGGAGGTGACCGCGGCCGAGCTCCTCGAGCTCTGGAGGTCGGGCATGAGGTCCGTCAAGCTTTCCCTCAGGAGGCCTGCGGTCCTGGCCCCACGACAGAACCTCCCGATGCCCAGAAGGTACGCGATCCCAGCCAGCGGAGGGACGCTTAGCTACCTCATCGGCCGCCTGATCGGAGGCGACTACCTCGTCAGGGAGGACGGAGGGTACGCGCTGGTCTCGAGGGTCAGAACGGGGTCGGAGGCGGGGAGGCTCGAGGGCCTGCTGGGGTCGATCACCGACTGCGAGCTGAGGTTCAGGTCCAAATCGCTCAAGGGCTCGGTGAAGGTCCTGGCGCGCGGCATCCCTGCGAGGCTCGTCCACTGGGCGGCGAGCAGGGGCCTCCTGGTGGGAGACGGCAGGACGTTCTGGGCGGTGGCCGATCGGGAGGCACGGCTGAGGTGGGACGCCCTCGCGGCGGGCCTGGTAGACGCACTGGAGGGATGGGAAGGGAAACCGCAGGGTCCGGACCCGGTCAGGAGGGCGCTGGACCTCCTCTGGTCGATCCGGGAGCTGGGCCTCGGGGACTGCGCCGAGCTCAGGGTGGGGTACGGGTTCCATGGGTCGGCGGAGCTGGAGAGGGCAGCGGGGAACCTCGGGATCCGGGTCAGGAGAGTCGGCGGGAGGTCGTTCTCGGTCTCGGTGGAGCGCGGCGTCGACTGGGAGGCCTCCGGAGGATCGCTCGAGGTGCTGGAGCACTTCAGGGTTCCGGCGGACGAGTGGAGCTGGGCCGTGCACGACCTCTGGAGGGCCGGGATCAACGTCCTCTCCTTCAGGGAGGGAGACCAGGTCTTCCTCCAGCCCGCACAGGACTGGGTCAGGGTCTCCGACGTCTCGCCGTCCGGGCCGGCGACGGTCTACGACCTCGTGCTCGAGGGAGGGAGCTACTACATGGCCGGGACGGGGCCGGTTCTCCCGGTGATGGACACGGGCCACGGCGTGATCTCGACCTTCCACGCGGGAAGCGTCCAGAAGCTGATCCAGCGGCTGGTCAGCGATCCGATCAACGTCCCGAAGACGTTCATAGACAACCTGAACTGCGTCGTCCTCCAGAGCGCTGTCATCCACCCCCAGACGGGGAAACTCGAGAGGAGGGTGCTGAGCTTCAACGAGATCCTCGGCGTGGACTCCGAGACGGGAGGGGTCAACTACGTCGAGGTCTTCAGCTGGAACCCCGTGACCGACATGCACGAGTTCAGGGGCGAGGGCACGAGCTACCTCCTCGAGGAGAAGGTGGGAAGAATGCGCGGTATACCCCGGAGGGAGATGAGGAAAATCTACAGGGAGCTGTACACCAGGGCCGAGTTCATCAGGAAACTGATCGCGCTCGGCGTCTTCGAGTACAAGGACGTCTTCAACGCCGTGGCCCGGGCCTACTCGGTCGGCGTCGAGAGGGCTCTGGAGGAGGTGGAGGTGGTTGCTCGGCAGAGGGCGGAGCAGCGACGCTGAGCTGATGATGGCCTACCTGAGGGCCCTCGCCACCGAGGACCTGGACGACCTGACGTACCTGGACCTGGTGGCCTCCACCTCGGGCCGCATGGGATCCGTTGTGAGACCGCTGGCCCAGGCGAGGAACCTCTTCCGTAACTGGGGATTCGGGCTGGGGAAGGCCCTCAGGTCAGTTGCATCGACCGTGGCCGACGTGAGGGTGAGGGGCCTGGTGGAGAGGATGGGGAAGTCGGTGGAGGCCGGGATGAGGTCGGTCGCCTACGTCAGGATGGAGTACGAGCGGATGAGGGACATAGGAAGGAGGGAGATGGAGAACGCGCTGGAGCACGCCAAAACGCTCGGCGACCTCTACATGACCCTGATCAGCACCTTCACCTTCCTGATAGCGGCCTTCGTCATCGCCTCGAGCACCTTCAGCGGCATCAGCGGATCTACCGTGCTCTCGGCCGTCCTCGCCGGGATCTGCGCCTCCTCGGTCTTCGTCGTCATCCTCACCTGGAGGTACGTGGGCACGGACTCGATCGTCTCAACCGGGCCCTTCGCGCCTCCGTGGATCAGGACGGTGGAGTGGGTGGCGCCCTACGCGGTGGTCGGATCGCTGGTCGCATCGCTCCTCTCCGCGCTACTCCTCGGCCCCGGTACCGGGAGCCTGCTCAACGCTTTCATCGGCGGAGCCCTCGCATCCCTCGGCCTCTCCAGCTGGATCAGATCCAGGAAAATACCGGCGCTCGACGCAGACCTGCCGATCCTCTTCAGGGCGCTCTCCGAGGTGATCTCCCACTTCAAGGACCCGGTCGAGGCGATAGGCGTGGTGTCGGAGGGCCAGTCGAAACCGCTCCGTCGGCTGCTCGAAAAGGTCAGGTCGCTCCTCAGGGGAGGGGTGGAGCTGGGGGCCGCGATGAGGTCGGCCTTCTCCGCCACCGGCAGCAGGCTCGCCTCAGACGCGTCCGAAGTTTTGGTGGAGGGGATAAGGTTGGGGGTTCCGTCGTCCGGGGTCGGTGGGGTCATCTACCTCTACCTGAACGACAAGCTCTCGCTGAGGAGGAAGAGGTCCCAGGTCGCCGGTTACCTCAAGGGCGTCGCTTACCCCTCGGTGGCCACCTCGGCAGCCATCATGGGAGTCGTCGGGTCGCTCTACTCGCTGCTCCTCGACGCGGTAACCATGGTGAGGAACTTCCTGCCCCTGAGCCCCGACCTGCCGCTGGAGCTGATGTGGCGAGTGATGGCCGTCTCCCTCGTTGCGATCTCCCTCACCTGCGCCATGTTGGTCTACCTGATCGAGGGCTCCTCCAGGGCCCACCTCCTCCTCCACCTCGGGCTTATGCTGCTGACCTCCATGGTCCTGTTCTACGCCACGGCGACCGGGACGAAGGCGCTGCTGGAGTCGATGACCTCGCACCTGTCGCGCATAAGGTCGATGTGGTGAGAGCTTGCAGGAGCTGCTCGGCGCCCTTAGCATCGCCTCCGCGCTTGTGGTGCTGGTGCTGATCTGGGTTACCGCGAAACCCGTTAGGAGGCACGGTACGCCGACGGCCGCCTGGAGGGCTGAGGAGAGGGTTGCGGTGACGCGTCAGGCCCACCGCGAACCGGAGGCGAAAGGTCTGCCGGAGGAGAGGGCCGAGGCCGTGGAAATGGGGAAGGAGGCCGCAGAGGAGAAGCCGGCAACGGAGCAGCAACCCACATCCGTCGAGGGCGGGTCGCGGCAGCAGGGATCGGAAACCCAGGAGGTCGCGGCGGACGCCGGTCAGCAGGAGACGGTAAGCAGCGACGAGGAGGTCGAGGAGGAGCTGGTGAGGGAGCTCTCGGAGACGCTGAGCCTCTACCGGCAGCTGCTGGAGGAGCTGAACAAGCTGAAATCAGGAGGTGGTTCGAAGTAGCTCCAGAGCCCTCATCCCGAGCTCGTGGTACTTGTCGCCGTGGCGCTGAACGTTCGCTATCACCCTGCCCTTCGACGCGGACAGCATCTCCTCGGAGCTGAGGAGGGCCTCTCCGATCGCGATGGCCTGAGATCCCCTCTCCTCCCTCACCACCACCACGTCGCCCCGCGAGAAGGTGCCCTCGATCCGGACGATGCCGGGCCTCATCACGGCGGCGCCGTTGAGCACGTGCGGCACCGCTCCGAGGTCCACGTAGACGGCCGGGTACCTTGAGAGCAGGGGACCGTTGACCCTCTCGGCGGCTATCGGCAGCAGAAGACCCCTGTGTTCGAAGAGGACGAAACCGTCGAGGACCAGTACCCTCCGCTCCTCGGCCTCCATCACAGCGCCGGTCCTGCACTCAAGCTCCAGGCCCTGAGACCTCAGCTTCTCCCGCAGCGCCCTCAGGTCGGACTTGCTCAGCCGGTGGAAGCGCAACGCCTGCCCGGTCAAGGTGTGCGGAGCCAAGCCTTATCTCCTATCCGACGGTGAACGGAGCGTGAGGAGGCTCAGCGAGAGGGCCGTCAGGAAGGCGCTGGAGGGTCTCCCCAAGTGGAGGCTTGCGGGGAAGAGGATCGTCAGGGTCGTGAGGTACGAGGGCTTCATGCCCGGCGTGGAGCTGCTGAACGAGATCGCGAGGCTGGCGGAGCAGATGGAGCACCACCCCGACGTTACCGTCTCTTACGGAAGGATGAGGATCTCGGTAACGACGCACGACGTCGGAGGCCTGACCGAGCTGGACTTCCGGCTGGCGGAAAGGATCGAGGAGCTCCTGAGATCTAAAGGGCTCTGAGGGCACCCTCCGCGTCGAGGACCACCGCGATCCCCAGCCTCACCACGGCCTCGAGGTCCCTCAGGTCCAGCATGAGGTTCGGCGAGTGGAGGTACCTGCAGGGCGTGGCCAGCACCACCGTCGGTATCCCCCTCCTCTGGAGGTGTATCCTGCCGGCATCAGTCCCGCCGCCCGTCATCACCTGGACCTGGTACGGGATGCCCCTCGACTCGGCGAGGCCGATGAGCCACCTGACGAGGCCCGGGTTGGTCAGCATGGTGGAGTCCATGGCCCGTATGGCGGCGCCCGCACCGAGCCGCGTGACGTGGTCCTGCGGAGGGACTCCCGGAACGTCGGCCGCGACCGTGCACTCCAGGACGACAGCGAGGTCCGGATCCACCTGCTCCACCACCACGGAGGCCCCTCTCAGGCCCAGCTCCTCCTGCACCGTGAAGACGGCGTAGAGCTCTGGACGCTCGGAAGAGGACGCCAGCTCCCGGGCTATGGCGACCTCCGCAGCGCACCCGGCCCTGTCGTCGAGGGCCTTCGAGATGACCCTGTTGCCGGAGAGGTGAAAGTTGGGAGGGAAGGTGACGTAGCTCCCGACCCTGATCCCCATCGCCTCAGCCTCGGCCCTCGAGGACGCTCCAACGTCGACGTACAGGTCCTTAACGTTCGGGACGGTCTTCATCTCCTCGGGCGTCATGACGTGCGGCGGCTTCACGCCGATGCATCCATCTACCGGGGAGGAGCCGTGGACGACGACCCTCTGGCCGATCAGCACCCTCGGGTCCAGCCCGCCGAGCGGCGCTATGTGGAGGAACCCGGACTCGTCGACGTGCCTGACGATCATGGCCACCTCGTCCATGTGGGCCACCAGCATCACCCTCGGTCCCCTGCCCCGGCCTATGCGGAAGAAGAGGTTGCCGAGGTTGTCCCTCCACCTCTCGGAGGAGATTGGTGCGAGGGCCTCCTCGATCCTCGAGGCGACGTCTTTCTCCCACGCAGGAGGGCCGTATGCCGATGCGAGCGCCTTCAGGGTTCCCAGAAGCTCCTGCCCCTCGACCACCACGTACGTGACGTGACGCCTCATTGCTATAAGCCCGATGCGTTGGTGGATGTCGGATGGAGAGGCTCCAGGTCCTGAAGATCGGAGGCTCGGTCCTCACCGATAAGAGGGCCGGAAGGGGCGAGCTGAGGGAGGAACTCCTCAGGGAGATCTTCAGGCGCATCAGGGAGGAGGTGAGGGGGCCGCTGGTACTGGTCCACGGAGGAGGCAGCGAGGTCCACAGGGTGGCGGTCGAGCACAACGTCTCGAGGGGGATCGGGCACAGCACGCCGGAGGGCTTCGTCAGGACCGCGATCGAGGTCAGGAGGGTCAACCTCAGGGTCACGGAGCTGATGCTCTCGTCGGGCCTTCTGCCGTTCTCCGTCCCAGCATCCCTGGCCTTCAGGACCTCGGGTGGAGCGATAAGGTCCGCGAACCTCGAGCCCTTCCTCGCTTCGTTGGAGCTCGGCATGACGCCGGTGACCTGCGGCGACGTCGTCTTCGACAGGGAGCTGGGCTTCACGGTCCTCTCGGGGGACGCGATAGCGGTCCACCTGGCAATCAAGCTGAGGGCCGCGAGGATAGTCCACGCAACCGACGTGGACGGCGTTCTGGTCAGGGACCCGGACGGAGGAACGAGGGTGCTGCCCGCGATGGACTACGAGACCCACCGCAGGACCATCTACACGGAGGTGCCCGACGCGACAGGTGGGATGGCCACGAAGGTCGAGGAGGCCTTCGAGGCCGTCAACGCCGGCGTCGAGGTAGTCATCGTCAACGGCCTCAAGCCCGAGCGGGTGATCGGAGCCCTGAGGGGCGACCGCGTCGAGGGGACCTACCTGGTCAAGGACCTGACCTCCTTCAGGCCGAGGGTCTGAGTCGGCGTCTTCCAACGATGCCGCAAAACTCCATCGCTCCGTGACGGGTGCCCCTCGCCTGGCGCGGAGAACCGGTAGCCTGGTCCCGATAACGTTTTCTAAGGCCGAGTCGGAGAGCGATCGGCGCCCTTGAAGGCGATGCTCCTGAGGGTCCGCGGAAGGGTGCAGCGCGTGGGATACAGGAGGTACGTCCTGGACAGGGCGCAGGAGCTCGGCGTCAGCGGTTACGTGGAGAACCTCGAGGACGGCTCGGTTAGGGTTTTCGTCCAGGCAGAGGACGAGGAGGCCCTGGAGCAGTTCCTGAGGGCCCTGAGGGAGCCGCCGCCCCCGGCCCTCGTCAGATCCGTCGAGGAGAGGCCGGCCAGGCCCAACCGGAAGCTCAAAACCTTCAGGATAAAGTACGGCAGGCTTGCGGACGAGCTGCAGGAGGGGTTCGGCGCTATGCAGGCGGTCTTCATGAGGTACTGGGACGAGTTCCGCGACTACAGGAGCGAGTTCCGCGAGTACAGGGAGGAGTTCAGGGAGTTCTCCCGGAGGACCGACGAGAACTTCAGGCAGATCCTCGAGAGGTACGGCGAGATATCCGCGAAGCTGACCGAGATCTCCGAGCGGCTGACGAGGCTGATGGAGGCCTTTGCGGAGGAGACGAAGAGGAGCAGGGAGAACTTCGAGGCGCTGATGAGGGAGTCGGCGGAGACCCGGCAGAGGCTCTCGACCGCCCTCGAGCTGCTGAGGCTCACCGTAGAGAAGCTCGGCATCAGGACTCAGGGTTCCTCGAGCTTGGGGACCGAGCGGGAAGCGACCTGACGCGCTATCCTATCGCCAGCGCTCCATGATGCCTGCCTGCCGTGCGGGCTCCTTGGTTCAGGCACCGATCGGCGTCAGCTCAGCCGACCTTTCCCTGACACTTGTCGCATACCCTCTTTCCCTTCACCATGAAGAGCTTCTCGGTCTTGCGGCCGCAGAGCTCGCACCGGGGCACGCCCACCACCCCACCAGTCGACGTCGGCCGCGGTTATTTGGCTTTACCCGTCCTGGATGTGGTCCAGTTAACTCCCACGAACCCTTTGCTGGTCCGGCCCGGGTCAGATGCACCGCATTCGATGCATGGTCCGCTATCGCAACGAACGATCAACACGTCTGCACATCACGAAACATGATGTTATACCATCACCATATTATGGAAACTGCCAGAAGGTGAAATACATGGGCCCGGTGGGATTCGAACCCACGACCTCCCGGTTATCAGCCGGGCGCTCCGCCAGGCTGAGCTACGGGCCCAACCAAGGTTACGCCAATCGCGTCGTTAATTTAGCTTACTAGGGAAGTCGGCGTTACTGAAGCGATGGATGCTAATTGACCCACCGTACACACCCGATAGCTGGGCTCGACGGACTCCGTAATGACCGAGAGCCTTTTGTCCTCCGGAGGATGAGAGCATCAGGATGCAGCCGGGCGAGAACGAACGGGTCAGGCGGATCGCCGCCGCGATAAAGTCGGGAGCCAAGCTCAGGACAGAAGTCTGTCCGGTCTGCGGAAGCCCACTCGTCGAGATGAGGGGCGAGGTAAGGTGCGTCGTCTGCGACAGGCCGGTGGTGATCGTGCGGGACGAGGCCGAGGCGGGGAGGGCGATGTACCCCTACGTGCTGAGCGCGCTGGAGGAGGTGGTGGTCGCAAAGCTGGAGGAGCTCACGAGGGTGCTCGCAGGCGCAGCGGAGCCGGAAGAGGTCGGCAGGGTCTCCGATGCCATCGACAGGCTGCTGGCGGTGCTCAGGAAGGGGATAGAGCTGGAGGAGCTGGTGAGGAAACGGGAGGAGCAGGGGAAGGGGTGAGGGACTCAGAGGTCCAGCCAGAGGCCCACGCCCTCGCGCTCCGCCTTCCGCAGGACCAGCTCGCCCGTGGCCACGTCCAGTATGGACAGACCCGTCGAGTCGTAGACCGTGATCTCGGCGTCCGAGGTCCTCCCGGGCTTCTTACCCGCCACCACCTCGCCGATCTCGCCCCTCACGTCGGAGAGGCTGATGATCCCCTGTCGGAGGGGGACGTTGATCTCGCCGCTGTGGGAGGCCTGCTCGAGGTCGTCGACGAATATCGTCGCTGATTTGAGGATCGCGGGGTCCAGCTCCTGCTTCCCCGGTGCATCGGCGCCGATAGCGTTGATGTGCGTTCCAGGAGAGATCCAGTCCCTCATCACTACCGGTGACCTCGAAGGGGTTGTGGTGCACACGACGTCCGCCCCTTTCACGCACTCCTCGATGTTCGGGACGGGTCTGATCTCGACGCCCAGGCTGCGGGCCATCTCCTCCGCGAATTTCCGTGCGACCTCGGGCTTCCTGTCGTAGACCCGGATCTCCCTCAGCTCCCTGAGCACCTCGACCATCGCCATGGCCTGCGTCCTCGCCTGCGTTCCTGCGCCGACGATGCCGACGACGGCCGAACCCTTCCTCGCGAGGTACTTCGTTGCGACACCGCTCCCCGCACCGGTCCTCATGGCCGTGAGCCAGGTGGCACCCATCACGCAGAGCGGCCTCCCGTCGGGCGGGTTTACCAGAACCAAGAGAGCCATCACCGTGGGAAGCCCGTACCTCTCTGGGTTCAGCGGATGCGAGTTGACGACCTTCACGCCCGCCACCTCAAGCGACTCGATATACGAAGGCATGACCCTGAGATCGCCGTCATACTTGGTGAAGTAGAGGTAGCTCTTCGGTGGCATCTGGACCCTGCTCAGCCCCTTCTCCCGGTAGGCGGCCTCGACGGCCTCTATCGCCTCCCTCATCGTGAGCAGCTCCCTGACTTCGTCGTCCCTGAGGAAGAGGACCCTCACGGAGGTCCATCGGACTCTGACCGTATAAGCTGTGCGGCGGGTCAATACGTGAGCGAGCAGTCGACCTTCAAAGGTCTTCCGGCCCGGAGGAACTCAATCGCCCTCGGGCCTCGTGTAGTTGAAGCGATCCTCGAGCAGGTTGATGACCTGTTTCATCACACCCCTTGACAACTCTCGATCACAGTGAACGGGCAGCGTCACCTTCTCGCCCGTTGATCTGCCCAGCGTGAGGTGCGATCCCTTCTGCCGCTCTTTTTTGAAACAGAGTTTGTGAAGTCTTTTGGCAACATCTCTTGCCGACAGATTCGGCAATCTGCTCATTTCTCAATTTCCGGTCTCCAGGTGGAGTTCAATCGCCTCCTCAGCGTTCCTCATCGCCTCCTCTGCCGTGAGTCCCTGGGTGAAGCAACCGGGAAGGCTGGGAACGACGGCTGAAACCCAGCGATCGCCGCGCACCTTGAACAGGACAACTTCCCTCCCCTTGACCTCCCGAACTTCGTAGTGCTCCGTCTCCGGGTCCATCAACACCCTGAGCTTCGTCAGTTCCTCAACGGTCACTTCGACTCGATTCTCAAATCTGTAAGGGATCAAAATAGGATGCCTCATGGGGAGCTCAGCGATTGTGACGTTCTGTCCCCTCAGGCGGCTCTTTAGACCGTAAACGTGCTGAAGAAGCTCCTCTAGCGGCTTCCCACCGAACTCCACGACGACGTTCTGAAGTATTCTGACCTGCCCTGCGTTCCTTTCGAAGAACGCCTTGAAGGAATCCAGCACCTCTACGCCAGAGTCCGCGATGCGAGGTGGGAGTTCGATGTAACCCCTCAGTACGAGCGCGTTCAGGTCACGTGCGAGGCTCGGCGAATACGGACCATGCTTTGCCTTGACGTACTGGTGATGAAAGCACTCGACTCTCTCAATTATGCCCTCCCTTTCAGCTAAGAAGACGAGCTTCTGCAGTTTGGTGAAGCCCGTTGACCAGCCCGCCTCGCGAAGGAGCCAAAGCATCTTCAGGAGCAGTAGCCTATCGATGCACTCCTCCCGGGAGCCGCGACGGCGATGCATGACCGAGTTGCCGTTCAGCAGAGTTGCAGATCACATAAAATAGTTTAAGGGACTACGTTTGTCCAGGGTTCAGCCGCTCTCGTGGGTGGCGTCGCTGCGCCCTCAGACCCTTTAAGTGCAGTAAAACCACCGGGCTCTGGGTGCTGGAGGTCCACGAGTACGCGTTCGGCTTAGGCGAGCTTTGGAAATGCTGTCCGCCCCCGCATAGGATTAAATTGTCATTGTGGACGCTAAACGCGGGGTCCGGTCATAGGGCAGGGGCCACACCCGGACTCATTCCGAACCCGGAAGTTAAGCCCTGCCCGCACGGCGAGTAGTGGGGTGGGCGACCACCCGCGAAAGCCGTGTGCTGGACCCCCTTTTCGCGCTCATTTTTGCGCCGACAGGGCGCGACCTTTCCGACCCCCGAGTTCGAGGTCCGAGTTCGAGGACAGATCGCGCTATCTGCGAGCTAAAGATAAAAAACAAAAAATAGATTTTGGGGAGAGGTTGCGTTCGCTTCTCCCGTCTTCTGCGCCATCCCGCTTCACCGACGGTTGCCCCGCTTCGCCAGCCACCTCTTGCGAGCCCTTCCAGACCTGTCCCTCAGGCAGGGCACACCCGGATCCCTGTCGCCCGGTGGGGTCCTGGCCGGGCGAGCCTGGTCCTACGGCACATCATCGGAGGAAGGTTCATTAGCGCCCTCTCCCACATCTCCCTGGCCCTGCCCGGGCTCCGGGGAGGGTTCTGGGGAAGGGATGGAGAGAAAGGTACCCACTAACACGCCATGCAATCCCCAGCAACGCAGTAATGGTATAGGTTCTGCGCAACGAGCATGAGGTGAAAAATTATTGTGATGATACGATAGTAGACTAGTTCGGGAACAAGAATAGACCTCTCTTAGAAAGTCCTCTAAACACTACCATTTACCTTCTCTCCTGCATGCATGAGAGTGAGTCTCGTTCACCGTAACCGTCCTATGTTGGAAGGGATAAATATACCCCTAGAGATGCTATGAACAGCGGGTCAGTGGTCTGCAATGATTCCAGTAATAAAGGTATTGGTAAATAATGTTGTCATAGGTAATGTCATCGCTGATGACTTCTTTAACAAATATGGAAATTGCGATGGGCATAATATCGTCGGTTTAGTAGCTGAAGCTTACCTCGTGAAAAAGCTGAGAAGCACGGGCTATGAAGTGATGCTAGTGTTGAGTCACAATGTCGAAATAAGGAGCATTAAGCGACATGGTTTTTCTTACGATTGTGTAGGTGAGTATGGTGAAGTCTTGGAAAAGATGCCTGCTGAGTTAAAGGCTGTAGTCGATGAGATGTGCGAGAGAGGGGTTGATATCAGGATAGAGAATGATGGTGATGTGCCGGTGTACCTAGAGGATAGAATGCTGTTTAAAACTAGTTTCAAAAGAACGCTCTTAAAAATCATAGCTGCGCACGGAGACAGATATCTCTCACCTCTAATAATATTTAATTCGGAATTCGAGCCTTTCCTGACGGCTCTTAGCTACAAATTGGTCCTCATGCTAGAATATGGGGCTAATATCCCCATAAAGAGATTACCTCTCAGCAGAGTTGAAAACCTTCTTGATGATATCGAGAGTATACTTGCGGAGAAAGGTCTTAAGCTTGAAAGTGATTACTGTGACGGTTTGAAAATCTCTAATGAGAGCGAGTTAATCGAAGACCTTCGTGGATTATGGAGAGTCTTTGAGGGATGAAGACCGTTTTCGAATAGGAGCGTGTCCCAGGAATTCCATTATGGTCTTCCTTATCCTTATCAGCATTTTACTGCGTGTGCTACCAGACTTGCTATTATCACTGATGGCACTGTCAACTAGGTATTACACCCCTTTTCCAAATATGTTCAGGAGTGAGTTGTAAGTCAGAGCTATAGCACTTACTAGCTCTTCTATGCTCTTCAACGTCTTACCGTTAAAGTTATTGTAGAATTATCTTAGTTGCGTCCTTACAACTTCCTGAACCACCTCCCCATTCTGTATCTGTTGCCGAGGTTCTCGTTTACTTATTCTAATCCCATCTCATTCAAAGCCCATGGATACCACGCCCCTTTATCAATTACTGCCAACGGCCTGTTCTCGCAAATCTCGAGGGTTGTCATCAGAACCTCAGAGCGTTCAGGATCGATTTACCTCTAGAGGCGCAAATAGCCAAAATCGCGTCGGAATCCACGTCTATTGCAGACCATATGAAGCATCTGTGTCCGCTCGAGCACATCACGGTCACGTCAGCGGCCATAATTCTCCTGGACTTCCTTAAAGGATTGAACAGCATTGATGTCCTGTGAACCCTTATCCTGACTCTCCCATAGCTGCATTGACCAGGGAATATCCCTGAGAAATGCCGCTCAGGCTTAGCCTTGCTATGTATAGGGTGACTGCGCAGACCTTATCGAAGGGATGGTAGTTATAGAACCTAACAGGGAAGACAACCTCTCGATAAGACAATCGAATAAATGCACGAAGGATTTAGGATGAACAACACCATAAGCGGTTCTTTGAAAGGATCAAGCAAAAGTTGACAGTACTTATGTCAGGAATTTTTAACTCATTTTCAATCTTGAAATATTGAACGGAGTAGCGAGGACAGTTTCCGGATCGATCACGAACGTGACGATAAGAAGAATAAGAATTATAATCCTGAAGAGAGTGGGATGAACGATGAGGGTAGATCTCGGATTCTCTCTCCCCGTAGGGCAGTTGAGGGTCGGAGAACTCGTGCATGCAGCAAGGATTGCGGAATCAGCGGGAATTAGCTCTATCTGGCTGCACGAAAACCCAGCTTACGGGGACAGTCTGATAGCATGCCACGCTATTCTATCGTCCACAACCTCAATCAAGGTTTGCACGGGAGCAGTAAGCGTGGTGACTAGACACCCTGTTATGCTGGCAGCAAGTGCAGCGACTTTACAAAACGAGAGCAACGGTCGGTTCGTTCTGGGTGTGTCCTTGGGTGGATTCCCATGGCTACCCCTCATCGGATATTCAATCCATCCCTTGTCTGAGTCCAAACCGCTGGTGAGGATTTTCGAAGCAATTTCTATTATAAGAGATCTGCATGAGAACGGAATAACAAATCGCAAAGGGCGATTCTACAACGTGAATGGTTTCAGAATAGTAGTTAAGCCATATGTGAAGGTACCAATTTACGTAGCAAGCATGGGGCCAAGGATTTTGAGGAAGGCGCCAATGATCGCAGATGGTGTGATAACATCGCCAGGCGTAATGACCGTTAAATCCGTTGAGGAGTTGCTGAAAGCCGTCAAGAGCGGTGAGGCTATGTGCAATAGGGCCATCGACAAGGCGGCCTATGTGCTCAGCTCGGTCGCTAAAGACCGCGCTGAAGCGTATAAATCGGTTAAGAGGGACCCATTCTTCATTTATCAGCTTTCGGAGGTCGTCTCAGAGGAATCGCTTTTGGAGTGTGGTGTGGGGGTTGAGAGGCTGCCAGATATAAGGAATGCGTGGAGGAACAGGGACCTGTTGAGGGCCTCTGAACTGATTACGGACGAGATGGTCCATCATTTGACGGCCACGGGGAAGCCTGAGGACGTCATGAACCGGCTTGAGGAGTATTGGTCTACCGGTCACGATAGGCTGATCGCGGCAGCGGTAGGGGACTGGAGGTCGCTCATAGATGTCATCGGCACGCTTAACCAGTGAAAAACCCATCAACGCACTGATCGTCACGGTAGCCGTAGCTTACATCCTGTGGTACTTCGCATTCATGATCGAGTTCTCGAGTTTCTGGACTCGACTGGCGATAAGTTCAACCGTCCTGCTCTTCATGTGCGCAGCGCTTGCCTGGAATGGGTCGTTTCCGGGAAAGGTGGGGCTCAATTGGAGAGCCTTGATCATAGGTATCTGCTGGGGCCTCGGGATGTACGTCGCTACACTCATGAGCTACAAGGCTGTGGAGAACTACGTCAGGGATGATGCGGGAGCCGTGTATGCTCTCATGGGAGACGTTGACGTAGGGTTGGTGGTCCTCACACTGCTGTACGTCAGTTTCACCGAGGAGCTCTACTGGCGTGGCTTCGTCTTCGAGACATTGAGTTGCGGTTTGGGGGTTACTAAGGCGCTCCTCCTCACCACACTATTCTACTCCACGATCCATATCTGGACGTCAAATCTACCATTGATGCTCGTCGCCGCAGTCGCTGGCCTCCTGTGGGGCGTCCTATACAGACTGACTCGATCAGTCTTTTCTGCGTGGGCGTCCCATGCTTTGTGGGACCTGATGGTTTTCGTCTTTCTCCCATTGCGCTGAAGTCTTCCAACTGTTCGAATTATTCTCTGCAATTAGGGGCACCATGATAGCGTGCTGATCGGATCTGCGCGGGGTATGTGGATGAAATCAACGCCCGATTTCGTTCGTGAAACCTTAGAGCTCTATGCGATAGGCGAAAAGACGCGATTGAGGTTCATAGATCGCATGTGGTTTGCTGTGCCGGAATATGAGGAGATACTGATAGCCCCAACAAACACGCTCAACCCAAAAGAATTCCAATTATCAGTGCGGCTCCGAAGAACATCGTTAGGCCCGCGACCCTAGCATCTGAGTCCACAGGAAGTGACCTCCTGAAATGCGACAGCATCTTGACAGCCATCGGGACTGTCACCAGAATCGCCAATGACGTGGGTGGCAGAAGCCTGAAAGCCACCTGGATCAGTACTATCAGGTACGAGACAGCTAGCAGGGCAGCGAAGATGACGAAGCCCCACCTGAGGCCAAGAACCGTGGCGACTGTCCTGATGTTGGCGCTCCTATCGTACTCGATGTCCCTGAGGTTGTTGGCTAAAAGGACGGCCCCGACTAGGCATCCCACGGGAATGGAGGTCAGCAGAACGCCCGCCTCCAACCGACCCGTCAAAACCAAATAGGTTCCTCCGACCATCAGAGGTCCCCAAGTAGCTATGACGCTCGCTTCACCGAAGGCCCTGTACTTCAGAGTCAGGGGAGGTGCCGTATAGAAAACGCTCAAGAAGGTCCCAGCCAGCGCGAACGCGATGACCAGAGGCCCCCTCAGCAGGCTTAGGTAGGTTGCTATCCCGAGAGACACAGTATACAGCGAGGCTGTGACCAAGGCGTAGGTCTTTTTCGTCGTCACCCCATAGGCTAAAGGATGAGGCCTGTACCTCGTCGTAGGGGCGCCTGCGACATCAACTCTGAAGTTGACGTCGTAGATGTCATTGGCTAGGTTCGTCGCTGCATGCAACACGACTAGCCCAGCAAGGACTAGAACGAAGAGGACGGCATCGAAGGAACCGGACTTAAAGGCTAGCACGCCACCAAGAGAGGACGAAATCAGCGTCATCACGAAGGACCAGGGTCTGCTTGCAAGAAACCATTCGGCGACCCTCATATGATTCCCCTTTGATGATCGTACAGCCCAAATTAAAAACCTCCAAGGGGGTTTTCCAATCACCAGTCAGTGTTTTTGTGGCTTAATTCTCTGATTCTGGAAACTATTGACGAAGTGTTGGCAAGGTCATCCACGACGCCTAGGCCTTTCGGACTGATCAGGGGGTCGGAACGGGGAATTTGTCCCGAACCATCCCGGCAAGGCGCTTAAGTCGCTGCTGCACGTGTTGTTGTAGACGAGGGCGTTCGTACCGGGTCCACGGACCTGGACGCACGGGATGCATAACCTCGTTTGCTCTGACCTCCTCCCCGCCCTAGAGGACGGGGATTCCCTTTGGAGCAGGATGTTCTGGTCCACATCCCCAGCTTTGTAGCCGTCGGTAGTCGTACATTTGGTTGGTTCTATTGGCTCCTCCCCCTACAATGCCAGGCCAGCGTCAACGTTTAACCCGTTCACCGTCTGCTTTTATCACGACAATGCGGATGTTGTATCGCCTTGGGCGGAAAGTTTGGCGTCCTGAAGGGGGCGTGCCTCGCTGGTGCGCTTATCCTGATCCTCGCGGCAGCGTTGCTGGCCGTCCCCGTGCCTGCCTCAGCCATAGTCTACGCTCAGGGCGTTCCAGGCAACCCTCCTCCGAACGCAATTCCGAACAAGAGGTTCACACTCATCGCTTCTGAGACCGACGTGGTAATAGACGAGGGGGTTGTTTTCAAGGCATTCGTCTTCAACGGCACCTCCCCTGGTCCCCTGATAGTCGTTGAGGAGGGGGACGTCGTGGAGATCGTCGTCAAGAACGCCGGCCGATACACGCACGGTTTATCGATTCACGCCGCTAACACGCAGACCTCGAAGTTCGTCGGCAACATACCGCCTGGCGGAGAGGGGAGGCTGGTGTTCAAGGCAGACTTTCAGGGCGTCTACATGTACCACTGCGCCCCGGGAGGACATGGGATATTGACCCACACGATGGCCGGCATGTACGGGATGGTGGTTGTCGAGCCCAAGAAGGGAAGCTACCTCCTGGAAAAGCAGCTGGGGCGTGAGCCCGATATCAAGGTCTACCTGATACAGCACGAGGTATACGCGAACGGCCGCGACTTCTACGACGGGAAACCCGCATACGTGATGTTCAACGGACGCGTGTTCCGTTACTTGACCGAGCCGATAAATGCAAGGCCTGGGGATTACATCCGCTTCTACTTCCTCAACGTCGGACCCAACCTCGTCTCGAGCTTCCACGCAGTGGGCGGCATATGGGAGTACGTTTACAAGGGCGGGAATCCGGCGAACGTCGAGGTCGGTCTCCAAACCGTCAACGCCGCTCCTACCGAGTCCTACGTGATAGAGTGGCGCGTCCCCTCAGAGGGCAACTTCCTCATCGTGTCGCACGCCTTCGGGACGCAGGCCATCAAAGGAGCAGTGGGGGTGATCGCTTCGTCGGCCAACTCCACGCGTACGCCGGTGGTCCTCCCCATCGGCCCGGTCGAGAAACCCCCTGCTAGTCCGAAACGCGTAATCGCACCCTTCGAGCCAGGCATGCCAGAAGACAACAGGACCTTCTTCCCCGGGGAGAAACCGGTCATACAGATCGTGGGTAACAGCTTTTACCCGAAAGTCGCACGCGTGCCTGTCGGTTCGACGGTAACTTGGGTCAACGAGGACGTCCTCAGCCTCGGCGCGGGTGAGCTAACAGGACAGCACAACATAGCAGTAGTCACGGGCCCGGCGTCCTTCGCCTCACAAATCCTGAAGCACGCCGAGCAGTTCAGCCTCCAAATCGAGAAAGAGGGCGAATACGATTACATCTGCGGCATACATCCGTACATGAAGGGGGCGCTCTTCGCATATACGGTTTCTTCCCTGCCAGCGTGGGGCAGGCAGGCCGCCGGGTTCAGTTTAGATCTGACGGCATTAGTTGCCTTCCTAGTCGGACTCGGAGTGCTCATCTCGCTGCTTTACGTTGAGCGGAGGACCAAGAAGGGGCATGAGGGCAGCTGAGCTGGCGCTCATTTTCTCGCTCATCGCCTCGCTGACGGCCTTTCTTCCCCTCTTCTTCTCGCTGCGCGGCTCACATGAGGCTCTGCAGGAGAACGCCGCACCTGCAAACTTCATAGCAGTCGGCAAACCTCTTCCCCGCTTCACCCTGAGAAACGTACACGGGGAAGAGATCGAGCTCGAATCCTTCCGTGGGAAAGTGGTACTGATTTTCTTCGGGTACACCAACTGCCCCGACTATTGTCCTCTCGCGCTGAGGAGATTCTCTGAGCTCATCCAGCTTCTCGGGCAGAAGTCCTCGGAGGTCGTCATGATCTTCGTAACCACTGACCCCGTCCGTGACTCGCCTGAGGCCCTCTCGCGCTTCGTCGGAAGATACAGCGACAGAATAGTTCCACTGACAGGCGATTGGGACGAGTTGGCGAAGGTATGGCGAGAATATCACGTCAGAGTCCCCGAGGACGGTGGCAAAGGAGGTTTCATATCGCACTCTGCAGTCATTTACGTCGCCGACAGAAACCTAGTTTTGCGGGAGATCCTAACACCGGAAATGACAGCCGAGAGCATGCTGGAGCGTATTATGCCACTTCTCTCTTAGGGAACCGTGCCGGCCTCGAGGTCCGAAGATTACAGGTGCATCGGCATAGACGCTGTGGCCATGAACGTCGACGACGTCGTCTGCGTTGGCGCGTTGCCCGTAGCCTCCCTCGATTACGTTGCGATGTCCAGACTCGACACCTATACGGTCTCCGGCGTCCTGGAGGGAGTCTTGGAGTGATGCATGGCGTCTGGCGCGAGGCTGGTGGGAGGTGAGACCACCGTCCTACCGGACGTCTTCCCGGACGAGGGGGCGATGAGCTTAGAGTGCTGTCATTTTCGTCCTTGCGAATGGTCCGCAAGCCCCGGTCTTCTGCCTACCTTCACCCAATACTTGGACCCCTCCCTAATCAGGGGACTGCCTTTTTCGAATTCCTTCGGTGTGAGAGCGATTACGTCGAAGCAGAAATCTGGAGGCAGCATCCCTCTAACCAAAGCCACCCTGTCTACGTAGTTCAAGTTTTCGAACTTCTCGGAGACAACGATGACGTCGACGTCGCTGTCGACCAAGTGGACGCCCCTAGCATAGCTCCCGAAGAGGAACACTTCGGCCCCGAGCTCTGACGAAAGGTCCTCGAGCGCCCTTATCACCCTCTCACGGATCTCGTACAGCCTTGGAGACCTCATTGATAACGACCTCCGAGGTGGACACGGCCTCTATGGCTTGCTCTTCCGTGATCTCCTCCGAGGGCCTCTCGATGCCCGCATTGGGGTACCTAGCTATTGTGTAGTAGACGGAAAGTCTCGACAGCGCGGCCTCGTTCAGGACCAGCCCTCCTTCCCTCACAGCTCTCTTATACAGCGCCACCAGGTCGTGACCCCTCGCGTACTCTCCCATTACGTGGAGCAGATATGCCTTAAGGGCCTCCTCCGCTGCCTGTTGCGCAGCGAAGCAGGCCCAGTTGTAATCTCCCATCTCCAGGCTCTTCTTAGCGTGTCTGAGATCAGCTCTGGCCTCGTGCAACCAACTCTCCACTTCATCCCTGACAGGCATCCGACCGCTTACATCACATTGCGCTCCTTTATTTAAGCGGGGGCGGATTGCGCGGCACGATTTCACGGCTGTCGTGGAACACCCACTCTAATCCGATGGGACTTCGATCTCGCATCCTTCCAGTAGAGTGGAAACCTCGCCGCAGTCTCTACCCACAACCAACTTTGCAACCCTTCTGTTCTTCGATAGGGCATCGTAGAACCCTTCCATGAACAGGACGTCGACGTCTGATGCGGTGAGAAGTTTCAAGATCCCAGCCTCGCTGTAGTCGGTCTGACCCTTGCGTATGACGACCACCTCGTTAGGTGACACTGTGAGGACTGTCTGAGCCCCCGCCTCTGTGAAACGCCAGCTGTCCTTGCCCTTGGTGTCGATTGCGAGGTCAGCGCCACAATCGGCGCCAGTCGGAAACCCGAAAGACTCGGTCTGAAAGCATGATGTTGCTCGCAAAGGGTTTGGAGACGCTATTCGCGCAGCTGAGATTTATCCGAGCGTTGCCTGGAGATGAAGCGGTCAGGATGAGGAGCAGGGCCAAGAGGGGAACCCTGAGCGTCATCGCCAACAGGCGCAGCATCAGGCTCTTCTCCGATACACCGGTACCCGACGAGGTGGTGGAGGTCCTGATAGACGCGGGGCAGAGGGCACCGTGCGTCTTCCAATCCTACACCGTCATCAGGATAACCGACCAGAACATGCGGAGCAGGATAAGGGAGATGGCTGACGACGACCCGGCGCTCTCGGCACCCGTCTGGCTGCTGCTGTGCCTCGACCTGAGGAGGACCAGGAGGCTGTTCGACCTGATCAACGAGCGGAACGTCCTGAGAACCGACAGGCACCCGATCGAGACGGTGGAGATGCTGACAGAGCTCGCGATGTTCGCGGAGAACGTGATCATAGCCTCCGAGGCGATGGGGCTTGGAAGCGTCCTGCTGGACTGGCCCCTGAGGGACCCGGAGGGCTTCTCGAAGGCGCTGGGATTGCCGGAGGGGGTGATACCGCTGTACATCCTCTGCATCGGCCAGCCGAGGGAGAACCCGCCGCTGAGGCCCAGGTTCCCCAGGGAGCTGGTCTACAGCGTCGACCGGTACCGGGAGGCGACGGACGAGGAGCTCCTCAGCTACCTCAGGGAGGCGGACGCAGAGCTCAGGTCCGAGGGATACCTGCGGAAGTACGCAGACCTCGACGTGAGCCTCACCGAGTACCTATCGCTGAAGGTGGCCAACACGAAGGAGACGGAGCGCGTCGAGTCGGCCGTCCAGCGGTTCCTGAAAAAGTCGGGATTGACAGTCTGAGGGCCTTCCGGAGGCTCGCATGCTGACCGGGCACGGAACGGATGTCCAGAGCAGGGCCTCACAGGTCGACCCTCTGAAGGGACCTGAGGTGAGGTTATCACCGAGCGTCACCGATCAACAAACGTTGGGAGCGCTCGACGAACTGATGCCCAGGTACATCGAGCTCGTCGAGGAGTCGATGAGGAGGCTGCTGCCCATGCGGATGACCGAGGAGTACCTGAGGGAGCTCACTGGGCTGAAGGGGTTCGACGTGGAAGCGCTGAACGCATCGCTCAGCGTCCCAGCCTGGGACCTCCTCGGCAGAGGGGGGAAGAGGTGGAGGCCGGTGATGACGATGATGGTGTACGAGGCCCTCGGCGGTAGGGCGGAGGAGGTGGCGGACCTGGCCGCGGTGACGGAGCTCGTCCACAACGGTACCCTGGCGGTCGACGACGTCGAGGACCGGAGCGAGCTCAGGAGGGGAAGGCCCTGCGTCCACATACTTTACGGCGAGGACGTCGCGATAAACATGGGGAACGCGCTGTACTACCTGCCGCTGCTGGCGGCTATCAGGAGAGGTTCAGTCCCCGAGCGACTCGTGGGCAGAATCCTGACGGTGTACCTCGAGGAGATGACTAACCTGAGCCTCGGCCAGTCGCTGGACATCGCCTGGCACAGGTCCCTCTCGGAGCAGGTCGACGAGGAGAGGTACATGACGATGTGCAAGCTGAAGACCGGGTCCCTCGTCAGGATGGGGATCAGGTTCGCCTGCGCGCTGAGGGAGGTTGACGGCGGCGTCGAGCGGAGGCTTGTCGGGTTCGGCGACGCGGTCTCGGTGGCCTTCCAGATCCAGGACGACGTGCTCAACCTCGTGGGCTCCGAGGAGGAGTACGGCAAGGAGATCGGCGGCGACATCAAGGAGGGGAAGAGGACGCTGATGGTAGTCCACGCCCTCAGGGCCCTTCCGGAGGAGAAGTCGAGGAGGCTGCTGGAGATCCTGAGGATGCAGACATCTGACCGAGAGCTGATCCGCGAGGCGATACGTCTCATCGTCGAGGCAGGGTCCGTCGAGTACAGCAAGAGGGTCGCGAGGGAGCTGGTGGAGCGGGCATGGGCCGAGGTGGAAGGCGTGCTTCCCGAGTCGAGGCAGAAGGAGGGGCTGAGGGAGCTGGCCAGGTTCCTCGTGGAGCGGAGCAGGTAGCCTCAGATGGTCCTGGGCCTCCTGATCTTCCCCAAGCCAGCGGGCTCGAGGTTGAACACGATGGTCTTGATCACCATCATCTCCTCTATCGAGTACCCTATCCCCTCCCTGCCGAGGCCAGAGTCCTTCACGCCGCCGAACGGGAAGAAGCCGACGCCGTGCCTTGGGTAGTCGTTGATGGTGACCTCGCCCACCCGCAGCGCCTTCGCTACCCTCCACATCCGGTAGAAGTTGTTGGTGAAGACCGCGGCGTCGAGTCCGTACCTCGACCTCTCGGCGATCTGAAGCGCCTGGTCCTCGTCCCTTATCCGGAATATGGGGATGACGGGCCCGAACGTCTCCTCCCACAGGACTCTGGCGCTCTCGGGCACCTCGTCCAGCACCGTCGGCTGGTGGTAGGCACCCTCCCGCTGGCCCCCGTGGAGCAGCACCGCGCCCTTCTCCACCGCGTCCCTCACGAGACCGTTCACGCGCTCCGCCGCCTGCTCGTTTACCAGGGGGCCGATCCTCGTCGCCGGGTCCCTGGGGTCTCCGAGCTTCCAGTCCTCGACGCGCTTCAGGACCTCCTCGACGAACTCGTCGGCCACGCTTTCCTGCACCAGGACCGCGCTCACCGCATCGCACCTCTGTCCCGCGTTCCTGAGGGGCCCCTCGACGCACTTAGCGGCGCTCAGCCTCACGTCAGCGTCGTCCAGCACTATGGCGTACGCCTTCCCTCCCAGTTCGAGGTGGAGCATCTTCCCGACCGCGTGCCTCGCCACCTCCTTTCCCACCTCCGTGCTCCCGGTGAAGGAGATCATGCCGACGTCGGGGTGGGCCGCGAGGAGGCTGCCGAGGAAGCCGGGCCCCGTGACGACGTTGAGGACGCCGTCCGGCAGACCTGCCAGCTGAAAGGCCCTGGCCAGGAGCAGCATCGAGATCGGCGTCGAGCTGGATGGCTTGGCCACCACCGAGTTGGCCGCGAGTATGGCCGGTATCACCTTAGCTGAAGGTATGAAGAGCGGGTAGTTGAAGGGCCCGATGGCGCCCACAACGCCCACCGGCTCCCTCAGCACGATCGCGACCTTTCCCGCCGTGTCGGGCGACCAGTCACCGGGGATGTACTCGCCGCTGACCTTCCTGGAGTCCTCCATCGCGAGCCTGAGCCTCTCCGCGACGGCCCTCACCTCCCCCGGCGAATCGGATATCGGCCTCCCCATCTCTAGCGTTATCGTCCTGGCGAAGTCCTCCGCGTTGTCCCTTATTATTTTCGATACCTCCTCCATTATCTCGATCCTGTCTATAGCCGCGAGCGATCTGATCTTCCTCTGGTTCTCACGTGCCGACCTCACCGCCCGCTCGAGATCGGCCTCGTTGCACCTCGCAACTCGGGCGATAACCGAGCCGTCGATCGGAGTCCGCAGCTCGAAGGTCGACCCATCGGACGAACCGGTCCAGGAACCGTCTATGAAGGTCTTGAAGACCGGAACGCCATCAGGCCCCTCCTCGTAGAGCTCCGAGAAGATCCTGCCGAGCTCGAGTCGGACGGACGTCACCACGCGCATTGCGACATACCATGATATAGTTGTGTTTCGTCCCAGCGGTCACAGGGTGCGCGTCACTGCCCACGTGAACATCGACATCGAATGAGCTTCCGACTGACGAGGAAAGGTATGTGACAGAGGATACATGGAATGCACTTGAGTCTATCTCGCAAGCCCAGCGATCACCTCGTATCAGGTAACGAGAAGCGGGATGATCCGTTGACCACCGGTGAACCGCTGAAAAGCCCGAAGGTCAGGATACGACGTCGAGCGGAACTACGAAAACCCACGATTCGCCCGTGGTGCAGGTGAAGAGTGTTGGACCAGCCAAAAGTGAGTTCGGCCCCTCCTCATTTGAAGGGCCGCTTCGCCGAATACGGTAACGTGTTTGATATACACGCTCGGCCGTTCAAGGTGTAGATGTCTCCACGATTCGGATCGGATGCGAGACGGTGTGGGTTCCTCAGAAACCTCTACGTCCTGCTCGTTCTAACAGGCATTTCGTCCAACTCCCTCGCGTTCCTCTATTCCCACCATGTGGTCTCATCTGGCATGATAGCAGAGGCAAGTCCACACATGGGGGAGCTGATGGCGTACCCAATCGTTGCATGGCTGACCGGGTTCTTGGTTCACATCGCATTATACGCAATCTTATACTGGATGCCCGGGTTATCGAGCCACATCAGGCCTGTGCTAGCATCTTCGGTTACTGCGATGTCTATAGCAAACCTAACACACGACCTCACCGTGACGCAACAGTCCAACTACCTGCATATGCTGGCCACGCTCATCCCGGCAGTGTTCACGGTGACGTTCACGGCAGTCCTGACCCTAGCTTACGCGTTGGGCGACGTCTAACCCTCGACGACAATGGTTCCGGACATTCCCCTGTCAGCGTGGGTTTCCGGGAACGTCAGGTCCAATTCAGCGCAGAGGTAGTGATAGGTCCCCGGACTGTCGAACCTCAGGGTTACCGTTTCCGTTTCACCCCTCTCCAACACCACGTCATGCTCCATCTTATCGCCGACCATCAGCATCGCGGCAGCGTAATGGTGATGCAATTCCTCCAGTTCCTCCGACTTCTCTATCTCGTCCTCGTCCATGCCCTTTGCCTTTAGCTCGCTGATCTTCTGGTGTAAAGCGTTGAGGAAACCGTCTTTGTCTCCGACCACCATGAACTCGTGCTCAGCCCCTCCTCTGTTGACCAACACGATCCTGATGGTTTCCCCCACCTTAGCCCTGATCGCAGGACCACCGGTTGGACCGTTGAAACCGAACTCGTACATCTCGAGCCTGACCTCCCTCGGGCCAGATGGTGCGAGCAGGATGAAGACGGCCGCAACCACCGCAATCACGACGATCGCAAGCGCGGCCAGCAGCAACACCCTCCTTCCCGACGGTGCCCCTGCTTTCGCCCCGCTCGCTGCCATCGCAACAAGAGCACCGTCACTAGATACTTACGATTTCCTCGGAAACACGAAACCGCGTAAAGGACCTGTTAAGGCGACGATTAGCCAACAGCGCACCAGCGGTGACGGGAAGAGCGTTTCAACAGAAATGAGACGGTCGCCTGTGATGTTCTCGTCATCCTGCGGACGGCGTTTCGATAGCCCCGGGAGGGATTCGAACCCTCGACCACCGGCTCTCCCGGCCAACTATCATACAAGGCCGGCGCTCTACCGCTGAGCTACCGGGGCCCTGAAGAGCGTTCACCTCCGACCTTAACTACCCTCCTTCCGCTCCGGGCCGGATGTCCCCTGCTGGTAGGAGGCGTAGAGCAGCCTACCTATCTCCTGGGAGACGCGCTTCAGCTCCTCCATCTTCTCCTTTATCTTTCCGGTGTCCTCGCCCTTCATCACCTCCCTCAGTGCCTCTACGGCCTTCCCTACCCTCTCCTTGACGTCCGAGGGTATGCGGTCGCCGTACTCCCGGAGGGCCTTCTCGACCGAGTAGATCAGCGACTCGGCCTCGTTCCTGGTCTCGATCAGCTCCTTCCTCTTCCTGTCCTGCTCCGCGAACTCCTGCGCCTCCTTGATCATCCGCTCGATCTGATCCTTCGTGAGCCTGTGGGGAGCGACGATCTTAGCCTCGACCTGCTTGCCGGTTCCGAGGTCCTTGGCGATGACCGTCAGTATGCCGTCGGCGTTGATGTCAAAGGTCACCTCTATCCTCGGGACTCCCCTCGGTGCCGGAGGTATACCGTCGAGGATCAGCTGGCCGAGCGAGATGTTGTCCTTCGCCAAAGGCCGCTCGCCCTGAACGACGTGGACGACGACCGAGGTCTGGAAGTCTGCGGCTGTCGTGAAGACCTTGCTCCTCCTCACGGGTATCGTGGTGTTCCTCTCGATGATCGGCTCCACGAGCCCTCCGAGGACCTCGACGCCGAGCGTGAGGGGCGTGACGTCGAGCAGCACTATGTCCTTCCCCGTCATCTCTCCCGAGATTATCGCGGCCTGTATCGCCGCACCTATCGCGACCGCCTCCATCGGGTCCACCCCCCTCTCCGGCTCCTTCCCCAGGACCTCCTTCAGGAACTCCCTGACGATCGGCATCCTCGTGGGTCCACCGATCAGTATGATCTTGTCGATGTCCTCGGGCCTGAGCTTGGCGTCCTGGAGAGCCTGCATTATCGGACCCCTGCACCTCTCCACGATCGGCCTGACGAGCTCCTCGAGCTTTGCCCTGGTTATCGTCATCTGGAGGTGCTTCGGCCCTGAGGAGTCGAAGGCTATGAACGGCAAATTGATCTCCGTCTCGTAGACTGATGAGAGCTCTATCTTGGCCTTCTCGACCGCCTCCCTCAGCCTGTTCATCGCCTGCGGGTCCCTGGTCAGGTCTATCCCGGTCTGCTTCCTGAACTCCTCGACCACGTACCTGAGGAGGGCCTCGTCCATGTCCCTCCCTCCCAGCTGCGTGTCGCCCGACGTCGCCTTCACCTCGAAGACACCCTGACCCATCTCCATGATCGTGACGTCCAGCGTTCCCCCTCCGAGGTCGAATACCAGTATCCTCAACTCCTGCTCCAGCTTGTCGAGCCCGTATGCGAGGGCCGCGGCCGTCGGCTCGTTGATCAGCCTCACCACCTCGAGGCCCGCTATAGTCGCGGCGTCCTTCGTGGCCTGCCGCTGGTTGTCGTTGAAGTAAGCTGGCACCGTTATCACGGCCTTCTTCACCGGCTCTCCCAGGAAGGCCTCCGCGTCCCGCTTGATCTTCTGCAGCAGGAAGGCCGAGAGCTGCTGGGGCGTGAACTCTTTTCCGTGGAGGACGTACTTGTAATCGGTTCCCATCTTCCTCTTCCATCCCGTCACGGTGCCCTCCGGGTTCATCACCGCCTGCCTCCTCGCGGGCTCCCCCACCAGCAGCTGGCCGTCCTTGGTGAGTGCGACGTACGAGGGGAAGTACTTGCCGTAAGGCGTGAGGCCCTCGCTGCTAGGGATGATCACCGGCCTCCCTCCTATGACCACCGCTGCCGCCGAGCTCGTCGTCCCTAGGTCAATTCCTATTATCTTCTCTGGCATATACCACCACCCGTTCGTTCAGTTCCAGCCGAATTTAGGGTTAAACGCCCTCGGACCCCCATGACGGGTACTACATCAAGTAGTCGTGCGTCCGCTGGCGCCTCTGTTTGGACCGACTCGCTGAGAAGCCGTGCCAATCCTCTATTACGCCACGACTTTCTCAAATTGAGCGATTGTGGGCAGACCGTGTCATCAGGGTCGAAGGAGGGAAGGAACGGAGAAGGAAGGACCTTACCGATGATCGATAGAGTCCAACCCATTGTTCTACTGACTTGTCAGCTTACAACAAAACCCTTCCACGACAAGCCAATGATTGGTATATGCCCCGGGTGGGATTCGAACCCACGACCTACCGGTCTTCAGCCGGTCGCTCTCCCACTGAGCTACCGGGGCACACCCACGACAGGGTACAGCGAATTTAAAAACATGGACCTGTGAGTCCTGTCCAGCGAAAGAACGGGTGTCACAGAGTCTAAAGCGGGTCCGCTGACCCATCGCGGAACGGAACGAAATCGCATCTGAACACGACCGTAACCGTCTTTTCCACATAACGCAATCAAGAGAAAATCGAGGCTCGTTGGGTCGGAGAACCGGTCACGACGTCAGGATGAAGAACGCGATCGCGATGCCGTAGATCGCGAGGGCCTCGGCGAACGCCGCGATGATGATGGCGACGGTGCGGAGCTCCGGCCTCTCGGCGGAAGCGGCGAGACCTGCAGAACCTGCCCTCGATATCGCGAAGCCTGACGCGGCAACGGCCACAGCGAAGGCTATCGCAGCCGAGAACGACTTGTCCAACACCGCGGCACCTGCCTGCTCAACCGCGTATGCGAGCTGCAGCAGCCACGCCCCGAGCAGCAGTGCGGGAAGCAACCTCAGAGTCCTCATGGGTTTTCGCGGATATCACATAAGGGCTATTCTTAAACCTCGTGACGTACGGAATTCCGGCGAAAGGCTCGGGCGATGGGGCTTTCGCAGGAAAGGGATAATAGATCGCTGAGGGAGACATCTCGGGGTCGGGAGGAATGGAGTACGTCTACGCGGCGCTTCTCCTGCACCGGCTCGGGAAGCCGATAGACGAGCAGAACGTGAGGAAGGTGATCGAGGCCGCTGGAGGGACGGTTGACGAGGTCAGGCTGAAGTCGCTGGTGGCCGCGCTGCAGGGGATCAACATCGATGAGGTCCTGAAGAGCGCGACGGCTGCTCCGGTCGTTGCCGCACCTGTTGCTGCACCGGCGGCACATGCAGCCGCACCCGCTGCGGAGGCCGCACCCAAGGAGGAGAAGAAGGAGGAGAAGAAAGAGGAGGAGGCCCTCTCCGGGCTGGCGGCGCTCTTCGGCTGAGGCCGTTAACCCCAGGGGAACCGCGAGCCCACTTTTTCGCTCTGGTCCGGAGTTTCCTGGTAGGCTGCTTGATGAGTCCAGGACCGAAATAAGGGATATGTCCAACGAGAGCTCACAGGATAGCTTGGAGTTGGAGTTCGACGAGAGCCACTACGTGACCGGCTACCTCCGGGAGAGGGGGTTCGTCAGGAGGAGGTGCAGGGTGTGCGGCAAGCACTTCTGGACGCTCGATCCGGAGAGGGACAACTGCAACGAGGCCCCCTGTGTTCCGTACGAGTTCATCGGCAACCCGCCGACCAGCAGGAGCTTCACGCTGGACGGGATGAGGGACGCCTTCATCGGCTTCTTCGAGGAGCACGGCCACACGCCGATAGACCCGTACCCGGTCGTTCCCAGGTGGAGGAGGGACCTCTTCCTGGTCTCGGCCAGCATAGTCGACTTCCAGCCCCACGTCACCTCGGGACTGATGGAGCCGCCCGCGAACCCTCTGGTGGTGAGCCAGCCCTGCATCAGGCTGGTGGACGTCGACAAGGTGGGCCTCACGCTCGGCAGGCACATGACGGTCTTCGAGATGGGAGGGGCCCACGCCTTCAACTTCCCGGGAAGGGAGGTCTACTGGAAGGACAGGACCGTCGAGCTCTGCTCGGAGTTCCTCGAGAGGCTGGGCGTCAGCGAGGAGGAGGTGGTTTACAAGGAGGGCGTGTGGAGCGGCGGCGGCAACGCTGGTCCCTGCTTCGAGGTGAACGTCGGGGGACTTGAGGTGGCGACGCTGGTCTTCATGAGCTACAGGGTGGCCGACGGACGGCTCGAGGAGCTTCCTGTCAGGACCGTCGACACAGGCTACGGCATAGAGCGGTTCACCTGGCTCAGCAACGGCACGCCAACGGCCTTCGAGGTCGTTTACGCCGACGTGATCCAGAGGGCCAAGGAGCTGCTCGGTAGGTACGAGCTTGACAGGGATTTCCTGATGAGGTACGGCCGTTACTCCGCCTGGATCCAGCCTGGAGGCGAGGTGACGGTCTCGGAGGCCAGGAGGAGGGCCGCTGAGCTGGCAGGCGTTGACCTCGACTCGGTGCTCCCGCAGCTCGAGGCGCTCGAGAGGTTCTACGCGGCCCTGGACTACTCGAAGTCGATCGCGTTCATCCTCTCCGAGGGCGTCGTCCCCTCCAACACCAAGGTCGGTTACCTCGCCCGGCTGCTGATCAGGAGGCTTCACAGGACCCTCACCCACCTGAACGCGCAGGACAGGATCCTCGACCTCCTGGACCTACAGCTGAACCATTGGGGGAGGAGGTTCAGGCAGCTGCTGGAGGCGAGGGACGACGTCCTTGAGTTGGTCGACTACGAGGTCAGGAGGTTCGCCGAGACGCTGGAGAAGGGAAGGCAGCACCTCGAGAGGACCCTGAGGGAGCTGAAGGCGAGGGGAGGGGCCGTTACGACCGAGACGATGATCAGGCTCTACGACGAGCGGGGCCTTCCGCCGGACCTCGTCAGGGAGGTGGCCGGGAAGCTCGGGGTGAGGGTGGAGGCGCCGGAGAACGTCCAAGAGATCGTCGCCAGCATGCACATGTCGGAGGCCCAGAGGGAGGAGGTCCAGGACCCGAGGGAGGCCAGGGCGAGGGAGCTGATCAGGGGGCTTCCCCAGACCGAGCGGCTCTACTACCTCGACCAGTACAGGACGGAGTTCGAGTCGAGGGTCCTCGCGGCAGCCGACGGCATGGTGGTCCTCGAGGCGACCTGCTTCTACCCGGAGGGCGGAGGGCAGGTGGCGGACACGGGCGTCATACGTCACGGGAGAGGGGAGTGCAGGGTCCTCGACGTCCAGTCCTACGACGGCGTAATCGTCCACTTCGTTGAGGGCGTCCTTCCTGAGCCAGGGGAGGTGGTGAGGGGAGAGGTCGACAGGGAGAGGCGGCTGAGCATCATGCGCCATCACACCGCCACCCACATCCTGATCGGGACCGTGAGGAGGGTGTTGGGGAGACACGCTTGGCAGATGGGCGCGAGGAAGGAGGAGGGGAGGGCGAGGCTCGACGTCAGCCACCACAGGCCCCTGACCCCGGAGGACGTCGCGAGGATAGAGCGCGTGGCGAACGAGGTGGTGGCGCGGAGGCTTCCGGTGGAGGTCAGGTGGTACGACAGGCACGAGGCCGAGAGGCTCTTCGGCTTCACCCTCTACCAGGGTGGGGAGGCCCCTGCTGGACAGGTCAGGGTCGTGAACATCCCCGGGTGGGACGCTGAGGCCTGCGGCGGCACCCACTGCGCCAACACCTCCGAGGTCGGCTTCATCAAGATCATCGGAACCGAGAAGATCGCGGACGGCGTCGTCAGGCTCGAGTACGCCGCAGGTCCCGCAGCGCTCAGCTACGTCCAGTCGAGGATCTCCGAGCTCGAGGAGAGGGCCGAGCGGTCGGAGCGGTCGGAGCGGGAGGTCAGCACCTTCGCCGAGAAGCTCTTCAGGTCCATGGAGGCCGAGGACCCGTCGGATCCGTCAAGGCACGTTGAGTACCTCAGGGCACACTACGCAGCGGCCGCTAGATACTGGATGGCCTTCAGGAGGTACCAGAAGGAGGAGGACGTCGAGGGCGTGCGGGTGATCTTCGACTTCGTCCAGACGAGGAACCAGATGGTGGTGGAGGAGATGCTCCAGCAGGTCACGTCGGTCCAAGTGCCGGCCGCCGTGCTCCTGGTGAGGTCCTCCGGCCGCAAGCTCGAGTTCTGGCTCTCCCTTAACAGGCAGGCCCTCAGCTCGGGACTGTCCCCCCCGTCGCTCGTCGACGAGCTGAGGAGCTGGCGCCAGGACGTCCGGATCGAGGCCTCCGAGAGGACGCTGAGGGGAGAGGTGGAGAGCGCGAAGGTCGGGGACCTCTACGGAGCTGTCGTGGGGGCCATCAGGAAGGTCAGGAGCCGATGAGCCTCGCGAGGGCCTGAGCCCTGGCCTCCGCTGTCCTAAGAACGTGCTCCACCGTCTCGCTGGTTACGTACCCTGCCTCCGTCGCGAGCGAGACGGCCCTCCTCTGGGCGAGCACCAGCAGGTCAGCAATCACCTCCGGCTCGGGAACGCCCAGCTCTATCAGCAGCAGCCTGGCGCTGGCATGACACGAGGCCAGGTCCCTCCTTACGGAGTCCAGGTCCAGCACGAGGTCCTCGGCCCTGATCACCAGCTCGCCGTCGACGGCCGCGATCACGTTGAGACCCCTGTAGACCGCGGGGATGTCGAGCTTTGCCAGGAGGCTCGCGAGGGCCGGGCTGATTTCGTCGCCCTTCTTCGCCACCACCGTCTCCTTCGCTATCCATATCGTCCCTCCCTCGATCCTGGTAGGTATCCGAAGCTTCCCGAACTCCGATAGGATCGGGCCTGGCGGGATGCCCGTGTTCATCGGCGGCACAACCACGTCCACATCTGCTTTCTCGCCGGCCTTCGGCGGCGTCAGGATCCTGCCCTGATCGATCTCGATCTTCAGCCGGAACGGGTTCAGTTCGGTGACTATGAAGCCCACCGGCGTCTTGAGGCCCCTCAGTAGATCGGCCAGGGCCTTCCTCCCGGCCCTCTCGGCCGCGATCGCGGCCAGCGTCTTCTTCGCGACCCTGACCACCGCCCTGCCGCGGAGGGTGACCCTGAAGCGCTGGAGGACGTCGGTGCTCGTCCTGGTCAGGTCCAAAACCACCACTACCGGCTTCTCCCTGAAGAGCCTCTCCAGCAGCTCGATCTCCCTCGCCTTCCTCTCCCTCGGCCGCAGCAGAGTTCTCTGGACCGCCATCCACGGGTGGGAGCTCCAGCCTCATTAAATAGCTAATGAGATCGGGCGCCGAAGGGTCAGACGGCCGTCGTGGAAGCTCAACGGTCAACCTCCGCAACGAAGAGAGCGTCATGTGAGCACCATCGGGTTCTAACGGACGGAACGAGTTGCGACCTGATCCCCGTTCCATCTTCACACGGTTATATAGCATCGGCCGGAGGTCGATTCGGGAACGTAGCTTGGCCGAGAAGCTGAAGAGGGAGTTCATAGAGCTGCTGGAGAAGGACGTCGAGTTCAGGTACACCGTTGCAGGCTACCTCGGCCTGTCTGAGATTCTGAAGAGGCTTGACAGACACGAGTCCCACATACTCGAGATACTGAAGAGGCTCGACAGGCTGGAGGAGAATCAAAACAGGCTATGGGAGAACCAGAACAAGCTCTGGGAGGAGGTGAGGAACCTTCGCGAGGGTCAGAACAGACTGTGGGAGAATGTTAACAGGCTGTGGGAGGAGGTCAGAGCGCTTAGGGAGGGACAGGAGAGGCTGTGGGAGAGCGTGAGGCGACTCGAGGAGAACCAAAGCAGACTGTGGGAGGAGCACAGGCGTCTGAGGGAGTACGTCAAGGCAGGATTCAGGGACCTCTCGATGGCCCTGGGCGTGACCTTCGAGATGCACGCGTCGTCCTTCCTGGAACTGCTACTTGAGGAGATGGGATACCCTCAGGCGAGGGTCGAGAAGAAGTACCTGGTTGAAGACGGAGAGGTGATTGAGATAGACATGTTCTGCGAGGAACCTCTCGTAGTCGGTGAGGTCACTACTCACATAGCGACCGCAGAGGCAGCGAAGGCGGAGGTCGAGAAGCTGCTCAGGAGGGTGAGGCTGGTGGAGAGGAAGTACGGGAGGAAGGTCGATCTGATCGTTCTGACGGCTTCCACGGTGACCCCAGAGGCCCACGAGGAGCTGAGGAGGTCGTCGAAAGAGCACGGGATAAGGCTGGTCCTGGGAAGGGAGATAAAGGAGAGGTTGACGATCTGACAGCGCCTCCTCAAGTGCTTACGTTTAAATTAAGCGCTCGGAAATAGCTTGATGGATAGCGGGGTAGGGTAGCCAGGTCTATCCCGCCGGGCTCATAACCCGGAGATCGGTGGTTCAAATCCACCCCCCGCTACACGAATGTTACCCCTCGTCGGGCCAAAGGGCACAACGTCTTCACACGTCCTTGAAACACCAAAGGCTCGATCGCGCTCAAACCCCGCACCTCGTAGTCCTCCCTACTCGTTCGGGACGCTTACAGCTTGACCTCAGGGGACCCGTTACCCCCGAAACTACCCGAGGACAGCACGCTCCCGGTCTGGACGCTGTACGACACGCGATCAAGGTCCTTCGAGCTCCTCTACTATCACGGAGATGATGAAATAGCGGGTGGCAAACGTCGTTTCACAGCACAGCCCCACTCTGTACAGTAGCTGGAACCAGAACCAAGGGTTAGCTGGAGCAGCGGTGATAAGGAGGTGCTACTAGGTCAAGGCGATGGAAGGCTGGGCCATAAGGAGGGACCTGGTTCTGGTGGCGCTGCTGGAGGGACCGAAGACGTTGAGCGAGCTGTCCCGGGTCACGGGGCTGAGCAGGTCCGAGCTGGAGGCCACACTTCTCTCCCTGAAGGTCGCCGGGCTGGTGCTGGAGCAGGAGGCGAGGGGACTGATCAGGAGGAAAACGGTGTACTCGCTGACCGAGCAGGGGCGCAAAGAGGCCAAGGAGGCGAGGTCCAGGATCGAGCGGATAGCTCAGGAGGTGACGCAGAAGGTCGAGGAGGGAGACGATGAAGGCCTCGAGGAGTTGCTGACGGCCTACGTGCTCTTCCTCCCTCTTCTGATGCACCTCCACCTGCTCGATGTGGCTCTTCTGCAGCAGCTGGGGGATATCAACGACTGGGCGCCCGAGGGGGAGAAGTCAGGCGACGAGCTGGAGGACACTTGGATCTGACCGAGTCTCAGGGCCGTGCGGAGGCCCACCCAAGCGGATGCTGATTTGATGCGTCCGCGGGACACGAGCAGCGAGGTGGCTATGACCGCGGGCTGGGCTACCACGGCGACCACGTAACCGGGCAGGCTGAAGAGGTAGGCGGCGAACTCCAAATATGTGGTCCCGAACTCGGGTGCGGTCAGCACGTCTCCCAGGAACAGCGCGAGCTTGATGAGCGCCCAGAGCGCGAGCAGCCTCCTGCGCAGCTGAAACCTCGGCGAGAAGAGCGTGTAGGCGAGTAGGTCGACAACGGTGATGGCGATCAGCCCGTAGGCGTGACCGGGCGCGACCGTCCAGAGCTCAGCGTCCGTCAGCAGCAGCCAGACCTGACCCGCTATCGAGGCGGTGTGCGGTATCAGCGGCGCGATCTCCGCCTTAGAGCCCATGCGACGGAACCTCCGAGGGCCGCCACCAGGACCGCTGCGACAAGAATTATCAGTGTTGACGCATCACCCTGTTGCGCCGTAGTCGCCGTAACTCCCCCCATGGTTAACGCGATCGTCGTCGTTAGGGTTACGGTGTCCATCCGCTCGGTCCAGGTGACCGTCGAGGTCTCCTTAGGTCTGACGACGATGGTGGCCTCCTGGCCGCGCTCACGATGACTCTGCCCGAAGGGCGGAGCGACGCTGCAGTAGTACTTGAACTCGCCGGGGTAGTTGGCGACGAACTCGATCACCTGCTCCTGCCCCCTCGAGAGCCTCCTGCTCCTGACGTCGTACGGCGACGGCGAGTTGGCGTCGAGCGTGAAGTCGTGGACGATCGGGCCCGAGCCGTTTCCTATCAGCCTGATCCTGATCGTGTCGCCCTGGTCAACCACCAGCGTCGGCCCTCCCCTCGTGGCGTTGAAGCCGTAGTCGTTCAGGTAGAGCGTGAAGGTCCTGACGGTCTGTGCGTGTGCGTCAGGTGCGAGGAGCAGCAACGACGTGAGGACGAGCACCAGCGCTCCGAAGCCGTAGATCACTCTCATCAACCACTGCACGCCCAGCATCCGAGAGAAATACGTTGCGAACAAATCGTCTGGTGCGCTTTGTATCGAGAAAGGCATCCATGGGGCCGGTGGGAATCGAACCCACGACCTCCGCCGCGTCAAGGCGGCGTCATACCACTAGACCACGGCCCCTGCAACACCGTTGGGCAGCTCCCATTATTTATCGGTCATCGGGTGGCAGGGCTAACATACCGAAGGCGCGCTACTCCTCGGCCTCGATCCGGCCGCTCTCGTACGTCCCCAGCACCTTGAGGAACAGGGTCCTCGAAGCCAGCTCAGCCAGCGCCTCCCGTACCCTCTCGTCCCGGGAATCGCCCTCGAAGTCGACGAAGAAGTAGTACTGCCAGGGCCTTGCCCTTGTGGGACGCGACTCGATCTTGGTCAGGTTGATCTCCCTCACCGCGAAGGGCTCGAGGGCCCTGAACAGCGCACCAGCCCTGTGCGGCACCGAGAAGATCACCGAGGTCTTCGGCCTCCTCGGCGTCCCCAAAGCCTCCCTGCCCATCACCAGGAATCTGGTGTAGTTCCTGCCGTAGTCCTCTATCCCTTTCGCGAGGACCTTCATCCCGTAGATTGTTGCGGCCCGCTCGCTCGCTATCGCCGCGTTGGACCTGTCGCCCATCTCCTTGACGAGCTTGACCGCGCCGGCCGTGTCGTACGTGCTGACGGGTTCGAAGCCCATCATCGTGATGTAAGCCCTGCACTGGGCCAGCGCCTGGGGGTGCGAGTAGACCCGCCTGATGTCGGAGAGCTCCGCGCCCTCCAGCCCTATCAGGCAGTGGACCACCCTCACGTAGACCTCACCGACGACCCTCAGCCCCGAGGAGAGGAGAAGGTCGTACGTCTCCCCCACGCCGCCCTCTATGCTGTTCTCGATGGGAACCACGCCGTAGTCGGCGGCACCGGCCTCGACCGCGGTGAAGACCGAGAGGAGCGACCTCATCGGCACCGGCTCGAAGCCCTGTCCGAAGAACTTCGCAGCCGCCTCCTCGCTGTACGATCCGAGCTCGCCCTGGAATGCGACCCTCAGCTTCGCGGAGCTCACCGCCTGGCCTCCCTCAGCTTCCTCGTCAGAACCGGAAGGAACTGGTACAGATCTGCCACGACCGAGTAGTCCGCCTCCTTGTGTATGGGAGCGTTGGGGTCGTTGTTGATCGCCACGATCACCTTTGACCTCCGGATCCCGACGACGTGCTGCATCTGACCCGATATCCCGATGGCCAGGTAGAGCTTGGGGCTGACCCACTTCCCCGAGAGCCCGATGTGCCTGTCCTCCGGGAGCCACTTCAGGTCTCCGGCGATCGGCCTGCTGCACCCAATCTCCGCTCCCAGCACCTGTGCCAGCTCCTCCGCCAACCTCAGGTCCTCCTTCTTCTTGAATCCGCGGCCGACGGAGACGATCACCTCGGCCTTCGTCAAATCCGCCGCGCTCCTCTCGATCGGCCTCACCTCCTTCAGCTCTCCGTTCACGGGCCCGTTCACCTCGACCTCCCTCACCTCAATCCCGGCCCCGGATCCCACCTCCTGCGGCGCGACCCTTCCGGGCATCAGCGTGGCGAAGACCGGGAACGCGTCGGCCTCCACCGTCGCAGCGTACCCGCCTCCCAGGACGAGCCTCGTGGCCCTGACAACCCCGCCCTCGACCTTCAGCTCGAGGCAGTCGGTGATGAACGGTGCACCGAGGGAATGCGCGGCCCTCGCGAAGGCCTCCCTGACGCTCTTCGACGCCATCGAGAGCACCAGCTCAGCACCCTCCTCCCTCGTGAGCGCAGCGATCGCACCCGCCAGCGCCCTCGGGTCCCTGGTCCTCCCCTTCAGGACTATTGCTCTGACGGCCCCGTACCTCGCGAGCTCGTCCACCTTCGCCCCCTCGTGGGCCACGACGGCGACGACCTCATCGGCTATCGACCTGGATGCGGTGATCAGCTCCGGCCCCTCCTGCTCGGACGTCACGACCGCCAGCGCCCTCAGAACCTTTCACCCCCTCGCCGGTGCGAGCGCGACCGGCCTTATCAGGGAACCGGTGGCACCGATGATCTTGAGGGGGGCGACTATCAGTATCGACTCGTACTGACGGTCCCTCGCCAGCTCCTCGAGGTAGAGGCTCTTCATCACGTGGATGCCGTGGTCGACGAGGAACATCAGGTGGACGTTGAAGGGCTTAGGAACCGCCATGGCCAGGTTGTCTATCCCGAAGAGCGAGGGGGACCTGCCGATGATCCAGGAGGCGCTGGACTCGTTGATCCCCGCGAAGTCGTGGAGGTACTTCTCCTTGTCCGTGGTGAAGAACTTGGAGTAACCGGTCCTCACCAGAATCGCATCTCCCGGCCTGATCTCGACGCCCTCCCACCTCGCTGCCCCCTCGAGGTCCTCCGGCGTGATCTCGTACCTCTCCGGCAGCGGGTCCTTGCCCTTGTAACCAGCCACGTCGAGCAGCACGGCCCTCCTCACGAAGATCGGTATCTCCTCGGCGCCGTACCTCTTGTAGCCGGTGTGGGAGGCGATCTCGGCCGCGTCCACGTCCCTGTAGAGCTTGCCGTTCCTCGCCATGTGGCACAACGCGTCGATGTGCGTGCCGGAGTGCATGCTGGTCACCACGAGCTCCATCGAGTCCGAGAAGCCCGGTGCGACCTTCTCGAAGATCCTCCGGGTGAACGGATGGTACCGGTAGATCACCATGCTGAACGGCGGGTCCTCCGGGTGGACGGGCATGCCGTTGAAGTAGGGCTGGCCGAGGTCGTACACCTTCAGGGACGTCACTTGTCTGATCAGGTCTGCGAAGCTCATGCGTCCTCTAAACGGTGGACTCTTCTAATAAATGACTCCCAGCGCTGGGAGGCGAGATGGGAAAGGGCAATCAGGCAAAGGGTTGGTGCCGCTCGCTCACCCGCAGGCGGGCCAGCTGCCTCCTCAGCTCCTCCATCGATCTCAAAACCTCCCTCGTCGGCCTCGAGTAGACGTCCTCCAGAATCACCTCAGGCTCAATCTCCGGCTCCTTGAGGACCTGCTCGATCTCGGCGTTCAGCCGCTCCTCGACCTGAGCGACGTAGGCGCGCTCCTCGTCCTCGCTCCAGAGGCCTCGCTCCATCAGGTAGGCCCTCGTGCGCCGCAGGGGATCAAGCTCCCTCCACCTTTTCACCTCGTCCTCAGACCTGTAGACCCTGGGATTGTCTACGGTCGTGTGCGGCCCCAACCTGTACGTCAGCGCCTCCACCAGGAACGGGGTGTGCTCGCTCCTCGACCTCTCCACGAGAACCGACGTGACGTGTTTCACCGCCACGACGTCGTTACCGTCGACCCGGTACCAGTCGATGCCGTACGCGGCTCCCTTCTCGGCGATGGTGGGGGATGACGTCTGACGCTCCACTGGCAGCGATATGGCGTACCTGTTGTTCTGGCAGAAGAAGACCGCCGGGACGCCGAGCACCCCAGCCATGTTCAGCCCCTCGTGGAAGTCTCCCTTCGAGGTCGCGCCGTCGCCGAGGTACGTCAGGACCACCTCCCCTGCCCCCCTCAGCTTGATGCCCCACGCTAGCCCCACCGCTACAGAGGTCATGATGCCCACCGCGCCAGCAGGCATGAGGATCCTGTACCTCCTGCTGCCGTAGAGGGTAAGCTCGTGACCCTTCACCGGGTCGCCCCTCCTCACCACGAGCCTCAGCAGCAGCTCCCGAACCGGAACGCCGCGTGCCAGGAAGACCGCGTACTCCCGGTACGTGGGCACGATCCAGTCGACGTCCCTCAGCGCCTTCGCGCTCCCGACCATGGAGGCCTCCTGCCCCTCGAAGGGAGCGTACCTCGAGAAGGCCCCGAGGGGGTGGACCCGCTGGATCCAGCGGTCGAAGGTCCTGCAGAGGAGCATCAACCTGTGCAGCTCGAGTATCTCCTCGTCCCTAAGGGGAGGCTCAGCGACGGCCCTACCCGAGGGGTCGAGGAACCTGATGGGCTCCCGCTTCTCCCGGAGGGAACTCCTTCCGAAGAGGTCCGGAAGGGTCTCCGAGGGCCCACCGGGGGCCCTCCAGTCCGGATCGATCACCCCTCCTCCCTCACGACCGGGTTCCTCATCGTCCCGATCCGCTCCACGAAGGACTCCACCACGTCTCCGGGCTTGAGGTAGTAAAGGTGCGGGTTCTCCCTGAAGGCAGCCACACCGCTGATCGTCCCTGTGGTTATGATGTCTCCCGGCTCGAGCGTCACCCAGGAGTACCTGCTGATGATCTGCTCCATCCTCACCGAGAGCCTCGACGTGCTCCCCGACTGCCGGACCTCGCCGTTCACCCGCAGCTCCATCCTGAGGTTGTGCGGGTCCGGTATCTCGTCCTTCGTGACCAGGTATGGACCCATGGGAGCGAAGGTGTCAAGGTTCTTCCCGAAGTTGAGCAGGCCGTTCTTCATCTCCTCCCGCTGTATGTCCCGCGCGGTCACGTCGTTGAAGACCATGAAGCCCGCAACGTGGTCGAATGCCTTCGACTCGCTGATGTACTTCCCCCTCTTGCCTATCACGATGGCCACCTCCAGCTCGTAGTCCAGCTCCTTCACGAACTTCGGGTAGACTATTGGGTCGAAGGGGCCTATCACGGAGCTCGGGCTCTTCAGGAAGGAGATCCACTGGGGTATCGGGAAGGGCCATCCGGCCTTCTCGGCCTCCTGCGCGTGCTCCCTGAAGTTCCCCGCGGTGTGGACGATCTTAGGCGGCCTCGGTATGGGAGCCTTGAGCCTCACCTCGCTCTGCCTGAAGGTCACCCTCGCACCCGAGATGCCCACCAGCGGCTCGTTGCTCCTCAGCCTCCTCCGGGCCTCCTCCAGCACCGACCTCGCAGCCTCCTCAGCCCTCCTCCCCCTCCTGAGATAGCCCAGGACCGTCGGCGGCAGCAGCGCGTCCGCGAGGATCTGCGGGTCCTCCTCTCCCTGCTCCTCGAGCATCCTCGCGAAGAACGCATTCGCGTCGAGGATCAGCGGGTCATCGCCATCTGCCAGCAACAGCCCCAACCGCTCTTCGCCCGTGAACGGGTTCACGAAGGTCGCCAGCTTCACGTACTCACACCGCAACCCCATGAAATAAAAATTACCGCGAACGGCGGACTCCGAGCGCATGCGCAGGCCTGATCGTGATCGCACGCCCGAAGGCTCAGCTCGATCGGAAATTGGGCTCCATCACTCGTTCTACACACTTGAAACGATCATCAGGACTTGACTTTTCAATTTGTGAAGGTTTCGTTACGGTCCTCAGAACGGGTCGTGAGCGGTGCCGAAAGCGCCGAGCTCCCCAATCAATTCTTTAGGTCGGACTCAGAAAGAAAACATGCGATGCAGGCTGCAACTCAGTACAAGAACATCCTCTACGAGGAGAGGCCGGAGGACAAGGTGGCCGTCATCACCTTCAACAGGCCCGAGGCCAGGAACGCGATGAGCAGCGGCATGCTGATCGAGTTCTACGACGCGCTGAAGAGGGCCGCCGACAACCCCAACGTCTGGGTAATCATCGTGACCGGTGCTGGCGACAAGGCCTTCTGCTCCGGCGGCGACGCGAAGGAGTTCCTCGCCAACGTCGAGGCCCAGAGGTACTCCGAGATCGAGAAGTTCAACCGGCTCAACCTCGACGTCTGGAGGTTCATGGAGAAGATGAGGAAGCCCATAATCGCCGCGGTGAACGGGTACTGCAACATCGAGACGATCCAGGCCGTGGACATCGTGATCGCCAGCGAGAAGGCGATGTTCGGGTTGCCAGAGGTGACAATCGGTGTGAGCCCCGGCGCCGGCATAACCATCAGGCTCCCGAAAACCCTCAGCAAGTACTGGGTGAAGTACCTCCTCTTCACCGGAGAGTGGATAAGCGCGCAGGAGGCCTACAGGCTCGGGCTCGTCAACAAGGTTGTGCCGCACGAGAAGCTGATGGAGGAGGCCCTCGCCCTCGCCAGGAAGATAGCGAAGAACGCTCCGCTCGCGGTGGGCGCCGCCAAGGCGTGCGTCAACGCCGGCTCCGAGATGCCGATCGATGCGGGCATAGAGTTCCAGCTGCGCGAGTCTATGGCGATGTTCTACACGGAGGACCTGAAGGAGGGAATCAGGGCCAGACTGATCGAGAAGCGCGAGCCCGTCTTCAAGGGCAGGTAGCCCGCTCATTTTCCCCTGAAGTTCGGCCTCCTTTTTTCCAGGAACGCCCTCATCCCCTCGAGCCTGTCCTCCGTCGACCAGACGAACTGGAACAGCTCCCTCTCGTAGGCGAGGCCCTGTGAGAGCGGGGTCTCGAGGGCTGCGTTGATGGCCAGCTTGGCGGCGTAGAGGTGAACTGGGCTACGCTCGAGCAGATCGCCGATGACGCCCCTCACCACCTCCTCGAGCTTCTCCGGCTCGTCCACAAGCTCCGCTACGACGCCGACCCTCCACGCCTCCTCCGCAGGGAAGAGCTTGCTCCTGAGGACCGCGTTCTTGGCGAAGTGGACGCCCGCTGCCCTGGTGAGGCGCTGGGTCCCACCACCTCCTGGGATGAGGCCAACCCTGAGCTCCGGCAGACCGAAGACGGCCCTCCGCGTGGCAACTATGACGTCGCACGCCAGCGCCAGCTCGAACCCTCCACCGAGGCAGTAACCGTCGACCGCGGCTATCACTATCTTGCTCAGGTTCTGGATCGTCCAGGCGATGACCTGGGTGCCCCACCTCCTGTTGTACTCCCTTATCCCTAAAGCGTCGAGCTCGACGAACTCGGAGAGGTCCGCACCAGCGCAGAAGTTCCCGCCGGCACCGCTGATGACCACGACCCGGACGTTCTGGTCCTCATCGGCCCTCCTCAGCTCCTCGAGCAGCCTCGACCTGAGCTCCCGGTTGAGGGCGTTCCTCCTGTCGGGCCGGTTCAGCGTAAGCCAGAGGACAGGCCCCTCGCTCCGGACCAGCAGGACCTCGCTCAATCAGATCCTCTCCGTCAGGCGCCGGGCATGCTGAAGCCGCCGTCGCAGAAGATCGTGTTTCCCGTCATGTGGATCGCGTCGTCGGAGGCCACGAAGAGAACCACTGGAACTATGTCCTCCGGCTTGGCTATCCTCCTCAGCGGCGTGTGCTCTATGACCCACCTCCTCCTCTCGGGGGTCCAGTCCTTCCTCTTCAGGAGCGACTCGGTCTCCATGTATCCGGGTGCGACCGCGTTCACCCTTACCCACGGAGCCAGTGCAAGGGCGTAGGACTTGGTTATGCCGAGGACTCCGTACTTCGCGGCCGCGTACTGAGGTGCCCTCGGGCTTCCGGTGACGACCACGTTCGATATGATGTTCACTATGCTTCCGGTCCTCCTCTCGTACATCCTCTTCCCCACCTCGTGGGTCATGTAGAGGGTTCCCTTCAGATCGAGGTTTATCGTCTCCTCTATCCACTCCTCCCTCATCTCCCTCCAGGACATCTGCTGGGCCGCGGTCTCTCCGGCGTTGTTGATCAGAACGTCTATCGGTCCGAACTCCCTCCATACTTTCTCCACCATCTCCTGGACCTCAGACCACTTCGTTATGTCGGCCCTCGCGACGTATGCCCTCCTCCCGAGGGCCCTTATCTCCTCGGCCGTCCTCTCCGCGCCCTCCCTGTTGGTGTTGTAGTGGACCACAACGTTAGCGCCCTCCTTCGCCAGCGCTATAGCTATCAGCCTGCCGAATCCCCTGCTCGATCCTGTGACGAGGGCGTTAAGCCCCCAGAACCTCATCCCCGGCGGCGTCTCCCTCCTCTTCCTCTCGACCTCACCGACCTCCGGTTCTCCAGGAAGCCTGCCCCAGGACATGACGCACCAGCACCCGAACACTTACGTCGCACGTGATTACCTTTCGTCCGGAAGGGCCTCACGCCGGGAACGTCAGCTGCAGATCGACGACATCGCAAACTAATATCTTAGCTGCTCGGGATACCGGACGAGATGGTGCTGACCCTACAGGTCGGTGTAGGCACGCTGATAGCAGGCATCCTCATCCTCATCGTGATCCTAGCCCTCCTCTCCTCGTCCATCAAAATCGTCAAGGAGTACGAGAGGCTCGTCGTCTTCAGGCTGGGCAGGCTGATCGGGTTCAAGGGACCTGGGCTGACGTTCATCATACCCATCATCGACTCGCCGAGGATCATCGACCTCCGGATTGTGTCGCTGGACGTCCCGAAGCAGAGGATCGTGACTAAGGACAACGTTACCGTCGACGTCGATGCGGTCGTTTTCATGAGGGTGGAGGACCCGCAGGCGGCCGTGATGAGGGTGAAGGACTACGTCATGGCCTCTAGCCTCCTGGCGATGACCACCCTCAGGGACGTGATCGGTCAGGTCGAGCTCGACGAGCTCCTCACAAAGCGGGACGAGCTGAACCTGAGGATACAGAAGCTGCTCGACGAGGCCACCGAGCCCTGGGGCGTGAAGATCACAGCCGTCGCGATAAGGGACGTGGTTCTGCCGGCGGAGATGCAGAGGGCGATCGCGAAGCAGGCTGAGGCCGAGAGGGAGAGGAGGAGCAGGATCATCATGGCTGAGGGAGAGTACCTCGCAGCGCAGAAGATGGCGGAGGCGGCTCAGGCTTACGCTGCCAACCCGATAGCGCTCAGGCTCAGGGAGCTCCAGACATGGGCCGAGATAGCGCGCGAGAAGAACCTCATCATCGTCACCGAGGGAGGTGCGTACGGCGGGCTGCTGGCGACAACCCTCGGCGCGAGCCTCCAGACCACCGGCAGGGGGAGGGGGAAGGAGGCCAACGAGAAGAAGTAACCCCGCGGAACGAGAAGGGAGCCGCAGTTGAGGCCCATTTGGCCGGCCCTATTCACGCTGACTGTCCTCCTCGCGTTGGGAGCGCTCCAGCTCGTCCCGGCCAGCGCCCAGCAGGCGTCGGTTCCCCGGGTGCTTCTCGTCGAGGTCTCCGGGCACATCTCCACCTCCACGGCCGAGTGGCTCGAGGACGTGCTGCTGCGGAGGTCGCTGGGCTACTCCGCGGTGCTGATAACGCTCGACACCTTCGGGGGCCTCGCCGACGCGACGCTCAGGATCATGGAGGCCATCACCGCCTCACCCGTTCCGGTGATCGTCTACGTCTACCCTCCCGGCGGTCAGGCCCTCTCCGCTGGGACCTACATACTGATGTCCGCTGATCTCGCCGCGATGGCGCCCTACACCATCATCGGGTCCGCCCAGCCTGTAGTTGGCGGCGTGCCGACGGAGGAGCCGAAGCTCGTGAACTTCCTGGTCGAGAAGATGAGGACCGTCGCCAGACTTCATGGTAGGAACGAGACCCAGGCCGCGAGGTTCGTCACGCACAACGACAACCTGGGACCGGAGGAGGCGCTGAGGAGGGGCGTGATCGAGGTGGTCGCCGATAACGTGGAGGACCTGCTCCAGAAGGCCCACGGTCGTACCGTTAAGAGGCTCGGAGGCGAGACCACACTGAACCTGAGGGGGGCTGTCGTCGAGAGAGCGCATGCCGACCTTAGGGTCGCGATCCTCGACGTGCTCAGCGACCCGCTAGTCTCCACGCTCCTGCTCTCGTTGGGCTTCCTGATACTGGTGGTGGGCCTCTCCCATCCCGGGCTCGGCGCAGAGCTGACGGGTGCTGTGCTGATTCTCCTCGGCCTCGTGGGCCAGGGCTTCAACGTCAACTGGGTGGGTCTCGGCCTGATCGTGCTGGGCTCAGTGCTGATCCTGTACGAGTTCTACACGGGAGGGACCATGGTTGCGCTCGCCTTCGGCATAGCGATGATGGTGATTGGGTCGATCCTCATCATCAGGGCGCCGCCGGGTAACGTGCTGATCGCTCCCCAGTGGCTCGAGGAGGCGATGCTGGGCATCGCGGCCGCAGGCATCTTCGCTGGCTCGGTTGCTGGCTTCATCATCTACAAGGCGCTCAGGGCCACCAAGCGGAGGCCGGTGCCGATGGTGCCCGTCACCACGGGCCGCGCCGTCGAGGACATCCCCAAGGGCTCGGAGGGATACGCGGTGATCGGCGGCGAGTACAGGAGGGTCATCGCGGTGAAGGACGTCAAGCAGGGCCAGCGCCTCAGGGTCGTCGGGAAGCAGGACAACCTCTTCCTCGTCGAGCCGTTGGAGCAACAGCAGTGACCGTGGGGAAGGTTTGACGTGACAAAAAAGAGCTGACTTGACCCGAGGAACCCGAACCCGCTAGAAGCCCGGTCTCCTGAACCTTCTCCTCTGGAACCTCTCCCTCGGCCCGGACCCGGAATAGCCGGAGGACGCCACGACGCGCTCGGAGAGGTTGTTCTCGGTGTTCACCTCCTCCAGGCTCACGTCGGCCGCCTCCACCTTCCCGTACCTTCCGAGGTTCAGCTGCATCCTGCCCTTGAAGACCTTGACGTAGGCGTTGGTGACCTTGATCGTGTCTCCCTCCTTAACCCTGTCCACGTCGTCGTCCCAGAGGACCATCGAGATCGCACCGCTCTCGTCCGCGATCAGGGCCGTCGAGAGCCTGTGCTCTGCGTTGTCGTACTGGCTCCCCACAACGCGCGGCTCCGTCTTCGAAACGACCTTCGCGATCAGGTTCACGCCCCTCGAGCTCGGGTTCAGGTCTCCTATCTTCACGAACTCACTCAATCCCTTTCCTCACTCTTTTTGTGACCGTACTCCCTAAGACCAACTTATAAAGGTTCCTGAACCCCCCATACGCGACACGATACCGAGCAGTTGTGGTCGTAGGCGGTCGAGGTCTCCTTCCCGACGCTAACGGCAGAACTTGGACGCGGGTTTATACGTTACAGAGGCTGAATTTCGGTATGAGGCCACGCGATTTAGAGATGAACGATTTGGTTAACACATTGATCAAAGAACACCGTGAGATCAGGAATCTGCTCAAGGAGCTGTACTCGCTGATCGTTGAGGAAAGATATGCAGAGTTATCGCAGAAACTGGAAAATTTTCAGCCTTACCTCGATCAACACGTGATCGATGAGGAAGCGCGAATCCTTAAGGCCATACTCGAGAAGTACGGCCGCGAGGGGGCTGAGGGAGCCATAAGGGTCTTCCAGGAACACAGATTGATACACGAACTGATAAGAGAGATGAAGGCCGTAGCATCGGACAAAAGCGAATTGGCTCGTAAGGGAGAGGAACTCAGAGCTCTTCTGGAGAGACATTTCAGAGCGGAGGAGGAAGAGGTCTTCCCGAAGGCCCTCGACGCGGGCAAAAAGAAGTGATCTGCTCGTGAACATGGAGGTTGGACGCGATCCTCACTAGCTGATGCGTAGCAGGTCTTCACACATAACGAGCATGAACTAACGCATGGTGATGCTACTTGGGATGGTGCTCAGCATAGCGATCGATCCTGGACAGCGCGATCGACCTGGCCGTCCCCTCTACCGGCTCACTGGTCAACTCTATCTCCTCCAACCACTTGATGCTCTGGTAGCACTGCTGACCGTAGAAGACCAGTCGGAAGGGGCCTCCGTGCTCCACCGGTATCTCCTTTCCCCTGTAGCGGTAGGCCACCACCATCTCCCTCGCTTCCCGTAGGGGGAAGCACTCGGTGTAGTCGCCCGACTTGAACACGGCATACCGCGCCTCCGGGAGGACCCCGGCCAGGTCCAGCAGTGTGGCGACCTTGACCCCCTCCCACTCGGTGTCGGGGACCGTCCACCCCTCCAGGCAACGGAAGTCGAAGGTCAGGGAGACGGAGGGAAGCCGCATCACCTCCTCGACCGTCAACTCGACCTCCCTCGCCACCTTTCCGCGGATGCGCAGGGACCTAACGGCCCGCGGCCTGGAGGGGAACTCGGGGAGGTCCCTCAGCAGCACACGTGTAGAGTGGTCGTTGTTGATATAACGTTTTTCACCTTTGGCTCTGTGCGTGTCTCATTTCCGGGTGGTCCTCGCTGAGCGTAAGGTTGCCTTGGGTGCCCGCGAAACGCGCACCTCAGGGCCTGTCGCCTCGGACCCGCAATTCCTCCCTGTGCCTGAAACTACCTGAGATCCGATCCAGACACGTTCGATGTCGACGACGACCGGACGGTGCCTTTAAATGCCATCCCTCGTCAGCGCGCGCCACGGGACACCGCAGGTGATGCGTCTAAAGGGAGGCGCATGCGACGTCCTGCACAGGACTTGGACGCGTGGCTGAACCTGCTGGCCTTCGTGGCGTCGGTCGGGCTGGTGGCTGGTTTCGTCCTCACCAGACGGCTCAACGTCGGCTACTCGCTGGCGCTGGGCGTGGCCCTTTACGGCGTCCTCTCCTTCAGCCCGAAGGATCTGGTCGATGTGACGCTGGCCTCCTTCGACCTTAGGATGCTGAACGTCACGACCACGCTGGTCCTGGCCATCACGCTCTCCTACCTCCTCCAGCGCGACGGCTCTAGGATCTACTCGGGCATGGTCTCGCTGGGCCCGAGAGCAGCAGCATACGGCATCCCAGCGACCATCGGGCTCCTCCCGATGCCAGGTGGAGCGTACGTCTCGGCGGTGATCGCGGACCCGCTCTACAGCAGGCTCGGCCTCGACGCCAAGCATAAGGTCTTCATCAACTACTGGTGGAGGCACATCTGGATACCGATCTGGCCGCTGTACCAGGGAGTGATCCTGGCAGCCGCTATACTCAACACCACGCCCGTGAACGTCATCCGCTGGACCTGGCCCGCATCGGTCGCGGCCATCCTCTCGGGTCTGGTCACCCTCAACTCCGTCCCCAGGGTCTCCGAGAACGGCGTGCCCAGGGCGCTCGTCTCGCTCTGGCCGATCGCTCTGGTCGCGGTGCTGACGTTCGTTCTCCCGCTGCCGATCGCAGTGGCATCGGTCCTGATCCTTTACTCCCTGGTGGAGAGGGTGGGGATGAGGGAGCTGCTAAGGGCCTTCAAGCACGGCCTCAACCCGAACATCCTTCTGATCATCGTCGGATCGCTCGTCTTCTCGGAGTACATCGAGGCGACCGGGCTGAACCACCTCCTCTCGGACATCCTGGGCCCGTATGGTCCGGTGGCCGTGTTCTCCATCCCCCTGATCATCGGCTTCGCGACCGGTGTGGAGTTCTCGTTCGTCACGCTGACGTTCCCTCCGCTGCTCAACCTGCTCAACGGTTACATGCTCGCGCTGGCCTTCGCTGGCGGCCACATCGGCGTCATGCTCAGCCCCGCTCACAGCTGCTTCGTCCTATCCGCGGAGCACTTCAGGTGTGAGATGAGGAGCGTCTACGGGTACCTGTTCAAAGCGGTGGCGGTTGAAATCCCAATCGCAGCTGCACTGATATATCTTTTGATGACTCTGTAGAAAATCCTGGACATCAGAAGAGCTCGGAGATGTCCCTGACTTTCACCTTGCCCTCAAGACCCATCACCCGGGCCGCGTCCTCGAGCATGGCGAGGCAGAACGGGCACTCGCTGACGACCACCTCTGCGCCGGTGGAGAGGGCCTCCTCGAGACGTTGGACGCTCTCCCTCTTCAACCGCTTGATCTCGTACCAGTAGTTCCCTCCACCGCCGCCGCAGCAGAACGTCTCCCTCCCCCTCCTTCTCATCTCCCTCAGGTCAAGCCCTGCAAGTGCCTGACGGGGCTCGCTAACGATCCCGTTGTGCCTGGCCAGGTAGCAGGAGTCGTGCAGCGTCACCGAGACCGCCTCCCTTGCCCTCAACTTCCCCTCGCTGACGAGCCTCCCCAGGAGGACCGAGTGGTGGAGCACCTCTATCTCCAACCCGAACTCCCTGTACTCGTTCCTAAGCGCCTGGAAGCAGTGCGGGCAGTGCGTAACCACCTTCTTCCCGTTAAGGGCCTTCAGGACCTCGACGTTCGCGTACGCCAGCTCCTGGAACCTCCCCTCCTCGCCGATCCGCCGGGCCTCAGCGCCTGTGCAGGACTCGGACGGCCCCAGCAGCGCGAAGTTCAGGCCGCACCTGTTCATCACCTCGACCATTTTCTTCGCGATCTGTCTCGCCCTCGAGTCGAAGGTGGCCAGGCACCCGAGCCAGTAGACGTACTCGGCATCGGGGTTCTCATCGAGCGTCTTCGCACCCAAAGCCCTCAGCTCCTCGATCGCCTCTTCTCTTGCCGAAGGCGGGAGGCCGTACATGTTACCGGTTCTACCGAGCGACGTGAGGACCTCCACCGCCCTCTTCTCAAGCCGTCCCTCGAAGGTCAGGGCCCTCCTCGCCTCTATGATGTACTCGAGCGGGCTGATCGTGACAGGGCAGGCCTCCACGCAGGCAGCGCAGGTGGTGCAGGCGAAGAGCTCGTCGTAGGTGAGGACCCCGGACTCGAAGACGTCCCTCGGCCCGCGCCTCCTCGACTCCCAAAGCTCGACCCGGAGCTTCTGGACCACCATCCTCGGCGAGAGCGGAGTTCCGGCGGCGAACGCCGGACAGACGGCCTCGCACCTGCCGCAGTCGGTGCAGGCGTCGAGCCCCATCCTCTGGTACCAGCTCAGCTCCGTAACTTTCCTGAAGCCCACCCTGATCTCGGCCGACTCGTCGAGCTCCTGGAGCTTGAAGGGCGTGCCCGCAATCATGGGGAGCCTCGGTGCGGTGTGAGAGAGTCCAGCGTAGAAGACGGCCACGACCGAGTGGAGGAGGTTGGTGAAGGGGAGGGATGCGACGAGCCCGAAGGCCACCAGCGCGTGCGACCACCACACCCAGCCGTACAGCTGGGCCATCGCCTCACGCGGAGGTCCCAGGTAGGAGAGGGCAACAGAAACGGAGTTGCCGACGAACGAGTAACCAGACCAAGGGACCCGGGTGACGTAGAGCCTGACACCCTCGAGGAGGTAACCGGTGACGCCGATGTAAAGGAGGCCGTACAGGTAGGAGTAGTACTCGACCCTGTTCCTGAGCCTCCTGACGCCAGCGTAGTGCCTCCCCAGCGCCACCAGAAGGCCGTAGAGAAGGAAGAGCCCGAAGAGGTCGAGCGTCGCCTCGAAGGCCAGGTAGAATGTGCCCTCGAGGAGCTTTCCTCCGAACCGCTCGAAGAGGTCGAAGTCGATGGCCACCAGCACGGTCCCTATGAAGAGCGCGAGGATGCCGTAGCTCAGGCCCAGGTGCATCAGCCCCGGTCCCATCTCCCTGAGGATCCGCCTCTGGGCTACCGCGTACCGCACGACGTTCCTGAGCCAGCCCACCGGGTCCCTGGCGATGGCCCTGAGGGCCTCGAGTCCGTACTCGGAGAGCTTCAGGTAAAGTCCGTAGAGGAAGACCGCAGCGAACGGTATCAGAACGAGGTACATCATCAGCTCGGTACCGTGCGGGAGCAGCGCGAAGTTCTCCCTAGCCGGGAGCTCGCTCACGCGATGATCGGGTGACCAGAAAGATAAGAACCTGCGGACGTCACAAGTGAGGTGTGCGCCTTCAGGTCCTCAGGTCCAGGACGCGCTTCGCCTTGCCAACCTCCTGCCTCGGCAGCGTCATCGGGTCCACCAGCTCCACCACCGGGTCCACCAGCAGGCTCTCCGCGATCTCCCGGCGCACCCTCTCCGCTAATTCCCTCCTCCTCTCCTGAGGCACGTCGGAAGAGGCGAGCTCGACCGTCAGCTTCATGACGTCCAGCCCCTTCTCCCGTGTCAGTGTGATCTGGTACTCCATCCCCAGCTCCGGGAACCTCATCAGCACCGCCTCTATAGCCGACGGCCAGATCGCGACGCCCCTCACCTTGACCATGTCGTCGATCCTTCCGGTGATCCGCTCGATCCTGAGGTGGGTCCTGCCGCAGTCGCAAGCCCTCGCGTCGTAGACCCTCGAGACGTCCCTGCTCCTGTACCTGATCAGTGGCATCGCCTCCTTCGTCAGCGTCGTGAAGACCAGCTCGCCCCTCTCCTCCGGCCCCACCGGCTCCCCGGTCTTGGGGTCTATCACCTCGACCAGGAAGTGGTCCTCCCAGAGGTGGAGGCCGTCGTGGAGGTAGCAGTCGTTGGCCACACCCGGCCCGCAGAGCTCGGTGAAGCCGTAGATGTCGTAGACGTCCATGTCCCAGGCCTTCGAGATCCTGCGCTTCATCTCTTCTGACCAAATCTCTGAACCGAAGACGCCCTTCCTGACCAGCGTGTCCCTCGCCGGGTCGACGCCCATCTCGTAGGCCGTCTCGGTCAGCCTCAGCACGTACGAGACCACAGCGCTGATCATGGTGGTGCCGAGATCGCGCATCAGCTGTATCTGCCTCCTGCTGTTGCCCGCACCCGTTGGCACGATGAAGGCGCCGATCTTCCGGGCGCCGTAGTAGAACCCGAAGCCGCCGGTGAAGAGGCCGAAGCTTGGGGTGATCTGGAAGACGTCCTCCTTCCTGAGGCCCGACATGTACAGGGACCTGGCCATAACCTCAGCCCAGACCTCGATGTCGTTCATCGTGTAGAGCCCGACGGTTGGCGTGCCGGTAGTGCCCGAGGTCATGTGGATCTCCACCAGCTCCGACTTGGGAACCGCGAGCAATCCGAAGGGATAGGTGGCCCTCAGCGTCTCCTTGTCGGTGAACGGGAGCTTCCTCAGGTCGTCGAGCGTCCTCACGTCGTCCGGCGTCAACCCCCTCTCCCTCATCGCCTCCCGGTAGAAGCGGACGTTCTCGTAGGAGTGCTTGACCGTCCACCTCAACCTCTCCAGCTTCAGCTTTTCCAGCTCCTCGCGGGGCATCGTCTCCGCGCGCCGGTTGTAGTAGCCCTCCGCCCTCACACCAGAGAACCGACCGACGGTCTCATTAAAATCTGAAAGCGGAGGGTGGCACTGAGGCTTCACATGTGCTGAACCGTCACGTCTTCCCGCCTGAGGACCGACCTGCAAGGACGTCATCGATCGAGCCGACGTTCCTCTCCCTCCGCTCGACAAGCCCCCTGATCCACTCGACGAAGTCGCCCAGCGCGACGTTCCTCGCCACCTTCCCCTCGTGGTCCCTGACCGATACCGTGCCGGAGCCCTCCTCCGCCTCGCCCACTATCACCGCGAACGAGGCCCTCCGCCGGTGCGCCTCCCTGATCCTCTTCTCCAAGGTGCCCTCAGTCCACAGCTCGGCCCTTATGCCAGCTTCGAGAAGGGCCCTCAGCACCACCTCCGCGTAACCCGACTGGGCAGACCTCACCGGCAGCACCACCGCCTGAAGCGGCGAGAGCCAGACGGGCAGCCTGCCGTTGTAGTGCTCCAGCAGCAGACCTGTGAAGCGCTCGAGGCTTCCGAGGATGGCCCTGTGGATCATCACGGGCCTCTTCCTCGTGCCGTCCTGATCGACGTACTCGAGGCCCAGCCGCTCGGGCATGAAGAAGTCCAGCTGTATTGTGGAGCACTGCCACCGCCTCCCCATCGAGTCCTCCACGTCCACGTCGATCTTCGGTCCGTAGAACGCGCCCTCGCCGTGCTTGATCTCGTAGCGGATCCCGGTCGACTCGAGGGCCGCCTTCAGATCCGACTCGGCCAGGTCCCAGAGCTCCTTCGTCCCTATGTGCCTCTCGGGCCTCGTGGAGAGGTTGACGTGGACGGGTGCTCCTAGAACGCGATCCAGCACCTCGAACGCCGCGAAGAGTATCTCCCTCACCACCTGCTCGACCTGATCGGGCCTGGCGAATACGTGGCCGTCGTCCTGAGTGATGCTCCTGACCCTGAGGAGGCCCGTGAGCTCACCGGGCTGCTCGTTCCTGTAGACCGTGCCGAACTCCGAGAGCTTCACCGGAAGGTCCCGGTAGCTTCTGGTGGAGCTGGCGTAGATCATCGCGTGACCCGGGCAGTTCATCGGCTTCAGCACGTACTCCTCGTCGCCGATCCTGAAGAGGAACATCCTGTCCCTGAAGGTCTCGTAGTGGCCTGTCCTCTGCCAGAGCGTCGACCTGAAGAGGTGCGGCGTCCAGACCTCCCTGAACCCGAGCCTCCGGTTCACCTCGCGGATCAGCCTGATCAGCTCCTCCCTGATGATGGCGCCGTTGGGGTGGAACAGTATCAGCCCGGAACCCACGTTCTCGTTGACGCTGAAGACGTCCAGCTCCCTGCCGAGGCGTATGTGGAGCGGTTCGCGCTCGGCCCTCTCAGCCACATGCTCCGCCCTCTGGGCCCTCTCCTGCACCGCACCGACCTGGGCCCTCTCCTCCTTCCGCGCAACGACGTCGTCCTTCGTCACGACCCTCAGCTGCTCCGCCAAGGGATGGCCCTTCACCGAGAGCGTGAAGCGCTTGTTCCAGCCGAAGGGCGCCCGGTAGACCTCAAGCCCCATCGATCGGGCCTCAGCCTCCATCCTCCTGAGGATCTCCAGCGCCTTCTCCGGTCTCGCCAGCTCCGGGCTCAGGTGGGCGTAGGGGTAGATCAGGAGACGCTTCACGCCGAGCCTCTCCATGAAGCTCGCCACCTGTCTGAGCATCTCCGCAGCGACCTCGGGCGTGTCATCGCGCTCGACGCTGGTGAAGAGCACCACCGCCTCCTCCACCCGGTACCTCCTCCTGTCCACCTCCTCGAACACCCTTCCCTCTACCTGAACCGGCTCGTACTCGATCGAGTCGACGTGGAGCTGCAGCGCCCTCATCCCGCGCTTCACTTCCCTCCGGACCTTGCTGTTATTGAGGGTGGTCCCCGGATATTCCCCAAGCTGGGGGGAGGGGAATACGTCAGGCTGCTGACCCGGTGCCGCAGGAGCCGAAGCTATGACCGCGGTTCGCCTGAAGCCGCGCGTGAGGGGTACCTTCGCCGACGACGTGGCTGTCCTGAGGGAGGCCGTGAGGAGGAGGTACGGAGAGGGCGTTGCGAGGGCACTCGAGGATCCTGCCTCCAAGCTCCTCGAGCTCCACAGCAGGGGGATCGTCAAGACCAACCACTCGGTCCTCGAGCTGATCTGCGCCGCGCACCTCATCTCGATGGGTTACGAGGTCGACGTCGAGCGGCAGCTGGAGGGTCCGCTGGTCTGCGACGTCTACGGCGTCAAGGGCGGGGGAACGATCGTGGTCGAGATCGAGACGGGCTTCACGTCACCGGAGCACGCGCTCGACCCGCTCACCTACCTCAGGGCCCGGATCGCCAGCAAGGTGGCCCGCTACAGCAGGTTCGCCGACCGGTTCTGCCTCGCCACGCCGAGGAACAACCTCCTCGAGATCCACAGCGCCCTCATCAAGCCTCCCGCAGCGAGGACCCGGACCGAGCTGGAGCGCCTAAAGGCCCTCTGCGACCTGTACTACACGAGCCCGCCGGTGACGATGGAGGAGCTGAGGAACTGCAGGCTCCACTCGGTGATGGTGATCGACGTGGACGACCTCACGGTCCAGGAGTTCTCACCGGAGGAGTACAGGGAGATGCTGACGCGCTGCGGCCTCTCCGAGTGGGACGATTAGGGCTCCTGGAATTCTCGGAGGTACCTGGGGCCGGAGCTGGTGACGACCCGCCAGAGGAGAGCAGAGGCGGAGACTACGTAGACGCAGAGCCCAGCGAGCAGCACGGGGCTCACGACGTCGGGCGCGGGGTACAGCACCCTCACGACGACGACCGGGAGCGACAGCAGCGCGGAGCCCAGCATCGGGAAGAGGACGTACAGGAGCGAGCCGAGCGAGAGCGGCGACGTGGCCACCCTCGAGGAGACCGAGATCGCCACGGACAGTAGCGAACCGAAGGAGGACATCGCGAAGAGCAGCAGCGAGTCGACCAGCAGGAAGGGGACCTCCTCCGCTCCCAGAGAGATCAGGGCGTAGAGCAGGCCCGAGAAAACAACGGTGACCGTCAGGTAGGAGAGCGAGAGGGTGCCGACGTAGCTCCTGAGGGCGTCGCCCGTGACCGAGATGTACCACGTGTTCCTCCGCTCGGAGACGTTCCAGTTGATCGCCAGCAGCGCCGGCAATAGCGGCGTGTACATGGCCACCATCGAGAGCTCGGCCAGCCTGGGGAAGCTCCCGAAGCCCGTGAGCCTCGGTATCGCGGAGTTCACCAGCGTCAGGAACGCCAGCACCATCGCCCCGGTCCAGAGGCTCCCCTCCCTGGAGATCCTGGTCAGGTGGAGCGCGTACATCGTCCACCATAGCCCTCCACGACCGACCAGACCGATCGAGGCGCTTAGGACCCCGGGGATCCTGAGGTACCTCGGCATCCGACGGGGAGGCTCCATCAGCACCGTCATCAGCAGCGGCGAGACCGCGGTGTAGAACCTGGCCCTGGAGAGGACGGCGTATGCGGCCACCAGCAGCGCGAGGTAGAGCGAGACGACCGGCAACCTCGAGGCGTCACCGGCCAGCAGGAGGGCCAACGCCTGGACCGGGTGGTAGGCCATCCACGGAGGGGAGTCGATGCCGGCCGCAAGCAAAACCACCGGCAGCACCACCAGCCCCATCACCGCCCAGCCCATTGCCCTCGACGCCCTCTCTCCGACGACGGCCCTCGAGACCCCGAGGAGGTGAGAGGTCATGGCAGCCATCAGGATGGCGGTCAGGTAGGTCAGGGCAGCGGTGGGGAGGTAGGCGAGGTGGCGGGGATAGGTCAGCACCGATATGGCGACGAGCGAGGAGGGTACCGAGTAGAGGCTCAGCAGCATCACCTGGAACGCGAGGTCCGAGAGCAGGAAGACGTGGGGCCTGACCGGTGAGGTCAGCACGAACTCGACCTCGTAGGGGAAGGCCGTCACACCGCCCCTCGTTCCCAGAAAGGCTCCTATCCCGAGCATGGAGGTGACCGTGACCAGCGAGAGGACCTCGAGCGCTCCGGAGACCCCGCCCAGGGCCGAGGATCCGAGGAACCTGAGGAAGAGGGCGAGAGCTCCCACCACGAAGGTCCAGAGGAGGTAGAACGTGACCAGCGAGAAAACCGACCTGGGAGAGCGCCTGACGTGGCCGAAGTACTGCTTCACCTTCGCCGATAGCAGCAACCGGATCATCCGGTCCTTCCCCGGGAGCCACGAACGATGTTGATGAACGCCTCCTCAAGCGTTGACCCCTCGTCGAGCCCGGCCCTCCTGAGGATCTCGGAGATGGTCCCCGAGGCCACCGCGCGGCCGGAGCTGAGGATGGTGGCCCTGTCGCAGAGCCTCTCGACCGAGTCCAGGAGGTGCGTGCTCACCAGCACAGCGCCCCCTGCCTTGGCGGTCTCGCGCATCAGCACCTTCGCGACCCGCTGGGCCTCCGGGTCCAGGCCGTTGAACGGCTCGTCGAGCACCAGTATCTTCGGGGAGTTGATCACGGCCGCCGCGAAGGCGACCCTCTGCCTCGTCCCCTTCGAGAGGTCGTGGATGAGCCTCTCCCAATGGGCCTCAACGCCGAAGAGCGCAGCCACCTCCTCCGCCCTGTCCCGGGCCTCCCTCGGCTCGAGACCCTTCAGCCTGCCCATCAGGAGCAGGAACTCCCCCACCGTCAGGTACTCCGGGAGCGAGGGGTTCTCCGGGAGGTACCCGAGCAGCTCCTTGTAGGTCCAGTCGTCCGGGACCTCCCTCCCCGCCACCCTTATCGCGCCCCGGTCGGGCCTGAGCAGCCCCACCACGCACTTGACCGTCGTCGTCTTCCCGGCGCCGTTGGGGCCGAGCAGCCCGTGGACCTCACCCGCCTCGACGGTGAAGGAGAGGCCCCTCACGACCGGCCCCTCGCCGAAGTCCTTCCAGAGGTCCCTGACCTCGATGATCAACCCACGTCGACCAGCTTCTACCCCCCCGAAAAGCCTTCGCTCATCCCGTCAGTAGGTAGACGACCGATGCCACGACTGCACCCGTCAGCGCGCAGACCGCGTTGACCGCCTGGTTGTCGAAGCCCCTGATCCCCCTGACGAGCTGCGCGGGCGCTCCGCAGTGTACTGGGACCTCCGTCAGGGCCCCGCAGACGCCGCACCGGTAAACGGCCTGGAGCAGCTGGCCCGAGACGCTGTCAACAGTGGTCCCGACGACGGACGAGAGGGTCACCGTTAGCAGCAGGCGCGAAGGCCCGAGAGGGTTCGTGAAGAACAGGACCGAGACGGCCCACGAGATGGCCGCCGCCGTCAGGGCTCCCACGTAGCCCAGCGCCGTCACGCCTCCCGGCTCGCCGGGCCTAGCCTCTCCGAAACCCAGTATCCTCCTGACCTTCCCCCTGCTCAGGAGCCCCACCTCGGTCGCCATCGTGTCGGCGAAGACCGCCGCGACGGATCCGATGAAGGCGTGGACGAACAGGTGATGGTTGGATGGGTAGAGCGCGCTGAGGAGAGCCGCGACGCCCGCGACGCCACCGTTCCCCACCACGTTCCTCCACCCCCTCATCCCTCCCTTCAGCTCTGCCGCGCCGACGGCCCTCTTCCTCTCGTAGCCGATGCGTGTGAAGGCCGCCGAGACCGCGAGGAACGTCACCAGCAGCACCGCCCCTCCACGGCCCACCGTGAGGTAGACGACCGCTCCCAGGACCACCGCCGCAGCTCCTCCTGCCGCGTCGAGGACCCTCGTCCTCCAGACGACGACGCTCACGGCTCCCAGGAAGGCCGCGGCCTCGAGCAGCAGCCAGAGGTCAACCATGACCGAGCAACCTCTCCACCTCTTCGGCCACCCCCTCCCTCTGGACCTCCAGCTGCCTCCCCTCGCGCATGTCCCTCACCAGCACCACGCCCCTCTCGCGCTCCCTCGCGCCGACGATCAGCACCAACCTCACGCCCCTCTCCGACGCGAGCCCCAGCTCGTCACCGAGCGACCTGCCGGGGAAGGCCGTCTCCACCGCTATCCCCCTCCGCCTCACGGAATCCGCCACCATCAGCGCGTACTCGCCGTCGCTCCTCGTCAGCGGCTTGACCAGCACCTTCGGCCCTCCCACATCGGCCCTGTAACCCATCCTGTCGACGAGGTACTGCATGACCCTCGTGATCCCTATGGCCACGCCGACTCCCGGGAAGTCCCGGCCTCCGAAGAGGCCGATCAGGCCGTCGTAACGCCCGCCACCGGCCAGCGCCACGCTCGCCCTCGGGCCGTAGACCTCGAGGATGACCCCTGTGTAGTAGCTCAACCCCCTCGCGAACCCCGGGACGTATCCTATCCGGTCGCGCCCCACCAGCGCCTCCAGGACCCTGAGGACCGCCTCCAGCTCCTCGACCTGCTGCCGTGCCCCCTCGACCCGCGAGAGCAGCTCCCTCACCTCACCGACCTCCGCAGGGCCCTCGATCGAGACCAGCTCGAGGTAGGCCTCCTTCGCCGAGGGATCGCCCGGAGCCTCCCTCACGATCCCCATCGCCTCCTCCCTCCTGCCCCTGTCGATCAGCGAGAGGACCCTGTCCTGCGAGGACTCGTCCAGCCCGCACGCCGAGAGCACCGCCCTGTGGATCCCAACGTGCCCGAGCTTCACCCTGAAGTCCCTTATCCCCACCGACTCGAAGAAGTCCCTGCATATCAGCACCTGCTCCGCGTCCGCCATCGGGTCCCTGACGCCGATCAGCTCGAACCCCGCGTGGTAGAACCTCCTCCTCCTGCCCCACTGCGGCTCGTCGAGCCTGTAGCAGTCGGCTACGTACCCGAGCCTAACCGGTAGCGGCCTCCTGCTCAGCCTCGCCGCGAAGAGCCTCGCGACCGGCGCGGTCATCTCCGGCCTCAGGACGAGCCTCCTGCCGTGGGCGTCCTCGAACCCGAACATGTGCGTCAGGATCTCCTCGCCGCTCTTGACCGCGAAGACCTCGTAGTGCTCCACCGCTGGGGTCTCGATCATCCTGTAGCCGTAGGCCTCCATCACCGCCCTCGCCTTCCTGACCAGCTCGTCCTGGACCGCGTACTCCTCCGGCGTGAGGTCGTCCATCCCCTTCGGCGGATCGAGGGGCGGCCTCAACCTGCGCCCTCTTCTCTCTTCCATCTAATTTAGGTGCCATGCGGACCCGATGGCCTCGGGTTGGGACGAGGAGAGCCCACGGGTCGAGCTGAAGGCAGAGAACAGGGTAGTCACGGAAAAGGCGTGAGGATCGGGAGGGTGGAGCGCTTTGGCATAGGGTGCGCGCCCGGACAGCTCGGGCGATTGGGAGTGGCGCGCTGAGGGCGTCCGGCTTACGCCTCCGCCCTTACACGCCCACCCCATCAACCCCCTCTTCTAGGGGAGCCCTCGTCGGGGCCCAAGGCCCGTTGCCGGGCCCTATAGGCCCCGATTGGCCGCCTATTTTTGGGAGGGGCTTCGGGCTTAGATGCTTTCAGCCCTTATCCCCAGGGGCGCGGCTGCCCGGCGTCGCCCTGTAGGACGACCGGCACACCGTTGGCCCCGGCCCTCCGTTCCTCTCGTACTAGGAGGACCTTGCCCTCAGGCGGCCCGCACCCCCAGCAGGTAGAATCCGACCTGGCTCACGCCGGTCTAAACCCAGCTCACGTTCCCCTTTGATAGGCGAGCAGCCTCACCCTTGGCCCCTGCTGCGAGGCCAGGATGGGAAGAGCCGACATCGAGGTACCAAGCCGCGGGGTCGATGGGGACTCTCGCCCGCGACGAGCCTGTTATCCCTGGGGTAACTTTTCTGTCACCACCGGCCCCCACTGGTAGGGGCCGATGGATCGCTAGGCCCGGGTTTCCCCTCAGGACCCCTTGCGTTCGAGGGTCCTGTCAGGCCGGCTTTTGCCCTTGCACTCTACAGCGGGTTTCTGTCCCGCCTGAGCCGACCTTTGGGCTCCCCCGATATCTTTTCGGGGGAGTGCCGCCCCAGCCGAACTGCCCACCTGCCGTTGTCCCAGGGCACAGGCCCCGGTTAGCGGGACAGCCCCAGGTGGCCGGTGTTACATTGGCGCCTCCCCGGGCCCCCGGAGAGGCCCGGATCGACGGCTCCCGGCTACGCTATGCACCCAGAGCCATCCCGCAGCGACAGGCTGCAGTAAAGCTCCACAGGGTCTTCTCTCCCCGCTGGGGGTCCGTGGACTGTTCGTCCACGTTATGTGGGTTCACGGGGCTCCGGGCCGGGACAGTGGGGCCCTCGTTGATCCATTCGTGCGCGTCGGAACTCACCCGACAAGGCATTTGGCTACCTTAAGAGGGTCAGGATTACCCCCGGCGCTAGCCGGCCCTTATCCCGGTTGGACCCGGGTTTCAGGTACCGGTGCTGGCCAGGATTGAGAAGCCGTTCAAAGCCTTTCGGCCTTGCGGCTTCCTATGTTTTTATTAAACAGTCGGGACCCCCTTGTCACTGCGACCTGCCAACCCCTCCTCGTCGGAGAGGAAGGCAGGCACCCCTTCTCCCGAGGTTACGGGGCCAATTTGCCGAGTTCCCTGGCCCGGAGTCACCCCAGACGCCTTGGCCTTCTCAGCCAGGGGCACCAGTGTCGGATCTAGGTACGGTCTCCCGGGATCGTTCCGGACCCCCTTTTCACTGGCTCCAGGGATCGGCCGAAGCGGCATGCGCCGCCCCGTCACGCCTTCACCCGGTTCTCGCCATTACGGCCCTCCCCGGGCTTCAGCGCTTGGCCGGAGCTACGGCCCCGGTCGGCCTACCCCGAAGCGTCAGGGGTCCGGCCTGCGTTGCCGCACCTACCCGGGAGGCGCCGGAATCTTAACCGGCTTCCCCTTCGGCCTACCCGGTTAAGGTCGGCCTTAGGACCGGCTTACTCCCGGCTGACGACGCATTGCCGGGAAACCCGTGCCCTTCCGGCGGAGGGGATTCGAGGAGAGGGAGAAGGGCCGTCCGTTCCCAAAAGGTGAACAAGTCAAGGAGGAAGGAATTGTAAACCCTAATTGAGAGAGTTCCAAAATTTGAGCGTGATGTTCGCGATCCACGCCTCACTACGGATTTGCGGAATTGCGACAAGGGTATATTCAGCAGATTTGACCAATATCTCTCCAATTTCTGTACGACCTCGTCACGTTCCCATTTAGCGAGTTTAATTTGCAATCGAGGTTTAATCGCACTTCTCGTCACCCCTAATATCTCCAAAAATTTGACCATGGCCAGAAGCTTATTAGGGTCGCTATTAACGAATTCGAACCTCGTCTTCACGGTTTTGGGCCTCTTGGTTCCTTCACCTGCGTAGAGGCCTATAGCGTACCCGAATAAGATCGCGGGGACGAATCGTCGGATAACGATGCTTCCCACCCGGCCGTTTCGGTACTTATATTGAATGATTATCCTGTCGTCCTCAATTATCTTCCTAATCACTTTGCTAAAGTTCAAGGTTTCGGGAACCAATTCGGCAATATCTACACAAATCATGCCCTTTACTTCGTAGATTTGTTTAAGACTGGTTATTTAAAGATTATTGGACGGCCCTGACCCTCTCTTTCCCACCCCTCTTCGCTGTCTACTACCACCGGGATCTGCATTGGCGGCCGGTCCACGGGACCTCACGGCCCCGCTTCTGCCCAGCCGCCACGCCCCCCTACCCCCACCCGTGCAAGGCACGGGTGAGCCCGGGTTTCGGCGGCCCGCTTAGACCCGTCAATTTTCGGGGCCCCCGTCCTCGGCGGGTAAGCTGTTACGCACTTCTTAGCCGATGGCTGCTTCTAAGCCTACGGCCCCGCTGTCTCAGGACGGGGACGCCCTTCGGTTTGTCACTTAGCGGGCACTTAGGGGCCTTAACCCGAGGTCTGGGTTGTTCCCCTCTCGGTCCTGGAGCTTACCCCCAGTACCCCACTCCCGGGATCTACGGCGCCCGCGGGTTCGTAGTTTGAAAGGAGAGCGGGGCCTCATCGGCCCCTTTCTCCCCTATCAGTGCCCTACCCCGCGGGCAACCTCCCCCGGGGCTGTCCTGCGAGACACTTCGGGGGGAACTAGCTATCACCGGGCTCGGTTAGCTTTTGACTCCTAGCCCCAGGTCAGGGGACCGAATTGCACGTCAGGACCCCTATTCGGGCCTCGACCGGGGTTTCCCCCGGCTTCACCCTGCCCAGGGCTAGATCGCCCGGTTTCTAGCCTCACGGGCGTGGCTACAGGCCCTTTCGGACCCCGCCCCTCGCCGGGGCTAACCCCGGCTGCGGGCGCTCGGTTTCCCTACGCCTCCGGGCTTACAGCCCTTAGACTCGCCACACCCGTGAACTCCCCGGCCCGTGTTTCAAGACGGAGCGGACGACCCTGGGATTGTCCCCGCGCGGCCCCTTGCGGGGCCTTGACGGGGATTTCCCTTTCGGGCCGCCCTCGTCTGTTACCGGCCGGTTTCAGGCGCTTTTCACCCCCCTCTCGGGGTACTTTTCACCTTTCGCTCACGCTACTGGTCCGCTATCGGTCTTGGGACGTATTTAGCCTTGGAGGCCAGTGGCCCCCAACTTCCCGCACCATATCCGAGGTGCGGTACTCTGGGATCCGGGGCATCACCCATCCGCCCTTCGCCTACGGGGCTGTCACCCTCTGTGGCCCCCCATTCCAGGGGAGTTCGGCTCGGGCTTCAGGGTGGACCCCCGGCCCTTAACCCCACATTCCCCCTGAGTTTCCCCAGGGGGTTCGGTTTGGGCTTCTCCCCGTTCGGTCGCCCCTACTAGGGGAATCTCGTTTGATTTCTTCTCCTCCCCCTACTTGGATGCTTCCGTTCGGGGGGTTCCCGATCCCGGCTCGAGGCCGGGACCGCGGCGAGCCGAAGCCCGCCGCAGGATGTCCCATTAGGAGATCCCCGGATCTACCCCTGCCTGCGGGTACCCGGGGCTTATCGCAGCTTGCCACGTCCTTCGTCGGCGCCCAAGCCGAGGCATCCACCGGCCGGCGTACCCCTGTCCGGGCCAAGGCGCACCCTATCTTGCCGCGCTCCACCCTCCCATGACGCGGTCACAGCATGAGCTCCCGCATCCCGCCGTGGGGCCTCCCCCGCGGCGTTCACGCCAACTGGGTATTGTGCAAAAGGACCCTATTAAACCATCCGACGAATAAGGCAGTAAAGAGTGCCCAATCATACGGGTCCTGCCAGCCCGTCGCCCCGCTGCCCCTGCAAATGGCAACCCACGACGTCGGACTAAAATGAAACCCGGTGCCCGTTGGTTCAGGCATGCCGGAGGCATGGGAGGTAGTATCCGTCGTCGCGATCTTCCTGTTCGTGCTGCTCCTGGCGCTGCTGGTCGTCGGCCTCGCGGACTTCATGAGGGCCGTGGGCCAGCTCCTGAGGATAGCGCTTCCTCTCAGCGGCAACCCGTTCCAGCTGATCTTATCTTGACAATTCAATAATAGAACAGCACGTAGTACCTTCTGCGGATTAAAGCTCTGAACCACAGACCCATGAGCATGCCCACCACCAGACCGCCGACGTGTGCGGTGTAGGCGATGGAGCCGAACGGCAGCGCGAGGGCCAACAGCGTCTGAATTAGTCCCATGATCGCGATGGCCGCGAATGCCGGAGCCACTATCGGCAGGAAGTAGAGGAAGAACGCGACGGGTCTCCTCGGAAAGAGGACCGCGAACGAGCCCATCACCCCGAAGACCGCTCCGGACGCGCCTATCGCTGGAACGAAGGCGGCCCTTGGATCGAAAGCCGCAGCGTAGGTGAGCATGTAGAAGACGTAGGCGATTCCGCCCGCGATCCCGCTCAAAAAGTAGACCAGCGTGAAGCGCCCGCTGCCGACAGTCGACTCGATGTCTCTGCCGAAGATGAAGAGGGCCCACATGTTGAACAGTATGTGGAGGAGGTCGGCGTGGAGGAACATGGACGTGATCAGCCTGTAGTACTCGTGTTCGAAGACGATCATCGCCGGAACGGCTCCGTATGCCAGGAAAACCCTCGGCAATCCCATCGCGAGCGACAGCAGGAAGACGAGGAAATTGACCGCTATCAGCGCGTAGGTCACGACCGGCGTCCGATCGAACTCGCGCAACACCGGATGTCACGACTTGAAGGACCATAAGTTGAAGTTATCGACGGCGCTGGGCTCCGATACGATTAAAGTGTTGTCAAGCCCTGCAATCCGCTCTAGAGTGGAACCGACCAGCCACCGGACCTGAGGGGACGGAGAACGGAGATAGGGACGCCGTACCAGAAGAGGCCGATGAGGCGACGTCGAGTCATCATAATGGGCGCTGCCGGAAGGGACTTCCACAACTTCAACGTCCGCTACAGGAGCGACCCGAGCTACGAGGTCGTGACCTTCACCGCAGCGCAGATCCCGGGCATCGCCAACAGGGTCTACCCCTACCCCCTCTCCGGAGAGCTTTACCCGAACGGGATACCGATCCACGACGAATCGGAGCTTCCGAGGCTGATCGAGCGGTATGAGGTGGAGGAGGTGGTCCTGGCCTACTCGGACCTCTCCTTCCAGGAGGTGATGGAGAAGGCATCCCTCGTCATCTCGCGCGGCGCCGACTTCGTCCTCTTGGGGCCCAGATCCACGTGCCTCAGATCGAATGTCCCTGTGGTCGCCGTGACGGCCGTCAGGACGGGGGCCGGGAAGAGCACGGTGACCAGATACGTCGTCCGGCTCCTGAAGCGGTCGGGCAGAAGGGTCGTGGTGGTGAGGCACCCGATGCCCTACACGGACCTCAGACATCCCGTCCAGAGGTTCAGCAGCTACGAGGACCTGGACAGGTACAACTGCACCTTCGAGGAGAGGGAGGAGTACGAGCCCCACATCCGCGAGGGGAACGTGGTCTACGCCGGCGTGGACTACGCCGAGGTCCTCAAGGCAGCCGAGCAGGAGGCGGACGTGATCGTCTGGGACGGAGGAAACAACGACTTCCCCTTCTTCTGGCCCGACGTCCACATCGTCGTGGTCGACGCGCTCAGACCCGGTCACGAGCGGAGCTACCACCCAGGGATGGCCAACCTCCTGATGGCCGACGTGGTTGTGGTCAACAAGGTGAACGCCGCTCAGAGGGAGAGCGTCGATGCGGTCGTCAGGTCCGTGAGGGAGCTGAACCCGAGGGCGCGGCTCCTCCTCGCTGGAGCGAAGGTCGTGCTGGAGGACGGCGAACGGCTCAGGTCGAAGAGGGTCGTGGTGATCGAGGACGCGCCGACGGTCACGCACGGAGGGATGCCGCACGCTGCAGGTTACGCGGCTGCGACCGAGGCCGGGGCCGTGATCTTGGACCCGAGGCCCTTCGCGGTGGGGAAGGTTGCAGAGGTCTACAGGGCCTACCCCCATATAGGTCCGGTCCTTCCGTCACTGGGCTACACCGATGAGCAGAGGAGGGACCTGGAGGAGACGCTGCGCAGGATCGACTGCGACCTCGTGGTGAACGCCTCACCCACCGACCTCTCGAGGGTCCTCCGGACGGGGAAGAGCTTCGTGAACGTGGGGTACGAGCTCGAGCTCCTCGGTCCCGACGCGATCAGCGATGCGCTGAAGGAGAAGGGATTGCTGTGACGTCCGCTCTGCGCCCCTTCCCTCGGGGAGACTTTTTACGCGAGGCAATTACCCACCTGATGGAGGCGGCGGGTAGGGCCAGGGGGCTAGCCCTCCCCTTCCCGTAGCGGACCCGAAACGGGCTCACGCGGGGGCCAGCAACCGGCGGCGTACGGCCGCGTTGCGGGGCTAGGGAAGGCAGGGGGCGGATGAGCGCGCGTCCCGGTGGAGGCGGGTAGGGCCCCACGCCCTCCGTAGGGAGGGCCTCTGGGGTCCGCGCGCGCCGAACCGCGTCAGGCCCGGGAGGGAGCAGCGCTAAGGCGCGGCTCGCCTGCTGCCGGGAAAACGTGCGGGACGCTGCCGGCCTGACCGATCCCCGCACCGCGACCGGAAACCGCCGGAGCCGCCGCCTCCTAACGCTCTCCCCTTCTCACCGGCCTCACCAGCTGACCCCTCCGCGCGTCCTCCACCACCTCCCCCCGCTCCATGACCACCTCACCCCGGACCACCGTGTAGACCGGCTTCCCCCTCACCCTGAGACCCTCGAAGGGCGTGACCTTGCTCTTGCTGTGGAGGCGATCGGCCCTGATGACCCATTCGGCGTCTGGGTCCACCAGCGTCAGGTCTCCGTCCGAGCCTATCGTGATCGAGCCCTTCCTCGGGTAAAGGCCCCAGATCCGCGCCGGGTTCTCGGAGAGCAGGGCTGCAATTTTCTCGTAGCTGAGCCTGCCTTTGTGGACCTCGGTCAGCATCAGCGGAAGCATCGTCTCGACCCCGGGGAATCCGGACGGCGCGGACCAGACGTCATCGACCATCTTCTCATGCGGAAGGTGAGGTGCATGGTCCGAACCGATCGCGTCCACCTCGCCCCTGGCTATTGCGTCCCACAGGGCCTCCGCATCGGCCCTCCCCCTTATCGGCGGGTTGACCTTCGCGACGTTGCCGAGCCTACTCAGGGCATCCTCTCCGTCCAGCAGCAGGTAGTGGGGACAGGTCTCGACGGTGACATCGACGCCGAGCGGCCTGAGGGCCCTGATGACCTCGAGCGCGGCTGCCGAGGAGAGGTGGAAGACGTGAAGCCCGCAGCCGGCGAGCCTCGCCGCTAGCAGAGCCCTTCCCACCGCCAGGACCTCCGCCTCGACCGGCCTAGCCCTCATGTGGAGCAACGGGTTCCTCTGACCGGTGGCCCTCAGCTCCTCCCTCAGCCTCGAGATCGTCCTGCCGTCCTCCGCGTGGACCCCGACCCTCAGCCCCAGCGATGAAGCAACGCGCATGGTCCTGATCAGGTCCAGGTCGTCGACCGGCTCCCTGATGCCAGTGGTCTCGGACATGTAGACCTTGACGCCGACGACGCCCAGCTCCGCCAGCTCCCTGAGCTCCTCAACCCTCCCCGGGACCACGCCGGCGTAGAAGCCGAAGTCCACCAGGGACTTCCTCGATGCCGCCTCGAGCTTCGCCCTGAAGCCATCGGCGTCAACCGTTGGGGGATCCGTGTTGGGCATGTCCAGGACCGTCGTGACCCCTCCCGCAGCGGCTGCCATCGAACCCGTCCTGAAGTCCTCCTTCCACTCGAGGCCCGGATCCCTGAAGTGGACGTGCTCGTCTATTATCCCTGGAAAAACCAGAAGACCGGACGCATCTATCGTCCTCTCTGCCATCGGCATCGATGCGCTGCTCCCGATCGCAATTATGACGCCGTCCTCTACCCCTATCGAGGCCCTGAAGGTCCCTTTCGGCGTGACCACGAGGCCGTCCCGAACGAGGAGGTCGAGCGCCGTCAAGCCTCACCCTTCGCCACGAGCTCGATGAAGCTCCAGAATTCGTCCGAGACGGTGCAGAGGGCGTGGAGCCTGACCCCCTCCGAGGCCAGAAGCTCCGAGGCACCCTCGTTCCTGTCCAGGACGACGAAGTAGTGCTCGATCGAGCCGCCGAGCTCCCGGATGGCCCTGACGCACGCCAGAGCCGTCGAGCCCGTGGTCGTGAGGTCGTCCACGCCAACGAACCTCTCGCCGGGCCTGACGACGCCCTCCACGCCCTTCCCGAGCCCGTGGTCCTTAGACCCCGACCTGTAGTAGACGAGGCCGGTCCTGAACCTGTCGGCCACGAGCGACGCTATGGGGATCCCTGCGGTCGCCGTGGTGGCGACCTTGAAGCCCCCGGTTCCCAGGACCCTCCTGATCCTCGAGACCATCGCCCGAACTACCCTTTCCCGGTTCGTCGGGTCCGAGTAGAGCGCCCTGATGTCGAAGTAGTAGTGAGAGAGCCTGCCGCTGGAGAGCCTGATCGGCTCGCTGGACCTCACCACGACACCCTCCGCCGACGCGAGGGCCCTCGCAGCGGTGTAGAACTCCCTCATCGAACCGAGGGATTCGGCTACCTCCCTCGACGCCTCAGCGGGATCCGGTGCCGACGTGACGCTCCTGCCGTAGACCGGCAGAACCCTCTCGCCTCCGTACATCGACGCGACCCTCGGGTCCCCGCCCTGCGCCCCCAACCCCGGTATCATGATCACCGCCTCCTCGCCCGCCCTCCTCCTGACGCGCCTGAGGACTGAGCCGTCGTCGCCCCTGCCGAGACCCACCACGTAGCCCTCGACGCCAGCGGAAACGGAGAGCTCGAGCATCACCTCATAGAGGAAGCGGCCGTCCTCGGTTCTGGTCCTGTAGACCGCCGCTGAGGACTCGGAGGACGGATGGACGAGCGCGAATGCGTGAAGCCCGGCCGACCTCGCCTCCCTCATTACGTGACCTGCGTTGCCGATGACCGGGTTGAAGGTGAACGCCTCGTACCCGAGCTCGCGGATTGTCCTGATCCCGGCAGAGACCGTGTGGTCGACGTCGTTGAGCTTGCAGTCGTAGATCGCCATCATCTCCCTGGACCTGATCTCCTCAGTCAGAGATCTGTGCGCGCCCTCCGGAAGGCCCCTGACGAAGTTCTCGTTCACCTTGACCGCGACCGCGTGGCGCCAGACCTTCCTCACCGCATCTATGCAGAAACCGTACCGGTCCTCGACTGTCCTGAACCTATCCGGTGGTGGGTCGAGCGCGACGCAGAGCGGAGAACCCTTCCTCGCCAGGAGGTCGTCGTAGACCTCGTGAAGCCTCATCCGATGGGCACCTTAGCAACGATCCAAAAAAGATGTGTGGGCGCGGAGGTGCGGCTGGAGATTGGCCCTGAACGGTCGTCTCAGACGCCGAGGACCTGGCGTATGATGGCCCTGTAGTCGACCTTCGCCACCTTCGATCCAGGAGCGGGCAGCTGGTAGATGATGGGAACGGTGACCGACCTCGCGAGCTCCGCGAGCCTCCTGGAGAACTCGGGACCGTACTCGTCGCTCACCAGCACGAGCCCCACGTCGCCCCTCCCGATCAGCGAGTTGACCGCCCTCATCGCCTCCTCCGGCGTCTCCGCGATGACCGCGCCAGCACCGGCCAGCTTCATCGCCGAGGTGAAGGCCCTCCCGCCTACAGCCACCACCCTCATCCCTTCCCCTCAACCCGCTCGCTCGCGGTTCTTGAGGCTTTTCTGTCCTCCGAGAGGACGTCGTAGAGCGGCGTCTTGACGGGCCTCTCCTCGATCAGGCCCCTAGGCCTGTAAAGCAGGAAGAGGACTATCAGCGCGCCGGTTACCGCGTAGCGGACGTAAGAGATGTCGAACGGCACGTGGATCCCGAAGAGCGCGAGGGTGCTGGCCTGGGAGAGGCGTTCTATGACCGACATCAGGAGGGCCCCCACCACGACGCCCAAGTTGTTGGCGACGCCGCCGACGATCACCATCGTCAGCACGAAGAAGGTCAGCGAGGGTATGAAGTCGTCCGGGAAGATCGCCTGCGAGTAGAACGTGTAGAGCGATCCCGCGATGCCCGCCAACCCGGATCCTATGAACAATACCCGGCCCCTAACGGCAGCGACGTCCTTGCCCAGCGAGTAGGCCGCGAGCTCGTCGTCCCTGACCGCCTTCATCACCCTCCCGAAGGGGGAGTTGGAGAGCCGCTCCACTAGGATCAGCACGAGGAGCGTGATCAGCGCCACCGTAACGAGGTAAGCAGCCGTGGTCGCCATGGGGTCCCGAAGGAAGACGAACGGGTTGGCTATGCCGGAGATCCCGAAGACCCCCCCGACGAGGGGCTCGTAGGTCCTGACGAAGACCCTAGCGGCCTCGCCGAATATCAGGAGGGCTATCGAGAGGGTGGGGCCCTTCAGGGCCAGTGCGGGATAGCTCGCAAGGTATCCGAGGAGGCCCGCTACGAGGCCGCTGGCAACCAGAGCAGCTGCGAAGAGGCCTAACGCGAGGGCCGGATCCGAGGCCGCGAGCTCAACCCTCCTAGCGGCGGAGACCGCCGACAGGGGGTCCTCTATCCCGAGGACGGCGTCGTACGTCCGTGTAACGAGGACCGCCGTCACGATGCCTCCCACGAAGTAGAACAGGACCTTTCCCAGGTTGGGTATCCCCGTGTAACCGTACTCCAGGTTCGTGCTGAGGGCGAGAATAGCGTAGATCATCAGGTAGAAGAGGAAGCTCGTCGCGAGGACGAAACCGCCCTCCGGGATCACGCCTCGACCACCGCCCTGAGCCTCGTCCTGTTGCGGTACAGCAATGCGACCACGATGGCCAGGTACGGTATCAGGGGTTTGTATGCGGTCGGGACCGACAGGCCCCTCGATAGGGCCCACATCCCAAGGTTCTCCGAGAAGCCGATGACGAAACCGCCGATCAGGGTGAGGGGGAAGCTGGTGAAGTTCCCGATGATGGAGGCGCTGAAGACCCATAGAAGGAGCCTCCAGCCGGACTCGGGGTTGATGCTGGTGTAGTAGGCCCAGAGGGCTCCCGAGATGCCCGCGAAGAGCCCGACCAGGACCCGCGTGAACCTCCGTATCCTCCACACGGGTATGCCGGTGGAGACGGCCAGGTCCCTGTTGCTCGCTATCGCCCGCATCCCCTTACCGATCTTGGTCCTGAGGGTGAGGTAGGTGAGGGCGGCCACGCTCGCCGAGAGGGAGGCGATCGCGATCAGGTGGAGGTTCGTGAGGGGCCTGTTACCGACGTAGACGATGGGGATTAGCCGGAAGCCCGACGAGAGGAAGAGGAGGTCCCTTACGTCGGCCGCGATCGAGAGCAGGTACCTGATCAAGAGCGTCAAGCCAATTGTGGCTATGAAGACCTGGAGCTCCGTGGCCCCTCTCCGCTCGAGGGGTTTGATGGCCAGCTCATCGGTCAGGAGCGTCAAGGCGGCACCGGAAAGCCCAGCGGCCAGCATCGACGTGATGGGGTCGAGGCCGCTCAGCGTCAGCAGCGCAGCCACGTAGCACCCAACCGTGATGTACTCGCCGATCGCGAAGTCCGCGTACCTCAAAACAAGGTAGTTCAGGGTCAGGCCCGTGGCCGCGATGGCGTAAAGCGAAGAAGCGAGCAGCGATATCGGTATCTGCCCCAGCGCCTCCTCTATCACGGGATCCGTAACGCTGAGCTGCAGATAATTCTAACGTTGCGAAGTCTGGAAGAAAACGGAACGTAGGTCTGCCCTCGAGATTTCGGGGCTCGGGCCGCTCAGGGCTATTCTGCCTCCCACCATGACCACCGTCCGGTCGGAGTGTTTGAGCGCCTTCACCGCGTGCTGCTCGATCAGGACGATCGTCAGCCCCATCGCCCTCATCGCATCGATCTTCTGGTAGACCCGCTCGACGAGCTTTGGCGCGAGACCCGCTGAGGGCTCATCGAGGATCACGAGCTTCGGCGACATCATGAGGAGCCTGGCCATGGCGACCATCTGGCGCTCGCCGCCGCTCATCGTGCCGGCCCTCTGGGAGAGGCGCCCCCTGATCTCCGGGAACAGCTCCAGCACCTCCTTCATCCTCACCTGAAGCTCGTGACGCCCGAGGTGGTAGCCGCCCATCTCCAGGTTCTCCTGCACCGTCAGGTCCGGGAAGACGTTTCTAGTCTGGGGGAGGTAGCCGATCCCCAGCAGGGCCCTGCGCTCCGGCGGCAGCCCGGTGACCTCGATGCCGTCGAACCTGATGGACCCAGAGAAGAGGGTCGTGAGGCCGACGACGGTCTTGGCAAGGGTGCTCTTGCCCGATCCGTTGGGGCCGATGACCGCCAGCGTCTCCCCCTTCTCCACCCTCAGGTCCACGTCCCTGATGATCGGTATCTTGCCGTAGCCCGCGACCACCCCGGAGACCTCGAGGACGCTCAACCCACCTCACCACCCAGGTACGCCTCAACTACCCTTCTGTCCTTGGTCACTCCGTCAGGGTCACCGTCGTAGATCAGGCGGCCTTCATGCATGACCATCACCCGCTGGACGTATTCGAAGAGGATGTCGAGCCGGTGCTCGATGACGATGAAGGTGGTTCCCAGCTCCCGGTTGATCCTGACCAGCGTGCTGAATATGTCGTGCGCCAGAGGCACCGCCACTCCAGCCGCAGGCTCGTCGAGCAACACCAGCTTACCGCCTCCCATGATGGCCCTGCCGATCTCGGTCAGCTTCATCTGACCTCCCGAGACCTCCGAGCCCCAGCTCCTGGACACCTGGGAGAGCTTCAGGAACCCCAGCAGATCTCTGACCTTGCCCGCGAGCTCCAGCTCCTGCCCGACCCAGAGCCTCCGGAAGGGCGCTACGTGCGGCCTCTCCCCCCTCTGACCCTTGGCGGCCAGCATCAGGTTCTCCGCCACCGTGACCCTGTCGAAGGTCCTCGGGATCTGGAAGCTCCTGACGATGCCCTTCCGGTAGATTTCGTGCGGCGGCAGGCCGTCGATCCGCTCGTCCTCGAAGAGGATTTCGCCCGCGTCGGGCCTCAGGACACCGGAGATGAGGTTGAACAGCGTCGTCTTGCCGGAACCGTTCGGTCCTATGAGACCGACTACCTCGCCGCGCCGGACGGAAAAAGAGACGTCGTTTACCGCGACCAGTCCCCCGAACCTCTTCGTCAGCCCCCTGACCTCGAGGGACAAGGACGCTAACCCGTCAGCTCGATTACCTCTGCCGGGTACCTCCAGACGCCTATGTCCGCGAAGGCGTACTTGCCTCCCACCTGTCTGTACTGCCAGATGACGTAGTCGGATCCCCTCGCGTCGCCGAACTGGTCGAAGGCCTTGTAACCCGTAACGCCGACGAACCGCTCCGCTACCACGGGCAGCGCTGCCCTTATCGCCTCACCGTCGTACTTGCCTGCATAGAGTATGGCCATCGCCGCAAGCCAGACGGCGTCGTAGGTGAAGTAAGCGTAGGGCGAGGGGTCGCGGCCGAACTTGGCCCTGTAATCCTGCTCGAACTTCGTCACCAGCGGTCCTCCCCTCGGCGAGGCGAAGACGCCGGTGAGCTTCACCTGCCTCAGGAACTCGGCGATCTCGGGCGTGGCTTTCCCGTCTGGCGCCGGAAGGTACGCGGCCGGCCTCCTGAGCGTCTCCGACCCGAACCACCTGACGCCAGCGAGCGTTCTGTCGAGCCTTGCGTGACCCAGTATGTTGAGGCCGTCGTCCTCGAATGCGATGATCAGCACGGCCGTGTCAGCTCCTCCGCCGAGCTCGGAGACGATGGAGCTGAGCTGGGAGACCTCGGAGGCGTAGTCCGGCTGACCGACGGTGTACAGGAGCTTCCTTACGGTTCCTCCGAACCTGTTGACGAAGGCCTTCTCGAAGGCGTCGGCGAGGCCCTTTCCGTAGTCGTCGTTCCTCGCTATGACGGCCACCTTCTTGATCCCCTCCTTGGCCATGAGCTGGGCCAGCACGTTCCCCTGGAAGAGGTCCGTCGGGACCACCCTGAAGACGTAGTCGTCAGCGGCCAGCGCCGGGCTCGTGGAGGAAGGACTGATGATCACGACCTTGTTGGTATTCGCGAAGTCCATCACCCCCCTGACCTCGCCCGATGAGAAGGGACCCACGATGACCCTGATGCCAGCGGCGTACATTGACTGAACGACCTTCAGCGCGTCGGCTGCGGTCCCCTTCGTGTCGTCGTGGACGAACTTGAACCTGACCGGAGACCCGATTGACTGGAGGTAGGCGTTGATGTGCTCGATCGCGAGCACGCCGCCATCCCTCCTCACGGGACCGTCCACCGCGTAGGGGCCGCTCACGGCCATCGCGAATCCTATCGTGTACTCGATCGCGGAGGGCGCTGCTGTGACCGTGACTACTTGTGTGACCAGCTGGGTCTGGACGGCCGTTACGGTCCTGACAACGGTCGCGCCTCCGACCTCACGGGTAACGGTAACCGTCGAGGCGGCTGGAGAGGTAGTTGCGACGTATCCCAGGAGCGCCGCGAGAACGAGGATGACCACGATCAGACCTGCGACCAGCGGCGTTATCCTTCCCGACCTAGAGGTCTTTCCCATCGCGATCGGTAATGGTGCGATGCCCGTTATAAAAGTTCCATGAGAAACTTGATGACAGCCGTTACTACAACAAACCCTAAAATCACTTAGGCTGCTTTGAGCACTCCGTGGGCGTCGGGAGGAGGCTGGAGGCAAGCGAGCTGGCTGCGAGGATAGACCACACCAACCTGAACCCGGACGCGACGGTGAGGGACATCGAGCGGCTCTGCGCCGAGGCGAGGGATCACGGCTTCAGGGCGGTCGTGGTGAACCCGATCTGGGTGCCTCACGCGGTCAAATTCCTGAAGGGGACGGAGATCAGGGTCTGTGCAACAATCAACGTCCCGATGGGAGGGTCCACGACGCTGGCCAAGGTCGTGGAGATCAGGAACCTGAAGGCGATGGGGTGCGACGAGGTCGACTTCATGGTGAACGTCGGCTACCTGAAGTCGGGGATGCTCGAGGAGTTCAGGCGGGACGTCGAGGAGCAGGTGCGAGCGGCCGAAGGGATGGTGACCAAGGCCATCCTCGAGACCGCGGTGTTGACCGAGCAGGAGGTGGTACTGGGGGCCAGGCTCTGCGAGGAGGCCGGTGTTGACTACGTCAAGAACTCCACCGGATGGGGGAAGGGCGGGCCTGCAACGGTCGAGATCATCAGGCTCCTCCGCAGCTCCGTCAGCCCGAAGGTCCGGGTCAAGGCGTCAGGAGGGATAAGGGACGCGGCCACCGCGCTGGCGCTGATCGAGGCCGGCGCCGACCTGATAGGCACGAGCAGGGGCGTTGAAATCGTCAAGGGACTCGCTTCGATGACCGCAGAGCGGAACGCCTCAAGCGCTCGCCCCAAATGACCAGGGCCCGCAGACCGTCCACCTGACCGCTGGTCCTCGCGTCCTTTCCCTCGAGGAAAAGCCCATAAGCGCCGGCGGCTCTGTGAGCGCGATGCCGTCCCCGGGACAGAAGGTGACCTACGTCACCCTCTTCGCCGACCCGAGCATCCACCCGAAGTACGAGGAGGCCCTCCAGCGCGTCAGGGATGAGTACCTCGGCAGGAGCTACCCGATGCACATAGGGGAGAGGGAGGTCAGGACCGGCGAGGAGTTCGAGGACAGGAGCCCCATAGACACGTCGGTCCTGGTGGCGAGGTTCCAGAAGGCGAGGCGCGAGCACGTCCGGCAGGCCATCGAGGAGGCGAACAGGGCCTTCGAGGAGTGGTCGGGAATGGACTGGAGGGAGAGGGTGAAGGTGATGGAGCGCGCGGCCCAGCTGATCGACGAGAGGAAGTTCGAGATCGCCGCTGTGATAACGTACGAGGTGGGGAAGAACAGGCTGGAGGCCCTCGCCGAGTGCTGGGAGGCGATCGACGCCATCAGGTACTACTGCAGGGTCATGCAGGAGAACAACGGGTACGAGAAGGAGATGGGCCCGGGAGGGCCCGGGGAGAGGTGCAAGATGGTGGCGAAGCCCTACGGCGCCTGGGTCGTGATATCGCCCTTCAACTTCCCCTTCATGCTCGCGAACGGCATGATCCAGGGAGCCCTAATCACTGGCAACACGGTCGTCTTCAAGCCCACCAGCGAGGCCCCCCTTGCGGGCTACATGCTGTACAGGGTCTTCAGGGACGCCGGCGTGCCTCCGGGAGCGATCAACTTCCTCACCGGACCCGGAGACCTCTTCGAGGAGGAGGTCACCACCAACCCCGGGGTCGCGGGCATCGCCTTCACCGGATCGAGGGACGTGGGCATGAGGCTCTACCGGAGGTTCCTCACATCCCAGCCATACCCGAAGCCCGTCGTGCTCGAGATGGGGAGCAAGAACCCGACGATCGTGACGGAGAAGGCCGACATCGGCAAGGCGGTCACCGGCGTGATCAGGGCGGCGTTCGGCTACGGAGGGCAGAAGTGCTCCGCCACGTCGAGGCTCTACGTTCAGGAGACGATCTACGAGAGCTTCGTCGACCAGCTCGTCCGCGAGACGTCCAAGCTGAAGATCGGCGACCCGAGGGAGCGCGACGTCTTCATGGGTCCCGTGATAAACCGGAGGGCCTTCGAGAACTTCAAAAGGTACGTGGCCGAGGCCAAGGAGGCCGGAGGCCAGGTCCTTTACGGCGGCGAGGTCCTCTCCGGAGAACCGTTCGACAGGGGCTTCTACGTCCAGCCCACGATAATCGCCGACCTGCCCCACGACCACAGGCTCTGGAAGGAGGAGCTCTTCCTACCGATACTGCTCGTCGCCAAGTTCAGGACGCTCGAGGAGGCCCTCAGGATGGCCAACGACACGGACTACGGGCTGACCGCGGGGATCTTCTCGGAGGACCCGAAGGAGGTCGAGTACTTCTTCAGGAAGATCCAGTTCGGCGTCTGCTACGCCAACAGGAGGGGAGGCGCGACGACAGGTGCGTGGCCCGGGGCCCAGACCTTCGTGGGCTGGAAGGCGAGCGGCGCGACCGGAAAGGGCGTGGGAGGCCCGCACTACCTCCTGACGTTCCTGAGGGAGCAGGCCCAGACCGTCGTGGTCGAGTGAGCGGAGCCTTCTACGCGACCCCGCGACGTCTCGTTCTAATTCTTCGTCACGCGACGGATGAGCGGGATGGGGAAGCGCGAGACCGAGCGGATGCTGTTGATGAAGCTGGCCGAACCGGTGGTGGGGTTCGCGGTGAGGAAAGGGCTGTCGCCCTTCGCTCTCACCTACTCGGCGTTCGCGCTGGCTCTGGTCGCGGCCGCCCTCTACGGCCTCAACGGTTTCTCCGCTTTCCTCGTTCCGCTCGCGGGAACGGTCTACTTGGTCTCGGCGTTCCTCGACGCGATCGACGGCGAGGTCGCGAGGAGGCAGGGGAGGGCGAGCGAAAGGGGGGCATTCCTCGACTCGGTCCTGGACAAGGCGTCCGAGGTAGCCGTCTCGGTGGGGCTGGCGTTCGCGGTGGAGCCGCTCGCGGCGATCCTCTTCGCCTCCGGTTCGCTGCTGGTCAGCTACGCTAGGGCCAGGGCCGAGGCGCTCGGGGTCGAGCTGGCGGGCGTCGGCATAGCCGAGAGGGCCGAGCGGACCATCATCCTCTTCGTCGGCTCCCTGATGCGTCCCGTGCTCGGTGCTGAGGCCCTGCTGGCTGCGCTTTTGCTGGCGGCCCTCCTCTCGTTCCTCACGGTAGCCCAGAGGGTTCTCGTGACGGTCAGACGCCTCAGCGCCTCCTCCCCTCCCTGACCTCCTCGAGGGCAGACCTGAGTGCCCGGAGGAACCTCTCGTTCTCCCTCCTCGAGCAGACGGTCACCCTGATGCAGTCGCCGAGCCTCGGGTTGCCGGGGAAGGTCCTGACCACGATGCCCCTCCTGAGGAGCGCGTCCTTCACCGCAGAGGCCTCTGACTCGCTCCTGAGCCTGACCAGCAAAAAGTTGGCGCTCGAAGGGAAGACGGTCAGGCCGTCGATGCGCGTGAGCTCGAGGGCCATCCTCTCCCGCTCCCTGACAATCTCTTTCACCACCCTCTCCACGTACCCCCGGTTCCTGAGGGCGATCACCGCGCCGGCGACGTTGACGGTCCCGAGGCTGTTGGGAGGTCTGGCCTTGTTCAGCTCCCTCACCACCTCCTCCGTGCAGAGGACGTAGCCGATCCTCAGGCCCGCGAGGCCGAAGGCCTTGGAGAGCGTCCTGACCACGCAGACGTTCGGGTAGTCCCTGAGAAGGCGGAGCGAGGTCCTGCCGGAGAACTCGAAGTAGGCCTCGTCGATCACGACCAGTGCCTCCGTCTCCTCGCAGAGCCTCCTGAGCGCTCCCTCGTCGGTGAGGTTGCCCGTGGGGTTGTTGGGGTCGCAGATCCAGAAGACGGCCGTGCTCTTGTCGTACCTCTCCAGCAAATCGTCCGCGCTGAAACCGAAGTCCTGACCCCTCTCGACCGGGACGAACCTCGCGCCCTGGAGCTCCGTCGAGACCCTGAAGTACGAATAGGTCGGAACCGGTGCGACGGCGCTGAGCCCGCTCCTCAGGAAGGCGCTGGAGATTACGTCGATCCCCTCGTCGGCTCCGTTCGTGGGCACTATGAGGTCTTGGTCCCAGTCGGCGTAGTCGGAGAGCAGCTCCCTCAGCTCCCTGTAGCTCGTGTCGGGGTAGTGGTTGACCCTCAGCCTCGGAAGACGCCCCGCCAGCCGCTTCAGGACCTCGACCGGCGCGTAGGGGGAGACGTTGGTGTCCATCCTGACGACCCTGCCGGGACTGATCCCGACGCTCCGTGCGATCTCCTCCGTCGAAGGCTCCCAGGAGTAGGGCTCGAAAGAGGTGAGGTCCTCCCGCTTCCTCAGGGATTTGCCGCCAGAACCGTTCCGCTCGAACCCCTCCATCCCGCCCACCAGCGGAACCACCAGCCTCCACACCAGGCTCGTAAAAACGCTCGCGGGCTGAAGGACGACCGCCGTGACCCGGTTGATGAAGCCGCATCGCCTCACGACGTCGGAGACCCCGAAACCGACGCAGCGGGGAAGGATGATAACGGCCCTTGGGGCATGGGATGCGGGTTGAAGCTCGCAGCGGTCCTCGAGGAGCTGGGGCTCGGGAGGCTCGCGGAGACGGCGCATCTGGTCTCGGGCAGCGACCGGAACGGGGCCGCTCAGGAGCTCCACGTGAGTGGGCCGCTCGCGCAGCACCTCAGGGCGCTTCTCGGAAGGGCGGGATCGGTCGAGCTGATCGGTGCGATTCTGGCGGACTCGCTCGGGCTGAGGGAGGTCTGCGAGAACGACCTGCGGAACGCCGGCGCGCTGCTCTCCGCATCGGATCCTGAGCTGGAGCCTCTGAGGGAGGCGGTGGGGGAAGTCCTGAGCGCATCGGAGGAGGCCAGGGCAGTGCTCCTGATCTCGTCGGAGCTCGGCTCGCTTCTCGCCCTCTCCGTTCTCGAGGAGGCAGGGATGGGTGGCGAACAGCTGAGGGCCCTGAGAGGATCGGAGGAGGAGGCGCTCGGGTACTCGATAGACCGCGCATCGGCTCTGCTCTCGGGTCGTCCGGGAGCGATGGAGGCGTTGGCGGGTGAGCTGGAGCGGAAAAGCGACCTGCTGAGGTACCTCTCCCTGAGCGACGACCGGATGAGGCCGGAGCTGGAGGCCCTTCTCGGAGGCGGGACGTCTGAGGGCGAGCTCTCGCTCGGGGCCACGAGGTTGACCATGCTCCACGAGGAGTTCCACGTCAGGCGCGTCAACGCTTTCAGGAGGGCCGGCATGGGCCTCGCGCTGGCCCAGAGGATCGCGGAGCTTCACGGCGGTTCCGTCAGGGCCGGATGGGGATGCTGAAGGACGGAGAAGGTTCTTAGTCGGGAGGTGCTGGGCGTTGGCGATGGCCTCTCAGCGTCCGGACCCGAGAACCGTTGCGGACCAAATGATCGTGACGATAGCGGAGCACCTGAGGGAAGGTGAGGCCGTCGCCACCGGACTCAACTCGCACGTGCCGATCCTCGCTGTGGCGGTCGCCAAGGTCATCCACGGTAGGAGGATCAGGCTTCTGACGGTGGCGGAGGCCCACGACCCAGAGCTGGAGAGGATCGAGCTGACCTACTCGACCGGTGACCCCTCATGGGCCGGTTTGGGAACGGTCCTTCCCATGATAGAGGCCTTCGACCTAGTCCAGCAGGGGAAGGTCGACGTGATGTTCCTCGGGCCGCTCCAGATCGACTCGGAGACCAACTTCAACCTCTCCGTCATAGGGCCCTACGAGAGGCCCAAGGTGAGGCTGACGGGCGGTGCGGCCTCGGCCTTCATAGCGCCGCTGGTGAGAAGGCTCTTCCTCTGGAAGACGAAGCACACCAAGAGGGACTTGGTGGAGCGCGTGGACTTCGTCACCGCGACCGCGAGGAACTCGACGAACGAGGTCTACCTCTTCACCGACCTGTGCGTCTTCCGGTTCGACCGCTCAGCAAGGGCCTGGACGCTCGAGGCTCTGCACCCCTGGGCCGACGTGGAGACGGTGAGGGAGAACACCGGCTTCAGGTTCCAGGTGAGTTCCCCGGTCAGGACGAGGCCTCCCTCTGAGGAGGAGAGGGCGCTGATCGACCGGATGGATCCCCAGGGCCTCAGGCTCAGGGCATTCTACTGACGTTCGATCAAGAGAAATTGCGCTGCAACAGGGAAGCAAGTGAAACACGCGCTGCGGAGGTCCTCGAAAGACCTCGCGAACGATGACCGCTCCTCAGCTGTAGACCTTGAAGCCCATCAGAGGTGCGACCTCGTTGATGCACCTGCGGCAGATGTAGAGCCTGTACTTCCGGATCACGCCGACGGTGGTCCCGCACCTCCTGCACTTGGCGACGCCCTTCCCGAACTTCCTCACCTTCGGAGGCTTCTGCTTCGCCATTCCCGTGAGGCTCCGCGAGAACCAGAATAATAACTTCAGACCGCGAACCCCCAGAAGGTCCTGATGCGGAGGTCGGATCGGTCCCGTCATCGTTGGACCCGAGGACGAGCTCCTCGCCGGAGTCCTCGATGGGTGCCCGCAGGCGGACAGGGGCTACTTCGTACGTTGCGGCTGCTGGACGGCTACCCTGAGCCGCTGAGCGAAGGACAGATAATTTGCGCGAGAATGGGCACTGAAGCTTCGCCATCGGAATACCAAAAATCACCTCGGTAATACCATTTTTCAGCAACTGATAAGTGCTCTGAATTGAGTTGATATTGAGATTCAATTTTTCGCGCACCGAGCAGCATATATAAATCACCTATATGAATTTTGCTGAAGATGACCACCGTTATCTTAAAATAGAGGTCAAAAAATTCATTCGTGCGAGGGGGTGGCGCGGCGGGAAGCCGCGCAGAGCCCGAAAATCCCGGAATAGGGAACGGTGATCCTGAGAGAGGGAGTTGAAAGACGAACACCAGGAACATCGCGCCGAGGAGCATGAACCCCTGCTTCAGTGATCCCGAGAGAGGGAGTCGAAGGTCAAAACTCATTGTTCCCCACCTCCTCTACACCGAAAATCCGCCCTTGATCCGGTGAAAGGGATAGGGAAGGAAACTCGGGAAGAGGTGGTGGTCCGGACTGAGGCAGGGGCGATCAGGGGGCGTCAAAACTTTAAGATCGTCTTCCGGTGGTCGACGGAGGTGCGGATGGGGAAGCTTGGTTGAGGTCGAGCTGCTCTACGACTACCCGAGGCTCGAGGAGCGGCTGATCATCGAGCGGCTGAGGGCTAGGGGGGCCGAGGTGACGCTGACGAACGTCAACGACGTACCGCTGGTGATGGGGGAGCGCGTCGCCGACGTTGCGGTCGTCAGGCCAATCTCGATGTTCAAGGCCATCTACGCCGCGGCCGCGAGGGAGTCGGCGGGCACGTGGGCCGTCAACAACGCCTCTGCCATCTCCGTCTGCGGCGACAAGGTCCTCTGCCTCTCGCGCATGGCCGCAAGCGGCATACGCATCCCGAGGACGGTGATCGCGGTCGACAGCAGGTCAGCGGAGCAGGCCTTCAAGGCGTCGCCGAAGCCGGTGGTGGACAAGCCGCCCATCGGGAGCTGGGGAAGGCTGGTCTCCCTCATCGAGGACGAGAGGACGTGGAGGACGATCCTCGAGTACAGGTCCCTCCTCTCATCCGCGCAGCTGAAGGTCCACCTGCTGCAGCAGTACGTCGAGACCGGCGGAAGGGACGTCAGGGTCATCGTCCTCGGAGGAGAGGTGCTGGGCGCGATGGAGCGGATCGGGCCGCCCGACGACTGGAGGACCAACGTGGCCCTGGGAGGTAAGACCGTTCCCTACAAGCTCAACGGAGAGCTGGTGGAGACCTCGATCAAATGCGCCGAGCTGGTGGGAGGCGACTTCATCGCGGTCGACATACTCGTGGACAGGTCGGGCAACTACTACGTGAACGAGCTGAACGGCGTCCCGGAGTTCAAGGGCTTCATGGAGGCGACCGGGATAGACGTGGCCGCCCACCTCGCCGGGTTCGTGCTGGACCGCGCAAAAAGGTGAATAGACCGACGGCAGCGTTTTCCTGGAGTTGTCGGAGAGGAGGACCGATCTGGTCGTCGTCGGCAGAAAGCCCGTGCTCCGATACGCTCTGGCCGTTCTGACGTCCTTCAACAGGGGATCGACCGAGGTGGTCGTGAGGGGAAGGGGCAGATCGGTGGCCAAGTGCGTGGACGTGGTTAACACGCTCCGCAACTCCTTCTACCGCGACCTCAGGATAGAGGACGTCAAGCTCGGAACCGACCAGCTCGTCCTCGGCGACAGGACCGTGAACGTGAGCTTCATCGAGATCAGGATCTCGAGGGGAGGTCGGAGTTGAGCCTCGGCGCAGATCGCCTCGGAGGACCAGGGCGTGATGGGGCCGCGGGCAATAAGGGGCCGTTGATCCGGCAGCTGTCTGACGGACCCTCGGGAGCTGCCTGACGGAGGTTCCCGCGGAAATCTGGAGGTCTGGACATAGCGGCTGAGGGAGACGGCTTTTTGACGCGGCGCTCCCACCTGACCGCGATGCGGGTCCTGAACGGGATAGACCTCGACAAGCTCGAGGAGGCCCTGAGGTCGGTCCGTGAGCAGTGGCTCGACGCGGAGAGGAGACCGCTCATGGGAAGGCGGCGCGCCAGAGCTATCTGGAGGGGAGGCCTGAGGTCCACGGTAAGGACCGGCAGCGGCGGGCGGTTTGAGGTCGACGAGGGCCTCGAGCCTAAGGCTGGGGAGATCACCCCAACGTCCGTCGAGTACCTGATCGGCTCCCTCGCGGGGTGCGTGCTCCTCACCTTCGTCTACCTGGCCACGCTCAGGGGGATAGAGGTGAGCGACGCCGAGCTCGCGGTCGAGGGCGAGCTGGAGAACGTCTGCAACTTCCTCGGCCTCAGCGACGAGGGCCATCCGGGCTTCAACAGGATCTCGATGACGCTCTACGTCAGGTCAGGTGCCGATGAGGCGCGGCTCAAAGAGGTCTTCGAGGAGGCGCTCCGGAGGTCGCCGGTTTACAGGACGCTCGAGTCTGGCACGGGCCTCACCGCCTCGCTCAAGGTCTTCCGGTGATGACGCCGATGGACTGGACGAGGCTCCTGCCGGCGCTCGCTGGACTCGCGCTCTCCTTCCCTCTCGCGCTGGTGGCCGTGCGCTTATCGATGTCCCTCTCGCGGAGGCTGAACCTCCTCGGCCGTGACGCCCACAAGCCCGGCAAGGTGATGGTTCCGAAGATAGGCGGGCTCGGGATGGCCGTCTCCTACTCCGCCGCGACGCTGCTGCTCTCGCAGGCCCTCGACTCCGTTACGGCAGCCCTGCTCGTTGCCCCCCTGCTCTCCGCGCTGATCGGCCTCGCGGAGGACTTCAGGGAGCTCAACCCCGTGCTGAAGCCGGTGCTGCTGGCTCTCCCAGGGTTGGTAATCGTCGCCCTCGGAGCCTACGACCCGCACCCCCTGATACCCTTCGTCGGGAAGGCGAGGTTGACCCTCCTCTATCCCGTGCTGCTGGTGGTCTCCTACTCGGTCGTCGCCAACGCGGTGAACAGCATCGACGTGGTCAACGGCTCCCTCGCCCTCTTCTCGCTACCCGTGCTGGCGCTCTCGATACCGGTCTCCCTGCTCGCCGGCTCGCCCCAACAGGTCGTCGTGGCCGAGACGGCCCTCCTCGGCTCCCTCCTCGGTTTCCTGGTCTACAACAGGTACCCCGCGAGGACCTTCGCGGGCAACGTCGGCAGCAACCTCGTCTCGACCTGCGCTGTGACCTTCGCCGTCCTCGGAGGATTCGAGGTCTTCCTTCTGGTCGCGCTCCTACCCGCGATAGTGAACGAGGCCATCGTGATCGCGTCGATGGGCGGGCTCAGGTCGGGCAAGGAGGTGGTGAAGAGGCCCGTGCTGGTCATCGGAGGCCTGATCAGGGACAACCCCGACCTCTCAGCGCCTCTCACGCTGGTCAGGATGCTATCCGCAGGAGGTCCGGTCGACGAGCCCAGGATCGCGAGGGACATCGGGCTGCTCTCCCTCCTCTCCTCATCGCTGGCCCTGATCACCTTCATCATCGCCTGGAGGTCGTGAGGGCTTGGCTGGTCCCCTTCCCAAGCTGATGGTGCTGGTCCTCATCGTCTGGGCAAGCCTCCTCGCGGTGCTCGCCTCCGTCGGACTCATCATCTCGGCCACAGGTCAGGAAATGAACGCGATCGCAGGGCTGCTGAGGGTAGCCGCGGCTCTGGCGCTCTTCGCGGTCTGGGCCCTCTGGATGATGATGCTGGTCCAGTTCTGGTACATCAAGGTGCTCAGACGGTGAGCTCCTCTATCTCCCTCACAACGAACTCCCTCACGTCGGCCTTCTTGTACGGGTCGTTCTCGACGATGGACATCGCCTCGTTCAGGTCCCTCGCCTCCAGCACGTAGAAGCCACCTGAACCGTCCTTGAACCTCCCAGCGACGACGACCTTCCCGGACCTGATGAGGCTCCTCACGTACTCCAAGTGGGCTGGCCTGTGAGGTGCAGAGACCTCCGGCGGAACCTTCGGTATCAGGAGGACGTGGAACCTCGGCACGTCGATCCCGATCTGAAGGCGGAGAAAAATCTTTGGGTCAGGCAGGGTGATCCCGCGTCACCGATCAGTAGTTCCGACGCTCATCATCCCCAAATAATGCGGAGAAGGCCGAATATCTCGGTATCCCCGCCGGCCCTCACGCAGGGGCCTCCTGCCTCCGCTTGTAGTACTTCCTGATGTGCTCCTCCTTGATCTTGGTCAGCTCCGACTCCGGCAACGTCGATAGGATCTCCCAGGCTATCTCCAGCGAGTCGTCGAGCGTCCTGTTCTCGTACGGAGACTGGTTCAGGAAGCGCTGCTCGAAGAGGTCGCCGAACTCCAGGTACTTCAGGTCAGAAGGCGAGAGGCCGCTCTTCCCCACGATCTCGGCTAATGACCTCAGCTGGACCGCCCTCGAGTAGGAGGCGTAGAGCTGGTTGCTGACGTCTCCGTGGTCGGGCCTCGTCTTCTTCGGAGCTATGATGCCGGGCCCCATCAGACGGCTGAGCGACATCAGCACGTTGATCGGCGGGTATATCCCCTTCCTGTGCAGGTCCCTTCCGAGCACGATCTGGCCCTCGGTGATGTAACCCGTAAGGTCCGGGATCGGGTGGGTGATGTCGTCGCTCGGCATGGAGAGGATCGGCATCTGCGTCACGCTCCCCTTCTTCCCCTTTATCCTCCCTGCCCTCTCGTAGATCGAGGCCAGGTCGGTGTACATGTACCCAGGGTACCCCTTCCTCCCGGGGACCTCCTCCCTCGCGGCGCTGATCTCGCGAAGGGCCTCGCAGTAGTTGGTCATGTCGGTCAGTATGACCAGGACGTGGTAGCCCTCCTCGAAGGCGAGGTACTCCGCGAGCGTCAGGGCGACGCGGGGCGTGATGATCCGCTCTATCGCCGGGTCGTCGGCGAGGTTGAGGAAGAGGGCCGACCTGGAGAGGGCTCCGCTCTCCTCGAGGCTGCGCCTGAAGTAACGCGCCTCGTCGTTCTGGACGCCGATCGCCGCGAAGATCACCGCGAACTCCTCCTCCTTCCCCGGAACGGTCGCCTGGCGCGCGATCTGGGCCGCGAGGACGTTGTGGGGCAGACCGGACCCGCTGAAGATCGGGAGCTTCTGGCCCCTCACCAGGCTGTTCATCACGTCGATCGCGGAGATCCCTGTCTGGATGAACTCGGACGGGTACTCCCTTCGCTCGGGGTTGATGGGGTCTCCGTTGACGTCCCTGAACTCATTCGCGTAAGGCGCAGGCATCCCGTCAATAGGCCTGCCGAGGCCGTCGAAGACCCTGCCGAGGCAGTCGGTCGAGACGCCGAACCTCATCGTGGTTCCGAGGAACCTGGCCTTGGTGCCCTCGATCGAGAGGCCCTGCGTCCCCTCGAAGACCTGGACCACAGCCCTCCCGCCTCCTACCTCTATCACCCTTCCCAGCCTCCTCTCGCCAGAGGCCGTTTCGATCTCCACCAGCTCCTCGTACTGGGCCCTCTCCACCCGGTCCACCACCACGAGCGGCCCCCTGATCTCGTAGATCGAGGTGTACTCTATCCCTGCGGCTCCGGACCTCTGCGACATCCTCGAATGCGCATCGAGGCAGGACGTAATAAAGAGAACCGCGAAGGGGCGGGACGATTCACCGCATCAGCCGGGCTGGCCCTCCTTCCCCTCTGCCTTCTCCCTCCGCGCGCCCTCCTGCGGCAGAACGACCCTGTGGAATGTGTAGCGGTCGGAGTGCCTGCTGATCAGCTGCCTCGTCACCTCCTCGCTCGCCACCGCTATGACCGCCCCACCTCCTCCGCCGCCGGTGAGTTTAGCACCATACGCGCCTGCCCTGAGCGCCCGGTCGATGATCTCGTCCAGCTCCCTCGAGGAGACGCCGATCGCCCTGAGCAGGTTGTGGCTTACGGTCATGAGGCTGCCGAGCCGCTCGATGCGGTTGTTCTGGATCGCGAGCTCCACCTCCCCCGCGACCATGTCGGAGACCTCCATCAGCTTGTCGAAGAGGTTGATGTGAAGCTCCCTGAACTGGGCCACCTTCCTCACCATCTCACCGGTACGCCTGGGCCTGCCAGACTCTATCACCAGAAGCTCGAAGGCCTTCTGGGGCTCGATCCTCTGGGGCTTCGATCCCCTCCTGAACCTGATCACGCCTCCGAGCGCGGAGACCGTGGGGTCTATCCCGGAGGGCCTGTAGTGGAGCTCGGACTCGGCGACCAGCGATGCGTTGACCACGTCCTCGGTCGTGAAGTCCGCTTCCAGCGCGTCGAGCAGCGCACCAGCTGTGGCCACCGCGATCGCCGCCGAGGAGCCAAGCCCCGAGGCCCGGGGTATCTGCGAGTCGACCGTAACGCTGACGCCCTTCCTCCGGCCGTATTTCTCCAGCAGGGCCTCGACCATCTTCCGGTAGGCCTCGAGTCGGTCACCGACGCCCTTGGAGGACTCCTTCACAAGCTTGCCGTCGAGCCACTCGGCCGTCCCGATCTGCTTGGAACCTATCCTGACGATGCGGTCGTCCCTGAGAGATACCGTGGAGTAGGCCCTCTTGTCGATCGCCGCGGCCACCGCGAGACCTCCGTAAACGACGAAGTGCTCGCCGCAGATGATCACCTTCCCCGGCGCCGACCACGTCACCCTGACCATCCTACCCCGTGGATCTCCCTGCCGGCCAATTGTTAACGATAGTCCTCCTCCTCCCAGAGCAGGCTGCCCTTGAGGTCGTACCTAGCACCCCTAAGGCTGAGATCCAGGGCCGGCCCGAAGGGCCTCATGGACGCGATCGATCCTTCGTCCAGCAGCTGCCTCACCCTGTGAAGCGCGCCCTCCCTCGGTCTCGCCCGGACCAGATAGTGGGCCAATCCGACCTCATCCGTCCATGGAGGAGAAAAAGCGTTTGCCGCAAACTCAGCTCATTTACGGTTGAGCCCTTGCTCGAGGCAGCGTTAAATCGAAGTCCTCCACCTCGAGAACGAAATGATTTCGCGAACGCTCGATCACTTTGGCCCTCATGGGCGATAAAGTTTGGGGAACTAAGCTATAAGGCATGGTAAGCCTAAAGAGGAAAAGGAATAAAAGGGGAGGGGTTGGAGTCCTCTTTGATTAGCTGTCATTCATCCAGCCAGGCGTTTGAGGCCCCGAGGCCGTATGTTAACAATTCTTCCCGCGTTGCGCGGGACCCCTGCCCGAAGCCGGGCGGGTATGTAACGGTGCTACCCTCTTTCCGAGGGCCGGTCACTCGGGGTTTCCCCACCCAGCTGGGCCACGACCTCGAGGCACCTCGTCCTATATTTCCATATCTTCGTCGCAAGCTTCTTGCATTTTCCTTTGACCCTGCTTCGCTCACGATTAAGGTCAATGCGGTAGACCTTCACAGCCAGTTGGTTGATTGCGAACGCTGCCTGTCCGTCGTGTATGAACTTCTCTCCCGTCTTTCCGTTATTGTCAAGAGAAAGACCGAGCTTCTTCAGGAAATCGGCTAATGACCGACTTCCTTCAGTCTCGATTAAGACCTCGCAACAGTAGGCTAGGTCTATCAGACTTTCCTCGATCCCGATCCTATCGAACAGCTCATTTATTCTCGGAAACGTCCTTATCATCGTCTCAACGAAGCTCTTGGCTTCTTCGAGTAATTCTTCTTCCGATCTCCTTATCCTCTTCGCCTTCTCCTCCTCAGTTAGCGGAAGTGCTGACAGCTGTTGAAGCAACCCTTGATGATCCCTTCTCGCTCTCCTCCACAATATCATCGCCACCCATCTCTCGATGTGCTCCTCGGTGATCCGCATATGGAACTTAGGCGATACGTATCTCAGTAGAACAGCGTCGTAAACGTCGTTCTTGTCGTACTTGATCTGCGTCTTGAATCCCTCAAGAACCTCCGGATGATGTCTTTCTAACCACTCCACGAGGCCCTTTGGCTTCCCTGAATTCTTCTTCCTCCGCCATCCGTGAAGGGCCGATGGTCTGGTTAGGACCCAGACCTCGACCCCGCTTTCGATTAGCTGCTTGAGGATGGCTACGTTCGTCGGCCACAGGGCGTCCACCAGCACGCGGCGGACGCCCTGCGCGACGAGGAACCCCGGGAGCTCTCCGTTCTCGACTTGAGATATCAGCTCTTTCTCCGCTATGAAAACCATCGCCGGCCTCTTCTGATGGAAATCAACACATGCTCCGTCAAACCTCGGAAGCTCTGATATCTGCTCGAGTCTCCTGAACAGCTCAAGGGCTTTCTCCTTCAGCTTCCAATCGAGATGTTTTTGGTTTGCTTCTCCGATCATTCCTATCATCTCATATCGCAATGCACGTTCATAAGGAATGTGAGTTAGTGTCCAGGCTCCTGAAGGAGGTTTTGGTTCAGATAGGGGAGACGCAGGCGATACCCGTCCTCGAGCAGTTGATGACGTAGAAGAGGGATAAGGGGGTATGGCATATCACAAGCAGTTCATTTTTGTGCTCTTGAATCCCGAATCCGCGCGACCCAGTTTTTCTCGACGGCCGAAAGGTCATCATAGATATCGACGACCTTTACGAGCTGCTATACGTCATCTCGGGAAGCAACGGATGCGGTCATACATGGCCAAAGATATACGCCGAGGAGGTGGTGGAGTGGACGACTCCGCTCGGGGAACCCATTAACATGCCCTACACGGGTCTCGAAACCCAACCATCAAACGATATCTGCTGTGATCCGTTTATTCATTCATCCTATTTATATATTCTACTTAAGAAATTTAACGGTGCCTTTCGCGCCCTCTTCATCCGAGGCAAGCGTTCACGCAAACCCTTATTAGCAGAATCAATTCGAACGGTGCCCTCGTCCCGGAGGGCCGTTACCGATACGTACAGGGCCGTTCTATTCTCCGGTGATGCTGGTGCGGGTCATCGGCGCGCTCCTCCTCTCGGCGGGGCTCCTGGGGATAGCGTTCTACACCACCTCGTTCCTCGGGCTGGTGAGGCTGGTCGACCAGGAGGTGCTCGTGAGGGTGACGGTCTACGCGATAGCCGTCGGAATCCTCGCGGTGATATCCCTGCTGGGGTACCTGGCGCTTACGGCGCCGGCCCAGCACGTCCGCGTCAACAGGGGTGGTGGCGGATGAGGAGGAGCCCTGCTGTGGCCAACTACTTCTACGAGGGCAGGCGCGATGCGCTCCTGGAGCAGGTGAGGGGGTGCTTCCTCTCGCCCCACGGACCGGGTGAGCTGCCGGACCCCAAGGGCCCCGACGTCTCGACGAGGGTACCGCCGGTTCTGGTCTCGCCCCACGCGGGCTACATGTACTCGGGTCCTGTGGCGGCCCACGGGTACCTCGAGCTCTCGAGGTGCAGGAGGCCGAGAACGGTCGTCGTGGTGGGGCCCAACCACTACGGCATCGGAACCGACGTCTCCGTCTACCCCGGAGGCCGCTGGATCACACCTCTTGGGGAGGTCGAGGTGGACAGGGAGCTCGCGGCGGTGCTGGCCGAGACCTCGCAGGTCTTCTCGCTCGACGAGCTGAGCCACTCGAGGGAGCACTCGATCGAGGTCCAGGTGCCGTTCCTCCAGTTCGTCTACGGCGACGGGTTCAGGTTCGTGCCGATCTGCATGCTGGACCAGAGCAGGGAAACGGCGGAGGAGGTCGGAAGGGCCCTTGCAGAGGCGATAACAAACCCGGAGGAGGTCGTGGTCATCGCCAGCAGCGACTTCACCCACTACGAGCCCCACGACGAGGCGGTGCGGAGGGACATGCCCGTGATCGAGAGGATCTTGGAGCTGGACGTCGCTGGGTTCTACCGCGAGATGGAGAGGAGGGAAGCCACGCTGTGCGGTTACGGAGCCATAGCCGCGGTCATGGAGTACTCCAGACGGAAGGGCTACGCGAAGGCGAGGCTCCTGAAGTACGCCACGAGCGGTGACGTCTCGGGTGACAGGTCCTCTGTCGTCGGCTACGCGTCCATAGCGTTCTACAAGGACTGAGCGGTTGAGAAAAAAGAGGAGTGAGAGCTCTCAGGGCCAGATGTTGAGGAGCTTGATGGCCTCGCAGACCCGATCGACGGCGAGGCACATCGCGCCCATCCTGTTGCTGACCGCGTACTTCCTCGAGGTGCTCAGGACGTCGTGGAACGCCTTCACGAGCTTCGCCTCCATCCTCGAGAGTACCTCCTCCTTCGTCCACCTCTCCCTTTTCAGGTTCTGCACCCACTCGAAGTAGCTCACGGTCACGCCGCCTGCGTTCGCCAGGATGTCGGGCACCACGAAGACCCCCTTCTCGTTCAGGACCCTGTCGGCGTCCGATGTGACCGGGCCGTTCGCTCCCTCGGAGATTACCTTGGCCTTCACCCCCTCGACGGTCTTGGCGTTAATGGACCCCTCGACGGCCGCGGGAACGAGGGCGTCCACGTCGAGGTGCAGCAGCTCCTCATCGGTGATGGCCTTGGCGCCCTCGAACCCCAGAACGGATCCCGTCCGCCGCTTGTGCTCGATCAGCTTCGGGACGTTGAGCCCCTCGGGGTTGTAGATTCCGCCCTTGCTGTCGCTGACCGCCACCACCTTCGCTCCCCACTCGTGCAGGTAGAGCGCCGCGTAGCTCCCCACGTTCCCGAAGCCCTCGACGGCCACCCTCAGTCCCTTGATGCCCATGTTGAGCGCCTTCGCGGCCTCCCTCAGCCCGATCGCGACCCCGAGGCCCGTAGCCTCCTCCCTCCCCTCGCTTCCCCCCAGCGATATCGGCTTCCCGGTGACCACCTCGGGAGTCTGGCGGCCCGCGAGCTGCGAGTAGGTGTCCATGATCCAGGCCATCACCTGCGCGTCGGTGTACACGTCGGGTGCCGGTATGTCCTTGTAGGGGCCTATGACGTCGTAGATCATGTAGGTGTACCTCCTGGTTATCCGCTCTATTTCCTCCCGCGTCAGCTCCTTGGGGTTGCACGCGACGCCGCCCTTAGCACCGCCGAAGGGCAGGTCCACGACCGCGCACTTGTAGGTCATCAGCATGGCGAGCGCCGTGACCTCCTCCAAGCTCGTCGTGGGATAGTACCTGATACCGCCCTTGTATGGACCTCGGGCGTTGTTGTGCTGGACCCGGTATCCTATGAAGGTCCTGATGGAGCCGTCCCTCATCCTGACCGGTATCGAGACCGTCAGCTGCAGCTTGGGGTGCTTGAGGACCTCGAAGTAGTCGCTGCCGTATCCGGTTATCTCGACCGCCTGTTTGACCTTCTGGACGACGTCCCCGAGGAACTCGGACCCCGTGACCTGGGCCCTGAGCTGCGACGAAACCATCAAGCTCCTCACCGACGACTTCGCCTCGGTCGTTGTCGTGTTTAATTTTAATTTTATGCAGGACGTCCGTTCAAACGGCCCTTCTCTGCGTTCGGAGAAGCCTCGAAGGTCTGAGACGTTCCAGCTCGTCCGACGTGAGAACTCCTGACCCTCTCGACCTCAGGAGCTCGTACGCCGCCTCCCCCAGCGCAGGACCTCGCATCAGCCCGTACCCCCTCAGGCCCCCGACCACGACGACGTCTCCGAGCTCGTCAAGCCTGCCCAGGTACGGATCCATGTCGGGCGTCAGCTCGCACGGTCCCCTTAGCGAGGAGTGGTAGCGGGGCTCGCGCCGCAGCTCGAGGCGTTGAAGCAGCATCTCCAGGGACCTTCGGACGTAATGGGCCGGCGGCTCCGCAGAGGAGTAGTCGGGCGCATCGGCCCACTCGGCGTCATATCCTCCCCCAACCAGCAGTGTCCCCCACCTCCTCCAGTACGAGTGGAGCAGCTCGTCGGAGAACGAGGGTATCTCCAGCTCCTCTCCCAGGTCGAACTTGTACGCGTAGCAGGTGATCACCCTGGTCCTGATCTCGATGCCGAGGAGTTTGAGCAGCTCGCGGTTGTGGGAGCCAGCGGCCAGGATGAGGCCATCGTGATCGATTTTCTCGCCGCCCTCGAGGACGACGCCGGTGACCGCGTTGCCGTCGGTGGCGAAGGACGCAACGCCGCGTTTGACCACTCTCACGTCTTGGGCTTCGAGGACCTCCATCAGCTCGAGGCCTAACGCCGGAGGCTCAACCGAGAGGTCCAGGTCGGTGTAGACCCCGATGAGGTCCCGATCGACCCTGAAGGCCGGCCACCTCCCGACGACCTCGGAACCCGTCAGGATTTCGTGCATGACACCGGCATCCCTGAGGGCCGCGATGGACTCGGAGAGGTCCTCCTCCCTGCCCAGCTGCAGGAAACCGGTCCTGAGGGCGGAGGACTTCGCGACGGACCTGATCAGCTCGATGCTGCGCAGAACGAGCCTCACGTCCATAGGGTCCTCCAGCTGGACCGTCACCACTCCCGCGGACCTCGACGCCGCACCGCCGAGCACTCCCCTCGGGTCTATCAGCGTCACCTCCTCGCCCCTGAAGGCGGCGGAGAGGGCGGCGAAGGCGCCCGCTGGGCCAGCACCTACCAGCACAAGCCCCCTCGACACGCTCCTACCTCTGCACCAGACCGGTCAGCCAGCTTATGGACCCGACTGGGGCTCGTTGAGCCTCCGGTGGGTCTCGTCGTCGTACCTCCTGTACTTCAGAATTATCGGGCACCACTCTTTCTCCGGGCAGTAGCCCAGGTGCCTGCACTTCTCGCCCGTAAGCCTCCCCAGCTCGGGCACCGACCGCTCCACCTCCCTCCAGATCCGGTAGGCGATCGCCCTCTCCTCCCATTGCGCGGCGCTGCAGGTCCTGGTGGCGACGAAGCCCATCGGGCTCAGCAGGTTGAAGAGGTCGTAGACCCTGAGCGTCCGTATCCTGACGGCCTGGGGCACCAGGTAGAGGGCAGCGGCAGGCCCGAGCTCCTCGCGGACCGATCGGTACAGCTCCAGCATCGAGAGGACCCTCGCCACGAACTCGGAGGTCAACGCCTCGCTCGACCTGAGCCTCGGAGGCACCACCACGGACCGCTCCGGCTCCTTGAGCGCCCTGTCGGCGGCCTCGACGAGGGACTCGACCGCCGTAGGCACGCTCCTGTGCCTGATCGACTGGTGGTAGGCGACGAGGGATGGCGCCTCGAGAACCACGGCCTGAACCGCAGGGTAGACCCTCTCGGCCGTCCTCAGTCCGTCCTGAGAGAGGACCCGGTTCACACCACCGACGGTCATGATGTCGACCAGCTCCGCGTCCTCTGGCACCCGGTCGCCGAAGAGCGCGCTGAATACGCCGTCACCCTCCCTCAGGGGATCTGGCACCGGGTAGTAGGTCCAGGGGCCCGAGAAGGCGAGCCGCGAGCCGGTGAGAGACGGCATGAGGTCCGAGAGGAGCGAGATCAAACGGCCCGAGTAGACCTCGAGCTCGGAGGTCACCAGGCCGATCCGGTGCCTGACCTTCAGGACCGCGTACAGCACCGACTCGAGCGAGGATGCGGAGAAGAACGAGGTCGCGGTGGCCAAAGGCAGGACGTACCTCGCGTCCTCCAGATCAAGCCCCCGGCTCAGCAGCTCCCGGTAATAGGCGTGGTTTGCGAGCAGGGCGTCCCTCACCCTACCCTCGAGGGCCGTGCCCCTCACCTCCGCCGGGACGAGCATGCGGTCCGCCGTGACCTCCGACCTCCGCTGGCTCTCCTGGAGGAAGCTACCGAACCGCGCACCCATCACCACCATGCTCAGGAGCCTCGAGCACCACCTTACCTCGAGGAAGGGGATGGCCGAGGTCGTGAGGGAGGCGTGGCCGCGCCTCGTCGACTCGAAGTGCACCTTTCTCGAGAACTTGGTGACGTCCTTCCCCCGGCCGATGAGGTCGTTGAGGTTCCGGGAGAGGTGGACCATCGAGAAGGTGCCTACGCCCTCCAGCGCTATCACTTCATCCGGCCCGAGCGACCTCCCCGAGAAGGAGACCTTAGGCCCCAGGTCGAGGACGTCGACCTCCAGCTGGTCGGTGTACCTCGGTCCCGCCACACCACTGCCAGACGCACCTGCCAATTAGCCGACCTCGCCTTAAGGCGTATCGGATGTTTTATGGCTATTACTACGGGAATCGGTGATCGTAGAGGGGCTGTGACGAGCAACGTCCATGCCGAGCTGTGAGGCGACGATGGGCAGTCTGAGCCCCCTCAGACGCGCTCACGTTCCGATCCTCGCGACCTCGCCCATTCCCTCAGTCCAATCTCCTGCTCCGGCTCGACGGACCCTGGCCTGACGGACCTGACCCTCGCGATCGCCTCATCGGGCTGGAGGCCCTCCGTCACGATCAGGTATGCGGCGAGCACGGTTCCGGTCCTGCCCTGTCCTGCGGCGCAGTGCACCAGCACCTTCTTCCCTGAGGAAATGAGGTCTGCCAGCAGCTTAACGGCCCGCTCCAGCGTCTCCGCGTCCGGCATCTCGTGGTCCATCATCGGGACGTGGTGGTACTCGATGCTCAGGCCCTTGAGGAGCTGCGGGGGTATGGGATCCTCGGTCAGCGAGATGATCGCGTTTATCCCCTGCGCGGCGACGTACTCGAGCTGGGACCTGCTCACTGGCCTGCCCGAAGCCGCTATCTGGCCGTTGAACCAGCCGAAGTTGTAGGGCCTATCGGCGAACGCCGCCCTGATCCTCCTCATCAGGTCGCCCGGCGTCAACGCTCGACCCCTCACGTTGCCATCATGCCCTCCTAAGAAACCGCTCGGTCCTCGAACGCGTTGGGCCAACACAAAAATCGTCCGCTAGGACGCTCTTCGTGTGTACCAGCTCAGGCTTCGGGACCTGATCAAGAGGAGGCCCATCACCGTCGAGAGCGGAGCCACCGTCCACGACGTCATCAAGATCATGGCCAGAGAGAACGTCGGGTTCCTGATCGTGAGGGAGGGTGATGAGGTGGTGGGCGTCCTCTCCGAGCGGGACGTCATCCGAGTCCTGGCGGAGGAGGGGGACCTGCGGAAGAGGGTCGGGGAGTTCTGCAGGAGGGACATCATCAAGCTCAGGGAGGACAGCACGCTCGAGGAGGCCGCTCAGGCGATGGGGAGGCACAGGATAAGGCACATCGTGGTCGAGAACGAGCGGGGTGAAGTCGTGGGGGTCGTCTCGGTCAGGGACCTGCTGGAGGAGCTGTTCGGCCCCGGCACGAAGACCGACTGACGTGACACGCAACCTGACGTCGGCCCTCCCCGCCGTCCCTCCCTCCGTCGGACCCGAAAACCATCAAGAGCGACCGGGTTGAGCTGTTACCCGGGATGGAGGTCACGGTGATCGGCGGCCCCGCATCGGCCGAGCAGGCGAGGAGGCTCGCGGTGGAGCTCGGCGCTGAGTACGTCCCTGTGGAACACAAGCTCTTCCCCGACGGCGAGTCCTACCTGCGCTTCGTGGCCGACCTGAAGGGCAGATGCGTCGTCGTCTTCCAGGGCACGCACCCCCCTCAGGACAGGAACCTGCTGCAGCTGCTGATGATCTCGAAAACGGCTCGTGAGAGGGGAGCATCGAGGGTCCTCGCGGTCGTCCCGTACCTCGCGTACGCCAGGCAGGACAGGGAGTTCCTCCAAGGCGAGGTCGTCAGCATCAGGGTCGTCCTCCACGCGATGAGGTGCGCCGGCGTTGACGCACTTCTGACGGTGAACCCGCACTCGCCCTGGGCCCTCGAGGCCGGTGGGCTGGAGTCCATCCAAGTGGACGTGACGAAACTCCTCGCCCGGAAGGCGGCAGAGTCCCACGGGCCGTTCGATGTGGTGGGCTCTCCGGGGAAGAAAGGTCGCTCCATGGCGGAGGCTGCAGCCGAGGAGATAGGGGCCGTTCCTTTCCACCTCGTGAGCTCGAGGGATCCGATGACGGGGAAGGTGGAGGTGCGCGTTGACGGCCTCGACGTCGCGGGCAAGAGGGTCCTGCTGATCGACGACATCATCAGCACCGGAGGCACGATGGCCGATGCGGTTCGTGGCCTTCTCAGGTCTGGCGCGAGGGAGGTGATCGTCTCGTGCGTCCACGGCCTCTTCGTCGGCGACGCGGTGGAACGCCTGCTCGGCGCAGGGGCATCGGCTCTGATATCGACCGACACCGTGCCCACTGACCACTCGAGGGTCTCCGTGGTCAGCGAGCTGGCCAAGGCCGTCGGCGCGTGGGCCTCTGCGAAGCGATGAGGAGGTTCGTCGCGCTCATCTCGGGCGACAACGTCCAGCTGGGCCTCGGAGAACTGAACGCGCTGCTCGACGTTCTGGGAGGGTCCCTCGCGACCGAGAGGACCCACGAGAGGCTGCCCGAGTTCACGGCAGACCTGCGGGCTGCGCGCGACGCTGCGTGGAGGTCGGCCTTCGTCAAGGAGTCGGTCCTGAAGCTGTTCGAGGTGGGACTCGAAGAGTTCGGGAGGCCCTTCGACCCGCTCGTCGAAGACCTTCCGCGGCCCGCTGGCCCCATCGCAGTCAGGGCCCTTAAGCTGGAGGAGGTCCCTCTCGGGAGGACCGAGGTGGAGAGGTGGGTTGCGGCGAACCTGCTCGAGCGCTGGAGGGGCCTGAAGGTCGACCTCGAGAACCCGAGGGAGGTGATCAGGGTCTTCGTCACGTCGAGGTGCGCGGTCGGAGGACTCCTCGTCGGTGTGAGGGACAACGAGGGCATCGCCAGGAGGTCGCCCGTCAACAGGCCCTTCAGGTTGCCGTCGACGCTCAAGCCCAAGGAGGCCAGGGTCGTGGTGAACCTAGCGAGGGTCCCACGGGGTGGCACGGTCTTCGACCCGTTCGCCGGCTCCGGCGCGATACTCCTCGAGGCCTCTGCGTTGGGTTACGAGGCTCTGGGCACCGAGGTGAAGGGTTGGATAGCCCGCGGTGCGAGGAGGAACCTCAAGGCTCTCGGTCTGGGAGAGAGGTCCGATGTGATCGCGGCGGACGCGAGACACCTTCCCTTGCGGCGTGCTCCGGACGGCGTGGCAACCGATCCTCCATACGGTAAGTCCACCACGGTCGTCGGCGGCAGGAGGTCCGAGCTGGTCGACGAGGTGATCGGAGAACTACTCGATGCGATGGAGCGGGGCAGGAGGGCCGTCGTCGTTTACCCCGCCGGTTCCGATATGCCCGGGATACTGACGTCGGGAAGGGTGGTGGAGCGTTACTCCTACAAGGTCCACTCGTCTCTGGTGAGGACCGTGAACGTCCTCGTCGCTTGAGCTCGACCTTATGCGAAGACGAGCTTCAGCAGAATTCCAATAACCGCCAGCAGAATCGGCAGGTTGAATGCAATGAAGAGCTTGACGAAGAGGTTCATCTGACCCTCCAGCCTCGACAACCTGGTCTCGATGGAGTTTACCCTGTTCTCGAGCGCCGCGATCCTGTTCTCCAAGGCATCGATCCTCCTCTCGAGGGAGTCAATTCTCCTTTCGAGCGAGTCAATTCTCTTCTCGAGCCTCGATATCTCCCTCTCGATCAGAGCCTTCAGGTTGTCCTCAACCCTCTTGATATCGGCCTTGAGCTCAGCCCGTAGCGTTTCGAGGTCCCTCTTGGTCGCTACGTCCGCCAGAACCGCGTTGATTATCGCCAACCTCACCTCACCGTCGGTAACCAAGATCTCGGCGAGTCTCCTCCTTGCCTCTTGATCCCTCTCGAGCTCCTCGATCAGCTTCTCGGCTATCGACACCGGAACCCAACGCGTTGTGACGGTTAATAACGTTTCACATGGTATTGTCGGACATGGGTCCTGCCGAGATCTCCGTCACTGCGCCCTCCTCGTCACGTCGCTGAGCCTTAACCTCAGCCAAGCAAGGACCATCGCGAGCGCCGTGTATGCCGCAGCGTTCAGCAGCAGAAGTTCCACCGAGACGCCCCCGGAAAGACCGGAAAGGGGCCCGAACGCTCCAGCAGGAAGACCTGTGCCCGAAAGGCCCCGCAGGACGACCTCGGAGGTCAGCCTGACCGATCCCCAGGTGGGCAGGTACCGAGTCAGCTCCAGGAGCGCCCTGTCACCGGTGAAGGTTGCGATCACGTTGGCGTAGCTCTCGAAGATGTAGGAGCCGAAGAAGACCAGCGTCGAGAGCACCGTGGAGAGCATCCCCCTGCGGAGGCCCTCGCTCAGGGCCAGGCCGATGGCGTAGAAAGGTAGCGCGGCGGCGATCGACGCGGGGAGGGCCGTGAGCAGCAGGTCGAGCCGCGACTGGGAACCGAAGGCGAACCAGGAGATCCCGACGGAGAAGGCGGTGTAGCTCAAAACGATCGAGCAGACGAGCGCCAGCCCTCCCAGGACCTTGCCGGCGTAGTACTCGGACCTGGATATGGGGCGGGTCAGCCAGAAGTCGGCCGTACCTGCCTCGTACTCGTCCGAGAAGACCGTGGAACCGATCATGAGGGATGTGACCTGGACCAGCCCGATGGTGGGCGCGAGGAACCCCACCACCCAGACGTAGGGCGACAGAGGCCCGGTCAGAGACGGAGGCATCCTCGTGAGCACGAAGTAGAGCCCTGCCTCGGTGAGGAAGACCGCTGCCGTCAGGATCAGGACCCTCTTCTTTGCCATGACCCTGCGGAGCTCGTACCCTATCAGGACGTCAACCGCGCCCAACGGTCCTCACCCTCTCCATGAAGACCTCCTCCAACGAGGGCCTCTCCGTCCTGAGCTCCAGCAGACCGCATCCCGAGAGGACGATCCGCTCAGCAATCGCGTCCCTCACGTCCGTAGAGTTGTCCGAGAACACGGTGAGGGAGTTGCCCTCAACCCTGACGTCCCTCACGCCCTCGATCCTCCGGATGGCTTCGACGACTCCGTCTCCCGGCGCGACCCTCGTGACGACCCTCACCCGCAGTCCCCCGGCGCCGTTCAGAATTTCATCGATGCCTCCCTCCATCACGGTCTTCCCGAGGTACACCATGCCGACCCTGGTGGCGAGCCGCTCGACCTCGTACAGCTCGTGCGACGAGAAGACGACCGTCTTTCCGGTTCTGCTGACCTCCCTCAGGACCTCCCTGATCTGGACCCGGCCAACGGGGTCAACGCCGAGCATCGGCTCGTCCAGGACCAGCAGCTCGGGGTCGCCGATCAGCGCCTGGCCTATCGAGAGACGCTGGACCATCCCCTTCGAGAAGTTGCCCACCCTCCGGTCGGCGTGGTTCACGAGTCCGGTCAGGTCAAGTACCCTCTCGACCTCGCGCTTCAGGTCTTCCCCCCTGAGGCCCCTGAGTTTTCCGGTCACCTCGAGGACCTGGCGCGCCGAGAGAAAGGCCGGGAAGTTGGGGAGCTCCGGCGAGTAGCCCAGCAGCGAGTTGACCCTCTTCGCCTCCCTCCAAGGGTCCATGCCGAAGACCTCGACCCTCCCGGAGGTGGGTTTCAGCAACCCGAGAACCGCCCGGAGCGTGGTGGTCTTCCCGGAGCCGTTGGGACCGACGAAACCGTAGACGTCGCCCTTTCCCACCCTCAGGCTGATGGGACCGACCTCTCCGCCGTCGGCGTACCTCTTCACCAGACGCTCGACGAGGATGACCTCTCCACGGCTCAAGGCCATTAGACGTAGTGGGGTTTGGAGACGGCTGCGGACGACCTCCTGGGTCTCCTCAGCAGCCCCAAAGACGCAACGGATCCGATGGCCGCGAGCCCTATCGCGGTTATCGCTATCACCCTCGTAGTCGGGTCCTCAAAGGCCGCCTTCGGAGAGCCCTTCGTGCCCTGTGTGCCCTGAGCGTTCGTCGGTGACGGAGGCTGCTGTCCCGAAGGGAGCCCCATCGCACCGATCCACCTGGACAGGTCGGACGATCCAGGGGCGAGCAGAGAGGGCGTCAGGGATGCGAGCGCGGTCACGTCACCTGCCTGTCCGGTGCTCACGACCCGTGTCAGGTCGAGGTTGGTGTCGACGAGCTGCGCGGTGAAGCGCGCCCCGCCGGAACCTCCACCGGTCGCTGTCAGGTCAACGGCGTAGATCGCTCCCGACCCGGAGATCAGCTCGACGGTCCCCACGACGGTGAGGGAGGCGTTGCGCGACTCGACAACCACCCTCAACGAGTAGAGCTCGGTCTCGTAGGTCTTCCCGCCGACGGTCCTCGAGCCGGTGCCGGTCCTAACCACACTGACCGAGAGGTGTTGACCGTCCTTTGTGTAGGAGAAGCTCCCGGACTCGGGGAGGCGGAGCGTCGGAACCGCGAACGCAGAGCTGGGGACGTTCTTCTCGAACGTGAGGAGGCCGTCGTTGAACGTAGCCTCGAGCCTGAGCCTGATCGATCCCTCCCCGACCGCATTGACGACCGCCACCTTGACCTTTCCCTCCGCGGACCTCTCACCGGCGCTCAGCGAGTACCTGTACTCGTAGAAGCTGCCCGGTTGGACGTCGGCCATTGCGGTGACGAGCGACGTTAGGAAGAGCGCAACCGTTAGGAGGAGCCAGAACCGCCTCATCTGCACTCCGTTTCCTCCGTGTGGCTATAACGTTTTGCCAGACCATCACAGCATTATCCCTGGGTTCAGGATCCAGTTCGGGTCGAAGAGCGACTTGATCCGCCTCATCAGCTCGAGGGCCTCGCCGTGCTGGAGCGCCATGAAGTCCTTCTTCTCGATGCCTATCCCGTGCTCCGCTGAGGCCGCACCGCCCACGCTGATCGCGTACTCCACCAGCTCCCGGTTCGCCTGCATCGCCCTCCTCCACGAGTCGGTGTCCCTCCCCTCCGGAAGCCAGTTGGTGTGAACGTTCCCGTCGCCGAGGTGGCCGGCTACGCCCGTCCGGACACCGTACTTCTCCCCGAGCTCGTAGGACTTCCTCACCACGTCCAAGAGTTTCGAGAGGGGGACGATCACGTCTCCGGTTATCGGCGAAGGGGTCGCCCTCGTCACGGATGGGTAGAGGGCCTTCCTCGCCTCCCATATCCGCTGGACCTCCTCGTCCGTCCTCGGGACCTCGAGCCTCGAGGCTCCCATCTCCCTGATCACCGAGACGGCAGCCTCCGCCTCCTCCATCACGCCTGCGCGGGAGTAGCCGTGGAACTCGACGATCAGCATGCACTCGTGGGTGGGCAAGACTATCCCCGACCACCTCGAGATCAGATCCATGTGGACCCTGTCGAGGAACTCCATCGCCGCAGGCTCGAGCCCCTCCTGCCTGACCGCGTTGATGGCCGAGACGCCGGCCTCGATCGAGTCGAAGTACGCCGCGAACGTGTACCTCGCCCTGGGAAGTCGCCTCAGCCGGAGCGTCACCTCCGTCACCACGCCCAGCGTCCCCTCGGACCCGACGAGGAGCCTGACCAGGTCGTACCCGACCGAGCTCTTGAAGACGTTGGCGCCCAGCCTCAGCAGTCGCCCGTCCGGCAGCGCGACCCTCAGCGAGAGCACGTAATCCCTCGTGACGCCGTACTTGACCGCCCTCAGACCCGAGGCGTTGTTGGCGACCATGCCTCCTATCGTGCAGGACCTGCTGCTTCCCGGATCGGGAGGGAAGAAGAGGCCGTGCGGCTCGAGCAACCTGTTCAGGTGGTCGTAGACGATCCCCGGCTCGACGACGGCCTGGAAGTCAACCGGCCTCACCTCGAGCAACCTGTCCATCTTCATCATGTTCATCAGTATCCCGCCGTAGACCGGAACGCAGGCCCCGGCCAGTCCCGTTCCAGCCCCCCTCACGTAGACTGGTATCCTCCGCTCGTTCGCGTACCTCAGGACGTCGGCGACCTCCTCACCGCTCTCCGGCCACACGACGACCTCCGGCAGGTGCGGTTCACCGGGGAAGGCGTCCAGCGAGTTGGTTACCAGGTCGTACTCCTCGGTCGAGACGTCCTCGGGCCCCAGCCTCGACCTGAGCCACCCGAGGTCCCCTTGGGTCACCTTCGAGTAACCCGACGGCCCGGCCATTCTCACTTTTCCTCCGAGAGGTACTTGCGGAGGTCCTTCACCTCGCCGTGCCGCAGTATCCTCACCGAGGTCTCGACCCTCACCGGTATGCCGACCTCACGGAAGAGCCTCAGCAGGTCCCCCGAGTCGATGGGTGTAACGAGCCTGCCCGATTTTACGGCCCTGAGCAAAGCCTCCGCGATCCTCTCGGTCAGGGCCCTGTTCATCGAAGCCGCCTCCTCCAGGACCTCCGGGCCCCTCTCGTCGAGGTAACGCTTCAGCTCCTCCAGCGGGTCCTCCCTCTTGACGGGTTGCTGCGCGGTTTCGGGCGCCTTCGCTGCCAGGAGCTGCCTCATCTTCCGGAGCCTTATCATTTTGAGCTCGAGGTCCTCGTCGCTCATGCCGACCGACCTGGGGAGCCGGGGGTTATCAGGGTTACCTCGGCATCGGCACCAGCTGGCGCATCCGAAACCTCGTGCGTTGCGAGGCGATCGCAATAAAGGGCACGAGTCGCCGATCTTCTCTTGTCCGCTTTTTCTGCTATTGTGGAGACAAGATAACAATCTGCCCGCCGGGGGCGGGATTTGAACCCGCGCGGGCCTCATCGGCCCAGTGGCTTAGCAGGCCACCCCCCTACCGGGCTAGGGAACCCCGGCAAAGGCCTCCTAACCCCCAGATCGAGACCCTTCTGATAAACCGGCATCCCGGAGCCCACGCGCTCCCCACCGGCGACCGACGGGACCGGCCGTCCACTGGCCTACTGAGGGATATCGACGGCGCACCCGGCCGCTCTCGTGCGCAAACCGGGTACATTCCCCCAGCAAAGCTTATAGCGGATGATTGGGGGCCATCCGGCATCGCAGGTTAATTAGCGGGATCTGGGGGGCGCCAGCGGCGAGGAACCGATTGGTCCGAAAGCCCCCTGGCTTGCCGGCGGAAGTCCGGCCTGCTGGGAACAGAACTCTCGCGGAGAAGCTGGACCCGGAGTGGTGGGCCAGGATCTTCGACGGCCTCTATCTGGTCACGGACGGCGACATCGCGCTGAACGAGTCCCTCACGCGGTACGAGGTCGACGTGATCACGGAGGTGCTAGGGATCGAGAGGGACGACGCGATCCTGGACCTCTGCTGCGGCAACGGGAGGCACTCGATCGAGCTGGCCAGGAGGGGCTACAGGAACGTGGTGGGGCTCGACTACTCGGGCGAGCTGCTGCGCGTGGCGAGGAAGCGCGCTGAGGAGGAGGGCCTCAGGGTCAGGTTCAAGCAGGGAGACGCCCGGAACCTGCCCTTCCCATCTGGCACCTTCGACGCGGTCATAATGATGGGCAACAGCTTTGGGTACTTCGCCGATCCACTCGACGACCTCAGGGTCCTGAGGGAGGTGCACAGGGTTCTGAGGCCCTACGGGAAGTTCCTGATAGACGTCGCCGACGGCGAGTACCTCCGGAGGAGCTTCGAGAGGCTCAGCGTGGAGCGGCTCCACGACGGCCTCCTGGTGATCAGGGAGAGGGAGCTTGACGAGCACGGCAGGAGGCTCGTGACGAGGGAGCTCGTGATCGACGGCGGCCAGCAGGTGATCGCCGACAGGGTCTACGCTGTGAGGCTGTACGATCGCTCCTCACTTAGGACGCTGCTGATGCGTGCGGGCTTCACCGGCGTCCTCCTCGCGTCGAGGCTCAGGTACGAACCAGCGGACCGAGACCCTGGGATGATGAAAAGCCGGTTGCTGTTCGTCTCCTACGCGGAGAAACCTGAGACCAAGGAACCACTGAACGGGAGGAACGGGAACCTCGTGGTGGTTCTGCTGGGAGATCCCAGGATCCCGAACCCCGTCAAGCCAGGAGGGCTCTTCGATGACGACGACGAGCTGGCGGTGTGCGAGCTGAAGCACGCGCTCCTCGGGATAAAGGGCTACAGGTTCGTCTTCCTCGACGACCACTCGAAGTTCGTCGAGTTCCTCTCCGCCAACAGAACGAGCATCCACATGGTCCTGAACCTCTGCGACGACGGGTTCGGGAACGACCCCTCGATGGAGGCCCACGTCCCTGCGCTCCTCGAGATGCTGGGGCTGAGATACACCGGTGCAGGGCCGAGGTGTCTGACGCTCTGCTACGACAAGTCGGCGGTGAAGCTGATCGCCTCCTCGATGGGCATACCGGTCCCGTGGCACGCGCTGATCCCGGAGGGCTCGGAGGAGGTCCCGAGCTCGGTGAGGTACCCTGCTCTGGTAAAGCCCAACTTCGCTGACAACAGCTGGGGCATCACGGAGCGGAGCCTAGTCAGGAACAGGGAGGAGCTGAGGGCCGCCGTGAGGGAACTCAGGACCAGCTGGGGTTACAGGGGGCCGATACTCGTGGAGGAGTACGTCGATGGCATGGATCTGACCGTGTCGATAGTTGGCAACCCGCCGGACGACGTGGTGCTGCCCATCCTCACCGAGGACTACTCCGGTCTGCCCGACGGCCTCCCCAGGATCCTGACGTACGCCGCCAAGTGGTTGCCCGACTCGCCATACGGAAGGGTGCGATCAGTCCCGGCGGAGGTACCGGAGCAGCTCAGGGCCCAGCTCGTGAGGTGGAGCAGGTCGCTCTTCGTCAGGCTCGGCTGCAGGGACTACGCGAGGTTCGACTGGAGGCTCGGGCGCGACGGGGTGCCAAGGCTTCTGGAGGCCAACCCGAACCCCGGCTGGGTCTGGGACGGACACCTGAGGAGGGCCTGCCAGTACCACGGCTGGAGCTACCGACGCATGCTCCTCGAGATCCTGGCGGCCGCGGAGCGGAGGTACGCCTCGTCCCAGCAGGGCCACGGAGCGAGTCGGGTGACGGCCCGGGTCAGATGAAAGTATCCCACGTCGTCCGGCTCCGGTGACGTTTATAGCTCTGCAATGGATGGGATTTGTGAGACCGGACAACATGAGGAAAGGGCCGCGCTCCCTGAACTGGCCGGTCACCGCTTCCAGCTCGTAGGGAGAGGGTGCTTCGTCCATGTCGAAGAGGGATTCCGTATCGATCTACAAGTTCAAGCGCTTCATCGAGGAGCTGGAGAAGAAGGAGGGGAGGGGCACAGAGCTGGTGACGCTGTACATCCCCCCGGGCAAGAGGGTTGACGAGGTGATCGGGTACCTGAGGCAGGAGTACGCGACGGCCTCCAACATCAAGTCGAAGAGCACGAGGAAGAACGTCATGTCGGCCATCGAGAGCGCCATCCAGCGCCTCAAGCTGTACCGCGAGATCGGGCCCAACGGCCTCATCATCTTCAGCGGCGCCATACCCGAGGGAGGTCAGGGCACGGAGAAGATCGAGGTCTACGACGTGATCCCGCCGGAGCCGATCAACACCTTCCTCTACCGCTGCGACAGCAAGTTCTACCTCGAGCCGCTGAAGGAGCTGCTGAAGGAGAGGGACGTATACGGCGTGCTGGTGATAGACAACGAGGAGGCGGCGATCGCGGTCCTGAAGGGAAGGAAGATCGTGGAGCTGAAGACCTACACCTCGGGCGTTCCGGGGAAGCACAGCGCCGGTGGTCAGTCGGCCAGAAGGTTCGAGAGGCTCCGGGAGCAGGCTCTGGAGGAGTACTACAAACGTGTCGGCGAGCACGCCAACGAGATCTTCCTCTCCTACCCCGAGCTTAAGGCCGTGATAATCGCAGGGCCCGGACCGACGAAGGAGATCTTCGCAGAGGGCGGGTACCTCCACTACACGCTGCGCGACAAGGTGAAGGTGGTTGACACCTCGTACTCCGGGGAGGAGGGGGTCAGGGAGGCGATAGAGAGGGCTGCGGAGGAACTCAGGGAGCTGAGGCTCGTCGAGGAGAGGAGGATAGTGGACAACGTCATGAGGCTCGCCATCAGCGGCTCCGGCGTCGTCTACGGAGAGCGTCAGGTCCGGGAGGCACTCGCGAAGGGGGAGCTGAGGACGCTGGTGGTTGTGGAGGAGCTGGACAGGTACGAGGTCACGCTGGAGTGCTCCAAGTGCGGCCACGTGGAGAAGCTCACGCTCTCGTCCGACGAGATGGTCTCCACCCTCCCGAAGCGCCTCGGAGAGCCCTGCCCCAAGTGCGGGAACGTTGCCCTTGTCAACAGGGGCGAGGAGCCGCTGGTGGACGTGCTGATACGAGAGGCCGAGGCCGTTGGGACCAAGGTCGAGCTGATCTCCTCCGACCACGAGGCAGGCGAGATGTTCCTGAGGATGTTCGGCGGCATCGCGGGCGTTTTGAAGTCGGCGCAGCAATGAGCTCGACCGGCCCCGAAGAGGGCGCACGGTTCTACAAACCTGCGGAGGACACCTGGCTGCTGATGGACTGCCTCCTCTCGGACAGGAGAAACCGGGTGACCAGGGCGGTGGACGTGGGATGCGGGACAGGGGCCGTGACGGAGGCCCTCCTTCAGCTTTCCGACGAGGTGTTGGCGGTGGACGTGGACGTGGGCGCGCTGATCGAGCTGAGGTCCAGGCTGAAGGGGTCGCTGGAGAGGATCGAGACCGTAGCCGCCGACAAGCTCTCCTTCCTCAGGCCCGGCTGCAGGATAGAGCTGATCGCATCCAACCCGCCCTACCTGCCCTACTCCGGAGATGAGCCCTTCGATCCGACGATCCACTCGGGACCCGAAGGGACGGAGTTCGCAAGGGACCTGATCGCTTCGGCCCTCCGGCTCCTGGGATGCGGCTGGGAGGCCTACGTGATCGCCTCGTCGCTCTCCCGCCTCGACGATCTCATCGATTGGGTCTGCTCGCTCGGCCTCCGGGTTACGGTCCTGGCCAGAAGGCGCCGGTTCTTCGAGGACATTCTCTGCCTCAGGGTGACATGTGACCGGTCAGGTTCGGTGCATGAAAGATAACTTTTTTAGTGATCGCCGCGTAGACCGCTTACAATGGAGACGGCTCAGAGGAGGCTAACCCACAGGGGCCACGTCATGGAGACCCCTGAGGGCGAGCTCCTGCTAGTGAACGAGAGCGGCGTGGCGTACAGGGTGAACGAGTCGGTCGTAGCTGTCTGGAGCCTGTTCGAGGACAAGACGGTGGACGAGGTGGTGGAGGAGGTATCGAAGGAGCTGCAGATAGACCCGGAGGAGATAAGGCAGGCGATCGCTGACCTCGCGGAGCAGCTGATCCAGGCCGAGCTCTTGGCGTAAAGGGCAACGGGCTTCAGTCAGTAGCACGAGTTTGTTTTCCAGTTTCTCCCCCTCAGCGGAGAGAGTGCATCATCAACAGGGCTAAGGCGATGGCCGCCAGGTAGAGGGCAGATGCCAGCCAGGGGAGGAGGGGCCCTCCGAGACCGGTCAGGAACCAGACCATTCTCAGCACGTTGCCCGCGTTGAGGTACACCGCTGGCCAGAACGTGAGGCCGAGGTACGGCGTTCTGCCGGTGAGGAGTCCCGGCAACATGATGGGCGCGTATGCGAGGATCGCGTTGCCCACGAAGCCGATGGTGAACGCGTGTATGCTGGCGTCCCTCAGACCGTACCAGAAGGGACCTGAGGTCAGCGAGCTGAGAGCGGTCAGGACCGAGAGGATGGATGCGGAGAGCGCCCAGAGCGTTGAGATCGCGAAGTGGACGACGAAGTACTCGTAGCGTTTCCTGTCTCGCTCGTTCATCCTCGAGTACTGCGCGCCAGACCTGACGACCCTGAGCGCGTCCAACGAGATAACCCAGATGAAGAGCGAGGCGGTGAACGAGACGGCGCCCAGAAGCTCGAGGAATCTATCGCTGAGCAGCACGGCGGCCATCGAGAGCGCTGAGCCGAGGGCCTGCAGAGGCGCGATCCACCACCAGAGGCGGCGCCTGAGCTTGAGCTCTATCCTGAAGTGCACAGTCTTTATCCCCACGCCGAGGACCATCGAGCCCACGGCACCGAAGAGCGCGAGGTTCACGAAGCCGGGGGTTGTGAAGGGCGCGAGACCGGAGTGCTCGAGGAGCGCGTGAAGGAGGAGAGTGACCGCCATGACCGTCACCGAGAGCTGAACGAGCGGGTCCGCGGCTCCCAGCGGCCCGGAGGGCCTCCCAATCGAGAGCCACGTGTACAGAGCCATTGCCGAGACTGCAACGGTCGCGACTGCTAAGGCGGCGATCGAGGTAACAGATCCCGGGTCCGACAGGGAGCGGGCGAAGACCGAGGCGACGAGCAGAACGGGTCCGCACAGTCTGACGGCAACGCGGCGCGCCGGGTCGACGTTCCTGAACCTCGGAATCAGCAGCGAGGCCACGCTGAGGACGAAGGCGTAGACGAAGCCGTAAAGCATCAAGATGGGGTGCGATGTCGAGACCGCCACCGAGAAGCCGACTCCGGAGAGCGAGAGGAACCAGAGCGCGCCGAAGACCGCACCCAGCACCGCTGCCACGGTTGCGGCCGCGATCCCAGGGATCGCAACGGTCCTGTTAGCCCTGAGGCGCCGGTGGACCTCGGACATGCGTCTCCGACGATTTACCCTCCGACCTCTATAAACATGGGTTTGAGAGATTTACGGGAGCGGTGAAGGAACCAGCGGTCCGGTTTCGAATCAGCGGGTTCCCGACGGAGCGGTTATCGACTTCAGCTCCTGGGGAGAGAGGAGCCTCTTGATCTCGGTCCTGACGAACGGCTTGATGGGCATGGTCTCGACGAACCGCCTCACCTCCTCCTCGCTCTCGGCCTCGACGATCACGGCGCCGCCCGACATGTCCGCGAAGGCCCCGAAGCTCTTGACCTTCCCACTCGACTGAAGGCCGCTGCACAGATCGCACGTCTTGACGAAGGCCTCGAAGACCTCCGGCGAACCTTGGACCTCCAGCTGGCACCTGACCAGGAACAGGGGCATGCTAGAACTCCCTAATTTTCAACTAATAAAGATATAATCGGGGTGTAAAGCCCTGTAAAGCCTTTTATTCCGCTGGGTGATCGATGGCCGGATGCCCGGTCTCCGCGGGCCCTCGCTCCACGAAATGAAGGCTGCGGTAGAGCGGGTCAACACCATGAGTCCTGGGGAGATTGCGCGGGCCTTTTTCGAGGTATGCCAGTCACTTCCGGGCGGCGGATCCGCGTCTAGGTCCGACGAGGCCAGGCGGATCGAGGGATTCGTCAAATCGGCGGTGCGCCTCGCGAGGAGGGTGTGGGGTGCGGTCCAGAGGGCTTAGCTCGCATGATCACCTCCTTCCTGGTCAAGGCAGTCTCGCCCGTCCCGATCAGGTTCGAGACCTACACGGGTTTCTCCGTCAGGGGGATGTTCTACGCGCTGCTCAGGAGCGCCGACGAGGACCTGGCCAGGTCCATCCACGAGGCCAACACCATAAGCCCCTACAGCACGTCGGTTCTCGAGACCAGGAGGCAGGGCATGCTCTTCTCAGGCACGGTGGCTGCCGGCGAGCCCTTCTCGTTCCGGGTGGGGTGCCTCGACGGCAAGGTGTCTGACGCCATCGGCAGGGCCATCGCCGGCAGGTGGCCACCGCTGATGCGGGTGAGGAACGCCGACGCCCTCCTGCAGGAGGTCCAGGTCTCGGTCTGGAGGCCTCCCCAGCAGCTCCGGGTCGAGGAGAACATGAGGATCGAGGTCCGATTCCTCACGCCGACGTACTTCCGGAGCACCCAGCACAACCCGAGCATCCTCAGGAGGCTCCTTCCCAGGCGGTTCAGGAGGTCCGTCAGGCCGGTCTACCGTTACGTCATACTCCCCGACCCCTACTATCTCTTCAGGGGGCTCGCGAGGCTCTACAAGAGGTTCTGCGATCCGGGCATCGGTAACAGGTCCTACGCCGAGTGGCTGCTGGAGGGAGGTATAGCGCTGGAGACCTTCAGCGGCCTCAGGGTTCACAAGGTCTACGACGAGAAGGGGAGGTGGTCGCGGGGCTTCACGGGCAAAGCCCTCTACGCGATACCCAGGGACCTCTTCGACAGGAAGATGGCTGAGCTGACGCTTCGGCTGCTCGAGCTGGCGAGGTACAGCAACGTAGGTGGCAACAGGACCGCTGGCTTCGGCGTGATCGATTACAGGGTGCTCGGACGTGGGGATGACGAAGGAGCTGATCGTCGATAGACCTGGGACGTACATCGGCGTCCGAAAGGGTCTCTTCGTGGTGAAGGGGGCCGACGGCTCGAGGGCGGAGTTCTCGCCCGCGGAGCTCTCGTACATCTCGATCAGGTGCAGGGGCGTGGGAATATCGGTCGACGCGCTGAAGCTCGCCTGCAGGTTCGGGATAGAGCTGACGGTCTACCACAAGGGTAAACCTCTGACGAAGGTCGTCCACGCGGTGAACTTTCAACTCCCTCTCTCGGGATCAATTACGGCCCTGTCCCTTCCCTCCATCCAGGTCCTCTTTCAACTCCCTATCTCGGGATCACTTAGGCTACATCAGCGTCAGGATCACCGGTGTCAGGCTCGATACTTTCAACTCCCTCTCTCGGGGTCACCGTTCCCGATTCCGGGATTTTCGGGCTCTGCGCGGCTCCCCGCCGCGCCACCCCTTCGCACGGATGAATTTTTTGACCTCTATTTTAAGATGATGGGGTCTCAATCTCAATATCAACTCAATTCATAGCACTTATCAGTTGCTGAAAAATGGTATTACCTTGGTTGCCTTTTGACATCGCCCAGGTCACAGGTAATCGGATCTGTCCACGACGTTCCTCAGACTTTCCCCCCTCAGGTACCTGAGGACGTTCTCGGCCGCGTGGCGCACCATCTCGAGGTAGACCCGAGGGTTCCCGAAGGCCCCAGCGATCCACGGAGTGGCGATCACGTTCGGAAGCGCGGCCAGGTCGGCGTCCTGGGATATGTCGCCGCTCCAGTAGACGTCGGTGGCGTAGGTGAAGTCCGGGTTGTCGCGGAGGAACCTGATCAGATCGGGCTTCGAGACGACCCCTCCCCTGCCCACGTTCACCATGACGCCGTCGCTCCTCATCGCCCTCAGCTCCTCGTACCCGATCATGTTTTTGGTGTGCCTGTTCAGAGGCAGCGCGAGGACCGCGAACTCCGCACCGCTCAGCGCCCCCCTCACGTCCGGGTAGGCGCGGAACTCGTCGATGAACGGCTCAGACCTCGGCCTCCGCGCGAAGCCCCTGACCCTCATACCCAGGGCCTTAGCGAGCTCAGCGACCCTCATCCCGATCGGGCCCAGCCCGAGGACCGCGATCACGGAACCCTGGAGCACCTTGACCGTCTTGTCCCTGGAGAAGTCACCGGACCTGCAACGCTCGTGATAGTAAGGGATCCTCTTGGCGGCCGCGAGGAGGAGCGCTATCGCGTGCTCCGCCACGGGAACGGCGTTGGACCCTGCGTTGCTGCAGACCACCACGTCCTCCGGTATCGATGACCAGTCCAGGTGGTCAACCCCGGCCGAAAGTATCTGGATGACTTTCAGGTTCGGCATCATCTCCAGGTCCTCCCGGCTCAGCCTGAAGGTCACAAGCACCTCCGCCCTCCTCAGCTGCTCCGGCTCGGCCCTCCCGTAGTGCACCACGTCTGCGTGCTCGCGGAGCACCGCGTAGGTCTCCTCCGGAACGTTCTCGCCCACGTTGAGCACCACGACCCTCCGGACCATCGCCGCCTACCCCTTCGGACGAGTTTAAACTGATATCGCTCTCGCTCGGCCGGGTGGCATGGCAGCACCTCAGGGCACCGAGCTGGTGTGGGAGCTGGTGCGGGCGACCGTCGCGCTCTTCATCATCGTGGACCCGGTAGGAACCGTCCCGTTCTTCGAGCTGCTCACCTCCGGCATGGACAGAGAACGGAGGTCGACGATCGTCAGGAGGGCAGTGCTGGTGGGGACCGCGCTCCTCCTGCTCTTCGCGGCCGCCGGTAACCTCCTGCTCGAGCTGTTCGGGATATCGCTCCAGAGCTTCCTCGTGGGAGGAGGGATGCTCCTGGTGCTCCTCGCCATCAGGATCATCCTCCACGGTGGCGAGGGCTGGGGCTCAGGTCATAGCACCGGGGTCTTTCCGCTGGCCTTCCCGCTGCTGGTGGGACCCGGCGCGATAACCACGACCATGATCTCGATCCGCTCGCTTGGCATCCCCTTAATGGTCATCCCTGTGGCGGTCGTCATGGCCCTGACCTGGGCGGTGCTGGAGCACTCCGAGCTCTTCACGCGATTCCTGGGAAAGGACGGCGCCGACGCTGTGGCTAGGGTGATGGCGGTCTTCATGACCGCGATAGGGGTGGAGTACGTCGTCAGGGGAGCGAGGGAGCTGATCTACGGTTAGGCGCTGATCACGACGATGTTGTGCATTTTCACGAGGTCGTCCTCGAAGGGCTTCAGGTCCTCGGGGACCTTCAACTCTATCGGGTCCCTCAGCGACAGGCCCCGCTCCTTCTTCAATCGCCAGACGTAGCTGTTGAACTCCACGATCCTCTCGGTGTACCTCCACATCTCACCGGGGTCCTGGGGCTCAGGGAAGCGCTCCAGGTGGATGCTCCGGCCGGAGTAGCAGGTCCTCCAGATCACCTCTGTCATGAACGGGATTATCGGCGCGAGGAGCAGCAGCACGTTCCTCAGAACGGTGTGGAGCGCGTACCACGCGGCCCTTGCTCCCTCCGGGTCGACGTCCTCCGAGAGAGCCCTCGGCTTGGTCATCTCGACGTAGTGGCTCGCGAAGAGGTTCCAGACGAAGTCCCTGATCCTTGTGGCTGGGATGAAGAAGTTGAACTGCCTGTAGCCCTCAAGCGCCTCCGACGCCGTCCTCCAGAGCTCCGATAGGATCCACCTATCAGCAGGCCTCAGCTCCGCGCTTTCCGGCACCGGGAACGAGGAGACGTACCTCGCCACGTTCCAGAGCTTCGTCAAAAACTTCCCCGCGTCGCTTATCCTCTTCTCCGATATCCTGAAGTCGTACCCGAGGCTCGCCTCCTGCGCCGACCAGAACCTGAAGAAGTCCGCACCGTACTTCTCGAGTATCGGCGCCGGATCTATTATGTTGCCCTTGCTCTTGCTCATCTTCTCGCCGCGCTCATCGAGTCCCATCCCTCCTATCCAGGCGTACTCAAATGGTAACCTTCCGGTCAGCTGGTAGCAGCGGAGCACGGTGTAGTAAAGCCACGTCCGAACGATGTCCTTCCCCTGGGGCCTGACGGCGGCCGGGTAGGCCCTCCTGAAGAGGTCCTCGTTCCTCATGTACCCCGAGATGAACAGGGGGGAGATGCTGGAGTCCATCCAGGTGTCGAAGGTCCTCTCCTCGCCGACGAACTCGGTCCCGCCGCATTTCACGCACCTCTCGAATGGTGCTTTCTCCTTCCAGGGCCTCCAGTACCTGCCCGGCTCGGGGAGGTGTGGCTCGCCGCAGGACCTGCAGTACCAGACCGGTATCTCCGTTGCGTAGTACCTCCTCCTCGAGATGGGCCAGTCTATCCTGAGGGAGTTGATCCAGTCGATCAGGAGCTGCCGGTGGAACTCGGGCAGGAACTTCAGCTCCCTCGCGAGCCTCAGCATCTCGTCCCTCATCTGCAGCTGCTTCAGGTAGTACTCCTCCATCGGTATGATCTCGATGGGCGTGTTGGAGCGCTCGCAGACCGGCACCTCGTGGACTATCCGCTCGACCCGGACCAGCGCTCCCGCCTCCCTCAGCAGCTCCTTGACCCTCTCCCTCGCCTCCCTGACCCGGAGCCCCGCGAGCGGCCCCGCGTTCCCGTTCATCCTCCCGTCGGTCCCTATCAGGATCCTCTCTTTCAGCCCCAGCTCCCGGAAGAGCTGAACGTCCATCTGGTCGCCGTAGCTGCAGACCATCAGGACGCCCGTCCCGAAGTCGGGCTTAGCGTATGGGTGCTCGAGGATCTCCACCTCGTGCCCGTAAATCGGCACCACAGCCCTCCTCCCCCTGAGATGCTTGTACCGCTGGTCCTCTGGGTTGTAGATCAGCGCCGCGCACGCTCCTATCAGCTCCGGCCTGGTGGTGGCTATAGTCACCTTACCGCCGCCCACGAGCTCGAAGTCGATGTAGAAGAGCTCCGCCTCCTCCTCCCGCGAGTCGATGTCGGCGTCCGCGATGGTCGTGCCGCACTCCCAGCAGTAGTTGTTCGGCCTCAGAGCCCGGTAGATCAGGCCCCTCCTGTAGAGCTCGATGAAGGTGGCCTGGGTCAGGGCCCTGTACTCGGCGGAGTCGGTCCTGTAGTAGCGCTTGAAGTCGCCCGAGAGGCCGAGCCTCTTCATGACCGAGAGCATGTAGGCCTCGAGCTCGTCCAGGGCCTCGGAGCACATCCTGAGGAACTCCTCCCTGTCCACCTGGAAGATGCTGACGTTCCTGGTTCGCTCGACGTACTTCTCCACCGGTATTCCGTTCCTGTCTATCCCGATGGGGAAGTACACCTTGTGACCGAACATCCTCGCGGTCCGGGCGATCATGTCGATCTGGGCGTACTGCGCCGCCGCGCCGATGTGCCAGGGCTTCCCGGAGGGGTAAGGAGGGGGCGTGTCGATGGTGAAGAGCCTCTCGGCGCTGAAGTCCGGCTCGTAGATCCCCTCCTCCTCCCACCACTTCATGACCTCCAGCTCCAGCCTCGGGTCCCACCTGCTCGATTGCAGCTTCGGCTCCCTCCTGGGAGGCATGATCCCGTCAGAGCAGATTCCAGGGAAATTTAAGCCCCAACGCGGGCTTTTCCGCCGAGGTGGGGTTATCTCCGAGGGCGCGGGCCTGTTGCCGGTGAAAGAGGAGGAGTTCGTGGAGCACCAGCTGAGGAGCCTCAGGGACATGCTCCCCGTTAGGAAGTGCTCCATCGAGGAGCTGCTGAGGAGCGAGGACCCGAAGGTGCCCACGCTCGGAGGAGGGCATCACAGGTTCTCGAGGCGCTCGGTCGAGGCGGCCGCTTCTGCGATCCCGAGGGACCTCTGGTCCGTGCCCCTCTTCCCGATCACCTTCTCCTCGGGCGAGGAGCTGGGCAGGGGCGTCGTGGTCATCAGGAACAAGGCGGAGGCCGTCGCCTTCGCGAGGATGATGGGTCTGTCCGAGCTGCCGAGGACCCCTGAGGGCCACCATTACACCTACAAGGTGCTCGTCATCGACTTCATGCGCAGGTACCCCTCGCTCGGCGTGCTCTCGGTTTAGGTCCCGCTTCCGGGATGAAACCTTAAGACCTCGGGGCTGGATGTCCTCACGGATTGAGCGCGAGGGTGCCGCTTCAGAAGGTAGGGCCGAACGTCTGGGTGATCCCGAAGAGCTACAGGCAGGACATGCGCGTGCCGGTGTACGTCTTCGCCTCGGAGAAGCTGCTGGAGAAGATGACCACCGACAGGACGCTGATACAGGGCGTCAACGTCGCCACCCTTCCCGGGGTCCAGAAGCACGTGGCGGTCCTTCCCGATGCGCACGAGGGTTACGGCTTCCCGATCGGCGGCGTGGCCGCGATGGATGCAACCGAGGGCGTGATATCACCGGGAGGTGTGGGATACGACATCAACTGCCTTCCGGCCGGAACCATGGTGCTGACGAGTCTGGGATACAGAATTCCCATTGAGAGGTTCACGGGAGACGAGGAGGTCGTCTGCGTCAACCAGAAGCGCTCGGTACCCGCAGGGATCGTCTTCGTCATAAAGAAGGGGAGGGACCGGTTGCTCAGGATAAGGACGAAATCCCGCTTCGTCCTGACCGCAACCCCGGACCACCCCGTGCTGACGCCGGACGGCATGAAACCGCTCGAGGAGATAAGGCCGGGAGAGAGGATCGCGCTCTTCCCCTTCGAGGGCGTTGAGTATGAAGACCCCGGGGACCGCGTAATCCTTGACGAGACCGATCTGCCGGAAAACGTCAGGTCCGAGCTGAAGAAGAGGGGGCTGCTGCCGCTGAGGCTCGATAACCCCAAGCTCCCCTACCTAGCGAGGCTTCTGGGCTACTTCACCGGCGACGGCACTTTCGACGGCAAAGCCACCGTGTTCTACGGCAGCGCGGAGGGACTGGAGGAGATCAGGAGGGACATAGAACTGCTCGGCTACAGGCCCTCGAGGGTCCTCACCCGCAGGAGGCAATCCGTCATCAACGGCAGGAAGTTCATAGGCGTTGAGGGGTCGGTGCGGGTGAGCTCCAGAAGCTTTACCGAGCTCCTGAAGCGCCTGGGTGCTCCCGATGGCAAGAAGACTGACGTGGAGTTCCTCGTACCTCGCTGGATCCTCGCAGCACCCAGATGGATAAAGAGGCTCTACCTCGCGGGACTATTCGGTGCGGAGCTGAACAAACCCCAGACGGTGAACGGATACAACTTCGAGGTACCGCAGCTGACGCTGAGCAAGAGACCTGATTTGGAGCTCAACGGCCGGTTGTTCCTAGAGCAGATAGCAGAGCTTCTTAGGGAACTCGGGGTCGAGACGACGAGCATAGTTGCGGCACAGGAGGGGAGGTGCGTGAGACTCAGGCTCCTCATCTCCGAGAGGCCTGAAAACCTGATCAGGTTGTGGGGCAGGGTCGGGTACGAGTACAATCCCCAGCGACGAAGGCTTGCGCTGGCTGCCGTCGTCTGGCTCAGGCTCAAGCAAAGCGTCATCGACCTGAGGATGAGAGCGCAGGAGGTTGCGATCGCGATGGCGGCCGATGGAGCCACGGTAAGTGAGATCCGAGAGGCCCTCACCAGCGAGTTCGTCAACGAGAGGTACCTGGAGAGATCCGTCTATGAGGGTCGTGAAGACGCTCCCAGGGTTCCGAGGGGCTTCCCGAGGTTCGAGGACTGGGCTGAGCTGCACCTCGATGGCGACATAGTGTGGGACGAGGTCGATTCGGTAGAGGAGGCTGGCGAGGTCGACGAGGTCTACGACTTGACCGTCGCCAACTCCGGACACAGCTTCATCGCTGACGGATTCGTGGTCTCTAACTGCGGCGTCAGGCTCATGGTGACGAACCTGACCGAGAAGGAGGTGAGGCCGAAGATCGTGGAGCTGATCAACGTGATCTTCCGGAACGTCCCCGCAGGCCTCGGCTCCCGGAGGAAGGACTTCGTCTTCAGCATGTCGGACCTCGACAGGGTGGCGCTGGAGGGCGCGAGGTACATCATCGAGAGGTACGGCCTCGGGTGGCCGGAGGACTACAAGCACATAGAGGAGGAGGGGAGGTATCCGAGGTACAAGACGGGCGACATCCCAGATCCGGACCCGAGCGTCGTCTCCAGGGAGGCGAAGAGCAGGGGCCTCGACCAGATAGGCACGCTGGGCAGCGGGAACCACTTCCTCGAGGTCCAGAAGGTCGACAGGATCTTCGACAGGGAGGCCGCCAGGAGGATGGGGATCTACGAGGAGGGCCAGATAACGATACTGATCCACTGCGGCAGCAGGGGCTACGGTCACCAGATCTGCAGCGACTACCTCAGGGTGATGGAGCGGGCCGTCCACAAGTACAACCTGAGGCTCCCGGACAGGGAGCTGGCCTGCACCCCGGCGAGCAGCCCCGAGGCCACCATGTACCTGAAGGCCTTCGGATGCGCTGTGAACTTCGCCTTCGCGAACAGGCAGGCGATCAGCCACTGGGTCCGACAGAGCTTCGAGCAGGTCTTCAAGAGGCCGGCTGAGGAGATGGAGATGAAGATCGTCTACGACGTCTGCCACAACATCGTCAAGCTCGAGAGGCACAAGATCGACGGCGAGACCAGGGACGTCTTCGTCCACAGGAAGGGAGCGACCCGGAGCTTCCCGGGGAACACGCCGTACTACAGCGACATGATACCTGCTGATTACAGGGACCTGGGCCAGCCGGTCTTCGTGCCGGGGAGCATGGGGACCGCCAGCTGGGTCCTGCTCGGTCAGCCGGGATCCCTGGAGCTCACCTTCGGCAGCAGCGTTCACGGTGCGGGGAGGCAGATGAGCAGGGCCGGCGCGAAGCGGCAGTACAGGGGCGACATGGTCGTCAAGGCCCTCGAGAGCAAGGGGATCTACGTCAAGGGCGACACGATGGACACGATCGTCGAGGAGGTCCCCGAGGCCTACAAGAACCCGGACGACGTCGTAGAGGTGGCCCACTCGGTGGGCATCAGCACCAAGGTCGCCCGGCTGGTGCCGATAGGCGTGGTAAAGGGCTGAGGTTGAGGTTAGGTCGCCGCTCCTTCCTGGCAGGCTCTGTCATTGCGATCGCTTCCTTCGCGGGCGTCCTCTCGACCCAGCTGACGTACGAGCTGCAGATCACGAGGCTGAGGGTGGACCTCGGAGGGAGGCTCGCCTTCGTGCCGGACCTGCACTACCATCGGCCCAGCGAGGGTCACGTGAGGAATTTGCTCGAGGCCCTGGATCGGGAGGACCCAGACGCGGTCGTGCTCGCAGGAGACGTGGTGGACGAGGAGACGTCTGACGTCGAGAGCCTCGGGAGCGTCCTGAGCCGGATCGAGTCGGACCTGAAGCTGGCGGTGCTGGGGAACCACGACTACTGGAGCGGCAAAGCAGGGGAGGTCGCTTCGATGCTGCGGGGGCACGGCTTCCGCGTTTTGCTCGACGATCTGGTCGAGACACCGATCGGTAAGGTCTACGGCTTCGACTGGCGTGAGGACAGGCGGTACCGGCCCGTGATGGTGGATGGGATCGTCATCGCCCATGACCCCAACGCCGCCGACAGCGTCTCCGGGAACGCGCTGGTCCTTGCGGGTCACACCCACGGCGGCTTCTCGATCGGAGGCTTGACGCTCTACTCGAACTCGAGGTACAGCAGGGGCCTCTACGAGCTGGGAAGCGTGAGGCTGTACGTCTCGAGGGGCGTCGGGCAGATGACGCACCAGATCCGGATAAACTCGCCGCCTGAGCTGCTGATCGTCGAGTAGGAGCGATGCCGTCGAAACATCGTTGGGAGATCATCCCGTATGTAGTCTGGCCGCAAGAGTCCGCCGGGAAGAGGGCCTCCCGAGAACCGAGTCACACACCAGTCTGACCAGCTATTCCGTGTATTGGACTCCTGTGACCGATTTAGTAGGGAAAGCTCATATGATGCACCAGCGGCCCTTACACGTGGATTGGGCGAGGGAAGTGTAAGTCCGTTGGGGGAGAAGGTCCGCCAGAAGCTTACGGTGGACGAAAGCACGCTGCTTGATGACCACCTCGACAGGCTGAGCAGGTTCATCGGTCTCACCGCGGACGGCAAGGTCGTCTTCAAGGTCGACAAGGGCGCGTTGACCCAGAGACATCTCATCCTGCTGTACGCGATCGGGAAGTACCTCGCCCACGAGGCGGGTTATGCGAAGGAGCCTTATGTTACGGTCGAGGAGTTGATGGACGAGCTGGGGTTCGACATCCGCGTGGTCTCTGCCAGGTGCTCAGAGCTGAAACGCGAGGGGCTTTTGGTCTCGCCCGAGAGGGGCAAGTACAGGGCCCTGATACGTCCGGCGATCGAGAAGGTGCTCGCGGAGTTGAGGGAGACATCTCGATGACGCGAGGCAAAAGGAACAAGGGGGAACGGCCAGGCAGTACGCAAGGCTGATGGGGCACCGGGCATAACTTCTGATGTGGGCAGGGTTTACCTCGCTCTGCCACCGAGGGTCAAGGTCCTCGAGGCCCTGGGCGCGGTGGCCGGAGGAAGGGTCGAGCTCCTCTCGGAGAAAGAGGCGCGTGTCAGGTCATCGGAGGGCGACAGGGTCTACCGGATCGTCGTCGACCTGGAGAGCGGCGAGGTGATCTCGGACGACAACGGGACCGTGTACCGGAACTACGTCGGCTACCCGATCATCGCCGTCCTGATGAAGCTGGGGAGGCTGCCGTACGACGAAAAGTTGGCCCGGCACCTGGCCGACGTCAGGTGGCGCACCATGAACGAGAGGTACCGGAGCTACAGGCTGGTGGAGCGGGAAATTGCTCGGATGCTCAGGTCAGCGGGGATCGAGTGGTCTGAAGTCGAGGGGTTCGTCGAGATGGTCCTCCGTCAGCTGGGCGACATGAACCTCTGGAAGCGCGGTTGAGGGTCAGGCGACGTTCTCCAACGGGTCCACCACGAGGCTCAGGAGGTACAGCGCCCTCAGCTCCCTCCTCGCGAGCTCCTCCAGCTTCCGGCCCGCGCTGTGCAGCAGCCTCTCCCTCCAACCCCTCCTCGAGGTGGAGACCGAGAGGGCCCTCATCAGGACGTCTATCGAGGTCGTCGCGCTGCCCTCTCCCTCCCAAGTCAGGCCCGAGACGACGTCGGTGAGCGTGACGCTCTCGCCCAGTTGCCTCGCCGCGAGCACCGCGAGGTCCACCACCAGCCCCTCCTCCATCAGCCCGGAGAGCTTGGCCCTCAGGGACCTCATCCCTAGCTTGGAGAGCTCCTCGAGCATCGCGTCGAAGTCGAAGACGTAGATCCTGAAGCCCTGGTCGACGAGCTTGGAGATCAGCGCCGATGACTGGAGGTAGGCCTCGTCGGGCTCCTCACCCTCGGCTTTGATGCCGACGGGGACCCTGAAGTTCTCGCCGTCGAAGACGGCCACGCTGTAGAGCGATCCTCCGGTGCCGGAGACCGTAGCGAGCCCCTGCTCACCGAGCTGGAAGGAGTACGTGATCACCACGGCCCTCCGCAGGGCCCTGCTGGGGAGTGGCAGGACGCGCTCCTTCCCCATGAATTGCACCCTGATCCTCTTGGTAGCGAGCACCCTCTCAACGATGTGGACGGCGCTCCTCCTCGCGACCTCCCAGTCCATCCCCCTCGCGGTCAAGGTCGAGTAGGCGTACTCGTTCACCGCCTCGAGGAGGGCCTCGTCGAGGCCGTCGGGCTGGTAGCCCTCCAGCAGCTCCTTAAGCCGCATCCAGTCGATGTGCTCCAGCAGCCCCGCGGACTCCGTCTCGTGGATCGCGACGAACTTCCGCTCGCCTGCGATGACGACGTCGTACTTGATCGTCTCCAGCGGCACCAGAAGGGCCCTCCTCAGCACCAGCTCGATGAAGGCAGCGCCGAGCCTGAGGTGATCGGGATCGTTTCTCGGGTCGACCTCCACCAGCATTCCGTAGGTGTAGTCGCTGTACACCCCATCCGTCAGGGCCGGTACCACGATCGTCTTCGTCTCTCTCGTCACCACCGTGAGGTCCTCCCTCAGCCTCACCACCCTCGGCCTCCTTCCCTGGAGTATCCATATCGCCCTGTTCGGGATCTTGTAGTACCTGCCGAACCTCTCGGGTGGCTTCACGACGCACAGCACCTCGCTGTGGAGGAGCCCTGCCCTGTAGTCGCCGACCACGTTCGGCTGCTGGCCCCACTTCCTGACGGTGGACGTGTACTCCTCGAGGACGTACTGGAGCGGCTCGTACCTCCTCAAGGTGGACTCGCTGAGGTCCTCCACGATGACGCCCGTCACCACCTTCCCTCCCGAGCTGGGCCTGCTGAAGCCGGTGACGATGCCGTCGGAGGTGTAGTCGATGCAGCCGATCTGGAACTTCTCGACCAGGTCGACGTGCGATATCTCCTCGAGGTACTGCTCTCCGTCCCTCGTCCTCCGGATCCGCTTTATCCCGAAGGGCGGAGCGAACTCGTAGAAGTTCATCTTGAGGAGGGCCTTCTTGCCGGCGTCGTTCAGGCGAAGCCCCTCCCTCAGGCCCAGCTCCTCGAGCAGCTCGAGCTCCTCCTTCGATGCCTGCTTCGCGGTCACGGGGCTTGAAAGCTTGAGGAGGCCCTTGACCAGGGTGACGTACTTGTTGGCCGGGTTGACCATCACCCTCTCCCTCGGAAGCTGGAGCCACGAGATCAGCGCGTCGAGCCCCCTCCTGAGCAGATTGTAGTCCCACGAGCTCGAGGGGAAGATCACCGTCTCGGTCCGCTCTATCCCCTCCCTCCTGCCCTTCCTCCCCTCCTTCTGGAGGAACTCCCTCAGCGACTCGGGGAGGCCGATGTGCACCGTCCTGATCACGGTCCCGATGTCGATCCCCTGCGCGAGCGTCCTCGGCGATATCAGCACCTTCACCTCCCCTTTCCTCGTTTTCTCCTCGATCTCCTCCCTCAGGCTCTTGCTGAGCAGATGGTGGTGCGACGCGACCCTGTCCCCGACCCTCTCCCTGAGGAGCCTGGCTATCTCCTCCGCCCTCGAGATGCTCCTCGTGAAGACCAGCGTGAGGCCGTCGTCGTTCGCGTACCTCTCCAGCACGTCCAGGTAGCTGTGCACGGGCTCGTCGACCTCGATGCCGGCAGCCCTGGCGACCTCGATGACCTTGTACAGGTTACGCCTTAAGGCGTCGTAGTCGTCCAGCGCAGACAGCACGTCCGCACCTGCACCAGCCTGGACGAGCCTCTCCCGCTCGGTCCTCAACCTCTCCCATAGCCTCCTCAGATCCCTCCCGAGGACGACGAAGGTGTGGTTGGTAGGGCTGAAGGCGTCTCCGTCGATCACCTCAGTCTCCAGCCCCGTGACCTCCGTCAGGTAGCTGGCCAGCTCGTCGGCGTTCTTCAGCATCGCGGTGGTCACCACGAACCTCACCGCGGGTGCGATCGACTCCCTGAGGAGGGATATCATGGCCAGCAGTATCGCGAGAGACCTGGGGCCGTAGAAGTCGAGGTCGTCGATCACCATCAGGTCCATCTTCTCCAGGAAACCGCGAAGGAGGGACGCCTTGGCGGAGTACATCCTCTTCAGCTCGTTCAGCAGGAAGGCGGGATTCGTGACCACGAAGTCGGCCGATGCTACCTCGCCCCTGAGCCTGGCGTAGTCCTGACGTCCGGAGAGCTCCGACTTCCTCGGCGCGTCCACGATCACCACCTTCTTGCCCAGAGCCTCCGAGTAGGCCCTCAGCCTCCTGACCTGGTCGTTGGAGAGCGCTAGCGTCGGGTAGACCGCCAGTGCCCTCAGACCGGCCTTAGCCGCGTAGACGAACCAGGCCTCGGTCTTCCCTGATCCAGTGCCTGATCTGAGGATGACGTTCTTTCCCTGCGAGAGGGCGGCCATCGTCCTGAACTGGTGGTAGTAGAGCCTCTTCTCCGCGATCTCGAAACCGGCACCAGCGAGCTCCGGCAGCACGTCGGCGAACCTCACGTTGGCGCGCCTTGGCCTGGATGGCTCCGAGACCCGCTTGTAGTACTCCAGCCCCAGCTCCCTCAGGACCTGCTCGGTGTCGATCAACCGACCCTTCCCTCTTCAGCGGCTCGCCATGATCCTCTCCGCTCGCCTCAGGTCCTCACCGCTCGTGACCCTGAGCAGGAACGTGAGCTTCGGGTCGAGGGACCTCAGTGCCCTGTAGTTGACGTAGATAGCGTTCCTGATGCCCTTCATCACCGAGTCCATGTCGTCCCTTTTGCCGGCGGCGTTGTATGCGCTGACGAACTCGCCCGACCTGAAGGAGGAGAAGAGGTAGTTCCTGACGCCCTCCGAGTCGGTCAAGACGGCTGCGCTGAAGCGCCTGGTTAGATCGAGCATCATCGAGGTGAACTCCACCGTCAGAAGCGGCGCGTCGCACGGCAGCACCAGCACCCTCTCCGACCCCTCCTCCGACATCAGCTGGTAGAGGCTAGAGGCGATGCCCCTGCTGCCCGACAGCATGAGCCTCCCGAAGTGCTCCTCGACCAGCTCGCCGTAGGCCCGCGCCTCCTCCTCGTCCCTCACCGAGACCACTATGTCGTCGACCTCGTCTGGGACCGCCTCCAGGACGTAGTGCAGAAGCGGTCTCCCCCTCAGCTTCACCAGCCCCCTCCTTACCCCTCCTATCTCGCTGAACTCCGTGAGGATCAGCGTCGAGACCTGCAACCCGTTGAACGGCCGACCAGCCGAATTATTAGTGAATCTCGTCCCCGATCCCGCCCTACGCATTTATTGACGCGGTGCGTTGCCCTGAGGGGCCGTGGTCTAGTGGCATGACGCCGCCCTTACACGGCGGAGGTCGTGGGTTCGATTCCCACCGGCCCCACACAGGCGGCCCACTCGATGGAACGATCATGGAGGGCTCCGCTTTCTCCCCATGTGTATCGCGGGCAAATCGCTCCGTGCTGGTTGAGAGCCGCTCGATTTGTGTGCAAGCACTATTAATTTGGCCGACGAAGGAAGATCGCGGTGAAAGTCATGTCCTCGGGCGATCGACCGGTTGCGGCGGCGATGCTCGGCCTCATCGCAGGCGTTCTCATGCTCATCGGCGGGGTAGCGGGGTTGGTGATTTGGGCCGTCGCCATCCCCTACGGCATGTGGGGCATGATGGGTGGGATGATGGCCTGGTGGGGCCCCATGTTCCTCGGCATGTTCTTCGTGGTCGTGGCGCTCATCTCAGGCGTTGTGGTCCTGACTGCCTCGGTGATGCTCCAGAGCAGGCCGGCCCAGGCCCAGACGTGGGGTCTCCTCATGCTGGTCTTCTCCGTTATAGGACTGCTGGGAATGGGAGGGTTCGTGATAGGTTCGGTCCTCGGCATAATAGCGGGCGTTCTGGCCCTTACGTGGCGGCCATCGCCGTCGTGATGGGCCGGCCAATCGCGGTCCAATGACCTCATGAGCGCGGTGCCGCCACCATCGCTTCCGTTTCATGCAGAATAACCCGCTCTGCATAACTCCGCGTCTGATGGAGGATCAGATCAGCTCGGCCAGCGCAGGAACCGGCGATCCGGGATCGAGCGTGACGGGCCTGCCCCTGAGCTCCCTCAGCGACGAGAGAGCCGTCTCCCTCCTCTCCCTCCTCCTGCCCGCCTCCTCCCACAGCTCGTGCTCCTCGGGCGTCATGGGTGCATAAGCCGGCAGCTCTCCAGGCCCCGTTATGTCCATCTTCACCATTGTGAAGTAAGCCCTCGAGGCCAGGACCTCTCCGTCCTCACCGAGTCTATGGGCGTCCACCTCCACCTCCATCGAGGACCTCCAAACCCTCGTCAGCCGGGCCTCGAGCCTCACCGCCTCGTTCACCGTTATCGGCGCCACGAAAAAGGTCTGGTCCACGGATGCGGTAACGGTGACCGCGTTAGCGAACCTGAGCGCGAGTATCCCGGCCACCTCGTCCATGAACTGCATCAGCCTGCCGGCGAAGAGCAGGTCACCCGCGATCGTGTCCTCCGGCGTTATGCGCCTGTAGCTGACGAGCTGGTGCTTCACCACGCCCCTCCTCTCCCACCTGAGGGCACGGATCGAGTCCTCCGCGCGCCTCCTCCAGTTCCCCATCCTTTCCATCAGGGCTCCCTCCCATCGCTCGACCGGTTCCAGCGTCGCGTTCAAAGGCCTCGGCCTCCTGTCGGACCCCACGCAGACGTAGATCGCCTTCGATGTGCAGGCCACGTCGTACGCGTTCCCCTCCCTCCAGATCAGGGCCTCCGTGAAGACCGAGACGGAGGACCTCCCCACGTGCCCTACCCAGCTCCTGTACGTGATCCTGCTCCCCACCCTGACGGGGTTGAGGAAGTAGACCTCGTCCATGAAGCCCAGGACCACCTCGCCCTTGCCGCTGGCCACGGTCATCGCGGAGGAGGTGCTCGACTCGATCAGCCAGCTGAGCATGTTCCCACCGAAGAGGACGCCCAGCGGGTTCGCGTGCCTCGGCATCACGATCCTTGTGGTCTGCGAGTAGGTCTCGAGCGGCCTCAACCCCATCGGTTCACGGAACCCTTCGCTATGACCGTTGGCGCACCACAGCTCCAGCGGGCATAGCGTCACGACCTCCTGCGGGCCCGCCGGGACTCGAACCCGGGACCTCCGGCTCCCTCCCCGACCGGACCGAAGGCCGGCGCTGTTGACCCGTTCAGGTCTGTCCGAGCTGAGCTACGGGCCCCGTGATGAGCCGATATCCGGCCGGATAAAGGTAGGCTGCGGCCCTGACTTCCCGGAGGCACAGGCTTATCCCTCACGGGACCAGACGACTCGCTGGATGGTACGCTTCGCGAGGATCTGCGGGACAGGTGATTACGTCTGTGAGGAATGCGGGACCGCGTACCACGACCTGGAGACCGCACGGAGGTGCGAAGATTTCTGCAGGACCCACCACGCCTGCTCGCTAGAGATCATCAGGCACGCCGCGCATCAGCCCTCCGAGGTCCCCAGCACGGGCAGCTGAGCACCGGATGACAGCATCGCCTCCACCCGATTGCGGACGAAATCACATCTGTTGCGTCTCGACGCTGGTCCACCTCACGCCCCTTCCGGGGTGCGCGGTCTTCTCCCAGAAGACGTCCTTGAAGACCTCCTGGTAAAGGGCCCTGAAAGCGGCCACGGGCAAGAGCACGTTCATGTAAACCAGAACCTGAGGAAGCATCCTCCAGTACCCCACGTCGATGCCCTCGAGTTTCTTGCCGACGTACCAAACGGTGAGGTAGAAGGCGTTGAAGCCGAGCGGCACCAGGCTGTACCACGGGAAGAGGTCAGAGGTCAATGCGGTTGGGAGCACCCTGAAGAACTCCAGAAGGTACAGAGCGGTCATCGAGTAGGCGACCCAGTTGAACGCGACCACGAGCGGTGCCACCAGCATGCTCAGGATCGAGAGGACGTCCGGCAGCCTCCGAGGATTTCTAAGGCCCATCCAGAGGATCCTTGGGCCGTGATCGAAGAGCGACTGTAGCCATCCCTTGAACCACCTGGTCCTCTGGCGAAGCCAGGCCCTCACCGTGACGGGAGCCTCCTCCCGTGGCGGCCGTCGATGACGACGGTCCTGTAACCGTTCAGGTGCAACCTCAACGCGAGCTCCGCGTCCTCAGCCAGGTTCAGCGGGTTCCACATCGCCATGCTCCTGAGGGCATCGGCCCTGATGTAGTTCCCAGTACCACCGAGGGGGGCATACATCCTAAGCCTCGACCTGCCGTTGAGGAGGACCCTGAACCATCCCGCGTACTCGCATGCGAAGACCCTCGTTATCCATGAGTCGTGGACGTTGCCTATCCGGAGGATGGCCTGGATCACCGAGTGGTTATCGGCCGCCACGGCCGCGTTCACCTTCCGGAGAAGGTCGTTCTCCACGATGTCCTCAGCGTCGACGACCCCTATCACCTCGCCGGTGCAGAGGGCGAACCCGTCGTCCAGCGCGCTCGGCTTGGTGGGGAAGAACTGTCGCCTCACGATCAGCTTCACGTTCCTCGGGTACATCTGCTGCAGCCTCAGCGCTATCCTCCCGGTCTGCTCGTCGTCAGCCACAACCACGAGCTCCTTCAGCGCCTTCGGGTAATCGACCTCGGTGAGGAGGTGCGTTATGGTCCGTTCGATCAGCGGCTCCTTCACCGCCGGCAGGATGAGGGAGAACTTCAGGAACCTCGACGGCTGCGAGGCTGGGCTGTAGGGGCTCTTGAGCCCTGAGAACAGGAACAGCGAGTTGTAGAGACCCCAGAACAGGTAAAGGAAAACCGACAGGTATGCGAGCGCCAGCAAGGTCAACCGGGTTTGAGCGTAGAGCCCGAAGGCGAACGACGCCAACAGGATGACGAGGTAGTAGAACCTCCGCCTCAGAAGGAACCTCGGGACCCTCCTCATATAGCATCAAGCGCGTTCAATAGCTTAGCCAGAAGCTCCTTCTCGTCGGAGTAGACGATGACCTTGACGAGCTCCCTCGGGAAGAGGCTGCCGATGCGTTCCTCCAGATTGCCCTCAAGCCGAAGGAACTTGGCGATGTTGTTGGCGAATCCGGTGCTCAAGGCTGCAACCACCGGAACCTGTAGGTCCAGTGCAAGTGTTAGCAGACGGGAAACTGTGTCGGGGCTCGCAACGGAGTTGTCGATCAGCACCACCGCGCACCGCTTCTCGCCCTTGTGGACGAGGGCGTCGACGACGTGCTCCAGATGCGAGAGTTGCCCCCGCAGCACCGCGAACGGTTCTGCCCTGTACCCATGTGAGCTCAGGGCCTCGATCAGTGACAGCACCCTGGATACAGCGGTCGCCTGGCGCGATCCTGAGGGTTCGTAGACGAGGACCGGTGACCTGTGGAGGGCCAGCTCGTCGAGCCTGAGGACGTGACCGTTGCTGCAGGTGAGGGAGAAGAGCGGGAACTGGAAGACGCTCATGCAGGTGCTGCACCTGTAGCTTATGCCGGGCCTTCCGTAATCCACGCCGACCACCTTCAGAGGCTTATCGCAGACCGGGCACACGAGCCCCTTCGGGGTCCTGAATCGGGAGACGTCATCGGCATAATGGCACTCGTAGTGGATGACGAGGTCCACCTTCTCGAGGTCCTGGGAGTTGCAGTTAGGGCAGAAGAGGTTCAAGGACAGGTCGAGGTCGCCGCAGACGGGACAGATCGCGAACGAGACGTGTCCCTTTATCCTGAAGAGGCCAAGCTTGATGAGCGTGGAGACCCTCTCCTCCCTGATCGTTAGCTCGCCTATTTTGTAGACTACCCCTATGCCCCTGATGCGCTCAGGCCTCAGCTCCTCGCCGGGTTTCAGGAGCCTGTTGAGGATCTCGACTTGCCTCAGCTCGCTCAGCGTCAGCTCGTCCTCGAAGGCCATTCCCCCGACCTCGACCGGTTTCTGCCGTCATATTAGGGAGATGTCATTTGGAAGGATTGGAGCCCCTCAACGTCCCCAGCAATCCAACGTACAGGAATGGCAATATGAGCGTAGCGTCGCACTTCAGGAACACTGTCCTCGCCTCCGGCGAGACCTTTCCCCAGCTCTGGGCCTCCTTCGGCCGGGCACCGCTCAGGCTCCCGTCGTACTCGTCCGAGCTGGAGACGTAAACGGCGTAGTCGAGACCCTCGCCGCCGAACTGGCTCCACCAGAGGGCGTGGTGCTTGGATATCCCACCTCCGAGGATCAAAGCCCCCTTGACCTTATGGGACCACATCAGCTCGTCCAGCAGGTCCTGGTCTTTCGTGAGGTCCACCGTGACCCTCGCCCTCTTGCCGTAGAGCCAGAGGTTGTAACCAACCGCGCCGTCGAAGATGCCCGGAACAACAACCGGAATTCTGTTGACGTGGGCCCAGTAGAGGAAGGAGCTCCCGGAGCCGAGCTTTTCGCCGATCCTCCAGCAGAGCTCGTACGTCCCCAAAACGGTTCCCGGGCTGAGGCCTTCGATGAGGGACCTGACGAACCTCTCGATGGTCGCCCCGTAGCTCTCGAAGGGGATGAAGACGTTGCCGAGCCTGTGAACCTGCCTGCTCCGGAGCTCGACGTCGTCGGCGTCGAAGGAACCGTGGTAGTAGTTCGCGAGGGACCGGGCAATGTCGTGGTCGAGGGCGCCGCAGGTCGTGATGACCAGGTCGAAGAGCCTACGCCTGAGCATGTCCGCAAGGATCCCCCTCAGGCCCGTCGAGACGAGGTTCCCAGTGAAGGTGAGGACCTTCAGGCACCTCTCGGCCCTCATCATCGACTCGAGCACCTCGAGGCTCCTGGCGAGGTGTGGTCCCATGAAGCCGCCCATCTCGCCCATAGCCCTCAGCACCTCGAGGACCGAGGAGTCCGCGGAGAGCTTGAGGTCGACGACGGGTCTCATGCGCGCTCCACCGCGGTGTCGGTAGATGTGAGACGCTCTATAACTTATCACGAGGCTGTGTCCTGTTGCTGGGGATGGGTGAGGCGAGGAAACCGAACAGGCTCATCAACGCCCGGAGCCCCTACCTGAGGAGGCACGCTTACAACCCGGTCGACTGGTACCCCTGGGGCGAGGAGGCCTTCAGGAAGGCGAGGGAGGAGGACAAGCCGATCTTCCTGAGCATAGGCTACCTGGCGTGCCACTGGTGCTCCGTCATGGAGCGCGAGTCCTTCAGCGACGAGGAGGTAGCCAAGATCCTGAACAGGCACTTCGTCCCGGTCAAGGTCGACAGGGAGGAACACCCTCACGTCGACGAGTACTACATGCGGGCTGTCCAGCTCATGACCGGAACAGGAGGCTGGCCCCTCACGGTCTTCCTCACCCCCGACCTGAAGCCCTTCTACGGCGGAACCTACTTCCCCAAGGAGCCGAGGTACGGGCTCCCGAGCTTCAGGCAGGTCCTCGAGGCGGTGGTCCAGGCCTGGAAGACGAGGAGGGAGCAGGTTCTGGCCGAGGCCGAGCGGATAGACCGGGCCGTCCGGGAGAGCTTCGCCCAGTGGAGCCGTCAGGAGCGGGTCGAGCCTTCGAGGAGGCCGATCGAGGCGGCCTTCGACCAGCTGGTGATGCTCTTCGACGACGAGTACGGAGGGTTCGGGTACGCGCCGAAGTTCCCCAACCCGGGCTACCTGTCGCTGCTGCTCAGGCACCACCACCTGACGGGTGACGCCGTGGCCCTCAGGATGTTCAGGAAGACGCTGGACGCGATGGCGCGTGGCGGCATCATGGACCAGGTCGGGGGAGGCTTCCACAGGTATGCGATCGACAGGGCGTGGCGGATCCCCCACTTCGAGAAGATGCTGTACGACAACGCCCTCCTGATCCAGGTGTACTCGGAGGCCTACGCGGTCACGAGGGATCCGGAGTACGCCGAGACGGTCAGGCTGACGGTGGACTTCCTGCGGAGGGAGCTCAGGTCAAGGTGCGGTGCCTTCTGCTCCTCTCTCGACGCCGAGTCTGAGGGCGTGGAGGGGCTGTTCTACACATGGACCTACGACGAGATCGTAAGCGCCTTCGGTGGCGGCGTGGGGGAGCGAGTGGCGGCGTTCTTCGGCGCAACGGTCTCCGGAAACTTCGAGGGAGGGAGGAACGTCCTCTTCAGGGCAGGCAGGCCTGAGGAGCTCGCCTCGGCGCTCGGCATCAGTCCCGAGGAGGCCATCAGGGTCGTGAGGCGGAGGCTGCTGGAGCTCCGGGAGGCGCGTGTCAGGCCAGAACGTGACGAGAAGGTCATCGCGTCGTGGAACGGCCTCGCGGTCTCGGCCCTGGTCTCCGCAGCGGTCCACCTGGGGGAGAGGAGCTACCTCGAGCTGGCGGTGGAGGTGCTGGAGGGTGCGACCTCGGCGCTCTACGAGGGCGGCAGGGTGTGGAGGTACTGGCTCGACGGAAGGGGAGACGTGGAGGGCAGGCTGGAGGACTACGCGGCCCTCGGCAACGCGGCGCTCGACGCCTTCTCGGTCACCGCCAAGGACCGGTACCTGGATCTGGCCCTTAGGATCCTCGACGCCGTTTCGGAGAGGTTCGTCTCGCAGGACGGAAGGCTGCTCTCGTCTCCCTGTGACGAGACCGGGCCCCACTCGGGCCTACAGGAGGATTACGAGGGGGTTCTGCCCTCCGGTGCGACGCTGACCTTCCTGCTCGCGGCGAAGGCCTTCCACGCCACCGGGGAGGAGAGGGCCTACAAACTATCGGAGAGGGCTCTGGCGACGTGCGGCAGGATCGAGGACGAGCCGCTCGCTTTCCCCTTCCTCGTCGCGAACCTCCCGCTCCTGGGCAGGGACTCAAGGGAGCTCTTCGTCGCCTTCGAGTCCGGGGATCCCTTCGAGCACGTCAGGGCCGCCATCGGCTCCTTCCAGCCCTACACGGTGATTGTGCCCGTCGACAGGCGCTCGCTCCCGGAACCTCTGAGGAACGTGGCGCAGGACAAGGTCGTGGTTCATCCAGGTCCCACCTACTACCTCTGCGAGGGTTTCAGCTGCAGGATGCCGACCAACGACCCTGGTCTCGTGGCCAAGATGCTGTCCGAGCGCGGCTGACCTCTCACTCCATCCTGAAGGCCCTTCTCAACGCCGAGATGGCCCTTGCCGTGTGAAGGACCTCGAGCCTGAACCTCTCCGCGAGGTACTCCTCCAACCGCAAGTTCCCCTTTTCGTAATCGTCCCTGAGCTTCATCGCCTCGACCGAGAGCTGCTCGAGCTCCCTTTTGACCTCCCTCATCCTTTCCCTCGCGCTCAAGACGCCGCCGGCTGCATCGCCTTGAGGATCCTGTCGCAGAAGTCCTCGACCAGCTTCCTCCCCTTCTCGGAGAGGACCCGGCCCTTCCTGTCCTTCTTCTCCACGAGCCCCGCGGCCTCGAGCTGCTGCAGCGCCTTCCTTATCACGCTGCCGCTCGCCGGTGCCGAGTGCGGTTTTCCATGGCCTACCCTGTGCCTGTCGCTGTACTCCCTCCGGAGCCTCGAGACGCCGATAGGCCCCTTCAGGTACAGCTTCCTGAGCAGCGAGGCGCACCTGATGTACCACCAGTCAGGGTCCTGCGGAGGCCTCTCCTTGGCAACGCCCGTCTTGACGAACATGGCCCACGGCGGCGGCGTCACCACCCTGTTCTCCTTCAGGTAACTCGCCAGCTCTTTGATCAGCGCGTCCGGTGGCACCAGCTTGACGCTCAATCCTCCCCTCCACAAAACCGTCCTGTATTTCAAAGTGTGCCGCGGCTCACCCTATGCCGAGGTAGGCGCCCCAGACGTACCGGTATATCCAGTCCCGGGCCACAGGGTGGAGGGGCTGCCTCAGGCCGTCCTCGAACTCCCGGATGAAGAGCTCCGCGATCCTGAACCTGTCCAGGCCCTGCGACTTGAGCTCCCTGATCCTCTCGAACCACCTCCGGTACAGCTCCAGCTCCTCCTCCATCAGCTCCTGCGATGCGACGTACCAGCCGTAGTGCGTGATCAGGACCAGCCTCGGATCGGCCTCGAAGACCCGCCTGATGCTCCTCATCCCGGCCTCGAAGTCGAACCCCGGAGGCACCGTGTCCGGCAGAGGCACCTTGAAGACCGTTCCCCTTGTCGCGAGGGCGTCACCGGCGAAAACGTACCTGTGCGGCGTCAGGAGGTAAGCCACGTGGTGTGGCGCATGCCCCGGTGTGTAAAGGGCCCTCAGGACGACGTCACCGAACTCCAGCTCCTCCTCGTCCGAGACCCTCACGATGCGGGAGCCGTCGACCGGTTCCATGCCACCCATTTTGCTGAAGACCCTCTCGCCGAAGATCTCCTTGGTCGCCTCGAGCAGCCTGCTCGGGTCCTCCAGGTGCCTAGCGCCCCTCGGATGCACGACCACCACCGCATCCCGGAACTCCCTGAGGATCAACGGCGTCGCGCCGCAGTGGTCCAGGTGGACGTGCGTCAGCAGCACCGCCTTCAGCTCGTCCCTTCCTATTCCGATGGCCCTGAGTCCCTCCATCACCCTCCTGAAGGCCACCGCGTAGCCCGTGTCTATCATGATGGATCCCCTGCTGGTCCTGACGACGAACGTCGCGTTGGTCCTGTCGTAGCCGAGGCCGCCGTTGTCGATGACGTAGACGTTCCTGCCTAGGTACGTGACCGGAACCAAGGTGCTGGACCCTGAAGGTCTGATGTCGGGATAAAATTAGATGTATTTTCCGGGTTCCGGGGAGTGGAGAGGCCGAGCGTTGGGGATCAGCGCTCGATCGGGGCGCCCACAGCGTTGCCCCACTCGCTCCAGCTTCCGTCGTAGTTCCTGACCTTCGGGTACCCCAGCAGGTACTTCAGCACGAACCAGGTCACAGAGGAACGCTCTCCGATCCTGCAGTAGGTGATCACCTCCTTGTCCGGCGTGACGCCTGCCGACTCGTAGAGCTTCCTGAGCTCCTCCACCGGCTTGAAGGTTCCGTCCTCGTTGAGGGCCTTGCCCCACGGTATGTTGATCGCTCCGGGTATGTGTCCTCCCCTCTGGGCGTGCTCCGTCGGGTACTCCGGCGGCGCGAGGATCTTACCGGTGTACTCGTCCGGCGACCTGACGTCCACCAGCACGACGTTCGGGCTCCCTATCCTGCTCCTGACGTCGTTCATGAAGATCCTGAACTCGTAGTTCACCTTGGTGACCTTGTACTGCGCCGGCGGATAGCTCGGGACCTCCGTCACCAGCTCCCTCTCCTCGGCGATCCACTTCTTCCTCCCTCCGTCCATGAGGCTGACCTTCTCGTGGTTGTAGAGCTTCATCACCCAGAAGGCGAAGGCCGCGAACCAGTTGTTGTAGTCGCCGTAGAGCACGACGTGGGTGTCGTTCGAGATGCCGCTCCTCGACATCAGCGCCTCGAACCCCTCCTTCGAGATGATGTTCCGCTCCAGCTGGTCGTTGATGTCCTTCTTCCAGTCCCAGAGTATCGCTCCCCTTATGTGGCCCTGGAAGTAGGCCGTCTGCGGGTCGTAGTCGACCTCGACGATCCTGACGTTCGGGTTGTTCAGGTTCCTCGCCACCCAATCCGTCGAGACCAGCACGGGAACTGTCTGGGACATTTCCCTTGACATATTGCCAAATAATATTGCAATATAACCATCACGTCAGCACACGGGACCGTGTGTGGTGGCTCAGGGTCCGTCTGGATTGATGCCTATTCTGAGCGGTTCAGGGCGTTATGGGGGACCTTATAGCTAGGGAGTGTTCAAGCCTTTTCGCCGAGGAGAACGGTCTGGCTGAACGGCGATTTCGATGTGCTGACGTCGCCAGTTGAAGCGGTGACAGGGAATGAACGGGGCCTCTTGTCGAAAGATTTCGAGTTCGCCTTTTCCCTGCGCCCAGTCATGGTTTCGATGGAACGGACTGCATGACGGGTTGCAAATGAGTAACTCGGCTGAGGAATGCGTCGTCACGCGGGTGGCCTTGTAATCGTGGTCATTAGTACTGTTCACCAACAAACCGTCCTTCATCAGCGCTGCAATCACATTTATGGTGACCGGGGCCTCAAGAATGGGAAAGGGGGGTTGAAAGCGGAACGCGTCACCCGCTGTGCTTTAGTTGCAGCTGGCTTGATATCCGTAGCGCTCGGCATCAGCATCCTCTCGTCTTCGAAGGCGACCGAGCCAGAGTTCGTCAATTGGTCTTACCCGAACGCCGACAAGTTCGGGGCCAACTTCAGCCCCCAGCGCTCGATAGGTCGTGAAAACGTGGCTCACCTCCAGAAGGTTTGGAGCTTCACTTTGAGGCGCGAACCGGGTGACCTCGGGTACGGAGCAATGGCTCCTCCGCTCGTCGTAAACGGAACCGTTTACGTGGCAACGCACGCTCCGTCGATACTGGCACTGGACGCGGCTTCCGGAACGCTGTTGTGGGAGTACAGGCCGGTATTGGACTGGCCGCCTTCCAAAATCGAACTCCACATCCACGGCATGAGCTATTACAACGGAACCTTATTGTATCCTGCTCCGGACTGCACGATCAGAATAATTGACGCGCATACTGGAGTGGAGAGGGGAAGGGTCGGGGGTCTCTGTGAGGGCGTGAGGGGCAACAAGGGCTCGTATTCCTCGCGCGCCCCACCTCCCAGCGTCGACGGCGTCCGAGGCGTGATGATTTGGGGACCTCTGGTCTCGGGAGGTACCGCAGCGGGCAGGGGCTTCGTCGCCGGCATATCCCTCACCAACAAGACCGTTCTGTGGAGGTGGTTCGTGATACCCCCCGCTGGCGGCGATCCCCTCTGGGATTTCAAGTACGAAGTCGAGAGGGGAGGGAGGGTAGTCGTTGGTAGAGCTAGGGGAAACGTTGAGCCCTTCGTGGGAGACTGGGGAGACCTCGGGCTTATCGGTAACTCGACACGCGCAGGAGGAGGAATCTCTTTCGGTTTCATGCCGATAGACGAGGAGAGGGGAATCGTCTATCTCAGCACGGCGAACCCTAAGCCGGACTTCAACGCCACGTACAGGCCTGGACCCAACCTATTCTCCTCATCGATCATAGCGCTGAACGTGTCCACCGGAGATATGGTCTGGTACTACCAAGCTGTGTCTCACGACCTCTATGATTTCGATTGCGCGTGGAACACGGTACTCGCCAAGGTTCAGCGCGGGATGTTGGTTTTGAAGGGTTGCAAAAACGGCGTTCTGTACGCTCTCAATGCAACCGAGGGCACCCTGCTCTGGAAGTTCCAGCCCCCTGACATGGTCGTCTCGGTTGAGCTGGAGCGGGTGAACCTCACCAAGCGTTGGCACAACGAACCACAGATGGGCTCCTATCTCCAATGTCCCGGTGTTTTCGGCGGGATAGAATCCGATATCGCGCTGGCCTACGACAAGGTCTACGTAGCCGTGAACAACCTCTGCGTCCTGGTACATCCGCTACAAGTTGAGGGGTTCGGGAATTTCGTAGCCGGAGGCGTATACAATACGGCACCTCTCCCCGTAAACTCAACTATCTATGCGATCGACGTTAACACAGGTAAGGTCGTTTGGAGTCACCGAATGGACGTCCCTTATAGGGGATGGTTGACCGTCACTAATGGGATGTTGTTGGTGTCAAGGCTTGACGGGAAGATCGCATTCTTGGACGCGGAGAATGGGAACGTCCTCCACGTCATCAACGTAGACGGTGGTAGCATGAGAACAGGGCCGGTTATAGGTAGCGATAGGAACGGTAGGGTTTTGATGCTGCAATTAGTAGAGCTCAGGGGCGGCGAGGTCGTGGAGCTGATTGCCTTCTCACTTAACGAAACGAACGTCCATTCCCTGATAGGCACCGCATTCTCAATTATTGGGACCATCATTGCCGTCGTGCCCTTGATAAGGTGGTTCTATAGAAGGAGAACAGTAAAATGACTGATATAGCAACTATTAGCAAAGCGAACGCGCCACTGAAGTTGTACGCAAGTTCCTTCAACGCATCACGCTCGCTCTCTGATTTTGCTCCTCCTCTCAGGGACGACCATGACCACTGGGGGAACGTTGTGGATCCAGGGCTCTCCGAATTGAAGCGGGAATAGTGCCATTGTTCCGAGGCTATTTTCCACCCGGTATCCGTCAACACGAGCTCGCATCTCACGTTGGCTTCCCCCTCAAACCGACCTATGACGAAATTGCGCCCTTTGACGGAGGTCTTGAAGGAGACTGTTGCAGACTTCGTGCCAAGTCTCTCCGTAGAGAGCTCTGTAACAGATATCTCAACGTCCTCGGACCCCGTCAGCACGATGCTGAGAAACGTCCTTATGGCACCCAACCCACGGTACGTCCCAGATAGACCTCCGCTCTCACCACTCCATGTTATTGTTCCATCAGGCAGGTAGTCGTTCAGCAATGATGCCACATTCCTATCGCGATACTTCATCATGTGCTCCATCACGAACTCTGCGGGATCTGCCGTTACTGAAGCGCTAGACTCCCTGTCCTCAGTCTTGCTCGCCGGTACCAATAGCATCGATGGAAGCAAAACGATCAGGATTGCCGAGAGGGCTGCAACGACGACGGTCACCAACAGTATTGCACGCGCTTGCAAACCGTGTTCCAGACTTTCACTTGAGGCCCAGCTCCTTGAACACTGAGACGTACTCCTCCAATCTCTCCACTTCAGCGGTAGTTGGGAAGTATTCGAGTCCCATCTCTAAGGGCTTAGTCACCCAGTATTTAGTGACCGTTCCGGGGCGCGACGGGACCATTCCCTCCAATTTCTCACCCATCTCGTCCTGCCACTCCTTTGAGAGGGCGAAGTCGAAGAAGAGCTCGGCTGCGTTCGGATGCTTCCCACCCCTGATCAGACACATCGTCCTCATGCAAGCGAGGTCCGGCAGGTCCATGAGGTGTAAGGTGTCTACGGGTCCTCCCTCAGCAGCATCGGCCATGCTTGCCTTCCTCAATGTGGCCGGGAACCCAATAAGCTGCTCACCTCTAGCAATGGAGTGGCTCATGTGGAGTAGACACTCGTAGTAAACCGGATCGAGTCTAGTGGCTATTCCTTGCAGGAATTCACGCCACTTGCTCTCCTTCATGCGCCTCTTCAATGCGACCAGGTAGAACGCTCCCATCATTCCCTCGCTGAAGGTCGTCACGTACTGCGTCGCGACCCTTCCTTTCCACGGCCCGTTCAGGAATTCGTCAGATGTGGCCGGAAGGTCGTCCGCGCTCAGCTTCCCGGAGTTGTAAATCATTCCTATGGGTTCGATGGCCAGCGCAGCCCATCCGCCGTCGACGTTGAAGAACGTTCGCGGATAGTATCTGAACTGATCGGATTCGTAAGGACGCGTGAGCTCTTCCCTCACGAGCTGGAGGACGGCGTAGTGTGGCACTATAACCACGTCGGCCGTCGGCAACCCCGCGTTGACCTCGGCCCTGACCCTCTGTAGGATCGGGATGGGGTGGCTGCTTAAGAAATGAACGTGGATGTGAAGATCCCTGTAGCGCCTCCTGAACGCCGTGACCAAATTCAACAGAACGCCCCTAAGGGAGGCGTAAATTACTAGGTGACCCTCCCTTTCTGCTTCTCGCTCCCTCACCATATTCCTCGCTATGAACTGCCGGTTATCCGCCATTTAAGTATTGTTTATCAACTCAAAAGCATGGGAACTAAGAACGCCGTTCAAGGACGCACCGATGTTTCGCAGGCGAAACCGGGGGGCCAGCCATCAGCTCTCTTTTTATCGTCTTGCGAGGGACCCTGAACTGATATGGCGAAGGAGTCCATCGATTTCAGGGACGCATCGAACCTTTTCCTCAGGGTGGCCCTCTGGAATGTCGTTGCTGCGGTTGCGTTCACGGTCCCAGTGCTCATACCCAGATTAGCCTTCCCCATACTCCTCACGCAGTGGGGTTCAATTTACATGGTCCTCGGATATCTCGCCTTCTTGCTCTTCGGGGTCATAGGACCGGTCTGCTGGTCGGTAGTATACTACATGAATGGTCTTCTGAACTACAAGACGGAATACGATAAGGCGCTCACGCTTTTCCATGCCATAACGAATGTTATCTCTGCGTATTGTGTGTCCACCCTTCTTTTCATTGGTGGTTACATCGGAGCTAGAGCCGTCTATGAGGGGGAGTCGCTGGTCAACGTTGGCGTAGCGATGGAAGTCGTCGAAATCCCAGCCGGTTTCTTCATAGGATTAGCAATTATAAGTACCATAGTCGGTTTGCTGAACCTCAAATTCGTAAGAACGTGATTGTAGGATAGCAAACAGCATTCGAGTATAACCATACGCTAAGTTGATGTCGAGAATACATCTACTCGGTCATCACCTCTGAGGGATGAGTTAGCGTCCCGCCGGTCTATTTCTTTTCGTGTTCAACTTATGTTGTCTCTTCACAAATGTCGGTTCTCTCATCCCTCTGGCTACAATCCTCATGCTTGGAGAGGCTGACGGATTAGGTAGCATAGCACCACCATACTCGGGAACAGAGTTTGGGACGGGCCGTCACGCTGCGTTTAAACCCGACTGAATGGGGGAGCCGCGCAGGGTGCGTCACGTCGATAAAAATTGGTGACCTTTAAGATGTGACGATTAAAATATTTATTAAGTTCCGACATGATATCCGTCGACGAATGCTGCGGGCCTCAGGCGTCACGAAGAAGTACGGTCGGCTGGTGGCCCTAAGGGACGTGTCCTTTGAGGTGGGCCGGGGGGAAGCGTTAGGCATACTAGGACCGAACGGCGCCGGTAAGACCACGTTAATCAAATGCGTCTTAGGGTTGCTGAACTTCGATGGCGACATAACGGTTGACGGAATCGACGTCAAGAGGTATGGTGCAGATGCCAGGAGGAGGATGGGTTACGTGCCCCAGAAGCTAGCGCTTCACGACAAACTATCGATCCTCGATGAGGTCAAACTGTTCGCCAAACTGAAAGGGGTTCACGATGAAGACAGATTGAGGGATCTGTTGGAGAGCAACGGGCTCTGGGAGAGGAGAAAGGATCCGGTGGGAAGCCTCTCTCAGGGCATGCGTCAGCGTCTCATACTGGCCCTTACGTTGCTGGCCGATCCAGATGTCCTGCTGCTCGACGAACCTCTCAGCAACGTAGACGTTGAGGGTCAGATGGAGATACTCTCACAGTTGGAGGAGAGGAAAAGGGAGGGCCGGACGGTCGTCATAACTTCCCACATAGTCGGTATAGGGAAGGTGATCGACAAGGCCCTCGTGATCAATTCGGGTAGGGTCATCTCGTACGGGACCACAGAAGAAGTCATGCGACTTCTCAAACTGAGGAGCAAAATCTACCTCAAGCTCAACCAGCAGAACGAGAAGTACAGGGCCGTCCTCAATGAGTTGAGAACCCTCAATTACGTATATCAGGTGTCAGTAAGCGGTGATTGGACTATAATCGAGTGCGACGCTGAGCGCAAACCCAATGTCATATCCCAGGTGTTGAGCGAGGGTATACGTGTCGAGGACGTGATGACCGAGGAGGTGAGCCTTGACAAGTATTACTACAAGTTAATCTCAGGTGACGCAGCATGAAGTTATCACCGTTTTTTGCGCTTGTAATCCATAACTTCTTCGAGGGTATCAGAGCGAAGTGGGTGGTAATATACACTGCAGTCTTCTTCATGCTCTCAGTCAATGTTCCGATGCTCGTCCTGATATCCGCGCGATACCTCCCTCCGGACTATTTAGAGGCATATCTAGCCGCGCTCATGGCGCTCTCCTTCCCGTTCCTTCCACTGCTCTCTTTGCCCCTGAGTTCAACGTCGATCGTAGACGAGAAAGAAAGCGGCCTGCTAGAATTCACACTTTCGAATCCTATCTCGCGGTTGACATACATAACCGGAAAGCTCGCAGGTCATTTCCTTTCAACTTCTCTGGTAGTAGTCGCCGGCTTCCTCATCGCAGCACTTTTAGCCTACAACGTCAGAATCAGTCAGCTATCCGCCGTCTTACCGGTGATCGGTGCTGCGCTGCTCCTAAACGCCATCATGCTTGCCCTCGGGACGCTAATTTCGATCCTGTCGAGGCGGAAAGTTACCGCTCTGATGGTCGCTATCTTCGCGTGGTTCCTAATGACGGTCTTAAGCGACATAGGTTCTCTCAGCATACTGGTCAGCGTTGCAGGTTCAGCGCCCTACGTACTCTTCCTGGTGGCGATCAATCCCATAGAGGCCTGTAGACTTCTGGGCGTTTACGGGATAAGGAACGTCGGCTTCACGGAACTGGGAAGCGTTGGACTGATTTTGAGACACCTTGTGGGCGAGAGCGCATGGATATTCCTTCTGAGCGTCCAAGTGATCTGGCTCGCTGTGTTGATCTCGCTCTGCCTGTCGATCTTCATCAGGTCCGAGATCGCCTGAGCACCCTCTCCCTGACGAGAACCGCAAGGGCCAAGGCCATTATCAGGACGCTTACGATCAGCAAGAGAACGGACTGAGACGAAGGTTGAGGGGCCCCGCTTTCGGGCGAGACGGTCGTTTGCACCGTGATGGTTACAACCGTACGGACTGTTTCCTGTGCCAGGGTTCTCAACGGCCGTAGCGTGAGGAGATAGCCGGGATTGTTAACTGAGCTCATGCTCAGAACGATCCTCAGATTCCCTTCAACGTCCGTACCAAGTGACGGGGCGGCCATCGCTGGCCCTATGTTGGACCTCGATAGGAGCGGTTCGCCGGTGGCGGACTCGAGGACGTAAAGGTTTCCCGTGTAAGTGAGCGCCAGCAGAAAGTCGTTGACCGATGTGAGGAAAGCAATGCCCTCGCCTTTGAGGGTCCTAGACCATCTGATTTGTCCGGTGCTAGCATCGATTGCCATCAAAATGGCATCGGCTTGGTCAGGGAGATACAACTCCGGTCTCGATGCGCTAGAGACCTCCTTGGACTCCAGTGGCAGCGAATAGAAGATGAGTCCCCTATCAGGGTCTGCTGCGAGGCCGAATACGCTTAAGGGTGGCGGGCTTAGAATTACGACACCGCTGCTGGAGGGAAAAGCTCTAGACATCTCTCCTTCGTTGAACGGATCCGGCGGTTTGTAATCTGATCTGTTCGATGGCGGTCTCAAGAACCACCTAAGCCGGCCTGTCCCCTTATCAAGTGCGTAGAGGTAGCCGTTGCCGCACGCTGTGACCACCATGTCGCCGACTAACAGGACGTCGGTGTTGCAACCGTATCCGTAAACGTCGTGCGGTATCGCTTGGAAGGTCCAGATCACCTTGCCGGTCTCGGACTCTATCGCTATGACCGATGAGGAAGGGAAGTTCGGTCCCCTGCGCAATCGTCCATCCAACGACGGTAGCGGCTGGGAAACCGTCAGATAGACCGTCCCCGTGGCCTCGTCGACCGCCCAACCGCCGATCCAGCTGGCCATTCCGCCAGCCCTCAACCTCTCGCCGTCCGCAGGCGACCAGTCACCGTACAATAATTTTTGGACGGAATCCCGGTCAAGGGACTTCAGGTCGACAGCCTTGCTGCCGTCAAAAATCCACGCGTTCCTCAGCGATTGAACGAACTCGACGGACCAAGAGGGATCGTAACTCACCTGGGGTGGCATGAGGAAGGTCCTCCAAAGTCTCTCAGGTCCACGCTGCGTCAACCTGAACCCCATGAGGAACGCCCTGCCAGCATCAGGTGCATCTGGGGATGTGCTCCCTACGACCAGGACCGACCTCTTCGAATCGTAGGCGAAGTTCACAGGGTACCCTCCGTACGTGCCGGCGTTTCCCTCGATGCGCTCATTACCTCCGAGGAGATCGACGGTTGCGAGCAGCCTACCTGTGTAGATGTCGAGTAGGACTACCGATTGCCAGGGTGTGCCTATTGCCAGGGCCTCTGCCCCCGCTATGTTGACTATTTTCACGTTGGTCACATGACCTAACTGATCCCTCAGCACCTGTGTCGAGGTTGATCCCGGTCTTGGTATCTCCAGGGTCCAGAGCAGTTTTCCGCCCCTTAGATCGAAGGCGATGACCACGAAACCATTAGTGACCACGTAGCCCACACCTAGTCTGGTTAGTGGGGTGTGGGTCACCCCGTGTATTCCGGATCTGCCCGGCGGCAGCGGCATGAACGACTCCTGAACGAGGTTGACGACGTCCTCCCTGCTCAAGTCAGGAGCCTTCACGTGCTTGACGTTACCCTGGTCGTACCCTGTCGTGGTCCAGTCTACTGGGTCCCCTAGCGCGGTGGCCGACGCTAGCAAGGCGATGAGGGTTAGAGTTAGAACGGTTGATGGGTTGACGCTCACCGCCTGTGTCATCTCCCCGTTAACGAGCCTGAGCCGGTGTTAAGCATTGCGGGCAACAGCCCACCGGTCTGTGAGATACAGGTTCGTCGAACCATGGCTACCCTTTAAGAACTTGATTGCTACTCTCCGTTCCTTCATAAGCCCCCATAGGAAATCCTTATCTATTGACCTCTTACTTCACCTCTACGCTATGGAAAGGAAATCGGGGCTGCTCGGATTGAGCCTGGCCGTCGTCTCCGTGCTGGCTATGCTGATCACCTCTTCGGTGGCCTTGGCGCAGCAGCAGGCACTGGACTGGGCGAGGTACAACGGAGTCCCTGGGAACTGGAACTGGAGCCCGCAGACTCAGATCGACAAGGAGAACGTGAAGTTCTTGGAGGTGAAGTGGGTATTTCCAGTACCAGCATCGCCGTTTACTGATAGCCCATTCTATGGTGGGGGAAGAGCAGAAGGTGTCATCCACACACCATTAGTCTACAAGGGAGTAGTATATTTTGTGACAAACTGGAACGGTATTTTTGCTGTCGATGCGGCAACAGGAAAGACGTTATGGTCAAGGCGAATAGACCCTCCAAAGGAGTTAATTGATTTGATAGTAAAGCCTGGCTCTATTCCACTCTCTATCGACCCCGATTCCGCACTGAGTGGACACTACCATCAAATCCATATATACGAACTTGGAGGAAGGCCCTATCTACTTCTAGTAACCAACTACTACTACTTAATTGCGTTGGACCCATTAACGGGTGATATAAAATTAAACTGGCCGATATTCACACCAGAATATCTTGCTGCTGTACCTGGAAATCGGGGCCTTTACGATCCTTCTACGCCGAGCTTTGCGATAGATACGAAGCGTAACATTATGATAATTGGTAGTAGCACGTCTGAGGCTCAAAGTGCAGGTCGTGGCTTCTTCGTTGGCGTGGACTTGAAGCCGTGGCTTGAGGGCCGTGGCCAGCCTCAGATCATCTGGCGTACGTTCATAATTCCGCCCCAGGACGGCAGTGACCCTGAGTGGACTTTGAAGTCGGTTGACCAGATGAGGGGTGCTTGGATATGGGACGGTGAGAAGCTGATCAACCTCAAGACCCTACCACCTGACCAGAAGAGACAGCTCCTCTACGACGACTGGGGATTTGCTAGGTTCGTTCAGCGGTATCCGAACGAGAAGGTCAGCTATGCTGGAGCCGGTGCGGGTTGGGGAGGAGCTTACGCTGTGGACGAGGACAGGGGAATAGCGTACGTGGGAACTAATCAACCCGCTCCAGACTGGAACGCAACGTTCAGGCCAGGCCCGAACTTGTGGAGCGATTCCATTTTAGCGCTGGACGTCGAGACTGGAAAACTGATATGGGGGGTTCAGACAATGCCTCACGATATATGGGACTACGATTGCGCGTGGAGCGTCCTGCTGGTCAAGAACGCCATGATAGGCGGACAGAGACGTGATGCTGTAATCAAAGGGTGCAAGAACGGCGTTGTTTACGCACTGGATCCCGATGACGGCCACCTCCTCTGGGCCTTCAACTCATGGGATCCTGCGAAGAGCGGAGGAGATCCGAGATACGGCATCAAACCATCAAAGTATGTCAGGTTCCTGAATCCTCTCGATCCGAAGGACATGAACTGGAGATGGCAGGGTGAGTGGACCACAGGACAAGAGTACGAATACATTAAGAACCACGGAGCATTCTATCAGAACCCGCCAGGCGTTGGTGGGATCGAAAGCGATCCTGCTTATGATCCTCAGAGAAACAGACTGTTCGTGGCGGTCTACAATTACCCATCCGCCTATACCATTCAAAATGTTGGACCTGGTACTGGATGGCCAGCAGGCCGAGGATTAAGGGGCGGTACTCTGCCTCCTGCTCCGATCAACACCACCATATACGCCATAGATGTGAACACCGGAAGGGTTGTATGGAACACGTTCGTAGACGGCGTTCCGTACAGAGGTGGGTTAACCACATCCAATGGTCTCGTATTCGCGACCTTCAACGACGGCACCCTCAGGATTTACGATGCCGATACGGGAGCAGAGCTTAAGCGGGTGATAATAGGCGGTCCGGTTCTCGTGCAACCGTCGTTAGCGACCACCGCTGACGGTAAGATCAGGGTTCTGGTGCCCGTCTCTGTACCCCTATCGCTATGGGGTCCGACAACGAACCTTCCAGGTTTCGTCGTCGCTCTAGGCCTTCCTGATGTCATAGCAGAGAGAACGGTAGTCCAGGAGAGGACAGTGGTCCAGACTCAGGTCAGGACTCAAGTCCAGACGGTAGTCCAGACCGCAGTCGCTACTCAGGTGGTCACTCAGGTACAGACTCAGGTCAGGGAGGTTGAGGTTATACCTGCTTGGGTCTATGCCGTTGCAGGCGTCGCAGTAGTAGCTGTGATAGCTGCAGCCACGATAGCTGCCAGGGGAAGGAGGAGGTAAAGTAGACAAACCGGATAACGAGCTCAAAAGGCCCTTATACTTTTTATGCGATTTTTCTTTCTTTTAGCGAGATTGAAACGTCTGTCTTTTACACTCGCGCACTCGGAAAAATCATACCTGCAATAAAATGGTATCAAGGGCAAATTGCTTAAATTGGTTGCAAACAGCCATCTTTAAAAGCTTATATACAAACAATTGATTTCCAAGATCGACATGTTGAGGGGAGAAGTCTTTGGAATCGCCTTGGTGCTCTCAATGACCACTTTATTCCTGACCTCAACGATAGCATATGCGCAGCAAACAACTGATTGGTCATACTATAATGGCAACAAATGGGGATGGAACTACGCGTTCCAGAACCAGATTGGCAAGCAAAACGCGCAATTCGTAGAGGTGAAGTGGGTGTTTCCGGTGCCTGCAAATCCGGGCGACCCAGCCAAATTCTTCGTGACCGAGGGCGTTGGTCTAATACCTCTTGTATACAAAGGAGTCGTTTACTTTATGACCAATTGGAACAGAGTGTACGCATTGGATGCGAAGAGTGGGAAGACCTTATGGTTCAGGGACCTTTCGCCTCCCGCAGATTGGATAGATCGGTTCAAATCAGGTCCATTCGCGATGTATTACTCGTTCGGCGGTCATTATCACCAGCAATACATCTTCGAGCTTGGAGGAAAACCGTATATTGCCATTGTGACTGACTGGTACGAACTATTCCTATTGGATCCTTTAACCGGCGATATAAGGCTCAGGTATCTTATTTTGGATCCTGAATGGGTGAAGAACAACGTAGTCGGTAATCGGGGTGTTTATCATCTTATAAGCCCTAACTATATTATAGATACTAAGCGAAACATTCTAGTAACGATGACAAACTCTAGGCACTCGCAGGATGCTGGGCGTGCCTTCATCATAGGTGTTGATTTAGGCCCATGGGTGAGGGGGGAGGGGCAACCGAGGATCAAATGGATCACGTATACCATGCCACCGCAGGACGGATCCGACCCGATGTGGAGCATTAACTCCGTTAACTCCATGAAAGGAGCTTGGGCTTGGGACGGCGAGAAGCTTGTGGACCTGAAGGCCATGCCGGACGATCTAAAAATGCAGATACTGTACGACGATTGGGGATTCAAAAGGTTTTATGAGCAGTATCCGAACGAGAAGGTCAGCTATGCTGGCGGGGCAGGAGCTGGGTTTGGAGGTATGTTCGTGGCTGATGAGGAAAGGGGACTCACTTATGTGTACACTAACCAGCCTGGGCCTTTCTTCAACGCTACGTTCAGACCAGGTCCCAACCTTTGGTCCGATTCGATCCTCGCAATCGATACTGAGACGGGAAGGATAGTATGGGCGGTTTCCACGCATCCACACGACCTATGGGATTGGGACTGTGCATGGAACATCGTTCTAGCCAAGAACGCGCTTGTCAAAAACCAGAAGAGGGATGTTCTGCTGAAGGCATGCAAGAACGGAGTCCTCATGGCATTGGATCCCGATAGCGGGTCCCTGTTATGGGCCTTCAACCCCTGGCATCCAGAGAGGTATGGGGGCAATCCTGCTTACGGCGTTAAACCGTCCAAGTACGCGAGGTTCCTCAACCCCCTTGATCCGAAAGACATGAATTGGAGATGGCAAGGCGAGTGGGAGACCGACCCGGCGTCTTCCAACGCGATAAAGACGCACCAACCAATCATAGTGAATCCAGGTCCTTTGGGAGCTGTCGAGAGCGATATAGCGTATGACCCTGAGAGGAACTACGTTTTCATAGCAACTTATAACATTCCGTATAAGTTATCCATACAGAACTGCGGTCCAGGTACCCAGAGACCACAAAACAACTGCGGTTCGTCGAGCAGATTAGGGAAGGAGAACACCACTATTTACGCGATAGACGTCAATAACGGCAGGGTCGTCTGGGAACACTTTATTCCAGACCTTCCGTTTAGGGGTGGCCTTACAACATCCAATGGTCTGGTTTTCGTACCATTGATCGACGGCACGCTAAGGATCCTCGACGCGGACAACGGGAGGGAGCTGAAACGACTCGTATTCGGAGGATATATAGTACAGCCACCGTCGATAGCTGCCGATGTCGACGGGAAGGTGAAACTTTTCCTAGCAGTTGGCGGTGCCCCACAAATATGGGGGCCTCAACTGCCTGGCTTCGTCGTAGCTCTAGGTCTTCCGGAAGTAATCGCAGAAAGAACGGTAATCCAAGAAAGGACCTTTATACAGATTCAAACGCAAACACAAGTGATTACACAATTACAGACAAGTGTGGTTACGCAGGTACAGACTCAAGTTAGAGAGGTCGAGGTTATTCCTGCATGGGTTTATGGAACTACTGGAATTGCTGTGATTGCAGCTATTACGGCAGCTACGATAGCGATCAGAGGAAGGCGTAAGTAATCTTGTGAATGAAAGGTCGCCAGTTTTTGTTTTTATGTTAATTCATACTTTGGATTTTCACAAAATGAGAGTAAATAAAAGGAATACAATACTTTTCACTATTCTGATTATAATGATTGGTACAATCTTACTTTTAATATCTTTCCTAATTAATAATGAGTTTATACAGGTGAAAAATATAGAAAAAACTACAAAGATTACCATTGTTGCAACCGATTACAGCTTTTCGGAGAGAGTTATAAACGTACGGAAAGGTTACACTGTGACGTTCGTCTTAGTTAATAAAGGACGTTACCCCCATAACTTTGTCCTTAAATTCAAAGACAGGATTGTTGAATTGGTGTCAGTTCTTATGCCAGGTGATAATTCTACGTTCGTATTCACGTTTGCTGATCCAGGCAGGTATGAATTCCTTTGCACAGTAGAGTACCCGGCTCCTATACCACATTACGAGCTGGGTATGAAGGGTGAAGTCTATGTTAATCAGTAATTGCCAAACTGGTACGTTCAATCCGTCATAAAAAGCTGATAGGTGGTCCCCTACCTAAACGCTCGTTGGATCAGCAGAGCTTGAGGTCTTGCACTAATCCACCGCATTTGAGAAGCGCTATTTGCCTCACGTGGTATGACTCGTCAAGTCTCTTTCGAGCCCTCCTTGGTCCACATAACGGTCGTTATGGGGGACTAGAGCTAAATACAGCGTTATAATTTTTAACGCAGTATGCGTACATCTAGATTGGTATTGGTTATAACCTTGATCGCGATATTGGTTATAGCGGCAGCTCTTGCAACTTTCCTTAGACAGCCTGGTCCACGTGAGGTTCGGATAAAGGTCACGGAATTCTCATACCAGGTGGATAGCGGCCAGCCCATCATCACACTGAAGGTAGGGGAAGAGATTAGAGTAGTTTTAGAGAACGTAGGGAAACACGATCACGAGTTCCTATTAGTCCGTGATAAGGACGTGGCAATACAAACGGTCAGGGAGGAGCTGGCGAAGGGTACACCCGATGAGGCGCTAGACCGGCTTAAATCTAACATGGCAGTGATGGGCATCAGATATGAAGTAGAGCCTGGAAGCCTCACGATCTTTAGGCTGAGGTTCACCACACCGGGGACGTTCTACTTCGTCTGCCTCGAGACGGAACCTAGAGGAGTGCCTCATGCAGAACTGGGAGAAGTGGGACAGATAGTTGTGGAGGGTTAAGGCGCATTGAGGATTTCCCTGGAACGGCTGGAGAAGTCCTATGGAGGTAGAAAGGTGCTGAAGGGGATAGACCTGGATATAGGATCGGGTGAGCTCTTCTGCGTGTTGGGTCCCTCGGGCAGTGGTAAGACCACCCTGTTAAAACTGATCGCGGGCTTGGAAAGGCCCGACAGCGGCAGGATACTCTTCAACGGGGACGACGTAACGGAGGTCCCAGCAGGGGAGAGAGGCGTCTCCATGGTGTTCCAGAACCTAGCGCTCTTCCCCAACATGACGGCCTTTGAGAACGTCGCCTTCCCCTTGAGGGTTCGGAGGTTTTCCGAGGAGGAGGTTAAAAGGAGGGTGAGGGAGATATCCGAGCTTCTCCGGATTGAGGGACTTCTCGACCGGAAGGTCGAGACCCTCAGCGGTGGGGAGAGGCAGAGGGTGGCCCTAGCGCGGGCCCTGGTTTACGAGCCCAGGGTGTTCCTCTTAGATGAGCCTCTGACAGGATTGGAACCACAGTTAAGGCGGGAGATCCGGGAGGAGGTGAAGAGGATCCAACGGGTCACAAAAATCACTACAGTCTACGTTACACACGACCAAGGGGAGGCCTTCGCACTGGCAGACAGACTAGCCTTGCTGAGGGATGGGGAGGTCCAAGAGGTCGGTGACCCGATCAGCGTTTACACGAGGCCAAGGAACCTATGGGTTGCTGAGTTCCTGAGCGATACGCCGTTGAACGTCTTCAGGGGCAGGGTCGAGGGGCGAATGGTCCACGTGGAAGGGTTAGGGTGCGCGTTGGACGCCCCGAAAGGAGTTGAGGACGGACAGAGGTTGATTGTCGTGTTCAGACCTGAAGACCTCAAAATTTGTGAGGAAACCCCGCACCTACCGACAGGAACTGTTCGGAGGATCGAATTCGTCGGCGACAGAGCGGTATATGAGGTGGACATAGGAACCACGTCGATTTACATTAAGGAATTCAAACCGCAATGGTTCCCCAAATTATACGGGCGGGTGTCGATCAGATACAATCCGGAGGTCGTGCTGTTCTTCAACGAGGCGGGTGAGGCACTATGAGGCTCAGCTCTCTCATATGGTCGATTACTGTACTGGCTGTTGCGGTATTGGGCTCTTTGGTTCCGTTAGCATACACGTTGTACCTGAGTTTTATTTCGCCAGGAGGTGAGGTGGGAACGTTAACCCTCAAGAACTTCGCATCGGTCATCTCGGACGTTAACTTCTACAGGTCAACTTTCCTCTCGATTGCCTACACTTTACTGTCGTTAATGGGATCGCTGGTGATTGGCGTGGCCGCTGCCCTCGTTCTCTCGGCACTCGGCAGGAGCAACAGGATCCTAGAGGGTCTTTACGCGATGCCTCTAGCCGTCTCACCCATCATCGCAGGTATCCTCTGGTCACCTCCCGCTGTATGGGACGACATCAACTCCCTTCTTCACGTATCCTTTGGACTTCCGTTCATAGACGTAACAGATGCCATAATTTACTTCCCCATAATGACTCTGGCTGAAAGCTGGCTTTGGTCACCACTGTTCATGTTAGCGTCACTGATCGTCATAGAGGACATCCCGAAGGAATGTGTCGGAGCTGCGAGGCTGATGGGCGCGAACGAATTTGACCTGCTTAGATACCTCTACCTCCCCTCCATCCTTCGATCGAACGTCGTTAGGACGCTCATGATCATAAAGTCGATAGATTTCTTCAGGGCTTTCGAGATACCATTTGCATGGAGCAACTGGGTACGGGCAACGCAGGTGGGTGAAGCTACCGACACCTTAAGCCTCCTTTTGTTCAAGCAGCTAGTCTATCCACCGTCCGGTCTGCCCTCCATCCAGTACATAGCGACAGTTTCGATGCTGCTTCTGGGGGTCAGCCTATCAGTTGCTTTCGTCCTCTTCAGGGTCTTCGTGCAGGGGGAACGATCATGAGGGTGACACGGTTATTAGTTTACGTCGCTGCAGCCGCCCTTGCACTCTTTTACGTATACCCGATAGCGAACATGGTCTTTGAAGGGTTCGACATAGATCTCTCCTCGATCTACGCACCTGGGTTCAGGTTGATAGGGGGAGTCCCATACTATTCAGGGGGGATAACGCCCTCTTTGACCTATTACATGGACATGTTCAGGGTTCAGGGATTCCAGAGGCTGATAACCAACAGCTTAGTTATAGGAACGGTCAGCGCACTCATAGCTACCGTTTTAGCACTGCTTTCGTCTTACCAATTGACGTTCGGCTCCAGATTCTTAGGGAGGAACATGGACTACCTGATGCTCGTCATGAGATCTGCTCCTCCGTTTGTGTACTTACTGCCGTTTCTGATAATAGCGGTGAACGTTGGGTTATGGGACACCCAAGCTGGTTTGACGCTTGCCTATACATCGCTCAACATACCTCTGGCCTATCTGCTTGTGAGGTCGTTGCTCAGGGACTTCCCTAAAGAACTAGTAGAGGTCGCGGAGTTGATGGGAGCACCGGCCACCGCCGTCCTAAGAAGGGTCATACTTCCTTTAGCGTTACCGGGGCTCGCAGTGATATGGACTTTCTTGTTCGTCGTTACTTGGAACGAGTTCCTCCTTGCTAGCATTCTCACAGGACCTGACGCGAGGACCGTAAGCGTGGGCGTTTGGGCGGGCGTTGGCGAACAAATAGGGACCTTCAGGACCGTTGAATTCGAGGCCCAAGCTGCAGCCGGAACCATAGCGATGATCGTTCCTTTGTTGATAACGCTCTATCTCAGGCGCAGGTTAGCCAGACTATTTTCGTTACGAGTGTGAACACTGGTGATCTGTTCTCGGGCCAGCTTTAGGAAGCTAATCGTATACGCGAAAAATACCAAGCCATCAACGTTACCAGACCTGTGAAGACCAAAACCAACGAGAAAAGGTACCACGATCTTATGTCCTGCCTGAAGAATTGGTGAGAAAGGTCCTCCAGCAATATTATTGCTATATAACCCATGAGGATAAGCGTAAGGGCCGTGAGCATCAACATCCTTGACGACAACCTCCAAAGACCTCTCATTCCAATATTAGAACGTCATTTACGTCGCTGACCGTGAGCCCTGGTCTAGGACCGCCGGCGATAACGTAGACTCTGTTACCTACGGTTGCTGCAGCGAGTCCGTGTCTAGGGGTGGGCATGTATGTCAACGATGTCCATGATCCCCTGTTCACGTCGTATGCCTCGACCTCACCGAAGGTCCTCGTCTCGCTCTCTCCTCCGAAGACCATAACCATCCCCTTGACAGCGACCGCCGCTATACCGCTTCTAGGTGTTGGCATAGGAGGACCCTCACTAAGGACTCCGGTATCTGCGTCATAGATCTCCAGGGTTCCCAGGTTGTTGATCCTTCCACCTGAGGGTGCCCTGCCGCCCACAACATAGATTCTCTTCCCCATTACGGCTGATGAGAGGTGTTCCCTCGCCACCCTTAGCGAGACACCATCCACCACCGACAGTCTTTCGAGATCAACTATGGCGTGATCGTTCACCGCATGCCCCTTTCTGGCGCCACCGAAAATGTGGATCTCATTGCCCAGGACCTGTGCGGTGGCAGCTGCTATGGGTCTCTTTAGGGTGAGAAACACCTCCCACCCGTCAGACTTGACGCTGTAACGATAGATCCTGTCCTGTGCCGTCCAACCGTCGTCGTAGCCGCCGATCACGAAGATCTGATCGCCTTGACTTACCATTGCCACGTGATGGAGGGGGGCGGGCATTCTCGCCAGCTCCTTCCACCTAACTTCTGGGACGTCGAACGCGAAGAAGCGATCGGACGCACGACCTTCAGCGGTAAGTCCCCCCGCTAGATATATGGTCTGTCCGACCACTGTAGCAGCCACCTCGCTCAGCCTCACCGGCAAGGGAGGACCTGAATCCCACCGCACCGATATGGAGGATGTCCGCTCTGCTAGGGAAATCGCGGTTTGCGATTTCTCACCTGAAATCAGCTGGAGATATCTGAGACCAAATGCAGACAGTCCCGATAATACCGCCGCTCCTGCCAGCGCTATGAGAGCTCTTCGTCGGTTCAAAGCCCCCAGAATCTTTCTCTACGCATTACCTTAAAATAATTGCTCGGTTTTGCGGCTTCATTAATCGTGGTACTTCCGGTTCGTGAGCCGGATAAGGGTCTTCCGAGATCGTCGTTGAAAGAGACACGCATCTTGATATCAAAAAAGGATAAGGGGACCGAGATCGCATAAAAGTCTAAGGTTTTTTTGAGCTCGTTATCCGGTTTGTCTACTTTACCTCCTCCTTCCCCTGGCAGCTATCGTGGCTGCAGCTATCACAGCTACTACTGCGACGCCTGCAACGGCATAGACCCAAGCAGGTATAACCTCAACCTCCCTGACCTGAGTCTGTACCTGAGTGACCACCTGAGTAGCGACTGCGGTCTGGACTACCGTCTGGACTTGAGTCCTGACCTGAGTCTGGACCACTGTCCTCTCCTGGACTACCGTTCTCTCTGCTATGACATCAGGAAGGCCTAGGACCACCACGTAGCCTGACAGCGCGTGAGGCCCCCAAGTTCCCGGGATCGCGTTTGATACTGGAACTATTATTCTAATTTTTCCGTCGGCTGTGGCAGCGATGCTCGGTTGTGTCATCATCGGGCCTCCCACAATCACCTTCTTTAGTTCCGCTCCGGTGTCAGCGTCGTATATGCGGAGGGTGCCATCGTTGAACGTCGCGAAGACTAATCCATTCGAGACCGATAGTCCTCCTCTATACGGTACGTCTGGCACGAAGGTGTTCCACACGATCCTCCCGGTGTTCACGTCTATGGCATAGATCGTTGTGTTCGTGGGTTGCGATGGGAGCGTCTCAAAGCTAATTCCCCATCCCGCAGGCCACGCTGTTCCTGGGCCGACGTTCTGTATAGCGAATGCTGCGGGCATGTTGTAAACTGCTACGAATAACCTGTTTCGTTGGGGATCGTACGCAGGATCGCTCTCCAGCGCGCCAGTTGCAGGCGGGTTCTGATAGAAAGGTTTGTGATTCTTAATGTATTCGTACTCCTGTCCAGTGGTCCACTCTCCCTGCCATCTCCAGTTCATGTCTTTCGGGTCGAGCGGGTTCTGCCACTTCACGTACTTCGACCACTTTATCCCATACCTTGGATCACCTCCGTACTTCGCCGGCTCCATAGCCTTGAACACCCATAGTAGGTGACCGTCGTCGGGATCTAGCGCGAAAACCAGCCCGCTCTTGCACCCTTTGATCACAGCATCACGTCTCTGTCCGCCTATCATGGCGTTCTTGACCAGCAAGACGCTCCACGCGCAGTCCCAGTCCCAAAGATCGTGAGGCAACGATTGAACTCCCCATATCAGTTTTCCAGTCTCGACGTCCAGCGCTAAAATGGAATCGCTCCACAAGTTCGGGCCTGGCCTGAACGTTGCGTTCCAGTCTGGAGCGGGTTGATTAGTTCCCACGTACGCTATTCCCCTGTCCTCGTCCACAGCGTAAGCTCCTCCCCAACCCGCACCGGCTCCAGCATAGCTGACCTTCTCGTTCGGATACCGCTGAACGAACCTAGCAAATCCCCAGTCGTCGTAGAGGAGCTGTCTCTTCTGGTCAGGTGGTAGGGTCTTGAGGTTGATCAGCTGATCGCGGGCACCGTCGAATATCCATGCTCCTTTCATCTGGTCAACCAACTTCAAAGTCCACTCAGGGTCACTGCCGTCCTGGGGTGGGACCGTGAAAGTCCTCCAGATGATCTGGGGATTGCCGCGTCCCTCAAGCCACGGCTTCAAGTCCACGCCAACGAAGAAGCCACGACCTGCGCCCTGGTCCTCGGGCGTAGAAACACCGATTATCATAATCTTCCTCTTGGTATCAACTACAAAGCTCGGAGTGGAGATGTCGTATACACCTCTGTTCCCAGGCACGTTGGCTAAGTAGTCGACAGTGAATATGGGCCACCGTAGCTTTATGTCACCCGTGAGAGGATCGATGACAACGAGATAGTAGTAGTTCGTAATTATGAAGAGGTAAGGTCTGCCGTCGAGTTCGTAGATGTGTATCTGATGGAAGTGCCCCTTGAAGAACGGCTCCCACAGCGGCGGTTTACCAGCGGCCATCTGATCGACGAATTCCTTCGGTGGAGGAAGGTCCTTGAACCAGAGAGTCTTTCCAGACGCTAGGTCCAACGCGTAAACCCTGTGCCAGTTCGTGACGAAGTACACCACTCCTTTGTAAACAAGCGGTGTGTGTATGACTCCCTCGGACCCAGCGAAGAACGGATCACCCAGCGATGCGGGCGGTACCGGAAATACCCACTTCACCTCCAAGAACTTCACGTTCTCCTTGTCGATCTGAGTCTGCGGGCTCCAGTTCCAGTTCCCAGGGACTCCGTTGTACCTCGCCCAGTCCAGTGCCTGCTGCTGCGCCAAGGCCACCGAAGAGGTGATCAGCATAGCCAGCACGGAGACGACGGCCAGGCTCAATCCGAGCAGCCCCGATTTCCTTTCCATAGCGTAGAGGTGAAGTAAGAGGTCAATAGATAAGGATTTCCGATGGGAACTTAAATGGAATGTAGTGAACGTAGGGGTCCGCTGCCGCGGGCATCAAAGGACTTTAGATCTGCAGGGAACTCATTTCCTAACCAGCGAGCACAGGGCCGGGTCGATCCTCACGCATACCCTGGACCCCGTGGCGACGTTCACCCTAGATGGGAGTGAAACCCTGAGGATCACGCCGCTCACTTCCACCGAAAGCTCCCACCTGTCGCCGAGGAACTTCTTCTCGCGCACCGTCCCGGCGAACGCGTTGGTGGTGCCGCTACAAGTTCCCGTGAGGTCCAGGTCGACAGACTCCGACCGAAAGACCACATAGACCTTTCCGTGGTCCAACGTCGGATCGCGAGATTCAACGACTATCTTGCCGATCCGCGTATCAACCGTGCCGTCGGGAAGCAGCTCACCCTCCAGCACGTTCGCAGAGCCCAGGAATTCGGCCCCGAACTTGGTCCTGGGCCTGAAGTAGGTCTGGACCGGATCTCCCACCTCGAGCAGCTCACCCTCGCTCATCAGACCTATGCGGTCCGACATCACGAAGGCCTCCAGCTGGTCGTGGGTCACGTAGACTGTGGCGATGTTCATCGATCTCAGGAGGTGCCTCAACTCGTCCCTCAGCTCCTCTCTGACCTTGGCGTCCAAGTTGCTGAGCGGTTCATCGAGCAACAGCACCTTAGGTTCCGAGACGATGGCCCTTGCGAGCGCCACCCTCTGTTGCTGTCCACCGCTGAGCCTTGTGGCAGGCCTGTCCTCCAGCCCGTCTAGCTTGACCAGCGACAGAGCCCATCTCACCCTCCTCACCAGCTCGTCCTTAGGCACCCCCTTTGCCCGGAGGGGATACGCCACGTTCTCGAAGACGCTCATGTGGGGCCAGACGGAGTAGTTCTGGAAGACCATGCCTATCCCCCTTTTCTCAGGCGAAACGGAGATCGATCTCGTTTTCGAGAAGACCGTTACGCCTCCGATCTCTACCTCGCCCTCGTCTGGGTCCTCGAGTCCCGCTATGCACCTCAGCGTGGTCGTCTTCCCGCATCCACTGGGCCCGAGCAGCGTGAAGACCTCACCCTCCCGTACTTCGAAGTCCATTTCCCTGATGGCTTCAACCACCTGAACCAGTCTCCCCGACTTGACCCTGAAAGTCTTCCTGAGACCCTGGACCCTCAGGGCTACACACATGGCGCACCATCACCGCGCAGGATTCCCGGCCCTAAAATCTGTTCGCCGGTCGTCTCTTGATTTTCGGGACTACAGAGCTGTTAATCGCGAATATTTAAATAGGGATGAGCGCCTTTGCGTGCGAGATGGCACCAGACCGCATGGCTGGGATCGCACGGACCCTCTTGGTCGGAATAGTCGTGGCGGTCATCGTGGTGGCAGCGGCCGGTTACATTTTAGCTGCGCGAACGCCACCTTCAGGTCCTGCAACGACCGTCACCCGCTCTCCAACCCAACAGACCACTACGTTTGCCACCCAGCCTGGAACCGTCACTGAAGTCACTAGAACTCGGACCGAGACTACCGTGACGACCACCACAACGGTCCAGACTTCGCCCGCCGTGACGACGACCCAGACTACGCCAGCCGCCAATCTGCCCACAGAGCAGCAGCTAAGGACCTTCTTCAACAACTACGTAGCTGACGTCCAGCGTCGGGACGTGTTGGCTATCATCGACAAGTACAGTCAGGACGCTGTGGCTTACTGGACTGGACAGGCTGCGGGTCTGAAGGGGACATACAAGGGACAGGGAAACATCAGGATACTGTACATAGCTGCACTGGGAACGGCGAAGACCATCACGCTTAAGGAGGAAAGCTTCACCACGAGGTATGAGGGCGACGTTGCCGTGATAGAAAGCGTTCAAGCGATCAGCGGCAATTCTGATGTGCTGGGCAACTTCGATGGACGTGTGAAGATCACGCTGAAGGTGAAGCTGCTGGGCGGTCAGCTTAAGATAGTTGAGGAGACTTGGGATTACCTGACCTTCAATTACGAGAAGACCGGGGGAGCCACCACGTTCCCGCAGTGGGCCGACATCAAGGCTGGCAGGCCGGTGGCGCTGGAGCCGACGAAGGACTTCAAGGACCTAGTCTGGGCGGTCAGCAGCTTCTTCGCCTATGGGCTCTTCGCCTTCGCCGCGGTTACAGCGGTCATCGCCATCAGAAGGTTCGTTCGGTAAGGGTGTGTTTCATGGACGTACTGAAGATCTCTAAAATCTACTTCGCTCTTGGATTGCTAAACGGAGTTTTGGCTGCGGTGGCCACAGCCCTCATCCTGATACCTGAGCTGCGTCTGGCCGCTGGACCTGGCTCGATACTGACCCATAACGTGGACGTCTGGCCCGGCGCCTGGGGTTGGGTATCGTACTTCGTGCTGCTGATCGCTGGCGTGGGTGGAGCTTTCCTTTGGTCGCTGAGCTACTACCTCCTCAGGCAGCTGTTCAACGTCGAGGGCGCCAACGCGCTCCTGTCGATCCTGTCCATGGCCCTTTACGAGATAGGGGTTCTGGGAACCGTCGGTCTCACGGGCTACGTCGGGATCGAGGGAGGGAGGTTCGTGGCTGACGGCGGCTCCGCGATGGTGGTCACAGCGCTGATAGGGTGGGTCGTGATTCCCACCGGGCTCTCCGTAGGCGCCGCGGTGCTCGGCACCCTCCTCGGCATATTGAACCTGATAGCATCGGTTGTGCGCAGGAGACGATGAATAAGCGGGGGTCTACACTCATTGACCCACTCGTAGCTTCCAAGTACTTCCTGATCAACACGCTGATTAACGTGATTGCCTCAGCCCTAGTTGCAGCACCGGTCCTCGTAGCACCGCTCGCGCTACCGTTGAAACTCACCGTCTGGCCCGGGACCTGGATGTTCGTGGCCTATGCAGTCTTCGTAGGGTTCGGGACCATTGGGGCCCTCTGCTGGTCAGTCATCTATTACCTGGCGAAGGTCGTGCTGGGAGTCAGCGCGCTTCGCAGGCGGCTGGTCGTCACGCACCTGCTGACGCACAACGCAGCAGCTTACGGTATAGGAGCGCTCATGGGATATGCTGTCGGGTACGTGGGCGGAACGGCTGCGATGCTCGGGTTCGGCCAGGCGGTGATAACGGCATTAGTCAGCTGGGCCGTGATCCCCATAGGTCTCATGGTCTTCATAGGGCTTCTGTCGGCGCTGCTCGGCGTATTCGCGTTGGTGGACGGAGCAGGGAGGTCTGAGGGTTGAACTTCAGGCTCAGCAGGAGGAGGTTCCTGACCGTCACTCTCTCCGCCGCTGCGACGGCGGCTCTTGGGATTTACTTCTTGACCAGCAACAGGAGCGGTAAGGGCTCCGAGAGGAGATCTGTTAGGGACCTGCTCGCGTCGCTGGGCAGGAGCGACCTCAATCCGCGCTACCTGGCCTTCCTGGAATGGTTGGCGGAGGTCTCTCCCCCCATAGCGGGCTCGAGAACTTACGTGGCCTTGATGGCGGAGAGCACAGGGCTCGCCCTTCAGAGGATAGAGCGGGACTTCTACTACGCCTCAGGCGTGGACTCCAAACTGGACGTTTCCCCTTATCCGGTCCACGTGACGAAGACCCTCTCCGCGCTGAGCGTTGGAACTGCAATCCACGACCTGGTGGCAGTCGAGTCCTTCGATCTGGCCCTTTACAGACCCTACCTGACCGAGGTGGGAGGCCTTCCTGAGAGGTACAAGGATTACACCTACGATGGGTTCAGACTCGACGATTTCATCGGACCCTCCCTCGAACTGGTATGCTACTACCCTCCAGTTGGACCCAGGGAGAACAGGGTGCCGGTCCTCCTTCCCCTCAGCGCACCCACCATGATCCGCTTCTACAGGGCAGACCTCTACGAGAGGCTCGGAAGACCTCCCGGGAGGACATGGGACGAGCACCTCGAGGACCTCAGGGACCTCCACAACCCGACAGGCGGGACCTTCGCGACGGCCATGCAGTTGGGGAGCGATGTCGGTGCCGTGACCGAGTTCAACAACCTGGTGTTCAGCTACGGCGGCAGGCTCTTCGAGGTCGGTGAAAGGGAGGTCGTACCAGTCATGGACAGCTCCGAGGTGGTCGAGGCCCTAGAGGTGTACTCGCGGATGAGGCCCTTCGCCGACCCGGCCTCGATATCGTACGACTGGGACGCAGTCGCGAACGCGATGAGGAGGGGAAGGATAGCGACCGCCATCCTTTGGCAGGACTTCGCGTGGATGATGGACGACCCCGAGAGGTCGACGGTGGTAGGCAAGGTGAGATACCTGAGGAACCCCGCGGGCCCCTCGGGAAGCTTCCATCAGTTCGTCGGCGACGGTCTGGGACTCACCAGGAACTCCAGGAACCGACTGGCCGCCTGGCTATGGCTCCAGTGGGCTACGGAGGTCGGCACCAGGATCGAGCTGATGCTGGATAAAAGGTCGCTCTCCATCCCCGTCAGAAGATCCGCCTTCGACGACGATTCCGTAAAGGCTAACATCGGACGGCGCGAATACGAGTCCGTTAAGGTGGTGAAGGAGGTGCTGGACTCGGGCGAGGTCGCCTACGTGCCTCCCACGATCAAGGCTAACCAGGTGATGTTCGTTTTGGCGAGGCACATCCGTAGCGCTTGGGCTGGCAGAGACCCCAGAACTGTGGCGAAGGAAATGAAGGAGGAGGTCGAGGCCCTTGGGCCGTTCACTTACTAGACTAACAGTCTTCCTTTTGGTCCCAGTCCTCGTCGCTGCAGGATCTAACGAGATAGTTAACACGGTTAAGATTCAACTGGTGGACGCCATAGGGAGGAGCGAGTACTCGCTCACCGTCGAGATGCCGGATGAGGTACGTAGGGGCTCCCCCATCAACCTGACCTTCACGCTGGTTCTGGAAAAGCTACCTCCGTTGAAGCACTATTCAGGCTACATATCCCTCACGTTCACGCTCATCTCGCCTGACGGCAGGACGCTCGCCAGGCGCACCGTGACCACCAGGGATGATGCGTACAAGGTGGATTACGTCTATCCCGGCTACAGATGGGGGCCGTTCACGACGTCCATCATGCCAGATTATTCGATAGCCGCATCTGACTCAATAAGAGTCGTGGTGACGTTGGAGTCCGAGGAGTACGCGGAGGACCCACTCGGCATCCCAGTCATACCCACCAGACCGACCCCGGCCGTGGTGGAGATCGGCACCGTGAGGGTCTCAAGCGACCACTGGTCCTACGTGACTCCACTGCTGCTCCTTTCAGTGGCGTTGCTCCTCGTATCTTGGACGGCTTTCCTTCTAAGGAGGAGATACAGGAAACTTCGCGCGTGATGGACCTCATAGTAGAGGGCAAACGCCGCAGCGGTTAACGACAGTCCGGATCCGATGAGGAAGAACGTGTCCATCCCCTTAACGAACGATGAGATGTCTATCTCACCTCCAAGCAGGAACTTCTCGTATCCTATACTCAGATCCATCACCATCGAAGCGAACACCAGGCTGAGGGTCTGCCCGATGTGTCTCATGAAGCCCAGGAGACCGTTGACCTGTGCCCTCACCTCAGGTTGCACGGACTCGAGTGCAGTGTTAGTGTTGGGTGCAGCGAACGTGCCTATCCCCATTCCGAGGAGCACCAATGAGACGGCTATGAACAGAATGGACGTATCAGCCGATCCGAAGGACAGCATCAGAAGCGATGTTCCGCTGACGAACAGCCCAAAGGTCATGACCTGAACGTGTCCGTACCTGTCGGATATCAGTCCGCCCAGAGGGGAGATCACGAGCACCGTGAGCGGAAGGACTGCGATGGTCATCCCTGTCTCGATGGGGTCCATCCCCTTGACAACGGTCAGGTAGAAGCTCAGAAGCACCCATGTGGCGTGATGGGCCGTGTAAAGCAACAGGATCGAGACGCATGCGGATCGCAACCTGGTGTTGACCTTCAACAGCCTCAGGGGGATGACCTGATCGCTCTCACTCTTCCACTCGCTGAGGAGCGTCAGAGTCGTGAGGGCGGCACCCGCCAGCACGGGCACCCATGCGGGGAAGCTGACGTAGAAAAAGGGACGCGTGTAGAGACCGAAGAACCTGACCTCCTCCAGTAACAGCTCGATGGTGCCCTTGGTCATCGTCCACATGCTCACGCCGCCTATGAGCGCGAGCAGCCCGAAAAAGAGGAGGACTGCCCTGAACCAGTTCAAGCGCCCCGATGAACGAACGGGCCTGTTGCTCCTCGGGACCAGTACGACCGTGAGCGTTGCCGATGCCACGCATATCGGGATGTTCACAAAGAACACGTCCCGCCAGCCCACCACGCTCGTCAGGGTCAGGATGACGCCCCCTAGAAGAGGACCCATGAGGAGGGCGAAGTAGAGGACTGCTATGTGGACGCCCATCGCCAGACCCCTGCCTTCCCCGAACAGATCGGAGATCAGCGCCCTGCTGTTGGCCAGCACGAAGGCCGCCCCCACCCCTTGTACCAACCTCGCGAACAGCAGCTCGTAAATGGTCTGGGAGCTGCCCGAGAGGAACGCTCCCAAGGCGAAGACGAGCAGCCCGAACGCGAAGAACTCCCGCCTTCCTAACCTGTCCGACAACGCCCCGAAGGTGGGCATGAAGACCGAGATCACCAGCAGGTAGATTATCGGAACCCACGTGGCTACGGTTATGTGGGCGTGGAGGTCCCTGCTGAGGGCAGGCAGTATAGCTGCCACAAGACCGGTGTCCAGCGGTGGCGGCAGGGTGCCGAGATTAACCGCCGTCGCCGCCAGCCACCTTCTGACCTCTCCTCGCAAGCCTCCTGCCTCCGAGCCTCAGAAGCGCGATGAACCCCAACACTATAACCCCTGCACCCACCACCAATAGCAGGAGCTCAGAGGAGCTGAGCCCGAATGGCCCGGGGGTCGCAACAGGCCCCACCAGCTTGAAGGCAGCAACGACGCCGGGCGTGTAGGTGCCCGCGAACTCACCCCCTCCCGAGGGTACTACCAGCACGGGTTCGCCCGATGCGTCGGTGCCGATGCTCACACCCGATGATCCGAGCCCTCCCAGCGAGATCCTCCTCAGGAGCCTTCCCGTCTCCTCGTCGAGCATGTACAGGATGCCTGCCCTGTCAACCGCGTAGACGACGCCCCCGCTCACGACCACAGAAGCCGCCTGATACCTGTTCGGCATCTCGAACTTCCACTTTATCGTCCTGGTCCTGAGGTCGACGGCGTACAGCGTGGAGTTTTGGGGTATCGTCGGATCGGGGAGGCTGATGTAACCGTCTATTATCTGCCCCTTGTAGAAGACCTTTCCCTTGACTATTCTGTGGCAGGCCCTCTGGGAGGCGACGAAGAGGACACCGTCGTGATAGGCGGGCGGTTCCTCGACCCCGCCTTGAGCTCCGGGGCAGTACGTCTTGCCAGCCAGGACCTCAGTGGAGAGGCCCATGTCGGCTCCGTTCCCCATGTTCACGTTGTGGACGTTCATCTCGCGCCATCCCACCTTAATCGGCTCGTACACGGGCTCGCCTGTCCGCGCGTCCAGGACGTAGATGTAGTCCGCCTTAGACGCGGCTATGACGACCTTCCTCTTGGCCCCGCCAACCTCAAGCTCAGCGAGGATGACGCTCCACCCGGGCTCCAGGGGGACGAGGGCGTGCGGCATGACCTGATAGTACCATTTCAGGTCACCGGTCTTCGCATCTATTGCAACGATGGACATGGTATACAGGTTTGGACCTGGACGAAGCGAGGCGTCGTAGTAGGGAGATGGCTGTCCAACAGAAGCGTATAGCGTCCCCTCCTCCTGGTCGATGGCTATCAGGCCCCATAACGCCCCACCGCCTATGAGGTCTGTCGTTCCCCAATCACCGGGGAAAGGTCTGATGTTGCCCCTAGTCTTTCCCTCGAAGAGTCTCCCGTCCCTCTCGACCACGTACTTCGCAGACCAGTCAGGGTCCCCTCCTACCGGTGGAACGGTGTACCAACGCCATACCAGCTTCATGTCCCGGAGATCGTATGCTGCGAGGAAGCCCCTCCCGCCGAAGCCCGCTGTGGAAGCCCTCACTATCAGAAGGTTATCGTAGACGATTGGTGCCTGCTCTCCCCAGTAGTAACCGGTGTTCCCTGGGATGTCGCACACAACCTCCCCTGGAACGCGCCTCAGCAACCTCCCTGTCAGCGCATCTAGCACGTGGATCGAGCAGTCCGATGCCATCATCAGTATCGTGTTGTTGTGGTACCAGATGCTCTTCTGGTTCGCGACGTACGCCCAGTAGGGCTTACCCGTGAACTCGCTCATGTTTACCTGATATGACCAGATGGGTGTTCCGGTGTCGGCCCTCAGCGCGATCACTCTATTGTATGGTGTGGCGAAGTAGACGATGCCGTTCACTATCAGCGGCGTGGTCTCGATGCCCTGGAGAGGTGCCAACGAAGGTATCCTGAAGGGGTTCTCAGGCACCTGATATAGCCAGACCAGCGCGAGCCTCCCTACGTTCTCCCGGTTTATGAGGTTCTGGGGACTGTAATTGGTGTTGCGGAGGTCGTACGCCGGATACTGCCAATTATAGGTCTGCTGAGCTGAACCGGTCGTTAGAGGAGCCCACGTCGCTAAGAGGATCAGTGTTAGGAACGCCGTTCCGATGAGGAGCCTGAGAGCGCCGGAAACGGAGGGGCGCATCACCTCAGTCGGATCGGTAAGCGCTCTATTAGCGCTTCGCTCCAACCGTCATGCCGTCCAAATTTGGACTACAGGGGAATGCTTATCAAGACCTCTCATGGTAGTGATGCAGGATGAGGGCCACCACATCCCTCCTCATGGTATCGATCGTTTCGGCAGCGGTCGTCATGCTCTACGCGTTGCAACCGTTTTTGGGGACGGGAACCAAGGCTGGAGAAGTCACGGCCGCAGATGCCTCGTCGTTGTATGAGAGGTTGTCCGGGAAGTCGCCCAACGAGGTCTTCGAGGCGATTGACAAGTTATCTGATGCGGAGTTCAACGCGTTGCTCAACTCCATTAAACCGAGGTTTGCCACCGCACCACCTTTCAGGTGTACGCCAGATATGAGCGCTAGGCTGTGCGCACTCCTGCAGAGGAGCAGCGCCAACGGGCAGAGAGAGCCATGGGAGTTCTGCTTCAACGAGCCCTTCGACGCCGGATGCCCAGCCGCCACCTACTGCGACATTTACACCGGAAGGTGCCAGAGCTCTCAAGGACCCTGCTTCCTGGACCAGGCGAGACAGGCCTTCGAGCGCGGCGGGTAACTGCCTTGGAGCGGTACAGGCTAGCAGCGCTCGGAGCGTTGGCTATATTGATCGTTGTGTCGGCCCTGCTCTCTGCGGACTTCAGTCCCTACAAACTTAGACCGGTAAAGACGTTTTACGTCGTTGCGTATAAGTGGGGATACGTCTTCTACGATTCGCAGTTCAACGAGATACCTTACATGGCCGTGAACAGGGGCGATGAGGTGGAGATTTACCTCATACCGGCGTCCCAGATAATCAGAGACCCGATACTCTCTGTCAGGATGAACGCCTACGTCGAGTACGAGAACAGGACTCGGTGGAGTGGCATCGGCCCACTTCCTCCGAACGACCCCAGGATAACTGAGGAGATAGTAGCGAGCCACGACCTGCCCGATCACTCGATGTTCATAGAAGGGTACAACGTAGTCGTCATCACATGCGATGAGTGCGCGAAATCCAGGGAGGGCGAGACACATAAGGTCAGGTACAGCATAAGGCAGGTTCTGGAGGAGGCAAGGGCATCGGTCGGATACGTGAGGTTCGTGGCTGATAAACAGGGGAGCTTCGACGTTTACTGCACGATTTACTGTGGTTTCGGGCATCAGTACCAGAGGGTGAGGGGGGCTTTCGTGGTTAAATGAGGAGCGGGTCAGTAACTGCACGTTGGAAGTTCAGCTCCGCATTGCTGTGGGCGATCTCGACTTTCGTCGGGTCATTCGCGATATCCCTCTTCGTCGACGACCTTGCAATGAGCCTGAGGATCTGGCTTGACAACAGGATTGGCTCTCCGGGCCTCAGCATCCTAGCGTACAACTCGGTTCACTACCTGCTCTTTCAGCTGGCGGTGATACTGCTGCTCATTGGGGTCACTGGCGGTACTAGGAAGACCGCTGGCAGAGCATTGATCTTGCTCTTCGCGATAACCGCTGGGAAGCTAGCTGGGAGGTCGTTCTCGGAGCTTTCCCCCACGCTTTCGCAAGCGGCGTTCTCCATAGTCGTATCGACGGCGCTGAGCGCTTCAACTATAGTTCTGTCGGAAGACCTTCTTGGTGACGGTGAGGGCCGGAAGTCGGACCCGCCGTACTTCCTCTGGACCGCAACCTTCGTGGCTGTGACCTTCTGGTTCGCTGCTTTTCCCTTGGTAGACAGGTTCGGTAACCCTGACATCTCCAACGCCACAAGGATAGGCATGGTTTTGACGCTAGCAGCTCTCGGCTACCTGGGAACGAGGGGGGTTAAGATCAGATGGACGCTACTGCCCCTGGGGACTATGACCGCTTATTTGACCGTGGCGCTCCTCGTGTCGAGCCTCCTCGCTGACGTCTTAACAGGTACGAGAACGCTGGCGTCGCTGCCCCCAGTGGAGCTGATCCTATACGCGGCCTCCAGGGCCCCTTTGGCCTTCTACCTCTCGATGATCGGTGTAGCTGGGAACTTCGTCAGGCGACTACTCGCGTCACGACCTGATTAGCAATGGGATGACCTCGTTAACGAGCATCTCTGCAGTCCTCAGCGACTCTGAGTAGGACAGGTCCCCGAAGCGAGTCAGCAATACGAAGGAGTTGGCGCCGGACTCGGCCAACGACCTCCTCATTTGGGCCGCCACACGATCTGGCGCCCCGATGAAGGCGATTCCCCGATTAACTGCGTACTCAGCTGCATTGTTGCCATCTATTACGTTGGTCTTCAGCTCATTCAACAAAAAGTCATCGATCGGGGTGGAACCGGTGAAGGCCCTAGTCCACCTTACGGACCATTCGCTGAAGAGATACTCCAGGTGGCGTTTGATTGCCACCTCACCCCTTTGCCTAGCCCTGTGGTCGTCTTTGTCCACGAGAACGAGCTTCGAGAGGGACAGATAGGGGCCTTTCCTGTTGACCGAAGTGGATGCTCTCGATTCGAACGTTCTTCTGTAGTGCTCGAAATGCTCTCTGGTGGTCCCCCTCAACCAGCTCAACCACCCCCTCACTATGTTGTAGCCGTTTTCAGCAGCCCATTCTACAGCCTCCCTCCTCCTTACGGGGAACCAGAGAGGAGGATGCGGTCTCTGATAAGGCATTACGGGCGGCAACACGTCCTCGAACTCGTAATATCTCCCCTTGAAGGAGAACCTGGCCCCTCCTGATTTGAAATATTCTATCAGGAACCTTGTGGCCTCGATGCTCATCTCGCGGGCAACCTCCGGGTCCAGTTTCATGCAGGCTAGGGCCCTGCTCCCGACGTCCACCCCGCTCCCCACCCCCAACTCGAGTCTGCCCTTGCAGAGGTGATCTAACATTGATACTTCCTCCGCCAACAACAGCGGGCTCCTCATGGGTAGGACGTAGACGAGGGCACCGAGTCTAACGCGGCTGGTCCTCTGCGAAGCAGCAGCAATTATTGCGGGCTGAGACGGAGAAGGCCTGCTGGGGTTAACGTGCTTCTCGGTGAAGAAGACCCTCTTCAGTCCTATCTCTTCAAGGGCTTTGACGTGCTCAAGTTCCATATCATAAAGCTCGTGTAGCTGTTGTTTTGATCCGGCAATTGATATCCTAATTAGTACCGAGAAGGCTTCAAGATCTAGGTCCTCAATAGTGGGGATCACTCAGTCCCCCCTAAAGGGCGATATGTGGGACTATCATTTATAATTTTCATCAAGTGGTTTAATTCGCACATCTTTCGCGCTCATATGTCGTCAGTCCTCGGAATTCCCCTTGCGATCAGACCGAAAAACCCCGTTGTTACCTAGGATTTGTTGCACGGTTAATCAGCAGTCTTGTTACGTCTCGCCTATCAAGCCTCAGAACATATAATCATTGAGCTCCAATATCTACATGCCTATTAAAGCAGCGATAAGTTAATGGAGGAAACCAATAGCTCACCCCTTGTTTCAAATCACACGAGACTAACGGGTCCTCAGGACATGCATTTATATGTTTTTTATCAAGTAAGTATAATGTCTTCTTAAACTATGGTCTGGATACTTCTTCACGACGACTTTACGGTTTAGTAGATTGCTAAACAAACTTTCTATAAAAGCCAAAAGAACATCGTCCACTCTGACATCGAAATCGGTGAATCCCATGAACCTATTCACACGCAACAAGTAGTTATGTTTAATTCGGGTTAATGATATATCGGCATCAAAAATTTCCTTAAAAATAGCTAATGCTGACACGCATCTTTCATTCGTCTTATGTTTTGTATGGGTTAGAACAAATTTTGCCAACCTGTTGCCTAACTCCCTCAAGAAAACAGAACTATGATACGAGTAGAATGGATCAAGCAGACGGAACGCATGGAACAAAGCATTTACTACGATATTTCTGATGACAACATTCGCATTCATTTCTATGAAATTCATATCATTGTGATGACTTAATTGCGTTGTGTTGAAAACATCCAGTATCTTTTTCATAAGCTCCTCCCTTTTTGAGAGATCAGGCGCAGAGAGAAAACTGTACTCGATCAACCTTTCAATTCGCGCGAGATACTTGACTGCTTTACCAGTTCTGATCCTTATAGCTAGCCCATCATTCGTTAAGGACTTCAGGTGATAATGAACTAGTTGTCTGTCCACACCTAATTTTCTGGCAATTTCGCTGGCAGCCATGGGTTCCCTTACAATTGAGAATAGCACCGCGAGGCTCTGCCTCACGTCAAAATAATTTTTACAAATATATATATATAAAGATTCGATGATGTGACTCGGGGTGAGGGTTATGAGCCCTAGGTTCAGTCTGGTCCTGTCTTCAGTTGCCCTGATTGCCGCGATAATCGTCGCAGGGTATGTGGTCGTGCTCTCAGAAGGTTTAAGGAACGACGTACGAAGATCGGTAAACGACCTCACCAGCGACCTGAAGTCGGTGTCTGATAGGCTGCAAACCCTCGAACAGCTGATCAACCTGTACGCGCGGGCCGCTGGGATAGAGTCCCCAGCTCAGGCCGAACAGCTCATTAAAGAGAGACAGGAGCTTCAGGCCAAAATAGAGGGAGCCAGGAGGGAAAGCGGTACCCTGCGCATTTACGGCAGCGTTGATTTCAGGGACGTCAAGTCATTGATCGACGCTTTCCAGGCAAGATATCCATTTATAAAAGTGACTTACGAAGAGATGAGACCGCCAGAGGTTTACACAAGGGTTACCAGCGAACTCGCCGCCAACAAGCCCACCGCCGACATTGTGATAATCAGTCATACGACTGGTGTAAGGCTAGCAGCAGAGGGAAGGTACATGCCCTATGTTTCGCCGGAGTCTAAGTCTTACCCCGACTCTTTAAAGGATAAAGACGGTCTTTGGACGGCTTTCGTACTGCTACCCATATCACTCGTGTACAATACAAAGCTGGTCAAACAAGAAGAGCTTCCCAGGACTTTGGAAGAATTAGTGAACCCTAAATGGAAGGGAAAAGTCGTAATGCATGACATCACTCTAGGAACGGTGGGAACCCAGTGGCTGGTTTCTCTGAAGAGTTATGTAGGTGAGAGTAGGTGGAATGAGTTCGTAAATGGGCTTCTGAATTTGAAACCAGTCCTTGACATCGCGGTTTCTGCTGTTGCGGAAAAGGTTGCGGCAGGCGAATACCCCATTGGTATCATAACCAACCTACACGACGTGGTTCGATTAAGACTTCAGGGGGCTCCGGTGGACTACTTCCTTCCGGAAGGCGTCCCGTTGCTTACGTCCTTCTCTCACATCGCCATCATTAAGACGACGCAGAACCCCAATTCAGCCAAGCTCTTCGTCGACTTCGCCCTCTCACAGGAAGGTCAGGTCATAATAGGTAACGTGCCCGTGAGGTTCCCGGCAAGACCAGGAACTCCGGCCGACTTCGCATTGGAGAAGGTCCTGAAACCGGGCATCAAGATCGAACCTTATCCCACGCAGGAGGCAGTTGAGAAGGCTAGACAATGGGCTGACGAGTTCAAGAAAATGGGCTTCGGTTCTAAGTAGGTTACTTACAATCAATTAGAGGTCCAAATTTATGGATCGTCCCATAATTCACAGGATACTGAAGCTTGCGCTTTTTGCCCTAGTCGTCTTGCTAGTATTATTACCAGTTGTATTCCTACTGCTCGCAAGCATAGGATTGGGACCTTTGGGACCTAAGACTAACATCACGCTAGGGAACTATCTAGCGGTATTAGAGGATCCATTTTTCGCGTCATCGCTGGTAAACAGCATCACTTTTGCTGCCCTCTCCTCATTAGTTGCAACAGGTCTCGGGTTCGTCCTGGCCTTCATCAACAGAGCGACTGATGCCCCTCTGGCTAGTGTTCTCCGCTCGGTGATGGTTGCAATGTTGGCAATGCCCAGCTTCCTTGAAAGCATCGGATGGACGTTTTTACTTAGCCCGAGAGCGGGGTTAGTTAATGTCATTTACTCGCGACTAGTTGGGGCGCAGGAGCCGCTTTTCAACATATACTCTTTCGCTGGATTGGTCTTCGCCATGGGGCTGAACCTGACACCGGTGTCCTTCTTCCTCATCAGCCCAGCTTTCTCGCTCATCGATAAGACCTTGATAGAGATGTCGACCGTCTTCGGTGGCGGTCTCTGGCGCACCATATATCGCGTATATCTGCCTATAGTTTTGCCTTCTATCGTCTCAGCTTACATCTACACTTTCATAATCGGACTTGAGGCCTTCGACACCCCCGCAATAATTGGCATACCTGCCGGAATCTATGTCCTGACGACCTCCATTTACAAGAAGATGGTCAGCGATATCCCTCCAGATTACGGCGGCGCAACAGCATATGCGGTTTTCCTTGCAGCGTTGGCGTCGGTTGCCCTTTGGTCGTATAGGTTCGTAGTCGCGCATGCCGAAAAATACGGGTCATTAACGGGTAGGGCAGAAGTTTCGCCAACACTTAGGTTGGGAAGAAAGTTAAAGTTCACAATCACGTTAATTATCATGACATATCTTGTAATTCACCCTATATCGGTTGTTGGCGTGTTAATTCTAGCCTCACTTCACTCCTTCTGGAACCCTAGCGTGCTCTTTCAGAACATAACGCTGGAGAATTTCCTCCTGTTCCTGACATATCCCTTGTCGTGGGTCGCTGCAATAAACAGCGCATTAGTGGCGCTCATCACCTGCATAGTTACTGTCATAGGCGGCTTGATGGTTTCGTACTTTTGTTACAGGAGACCATTTAAGGGGTCACACACTTTCGCTCTCATAACATCGCTTCCGTTGGCCGTTCCTCCGATGGTCCTCGCAATAGGCGTCTACTGGACGGCCCTCTTCTCGAACGTCGGGATCTATGGGACCGTATGGGCTTTGGTATATGCCTATTCTCTCAGATACCTTCCCCTTGTAGTTAGATTGGTAGTTGGTCCTCTACTGCAGATAGGCAGAGAGATTGAGGACGCAGCGAGGATTTACGGTGGAATTTGGCGAAGTTTAACCAGGGTTATATTACCTCTTATGCGTGGACCCCTAATTTACGCAGCAACGTATGTGACTGTTATAGTGTTAACGAACCTCAGCGTGGCAGTCCTCCTCGTAACTAAAGAGTCGGTCGTTCTGTCGACAACGCTGTATTCGTTGTGGAATACAGGGGAGCGGCTCGAAGCAACTGCTGGTGGACTCTTGTATTTTAGTGTAACGTTATCGGTCGCTCTTATCGGTAATTCGCTGCTGACTAAAAGCGATAGGCAATGACCAGATGCGTCCTTACTTCGTTAGTTCTAGTTGGCGTATAACATTTCGGGATGGGACTCCATCTATCAATTTTCTATTCAGCATCCAGCTTGCAGCACTATATAGTTCTTCATATGTATAAGGTTCCCATAAATTCCATTTATCAATAAGATTAACATCACTAAGGTCTGGAAGGTCAATGCCAATCTCACTCGCAAGTTGCAGCAAGTACTCCTCACACACCTTGTTATATTTTAATGCCTCCTTATTTATAATTTTAATTGCCTTATTAATCGCGTATATGAGGCTCCGAACTACCCCATCGCTCAACCTATTAGACACAATCAGTACTGTTGGTCTCGTCCTACGGAGTTTGACTAGCTCGATCATTCCGTATAGTTTGGCTATTCTGTTCCACGGTCCGAGGAGGACGGCTGCATCTACGGTCCCTTTAATTAACGCCTGAAATCTCTTATGAGGTTCAGAAATGTTGACGAGCTTCAATTCCCGCTCCGTTACAAATGGTTCTAAGGCTTCCAGCAAATTGTATTTAGAACCGGTACCTTCCTCTACAGCGACAGCTTTGTACTTAAGGTCCGTAAGCGTTCTGATGTCAGAACCTTTCCTTGCGAACAATGTGAAGCTCGAGTTCAACGTCTCATCGCCTGGCGGAGATTTTGCTACCGCTTTCCCGTCCTCAGATATCAACAACCTAGCAACTGCAACCCACTCACCACAATGGTAGAAGTCTGTAATACCATCAGCCATCGCCCTGACGTAAGCCGAGGTTTTGTCGGGATATTTCGGCAGTCTGTTCCATTCTATTAACAACCCTTGCTCTCTGAAGAAACCCTCTCTGTCCGCGATCAGCTCGGGCAGATACCAGTGAAATGCCGCCGGATTGACCGCATACCTTACCGTTGTCATCCCATCTGTTATGTATGAACAGTTATAAAAGGAATTTTTAGGGTAGGTGTCGGTTAAAATATAGCCAGCTCCTCAGCGCGTAGGATATTGATGATGAGCGAGGGATATAAATATCTTCTGGGATAAGATGTCAAATCATTTTCAATCATCGTCATTGAGAAGTTACGATATATTTCATGTATATTGCGTCCAATATCGCCCACTGAACGTCGCAGTTGAATTTTGCCGCCTTTATGCATTTCTTTAACTGCTCGCTGGATAATATCTTCTTCTCAATAGCTCGTGAGACGATCTCTATCTCTTCTGTCAGATAACTCATTCGCTGGTAAAAGAACTCTAACCCTTCAGGTTCGATCCACTCGTATTTCTCAGAAAGCGCTTTCAACCTTCGTGGTAACTCGTCTATTAACATGCTTTCTGCGAGCGTTGCAGACATCGCATACAACCAATTGGTGTGCCTGACAAAGTCGAGATAAGAATTGACCGCCATCTTCACCCCAGGTATGATTTTTGATTTCTCTAGGACCTGTCTTGGAATGCCAGCAGCCTTAGCGAACTCAGCCCATCCCTCGACATCGCCGAGATAACCACCCAGCCCCTCCCTCTTGGACAACCTGATCAACCAGAGCTTCCTCAGTTCGGGATCAGTGCATTTTGATAATATCATGGCGTCCTTCACAGGAACGCATTTGAGGAAATAGTAGCGGTTTACTATCCATCCCCTTAGCTGATGAGGTGTCAATTTCCCAGAATAAAGTAACTTCATGAATGGGTGATGCCAGATATACTTAGCCTTTAAGGCCTCCCTGACCCTTTCGGCTAGGTTCAATGAACCCGACACGGCGGTTATCCCACATCATATAATAAAAGCCTTACTAAACCCGTCTGAAGACATAGACTACTGCCCCAATTGAACTCACGGGGTATTGCTGCCCAGCTCAAGCATTATCGTCCACTCTGCCAAGGTGGGCATATCGTCCTCGTCAACGATCCCCGTGTCCTTCAGGTAATCGAGGAAGCACATGGCCAGCGCCTTCCCGAACGGCCTGAGCTTTCCGTACTTCGAGAGCATTCCGAGACCCACAAGCTTCTCCAGCGTCTCGGCTCTGAGCCACTCTGGCGTCTTCAGCCCTAGGAAGACGTAGAAGCAAGACAGAACGTCGATGAAAGTCAAGTTCTCCGCGACGATCCTGCTCACCTTCTCAAGCGCCTGTGGGTTCTCCCTCATCCGTTGACTTATCTTGGAGAGCTTCCTTGGAAACTTAAGGACGACGTAGTTCATGAGGTTGTGGATCCTGTACTTCCACGTCTGAGCCTTCGATTCCGGAATCCTGCAGCCGCTCTCCGCTATTCTGTGGAGGAGGTCCCGGAAGGATCTGCCTAACGGAGTTAGGGAGACGCTGTCACCGTTAACCTTGATCATGCCGAACGTCCAGGCGTCGTGAAGGGCCCTCGATGCGTTTCTCTCGTCAAGCCCCATCGCTTTCAGGACCGCATCGCACATCGCCCTTTCATACTTGGGTTCAACGACGAAGAGCAGGTACGCAGCGAGCTCGGGGTAGACGCTCGAGAGCAGCATTTTGAAGACGAGGGAACTCGTGCGGGCTGCACCGAGCCTGCTACCGTCCAGGACCCTTAGGGCGTTTACGAGCTGGGTGACCTTCTTCTTCTCCCTGGTCCTCTCCAGCCTCTCTGCACGAACCAGAAGCCCACCGAGTTGTTCCTTTAAGGCCGAGACGAGCCTCCCTATCCTCTCGTTCCCTGCAACCTTACGTCTCAGGATCAGTATGTCCTCGCCGAGGTCCCTGAGCTGAAAGCCGTGAGAGCTGAGGACCTCGGCCGCCATCAGGAAGAACTCGCGTCTGCTCACGAAGCGAGCGGTATCGGTGGTTCCGCGCGCCACCAGCAGGACGTTCTGTCCCCTCAAGCGGAGCTCCACATTGGTCGTCCATCCGTTCGGATCCATCGGGAACAGCACGGATAGCGAGGGGAACCTCTCGGCCAGCTGTTTCACCCTCAGCCCCTTGAACTCGTCCCTAAGCAGGACATCGCATCGAACCGTCTGCATTCCCCTCTCCTTTTCGATCAACTTCTCCAGCTTCCTCAGCGCCTCTTCGGCCCTCCGAGCGGACCTCCCGGCTTTTCCCATACCTCAGAACTCGCTCCGGAAATTTTACTTAAGCGAGAGAGACGGGCGAAAGTGGAGGCTAAGGTTGTAATGATAGGTTTATATTGAAGATAATGAAAGCGAGGAATGCGGAAAGCGGGGTAGTCGGCCCCGCAAGGTGACCTCCTTTGTCCAAGGATAGTTCTGATCATCGAGCCGAATCGATGGGCCCCGGTGCCCCTGGGGTCTCGGGTTCCGGGGCCGATCTGAGGCAGAGGCTTCTGAGGAAGTACGCGGAGAAGGGTCTGCTGGTGATGACCGTAGTCGACGTCAACGTGGACGACGTGATCGTCGCGCTCTTCGAGGTGAGGCTGCTGCTACATCTGATGAGGCGAAGTAGGACGTGGAGGAACACCGGGAAGCTGCTCTTCGTGAGGAGGGTCAACAGGATGTCGATGAGGGTGTACGGAAGGCCAGCGACGTCATGGCTGAGGTATGCTAAGAACCTGGACAACGACTGGGTCAACAAATCGGTTGCTCTCGTGAAGAGGTTCATGGCGAGGAGCAGCGTGGTCGTGATCGAGGACCTGGATCCCCAGAGGCTGAGGGAGAAGCTGAGGTCGAAGGATCCCGAGAAGGCATATTTGTTCAGCACGTGGCCCGTCGCTAAGATCCTGAGGAGGATCAGAGCTGTAGCGGAGAGGGCCGGTAAGCTACTGGTGGTCCCGCCGAACTACACCAGCTCGATATGCATCAAGTGCCTGACGTTGATGGAGCACGACGAGGGGAAGTGGAGCAGGCTGAGGTGTCCTAAGTGCGGTTTCAGGGAGGACAGGGATCACGTCGCCGTCTGGAACCTCGCGAAGAGCGCGCTGGTGGTTCTCGGATTCCACTACCTCGACACGTACCTCGGAAGGAGCATCAAGGCGTATAAGGAGGCCGTCGACGCGCTGACGCCTGCGCTGACGAGAGCCCTCTCCCAAGGCCCCGAACCAGGGCCTGGGGTTTCGGAGGAGGGAGGGGAGGCGTCCTCCCCAGAACCCTCCCTGAGCTCCAGGCCAGCTCGGGGAGATCTGGGAGAGGGCGCTAATGAACCTTCCTCCGATGATGACCTCGGTAGCCAGAGGGGCCCGGTCCAGTGAGAGACCCAACCGGGCCACAGGGACTTACTACCGGGGCTCTGCGGGAGAGCCTTGGAAGGGCTCGCAGAAAAAGAAGGAGATGGCTGGCGAAGCGGGGCAACCGTCGGTGAAGCGGGATGGCAACAGAAGACGGGAGAAGCGAACGCAACCTCTCCCCAAAATCTATTTTTTGTTTTCATTCTGGTCGTAGCATGACGCATCTTCGGCACCGAACATAGACGTCGACTTCACATCACGACTGCGCGGCGCAAAAACCGCAAAGCGTGCCCCGGCCGGGATTTGAACCCGGGTCTCCGGCTCGAGAGGCCGGCATACTTGACCGGGCTATACTACCGGGGCGTTTCCTTTCCCGGATCCGGTTCCCCGGATCGCCATCAGATCTCGTCGATCCCCTTCACATAAACGCTTTCCCGCCTTGAACGTCGGATCGGACGCCTCGCTTTCCCCCTCGCGCACCGATGGCTCTACCGAGGGCTCTATACCGATGGGTATGTCGAAACGCGACAGACGGCCGCAGAGTCTATAAATTATCGGTGGGAGGTTTGCGAGCAGAAGGGGCCGTGGCCTAGCAAGGTATGGCGGCGGGCTCCAGATCCTAGATGCTGGCCGGAGCGGGAGGTCAAACCCGCAGGTCGTGGGTTCGAGTCCCACCGGCCCCACACGTTCCTGAAACGCGTTCGATCTGCGTACTTCAAGCTCGATTGTGGTATGAGAATGGATTGCAGAATAACCCGTGAGATATGAAACGGTCAGCTTAACAGGGACCACCACGGATTCACGTCCGTTCTCTTCTCAGGACTTCCTCCAGAAGACGGGAACGAACCTCTTGGACCTTCCGTAATCGGGTGGCGGGGAACCGACGATCGCGATCTTGTAGCCGCAGCTGGGGCACCTGTTGTCCTTCGTCAGCCTCCAGTCCACGATGTCGAATCCGTAGCGCTCGACGACCATCTCTCCGCATCCCGGGCAGTACGTGCTCTCGTAGGGGTGCCCAGGGACGTTCCCGATGTAGACGTAGTTCATCCCCTCCTCCTTTGCCACCCTCCAGTGCCTCTCGAGCGTCTCGACCGGTGTCCAGGGCAGGTTCATCATCTTGTAATCCGGATGGAACCTGAGGAAGTGTATCGGTGTGTCGGGGCCGAGGTTGTCATGCACCCACCTGACGAGCCTCCTCGCGGCCTCGAGGTCATCGCCCACCTCCGGCACCACGAGGTCCGTTATCTCGACGTGGATCGTCGTCCTCTCCTTGATCTCCAGCAGGGTCTGGAATATCGGCTCGGGGTCTGGTATGCCGACGTACCTCCGGAGGAAGTTGACCTCAGCGTTACCCTTGAAGTCGACGGTGGCCGCGTCGAGGAACTCGGAGGCCATACTGACTGACTCGGGAGTCCAGTAGCCGTTGGTGACGAAGACGTTGATCAGCCCTCTCCTCCTCGCGATCACGCCGACGTCGTGGGCGAACTCCATGAAGATCGTCGGCTCGTTGTAGGTGTAGGCTATCCCGTGGGAACCGTACCTGATAGCGGTCTCGACTATCTCCTCGGGCGTCACCTCAATCCCCTCGACCTTCCTCCGCTGGCTGATGTCGAAGTTCTGGCAGTAGGCGCAGAGCCAGTTGCACCCGGTCGTTGCGATGCTGAAGATCTTCGCGCCCGGCATGAAGTGCGTGACCGGCTTCTTCTCGATCGGGTCGACGTGGCTCGCGATCACGCGGCCGTAGACGAAGAGGTAGAGCGTGCCGTTGACTACGCCCCTGATGCCGCAGAGTCCCACCTGGCCCTCGCCGATCTGGCAGTACCTCGCGCAGGCGGTGCACTTGACCCTGCCGCCCTTCGCCGGCGTCCAGAGCCGGGCCGGAGCCCCCGGTACCTCCCTCTGCTCCGTCCAGGCCATCCTCTATAACTGAGGAGTTCCTCCGAGGACATAAGGAATAACCCACAGTGCGCCGCGCGGTGCCGAGGAGCCCCACCCGCATCGAAGCGGACCCCATCTTTCAGGAACACGTTATAACGGGGCAGGCTTAGAGGACGGCGGAGGATGAGCAGGTTCAGGGAGAACGTCGAGCTGAGGTTCCCGCTGATCATCATCAGGACCAGGAGGGCCGCGGCGCTCTTCGAGGCTCTGGGCAGGAGCAGGCTCGCGGGGGCCTTCGGGCTGGGCTCGGCGATAGCGCTCCCGGTGCTGGCCGGCATAGCCACCTTCTTCCTGCTGACGTCGCTGACGCTGATCCTGACGCGGCCTGAGGTCCAGCAAGCCCAGAGGGAGCTGGGGCCTGCGTCGTACGTGCTCCTTCCCGGAGTCAACCCGTACCTTCCGCTGCTCTACGGCTGGATCGGGATCGTGGTGGCTCTGGTGGTCCACGAGGGAGCCCACGGTGTCCTCGCGAGGAGGTACAACTACACCGTCAAGTCGAGCGGCATCGTGCTCTTCCTCGGCATCCCGATAGGGGCCTTCGTCGAGACAGACGAGAGCGAGATCAGGTCCGGAAGGTTCTCGGAGGTGGTGAAGATCCTCTCGTCGGGACCTGCGAGCAACGCCGCGGTCGCGGCCTTGGCGCTGATCGGGGTGCTGGTCATAAGCGCGGGGCTGGTGCCGTCGATCCCGATCGTCGTGGAGAGGGTGATGGAGGGATTCCCTGCGGCCTCGGCGGGCATCGAGCCGGGCGACAGGATAGTCTCCGTGAACGGAAACCCGGTCCTCTCGCTTCAGGACCTGAGGAGGGCCTTCGCCGCGGCTGGGGTGGGCACCGCGGTCAGGGTCGGCGTCGAGAGGGCAGGTAAGCTCCTGGAGTTCGACCTGAGGCTCGCGGACATCGGCAACGGCACCCCCGGAATTGGGGTCGCGATCAGGGACGCTGACCTGCTCGCCTACTCCTCAACCGTCCTCGAGCGCTTCAGGTCCGTCGCCACCTCGAACCCCGTCGTCCTGCTTGTTCCGCCGACGCTGGACGTCTTCACGTACCCCTTCTCCGAGCGGCAGATATGCGTGGTTAGGGAAAAGGGCGAGGACTGCAGGACCATCAGCTCCCTCTTCACGCACCCGGTCCTCGGAGGATCGTTCGTGGCCGTCTCGGCATTGCTGTACTGGATCTGGTTCGTGAACATCAACGTCGCGATCTTCAACGCCCTCCCGATCTACCCGCTCGACGGAGGGCAGGCGCTGAGGAAGCTCCTGACGTTTCTGGTGAAGGGAGCGGAGGGGCAGAGGATAGCGTCCGCGATCACGACGGGCGTCACCATTTTCTTCGTCTCGGTCATCATCTCGATAATCCTCCTGCCGTACCTGAGCCTGAGATGATCCGGGGCCCGAGGGGCCTTCTGGTCATCAGGGCCACGAACCTGAGGGGAGCGAGGGAAGCTGCGTTCAGGGTTTCCCTTCACGGACCGCAGGTGATCCTCCTGGACCTGCCGGAACCGGCCGAGGGCCCGGTGAACGAGTTCCTCAGGCACGGTGATCCAGAGATCCTCCTCCACCACCCATCGGAGCTCGTCAGGATCTCGATCAGGGCACACCTCAGGTTCCTCGAGGAACTGCACAATCTCGGTTACCGGGGAGAGGTGAGGTGCGTGGCTGACGAGGGCGAGGCCCTCCAGGAGCTCGAGCTGGGCTCGGAGGCCTCCCGGCTGACCCTGAGGTACCTGCTCACGGGAAGGGTGGACGTTGAGATGTGGAGGGGATTGCTCAGAAACGCGCTCCGGGGGGAGAGCTGGAAACCCGCGGTGAACCTCCTCTACGCGTTGGAAGAGGTCGGTGAGTCTTGGGCTGCGGTCCTCGACATTAGGAGGCTGCGCGCGGTCAGGCCCATCTCCACGTCGGGTCTGGTTGACTTGGTCCTCTGCGGCCTACCGTTCTGCAGATCGCCCCTCGAGGAGATGCTGAGGCTGGAGCGGATCGGGAGGCTCACGGACGAGAGGTTGAGGGCACTGGTGGCCGAGCAGGCGGAGTTCGTCCGGGTGGTTCAGACCTCACCCGACCTGGAGACCGCATACGAGCGATGGACCAACCGTTGCCTGGGAGCTTGGGCATGTGGATAAGGGTCACTTGTCTATGCCGAGGTTCCTCCTGAGCCTCTTCAGGCGCTCGAGGTGCTGCGCCACGAGCTCCTCCCGGTCCTCGGGCACAGGATAGCCGTGTCTCTTCAGGACCTCCAGCTTGACCTCGACCCACTCCCTCGCCAGCTCCTCCATCTCGCGCTCGCTGAGCTCCGGTTCAAGCACCCTCGACGATATCCTCCTGAACCTCTCCTCCGGATCGCCGCTCAAGGGAGGAACCTCTCCGGCGTCCGGGGGAAGAGCACGGCCTCCCTGATGTTCTCGAGCTTGAGCAGGGCCATCGTGAGCCGCTCGATCCCGATGTTGAAGCCGCCGTGCGGAGGAGCTCCGTACCTGAAGAACTCGGTGAACCAGCTGACGCTCTCCAGACTCATCCCCTTCAGCCTCACCTGCTCGACGATCTTCTCGTAGCGGTGCTCCCTCTGGCCTCCCGAGCTCAGCTCAAGTCCCCTGTAGATCAGGTCCACGCTCCTGGCCCAGAACGGGTCCTCGTCGACCCGCATCACGTAGAAGGGCTTGACGTTGAAGGGGAACCTGTTGATGAAGAAGGCCTCGGCTCCGTACTTCTCCCTCACGTAGTCCGCGAGCATCCTCTCAGCCTGCCGGTCCAGGTCCTCGCCGTAGGGGATCTCCTTGCCCATCTCCGAGAGGATCCTGTAGACCTCGGGGAACCTGACCTCGGGGAAGGGCCTCTTCGGGACCTCGACCTCGGCCCCGAGCAGCTCCAGGTCCCTCGAGTTCTCCTCAAGGACCCTCTTGATCCCGGCCACCAACAACTCCTCTTCCAGCGCCATGACGTCCCTCTCGTCGGAGATGTACGAGAACTCGACCGCGCATCCCCTGTGCTCGCAGAGGTGCCTCGGCGTGTGGCTCGGCTCCGCCCTCCAGCTCGGCCCGAGGTCGTAGATCCGCTCGAAGCCCGCGACCATCAGGAGCTGCCGGTGGAGCTGCGGGTCCTGGCGGAGGTAGGCCTTCCTGCCGAAGTAGTCGATCTCGAACATCTCGGCTCCGCTCTCCGACGGCGCTCCGATTATGCACGGAGTGAAGACCTGGACGAACCCCTTCGAGTCGAGGTACTCGACCATCCCCTTCACCAGCGAGTGCTGTATCCTGAAGATGGCCTGGTTCCTCGGTGACCTCAGGTCGATCGGCCGGTAGTCGAGCCTCGTGTCGAGCTGGGTCTGGACGGTTCCGGTCACGTCGATCGGCAACCTCTCCGCCCTCGAGAGGACCTCTATCGATCTCGGGATCAGCTCCATCCCTACCCTCGCGGCCCTTTTCTCCGGCACCCTCCCCGTCGCGGCGATGACGTCGTGAGTGTTAAGCGACTTGGCCAGCTCGATCAGGGATTCGTCGACCTGACCCGCCTTCAGGGTCAGCTGGGCGACGCCCGTCCTGTCCCTGACCCAGACGAAGACGAGCCTGCCCACCTCCTTGACGGTCTCGACGAAGCCCGCAATCCTCACCTCGGCCCCCGGCTCATCGGGTATCTCCGCGATCTGGTGGGTCCTGAGCAACCCCATCCACCTTTCTCCAAGTGACGAGCCTCACAGGAAAAAGTTTGAGCGACCGGGACTCCTCCGGGGACCGTTACGTTGCGGCCGGCCCTCCGACCACCTGTCCGAGCTCCTGAGCCGCCTCCTTAGGCGTCCATCCCTCGTGGACGATCCTCCGCAGCGCCCTTATCATGCCCACCGGGTTAGAGGACTGGAAGACGTTGCGGCCGAAGTCCACGCCCGCCGCTCCTGCCGAGACCGCCTCGTACGCCAGCTTCAGCGCGTCCATCTCCGATTCCATCTTCGGGCCTCCGGCGATCACCAGCGGCACCGGCGCAGCGTCCACGACCTTCTCGAACTCGGGCGTGTAGTACGTCTTGATGAAGTGGGCTCCCAGCTCAGCGGCGACCCGGCACGCCAGCGCGATGTACTTCGTCTCCCTTTTCTCCAGCTCCCTGCCGACCGCCGTCACCGCGAGGACCGGGATGCCGTAGTCCTCTCCGAGGTCCACCAGCTTCGCCAGAGCCTTCAGGGTCTGGTGCTCGTAGGGCGTTCCGACGTATATCGAGAAGGCGAGGGCCGCGGCGTTGAGCCTTATCGCGTCCCTGACCGACGTCACTATGTCCTCGTTTCCCAGCGCCGGCCCAGCGATGGTGTTGCCTCCCGAGACCCTCAGCACGACGGCCACGTCCACCGTGGGGTCGACCGAGGTCCTCAGTACACCGCGGGTCAGCATTATCGCGTCGGCGTAAGGGAGCAGCGGGGTTATGGTCCTCCGCGGGTTCTCCAGGCCCCTGATCGGCCCGAGGAAGTAGCCGTGGTCGACGGCCAGCATCACGGTCCTCTTCGTCTCGGGCTTGATGATCCTCGAGAGCCTGTTCCTGAGGCCCCAGCTCATACCTCCACATGCGGAACCCGGGTGAAAAATTTAGCGCCTGGACCGGCGGAGGGCATCGGGGAGTGGAGCGGAGGACCTTCGCGGAGTTCGTGGAGCTCTGCCAGCGCCTCGAGGCCACCGAGAGCAGGTCCGCTAAGGCGAGGATGGTGGCGGCCTTCATGTCCTCGCTCGGCCCGGAGGAGGCGAGGGCCTTCGCCTACATGCTCGTCGGCAGGAAGTCCGGGGAGAGGGGGAAGCCGATCAACGTCGGCTGGTCGACCGTGCAGAGGGCCCTCTCGATCGCTGAGGGGTCGGTCCCGCTCGACCTCTGGGGCAGGCGGCTCGGGCTGCTGGAGGTCTGGAGGGCCCTCGAGGAGCTGTCGGCACTGGAGGGTCCGGGATCGCAGGAGAAGAGGGTCAGGGCCCTCGCCTCGCTCTTCGTCAGGTGCACTCCGGAGGAGAGGGGGTGGCTGGTGAGGGTGCTGACGGGCGAGATGCGCCACGGCGTCAACCACGGGGTCTTCCTCGAGGCGGTGGCCGCGATGCTCAGACGCGACCTCGATGAGATCAGGTACGCCGACATGGTCTACTCCGACATCGGGAAGCTGGCGGAGCTCGCGGTCAGGAACGAGCTCGCAGCTCAGCAGGTGGAGCCCATGAGGCCGGTGCGGCCGATGCTCGCGGAGATGTGCGGGTCTCCGTCCGAGGCGCTCTCGGAGCACGGAGGTACGTCCTGCTTCGAGCCGAAGTACGACGGCATCAGGCTTCAGGTCCACGTCTCGGGAGGTGAGGTCCGGCTCTTCACCAGGCGGCTGAGGGACGTGACGCAGAACCTGCCCGACGTCGTGGAGGCCGTCAGGAGGGAGATAAGGTGCAGGTCGGCCGTTCTGGACTCGGAGGCGATAGCCGTCGGCCACGACGGGAGGCCCATGCCCTTCCAAGAGACGGTCCGCCGGGTAGGCCGTGAGAGGGAGCTCGAGGAGGCGCTGAGGGAGCTGCCCCTGGCACTGAGGGTCTTCGACGTCCTCCACCTGGACGGGAAGGCTACGGTCCTGATGCCCTACCTCGATCGGAGGAGGTTGCTCGAGGAGTTTGTGCCGCCGGAGATGCTCGCGCCGGTGTCCCGGCTCTCGGACCCCAAGGAGGTGGAGGAGCTGATGCGGAGGAACGTCGAGACGGGGAACGAGGGTCTCGTCGCGAAGGACCCGAGGTCTCCCTACATTCCCGGAAGGAGAGGGAAGCACTGGCTGAAGCTGAAGGCGTCCGAGACGATGGACGTCGTGATCGTGGCCGCCGAGTGGGGTCACGGGAGGAGGTCCGGATGGCTGAGCAACTACCACCTGGCCGTGTACGACGATGCGTCGGGGAGGTTCGTGATGGTCGGGAAGACGTTCAAGGGCCTTACGGACGCGGAGTTCGAGGAGATGACCAGGAAATTGCTCTCCATAGCCGTCGAGCGGCAACCGTGGGGCGTCGTCGTGAGACCGGAGGTGGTCGTCGAGGTGGCCTTCAACGAGGTCCAGCGAAGCCCGAGGTACGAGGGCGGATTGGCGCTCCGCTTCGCGAGGATAGTCCGGATCCGGGACGACAAGGCTCCGACAGAGGTCAACACGCTCGAGGACCTCAGGAGGGTTTTCCTCCGGCAGATGGAGAGGAGGGGAGCATCGGAGAGGTTCTCGCTCTGACGGGCAACGACACTTTCCAGCTAACCACTTGGCTCAATCTCAAGGCGCGCTAATTCTTCGTTAATGCCCCATTAGCCACCGCCTCCCTGATGTGCATCAGGACGTCTTCAATCACGCCCTCGGGGTTGATCCACCACTCGCTCGACCAGATCCTGTATATCCTCCAACCCAATCTCTCGAGGTGTCTCTGCCTGATCCAGTCCCTCTCCCGAGCTGTCCTGTGACTGTGGTACAGCCTTCCGTCGCACTCTATCCCCAAGATGAACCGGCCGTTATGCAAGACTCCTATGTCGATCCTGTACCTTCCCACCCCGACCTGAGGGACGAGTTCCACCTCTTTGTTCAATCCCTCATTGGTCAGGGCCGCCTGCAGACGTTTGAAGACCTCCTCCTCAAAGGGCGAGTCGAAAGGCTCTATGTGTGGATGTGAAGCTCCTCCCCTTTCGGCGTACTCCAAAAAGTCCCTCAGGACCCTTACGCCACGCGGGTCGTTGTCGTTAACCCTGATCATGTCGTATTTCATTGACGAGACGACCCATAGCATCTTCCTGGCTCTGGATATCAGGACGTTGATGCGTCTCTCTCCGCCTTCATTATTGATCGGCCCGAACGTCTTGCGCACCACTCCTTCGACCGGTCCGTAGGTCATGCTGATTATCACGAGGTCTGCCTCCCTTCCCTGCACCGTCTCCAAATTCCTGACCAGCAGCCTGCCGTCCTCTTCCATCTCATCGATCAGATCGGCGACTTCCCTCTCGCGATAGGGTAATGGAACGGTCAGGTGCTTCGCGTACCTGAAGGCCCTGAGCCTTTCCCTGTCCATGGGGCCCCTCCGATCAGATTGGGATTGTGCCTTGTAGTCCTCGATGAGACCCTTTATTGCGTCCTGCTGCCTCTCGTTCATCGCCACTATCAGGATGCTCTTGTATTCCTTCGATTTCACCGCCTCGATGAGCCGCCAAAGAACTACTGCTGCCTCGTTCGGATTTACACCGGTTTTCGATATGTAGTTGCCGTTTTCGACGAAGAAGAACCGCACCCTCCTGTCATTAGGATCTGCTGAGGGATACACCACCAGACGGTTGTCGTAAAAATAAGCGTTGGAGAACGCGATGAGCGATTCGTGCTCTCCTCTGTAGTACCACCTGAGCCACTCCTCGCCGAAGACCCTGAAACCTGAAGAGTTGGTGTTGAGACATGCCTCCAGCAGACCCTCGGGAGTTTCGATTTCCTCGCCCTCCTCGTCCTCCTGCTGCTCGATCCTTCTCGTGAAGTAGTCCGTGGGTGGCATCTGCTGCTCGTCGCCGACTACTATGACCTGACGGCCTCTCGCTATTGCGGGGAGTGCTCGCTCCGTTTGCACCTGTGACGCCTCGTCGAAGACCACCACGTCGAAGAGCTGACCCTTGAGACCCCTCAGCAGCGTGGATACCATAAGAGGAGTCATGATCAGGACGGGTTTGACCAGCAGTATCTCGTTTAAGTGGTCACGCATGATGCGGACGAGGGGGCGCCTCCTTCTGATCTTGAGCTGGTGGGCTGCGAGTTCCCTTAGCCTCATTATTGGACCTTTGAATAGCCGCGGACCACCGGGCAACGTTCTAAGCCCTAAGTTCAGTCTGATGGTGTGGATGACCTTGCTCCTCAACGCGAGCGCTGCCAGCGCCACACTTCGGCCTTCTCCTAAGCGCTGCCCATCTCCATGTGTGTAGAGGCCATCGTAGTAACCGATGAGCTTCTGCATCGCTCCCTTAGGGCCCTCACGCACCTCGCTCAGCAGGCTTACGAGTGCCCTCCTCAGCTTATTACCCGACCGCTCGTAAGCGACGATAGATTCCCAGACCTCCGTGAGCTCGTCGAACGAACCGAAATTCTCAAGCAGTCTGTCAACGAAGCGCGAAAATTCCCGGTCGGCGATAACCCCTGCCAAGTCTAGGAGACGCTGAAGCTGAATCCCGAAGCTATCGCTTTCAGCCAGATCTTCTAGCACTATGACTGTGCGGTCGAGCAGCTCGGGGAGTACCAAATCCTTCCGGACGGCTTCCGCGTCAATAAGCCACTGCAGAAATCCACGCAGATCGCCTAGTCTCTTAGCGAGGCCCTGCAGGTCCAGCTCGGTATCGAAGAACTGCTGGGCGTACGCGAGCAATTCGTCCTCACCATCTGGAGATGGTTCGAATCCTAAAGCTTCGAGAGCGCGCTCACGACCATCAAGCAGTCTCCGCAGAGCCCTTTCTAGTTCTATTGTTGGCATCTTGTCTACTGCATGTCCCAGGAGCTGCCTGAGCTCGTTCACAAGTTCCTCCCTTAGATTCGAGGCATACTCGAGTTCGGAGAGCGTTCTATCCCTCTGGTAGTAGAGCTGACGTTTGATCTCTTTACGAGCGGTATCCGGTTCTATGCCGTACCTCCTCAGCTCGTGGGCCCACTGAGCGAGATGCCTGTGTCCCAGTAAAATCGTCTTGATTCTCGAGATCAGCCCCCGGGGGAAGAGCCTCATCATCAACTCATCTATGTCTTTCACCTCTTGGCTGAGATGATCGATCTTTCCATCCAACTCGAGGATCTGACGTGTGAGCTCCAGAGCGCGCTGCAACTTTCGTATGCTCAGCTTCACTTTCAGACCGTCCGTCACAACGTTCAGCAGCTTCACGCATTCACCGACACTCCTTTGGCCTTGAAGCCAGTTTAACAACCTCATTGATGAGGCGAGGTAACTTATCGCAAGAGACAGCTCCTCAGCGCTAGGATTCTGCTCCAGCCCGAGCCTGCTTCGGAGCCAGGCGACCGTCTGAAACAATGCGGGATCTAGGGTTCTCTGGCCTGTCTCTTCCCTTAGCTCAAAGGCGCTGAGTATCGCAGCGGAGTACTTCTGTTCTTCGAACCATCTGCGTACCGTATCCCTACCATGCTCCGCGAGAAGCTGCCGTAAAACCTGAACCTTTTCACGCTTCTCCAGTAGCGCCTTGCTAGCGATTGCGAGGTCGTGTCTCATCTCGTTGCCTGAGACCAGGGCCAGATACTCCGAGTAGCGACCGTAGACGTTCCCAGGTAGGGGTGGGGGACCTGTAGCTGTTTCGCGGAGGGTGTGGCGCCCCTCACCCAACAGGAGGTCTATTGTGCGTATCAGATCTTCAAGGACCCTGTCTCGGTCTTCCCTTGACGTGCTGAGCACCTCAAGCACGGGAAGGTCCAGACCAGCCCCCCTCAGCCTGCTGATCACCACGTCGGCGGCGTCCTTCTTCTCGACGACGAAGAGCGCCCTCTTCCCCTCGGCGGCCAGCATGACCAGCAGATTCGCTATGGTCTGGCTCTTGCCTGTGCCAGGAGGTCCGTGAACCACGAGGTTCTCGCCCCTGAGGGCTCTTCGGATAACCCTCACCTGCGACTCGTCTGCAGGCAGAGGTGTGAGCAGTCCGTCGAGTTCGTATGGCTCGGGATCGTCGTTGGACGGTGGTTCACGTGGTGCCGCTGTGGTGTCGCCGCAGATCGCCCTGATGACCGGGTGTTTGAGCATCTCTCCGCGAAGCTCCATTGCGTCGTAGTAGATCGCCATGTCTGGAAACCCGAGCATCGCAAACCAGCACCGCCTCTTGACACCCTGGAAGAACCATCGACCTTTGAAGGCGTCCTCAAGAGCGTCTATGGCGCGGTTCAATTCCTCAACCGAGGTGAAGTACTCCTCGTCACCGGCGAGCCCTCCGCTGCGTCTCCCAATCGTCTCCTTCAGGTCGATCTCGTAGAGCTTCTGAAGGTAGACTCGCAGAGCTGGATTCAGCCTGAACCCGTCCTCGTCTAGAGTGACCTCGTAAATTTTCCTTCCCTCCCTTCGCCTAGGTCTTGCGGAGATGCTGCACCTGGCGATGAAGAGGGGTGAGCCAACGACCTGCTTCCCCTCGTTACCGGTGCCGTGCTGGCGGCGCCCCTCGGGTTCCCGCCATAGCAGCAGACCGTAGATCAAGTAAACGGATCCCGACCCTGTCTCGCTTCGTCGCTCCCTGTCGCGCCACATCATGCGGTTAACAAGATCGACGAGGTCCTGATCGTCGGTTATTTTCAGCTCCTTCTCGACCGCCTCCCTATCGATGAATCGATCGGAGCCTGACACTACGGACCAGTCGTCCACGTTGACGGCCAGCAGCTGCGCGCTTCCACCGTCCTCGTCCAATACCTCGTAGAGGATGTCCTCTCGAAGCGGGATGCATCTGGCCAGAACGCGGTCGCTGACTGAGAAGTAGAGCGACCTGTTCCTTCTGGAGATGTCGATGAGTCTCAGTAGAAATTTCTCGAGTCTCTCCTGTACTTTGATCGCGTGCTCGTCGCCGCTTACCCGTCGGCCCATCCCGGGCGTTCGAACGTCTTGGCCCTTCACATGTTATAAACAATTTCCTTTGATAATGCGTTGTGGCTCGATTCGCGGGTCCCCAGGGCTTCACTACTAGCGGTTGGAAAACGGATGGTATCCCAGTCGCTCCGAAGTTCTTGTGAACTCGTCCTCTCTCGGAAGTTCTGGCGTTAAGTCGTGAGTCCATGACTCCTGGCCGTTCAGGTGGCGGGCCCGCCGGGATTCGAACCCGGGACCTCCGGGTCTCCTCCGACCCGAGTCGTTAAAAGCCCGTCGTTGAATATATTGGGGTATCACCCCAATATACTCTTCCTGGCTGAGCTACGGGCCCTCACGATTACTGCTGTTTCATGCTACTATTTAAAACTAGTAATTAAGGGGAAGTTTTACGTCAAACTGAGAATATTAGGGAAATTGCTAAGAGAAGACGGCATGTTGTTACATAGATGGGAGAGATAAATAAATGTTGACTTTGAGAAGAGGAGAAGGAAATGAAGGGAGGGGTTAACTAGCGGACGGTCATTAGTATTGCTTAGGGGAGCCGAATGAGGACCTCAGGCACTGGGCTTTTAACTGCTTCATCCCCCCTAACGGTAGGTCTGCACTCGTCGCTCTTCTGCCGAGACCCCATCCGGCTCTTTCCCCCATTTTCACTCCTTCACCGCTTTCAGTGCTTTCTTTATGGTTTTCAAAACCTCCCGCACCTCTTTTCTCTTGATCTTCCGTCTTCTCTTTACGCTGACGGTCAACGAATTTACGGCTTCCCTCAGGGTTTTATTCAGCCAGCAATAAGACATCACCTTCCTCAGCCCTAGGCTGAAGTCGACAAATAATAGCAGTTGGACCAAGGCCACTCTTCCGTAGAGGCATCTCTTTGAGTTGATTCCCAATCTCTCCGATATCTGATGGATCGGTAGGAAGCTTCTCGCCAGCGAGTCTATCTCCCTGGCCAGTTTATCTTTCCGCCTTCTGAGCGATCTGATCAGCTGGTTATAATGCACCTTAGTCTCCTCATCACCTGCTTGACGCGACAGTTGCTTCACTAGTTTCAGTTGCCCTTTCGTCATCCTATATTCGTGTAGAAGCATCCGTATCTTCAGCTCGTTTTCCGTTAACTCCCTGAAGAATTGCTGGGGTATTCTCATTAACGCCTTAACGTCATTCTCATCGCTCTTAGTTTCTCTGTACTTCTTAATGACGTCCGTCCTCTTCAGGTAGAATATTCTGATGCCTCTTGCCAATAGCTTCTCGAACTCCTGATATCTGGTCAGCTGGATAGCGTCTACATAGAGTTCGTCTCCGGCTTGAGCTGGTATGTCGCTAAGCTCCTTGAACCTCATAACGACACCGTCTGCTACGACCACGTGATCCTTCCTCCAGTGGACGTCAGCGTAGAACTTTTTGGACATTTTCTTATCCCATCCCCTTTTCGCAGATTCCCCGATGGGGGCGTCACGCCCGAAGATGCCAACGGAGGGCGCGCCCTCTTCACCCGGGCTGGGGACCGCGACTGCCTCTGGGTTAACTCCGGCGTCCTGAACAATTTCACCACTCATTCTATCACCCAATGACAAGTCCTCAAGACCATCCATCTCGCTAAGTAGTTTTCAGTGAAAGCTACTCAAACTTTGCCTTTCAGCAACCCTTTCACTGGCTTTCGGTGGCTTTCTGAGAGGAATGCAGGGGCTAGTTCTATCGCGTTTATGCCCCAACACCATACATGGAATGTTGAGCATTTGAGCATCTTATGGTCTCACAGTGGATTGATCTCGAGGGAGGGAGTTCTGAAGGCGATGATGGATCAAGCTGATGAAATGCAGTCGAGCAGTCGATAGGAGTGAAGCAGGTATAACGAGGGATGAAGATTTCTGAAGATTTCTTTCATGTTTCATATTCTAAAGCCGGCCGCTCTTCCTGGCTGAGCTACGGGCCCCACGAATTTCAACGCGCCGCTGGATTAAAGGATCACCTGGTCCCGGAGCGCTCCGGTTCCGAGGGGCCGGTGTAGAGGGCCTCGAGGTCCGGTTCCAGATCCGCATAACCGGATGCGAGCTGCTCGGGCCTGAAGTCCTTGATGGCGCCGCAGGAGGTGCAGTGGATCCGCAGGAGGTAGTCGCCCTCGACGGCCCGCTTGATCTCCTCCTCCCCCGGCATCTGGACGTTGACGTTCTCCTTGCAGACCTCGCACCGGTACGTGAAGGTCTGACCGTTTCCTTTGACGGGAATCTCCTCGATCAGCAGCCCTCCGACCAGGTACATCCTCGCCACGGGGAGCGAGATCCCCCTACCCCTCAGGGCGTCCCTGAGCCTCCTCACCTCCAGCTCCCTCTCCTGGAGCAGCTTCCGGGCGTCGTTGAGGCTCCGCTCGATCATCGAGAACATCCACGCCGGAACGTACTTGTCCCTCACCGCGGGAACGAGGGCGTTCGCGAGCAGGTTCCTGACGCGCTCCCTCACCGACTCGTCCACGTGCGGAACCGATTTGGATCTGAGGGCCTCGCTCAGCCTCTTCAGGAGGTCCGAGAGTTTCGATAACGCCTCGACGTCCACGCTGCCGGAGGACGAGAGCACCGCGATCAGCGCGTCGAGCTCCTCCCTGAGGGCCCTCAGCTCCTCGAGCTCCTCCCTCTCCCTCGCTGCCTTACGCTCGATCAGCTCGGTCAGGAAACCCGAGAGCCTTCCGCCATGCACGAGCTCCCCACTGGTGAGTATGGAGTGGACCTCCTCGATCAGCTGAGCGGCCTCCCTCGGATCCATGCCGATGCGATCCACCGCGTCCACCAGCTCGCCGTACCTCGAGTAAGGGATGAACCGCTCCAACGCCTCTGCCACGGCCTTCGGGGGAGGAATTAACGCGTCACCGGACAACCACCGGAGAAGTATCAGGGTAATTCGGAAGTATCACGCAGGTGATCCCGGCAACGTTAACACCGCGCACCGCACTTCTACCGTCGTGAAGGTGCGGAGGTTCGAGTACAGGATCAAGACGAAAGGCGAGGGTGACATCAGGGACCTCACCGGGCTGGTCGAGGACAGCGTGGCCAAGTCCGAGGTGAGGGAGGGCGTCGTGAACGTCTTCGTCGTCGGGTCGACCGCTGCGGTCTCGACGATGGAGTACGAACCCGGGCTCATCGAGGACGTCTCGGCAGCGCTCGAGAGGATAGCGCCCCGCAACGCGGAGTACAAGCATCACCTCAGGTGGGGAGACGACAACGGCCGCTCTCACGTCCGGGCCACGATCATCGGCCCCAGCCTGACCGTCCCAGTCTCCGGAGGGAGGCCCATCCTCGGGACCTGGCAGCAGGTTGTCCTCCTGGAGCTCGACACGCGGCCAAGAGAGCGGAGCTTAGTAATCACCGTGATGGGCGAGTGAGGACCTCTCGTGCGCCCTCAGGTCGGGGTACGTGACGCCCCTGAGCAGCAGCAGGACCGGGATGACGACCGCGAGGCCGAGCCCGAAGGAGCCGATCGCAGGCGCGAGGGGGGATGGTCCGGTCGATGGGGCGGAGAGCGAGGCCGAGATCGGGAACCACATCAGCTGAGACCCTATGCTGCCGCCGAGCACCCTCATGAACGCGAGCATTGAGGTGACGATCCCGAGCGTCTCGCGGCTTGCCAACGTCTGGGTGGCGATCAAGGTCGGAGGGACCACCATGCCCATCCCGAAGCCCAGCATCATCAGCGCCGGAACGATCAGGACCAGGCTCCCCTGAAGCGCTGCCAGGGAGAGGAGAGCCATGCTCCCCGCGAGGAGGGAGACGCCAAGCCTGATGATGCCTGCGACCTCGTGGTTGACGACGAGCCTCGAGGCTATGTTGGCGGCCACGACCCATCCGAGGGTCCCGGAGACGATGATGAGGCCTGAGGTGGTGGGGTCGAATCCGAGGCCCCACTGGAGCACCGCGGGCATCACCGAGACCGTCCCGAAGAAGACTAGCCCTCCGACGAGGTTCACGGCCATCGCGGTTCCCGTGTAGCGGTCCGTCATCGATCCGAGCGGGATGAGCGGGTTTGGGGCGCGGCGCTCGACGAGGAGGAAGAGCGCTATCGCGGCAGCACCGAGACCCACGAGGACCGGCGTGAGCTCCGGCCAACCACCCTCGGACTCGACGAGGAGCATGAGGGCTCCGGTCCCGAGCGCGAAGAGCGCGGCGCCCTTGAAGTCGAAACCGTTGCCCTTACCCCTGATCCTCGGCATGGCTCTAAGGGCTATCGCGGCCGCGGCCATACCGGGGGCGACGCCGATCAGGAAGATCCAACGCCAGCCCACGCTCTCCGTCAACCACCCTCCGAGGAGCGGGCCCGAAGCGCTGGAGACGGCCCATACGGTCGAGGTGTAGCCCGTGACGTAGCCCCTCTCCTCCACGCGGAAGATGTCGCCGATCACGGTGAACGTGAGCACCAGAAGCGCTCCGCCGCCGATGCCCTGCAGGACCCTGAAGGCGATGAGCGACCTCATGTCCCAGGCGAAGCCGCAGAGCAGCATGCCGACCGTGAAGGTGATGAGGCCTGCGATGTACACGGCCTTCCGCTCGAGTACGTCCGAGAGCCTACCCCAGATCGGGCCCGAGACGGTCGAGGCCACCATGTAGAGCGCTATCGGCCAGATGTACGCCGACCTCTCCCCCAGCTCCGCGACGACGGTGGGCATCGCGACCGAGACGACGGTCGACTCTATTGAGGCCAGGAAGACCCCTGTGGAGAGGCCGATCAGCATCAGCCGCTTCCTGCCCGGCGTCAGCCCAAGCTCGACAGGCATGACCCGAGGACGCATGGGGATTAGGCGCAATATGAACTGCGAACGGTCAAGCGCCGAGGGCCCTGAGGGCGAGTATCACCGCCAGCGCGGAGGCCGGGACCAGCACGTTGTCGTCTATCGGGCCGAACTCGAACCTCTCCACCAGGGATGAGACCAGCCCCGCGAGGGCTCCGGGTGGGCCGAGGACCGCCAGACCGAAGGGGACGCAGAAGGCCGCCATCGCGATGTTCCCCTCGATCGCCTTGGTCCTCCTTCTGTAAATGAGGTTGCGGACCACACCGGTCACCCCGTCGCCGACCGCCATGAACATGACCGGAACGACCGCGAGCCAGACGTCGTTGACCGCGAACCCCAGGAACATGACCGCGCCCCACATCAGGATGAAGTTCACCTCGTACGCGTTCTCGGGCACCTGATACCAGTAGAGGAGCCTGCCGGTCCGGTGGGGGAGGTAGTTGCCCACCGCCAGGAGCGCGACCATGATCGCTATGGGCAGGTAGGAACGGTAGAGTAAGGGGACGAGGAGCGCTACGACGCCGCCCGCGAGGACGTGTATCAGCTTCCTGTTGAAGTAGACCGCGACCCGGTGCTCGAGGCCCCGGGCTCTCATTTCGTGGTAGGTCCATCTCGTCAGAGGGATTGCGACGAACAGGACCCAGCCGAGGAGGATCGCGGTGACAACCCACTCCGAGAGCGTTGGAGCTTCGAGCACGTCGTCCTCGGTTCCGTCGTCCGAGATATGACTTCCTGGGGAGAGGCCATCGGAGAAAATTGCGGTGGTCGGGGAGCTTGGGCGATGTCAAAAGGCAACTAAGGTAATACCATTTTTCAGCATCTGATAAGTGCTCTGAATTGAGTTGATATTGAGATTCAATCTCTCGCGCATCGAGCAGCATATATAAATCACCTATATGAATTTTGCTGAAGACGACCCCCATCATCTTAAAATAGAGGTCAAAAATTCGTCCGTGCGAAGGGGTGGCGCGGCGGGAAGCCGCGCAGAGCCCGAAAATCCCGGAATCGGGAACGGTGATCCCGAGAGAGGGAGTTGAAAGATCTCCGCTATCAGCGCCTGCACGTCCAGTCCCGTTTCGCTCAGTGATCCCGCGAGAGAGTCGAAAGCTGCGGAATTGAAAGGGAAAAGGTTGAGTTGAGGCATCAACCTGCTCACGCGACAAGGAATGGAGGCCATCAGGAGGCGCGGCTCCTTCAGCAGGTCCACTAAGGAGACGGAGGTAGAGGTCTCAATAGTCCTGGACGGCACGGGGGTCGCCGACGTCTCGACGGGCCTGAGGTTCCTGGATCACATGCTGCACCTCCTCGCGCACCACACCAGGTCCGACCTCACGGTCAGGGCCAGGTGGGACCTCGTCCACCACGGAGTCGAGGACGTGGCCATCGCGCTGGGCAGGGCCGTCGGGGAGGCGCTGGGCGACCGGAAGGGGATCAGGCGCTTCGGTCACGCGCTGGTGCCGATGGACGAGAGCCTGGCCCTCGCAGCGGTCGACCTGGTGAGGAGGGCCCACGCATCGGTTGACCTGACGTTGTCCTCCGAGAGGATAGAGGACGTGGCGGCCGAGGACCTCCAGCACTTCGTCGAGTCTTTCGCGGTCAACATCCCGGCGGTGGTGCACGTGGAGGTGCTGAGGGGAACGAACGCCCACCACAAGGTCGAGGCCGCCTTCAAGGCCCTCGCGCTTGCCCTACGCGACGCCTGGTCCATCGAGCCCGGCTTTTCGGGCCCCAGGTCCACCAAGGGCGTCCTCTGACAACCCGGAGCCCAACTTCACCAATAACCGGTCTATGAAACCATCTATATCCCGGAGGAGCGCGGTCCCTCCGTGAGGGCCCGGGAGCTCCTGGAAAGCGTGAGGAAAGAGCTCGAGCCGCTGAACGCCTCAGTTCTCAGGTGCCGCTTCCTGACGAAGGCGGAGCGCGGTGAGCTCTCGGTCGACGACCTTCGCCTCTTCGCCGAGAACCAGCTCTACATCGTCTCCCACGACGCCCGGAGCCTCTCATTGATGGCGTCCAGGGCAGGCGACCCGGAGGAGGCCGAGTACTTCGCGGAGCTGGCCCGGTCGGACCTCATGGCGCTCAGGGCCCTGAGGGAGATGGCGCTGGAGCTCGGCATTGGCCAGAAGCCCCTCCACGAGCTGAGGATCGTTCCCCACGCGGTCGACTACACCCACTTCCTCGCGTTCCTCGCGGCCCACGGCAACCCCGGCGAGCAGGCGTTCGCGCTGATCGTGAACCTGCCTGTCTGGTCGGCCGCGTGCTCCAGGCTCCTCAACGCCGTCAGGAGCAGACACGATCTCCGGAGGACCGAATTCCTCGAGCTGTTCGCGAACGTCCCGAGCTGGGTCGAGGAGGTTGGGCTGCGCGTCTGCGAGAGGTACGTGGAGCGCCACGGCGAGAGCATGAGGTTCTTCGCGAGGCTGATACAGGAGTACGAGCTCAGCTTCTGGGAGGGGTTGGGAGGTGGCTGAGGTGAGGAGCGGGAGGCCGAGGGAGGCCCTCTGGCGCTCGATCGATGACGTTTACCGCGCCATCCTCGCGCACCCGTTCGTGAGGGGCCTCTCGGACGGGTCTCTGCCGGAAAATCGCTTCAGGGAGTACATCGTCCAGGACGCCCTCTACCTCAGCTCCTTCTCGAGGGCCGTGGCGATCGTTGGGACGAAGGCCCCGAACGACGACAGCTCGCTCACCTTGCTGGAGAACGCGGTGGGAGCGCTGAGGGTGGAGAGGGCATCGCTCCACGAGTTCCTGATGCGGGAGTGGGGCGTGAAGCCGGAGGAGCTGAGGTCACGCGTCATGAGCCCGGTGAACCTCGCCTACACGAGCTACCTGATCGCCGCTGCGTCCTCCGGATCCTTCGAGGAGGGCCTCGCCGCGATACTGCCGTGCTTCTGGGTCTACTACGAGGTCGGGAAAGAGCTGGTGAGGAGGGGCTCAGAGGTCCCCGTGTACCGCCGCTGGATCGAGACCTACTCCTCGCCCGAGTACGAGAGGGCCGTGATGGCCGTTGTTGGGCTCGCGGACGAGCACCTCGCGGGGCTGACCGGAAACCGGCTCAGGGCCGTCCTGGGACACTTCAGGACGTCATCGATCTACGAGTACCTGTTCTTCGACGAGGCCTATCGGGGATGGAGCTGGCCCTTCAGCCCGCAACCCTCCGAGTATCCTTTATAACCTGAGGGCGGATTAAGGGGTGGGACATGGGGAGGAAGCGGAGGAAGATCGTCAAGCGCGCTCCGAGGAGGATCCCGAGGGTCTTCTACTGCCCGCTCTGCAACCAGCAGGCGGTGACCGTGGTGAACGTGACGGGATACAGCGCCGAGGTCTCCTGCGGAAGCTGCGGGACGTCCGTCACGGTTCCGTGGTACAGGAGCTCCCTCCCGGTCGACGCCTACTCGACCTGGTACGACGTGGTGACGGGCAGGAGGAAGCGCGAGGAGGTGGAGGCGGAGGTAGAGCGTCTCCGGCAGCTGCACGAGGGATTGGCTGAGGAGCTGGTCGAGGCGCTGGTGGGTGAGGGCGAAGGCGCCAGCGGCGAAGAGTCGTCCGAGGCCGGGGCAGAGGCTGAGGCCGAGGGGCTGGAGGGATCGGAAAGTCTTGAATTGAGCCAGCGGGAGGAACCCGAGGGAGGGGAGGATGAAGCAGGTCGTTAGGATCAAGCTCGCGTCGACGGACCTCGAGAAGCTGGAGGGGCTCTGCAGGGAGATCAAGGAGATCGCCACCAGGACCGGTGCGAGGGTGGCGGGCCCTGTGCCGCTGCCGACGCAGAGGATGGTGCTTCCCGTCAGGAAGAGCCCGTGCGGTGAGGGCACCAAGACCTGGAGGAAGTGGGAGATGAGGGTTCACAGGAGGCTGATCGACCTGACCATCACCGACCCACGCGTCCTGAGGGAGATCATGAGGATACAGCTGCCCGAGGAGGTCGCGATCGAGATGCGCGTCAGGACCACCTGAGACCGTTCCTCCTCCCCCGCGCTCGGTTCAAGTGCAACCAACCCTTTGCGTGGGCCGTGAGGTCATGCTGGACGAGGAGCGCTACAGGTCGCTGACATGCGACGAGTATGAGTCGGCTGTCGGAATAGGGGCCTACTACACCCAGACCAGGGGCATCGGCGGCCTGATCAAGGTCCTCCCCGAGGACTTCGAGGTCTGGGAGGTCCTCAACGGCGGGCTCGACGCGAGGGAGCGATTCGAGCGCTGGAGGCCGCCTCCGCATCCACCCGTGAGGAACGCGCTCCTGGTGGTCAAGAAGAGGGACCGGGAGACGCTCAGGGTAGCTGCTGACCTGGCAAAGATCTTGGGAGTCCGGTTGAGGGCGGTGAAGACCTACGGGCTCAAGGACAGGAGGGCCGTGGCCTGGCAGTTCGTCGCGGTCCCTGCGCGGAGCGTGCTGGACAGGATCGACGTTCCGATAGAGGTGAGGGGCGCACAGGCCCTGGTGGTCGGGGAGGCCCACTCGGTCGAGACCCGGGAGCTCCTCTACAACGCGTTCAGGGTGCTGGTACGGGAGGCAGATCCCGATCAGGAGGTTCTGGAGAACTTCGTTCGCGAGGTGAACTCCAGAGGCGTCCCGAACTTCTACGGACTCCAGCGCTTCGGGGTTTCGAGGCCCATCACCCACTTGGTGGGATATCACATCGTCCGAGGTGACCTCGAGGCTGCAGCGAGGGCCTTCGTCGGCCTGCACACTCCCCACGAGCAGGAGCACGTCATCGAGTTCAGGCGCTCCTTCCTCGAATCCGGCGACTGGAGTTGGGCTGCGATGAACGCGCCCAAATCTCTCGTTTACGAGAGGGCGCTGCTCCGTCACCTCGCGTCGAACCCAGGCGACTTCGCTGGCGCCTTCAGGAGGCTACCGCTCAGGATCAGGCGGCTGCTGGTCGAGTCGTACGCATCCTACGTCTTCAACAGGGCCCTCACCGAGAACCTCCGGGACGGAGTCCCGCTCGACGAGCCCTTGGAGGGAGACCTCGTGGCCCGCGTCGACCGGTTCGGAAGGCCCGAGCGGAAGCTCTACGAGGTGAGCAGGTGGAACATCGTAGAGGCGGCGAGGCGCGTCAGGGAGGGGACGATGGCGATACTGATGCCGCACCCAGGCCACTCCGTCAGGCTCCCCCAGAACGAGCGGGGTAAAGCGATACTGAGGGCGCTCGAGCAGGACGGTCTGAGGCCGTCCTCGTTCAGGCTGAGGGACCTCCCGGAGGCCGGGTCGATGGGGGGATACAGGGCCGTGACGTTGAGGCCGCTCCGAATCTCGGCGCGGGCCGTCAAGGAAGACGGGGTCCTCGTCGAGATGGCGCTCCCGAGGGGTTCCTTCGCGACGGTAGTGCTGAGGGAGCTGATGAAGCAGAGGTGCGCGCTGGCCTACGTCGGAAAAAGGGTCCACTGAGAGGTCAGGCCTTGGCCTCGGCGAGCCTCCGGAACCTGGGCCTCAGCTTCTCGAGTATCATCGGCAGCGTCGTGTACTCCATCTCCTCGTGCCCGAGCCTCGCGGGCTCGAACTCTCCCATCGTCCTGAGGTAGACGGCCATCTCGGCCGCGATCCTCCTGCTGTACTCGAAGAACGGGTCGTCGAAGAGGTCCGCGGGCTCCTTCCCATCGACCCCCACGAGCTTCCCCTCGGATATCTGCCAGCCCATCGCGATGACCCTCGGAGGCCCGTCGAAGAAGGTCACCACGTTCTGGCCCTTCCTGAAGGAGACGGGCATGAGCGGCCCCCTGTGGGAACCCCTCATCCATCCGCTGACGATCGGCGGGACCGCGAAGGCGCTCAGTATCTCCCCGACCGCGGGGAACCCCGCCTGGGCCCTCACCAGCATCACCGGGTCGTCCTTACCGACGTACCTCCCGGCGATCAGGCTGAGCCTCGTGGTGCTCGCGGCCGCGGCGGGCTCGTCGTCGATGGCCCTGTAGACCTTGGAGACCGCGTACCTGCCGGGTGTTCCGAGAAGGGCGACGAGGTCGTAGAGCTCCTCCGGGACCTTGAGCGTGACCACCTCGGACTCGATCAGGTCCATCACCTCGAACTTGAAGCCCGCGTGGAGCTTCGGGTCTATCACGAGGCCAGCGGTGTTGTCCGGCGACGCGAAGATCCTGTAGAGGGGGACGTTCCACGCACCCGGCTCGGTCTTGTCGGCCGCGAAGACCACCACCGGTTCCGAAGGCCTCTCCTCGAACTCGAGCTCGGCGACACCTGGCCCGAGGCCCCTGACGTTACCGCTGAAGGCGTCGCTGAGGAGGTCCTGACCCGCACCGTACAGCTTCAACGGCTTAGCCACCCTCTCCGTGATCTCCTTGAAGGTCCTCCAGGCGAGGCCGTGGATCTCCGGGTCGTTCTCGCCGCGGGTGTGGGTCATCACAAGAACTATGTCGTCGCCGCAGTGGGTCACGTACCCGGATCCGATCAGGCCCGTCTCCTCAGCCTCGGCGATCCTCGACTGCGCGTACCTCAGCATCTCGGAGTGCGGCCTGTGGTGACCTGCGACGCTCCCGACGTCGGCCTTGATGACGGAGAGGGTCACCCTCATGACGCCAGGAAACTATAACGGCGGGTAAAATGCATACCGCCGCATACCGCGACGAACTACTCGGAGGAGGCCCTTCCCAGGAGCGCGAGGCCGAAGACCAGGGCGCCCATCAGGTGGGCGACGGTGCAGAAGACGCAGAAGCTTCCGATCACGAAGAACTCGAGGTATGTCAGGTAAGCGACGCCCATCAGCCCCAGAGCGCCCCAGTAGACCAGGTACCGCATGAGCGAGGGAGACCTCAAAGAGGCCAGCGAGAGAACCGAGGAGACCGCGAACCACGCGACGCCGTAGGCCGCGACCGGAACGCCCAGGAACCTCGAGTGCTCTCCGAGGATGACGGGACCGCAGGAGAGGAGCTGGTTGATCGAGCAGTAGGGGCTGGAGGCCACCTGCTCGGGGAAGAGGAGGTAGAGGCTGACGGAGAGGCCCGCGAGGGAGGCCGCGATCGTTCCCAGCGCGAAGGTCCGTCCCCTCAACCCCTGAGGGCCTGCTCTATCGCGGACTTGAGGGTATCGTAGGGCTGCTCCCCGATGAGCTTGGTGACGATCCTCCCGTCGCTGTCGATGACGAAGTAGGTCGGGGTTCCCGTGACGCCGTAGAGGGAGAAGACCGACATCCTCTCGTCGTAGAGGGCCGTCCAGCTGACGCCGTGCCTGCTGAGGAAGGACGCGGAGGCCGACGGGCTGGATCCGGAGCTCCCCATCACCGTTACGAAGACCACTCCCTTCTGGGAGTACTCCTGGTAGAGGCGCTTGATGATGGGCGCCATGTTGTTGCAGTGGGGGCACCAGCTGAAGGCGAAGTCCAGGAAGACGACGGAGCCCCTCGTCGACGAGAACGTGAACTCCCTATCGGTCAGGCCCTCAGGCGTGATGACCTTGAGCTTGAAGTCCGGCGCCTCGATCCGTTCACCTGTCGAGGTCTGGGTCGTTGGGCTGACGGGTGCCGGCGGTATCGAGAGGAGGTACACCAAGATTCCCACCAGCAGCATCGCCGGGACGAACGCGACGGCTATGTACCACCTCGGCTCGCTCTTCGTCCGGCCCTTTTTCTTCGCCATCTCCCACGTCGAGCCCCAACCGCTCAAAATATCCTTTTTCCACGCCATCGCACCTTCGCATCGACGCTCCCGGGACCCCTCCCGGCGACCCGACCTCGCAGCGCAGAAACGGGATGACTTTTTCCCTCAGGCGGAGGGCCTCGTCGCGGATGCCGAGGCTGATCTTCTGCCTGAACGAGGGGACCTTCCTCTCGGAGCCGAGGCACGAGGTGACGTGGGAGGCGGTGACGGAGCTGGCGTGCGAGCTGCTCTCCGAGAAGCGCGACCTTCTGAGGCGATGGATGCGGCGCCACGTTGCGGCCAAGGACGAGGTCCAGGCCTGGACGGAGGCGTACTTCAAGGTCCGTAGCTACGTCCCGAAGCAGCCGGACTTCGACCTCTCCGAGTTCAGGACGCCGTTCGGATACGACCTCGAGCGGCTCGCGAAGAGGCTGGGAACCGACGTCAGGAGGGCTTCGGTCTTCGTCAGGAAGCTGGACAAGGCGCTGATGCTGGCGGCTGCAGAGGAGGTCCTCGCGGGCATCAGGCACAGCAACCAGTTCGGCCACAGGATCGAGCTGAGGAAGGTCAGGAGCTGACGCGCTAAGGTTAATCGATCCGCGCCGAGAACGAGGCGGAGGGATGGGATGAGCGCTCCGGAGCAGGTGATCTACCTGAGCGTGCCCCCCGACAGGATAGCGGTCCTGATAGGCACCGATGGAGGGACCAAGAGGCTGATCGAGGAGACCTTCGGAGTGCACTTGAGGGTCGACAGCTCCACGGGCCAGGTCGAGCTGAGGCCGCGTCAGGATCAGGGGATGGGAGATCCGGCGGCGCTGCTGAAGGCGAGGGACGCGATCGTCGCCATAGGGAACGGATTCAGCCCCGAGAAGGCCCTCCAGCTCTCCAGGGACGACGTGGTGCTCGAGGTGATCGACGTCTCGGAGCACGTGGGAAAGGACCCCGAGGACCTCAGGAGGGTCATGGGACGGATCATCGGAGCCCAGGGAAAGACCAGGCGGATCATCGAGGAGACGGCGCACGTCGATCTGGCGATAACGCGCGACAGGGTCTCGATCATCGGGCATCCTGAGGACGTCGACGCAGCGAAGAGGGCCGTCACGATGCTGATAGAGGGGGCGAGGCACAGCACGGTTTACAGGTTCCTCGACCAGTACGCCCAGAGGCGGAAGTTCAGCAGGCGCGGGCTCTTCTGACGGCTCCTCACCCTGAGAGCCTCAGGTTGTGGCTCTTGAGGCGGAGGATCTCGACGTTGACCACGTTGGGCTCCATCGACGCCTCATCCCCGAACTGGTAGGTGCCCCGGAGCCTGTTGACGTGGACGAACCTCGCGCTGAGCTTCTCCCTGAGCCTGACGAAGTAAACGCTGACCGTCCCTCCCAGCCCGCCAAGGGCCACGAAGAGGGTTCCATCGCTCTCGGAGTAGTTGACGAACGGTGCCGGCAGCATCGAGGCCAGCCGGAAGAGGTCACCCGGATCCGCCAGCTCGAAAAGCAGAACCCTCTGAGCTCCCTCCTCGCCCACGGACCTAATCCCTCCCCGACGCATATTAAAGTTGCACGGACGTCCAGGCGACGTCCGCACAGGTCAGCGAAGGGAGAGGGTGGGATTCCCTGACCCGGGTCCTGCTGGAGGCGGTTGAGGTTTATCTCAATGCGGGAGGGGCAAGGAGGCGTGAAGGTCCCCGAGGCGATCAACACGTACTGCCCCAAGTGTAACGCTCACACCGAGCACAAGGTCTCCCTCTACCGGAAGGGGAAGGAGAGGGCGCTCGCGATAGGAGCCCGGAGACACGAGAGGGAGCTCCACGGCTACGGAGGCCAGAAGTACCCGATCCAGCGTAACAAGGCCAAGACGACCGAGAAGAAGACGCTCGTACTTACCTGCAACAAGTGCGGCCGCAAGGTCATGCGGGAGGGCGTCAGGCTCAGGAAGCTCGAGATCGTGAGGTGAGGCCCCTGTCCTCGAGGATCGATCCGGCATCGCTGGTCCCATCTCCGAGGTCGAGGTTCCTCCTGGTCAGCTGCCAGAGCTGCGGCAACCGGCAGGTGGTGTTCGACCACGCCAAGATCGTGGTGAAGTGCCTGGTCTGCCAGGAGCCGCTGGCCCTTCCTCGGGGAGGGAAGGCGAAGATACTGGGTAAGGTCGAGGCGGTCCTCACTTGAGGGAAATCAGAGCAGGCCCTTCGCCCTGAGCTCCCTTCCGACGCGCTCTATCGGGTGCTGCTCCATCTCCCGCATCAGCCTCTCCAGCTCCTCGTAGGCCCTCGGGTTTCCAGTCCAGGACCTCTCGAACTCACCGCTCTTTATCGCCCTCAGCGCGGCCCTCATGTTCTCCTTCACCCGGTCGTCCACGATCTTGGGGCCGACGGTCAGACCGCCGTACTTCGCCGTGTCCGAGACGGCCCTGAGCATTCCGGTTATCCCGCTGGAGTAGATCAGGTCGACGATCAGCTTCAGCTCGTTGCAGACCTCGAAGTATGCGAGCTCCGGCTGGTATCCGCTCTCGACGAGGACCTCGAAGCCCTTCTTGATCAGCTCCATCACGCCGCCCACCAGAACCGCCTGCTCGCCGAGGAGGTCGGTCTCGGTCTCCTCCGCGAAGGTCGTCTCTATGACGCCGGCCCTCGTGCACCCGAGTCCCTTCGCCACGGCCAGGGCTATCGACTTGGCGTCGCCGGTGGCGTCGTTGTGCACCGCCACCAGCGCGGGAACTCCCCTCCCCTCGAGGAACTTCTGGCGCAGCAGAGGACCGGGCGACTTCGGAGCCACCAGGACGACGTTGACATCCTTCGGAGGTTTGATTCTGCCGAAGTGGACGTTGTAGCCGTGGGCGAAGACGAGCGTCTTGCCGGGCCTGAGATGGGGCTCGACGTACCTCGAGTAGACCTCCGCCATCGGCACGTCCGGGACCAGCATCAGGATCACGTCTCCTTTCTCCGCTGCCACCTCGATCGGAACTGGCTCGAACCCGTCGGAGCGCGCCTGCTCGAAGCTCCTCCCCTCGCTCCTCAGCCCGACGACGACCTTCAGCCCCGAGTCCCTCAGGTTCAGGGCCTGCGCCCTTCCCTGGCTCCCGTACCCTATCACCGCGATCGTCTTGTTCCTCAAAGGCTCGAGGGACGCGTCGGAGTCGTAGTAAACCTTAGCTCCGCTCACGAGGACCTTGCTCGTAGGGATCCAACAAAAACCTTGCCTCGACGCTCTCGGCCCTGACCGAGGAGAGGCCGCGCTGGGCCTTGAGCGTCCCCAACAGCTCGCCGATCTCCTCCTCTCCGCACTCGACCTCGACGTGCACCTCCCTCTCTCCGTCGGTTTCGGGGCCGACGTAAGCCGCCTTGAGACGGTCACGCATTCGGGTCAGCAGAGCTCGGAGCAGCTCCGGCAGGCCGCTGGACTCGACGACGATCCTGATCAGGTAATGTCCCAACGAACCCGCACCGCTAACCGCTCAGCTCTGCACCGAGGAAGTAGGGGAGGGTCTTGGCCTTCTCCACGAACCACCTGATCTTGCCCTCCTTGCCCGACACGACGATGGTCCCCCTCAGCGCGTCGCCCTCCCTCCTCAGCTCCATCCGCTCGACCGTCAGACCTCCCTGCTTCAGCAGAAGGGTGGCCTTCAGGAGGGCCTCGTTGCTGGGCCTCAGCGTTACCGTCACGACCCGGGTCGTTTCCTGCGACAGCACGTCCGTAGGGCTCCACCCCCACATTAAAGCTTGCCCGCGGGATCGGCGGGCCCTCCGCAAGGCCTACGGTTTGGGTTTTTAACAGGCGCGAAGAGGTGGTCCACGATGGCCGAGCAGGGCGAGGTGCAGGCGGCGCCGGCGGTGGAGAACGGGAGCTTCGTCCTGGTCGATTACGTGATAACCGCCAAGGAGACGGGGGAGCTCGTCGACACGACGCTGGAGGAGAAGGCGAAGGAGAAGGGCGTGAGCGGGGCTGGCGCGCTTTTCGAGCCGAGGCTCGCCGTGATAGGGAAGGGGATGCTGCTGAGGGCGCTGGAGGAGGAGATGATAGGGATGCGGGAGGGCGAGCACAAGGTGGTCGTGATCCCGCCCGAGAGGGCCTTCGGTCCGAGGGACCCGAGCAAGGTCAAGGTGATACCGATCAGGAGGCTGAAGGACCTCGACCAGCCGATAACTGTGGGGACGAGGCTCGTCGTGGACGGAAGGGAGGGCGTCGTGAGGAGCATCGAGTCTGGCAGGGTCCAGGTCGACTTCAACCACCAGCTGGCCGGGAAGACCCTCGAGTGCGAGGTCTGGGTGAGGAAAATCATCACCGACGACGCCGAGAAGGTGCTGTCGCTCCTCCACTCGCACGTCCCCGAGGCGAACAGCAGCAACACGGAGGTCAAGATCGAGGGCGGGGTTGTAACCATCAAACTTCCGAAGGAGGTCTTCAATTTGCCGGGGCTGCAGGTCGTCAAGAGGTCGCTCGTGAGGGAGGTGGCCGACTCGATAAAGGACGTCAGGAAGGTCGTCTTCGTCGAGGAGTGGGAGGTACAGACCTGAAAGGCCGAGCAGCGGTGAGCCGGTCTTGCGCTCCCTTCTCGTACCGGTCCTGGTCTTAGCCCTGACCATCGCGGCCCTCTCGATCCCCTCGCACGCCGCAAGGCTACCGCAGAGCGACTCGCTCTCGGTCGTCGACTGGTACTGGGGGAGTCCTGGGGTGAAGGTCGATGCGGGTCCCGGCGACGAGCGGATGCCCCTTACGGTCGTCCTCATCAACACGAGGAAGGAGGTGGTCTTCGGCGTCGCTGCGGAGCTCAGGCTCTCCGGCCCCTTCAGATCGTCCGACGGATCGGCAACGCCCGTCGCATACTCTCCGGCCCCCGCGAGGAGCGGTGACGCGGTCTACCTCACGTTCGAGCTCGACGTCTCACCCGATGCCTCCCCTGGAACCTACGATCTCGAGGTTCTGGTGAGGTACAACTACGTCGACAAGAACGGAGACGTCGCCTCCTCGACCTTCACGGAGCCGATCGAGCTGGAGCTGAAGGCGAACCCTGGCATGCCCGAGCTCCTCGACGTCGACTGGGCCTCCGGCGTTCCTCCGGAGTACGGCTCCTTGGGCCGACTGACCGTCTCCCTCGCGTTCAGGGAGAGGCTGCCGATCAACCGCCTCTCCGCCGAGCTCGAGCTCCCGGATGGCCTCAGGGGTCCAGACGGAGGGGCCGTCGTCACATCTGTGGCGGGACCGGCCGCCGGCACAGTCTACGCTCTCGGATTCGATCTGGTGCCGCAGAGGAACGCGCCGACGAGGGCCAAGGCGACGCTCAGGGTGGAGTACGTGCTCGAGTGGGGGACGAAGAGGAGGTTCGATTACCCGATCGAGATACCCCTTAGGGGGAGGCCGGGGATCGAGGTGAGGGTGGAGCCTAGGACGCTCATCGCGGGGACCGTCAACCCCCTCAGGCTTGAGGTGGGCAACGCGGGGACCGAGGCGCTCAGGGGCGTCACGCTGAGCATATCAACCGCACCGGGCTCTCCGCTGACCCTGCTCAAGGGCTCGAGGGTCGAGCTCCAGTCGATCGGCGTGGGAGAGCTGGTGGTCCTCGAGGATCTCGTGGAGGTCTACGCCTCTCCAGGCGCTACCGAGGGACCTGTGACGCTCACGCTTAGGGCCGAGTACTTCGACTCCTCGGGGACGAGGCGGGTGGAGGTCCTGGACGTCGGGCTTGCGCTGACGCGGCCTGTCCGGAACGGGTTCGAGCTGGACTTGGGTGGGAACGCCTTGACGCTCGGGAGGGAGGGTGAGCTGAGCTTCAGGCTCCGGAACGTCTCAGGCGGCGAGGTGTCAGACGTAGAGGTGGTCGTCTCGGCAGCTCCTCCCCTGACGCTCCTCAGCTCTGGGATCTTCAGGGCCGATGCGGTACCGGCCGACGGCGTCCTCGAGTTCAAAGCACGAGTTATCCCATCGCCGACAGCCTCGGAGGGAGTTTACAGGGTCGCGGTCACGGTCACGTACAAGGACCGATACGGCCGCTTGCTCACCGAGAGCAGGGAGGTCGGGGTGCTTGTTAAGGGCCTGGTGTCCCTGAAGGTCTTCAACCTGGACGTCCTCACCGAGGACCCTGCCTCTAGGCTCTTCTCGGTGACGGGCGACCTGCTGAACGAGGGCCTCACCACCTCGAGGACCGTGTGGGTGGAGCTGAGGGGAGACGACGTGGCCTCCTCGACGCCGTCGTACCTGGGAGACGTCCAGCCGGGGGAGCAGAAGTCGTTCTCCGTCGAGGGCAGGCTCAGGGGCGATAGCGGTCGGGTGCTGCTGGTCTTCACGTACAGGGACAGGTTCGGCGAGGTTTCGGAGTACTCGGTGCCGGTATCCGTGAAGATCGAGGGCAGCGCTGCCCGTTTCGAGACGACGCAGACCACCACCGTCACCGCTCGAACCTCATCTGAACTCTCCTACGCGTTCGGCATCGCGGGATGGGCCGCATTCATAATCAGCCTCGCGTACCTCCTGCTGGTGGCAAGGAGGAGAGGTGGACATGGACGGGGACCGGAAACCGCTGATCAGGCTTGAGTCGGTCCAGAAGTTCTACAACTCCGGCGCCTCCCGAGTTCACGCCCTCAGGGGCATCGACCTTACGGTTTGGGAGGGCGACATGATCGCCATCATGGGACCAAGCGGCTCCGGCAAGTCGACGCTCCTCAACCTGATGGGCCTCCTCGACCGTCCGACGTCGGGCAGGATATTGTTCAGGGGGAAGGACGTATCGAGGCTCAGCGACGACGAGCTCTCCCACCTCAGAGGTAGCGAGATCGGCTTCGTCTTCCAGAACTACAACCTGATACCGCGCCTCACCGTGATCGAGAACGTGATGCTCCCGATGACGCTCGTGAGCAAGGTTCCCGAACAGGAGAGGCGGAGAAGGGCCCTGAAGCTCCTCGAGCAGGTCGGCCTGAGCCACAGGGTCAACCACAAGGCCGTCCTCCTCAGCGGCGGAGAGCAGCAGCGCGTGGCGATCGCAAGGGCCCTCGCCAACGACCCATCGCTGATACTCGCGGACGAGCCGACGGGGAACCTGGACACGAACACCGGCAGACAAATCATGGAGATCTTCAAGGAGCTGAACGAGAGGGGCAAGACTATCGTTATCGTCACCCACAACGTCGAGGTCACCGAGTACGTTAGGAGGGTGCTGAGGATCAGGGACGGCAGGATAGTCGGGGAGGAGCTGAGGGGGCAGCAGGCCGTCAGGGAATCCTGAACCTGCCCCTCTTCACTCCGTGGGACCTCCTCTCCTCTGCGGTCAGCTCGAAGGCCGCTCTGATGGCTCTCTCATAGGCCTGCGAAGGTGAAAGGCCCCTTCTCGACATCATCCGCCTGGCTGTCTCGAGGGCGGACTCGAGCTCCAGCTCGAAGAGCTCGCCGACGAGGGGCTTGGCCGACACGGCGAAGGGAGGGACGTCGGAGGTCACGAACCCGTAGATGTGGCTGAAGGAGCCCACGGACTTCCCCGAGAAGACGAGGGTCCCTATCGCGGACTTGACGTGGTCACCGATCACGGGCCCCAGGAAGGTCCTGCCGGTGTCAACCGATGCGCCGCCCAACCTGACGCGCACCGTGCCGTAGGTGTTCTTCAGGTTCGAGACGGTGGTCCCAGCACCGAGGTTGACCCACTCGCCGACATAGGAGTGGCCGAGGTAGCCGTAGTGCCTCTTGTTGGAGTATCCCAGGACGACCGAGCTATCCACCTCTCCTCCGACCCTGCAGACGGGTCCTATGTAGGAGGATGCGACGTTCGATCCCGGAAAGACAATCGTACCGTCGCCGACGAAGCAGGGCCCCTCGATCCTGGAGTGCGACATGACCCTGACGGATTCGCCGATGAAGATCGGACCTCTCCTCAGGTCGAGCGTGACGAACGGCTCCAGCACCGATCCGCGACCGATGTGGATCCTCGAACGGTCACCCAGCACCCTGACCTGCTCGTCCACGTCCCCGAGGATCCTGCCGTCGACCAGCCGGTCCAGCTCCGAGGGGAGCAGCATCTCCGTCACCGGTATGAGGTCCCAGACAGACCCGATCCTGAGGAGCCCTCCGACATCGAACTTCTCCTCGAGCTCGTCCGAGAGAGACCTCAGGAGGTCCTTCGCCGTGAAGCCCGAATCGGACCCGGGGTCGCTCAAGGCGTCCAGGAGCGCGACCCTTCTCACCAGCGCAGCCACCAGCCGGCCGTCGGAGACCAAGGCCCTTCCGGGCGAGTCGAGCCGCCTCAGGAGGTCCCTCAGCGCGCCGTCAACGAGGTATGTCGGGTCCAGAATCAGCACACGCTCCGTCTCGATAGAGTCGGCGTCCGCGGCGAAGCCCTCTCCCAACCTCTCACCGAGCAGGTCACGGAGGTACCTCCGGGTGAGGACAACGATCGGTGCCCCGCATTCGACCCCGAGCCCGGCAGCCCGCTCGAGCAGCGTCAGGGCCCCAACCCTCAGCTCCGGGACAGAGCGGAGGAGTGAGAGCGGCGCGAAGTTCCAGGGATCGGTCTCGAGCAGGACGAGCTGAGCGCCCTCGGGGCCCTTCGCCACGCCCCGCACCTCACCGCCTCGCGAGGTGGACGAGATGCGGCAGCTCGCCAGCAACGATCTCGGCCGCCAACCGCGCGCCGTCCGGTGATCCCGGGAACGCGAAGACCACCATCCCCCTGACCACGCCCGCAGTGGCCCTGCTGAGCATCGCGGCCCCACCGATCCGCCGGTAGCTCTCGGCCCTGAAGACCTCACCGAACCCGGGAAGCTCCTTGTCGAAGAGGGGCCTTAGCGCCTCGACGGTCACGTCCCTGGAGGTCACGCCGGTCCCACCGATGACGACGAACGCGTCGCAGCCCTCCTCGAGCGCTTTGTAGAGTGTCCTCCTGATCATCCGGACGTCGTCGTCGACCACCCCGTACCTCCTCACCGCGTGTCCGGCTCTCCTCAGGACCTCCTCCACCGCATCGCCCGACTCGTCCGCGACGGCCTCGCCCTGCAGCGATCTGGCGTACCTCGAGCTGCTGGCGGTTACGATCCCGACCGTGACCGATCTCGGAGCGGCCTCCCTGTGCTCCTTGACGGGCCCGCTCAACGTCCCACCGCGATTTCAGTCGACGCGCCTCTATCTGAGACTTCTGGCGAAGCGGAGGACCTCGGAGGCCAACCTCACCGCCCTCGTCCTGTCGGTCATCAAAGTGTCCGTGACGAGCACCTTGACGTCCAGCTCCGACTCGATCCTGCGGGCGAGATCCGCATCAACCCTGTCTATCACCATCCCGTCGAGCCCGAAGAGCTCGGAGTAGTACTTGGCCACTCCGTACGCGGACGGCTCCATCCCGAAGGCCTTCATCAGTTTGTCCGCGGGGCCTCTCAGTGCCCTGCCGCCGACGATGGGCGAGACGGCCACCTTGACCGCCCCGCTCGACCTCACAGCGTCGAGAACTCCCCGCGTCTCGAGGATCGGCCTGACGCTCAGGATCGGGTTGCTCGGAGCGACGATCACCGCCTCGGACCGGCTCAGCGCCTCGATCACCCCCGGCGCGGCCTCCTCATCGGGAGACCTCTCTACGGTTATCCTGAGGACCTCCGGCTCAGCCCTACGCTTGACGAAGTACTCCTGGAAGCTCATCGGCCCCTCCGAGGTGAAGACGGTGGTTTTGACGCGGCTGTCGGTCATCGGAATCACCCTGCACCTGATTCCTAGCTTACGGGCGATCAGCTCGGTCACATCCGACAACCTCATCCCCGAGGAGAGGAGCTCGGTCCTGAGCAGATTCGTGGCCAGGTCGGCGTCGCCTATCCTGAACCAGTTCTCCCTCCCGAGCCTACCGAGGGCCTCGTTGCACCTGAACGTGTCCCCGGCTATCCCCCATCCCCTCTCCCAGTCGCCGATCCCGGAGAGGGCGTAGAGGACCGTGTCCACGTCTGGCGAGATGTGCAGCCCGTAGACCACCTCGTCGTCGGCGGTGTTCACGATCACCACCAGCTCCTCCCCGAGCAGCTCGTAGAGGCCTGCGGCGAGCCTGGATCCCCCGACGCCACCCGAGAGCAGCGCTATCAGAGCTGCCTCCCCCACCTGTCGAGCGCGGCTATCTCGGAGAGCGGCTTCCTCTCCGCATCCCTCGTCCCTCCCGGAAGGCCGATCTCGATCAGGGCCTGGGGCTCGAAGTCCTCCGGAAGCCCGAGCACACGTTTGACCGCGTCGGGGGCGAAGAGGGGCCCGCACCTCCAGCATGCTCCCAGACCCATGGCGTGCAGTGCCAGCAGCAGGTTCTGGATGAAGGCCGCCACCGACTGGATCGCCATCACGTGCTCGAACCGGTTCCTCCTCTCGTCAGGGTAGCGGTCCATGTCCCTCATCGTCATGCAGACCACGACGACCACCGAGGCCCTCAACGTCCTCCTCATCGACTCCCTCACGATCGCCTCCACCTTCCACTCCGGGAAACCGTCAGAACTGAGGTCCCTCCGCCACTCCTCAGCCATCGCCTCGAGCAGCTCGGTCAGAACCCGCCTGTCCCTGATCACCACCACCCGCCACGGCTGGGCGTTGTGCGCGCTCGGCGCAGTGCAGGCCACCTCCAGCGCCCTCAGGACCTTCTCCAACGGGACCTCCCCCTCTCCCAGCAGCTTCGACGACCTCCTGCTCGAGATGAAACGTAGCAGATCCTCCTCCGTGCAGTTATCGCGCGACGTTCCCGACATTCCGGACCACCTCAGAGCGCGAACCTCCTCGCCAACCTTCTGGCCGCCTCCAGGTCCTCGGGCGTGTTCACGTTGACCGCGAAGCTCTCCTCCTCAACCGTGAGGACGTGCATCCCGGAGAGAAGCAGGTCCAGCGGCGTACCTGCCTCGTGGTGGATCAGCTTGATTCCCGAGTGCTGCAGATCTTTGCCGATCATACCGTGGGGCGCAGAGGGCCTCACCCCCAGCGAGACCGCGAGCCTCACCGGAACGGTCACCACGACCATCCGCATTCCCTTCAGGTCGCCCACGTGGTGCCTCACCAGCAGCTCCTCGACCTTTGCCGGGTCGATGAACGGGACGTCCGCGGAGAAGGCTGCGTAGCTGCCCGAACCCATGGACTCCATGGCCTCGTGAAGGTCGTCGTAATGGCCCCTGCCAGAGGCCACGAAGACCTCGATGCCCCTTCGCCTCAAGTGTGAGGTGGTGGTCGGGGTATAAGGGCTGGTGACGCAGATTACCCTCCGAAGAGACCTGACCAGCGCCAGCCTCTCGAGGACGTGCTCCACCATCGGCCTGCCGTCGATCTCCAGCAGCGCCTTCTCCACACCACCCATCCTCGTTCCCCTTCCTCCGGCCATCACGAGGCCAACGTGGGTCCCACCCATCCCGTCGCATCCCACCCCGCCGCGGTAAAGGGCCTTCGCCCATTTCCCCTTCCACCTCGTCGAGCCCGAGGGCTGCACCCACCCACGAGCTACCAGAAAATCTTATAACGTGGTACTCATCCCTTTTTAAGGAAAGGATGAGCGGCCAGCAGTACCCTGAACCCAAGATCGAGATACAGAACGTGGTCGCGTCGGTCACCCTGAACCAGAAGCTCGACCTCCAGGCGATACAGAACGCCTTCCCGCAGGTGGACTACAAGCCGGCCCAGTTCCCGGGGCTGGTCTTCAGGCTCGAGAAGCCGAGGACGGCCACGCTGATCTTCAGCAGCGGCAAGATGGTCTGCACCGGAGCGAAGAGCGAGGAGGAGGCGAGGAGGGCCGTGATGCGCGTGGTCCGCCTCCTGAAGGAGAAGGGCTTCCTGATCAAGGAGGAGCCGATCATCGAGATACAGAACATCGTGGCCTCGATAGACCTCTTCGGCAGGATCGACCTAGAGCTCGCCGCCAACACGCTCGAGAACGTGATGTACGAGCCGGAGCAGTTCCCCGGGCTGATCTACCGGATGTCGTCGCCGAAGGTGGTGATCCTGATGTTCGCGAGCGGCAAGCTCGTCTGCACCGGCGCCAAGACCGAGAGGGAGGTGCACGAGGCCATCAGGAAGCTCTCGGAGGAGCTGAGGGAGAAGGGCCTGATCACCTACGTCAGCCAGGTCGCCGGCAGCTGAACCGGTTGCTCCACAGCTTATAGCGTACTCAGCATACTCTTCAAATGAGGAGGGTTGATGCTGGTCCAGCTCCTCCTGCCCTTCCACTGCCCCTGGTCCCAGTTCCTCAGGTCGAAGGGCCTGAAGTCTGGGATCGTGAGGTGCGTGCCCAACCAGGAGACGGGAGGTGTCACCGCACTGGTGAAGGTCAGGTCGGAGGGAGCGCAGCCCAGCGAGGTGGAGGGATTGGTGGGGTCCGCGAGCGGCGTGGTCGGTGCCAAGTTCCTCCGGTCCCACGACGGCTCCTCCCTGGTAGGTCTGGTCCGGACCAGCAGGTGCATGTGCGCGATGTCTGGGATACCCCTCAGGAAGGTGATAGGCGTCTCCGAGGACGAGCGTGGGATCAGGATCAGGGTGCTGCTCGACGAGCCCTCGGAGCTCAACGACCTGATACGGGAGGTCACGGCGCGCGGCTTCAGGCCGTCGATAGAGGAGGTGGTGCAGCTGAGGGAGGTCGAGCGGAGGCCGAGGCTGAAGCCCAGGCAGGAGCAGCTCCTCCTCGCTGCCCTCGAGCTCGGGTACTACGAGGTGCCGAAGCGGGTCGGTACCAGGGAGCTGGCAGATCTGTTCGGCGTCTCACCCAGGGCGGTCTCGGAGGTCCTGAGGAGGGCCCACAAGCGGCTCGTCGAGAGCGCGCTGCTCGGCTGACGTAGGTTGCTTCTCGGTGACCGGAAGCCGGCGTCGAATCATCGAGCGCTACGCTTTGTCATCAGATCGGCATTCGGTGCGCAGGGAAGGGCCGGGGTTCAGAGTTCGTAAGGGTTGCGGAAAGCTCAGCGGTATTCCCCCTCATCACCGATCAGAAGGCGGTGTTCATCATCGTCTCCATCACTGCTCTGAGTTCCGATTTAAACGTTCCAGGAGCTGGGGGCTCACGGGGCGAACGGTACCTTCGGGCCCTCACGAGGCCCCTCGAACCGGAGCACGGCAGCCGGGTTGCGGCGCGGTTCAACGCGTCCCACGAACGGGTGCAGCGCACCTCTCCTCCTCATTTAGTTAGGTCCGAAGCTGCGCCCTAACGTGGCTTGAGTTTATGAGTTGGCTTCGGAATCGAGATGTCTGGCTGGGTTGCCTGGGTAGTATAGCCAGGTTAGTATACCGGCCTGTCGAGCCGGTGACCCGGGTTCAAATCCCGGCCCAGGCGCTAAAACTCGCTGTTTTGAGAAATCGGTAGTTTGATTGTGAGCAGGAAAACAGAACAAAGGCCGAGCGACCGGATTTTCCATCAGCAGAGGAATTTCGTGGATCGACCCCTCTCGCTCACCAGGCCAGGGAGGCCGGGAAAGTCTCACCCTCCTCGGCTCCAGAACTCCCCGGAGACGGGGACTCCCCTGCTTCCAAAAGATATTTGAGGCGACGTGCTTGCGGAGTCGGCGCGGGGTGGTCGAATCGATTACGTCGAGCTTCTGGACACGACCCTCAGGGACGGCTCACAGACGAGAGGCGTAACCTTCACCCTCCGCGACAAAATCAGGGTGGCGCAGCTTCTCGACGAGCTGGGAGTGGACCTGATAGAGGCAGGCTGGCCCGGTTCCAACCCGAAGGACTCCCTGGTGTTCAAGGCGCTGAGGGAGGCGGGGCTATCCAGGAGCAGGGTCGCGGCGTTCGGCAGCACCCGCAGGAAGGACCTCAGGCCCGAGCAGGACCAGTCGCTCAACGCGATACTCGAGGCCGACGTCCCGGTCGCTGTGATCTTCGGGAAGTCCTGGACGCTTCACGTGACCGAGGTTCTGAGGTGCTCGCTGGAGGAGAACCTGAGGATGGTGACCGAGTCGGTGGAGTACCTGGTCGATCACGGGCTCGAGGTGGTCTTCGACGCGGAGCACTTCTTCGACGGTTACAAGGACTCGCCGGGTTACGCGGTCTCCGTGCTGAGGGCCGCGCTGGAGGGCGGTGCGAGGGCCGTGGTCCTCTGCGACACCAACGGCGGCTCCCTACCCCACGAGGTTGAGTCGATCGTCAGGGAGGTGCGGGAACTGCTGAAGTCGGGGGTGACGCTGGGCGTACACACCCACAACGACGCCGGCTGCGCGGTCGCCAACACGATCGTTGCAGTGAAAGAGGGGGTGAGGCACGTACAGGGGACGATGATCGGACTGGGGGAGAGGTGCGGCAACGCTGACCTTACGCAGGTAATTCCGGCGCTGGTGCTGAAGATGGGCCTAGACTGCCTCGGTGGCGGTGCGAGGGAGAAGCTGCGCAGGCTGAGGGAGGTGGCGCTGACGGTCTCCGAGCTCACGGGGTTCCCGGTCATGCCCAACCACCCGTACATCGGAAGGAACGCCTTCGCTCACAAGGCCGGAGTCCACATCGACGCGGTGCTGAAGAACCCGAGGGCCTACGAGCACGTCGATCCCTCCTCGGTCGGTAACGAGAGGTCCTTCTCGGTCTCGGAGCTCGCTGGGAGGGCGACGATCGTCGAGGCCGCGAGGCGCCTCGGGATAGAGCTGAGCAGGGAGGAGGCAGGGCGGGTGCTGGAGGAGGTGAAGAGGATGGAGGCGGACGGTCACCACCTCGAGGGAGCCGAGGCGACGGTCACGCTGCTCCTGCTGAGGTCTCTCGGTAGGCTCGTCGAACCCTTCAGGCTCGTCTCCTGGCACGTCGAGACCGGGTACGAGGGCAGTCGAGGGCTGAACTCGAGGGCGACCGTAACCGTGGCCGTCGGCGACTCGATCGTCTCCTCCTCAGGGGAGGGCGTGGGCCCAGTGCACGCGCTGGACGTGGCCCTCAGGAGGGCCCTTGTGATCAGGTTCAGGCAGCTCGAGGACGTCAGGCTGACCAATTACAAGGTCTCCGTGATAGGCTCCGACGACGGAACGTCGGCCTCGGTCAGGGTCTACACGGAGTTCAGCATCGGGCACAGGACGTGGTCCACCACCTCGGTCTCGAGGAACGTCGTCGACGCCAGCGTAAAGGCCCTGGTCGACGGATACGTCTACGCGCTCGCCTTCGGGCTTCAGGGGGACCGCAGCACCTGAGCTGACGCACCGGTTCCTTCAGGGGCAGCAAATACGTGATTAATGAGGACGACGCGGTGAGTTGGGATGCAGGAGACGACTTGGCTCAGGGAACCGATAGTGGTGGTGCTGGGGCACGTGGACCACGGCAAGACCAGCCTGCTGGACAAGATGAGGGGCACGATCGTCGCGCAGAGGGAGGCGGGAGGGATCACTCAGCACATAGGCGCCAGCCTCTTCCCCTACGATGCCGTCGTCGAGGCCTGCAGGAGGCTGCTGGGCGAGGTCAGGGCCCAGATACGGCTGCCTGGGCTCCTCTTCATCGATACGCCGGGGCACGCGGCCTTCGCGAACCTGAGGAAGAGGGGAGGGTCGGTCGCCGACATGGCGATACTAGTGGTGGACGTGATGCAGGGCGTCCAGGAGCAGACGGTGGAGAGCATTCAGCTCCTCCGCTCGAGGAGGACGCCGTTCGTGGTGGCTCTGAACAAGATCGACATGATACCGGGCTGGAGGCCCGTCCCGGACGCACCGCTGAAGGAGGCGCTGGCGAGGCAGGACAGGCGGGTTGTGGAGGAGCTCGAGACCAGGACCTACATGCTGGTGGGCGAGCTCTCGAAGCTCGGCTTCACGGCCGACCTCTACACCAGGATAACCGACTTCAGGAGGACCCTGGCGATCGTGCCGGTCAGCGCGAAGACCGGTGAGGGGATACCGGATCTGCTGCTGGTGATACTCGGGCTCGCCCAGACCTTCATGGCGAAGCAGCTCACGGTCTCAGAGGACCGGTTCGAGGGCGTCGTCCTCGAGATCGTGGAGGAGGAGGGGCTCGGAGCCACCGCGAACGTCGTGGTCAGCTCTGGCGTTCTGAGCGAGGGCGACACGATCGCAGCCATTGGAAGGAGAGGCCCGGTGGTGACGAAGGTCAGGGCCCTGCTGATGCCGAAGCCGCTGGACGAGATGAGGGACCCGAGGGACAGGTTCAGGCGCGTCAGGAGCGTTAGGGCCTCATCGGGCGTCAAGGTGGTCGCCGAGGGACTGGAGGAAGTTTTCCCAGGGTCGCCGTTGGTGCTGGTGAGAGAAGAGTCCCAGCTGAGCGAGATCGAGCGGATGCTGGAGGAGGAGCTGGCCGAGTTCCGGATCACCACCGACAAGGTGGGTCTGGTGGTGAAAGCAGACACGATCGGTTCCCTCGAGGCGATCGTCAATTTCCTCAGGGAGAGGAACATACCCATCAGGCTGGCGGACATCGGCAAGGTCTCGAAAAGGGACGTGGTGGAGGCCGAGGTAGTGCGGAGGAAGGACCCCTACCTCGGAAACATACTGGCCTTCAACGTCGACGTCGACAAGGAAATCGAGCTCGAGGCCAACAGCAAGGGCGTCAGGATCTTCAAAGGGACCGTGCTCTTCAGGCTGGTCGACGAGTACGTCGGCTGGGTCGAGGAGCGGAGGCGTGAGGAGGAAGAGGCGGAGTTCGGGAAGCTGGTGAAGCCGGGCAAGGTGAAGTTCCTCGAGGGCTTCGTCTTCAGGAGGAGCGACCCGGCGATCTTCGGAGTCGAGGTCCTCGCCGGTGAGATAGCGCCCGGTGTGCCGCTCGTCAATTCCTCCGGCAGGCACGTGGGTGAGATACACCAGATCCAGGAGAGCGGGCGGCCGATCTCGAGGGCGACGGTCGGGATGAAGGTGGCGATCTCGATACGGGGCGTGACCGTGGGAAGGCAGGTGAAGGAGGGCGAGGTCCTGTACGTTGCGGTGCCGGAGAGGGACGCGAGGCTCCTCCTCTCCAAGTTCAGCTCCAGGCTCGACGAGGGCTCGAGGAGGACGCTGGACGAGCTCGTCTCGATCATGCGGTCCCAGAACCCCCTATGGGCCCGGTGAGGGCCGGTGATGGCCCTGTGAAGAGTGGAGCGGGAGAACTGGAGGGCGTGCTCGAGGCCGCCAGGCGGATCGCTGTGCCCACGGAGTACGAGGAGAGGAGGCTCAGGACTGTAGCGGAGAGGGTTCTGAGGGCCGTTGAGGAGGCCTTCAGGGGCGTTGAGGGCCACGTCAGGACGACCCTCGAGGGATCGGCGGCCAAGGGGACCTGGATAAGGTCGAGGCCCGAGGTGGACGTCTTCGTCCACTTCTCACCGGGCGTGGGCAGGGAGCTGCTGGAGAAGATGGTGGTCGAGCGGGGTTCGAGGGCGCTCGAGGACATCGGTGCGAGCTGGAGGCTCAGGTACGCAGACCATCCATACGTGGAGGGCTTCCTCGGCGACGTGACCGTGAACGTCGTCGGATGCTACGCAACGGAGCCCGGAAAATGGCTGAGCCCCGTCGACAGGACTCCCTACCACACGAGGTACGTCCTCTCGAGGCTCGACGACCGCCTCAGGACAGAGATCAGGCTGGCGAAGGCGTTCATGCGCGGGATCGGCGTCTACGGCGCTGAGCTCAGGATCAGCGGGTTCAGCGGCTACCTCACGGAGCTGCTGGTCCTGAGGTTCAACGGTTTCCTAGAGCTCCTCAGGGACGGATCGGGATGGAGGCCCGGGAAGGCGATAGACATGACCGGTACCTTCACGGAGGAGGAGCTGAGGGCTCTCTTCCCCAACAGCCCTCTGATCGTCACGGACCCCGTGGACAGGAACAGGAACGTCGCATCGGCCGTTAGCCTGACCCGCTTCTCTGAGTTCGTGCTGGCATCGAGGCTCTTCCTCTCCTCTCCGTCACTGAGCTTCTTCGATCCGAGGCCACCGTTCCGCGGTGACGTGAGACCCCTCCTCGGGTGCTTGATGGCGGTGAGGCTGAGAGATTTGCCGTCGCTGCCGGCCGACACGCTCTGGGGAGAGGTCCTAAAGTTCTGCAGGAGCGTCGAGCGTCGCCTTCAGAGGGAGGGCTTCGTCGTCAGGAGGTGGGCCGCGGAGTCGAACGGCGACGAGGTGCTGCTGCTCTTCGACATCGAATCCCTGGAGCTGCCACCGCTGGAGCTGAGGGTCGGACCACCGGTCTGGTTGAGGAACGCGGAGGACTTCGTGGGGGAGCACCTGAGGGACCAGCTCACCGTCGCGGGCCCCTGGGTCTCGGGCGAGCGTCTCTACGTCCTCAAGAGGAGGGCCCTGAGGTCGGCGAGGGACCTTCTGCTCCGCTGGATCGAGCGCGGTGAGGTCTCGGTGCCCAAGGACGTGGCACCCTCCATAAGGAGCGCAGAGGTCTTCGAGGTAACGGAGGAGAGGCTCCGGGAGCTCAGGGAATCGGGTTATTCGGCGTTCCTGGACGCCTTCATCGACGGCAGGCCTCCGTTCCTCCGGTGATTCAGCATCTCCAGCACACCATAACGACGCAACGCGGAAGTACCGGAAGTCTTGACACGATAATCCTAGCTTTAACGCATAAATATTATGCAACGGAGCCAAGAACTGGATGTTAGAGGAAGCCATAAGGAAGATCGAGGAGCTCCGTCAACGTGCGGAGAAGTTCAGGGCGGAGCTGAGCAAGAACGAGATGCTGACGAGGTACGCGCTGATCGATCCATTTCTCCGGCTTCTGGGCTGGAACACCGAGGACCCGACACAGGTGAAGCCTGAGTACTCGACGGGTGCGGGCAGGCCGGACTACGCGCTGATGAAAGACGACGGGACCATTCTGGCGTTCATAGGCGCGAAGAGCTTGGGCAAGACCGAGGACCTGACCCAGTACATAGCCTACTGCGTCCAGGTGGGCGTCAGGTACTTCGTCGCCACCGACGGCGTGAGGTGGGAGGTCTATGACGCTCTCAAGGAGAGGCCCCTGTCGGAGAAGAGGATCACCAGCTGGGACATCTTGAACGAAAAACCCGGTGAGGTCCTGAGGAAGGCGTTCGTCCTCTTCAGGTTCGCGCCCTTCAGCGGAGAGGCTCCGGCTCCGATCGGGCAGGCGCAGCCACAGGTCAACGTGAAGGTCGATGAGACCGAAGGCGTCCCGCTCTCCGACCTCAGAGTGAAACCGGGTTCAGCGCTTCCCTACAGGATCATCAGGTTCCCCGACGGACGGGAGTATGAGGTGCGATGGTGGAATGACCTTCTGGAGCAATCTGCCAAGTGGCTGGTCGAGACCGGGCGGTTGACCCGCGACAAACTGCCGATTCCGTTAGGTGGGACACGCTACCTCGTCCATCACGAACCTGTGCATCCTAATGGAAAGAGGTTTCGCAACCCTAAACACATAGGCGATTTCTGGGTCGAAACACATGACTCCGCTGAACGGTTAGTCGAGCAGGCGACGCGCCTCCTGCAGCAGTACGGCAATGTGGACCCGAGGCAGGTCATACTTCTGAAACGGTGAGGGCGCGGGGTCAGGGTGAGCTGGGCTCCTCATCCGTCGTCGGATACTGCGACCCTCTTCATCCCCCATCTGCCGGTCGACGCGGTGAAATTTAGCCACGAGGCAGGACATATTAGGGCTTGGACTGGGTGGAGCTGCGCGCCCTGCCGGCCGAGCTGAGGCTCCAGCTCTCCTACCCGAGGAGGGTGCCGGGGTACGCCGAGCGGGTCCTGCGGGACATGGAGGCGCTCGGGGTGGAGAGGGTGGCGGTCGAGGGCGGGTCGCTGGTCCTTCTCGGGAAGGGCTTCAGGAACGCGGTCTTCCTCGTCGCGACGGAGAGGGGCGAGGCGGCCCTCAAGGTCAGGCGAGACGACGCTCCCTCCACCAGCGTAGGTCGGGAAGCCTTGGTTCACGCGGCCGCCAACAGGGCGGGCGTCGGGCCCATCCTCTTCGGAAGCGGCGAGCACTCGCTCCTGATGGAGGTCGTCGTGGGCAGGCCGCTAAGGCTCTGGTTGGAAGAGGCCTCGGGCGAGGAGGTGAGGCGCGTGGTGGGCGAGGTGCTGAGACAGTGCAGGGCACTCGACCTCGCGGGGATAGACCACGGAGAGCTCTCGAGGGCCAGAAAGCACGTGATCGTCACAGCCGATGCATCGGTCAAGCTTATCGACTTCGGCGCGGCCAGGTTCAGCTCAAGGCCCAGGAACGTCACCTCGATCGTGCGCTACCTAACGTCGAGAGAGGTCATGCAGTTGCTGGAGGAGAAGCTGGGATCTCCGGAGCTGGATCTCGAGCTGGTGAGGGAGTACGCGAGAACGCTCTCCGAGGAGTCCTACAGGAGGGTCCTCTCCTCGCTCAGGGTGATCTGAGGTACCGTTTTTCACAGACCGTTAGCGGTGTGTCCCGTGGTCAGGCTCGAGGAGGTCGCGGAGGGATGCCCGGAGACGACCAGGCTCTACCTCGAGGACGCGTACCTCAGGGAGGTGGAGGCAGAGGTGATCCGGTACGTACCCGAGACCAAGAAGTCGGGGTACCTGGTGCTCGACGCGACGATCTTCCACCCGAAGGGAGGCGGGCAGCCTAGCGATACGGGTGAGGTGGTAGCGTCCGACGGATCGCGCTTCAGGGTGAGGAAGGTCCTCGAGGCAGGGCCGGTCGTTGTGCACTACGGCCAGGTCGTTCAGGGCGATCCGCCTACCGGCAGGGTCAGGCTCCTCCTGGACTGGGAACCACGGTATCAGGTGATGAGGTATCACACTGCGGGACACGTGCTCGACCACGCGGTCCTCAGCGTCGTGGGAGGCGATTTGAGATCGGCTTCGGCCTTCCACGGCCCTCCCGAGGGGTACATCGAGTTCGAGGGGGAGCTGGGCGCTGTGGACCCGAGGGCGCTCGAGGCCGAGGCCAACCGCGTCGTGGGTGAGGACAGGAGGGTCTACGCGATCTGGGTCGGGAAGGAGGAGCTCCCGGGGAAAGTGAAAGGGGCTTTCAACCTCTCGCGGCTGCCGGACCTGCCGAGGTACCGGGTGGTCGTGATCGAGGGGATCAACGCGATACCGTGTGGAGGGACCCACGTCTCGCGCACAGGAGAGGTCGGAAAAGTTCGGGTTACGGGGATCGACGTCTCCGGAGGTCTGAGCAGGGTCAGGTACAGGGTGGAGTGAGTGGGTCAGATGAACTCGGTCGGCTTCCGCTCCTCCCTCGCACGCACCTTCAGCACGCCGTAGTGGATGGCGCACGAGATGCAGAGGTTCTGGGTGATCACGTTCTCAGCAATGTACGCGCCCATCGACTTCAGCTCCCTCGCGAGATCGCCCCTGACCAGCGACACCCTCCTGGTGACCCTCTGCGCTTTGCTGCGGGGAACGAAGGCTCCGCAGTTGTCGCACTGGACCATCGGCTCTGAGCCCTTCTGGCCCTTCGCCCTCCCACGGTTCTTCCGCTTGACCGGCATGACCGGACCTCCTTCACCTCACCAGCTATAAAGCGTTCCGGGCCAACCAGAGGGTACGGCCCTCTGCGTCACCCGTGGAGGGGAGATGCGTCGGCGATGCGGTCTCGAAGGTCGACGTTCAGAAAGACGTGATCAGCGTCTGCGGTAGTAGAACGCCTTGTAGTGCGTACCGAAGATGTCCTCTGGCCTCCTGCCCACCTCCTCGGGCTCGATGTAGGTCTCCATCACCTGCGCGGGATCCAGGTCCTCGCCGGCGGGTCCGAGCCACTTCCTCTCGAGCAGGTACCTAATGCCCCACCTGACCTCGGGCACGTCGATCTCCCTGATCACCGGCTCGAAGAACCCGAAGGCGATGAGCTTGACCGCCTCTTCCCTCGGTATGCCCCTGCACATCAGGTAGAAGAGGTGCTCTGGGTCGATCTGCGCGACGCTGGCCGAGTGCGTCGCCTTGACGTTGTCCGTCTCTATCTCGAGCCCCGGTATGGCGTCGGCCCTCGCCTCGGGACTCAGAAGCATCGCGTGCTCCGCGAGGTACGCACCGGTGTTCTTCGCCTCCCTCTCGATCCTGATGATCCCCTTGAAGAGCGTCCTGGACCTTCCTCCGCCGATGCCCTTCGCGTGGACCCTCCCCACCGTGTCTGGCGCGACGTGCTTCAGGTTCAGCGTGACGTCGAACATCTGGGTTCCACCGGTCATCGTCACCTCCAGAGCGTCGGCCCTCGCCCCTCTGCCCGCGAGGACGTTGTCGACCCTGTACTTCGCCTTGCCTCCACCGATGAGCGCTCCGGACCAGAACTGGTGAGCGTCGTTTCCTGTGACGGACCTGCTGAACGAGACGAAGACCGATTCCTCCGATAGGTTCTCGAGCACCGCGTACCTGACCCTCGACCCGTTCCCTCCCAGCACGTGCACGATGTTGCCGATCAGAACAGGTCCGTCCAGCGAGTGGTACTCGTCCACCACCCGAACGTCGGTGTTGTCGCCGGCGATCACCAGGGTGTAGGCCGACGTGGCGCTGTTCCTTCCGGAACCCGCCCAGACGAACCTGACCCTGACCGGCTCATCGACCCCGCTCGGGACCTTGACCAGCGCCCCCGAGTTCAGCCTCGATACGAGGTAAGTCAGGGGCCTGCTCTCGTCGAGCCTCACGCCTTCCTCAATTCCCCTCCTGACCTCGGCCTCGGCCCTCCTCAGCGCCTCCTCCAGCGACAGGGCCACCACGCCCCTCCTCGAGTAGGCCTCTGGTACCCTGATCAGCGCGGGCCAGCCGTCGACGTGGAGCACCACCACCTCCTCCACCTCCTCGAGACCCCTGAACCGCTCTGGCAACGATTCGGACTCGTGCGTCTCGAAGTCCCAATCCCTGCCCTCTAGGTCCTGCGAGACCGGGATGTGGTGCTTAACGTACAGCGGGCTAGCCTCCTCCCCTATCGACTGGTACGCGGCCCTCGCCCTCTCCCTCAGCTGCGCCAGCCACCCCGGAACCCCTTTCATACCGGCTCCCAATCGCACCTCACCTTATTTCCGTATCACGCCCTACGTCTGCGTTGTAGTTCCTCCACCGATCGGTTGGGACCTTGAACGATGGAATCGGTCATCACCGTCCCTCCGCAGTCCGGCGAGCGACCTCTTCCGTTAACCATGAAGATCGAGGGCCTCGGGGACCGCTGACCTCGATCAGGAGCGCAACCATATCGACTAAGGCGGAGAGACCTCACACAGCAAGCGCGGTGAAACCGCAGACTACCTGCTCTTCTCAGTCCAGAATCCATTCGCTAACCTCGTTCAGCAGATGCTCTAACGACTCCTGAAGCTTGCTCTGCTGGAGGTTCACGGAGTACCCCCTCGACGTCCTAACGATCAACCTCTCGCTTGGATGTCGGTATCTATCCAAAATTTTCTTGAGCTTTTCTTTGTCGAAATCCGGCAAGTCCTGCAGCTCCTCCGGAGTTAAAGCCGGTGACCCCGAGTGTCCCAGCGCGAAGGAGTATGCGCGACCGAGGAGTAGGGCCATCAGCGAGAGGTCTTCACGGCCCGGAATCTCGAGCAGCAGCACGACCTCGCCGTTGTCCAGCACCTTAACGACCTTGGTTAACTTCGCCTCATACCTCCTGAAGACCCTCAAGATTTCACGTCGACTGATCAGTAGCGCGCTTCTGACGACGTGCTTTTGGGCGCGCTGCGGCATGGCTAGACCGAGACGCCTCCCCCATGGGGCTGTTCGACCAGCCTTTGGAGCCTCTGCTTCAGTGATAATATCCCTCCGATCGCGATCTCGTAACCCGCAGCTCCTCTTTTGATCTCGCCGTACCTCACACAATTCGCCAATCTTGGAGAGACCGTGGTTGCGGGCAGTGAGAGGGCCTCTGCTATATCTCTGAGGCGCGCGGCCGGTGAGTCCACGAGACCTGCTATATGCGCCAACTTCCTCCCAACAAGGTACAACAGGATCAGCTCCGTTTGCGTCACCAGCGACCTGTCGACGGTCAGTATGACGGTTCCGTCCTCGGTCAATTGTATGAAGCGCTTGAAGAACTTGATGTCGTCTTCCGTGAGCGTCTCGGATCTGACCATCTCCCTCCTGATCAGCTCCCTCAGGTCCTCTCCCAACTCTGCGCATCGAAATCTGGGTCCGGAATCTAAAGGTTTGTCACCTCATTATCCGCGCTGCATTCCGGCGCTCGAACAACTGCGGTCCTTTACGTGGTCCTGACGGCCGACGCGTTGGCTCCTCGACGCACGAAATCGACCCCAAACAGGCCCAACATGCGGCAGCGAGTCCGACCTGAACCTCCTAGGGCGGCGTACTGTAGCCGCGGATTCGCCGATCTCCGCAACGCCCTCCTCAGACCGATAGCTATCGCTTCAGAGGCTCAGGCAGCCTTCCAGGCCTTCAGCCCCTCCCGGCCCTTCTCGAGGAGCGTCTTCCGGTATTCGTCGCTGAGATCGAGCTGAACGATCATCACGTTCGAGACGTGTATCGGCACCCGGACCTCGGTCCCGTCGACCTTCTTACGCGTCACGTTCTCGAGGTAGACGAACTGCCTCTCCCTGTCGACCTCCACGACCTTCGCTGTAACGCCCTTGTACTCTCCTCTGAGGACCTTGACCGTGTCTCCCGTCCTGACCGGCAGCGACCTCCTTCCGTACTTCTCCCTCAGCTCAGGCGAGAGGTGGGCGGACATCAGCTTGTGCGGCCAAACCCGGGTCAGGATCCTCCTGAGAACCCGCTGCTTCCTCGGCTTCGACGACGTCACCGTCACCACGCCGCCTCACCTGGGCGTCCATGCCCCATCGCTTTGTAATAACCCCAATCCCGAGAGGTTCGGAGGTGAGAGGTGAACGCGCGACGGAGCCCTGCTAACCGCTGACCTCCCTGACGATCTCCATCTCCCTACGGGCGCCGGCCTCGACCGTGCACTGCTCCGCGGTCTCGTAGCCGTTCGATCCCATACGCTCCGCGAGCTCTTCGTCCGACAGCAACTTCGCGAGCAGCTCCGCAAGCGCATCAACGTCGTCCGGGTCGTACGTGAAGCCGTTCCATCCCTCACGGACGAGCTCGGCGACACCGGCGCTTCTGCTGACGACCACCGGCTTCCGGTAGAACCAGCCCTCGATCACAGCGAGTCCAAACCCCTCGACCAGAGAGGGCAGCAACACCACATCGGCCCTGCTGTACATGGCCCTCAGCTCGGACGACGAGAGGTACCCGGCCAGGATCACCCTGCCCTCGAGGCCGAGCTCCTGCGTAAGCTGCATCAAGCTGGCCCTCCACCTCTCGCCTTTGGGAAGTGCCAGGCCGGACCTGGAGCTGCTGAAGCTGCCATCGCCTACGAGGACGAGCTTGGCCGAATCGACCGACCTGATCACGCCGCGCATCGCCTTCACCGCCCTGTCCTGCCCCTTGATCGGGTCCATCCGAGCCACGACCAGCACCACCCTGTCCTCGTCCCCCAGCCCCAACCGCTCGCTGACCTGCTTGACATCAAGCGGATCTGGCTCACGGTACTGGGACCTGTCGAGGTACGGGTAAAGGACGTGCGTCGGGACCGAGACGCCAGCCCTCCTCATGTTCTCCGAGTACCTCCGGGTGCTGACCACCACCGCGTCGTACTGGTTGATCAGCTCCACCAGGGGGTTGCAGACCCTCTCGTACCTCAATGAGGTCTCGGTGAATGGTATGTGCCACCTGAAGAGCTTGGGCTTGAGAACCCTCAGCTTCGAGGCCAGCGGTGTCAGCTGGAAGTCGTGAACGTAGTAGACGTCAGGATCCACCTCGCGCTCCACCTCCTCGACCGCCTCCGCAAGCGCCCTGTTGACGCCGTGGTAGTCTCCGAGGCACTCCTCCCATATCCTCTCCATCTCCTCGTCGGGATGGGGGACGTCGTGGAAGAGGAGCCAGAGGCTCTCCTTCAGCTCGCCGTATCCCGGGGCCAGCGAGCTCTCCACCGCGACGAATTTCAGCCTTATGCTGCCTAGCCTCGCGTTCCTCGGCGCGTCCCTGTTCAGCGACACCCAGACGGACTCCTCCAGCTCTTGCCGATCGAAGGCCCACCTCAGGAAGGGGAGGACGGTCCTGGTGAGCCCGCTCGGAGGGAAATAGTAGTCCACGTCCTCCTTCATCTCACCCAGATCGACCTCGCCTGCTGTTCCCTTGGCCTCTCTCTCAGGCGACCACGACCTGAAGATCACCGCGGGCGTCTGGGTCACCACGCTGAGCGTGAGCGCTGACCGGGACCCATGCGTCATGCCCCTCTCACACCCACACCGTTCTCATAAAAACGACTCGGGAAATCGATCCGGAATCGGCTAGACGGAGAGCTGAGCGGCCTGATGTGCTCCGGAGATGCTTTGCACCAGCCTCAACCGGGGATCCGTTACCGGTGATGCGGTGAGCTAAACGATGATGGAGGCGAGGTTAGCGATCTTCGGCCAGCGTTCCGCTGCCTCCTTAGCCACCGGACCCCTGATCTCGGTCGCCTTCACGTCTCCCTCCGGCGTGACCAGGACCCCAGCCGTGTCCTCGAACATGATCCAGGTCCCGTCGGGCCTTCGGTACGGCTTCCTCTGCCTCACGATCACCGCATACATCACCTTCTTCCTCAGCTCTATATCGCCCTTCTTCACGGTCACCGCCACCAGGTCGCCGACGCACGCAGCCGGCTGCCTCCTCAGCCTCGTCTTGAGCCCCATCACCTGAATTATCTTGAGGACCTGGGCGCCGGAGTTGTCGGTGCAGGTGATGTAGGATCCGACGTTGATGGTCCTCGGTATGTTGGGCTTCGTCAGCAGAAGACCTACCTCTGCGACCGCCCTCGACCTACGCGCCACCGCCCATCCCCCTCGCCTTGGAGAGGTTCTCTATGACCACGAAGCTCACGGTCTTGGAGATCGGCCTGCACTCCGCGAACCTGACCAGGTCACCGACCTCGACGTCGATGCACGGCGGTAGGTGGACCGACATCCTCTTCCGCTTCCGCATGTACCGCTTGTACTTCCTGACGTACAGGACGACGTCCCGCTCAACCACCACCGTGTTCCTCATGTACTTCTTGAACACCCTTCCCTCGAGGATGATGCCCCTCACCTTGAGGTGACCGTGGAAGGGGCAGGCCTTGTCCTCGCACACCTTCTCCGGCGGCACCACGTCTATACCGATGTTCCTGGCCTCCTTCATCTCCCCGCCGGATCAGCGGGTCTCGCGGAGATCTAATAAAGTTACGGGATCTCGGGAGCCAACGCACCTGAACCAACGCGCCAAGGCTAACCGGGTCTAGTCCACCCGTACCTCATCGAGCGCTTCAGCCTCTCCGCGGGCATGCCGAGGAGCTTCCTCCCCTCGGTCCTGAGCCAGACGCCCTCTTTGACCTGTAACGAGAGCGAGACGATCTGGTCCTTCGGCAGACGACGGAGCTCGCCCCCGTCGGTCCTGACGGTCAAAGTCCTCGCGGTCTCGTCGACCAGCGTCCCCCTGATTACGGATTTCCCGATCAGGATCTCCGCCCGGTACCCGAGAAGCGTTACGGGGAAGAGATCGCCTCGCCTCTCCCTGTGCCCCTCGGATCTACCTCGACGCGGCACGCCTCCTCTCGTTCAGTATCGTCAAGACCCTCGCGAGCCTCCTGCGCAGGTTCCTCAGGCGCATCGGGTTCTCGACCCGGCCGCCGGCCCTCACCTCAGTCCGGAGCTTCCTGATCTCAGTCCTGATCTCGGAGACCTCCTTCAGCAGCTCCTGGTCGGACTTCCTCCTCAGCTCCGCGACCTCACGGACCAACTCCCTCACCACCTCCCTTGACCTGGAGCTCCTCCGGCAGGGGCTCCTCCGGCGGGTATATGATCACCTTCACGCCGTAGATCCCGGCAGGGAGCTGGACGTGTGCGACGCCCTTCCTCGCTCTGGTGGCGTAATAACCTGACTTGGGAACGATCCCCGCCGTGTACTTCTCAGATCTGGCCCTGGCCGAAGTGAGCTTCCCCGAGATGACGATCTCGGCGCCCCTCGCACCGGCCTCCATGATGCGCCTGAGGGCCCAGAAGGCGATCCGCCTCCACCTTACACCGGAGACCATGGCCTGCGCTATCCTCCGCGCCATGACCTGCGGGTTGAGCTCGGGCCTCTCGACCTCGGAGACGACGATCTGGAGGTTCTCGAACTTGAACCTCTGCTCGAGCATCGACTGGAGCTCCTTGATCCTCTTTCCCCTCGGGCCTATCACGAGACCTGGCCTCATCGAGTAGATCGTCACGGTGGTGCCGATCGGTGTGGTGGTCACGTCGATGCGGCCGATGAAGGCGTCCCTGAGCTGGTTCCTGATGAACTCCTCTACCTCAGCCTTGAGCCGAGCCTTGTTCAGCAACCGCTTCGTTGTGGAGTCCAACCGTCGGATGCCAACCCTCAGGACCTTTTAAAGTTCAGCGGGCTCCCGCGTTCGCTGACGCCGATGGACCGATACGACCTGCTGCCAACCTGCCGATCACCGGGTGGTCCGAGATCGACGACGTGACCAGCTAAGACCTCCATCATCTTACCGTCCGGGACTTCGGCAGTCACGAGGCGGGCCTTCGTGATCGACGGTGACCGGACCATCTCCGAGGCCAGGAACTACGTGGACTTCTGAGCGCTCGATCCCGAAGGGCGGGTTCGTCATCGGACCGCTAGCCGGCCGGCTGTACCGCACCGGTCTGCTGTCCAGCGCGATCGGGGCTCGATCCCGTGAGCCACGCCAGGAACCCGCCCACCAAAGCAACCACACCAACGACGTAGTACGCTGGGACGAAGCTGCCCGTGACGTCCCTCACCCATCCGATCAACCACGGCGAGAGCCCACCCATCTGGCCGATGAAGTTGTTCAGGCCATAGGCGGTCCCGAGCACAGAGGGTTGCACGAGCTTGGCTATCGTGGAGTAGAGCGGAGACCAGAGGCCCCACTGCCAGAAGCCAGCACCGAAGACCAGGACCGCTAACGTCCAGGGATCGGCACCAGCGCTGAGCGCGTAACCGAAGAGCGCCCAGAATAGGCCCTGAAGCGCAATCGAGGCGCCCAACCACAGCTTGAGGCTCATCCCCCGCTTAGTGAGGGCATCTGAGACGAGGCCGCTGACCACGAGACCGACTGGACTCGCGAAGCCGAAGAGAGACGTTAAGGTGGAGGCCCAGCCGATCTCAATGCCGCGCTCAGTCAGAACTGTGGGAAGCCATAGGACCGACCAGAGGGAGAAGAGCGCACAGAAGGCGGCCCCGTTCAGCAGCCACAGGTCCCTGATCCCGAAGACCTTGATGACCTCAGCCCTGCTGATCCGTCCGGACGTATGGGTTTCTGGCTCCCTGAGAACCCTCGATATGAGCAGGCTGGCGACGAACGAGGGGATTGCGGCCATGGCGACCGCCAGGCGCCAACCCAGCCAGCTGACCAGCGCGCCACCGACGATCATTCCCAACCCGAGACCGATTCCCAGGCCGGAGAAGGAGATGCCTTGACCGAGGCCCATCTTCTCCCGTGGAGTGTAATGCGCGATCACAGGCCTGTCGTTCCCGAAGTAGGTGCCCATCGCTAGGCCCTTGAGGAACCTGGTCGCTGAGGCTACGGCGAACGTCGGCGAGAGGGCGGTTCCGATGGTGGCGGTCCCCCAAAGCACAGGTCCTAGTACGAGGATCCTCTTCCGTCCGTACCGGTCGCCTATATATCCCGCGGGGAGCTGCATCGAGAAGTAACCCACCAGCATTAGCGTCATCAGCCCAAGCCCCGCCAGCTCGTGGGAAACCCCGAACTCGTCGCGAATGTATGGCAACGCCGGTGAGACGATGGTCCTGCAGACGTAGTTCGTGATCCATCCGAAGAGCATGACGGTCCACAGGACGATGTAATAACGCACCACGCGACCTAGGAAATACGGCCACTATAAAATTCTGCGATCTCGCCGCATGCTGGAAGACGGGATACCAGGTTCCCTGACATAAGAGAAGGTTCACAATACGCTCTGGTGTCACCCGATGGCCTCGTCGCCCTTCTCACCGGTCCTGATCCTGTAGGCCCGTTCGACGTTGGTAACGAAGACCTTTCCGTCCCCCACCTCACCGGTCCTCGCGGCCTCGAGGATCAGGGAGACCACCCTGTCGACGTCCTCGTCACGCACCACGAGCTCCAGTTTGAGCTTCGGCAGGACATCCACCCTGAACTCGTTCCCTCTGACCCTCCAGGAGATGCCCATCTGCCTGCCCCTTCCCCTTACCTCGTAGACCGTCATCCCTAGGAAGCCTGCCCTCTCCAGCACCCTCTTGACGTCTTCCAGCTTTTCTGGCCTTATGATTGCGTGAACCATCTTCATGGCCTTCACCTACGTCACGTACTCCGCATGCTGCGATATATCGAGCCCTACCATCTCCTCCTGGACAGTTACTCTCATCCCGACGACGGCATCGAGAGCCTTGACCAGCAGGAGAGTCACCACGCCAGCGTAAGCCCAAGTCGCGACCACGCCGGAGAGCTGGACGATCAGGAGGGAGGGGTTCCCGGCCAGCAGTCCATTGGCACCGAGCGGGTTGACAGAGGACTCCGCGAAGAGGCCGGTGGCTATGGAGCCCCACGTACCTCCCACGCCGTGGACCCCCCATACGTCCAGCGAGTCGTCAACACCCATCCTCTGTCTCGCGTTGACCGCGAGGAAGCACAGCGCGCCCGCCACCAATCCGATCAGCGCAGCCGAGATCGGCCTGACGAAGCCAGCTGCAGGGGTGACCGCTACGAGGCCAGCCACTGCACCACTGGCTGCTGCTATGCTGCTGAACTTGCCCCTGACGTAGTAACTGACCAGCATCCACGATAGGGCACCGGCGGAGGCGGCGACGTGCGTGTTCAGAAAAGCCGTGGATGCGAGACCGTCGGCTGCGAGGGCGCTGCCCGCGTTGAACCCGAACCACCCGAACCAGAGGATGGCAGCCCCCAACATAACGAAGGCTGGATTGCTGGGCTCGAAGGAGGAGTTGCCGTAGCCTATGCGTCTACCCAGAACGTATGCGGCGGCGAGGGCCGAGACGCCGGAGCTGATGTGGACCACTGTCCCGCCAGCGAAGTCCAGGGCTCCCATCGACCTGAGCCAGCCGCCATCACCCCAGACCCAGTGCGCTATAGGCGAGTACACTAGAGTCGACCAGAGAGCTATGAAGAGCAGGAACGGACCGAACCTGACCCTCTCGGCGAAGGCACCGGCGATCAGTGCTGGGGTTATCACGGCGAACATCATCTGGAAGACCGCGAAGGTCGAGTGCGCCACCGCCCCAGAGTAAGCGGGATTAGGGTCTGGGCCGACGCCTTTGAGGGCTAGCCATTCAGGGCCGCCCACCCATCCGAACCTGTCCGGACCGAAGGCTAACGTGTAGCCCCACAGCACCCAGACCAGCGAGACCACGGCGACCGTTGCGAAGCACTGGAACACCGTCGAGACCACGTTCTTCTTCCTGGCGAGACCCGCATAGAAGAAGCCGAGTCCGGGCGTCATGATCATCACGAGTGCCGACGAGGTCAGAAGCCACGCCATGTCTCCCGGGTTCGGAGACGCCGTCATCGGGCATCCCGCACCTAACTGCCGTTAATGAGAATTTCGTGGGGCATTGACAGTTGTTCAGCAATAGTCCTCTTCGATGGTCTAAAAATGCTAATCTCAACCTATTTTCTGAACAATTGTAGGAGCTGGCTAGGAGCTGATGAACGGGGACTCTGAAGCGGACCCACCGAGAAGTCCGAGAAAGCCGACGGGCGTCGGATCCGGAGAATGGCGAGATCTGAAGACGTTCGAGCAAACGGGGAGTCACCTCCTCGACCTGAGAAGAAGCGCGATGGAGGCGGCCTGTACGGCGACGGAGTACGCGAAGAGGTGCTCCCGTCCCAGGTTGAGGTCCATCATCCACCCGAACGCAAGCCCGGCCGCAGCGCTGCCGAGACCGATTCCGAGGCCGAAGAGGCCGTAGGCGCTGCCGATCCTCCGAAGGCCGGCGAGCTCGGCGACCGCAGCCCTGAAGATCGACTCCTGTGCGCCGATCACGACGCCCACCAACGCGGAGGCGAGCAGCAGGTCTCCTATCGAGAAGGTCACCAGCAGCGGCGGGACAACGGAGAGGGCCATCGCCAGCCCAACCGTCGAGGGGCCGTACCGGTCGTAGAGGCGGCCCAGCAGCGGTGCGGCGGCGGCATCGGTGACCATCGCCAGCGTGTACGCAGCCGGTATCAGCCACGAGCCCTCTCCAGCCACCTGGGATATCCTGTACAGCACCAGCTGGACAGGGATCAGGCCAGCGACGTTGAGGGAGGCCGCGAGGACGTACAGGTGAATTCCCCTGTCACCACCCGCACCGGCACCTTCGACGCTCTCCACGCGGTAGCTCGGCAACCTCGTCAAAGCTAGGAGCAGAGCGGCGTAGGGGAGGAGGGAGTAGAGCAGGGCAGTCCTAACGTCTCCGGGGTGAAGCGTCAGCCCCAGGGCTATGATGAGCGGGCCGCCCGCAGCGCCGATCTGGTCGAGGAGCTCGTGGACGCCGAACGCGGTGCCCGATCCGACCTGACCCCTGAGCCTCGCCAGCATCACGTCCCTCGGAGGTATCCGCAGTCCCCTAGCGATCCTCTCCGCGAAGACGAGGACCGCCAGGACCTCCCATCCCGGGGCTAGCGCCATCAGCGGGACCACCAGGAGCGCCGCGTAACCCGCCCTCACGATCAGGTCCGCTCTGCGCACCCTCTCTGTGAGGAGGCCTCCCAGGGGCCTCGAAAGCCAGCCTCCGAGCTCTGCCAGGCCCACGATCGCTCCGACGCCGGCCGCCGTGACGCCCATGGACCTGAAGAGGTCCGGGACCACCGACCGGCCGCCCTCGTAGACCGCGTCGCCCAGCAGGCTCACCAGCCCTATGAGCAGAACCGCCCTCAGACCCGAGTCGCCTCTGCGCATCCAACGGGGCTTCCCATCACCATCTTTTATTCGTGGTTGAACGGTGGACCTCCGTGGACGTCCTGCTGGTCTACTCCAAAGCCAAGCCGGAGTCGTTCGACCTGATAGGTCGGATCGAGTCTCACGTTCGGGATTCCGGTCATCACGTGACGAAGGTCGCGATGGAGGAGTTCGGTACAGAGAGGTACGCGGCGGACATGGCGGTCGCTGTGGGCGGAGACGGCACCATCCTCAGGACGTTTCACCACCTCGAGGACCCAGAGGTCCCCGTGCTGCCGATATCGTTCGGGAGGGGAGGTTACCTGGCGGAGGTGGGACCCACTGAGGCGATGAGGGCCCTCGAGATGACCCTCTCCGGCTCCTACTACCTCGAGCGGCTCATGAGGCTCAGGGTGGAGGTCGACGGAGCCCACCTCACCGACGGGGTCAACGACGCCTACGTCTCCTCAAAGGAGCCGGGGAAGGTGATCGAGTGCTCCCTCTCGATCGACGGCCTGGTTCTGCAGGGGATCGTCTGCGACGGCCTGGTCTTCTCGACGCCCGCTGGCTCGACGGCGTACAACTTCTCCTGCGGAGGGCCCGCGGTGGACGACGCGCTGGAGTCGATCTCGATAGCACCGGTCGCTCCCATCACGTACTTCAGGCCCCTGGTGGTCTCGGCGCAGAGGACGCTCGAGGTCGAGCTCACGAGCGGCAGCGGATCCGTGCTCGTGGACGGGTACGTCAGGGGCGACGTGAAGGGACAGGTTAGGGTCGCCAAGTCGCCGGTGGGAGCGTACCTGGTCAGGATAGGCCGCGCCCCACTCTTCCAGATGCGCCTCAGGAAGAGGCTGGGCATGATAGTGAGATGACGGCGAAGAGGGTGGTGCTGGACTCCACGCCGATCATCGTCGGCTCCGTCTCGGGAGGGACCGGGTTGGCGCTGTACGCTCCGCCAGGTGTCGTCTCGGAGGTCCTCAACACCACGTCCGAGCTCCAGCGATCACGGGTCGAGGCGCTGCTGGGCTCCGGCGCCATCACAGTCAGGGCGCCGAAGACGTCCAGCCTGGAAAGGGTCCGGGCGGTCATGAACAGGGACGAGCGGGAGAAGGCCTCGGAGGCCGACGTGGAGGTCCTTGCCCTGGCCCTTGAGCTGAAGGAGGAGGGCAACGACGTCTTGCTCCTATCGGACGACTCCCTGGTCCAGAGGGTGGCCGAGAAGCTCGGGATCGCGTGCAGGGGCGTGAAGTACCCGCAGAGGCCCGGAGCCTGAGGGACGGCAGAACGCAACAGTACGTCCAGGAGGTCTACTGCGCCGCCGATCCGTTCCGTCGTTACGCTAATATCGGGGCTTTTTGTTCTGGGTAACGATGTCCGACAAGACGCTGGGCCTGCTCCTGCTGATCGGGTCCGTCGTGGGCATACTGCTGTACGGCTGGCTCGTCTTCCTCAGCCCCTGGTCGTTCCTCGTGATCCAGATAACCGCGTTCGCCGGGATAGCGCTGCTGCTGGGGATACTGGCCTGGATAGGGTACACGCTGGCGTCGACGCCTCCGCCTGAGCCAATTCCGGGACTGGAGCAGCTGGAGAGCCAGCAGACCGGAACGCAGGAGGAGAAGAAGCAGTAGCGGGCATCCATCAGAGCTTGGAGCCGCAGTAAGGGCAGTAAGCCGCCTTAGCGGGCACCTCTTTCCTGCAGTTGAGGCAGACCGTCAGGACCTCCTCCTCTTCCTCCTGCACTTCCTCGGAAACCGCAGTTACCTCCTTCTCGGTCGGGGTCTTCACCTCCACCTCAGCAGGTGCGGCACCCACTTGCTCCTGCACCTGAGGAGACTCCCCGGGTTCGGGCTGGGGCGATTCCGGCTTCGTCGGCTCCTTGACCTCCTCCACCATCTCCGCCCGTTCGGTCACGGGACCGGCTTCCTCGACTGGTTGCTCCTCGGGGCCCGCGACCTCCTCCGGTAGGGCTACGGCCCTAGGTCCCAAGGCATGGGAGACGAGGCCTGCGAGCGCAGCCGAAGCGAGGAGCAGCGCCAGGGACGAGATCGGAACCGAGACCCCCGCGGACCCGAGCAGTCCCACCAGAAGCCCTTCGTCAGGAGCGAAGGACCCGAAAGCGAGGGCGCTGACGATGTAGCCTGCGGTCACGCCCAGCAACGCGGCAGAGGACCCCGCACCGAAGGACCGCATCAGAAGACCCGGGATCAGCAGCGTCGCAGCCACCAGCACCACGTCCCAAAAGGGCCTCAGCGGAGCCATCAGATCTCCGCGGCCGGCCCAACCCAACAGGGGCATCAGCAGCACGAGCAGGGCCACTGCGGACGCGGAAGCGATCAGCCTCGACGCCGTGCCCATCCCGAGCTCAGCTCTTGACCGGAGACTTAAAAAAGGATCTGATGCCGGGCTTCCTCAGGACTCAGACCTCGAACCCGAAGACCTTCTTCACCAGGTGCCGGATTATCACCAGGCGCTGGATCTCGGACGTTCCCTCGTAGATCTTCATGATCTGGGTGTCCCTCAGGAACCTCTCCACCATCCCGTCGACCATCACGCCCACGCCTCCGTGGACCTCTATCCCCTTCAGCGCAGCCCTCTCCGCTGCCTCGGTAGCGAAGAGCTTAGCGAGCGATGCCGCAATCACGGCCTCCGTCGTCAACCCCCTGTTCAGCATCGTGGCGGCCCAGTAGGTGAGCGTCCTGGCGGCGGCGAGGTCCCTCAGCATGTCGGCGAGGTAGAACTGGATCGCTTGGAAGGCCAGAATCGGACGCTCGAACGCGATCCTCTGGGCGGCGTAGTTGAGGCTCCTCTCGAAGACCCCCTGGATGACGCCCACCGCCTGCGCGGCGATCCCGACCCTTCCGTAGTCGTACGTGACCATCGCTGCCCTGAAGCCGTCGCCGACCTCACCGACCACCGCATCGTCCGGGACCCAGACGTTGTCCAGCACCACCTCGGAGGGCATCGAACCCCTCAGGCCGGTCACCTGGATCCTCTCGCCGACCCTTAAGCCGGGGGTGCCTTTCTCCACGATGAACATGGTGAGGCCCTTGTGCCGCTCGTGTCTGCTCGGCGGGTCGCTGGTCCTCGCCAGGACCACGAAGTAGTCCGCCTTGTCGGCACCGGTGATGAAGTACTTCTGGCCTGTGATCACCCAGCCGCCGTCCTTCCGGACGGCCCTGGTCTTGATGCCGGCGACGTCGCTCCCAGCTCCCGGCTCGGTGGTGGCGTGGGCAGCGAACTTCTCGCCCCTCGCCAGCGGTGGAATGTACTTCCTCTTCTGCTCCTCGGTGCCGAAGAAGAGCACGGGCGTCGTGAAGAGGCCCCTGACAAGGACCGATGTGACGAAGGCCGGGCAGACCCTGCTCACCTCCTCGGTGAAGATCACGACGTTCAGGTAGTCCGAGCCCTGACCTCCGTACTCCTCGGGGATCCCGAGGCCCATGAACCCTGCCTCCGCGGCCCTCGCGTAGAGCTCCCTGGGTATCTCGTTGGTCTGCTCGATCTCCTTGACCCTCGGCTCGAGGTAACGCTCGACGAACTGCCGAACGGTCTTCCGGAAGAGCTCGTGGTCCTCCGTCAGCTCTATCCTGAAGTCCAGCACCGAATCGAAGGGCAGCATCCCGCACCCTATCGGTCAACCGCTTGGGACTTAGCTGTTTTGCTCGCGGACTGACCGGAGGGAACTCAGGAGACGATCACGCCAGGCTTGAGCGGGACGGCCTGGAGCGCCTTCCTCAGCGGATCCGGACGTGCGTAGTCGGCCTCCACCACCTCGATCTCCATGCCCAGCTCCCGCCTCAGGTAATCGGCCTCCTCCGCGTAGAGCGAAAGCTCGTTCAGTACGGCTGAGCGCAGGGCCTCCAGCGGATGCTTCTGGAGCATGGCCCTGGTCAGCTCCGCGAAGCGTCTCACGAGGTTCGCGGCCGCAGCCCTGTCCACCTCCTGCGGGAAGGACCTGACCCACCTGCCGACGTCGGCAGACCCTCTTTCCGCGACCTCCTCGAGTATCCCTGTGAAGGACTCGACAGAGCTCCGGGGCGCCACGAGTATCCTGACCCTCTCTGACCGGTCGCTCCTGACCTTCAGGATGCTCTTGACGTCCTCCACCAGCGAGTCCAGCAGCTCCTCCTCCACTAGGACCTGCTCGGATCCCGCGACCTCGACGGCGGGCCATGAAGCTCGGGCCACGAAGTCCCTCCCTCCCAAGATCCTGTTCATCTCCTCGGCGGTGAAGGGCGCGAAGGGCGAGAGGACCACAGCCCAGGCCCTCAGGAAGGTGCGCGCCGCTGGGCCGATCGACCCTCCCCTCCTCCTCAGGTACCTCCTCCAGGCGTTCAGCATGAGGTAGACCGCGGCGTTGGCAGCGGTCCTGGTCTTGGTGACCTCCATGGAATCCTCGATAACCCTGAGGATCCTACCGAGCTCGGCCAGGAGCCACCTGTCAGCCCTCTTCACGTCGCCGTCGGGCTCAGCGGAAGAGACCTCGTGGGCGATCCTCAAAAGGTGGTCGAGCGTCCTCCGGTACTCGATCGCGTTCCTCTCCCTCCAGTCCGGATCGTCCATGTCCTCGGCCGCCAGAAGCAGAGCCAGCCTCGACGCGTCGGCACCGTACTTCGAGATCGCCACCTTGATCGGTATGAAGTTCCCCCTGGTCTTGTGCATCTCCTCGCCCTCGACGCGGACGAGCCCGTTGACCGAGACGCCTCGGGGCCACTTGCTCCGCTCGAAGAGCGCGACGTGCTGGAAGATGAAGAAGGTCAGGTGGTTTGGTACCAGCTCCTTCGCTGAGAACCTGAAGTCGACCGGGTACCAGTACTCGAACTCCCTGCGCATGCTCTGTAGGACCTCCGGATCGATTCCGACCGACCTGGCGATCTGAACGTAATCGCCGTTGCCCCTGAAGACGTAGTCGAGCACCTCGTACGTCAGCTGCTCGGGCCTCACCCTCCCCGAGTTCACGTAGTGGCTGATGGTGTATAGGGCCATGTAAACGGTCGAGTCGCTGAGGGTCTCGACTATCCACTCCTCGTCGAAGGGTAGCCTCGTCCCGAGGCCGGTCTTCCTCGCGCAGGGCCAGTCCTTCAGCCAGTCGACGACGTTCAGGAACCACTGCCGGACGCCCTCAGGATGGACGTTCATGCTCCACACGCACTCCCTCACCATCTCCTTCCAGTCTTCGTCGGAGTATGTGAGGAACCACTGGTCCCTGACCACCTTGACGATGCACTCGTCACCGGACCTGCAGACCACCTTCTCCGTCAGGTCGTAGAAGGGGAAGGCGAGGCCCATCGAACCGAGGCGTTCCTTGATGAGGTCCCGAGCCTCCCGAACCGGTAAACCCGAAAGCTCACCGCAGTTCTCGTTCATCCTCCCTTTGTAGAACTCCTCGGAGTAGACGAAGGACGTCAGCTCCTCCAAGGCCGGGTCGTTCTGGTCCTTGATACCTTTGCTCTCCACGAGCTCGACCGCGGGCATCGAACCCAAACCCTCCGTGGTGGCAATCGATATCGGCTCGAGACGCTCGACGAGCTCCCTGCTGACGCCCAACTTCTCGAGTTTGGACGGGTCGCGCTTCAGGTCCCTCAGCGCAGCGTAATCGTAGGGTGCATGTGCCGGAACGCTGTAGACGATCCCGGTGCCGAGGTCGGTCCGGACGAACTCCGCGGGGAGGACTGGCACCGCAGCCCCGGTCAGTGGAACCCTGACCGTCTTACCGATCAGGTCGCTCCCTCTGATCTTCCCGACCTCGCGGACGCCCTCGATTTGCTCGGAGAGCTTAAAGGCCGCCTCCCGGCTCAGGACGACCCTCTTCCCGTTCACCTCGACGACCGAGTACTCCACGTCCGGTCTGACCCAGACGTTGGTGGTCCCGTAAACGGTCTCAGGCCTTAGCGTGGCAGCTGCGAGGTAGAGGCCGTCGAGCTCGAAAAGGACCGACGTGAACTCGGTGGGGCCAACGCCTTCACCGGCCATCCTGTCGTGGTCGCCGGTCGGGCTCTGGCACTTGGGACACCAGACCACAGGATGCGAACCCCTCCTGACTCTTCCGAGGCGCTCCAGCGTGAGGTACTGCCACCGGACGAACCTGCTGTAGTACGGGTGTAGGTCGGTGGTGTGGAACTCCCTCCTCCAGTCGACCGAGAAGCCGATCGCCTTCACCACCTCCCTGTTCTCGGACGTGTAGTGCCTGCAGACCTCGACCGGATCGACGAACCGGCCTATGACCTCCTCGGGAACTCCGTCGACCTCCCGCAGTATCCTGATCAGGTTCTGGTCGCCCTTCCTCAGCCTGTCGCTTAATCCGGCGACCGCCTCACCGGTCCAGTGCCAGGCCCAGGGGAAGAGCACGTTGTACCCCTTCAGCCTCTTGTAACGGGCGTATGCGTCGGCCCTCGAGGCGGTGTAGAGGTGGCCCACGTGGAGAGGCCCGTTCTGGTACGAGTACGGGAAGGTGACGAAGACCTTCGGCCTGCCGGGATCCGGATCTGCCTCGAAGACCCTCTCGGAGACGTAGGCCTGCGCCCAGTACCTCTCGTAGTCGTAGGGCGACCTCAATCCCTCCACGCACCGACTCCGCCAGTTTAAAACCGCTTTCGCGGCCGAGAACCGGACCGGTCTTCCGGATCAGGTAGAATAGCTCCCGAGGAAGGAGCTTGCGGGATGACGCTCTCGGAGGAGAGGCTGAGGGAGTGCTGGGCGACGCTGAGGGAGGTGATAGCGGACCTGAGGAGCTTCGTGGAGACCGACGATTACGCCTTCATCGAGCGGGCGAAGGAGAGGGTGGCCTCCCTTGAGGACGGCGCGCTGATGGGGGAGCTCTCTGGCATCAGGGACCTGATCAACAACGTGAGGGATATGCACCGGAAGGTCCTCGAGGCTAACGGGAGGCTCGACGACATAGACCACGGTTTGCTCGTCCAGCAGGCGGTCTACTCGATAACGAGGGCGAACATCCTCGCGGTCGGGATAGAGTTCAGGATCAAGCGCATGAGGGGAGGTTAGGCGGCAAGCACCCTCGTGGCGTAGAGCAGGGACCCCGTGATCAGGAGGTTGAGGAGCGCCATCGGTATCAGGTAGCGCCATCCGAGGTCCAGCACCCTGTCGATCGTGAACCTCGGGTATGCCCCTCGGATCAGCACCATCACCGTGAACAGGATCAGCGCCTTCACGATGACCCAGAAGGGAGCCGAGACGGTCTCCGGCAGGAACGGTATCGGTGGGCCGTGCCAGCCGCCGAGGTAGAGAAGGGCCCCGAGGAAGCACAGGGCCAGCGTCTTCTCGTATGCCGCCAGCTGTATGATGACGAAGTGGGCACCGGAGTACTCGGTCTGCCAGCCGAAGACGATCTCGGACTCGGCCGTGGGTATGTCGAACGGCACCCGCTCAGACTCGGCGAGGGCCGCGATGAAGAAGACCAGGAAGCCCAGGACCTGGGGGACGACGAAGGGGACGACGGACTGGGCCTGGACGATCCTCTCTATGTTGAAGCTTCCCGCCATCATCACGACGCCCGCGAGCGCCAGGAAGAGCGGCACCTCGTAGCCGAAGAGCTGGAGGGCCAGCCTGACGAGCCCTATGAACGGATATTTGCTACCGGAGGCGTAGGCCGCGAGGAGTATCGGCACGGGCGAGAGCGCCAGGACCGCGAAGAAGAGCAGCAATCCGATCTCGCTGGGGTAGATGATCCAGCCGGCACCGAAGGGGAGGAAGGCGTAGAGCAGGAGGGACAGGATCAGCGCAGCCGAGGGCATGGTCCAGAAGAGGGGCCTGATGGCTCCGCTGGGGGTGATCCGCTCCTTCGCCAGGAACTTCACCGCGTCCGCCACCAGCTGCAGCACGCCAGAGACCTTCCCCACGTGCAGCGGCCCGACCCTGAGCATCACCCTGGCCAGCAGCTTCCGCTCGTACCAGACCGCGAACATCCCAAGGACCGTGCTGAAGAGGGCTCCGGGGAAGACGGCGGCCTTGATGAAGGCCTCCGAGAAGACCCAGGTCATCAGCGTCCTCAGGGGTTCCGGCATCGAGGATATGGTCTGGGCGATCTGCTCCGCGATCATCCTCAACCCCTCCTTCCCGATGCCACCCTGAGCCTCGATCCGGCGTAGACCGAGATCACCGCGGCGACCGCGAGCAGCGTCAGCGTCAAGGGCGTCACGCCGGCCTCCAGAACCGAGAGGAGCGAGAAGAAGACGAGCACCGCAACCACCGCGTATGCGATGTAGATTACCACGTACGGGAAGTACTCGAGCGGGAAGCTCGAGAGGGCCGACCTGATCGGGGCCTGACCCGACTCGAAGGCCATCCGCTTGACCCTGGAGGGCCTGGAGGGAGCGATCAGCCACGAGACGATGTAGAACACGTCGGGCGCCAGGAGCACCAGTATCACGTACAGGATGAACGGGTCCCAGAGGAACCACAGCGGCCCCGCTTGGTCTGCCATCGCCGATCCGTGCTCGGGGCTTAATTTATCCCCGTCGTCGGCGTCCGTGGCCGAGGGAGCTGGGGCGACGCGCAACCGGAGGGCCGGTCGGGACTCCAGTGGCATGGGTGCCTAGAAAGACTTTAACGGGATAAGCAACGCTACGGCCTGGAATGGCGGCCGAGGAGGAGGTCATAAGGGGAACCGTGAGGACGGGGTACGTCTCCGCGGGCGGTTACGCCTACAAGGTGAGGCGGGTGCTGTTCGCGCAGCTGAAGCACTTGGTCCAGGCGGGCAAGGTGGACCAGAAGGAGGTCGCGAGGGCCGCCGGTTACCTCAACACGCTCCTTTACCACCTCGTGGTGGAGCAGATGGGCTTCACGAAGTCCGACGCGCTGAGGATAACCGTCAACTACGCCGTGCGCAACGGGACGATCGAGTGGGACCTGGACTCGCTAAAGGTGGAGATGTATCGCAGGGTCGATGACGAGCAGGTGAGCAAAGCGCTCGGGCTGGCCAAGAAGGCGATCGAGGGCCAGTACACCGGTGAGGAGGGGCCAGCTACCGACTGACCCGAGCAACCTCAATATCCCGTTCTCCCTCGTGTAACGACGGTGAGACCTCCGGAGGAGATGCTCTACGAGGTGCTGCTCCCGAACCTCAGGGGGGTGCTCGCGCACCGCCTGCGGTCCCTGGGTTACTCCCAGTCGAGGATCGCGCGGATCCTGAACGTCACCCAGCCCTCCGTCAGCGGCTACCTTTCCGAGCGGGAGTCCAAGTTCTCCGAGGCCCTCCTCCGGCTCGGCGTTCCGAAGGAAGATCTGGACGCCCTGATCGACTCGCTGGTGAGGGACGCGGAGCTCGGACCCGCGAGGATGACGGAGACGCTGGTGACCGCGTGGAGGCAGCTGCTCTCTTCCGGCAAGCTCTGCTCCTACCACAGGTCCCTTTACCCCGAGCTCGCGGAGTGCGACGTCTGCGTGAGGCTGGGCTCATTGGTGGACGCGGAGAAGGCCTCGGTCCTGCAGCGGCTCGAGAGGGCCGTTCAGATGCTCGAGTCGAGCCCCGTGGTCCACCACCTGGTTCCGGAGGTCTCGATGAACGTCGCGGAGGCGTTGAGGGATCCGGCGGACACGAACGACGTCGCAGCGGTTCCCGGAAGGATCGTCAGGGTAGGTATGACGGTGAGGGCCGTGGGGAGGCCTGCCTTCGGGACCTCGAGGCACCTGGCATCCGTGCTGATAGGTGCCAGAAGGGTCGGCGTCAGGTGGTCTGCGGTGGTCAACGTGAGGAACGACGAGTCGCTGGTCAGGGCTTTGAGGGAGCTGGGCATGCGTCACGGAGCGACGAGCTACGCATCCGGAGGACCGGGGAGCGAGGACGACGTCGTGGCAGCGGTCGTGGAGGTTCTCCGCAGGGACCCCGAGGTGGAGGTGGTGCTCGACGGTGGAGGGCCGGGGCTTGAACCAGCGGCCTACGTCTTCGGAACGGACTCGATCGACGCTGCCTCGAAGGTCATCAGGATCGCGAGGGCCTACGTCGCGCTGAAGGGCACCTGAGGGAGAAGGAAGGCATTTCTGGGCGTCGAGTTGAATCGTTGACGGGTTGCCGAAGCTGATCAAGGACCCGATCCACGGGTACGTCACCGTCGACGACGAGCTGCTCGGAGTTCTCGACTCGTACGCTCTCCAGAGGCTCCGGCGGATCCAGCAGCTACCTTTGTCGCACTACGTCTACCCCACGGCGAGGCACTCGAGGTTCGACCACTCGCTTGGCTGCATGTCGCTCGCGGAGGAGTACTCAAGGCACCTGGGTCTGGACGAGGAGGAGGGGAGGCTGCTAAAGGCGGGTGCGCTGCTGCACGACGTGGGCCACACGCCGTACTCCCACCTTCTCGAGGTCGCGCTGATCGAGAGGGGCCTGAACCACGAGGAGATGGGGCTGAGGATAATCCGAGAGGACCAGGAGCTGGCATCCTCGCTGGAGGGTTCGGGGATAAGGATCCGAGAGCTGGTGGACCTCCTCTCCGGCAGGCACAGGCTCAGCAGCATAGTCTCCGGCCCGCTCGACGTAGACCGGCTCGACTTCCTCCTCAGGGACTCCTACTTCACCGGAGCGACCTACGGCGTCGTCGACGCGAGGAGGATAATACGGCTGACCCGGTTCGACTCGCGGGGGCTCTACTTCGAGTCGAGGGCCCTCGGCGCGGTCGAGGAGCTCGCGATAGCAAGGCATCACTCCTTCCTGAACATCTACTTCCACCACGCCGTCAGGGCGGCCCAGCTGCTCTTCCTCAGGGCCTACACCGTGCTGAAGGACGAGGGGCTGGACTTCGCCGAGATGGACGTCCAGGAGTACCTCTCGCACGACGACATCACGGTCTGGGCCAGGCTCAAGTCGGACCGGAGGACGAAACCCGTGATGGAGGAGCTCGAGAGGAGGAGGCTCCCGAAGATGGTGATGGAGGTTCAGCTCCCGGGAGAGGTCGAGATACCGACGAGGATGGACGAGTGCAGGGAGCTGGAGAGCGAGATCGCATCGAGGCTCCGCGTCCCTGAGGAATGGGTCTACTTCGACTCGACGAGCCTCCCTCCGCTGATGGGGTACGCGTCGCAGCCCATCAGGATAGAGACCGCCGAGTCGGAGCTGAGGCCGAGCTCGTGGATCCTCGAGATGACCTCGAGGCCCCTGAGGATCGTCAGGGTCTACGTGAGGAGGGGATCGGTGGACGTCGAGGCCGCGAGGAAGATCGTCATGGACCTCTTCGCCGAACGAGGCTGGACCTCCACTCGATGAGCCTCCGCAGCCCGTCCTCGAGCCCCAGGACTGGCTCGTAGCCCAGAACCCTCCTGGCCTTCTCGATGGAGGGGTAGCTGATCATGGGTTCCCTCTCCTGATCTGTCCTCGGTGGCAGATCGACGAGCTCCGAGCTGGAACCCGTGAGGCGCCTGATGAGGTCCGCGAGCTCCCTGATCGAGATCCTGTTCCCCGTTCCGAGGTTGAAGACCTCGCCTGAGATCCCATCTGCGTTTAGGGCCAGTTCAACGGCCCTGCAGTAGTTCAGCACGTGGTAAGGATCCGTAACGTCGCGACCGCCGTTGTACAGCGGTATGGGGTCGCCTCTGAGGCACGCGTCGATGAACCTCGTCGTGACGCTGGTCTCTGGTTCTCCCTCGCCGAAGATCTTCCACGACCTGAAGACGACGGCGTCGAGGCCCTTCGACGAGACGTAGGACATCACCACGCTCTCGGCTGCCACCTTAGTGTGGTCGTAGGGGGACCTGGGCCTGAGGGGCTCGTCCTCCGTGACGGGGGTTCTCGGTCTGGCACCGTAGACGTTCGCGGAGGAGGCGTAGATCAACCTGGAGACTCCGTGCCGGACGGAGGCCTCGACCACGTTCAGCGTTCCCAGCACGTTAACCTCGAAGCACCTCTTCGGGTCCCTGATGCACTCGGGGATGCTCGCGATGGCGGCGAGGTGTATGACCGATTCGGGCCTGTTTTCTGCGAAGAACCGGTTTACCTGCTCGAAGGACGCGACGTCCACCGGCCGGTCGACGCCCCTCACGTCTATTCGCAATACCTCGTGGCCCCTCTCGGAGAGGTACCGTGTCAGGTGGGAACCTATGAACCCGGAGGCCCCAGTAACCGCTACCCTCACGGGCGATGCACCGGAGGGCTGCCGTAGCTCAGGCCGTCCTGGCCCTAGGAACCTTCACCAGCTCCTCGATCAGCGAGATCATCACCGGCATCATCTTCGGCAGGTCCGGCGGAACCCGCGAGGTCACGAGGTTCCTGTCCCTCACCACGGGCTCGTCGACGTAGATCGCGCCGGCGTACTCAAGGTCGTCCTTGATCGCTGAGACGGCGGTCAGCCTGTAGCCCGAGAGCACGCGTGCCGAGATCAGGAGCTGAGGACCGTGGCATATCGCGCCGACGGGCCTGCCCGAGAGGAAGAACTCCCTGATCCACTCCACCGCCTTGCGGTCCCTCCTCACCCTGTCCGGCATCCAGCCGCCAGGGATGAAGAGCGCGTCGAAGTCCTGCGGTCTCACCTCGTCGAAGGTCGCGTCAACGCTGATCTGCAGCCCGTGCTTGCCAGCGTAGCTCCTCTTCTCCGGTCCTATCACTTTCACATCCGCGCCCTCCTCGAGGAACCTGTAGTACGGGTAGAGCAGCTCTAGGTCCTCGAACTCCGGGCCAGCGACAATTGCTATCCTGACGCCCTTCAGCCTCGTCACGTCCCGACCTCTTCGAGGCACCTAATAGCCCCTCCAGCGCGGGGCAGCCCTGAGGACCACCGGAGCAGCCGTTTCAGTCCGATCGAGACGGAGCCGTAGCTCGCGATCGGTTTACGCTCAGGAAGCGATGCGCCCCACCAGCTTCCCCTCGTGCGAGATCTCGGTGACGGAGGACAGCGCCTCACGGACAGCCTCGTCGAGCCCGAGCCTCTCCCACTCCTTCTCCACCTCAGAAGGCCTCGGTCTGGTCTTGGGACGCCTCGAGACGATCGAGCAGCAGTCGGCGTACTCCGATACAGAGTCATGGAAGGTCCCTATCCGCATGGCGAGGTTCACGATCTCCTCCTTGTCCATTCCTATCAGAGGTCTGTAGACGGGCAGCTCGAGGCCGCGCGTCACTGCGTACATCGACTCGAGCGTCTGGGAGGCCACCTGCCCGAGGGAGTCGCCGGTCACGACGCCGAGGGCTCCCAACCTTGGCGCGAGGCGGTCGGCGACCACGTGCATGAACCGCTTGAAGAGGGCGAGCTCGAGCCTCGGGTCTGCGTCTAGGGCCCTCTTCAGGAAGTGGACGTAGGAGACCGTGAAGAGCCTGATGCCCCTGTGGTACTGCCTCAGCGTCGAGAAGATCCTGAAGACCTTCGAGCCTATCACGTCCTCATCCGATGGGAGGGCGTGGAAGTGGAGCAGGTGGACCGGGCATCCGCGTCTGAGCATGAGCCAAGCAGCGACCGGAGAGTCGATCCCACCCGAGAACAGGACGAGCACCGGAGGTGAGGTGCCGACCGGAAGTCCCCCAACGCCCTCATACCTTTCCCAGAGCAGCAGGATCTCGCCGGACATCACGACGACGTAGAACCTCCTCGACGGCTCGCTCAGGTCGACGCTCGCACCGGTTGCCTCGGCTATCGCCCTGCCCACCTCGACCTGGATCTCGTGGGAGTTGAGTGGGAAGGTCTTGTCGGCCCTGAAGGCCTTGACCGCGAACGTCTCGCCCTCCCTGAGCTCCCTCGGCGCGACCTCCCTGACCGCCTCAAGAAGGGCCCCCATGTCACGCTGGACGCTGATGCCCACGCCAACCCACCTCACGCCAGGGATCCTGGCCGCGACCCTCGCGACCTCCCGAGCAACACCCAGGTCTTCGACGTACGTCACCACCCTGCTGTGCTTGACGGCGAAGTTGAACCTGCCCTCCAGCGCCTCCCTCAGGTTCCTGATCAGGACCCGCTCGTACCTCGACCTCTTCCTGCCCTTCACGGCCAACTCCGCGTACTGCGCCGAGACCACGTACCCGGCCATGGCCATCTCCGGTCGATCGGTGAGCATCCCCCTATATTGGTGAGAGTGGTGGATTGCACGGTGGCCCTGACTCCTGAGACGCTGGGGGCAGCAACGTCGGCCTCCGAGGTCAGGGGGGAGCGGGTGGTCTGCGAGGTCTGCAGGAACGTGGCGAGGTTCTGCAAGCTCTCCAGGTGCCCGTTCTACAGGGACCTGCTCAGAGAGCTGGAGGTCGAGCGTCAGCTCAGTAGAGAGACGGTCTACGGGCCGACGCCGCCCTTCGTCCTCGTGGGGGAGAGGGGTTACCCGAACGTCTACTCAGGGCCGCTGGTCTCCCTGCACCCGGAGGTCTCCCTCACGGAGGATCCGAGGGCATGGCTCACCAGGAGCGTTGAGGAGCTGCTGAGGGCCAGGCTGACGCTGGCCTTCTTCAGGGTTAGGGTCGACGTTCGGAAAGCAGAGAGGCCCGGCAGGTTGGAGGAGGTGAGGGAGGCCGCAGCATCGGTGAAGCCAGTTGAGGTCGAGGTCCGGCACTCCGGTGCGGTCACGTACAGGCCCGGGTTCGGGCTTCGGGCGATGCCTCACGGCCCTTCGCTGAGGATGGTCGACGCGAAGACGGTCGGCAACCCCTCGATTCCCAAGAGTGTCGACGAGCTGATCGAGGAGAGGGTGAGGGCCGAGGCGGCCGTGAGGGAGCTCTCGCGGCGAGGCTTCGACGTCTACTACATCACGAGGCTCCTCTCGTCAGGTCTCCTCGGGTCAGCGTCCCGCAGGATGGTACCGACTGAGTGGAGCATAACCGCGGTCGACGACATGCTCGGAAGAGACGCGATACGGAGGGTCAGGAGGCTACCGCCGATCGATGAGTTCAGAGTCTACCGTCACGAGGCGCTCCACAACAGGGCCATAGTGCTGCTCACGCCGACGGTGTGGATGTTCGAGCTCCTCGAGGGATGGCTGAGGTACCCGGAGGAATCCCCTTACGTCGACCACGAGCTCCACTTCGGCCGGACGGAATACGCCGAGAACACGGGAGGGGCCTACTACGCGGTGAGGCTCTCGGTCGCGAGGCACCTCGAGAGGATCGGCAGGCAGGCGGGCTCCATCGTCTTCTTCGAAGTGGGGAGGGGCTGGATACCGCTCGGCGTCTGGAGGTTCAGGGAGATTACAGCGGCAGCGCTGGAGGGCAGGTACGAGAGGTTCGGCGACCTGAGGGAGGCTTTGGATCACATCGCTCCTTTCCTGGAGATACCGATGGGCAGGTACCTCTCCAAGAGCGCGCTGATCCGGCATCTGACCCGTCAGGGCAGCCTCCTCTAACGGCACCGGTCGCTCGGAAAACCTTATACGTGCATGGATAGTACTGGACATCGCTGATGGTACATGAGCGGATATCGTGGTAGGTCAATCGGTTTGCTGGTGGTCGTCGCAGCCGCGCTGGCGATCGGTCTCCTGATGGCTGCCGTGCCAGCTCATGCTCAACAGGTTCCGAAGGGCCCGTGGGTCGACGAGGTCAGCTTCTTCGTTGAGCAGGACCAGGCCAAGGCGATCGACATGCTCCTGAAGGGAGATATGCACGTCTACTTCAGGGATCTGAGGGACCGAGAGCTCTTCAGGCGCGTCAAGGAATCGCCAGACCTCTGGTACGTCTACTCCTACGGGCTCTACTACGAGCTGACCTTCAACCCCGTGGGCCCGGAGTTCCCAGCGACCGGAAAGCTGAATCCCTTCTCAGTTCCCAGGATCAGGGAGGCCATGAACTACCTCATCGACAGGAACTACATCGCCAGCGAGATAATGGGCGGAATGGCGGTACCGAGGTTCACGGCGCTGACGCCCGCGTTCCCCGACTACGCCAGATACGCTGACACCATCAAGCAGATCGAGAAGGAGTATGCGTACAACTTCGAGAAGGCGAGGCAGATAATCGCCGAGGAGATGAGGAAGCTCGGGGCTGAGCTCCGCGACGGCAAGTGGTACTACAAGGGTGAGCCGGTGACGCTGATCTTCCTGATCAGGACCGAGGACCAGAGGAAGCAGATCGGCGACTACGTGGCCTCGCAGCTGGAGAAGCTCGGGTTCACGGTCGACAGGCAGTACAAGACCAGCAGGGAGGCCTCTCCGATATGGCTCATGGGCAATCCGGCCGACGGCAAGTGGCATCTCTACACCGGAGGCTGGATAGCGACCGCAATCGACAGGAACGAGGGCGGGACCAACTTCGGTTACTTCTACACTCCGAGAGGTGCACCTGTTCCGCTCTGGCAGGCCTACAAGCCTGACCCCGAGTTCGACAAAGTTGCTGGTAAGCTCTGGAACAACGAGTTCTCGACGATCCAGGAGCGCGACGAGCTGGTCAGGAAGGCGCTCTGGCTCTCGATGAAGGACTCGGTCAGGGTCTGGCTCGTCCACCAGATAGCCCCGTGGCCCGCGAGGAAGGACGTCTCCCTGACATATGACCTGGCAGGAGGCTTCTCTGGCGCGAGGCTCTGGCCCTACACCATAAGGTTCGTCGACAAGGTCGGCGGATCCATCAAGATAGCTTCCTCGGACCTGCTGGTGGACCCAGTGAATCCGGTTGCCGGGAGCAACTGGATCTACGACCTGTTCTTCGTCAGGGCGACCTCAGATCCGGCCCTCATGCCCGACCCATACACGGGCCTCTACTGGCCCAACAGGATCAAGAGCGCCGAGGTCTACGTGACCTTCGGGAACCCAGTGGGTGCGACCCTCGACTGGGTGACCCTCAGGTTCGTCCCTGAGATCAGGGTTCCTGAGGACGCCTGGTACGGGTGGGACGCCGAGAAGCAGGAGATCGTCACCGCACCTCCGGGAACCACGGCGAAGGCCAAGACGGTCGTTTACTTCGAGGACGACCTCTTCAAGCGGAAGTTCCACGACGGCAGCACCTTCTCCCTCGCAGACATCGTCTACTCGTTCATCCTGAACTTCGACAGGGCTGACCCGAAGAGCCCGCTCTACGACGAGTCCTACGTCCCGGTCTTCGAAGCGTTCAGGGCCGTCTTCAAGGGCCTCAGGATAGTCAGCAAGGACCCATTGGTGATAGAGGTCTACTCCGACAGGATATACTTGGACGCGGAGTGGATCGCCTACGAGGCCGCCTCTTGGTTCTTCACGGACTACACTTATGGTCCTGGACCGTGGCACGTGGTCGCGGTGGGTGCGCTAGCCGAGGAGGCCGGTGAGCTTACCTTCTCCGCCGACAAGGCCCAGCAGATCAAGGGCGCCGAGTGGATGAACCTCCTCGCAGGTCCCTCGCTGCCCATACTCGCGAAGCACCTCGACCGGGCGATACAGCAGCAGTACATCCCGTACGAGAAGGTCATGAGCAAGTACGTGACAAAGGAGGAGGCCGTCAGGAGGTACCAGAACCTGAAGAACTGGTACCAGAGCAAGGGCCACTTCCTCGTCGGGAACGGTCCGTTCTACGTCGAGAGGGTAGATCCGACCGCGAAGGTGGTGGTGCTGAAGGCCTTCAGGGAGTTCCCCGACCCGGCTGACAAGTGGGCAAGGTTCTCGAAGCCCAACATCCCGGAGGTGAAGTTCGCCCAGGTGCCGTCTGCAGTCGAGCAGGGGTTCCCGGCGGAGCTCAGGCTTTCCGTGACGTTCGAGGGCAAACCCTACAGGACCGCTGACATCGCTTACATCAAGTACATCCTCTCGAGCCCCGCTGGCACATCGGTGGGATTCGCTGAGCCCGTGACGGACGGCGTCTGGAGGATCGTCCTGAAGCCGGAGGAGACCTACACGATGTCCGTCGGAACCGCGACGATAGAGGCGATAGTGGTCTCCAAGCTCGTTGGCGTCCCGGTCTCCACCACCGCATCCCTCAACGTCCTGAGCTTCAAGGACGCGGTGCTCAGCGAGATCGCCAAGGCGAAGGCCGACGCCGACTCCAAGATCGCCGGCCTCAGGTCCTCCGTCGACAACCTGAACACGCAGCTGAGGGAGATCAACTCAGCCATCCAGGGGGTGCAGGGGAGCGTCTCCCTTGCGACAGGGCTCGGTGCCGTGGCAATAGTGTTGGCGCTGGTCAGCATAGGGCTGGCTCTGGCCCGGGGAAGGAGAGCGCCCGCGAAGTGAGCAACCCAAATTCTTTTTAGCAACGTTCCTTTTTTGGTTCTTCAGAGGATGCAACTCCGAGGCGTAGCGCTGTACCTTCTCAAGCGGGGGGTCATCCTCTTCCTCACGGTGGTCGTAGCGGTCTACGTCACGATACTGATCGCGAACATGGGAGGGTACGTCGACGAGATCGTCAAGAGCGAGGTCCTCTTCAGGGTCTCCACATCGGTCTACCAGAACCCGGCCTACAGGACGCTGAACGAGACGGCCCTGAAGAGGCTCGTGAACGAGCTGTACGAGAACGAGATCAGGCGGCTCGGCTTCGACCAGCCCTTCTTCGTCCGCAGCTTCAACTACCTGAAGGACGCGCTGACGCTCGACCTGGGGAGGTCCCTCTTCATCAGCAGCGACAGCGGATCGCGGAGCGTAAGAATAATACTGCTCGAGAGGTTGCCCAACACGGTCCTGCTCTTCACCACCACCCAGCTCCTGCTCTTCTTCATAGGACTCTTCGGAGGCCTCTACCTGAGCAGGCGTTACGGCTCCCGGGTTGACAGGACCATCTCGCTGCTGGCACCCCTCTCCTCCCTTCCCGGGTGGTTCTACGGGCTCTTCCTGATCCTGATCTTCGCCTCGGTCCTGAGGCTGCTCCCCTACGGCGGCATGGTGGACATACCTCCTCCGACCGACAGGTTCGCCTACGCCCTCAGCGTCCTGAAGCACATGATACTCCCGGTGATGTCGTGGCTACTGGCCTACAGCTTCCTCGGCATCTACACCCGCCGAACCTTCTTCCTGATCTTCTCGAGCGAGGACTACGTAGAGGTGGCCAAGGCCAAGGGCCTTCCTGAGGACCTGGTGCGGAGGAGGTACATCCTCAGGCCGACGCTGCCTCCGATAGTCACGGACTTCTCCCTGACGCTGATCTCCTCCTGGCTCGGAGCGATCGTCACCGAGACGGTCTTCAACTGGCCGGGAATAGGCAGGCTCTTCTACGAGGCGGCTGTGCTCTTCGACACTCCGGTGATCGTGGGGCTCGTTGTGATCTACTCGTACCTCCTGGCCGTGACCGTCTTCGTTCTCGAGATCGTTTACGCGATCCTCGATCCCAGGATCAGGACGGGTGTTGCGTGATGTCGTCCGGACTTCGGGAGAACCTCAGGACCATTCTCTCCTACAGGTCAGCGCTGATCGGCATAGCCGTTATACTCGCCCTGGTGGCGGTCTCCGTTTACACTGTGATCGCGATACCATACGAGGAGGCGGTCAGGCTCTGGAGGGGCGGAGAGCAGCACTGGCTGGACACTCCGAGGTACGCGTACCCGACCTGGTACTCCTTCCTGCTCCAGAAGAGGTTGCCCGAGACGATAATCAGGGACACAACCAAACCGGGACCGGGTGTGTACAAGGTCGTCGTCCCGGCCGGCGAGACGATCAGGATCCTCAGGATAGACGCGGAGTTCACCTTCGATTACGACGACTTCCCCTCGGAGATCAACGTCTTCTACACCGTGAGGTTCAACAGGTCCGCACCGCAGATAACGTTGACCTGGATAAAGCCCGACGGGACCAGGATCGAGCTGAGGAAGTTCACACCAAGCTCGGATGGTGCATACTACGTCAGCTCCGATGCGGCCTTGACCTCGAGGGAGGTGGAGAGGTTGGTGGCTGAAATCGGAGGGAAGCCCAACTACGAGCTCTCGCCGACGATAACGCTCTTCGCGGTGGAGGACCAGACGCTTCTCGACAGGAACACGGCCCGGGTGATGAAGGGGGTGTACAGGCTCTCGGTGGAGGGGCTGATGTTCGACCCGCAGAGCGACTTCGACCTGAAGCTGGTGGTCTACGGGAAGGTGTACGGTTGGGCTGGTACGGACTACCTACGCCGTGACATCGGGATAGCGCTGCTCTGGGGGACGCCCATAGCCCTCGCGTTCGGGATGATAGCGGCCGTATCGGTAGCTCTGATACAGATGTCGATCGGCGCGGTAAGCGCCTGGTTCGGAGGTGCGGTCGACAACGCCATCCAGCGCGTCACAGAGGTCTTCATAGTGCTCCCGTTCCTGCCCACGCTGATCATGGTCTCGACGCTCTACAAGATCGACATCTGGACCCTTCTCTTGGTGATCGTCCTGCTCCTCTCTTTCGGGCCGGGCGTGAAGAACTACAGGGCCCTCTTCCTTCAGCTGAAGGAGTCGCAGTACATCGAGGCCGCGAGGGCCTACGGAGCCAGCTCCCCCAGGATAGTCCTCCTTCACCTAGTTCCGAGGGTCATACCTACCATGATACCGTCCATAGTCTTCTCGGTTGCGGACTTCGTCTTCCTCGAGGCAGCGCTGGCGATACTCGGGATAGGCGATCCTAGGACGCCCACGTGGGGGAAGGTGATACAGGACTCGTTCTACGGCGGTGCGCTCTTCAAGGGACTTTACTACTGGACGCTCCAGCCGGCGTTTCTGCTGCTGATCACCTCTTTGAGCTTCGCGCTCGTGGGGCTCGCGCTGGACAAGGTGTTCAATCCGAGGCTGAGGGAGGTGTGAGCGCGTTGAGCAAGATCAGAACCGATGCGAAGGAGGTGATAACGGGCGGTTCGATGATGGCCGCGGCGTTCGTATTGGCCTTCCTCATGGTGGTCGGGGTCATCGAGAAGGACCTGCTCCTGAGCTTCCTCGCCTACGCCGTCTCCCTCGCGGGCTTCGCGGTCGGCGTCCACGGCGTCTTCGGGCTTCAGAGGTCAAGGGGGTGAGGGGTCTTGCCGGCCAGCTCCTCGGACGACTACCTCCTGCACGTCAGGGACCTGATCCTGCACTTCTCCACGAGGAGGGGCATCGTCAGAGCCGTCGATGGGGTCTCCTTCTCGGTCAGGAGGGGTGAGACGCTCGCGATAGTGGGGGAGAGCGGCTCGGGCAAGTCGTCCACCGCGCTCGGGATCGTCAGGATCCTTCCGAGGAACGTGGCGCGCTACACCGGATCGATCGTCTTCGACGGCATGGAGCTGATGCGGATGGACGAGGAGGAGTTCAGGAGGAAGGTCAGGATCGGAGGGATCTCGATGGTCTTCCAGGGAGCGATGAACTCCTTGAACCCGGTGCTGAGAGTCGGTTTCCAGGTGGCCGAGTCGCTGATCGTGAACCTGCGGGTCCCGAAGCAGGAGGCGCTGAGGAGGGCGGAGGAGGCCCTGGAGCTGGTCGGACTGAACAGATCTGTTGCGCAGAGGTACCCCCACGAGCTGAGCGGGGGAATGAAGCAGAGGGCCCTGATAGCGATGGCCCTGATAACGAACCCGAAGCTCGTGATCCTGGACGAGCCGACGTCAGCCCTCGACGTCATGACGCAGGCCAACATCATGAACCTCCTCAAGCGGCTCAAGCGTGATCTGGGCCTCACCTACATCTTCATCACGCACGACCTGGCCCTCGCGAGCGAGCTGGCCGACAGGGTGGCGGTGATGTACGGCGGCAGGATAGCAGAGCTGGGACCGGCAGACGAGGTATATCCGAGGCCGAGGCACCCGTACACGAAGCTGCTGATAGAGAGCGTCCCGTTCCTCCGATATGACAGGCCTCCTACCTTCATACCCGGATCGCCTCCGGACCTGATCGAGCCTCCATCTGGGTGCAGGTTCCACCCGAGGTGCCCGTACTTCATGAAAGGGAAGTGTGACGTTCAGGAGCCTCCGCTCTTCAGGGCCGACGGGGAGCACTGGGCTTCGTGCTGGCTGCTGGAGGAGGGAAGGGATGCCTGAGGGGCCCCTCGTCAGGACGGAGGACCTGAGGGTCTACTTCCCGGTGAGGAAGCTCTTCAGGACCGTCGGTTACGTCAGGGCTGTTGACGGTGTCAGCCTGAGCATCGGCCGGAACGAGACGGTCGCGCTCGTAGGCGAGAGCGGCTCCGGGAAGACCACCTTCGGGAGGGCGCTGCTGGGGCTCGTCAGACCGACCTCGGGCAGGATCCTCTTCGACGGAACGGACATCGCATCGATGTCGGAGAAGGAGCTGAAGCGGGTGAGGAGGAGGATGGGCATCGTCTTCCAGGACCCGTACGCCAGCCTCAACCCGACCTTCACCGTCTACCGGATCGTGGAGGAGCCCCTGGTGGTCAACAGGATAGGGACCAAGGAGGAGAGGAGGGAGATGGTGATGAGGGCACTGGAGGAGGTGAAGCTGAACCCTCCGGAGTTCTTCGCGTCGAAGTACCCGCACATGCTCAGCGGCGGTCAGCGGCAGCGCGTCGCCATAGCGAGGGCGATCATCACGAGGCCAGAGTTCGTGGTGGCCGACGAACCGGTCTCGATGCTGGACGCCTCCATCAGGGTGGAGATATTGCTGCTGTTCAGGGAGATCCAGCGGAGGCACGGCGTCTCCTTCCTCTACATCACCCATGACCTGGCGACGGCCAAGTACTTCTCCGACAGGATCGCGATCATGTACGCTGGGAAGGTCGTGGAGGAGGGCCCGACGAGGGCGGTGCTCTCGGAACCCCTCCATCCCTACACGCAGGCGCTGATCGAGGCGATACCCGACCCGGACCCGATGAACAGGTTCAAGATGAGGGAGGTGGTTCCAGGTCAGCCGCCGAGCCTGCTGAACCCGCCATCTGGGTGCAGGTTCCACCCGAGATGCCCGTACTTCATGAAAGGGAAGTGCGACGTTCAGGAGCCGCCGCTTTACGACCTCGGGGGTGGCAGGAAGGTGGCGTGCTACCTGCTCGAGGACAGGGCAGCGGGAAGCTGAGTCCCTTGTCTGATCCCAACGCTGCAACGCTACCTTTTCGGCCCCTCAGGTCTCTGCCCCCGGAGCGTTGATAAGGGGGTGCGCGAGACGGAAGGCGAGTTGTCCTTCAGGCTCACGCGAAACGTCACGGGCGGGAGACCGACGATCGTGGCGCTGCCCGACGTGGGGTTGGTGGGCGTCATAGCGGCCTCCTTCATGATCTCCAACTCGAGGAGCGAGGTGATAGGGAGCATCGAGCTCGAGGACCAGCCGCCGGTGGCGGTGGTGCAGGAAGGGAGGGTGCTGGACCCGATAAGGATCTACGAGCTGAGCACCGAAGGCGGCGCGGCCTTCAACGCCGTCTACTCCGACATACCGGTTCCTCCGGCCCTCTCGTGGCAGATCTCGGAGGCCATCATGGGCTTCGCGGGGAGCGCTGACTCGAGGGAGCTCGTGGTTCTCGGAGGGCTGCCCGAGCCCAACAGGATCAACATCGAGCGGCCCAGGGTCTTCGTGATCTCGAGCGATCCCGAGTACACCAACAGCGTGGCGCAGAAGGGCGAGGTCGAGGTCTTCGAGATGGGGTACATCACCGGACCGAACGCGGCCCTGCTGAAGATGGGGAGGGAGAGGGGGATAAGGGTGCTGCTCGTTCTGGCCCAGGCGCACCTGAACTACCCCGACCCTGGGGCATCCGCAGAGGTGATCACGTTCCTCAACCGCGTCTATGGCACATCCTACAACATCCAGCCCCTCATGGAGCAGGCCGAGTCGATCAGGTTGCAGCTCCGGGACCTGATGCGGAGGACGGCCGCCTCCCTCACGAGGGGCCCGAAGGGCCTCGAGCTTGAGGCCCCTCCAGGATACATCAGGTGAACTCTGCGACTATTTTCTTGTATATGGAGCGGTAATAGAGCAGCGATGCAGAGATCAACGCCGCGACCAGTACCGAAATCGAGGCCATCATGAATGTGCCATCGAAGGTCATGGACTTTGCGGCTTCGAGGATCGATGCAACGACAACGCCCAGCATGGCAGCTACGAACAAAGGGACGAGCGCAAGCATCACGAAGATCCTGTCGATGTACTCCCGTTTCCGCTTCCCGTCGGTGATTCTGCCCAGGATGAGGGTCAGCGCCGGGAGGTTGATCAGGTACGGGTACCGCTCGACGATCTTGTGCCGGTGGATCGCCATAACCGAGATGAGTGCCACCACGCCGAGCCCGATGCCGTTCACGATCGCCAACGGCGTGAGGAGCTCCTCCTTGGGTCCGATCTCAGGTCTTCCTCCTGGACCGAAGTCCACCGCGACCAAGTCGGGGAGCATCGAGTACTCGACCGCGGAGTAGGCGACGACCGCGAACATCAGCAGGAATCCAAGCGCAATTGAAGCGAGGATGAACCTCCCCGGATCTGCCAATCTCAACACCCATGTAAGAAGGGGCACACCTCGCTCATGAATTTCGCTGTCACCTGGGGGAGGAGCAGGGCCGGATCAGAGGGCGACGAGCCACGACCCGAAGATTGAAACCATCGGCGATGGGTTCACGTCACGCAGAGGACTGCGACGTCAAGATCTCCCTCACCCTGTCCTCCCCGAACCTGCTGATGCGGTACGTCCCTGTCTCCTCCCTGATCAGGAACCCGTCCTTCGCTAGCTCGTTTATGCGGGCCACGACGCTGCCGTAGTTCGCGGGGAAGCCGTCGTTCCTGAGGAACTCGTACACCTCGACGGGCTTCATCTCCCTCTTGCCCTTGAGGGACATCACGTAGTACGTCAGCAGTATCTGGTCCTTCAGCGGCAGCCTCCTGACGGGCGCGCCCATGTGGGGCACCTCTCCGGACATGTCCACCCAGCCCTCCAGGCTCACCAGCTCTTCATGCGCCGTTGCGGCCACCGAGGCGATGGACCTCGATAGCTCCGTGACCTTCTCGTGGATGGACCTGAGCTTATCGGGATCCAGCGTGTCCAGCTCCTCAGGCGTCGTCTCGAGCTCATATTGCGCTCCGTCCCTCAGCTGAAACCTGATCCTGAGGATCATACCACATGACACCTACGATACTACAACAAAGGGCTGCTTATAGCTGTTTCCCTGAGGGGAACGGTCCGCGTCGCCCTAATACTTAGGCGGTTTCGGATAGGGATCGGCCATGGACGTGTCCGAGGTCATGATCGATTCGGTGGAGACGGAGGAGAAGGTCAGCCTGTTCAAAGGAAGGGCGATCGTGGAAGGGAGCGAGGTGAGGTTCTCCGGGATCGCGGTCTACACCATTGGAGGACCGACGGTCGGCGTGACCATCGAGCAGGAGGACGAGGCCCAACTGATGGCGAAGCTGGGGAAGGAGGGATTCGAGGCGCTGATCGCGGAGCTCCAGAGGAGGATCGTGGAGGGCGACTTCACCGTTAAAGGGCCTGTCAGGGTGAGAAGGCAGCCGCTATGACCGCGGAGCTTGAGGTCGCCGGTGTCATACTGGACTGCTGGGACGCCGTCGAGAAGGGGGACTTCGAGAGGCTCGCATCGCACTACGACGTCGGGCGCTTCACGCTCTTCAGCGAGCATCCTCCCCACGGTCCGGAGGAGGGGGAGAGGGCGCTGCTGCTGAAGCGCGGCCTGATCACGCAGGTCTCAGGGATCGAGGTAGAGGTCAGGGACGTGAGGGTGAGCGTCTTCGGGGACGTCGCTCTGGCCACCTACCTCGTCAAGTACAAGGGCATGCTGGTCTACCAGTACAGGTTCGAGGGGCAGCTGATATCGGTGACCGCCTTCTGCAGCTCCGTTCTGGTGCGCGGGAGCGAGGGCTGGAAGATCGTCCACGAGCACTTCACGCGCATCCCAGAGCAGGACGAGGTCACCGCTCGGTGAGCCACCTGATCACCTCCTCGGCGTCCTCGGCCTCGACGAAGACGTCGATCCAGCCGATCTCGGGCAGCTCGTCCAGCTCGAGGAGCGACGCGGTGCCGACGTAGGCAGCCTGCTTGCTCAGCATGAAGTGGACGAGGTTACCGCCGGAGAAGGAGCGCATGATCCGCTCGGCCGCAGCCCTCACTTTTCTCCTCCTCAGGTTCTCCTTCAGGTAGCTGAGCGCGCCTATCTGGTCCGACTCGCCCTCGATCACCTGCCGCTGCCCGAAGCTCTTGAGCTCGAAGCGCAGGCTCGGGAACAGCTTGGAGAGGGCCCTCGTCACCTTCTCCGGGTCCTCGGTCGACCTGAGCTCCGCGACCACCCTGACCCGCACCTTCATCGCCAAACAGAACGCGATGGCCTTCTATCAACCCATGCCGCCGGATTAGGGACATGCGATCGGTTCCTGGGCTGAGGCATCGCATTGAAATAGCGGTAATAACACTGTTATGACGAAATGGCTGCGCAGGCGATAAGCTTCGACTACAGCAAGTACAACTTCAGGGACGAGGTACAGCCGGTCTACGTGACGAGGCCCGGCCTCTCGGAGGAGGTGGTGGACGAGATCTCCAGGCTGAAGGACGAGCCGGAGTGGATGCGCAGGAGGAGGCTCCAGGCCTACAGGATATTCCTTCAGAAGCCCATGCCCAGCTGGGGGCCAGACCTGAGCTCGCTCGACTTCCAGAAGATGAGGTACTACGTGAGGCCGACGGAGGGAAAGTACCGGAGCTGGGACGAGGTGCCTGAGTACATCAAGAGGACCTTCGAGAGGCTGGGGATACCTGAGGCGGAGAGGAAATTCCTCGCGGGCGTGGGGGCCCAGTACGACTCTGAGGTGGTCTACCACAACGTCCGGAGGGAGCTGGAGAAGCTCGGCGTGATATTCTGCGACATGGACACGGCCGTCAGGGAGTACCCAGAGATCGTCAGGAGGTACTTCGGGACCGTTGTGCCCGCTGACGACAACAAGTTCGCGGCGCTGAACACGGCCGTCTGGAGCGGAGGCTCCTTCGTCTACGTGCCCGAGGGCGTCGAGGTCGAGTTCCCGCTACAGGCCTACTTCAGGATCAACGCGGCGAACATGGGCCAGTTCGAGCGGACGCTGATAATCGCCGAGCCCTACAGCAAGGTCCATTATATAGAGGGGTGCACCGCGCCCATCTACAGCACCGAGAGCCTCCACGCAGCGGTGGTCGAGGTCATAGCGATGAAGGGTGCCCACGTGAGGTACACGACCCTCCAGAACTGGAGCACCGACGTCTACAACCTGGTCACCAAGAGGTCCTTCGCCTACGAGGGCGCGACGGTGGAGTGGGTTGACGCCAACATCGGAAGCAAGGTCACCATGAAGTACCCGAGCGTCTACCTCCTGGGGAGGGGAGCGAGGGCCGAGATCCTCTCGGTCGCCTTCGCGGGCAGGGGCCAGCACCAGGACACCGGTGCGAAGGCGGTGCACCTGGCACCCGACACGACCAGCAGGATCACGTCCAAGTCGGTCTGCAAGGACGGCGGCCGCGTCACCTACAGGGGCCTCCTCCACGTGGCGAAGGGGGCGAAGAGGGTCAAGTCCAGCGTGAGGTGCGACTCGCTGATACTCGACGACCGCTCCAGGACCGACACGTACCCCTACAACGAGATACAGGAGGACGACGCCACGGTGACGCACGAGGCCACGGTCGGCAGGATCGGAGAGGACCAGCTGTTCTACCTGATGAGCAGGGGGATACCGGAGCAGGAGGCGCTGAACATGATCGTGCTCGGTTTCTTCGAGGGCTTCACGAAGACGCTCCCGATGGAGTACGCGATCGAGTTCAACCGGCTGATCGAGCTCGAGATGAGCGGCAGCGTCGGCTGAGAACCCCTTCTCCGCGTTCCGGGGGCTTATCCCGGCAGACGATTCCGTTCCGAACCCCCTTTCGGATTTCCGGGCTAACGGGGACTCAGCGGCATTGGGGTCTCAATTGCCGATGTATATGCGGACATATGCTCGCAATTGCGGGATTATTCCCTACGGTAACGCTATACGGAGACGATAAATCGCCTGAAAGCCAACACACGTCGGGTGGTTGGATTGGAGGCAGCCACGTTCCAGAGGGGTGGAAGGCTAGAGGCGAGGCAGCTGGAGGTGGTTCTGGTCCCGGTCTTCGAGGGGGTCAACTCGGAGCGGGCGGTGATGACGGCCGCGGAGCAGGCGAGGACGATGGGAAAGGAGCTGCTGCTGATGGTCGTTGTGGAGGTTCCGAAATCGCTGCCTGAGGGCTTCACTGAGTACGCCAAGATCGAGTGGAGGGGTGAGGAGCCGAGGTGGCTCTACGCCAGGCTGAAGGGCGAGGAGATCGTCCGGTCGCTGGAGGACCTTCTCCGCGAGAGCGGGGTCAGGTACGACTACGTGATCGAGACCTACGATTCCTTCAGGTACGCGATCGGGGACGGAGGGATCTGCAGGACCTGCAGGGCGGTGCTTCAGATTCCGACGAAGGCCGCTCCGAAGAGGGCGAGGAAGGCCTTCAGCGAGGCCCTCAAGGCGCTCGAGGAGCTGAGGGTCCCGATAACGCTCGTCCCCTGAAGCCGTCTTCACCGTCGACGTTTTTAGCAACTCCTGACGCTGGGTTTCAGGAGTGACCAAGGCGCGCTGGCTCGCGGAGCGGAGGAGCGACCCCTGGCACAGGAAGGCCAAGGCAGAGGGGTACCCTTCCAGGGCAGCGTACAAGCTGATCCACATCCAGCAGAGGTACCGCGTCCTCGGATGGGGGGATCTGGTGGTGGACCTGGGCTCCTGGCCCGGCGGGATGCTCTCGGTCGAGTCGCAGACCGTGGGACCGAAGGGGCTCGTTGTGGCCGTTGACCTGAGGGAACCGGTCTTCAGGGCCGGTAACGTGGTCTTCCTGCAGATGGACGTGAACGACGAGGAGGCGCCGTTCGAGATCCTCTCGGCGCTGGGCAACAGGAGGTGCGACGTCCTGGTTTCCGACGCCTCGCCGAGGTTCACGGGCGTGAGGGACGTCGACGTGTTCAATCAGCTTCTGCTGGGCGTGAGGGCCCTGGAGATAGCGGATGTCGTCCTCAAGAGGGGAGGTAACGTGGTGATCAAGTTCCTCGAATGCGAGGAGCTCGCGAGGGTTGAGCGGAGGCTCAGGAGGTGGTTCAGGTTCGTCAAGCGCGTCGTCACACCGCCGACCCTCAGGAAACGCTCCTCTGAGGTCTTCTTGGTGGGACTGGGGAAGCTCGCCGACGGGATGTCGGAGGGGCTCAGGGACCTGATCAGGTGATCATGAAGTTCTCCTGACGAACCTCGGCCTCGGGAAGGAGAGGTTCAGACCGACCTCAGCGATATCGGTCGAGTATTCAACGACCCTCTTGACGTTGTCGTACAGGACCCTTAGGGCCACCTGCGATCCCACCGGCACCCTCCGCTCGAGTGCGTGCACGAAGCTCCTCTCAAGATCGCGAAGGTACTCCGAGGTCTCCTCGAGAAGCGCCTGTGCGCGATCCACGTCGGGCTCCAGGACGAGCTCAACAGACCTGCGGAAGTGCGTCGTCGAGCCGAACGAGTGACGGTAGAACTCCTCGAAGGAGGACACGTCCAGCTCCCTCTCGAGGGCGAGCATCGCGATGTTGGTGGCGTGGTCCGCAACCCGCTCGATGCTCCTGGCGACCAGAGTGTAGCTCATCAGGAGCTGAGGCCACTCCACCTCCAACGGCTCCAGGATCCTCGGGTCCACCACGGAGAGGTTCGTCAGCCTGACCATATAGTGGTAGAACCGGTCGACCTCGTCGTCCCTGTAGATCAGGTCGTGGACCTCTTCCCTGTTGGGTTCCGCGAGGAGGGAGAGCGAGTCCTGCACCATTCCCGATGTGAGCGTGCCCATCCTGGAGATGACCTGTTTTGGCGGGAGGTCCCTGTGGAGCTGGACCACGTTCAGCACCATGCCGTCCAGACGCTCGTCGACGACCTCGACCCCCGCGAGCCACCTCCTCGCAACCTCCTTGATTCCGCGGAGGATACCCGGAGCGGCACCGTCGAGCCGAATCGAGATCGAGCTGTAGCCTGCGAGGTAGAGCGAGATCAGGGACCTGACGGCCTGGTCGAGCGTCACGTTTTCCCTCAGCACGAGCACCCCCTCCTCGAGCGCCGCGTCGGCGGGGATCACCGAGAGCGGCCCCGAGACCGGCGCCATCAGAAGTACCTCGTCGCCCTTTTCCAACCCGAACTGCTCGGCCCACTCCTTCGGCAGCGAGACGATGAGCGTCGAGCCGCCCGTAAGCTGGAGCCTTCTGCCGTACGCCCTCATCGCCACATTATAGATGAGAGCCTGAGTATATAGCCTGAAACCCCTCTGCGAAGGGAAAGATTCCACTATAGACTATAAGTAACTCTATATATTCAGCGCATCACCTATAAATTCTCCACGGCCGATGGCCGGTTGCGGAGGCATGATGGTGTCCGGTTCGAGGAATTACCGCAGGACGAAGCTCGGGGCTGCGCTGAACGCGCTCTCGGTCGCCCTGCTGGTGGTTGGGCTGCTGGCGGGTTTGGCTACGGGCTTCGTGATGGGTGGAATGGGAGGCGAAAGGGTCGTGACGGTCGAGCGTACGGTGACCGCCACCACTGTGGGAGGCGAGCAGACGCCAGCTCAGCTCAAGGGCAAGATCGTTATAGACGGTTCGAGCACGGTCTACCCGCTAACGGAGGCGGCGGCTGAGGAGTTCATGAAGCTCCACCCTGGAGTTCAGATATCAGTCAGCATATCCGGCACCGGTGGAGGTTTCAAACGGTTCGTCATAGGCGAGACCGACATCAACGACGCCTCCAGGCCGATCCTCAAGTCGGAGGCCGAGACGGCGGCCAAGAACGGCATCGAGTGGATAGAGATCCCGGTGGCGATCGACGGAATAACAATCGCGGTCAATCCGTCCAACAATTGGGTCGATTGCATCACCATATCCGAGCTGAGGAGGATATGGAGCCCCAACAGCACCATCACCAGGTGGAACCAGATCAGGCCTGATTGGCCAGATGCGCCGATTAAGCTTTACGGAATGGGGCCGGACTCAGGCACATTCGACTACTTCACCGAGCACGTGGTCGGCAAGCTTAAGGCTATCAGGACCGACTACGTAGCCTCTGCGGATCCGAACGTCCAGGTGGCGGGAATAGAGGCCGAGAAGTACGCGCTTGGGTTCTTCGGTTACGCCTACTATTATGCGGCTAAAGACAAAATCAAGGCCTTGAAGGTCAGAGACGACGCCTTGCAGAATTCAAGTTGCGTTGAGCCCAACGACCAGACAGTCAGCAGCTTCGTCTACCCGCTCTCGAGGCCCCTCTTCATCTACGTCAACAAGAAGGCGTGGTCTGAGAAGCCGGAGCTCAGGGAGTTCGTGCTTTTCTACGTTGAGAACGGCGAGCAAATCGCCAAGAAGGTCGGTTACACCCCGATGCCGATGGACTACTACAGGATCGCGGCTGCGCTGCTGAGGGCCGGGATGACCGACGGCTTGTACGGCCTGACCCGAGTGGTCCTGAGCAACGCGGGACCACACTGACGTCCCGGGTCGAGGGCGATGGGTGCGCTTGGAACCCGAACCCTCCTGCGATCGAACTCGATATCGCGCAGGAGGGCCGTTAACCGGGTTGCCCAGGCACTTTTCCTGATGGCGTCGCTCGTCTCCACGGTGGCTCTCGTGGTCATATTCGTCACCCTCTTCTCCGAGTCCACAGCCTTCTTCACCCACGTCAGCCTCATCGAGTTCCTGACGGGGACAAAGTGGACGGCGCTCTTCGCCGAGAAACACTTCGGGATCCTGCCGCTCCTGAACGCCACCCTGATCACCTCCGCGATCGCCGTGGCCTTCGCCACGCCAGCTGGCCTCGCGGCCGGGATCTACCTCAGCGAGTACGCCGGGAAGAGGACGAGGAGCCTGCTGAAGCCGGTAGTGGAGACGCTCTCGGGGATACCGACGGTCGTTTACGGCTACTTCGCGTTGTACTTCCTGACGCCGCAGCTGCTGAGGAACTTTCTGCCGGGCATAGGGGTGCACAACGCGCTCGCCGTGGGCCTCATGATCGGGGTTCTGGTGCTTCCGATCGTGGCGTCCTTGAGCGACGACGCGATGAGGGCTGTACCGGAGGATTTGCGGCTCGCGGCCTATTCGCTCGGCGCGAGGAAGTACCAGGTGGTCCTCAGGGTGGTCGTCCCTGCGGCGCTATCGGGCATCGTGGCATCGGTGATACTCGCCTTCGCGAGGGCAATGGGGGAGACGATGATCGCCGCCATAGCTGGCGGCTTCAGGCCGGTGCTCACGTTCGACGTCACGGAGTCGATGCAGACGATGCCCGCGTACATAGCCCAGGTTGCGACGGGCGACGCGCCGCACGGCACGATCGAGTACCAGTCGCTCTTCGCGGTGGGCCTCTTCCTGCTCCTGATAACTGCGGCTCTGAACTTCATCGGCATAAGGGTGGTGAGGAGATGGGAGATCAGGTACTGAGCGCGGAGAGCCTGTCGGTTAGGGGCCGATCGGCAACCGTCAGGAAGCTTTTCGACGGGCTGATGCCGGTTCTGGTTGGTGTTGGCGTGTTCGTCGCGGTAGCGTTTCTGGTCTCGCTGCTCCTCTACGTCTTCTCCGTCGGCATCGGAAGGCTGTCCCCCACGCTCATCACGAACTATCCGTCGGCGAACCCGCAGGAGGCGGGGATGAGGAGCGCGATACTCGGGTCCTTCTTCACGGTAGGCCTCTCAGCCCTGATCTGCATCCCCCTCAGCATCGCGACCGCGATCTACCTCACTGAGTACGCCGGCGGGAAGTGGTGGTCGCAGGTCCTCCGGTACAACATCGCGAACCTGGCTGGCGTGCCGTCGATCGTCTTCGGTGTCGTCGGTCTCGGCTTCCTCGTCTACGGTTTAGGCCTCGGGAGGTCGGTGATAGCGGGTGCCTTCACGTTGGCCATACTGACGCTCCCCTACGTCACGGTCACTTGCGTCGAGGCCATCAGGACGGTCCCCGACGACCAGAGGTTCGGAGCCTACGCGCTTGGGGCTACGACCTTCGAGGTGGTGAGGTACGTGGTTCTGCCGAGGGCGCTCCCCATGATGCTCACGGGTGGAATACTGGGGATCTCGAGGGCCCTGGGCGAGGCAGCACCGATTTTAGTGATCAGCGGTCTGCTCTTCATCCGGGAGGACCCGACCTCGCCTTTGAGCGAGTTCACGGTCATGCCGCTCCAGCTTTACAACTGGATCAGCAGGCCCCAGCTGGCCTTCCAGCAGCTCGCCGCCGCAGGCATCATAGTGCTCCTCGCGATGCTGTTGGCCCTGAACGCCCTGGCGATCTACCTCAGGCAGCGCTATTACAGGAGGCTGGAGGCGGGGTGAGAGAGTCATGGCTATGAGCGATCTCGTACGTGCAGTCTCCGGGAGGGAGGAGGTGGACTCCGGCATCACATTCGACGACGCGGTGATCCGGGTCAGGGACCTGGCGGTCAGGTACCGGGGGAGGTACGCGATAAAAGGAATAAACATCGACTTTCGGAGGAACCACATCACGGCCATCATAGGGCCCTCGGGATGCGGGAAGTCGACGCTCCTCAGGTCTCTGAACAGGATGAACGACCTGATACCCGGTGCGGAGGTGGAGGGGAAAGTGCTTTACCACGACGTCGACGTCTACTCGAAGGAGGTCGACCCCGTGGCGCTGAGGTCCAAGATCGGAATGGTCTTCCAGCGCCCGAACCCGTTCCCTATGAGCATCTTCGACAACGTCGCCTTCGGTCTCAGGGTGAACGGCCTCAAGCTCACGAAATCCGAGATGTACCAGAGGGTGAAGGAGGCCCTCGTGAAGGCGGCCCTCTGGGACGAGGTCAAGGACAGGCTCGACGCACACGCCTACTCGCTCTCGGGAGGACAGCAGCAGAGGCTCTGCATAGCCAGGGCGCTCGCGGTGGAGCCGGAGGTGTTGCTGCTCGACGAGCCGACCGTCTCCCTCGATCCCATATCGACCGCCAAGATAGAGGAGCTCCTGATATCCATCAAGAAGGACTACACGATCGTCATCGTCACCCACAACATGCTGCAGGCCGCAAGGGTCTCGGATTACACCGCCGTGATGATGCCCGACGAGGAGATGGTCGGGAGGCTGATCGAGTTCGGTCCGACGAAGGAGGTGTTCACTAGGCCCCGGGACAGGAGGACCGAGGCCTACATAGCGGGGAGGATCGGTTGAGTTGGTACGGCTGATCGAGCCTAAGCTCAAGGACATAAGCGCCCTCCTGAGCGAGATGGGGGTCCTCTCCCAGAGGGCCCTTGGGCTGGCGGTGGAGTCGTTCGTCAACAACAGGCCGCTCGAGCACGAGACATTCACGCTCGCGGAGCAGCTCAGGACGCTTCACTACAGGGTGATGGACCTCTCGACGGAGGCGATAGCGCGCTACCAGCCGGTGGCCACCGACCTCAGGTTCATCAGGGCATGCGGTGAGGTCTCTTACGGCCTCTACAGGACCGGAAGGTACGCCTACGACATCGTGGGGACCGTCAGCGTCTTCGGCGACCTGAGGGGGTGCTCGTGGGAAGACGTGATCCGGACCAGCGGGGTGGTGAAGGAGATGCTGACGCAGGCCATTGAGGCCTTCAGCAACCTCGACGAGAAACTGGCGCTGGAGGTGATCGGCCTGGACGACGTGGTGGACGGCGAGTACCGGCGATACCTGAGGAAGGTGATCGAGGGCGGCGGGGAGAGGAGGTGCGAGATCGCCGGGCTGCTTATCATGCGGTACCTCGAGAGGATGGCGGACCACGCCAACGCGATCGCGGAGGCCACGCTGTACGTCATCAGGGGATCCTAAAACCCCCAGCAAATCCGTTCGAATAAAGCTCAAATTTTGACCATATGGACTGACCCCGAATGTCCAGCGCGTTCGACAGGGCCGTGGAGTGGGTGAGGCAGCAGGCCTCCGCGGGGAAGGGGCTGCCCTCGATCGCGAAGGAGATGCCCGAGTTCAGGGACGAGCACTTCACGGTGAACAGGGTGGTCCTGCTGGAGCCGATCATGGTGGGGTACGCGGACCCGAAGGCATCGATCCAGCTCACGGACGGGCTGTTCAGAGCGGTGACACGGGTGGCGAAGATGCACGGGTTCGAGGCGGTCCAGACGAGCAACGGGATCGCGGTCAGGTCCGGGGATAGAAACGTGGCCTTCGTCACCCAGGAGGGAGTCTTCTCCTCGGACCGCAAGCTCTTCGAGGACCTCGTGGAGGCGGTAAGGACTCAGCCGGTGGACGCACCGGTGAAGGACAGCTGGCTCGACTCGATCGTACAGCTAACAAGCAAGTACGGCGTGGACCTGATCTTCATGGCGTTGCTCTTCTTCCTCCTGCCGACCACGCTGGCAGCGATATCGCTTGCCGCAACCCCGTCCCTCTGGTTCCCGTACCCGGTGAACGTCGGCGTCGCTGCGGCTTTGCTGCTGATATCGGTCTACGTCTTCAGGAAGTATCTCGCGGAGAACCGTCCGAAGCGGTGAGGTTTCGGTAAGCGGTTCCCCTAGTTCTCTTCCGGGTTCAGCACCAAAAAGTATCGTTTCTCGGACCCCCACTCTATATGTTGTTGCAGGAAACGTGACTAAGAATTTTGCAAAACATCGCGGCACAATAAGATTAAATTCGGCAGGGATGCGAAGAATGGACCAAGGATGAGCGGCTGGAAGGACGAGAGGTGGAGGGGCATAGTGAGGGAGTACACCTACGAAGACGTTCTGAGGCTGAGGGGAACGTGGCCTTCACAGGCGGTTTACTCGAGGTTGCTGTCCGAGAAGTTCTGGAACGCGCTCAAGACGAGACCATTTGTCTTCGCGGTCGGAGCGATGACGGGGACGCAGGCGATCCAGATGGTCGACGCCGGTTTCGAGGCGATCTACGTTAGCGGGTGGCAGGTGGCAGCGGACGCCAACGAGGTCGGGATGATGTACCCGGACCTCGGGCTGTACCCCTCCAACAGCGGACCTGAGCTGGTGAGGAGGATCCTGAGGGCGCTGAGGAGGGCAGACCAGATCAGGCACCTCGAGGGGAGGAGGGGACCGGATTACTTCGTGCCGCTGGTGGCGGACTGCGAGGCGGGATTCGGCGGGCCGCTGCACGCGTTCGAGGTGGTGCGGGAGATGATCGAGGCCGGTGCGGCATCGGTTCACCTGGAGGACCAGCACCACAGCGAGCGGAGGTGCGGACACTTGGGAGGAAAGGTCCTCGTGCCACTGGACGCCTTCAAGAGGACGCTGACCGCGGCGAGGCTCGCGGCGGACGTGATGGACGTGCCCCTGGTGATAATAGCCAGGACCGACTCCCTCGACGCCTCTTTCATAACGAGCGACCACGACCCGATAGACAGCCAGTTCGTCACAGGAGGCAGGACGCCCGAAGGTTACTACAGGTTCACGGGAGGAATCGACGCGGCCGTGGCCAGGGCCCTTGAGGTGGCTCCGTACGCGGAGCTGATCTGGTTCGAGACGAAGAGGCCGAGCCTGGAGGAGGCGAAGGAGTTCGCGAGGAAGGTGCTCTCGAGGTTCCCGGAGAAGATGCTGGCGTACAACCTGTCGCCGTCCTTCAACTGGACGAAGCTGGACAGGGAGCAGGTGGCCCAGTTCCAGCGCGAGCTGGCGAGGCTCGGGTACAAGTTCCAGTTCATCACGCTGGCGGGGTTCCACGCGCTGAACGCATCCATGTTCGAGCTGGCCAAGGGTCTGATCGAGGAGGGGATGCCGGCGTACGTGAGGCTCCAGGAAAGGGAGTTCGAGCTGGAGAAGGTAGGCTACAGGGCTGCACGGCACCAGTCCTTCGTCGGCGTCCAGTACTACGACCTGGTCTACGACCTCATCACCGGCGGGAGGGCCTCCGCGAAGGCGCTGGAGGGTTCGACCGAGAAGGAGCAGTTCGGGCACTGACCTGAAACCGGTGCGTTCGCGTCACGGCCCGGAGGTCGCTCTACGTTTTTTAGCGGGGCAGGACGGAGAGGTCCGGATGTACTGCTCCCTGCACGCCGGCGGGGTCTGGGGTAGGCCGAAGACCGGTGCGTTCAACGTGACGCTCGGGTCCTCGAGGGTCGTCCTGGACTCCATAACCGCGGTTACGGTCCCGAAGGCGGAGGAGCGGGAGGCGATCAGGAGGTACGGGCTCGGGAGGGCGGTGAAGGTGGAGAGGCGAGGGGAGGTCAACTTCGTCGTCCAGTGGATCAGGAACAGGTCCCTGATCAGGTACATCGTCAACTGGGGGAAGCTGTCGTCGCTCTTCCCAGTGCACCTTACCACCGCATGCTGCTCGGTCGAGTACGCGGCCACCGTCGGATCCAGGTACGACCCGGAGAGGTTCGGGATACTGAACGCCGTCGGATCCCTGCGCCAGTCTGACCTGCTGCTGGTGGAGGGCACCGTCACCGCGAAGATGGCCCAGCGACTTCGGGTGATCTACGACCAGATGCCTGACCCGAAGTGGGTGATCGCGATGGGAGCGTGCGCGATATCCGGCGGGCTCTACGCGAAGGACTCGTACAACGTCATCCAGGGCATCGACGACATAGTTCCGGTGGACGTTTACGTGCCCGGGTGCCCGCCGAGGCCCGAGACGCTCATCCAGGGCTTCGTTTTGCTGAGGGACAAGATACTGAACGAGCGGCTGTGAGGTGACGGGTTTGTCGAAGCTCCAGTCCGTGGTAGACGAGATGAGGGAGAGGTTCGGTGACCGGATCAGAAACGTGATCGTCGACCGGAAGATCGTCAAGGTCGAGGTGGACAGCTCGGTGGTCGTCGAGGCGGCGAGGTTCCTGAGGGAGAGGGGATTCGACCACGTGAAGGGCGTCACAGGCGTCGACCTGATAGCCCTCACGAAGCCGGAGAACGCGATCGAGGTGCTCTACCACGCCGGATCCTACACGGACGAGGAGCTGAAGGGCGTGGTCCTCACGCTCTCGGTGAAGCTGCCCCGTGACGAGCCGGAGATGCCCTCGCTCACGCAGGTCTGGAGGAGCGCCGAGTACCACGAGCGCGAGACCTTCGAGATGCTGGGCGTCAGGTTCGTTGGCCATCCTGACCTCAGGAGGCTCCTTCTGCCGGAGTGGTACTCGGACATACCTCCCCTTAGGAAGGACTTCAAGCCCGCCGGCAGGCCGTGATCGCCGCGTGTAATCCAGTCTTTCGGGGAGAAAACGTCCCAATGCCACGCAAAGTTTATAGCTGAACGTTTGGCTTTAACAGGGTTGGAGCCAGGACCCGAGGCGGCGCCGCCCCAGAGGGAGGCGGTGACGCTCGCTGTGAAGGGGCGGTCTCCGGTCTTGGCAACAGGATGAGGACCCGAGGTAGCGGTTCGGGTCTAATGCGGGCCGGGTCGTGGAGAGACCCCCGCCACTGGGCAGACTCCGGTTGATCCTGCCGGACTCCACTGCTATCGGGGTAAGGCTAAGCCATGCAAGTCGAAGGTCCCCGGCTCCGGGGGCCTGGCATACGGCTGAGTAACGCGTGGCCAACCTGCCCTGCGGAGGGGGATAACCCCGGGAAACTGGGGATAAACCCCCATAGGTGACCGGATCTGGAAGGACCGGTCGCCGAAAGTCCCGGTCGGGGACGCTCCGGCCGGGAGCCGCAGGATGGGGCTGCGTCCTATCAGGTAGTTGGTGGGGTAACGGCCCACCAAGCCTGTGACGGGTAGGGGCCCTGAGAGGGGGAGCCCCCAGATGGACTCTGAGACAAGAGTCCAGGCCCTACGGGGCGCAGCAGGCGCGAAAACTCCGCAATGGGCGAAAGCCCGACGGGGTTACCCCGAGTGCCACCCTCGTGGTGGCTTTTGCCCGCTCTAAAAAGGCGGGCGAATAAGGGGAGGGCAAGTCGGGTGTCAGCCGCCGCGGTAATACCCGCTCCCCGAGTGGTGGAGGCTATTACTGGGCCTAAAGCGCCCGTAGCCGGCCCGGTGTGTCCCTCGTTAAATCCACGGGCTTAACCCGTGGGCTGCGGGGGATACTACCGGGCTTGGGGGTGGGAGAGGCGCCCGGTATTCCCGGGGTAGGGGTAAAATCCTCTGATCCCGGGAGGACCATCAGTGGCGAAGGCGGGGCGCCAGAACACGCCCGACGGTGAGGGGCGAAAGCTGGGGGAGCAAACGGGATTAGATACCCCGGTAGTCCCAGCTGTAAACGATGCGGGCTAGCTGTCGGGGCGGCTACGGGCCGCCCCGGTGGCGAAGGGAAGCCATTAAGCCCGCCGCCTGGGGAGTACGGCCGCAAGGCTGAAACTTAAAGGAATTGGCGGGGGAGCACCACAAGGGGTGGACGTTGCGGCTTAAT
>JANVYR010000003.1 GCA_030059665.1 Candidatus Calditenuis fumarioli
AAAAAAAAAAAAAAAAAAAAAAAAAAAAAAAAAAAAAAAAAAAAAAAAAAAAAAAAAAACGCGTCGCCAGGAGCGTTGCCGGTCCACGGAAAACCCGATGGAGCTGCGCGGACCGCGACCTCGGGAAGGCTTAGCGCGGAATGGGAAAGATGGGCGCGCTACTCCACCTTGATCTGCCTGGCAGGTCTCCTGCCGCCCTTCTTGGGCAGTATGACCTCCAGTACGCCGTTGTTGTAGTTCGCCTTGGAGTTCTCGGGATCCACCTCCTCCGGCAATTCCACCTCCTTGTAGTACTTCCGCTGGGGGGTGTCGACCTTGATGACCAGTTTGCTGTCCTGAAGGTTCAGCTGGATGTCCTCCTTCTGCACCCCCGGCACCTCGGCGATCACCCTGATCCTGTCCTCCTCGTTCAGGACGTCCACCAGCGGCTCCCTCTCGACGGTCAGCATCGGAGGCTCACCCCTCCTCCCGGGCTTGACGTTCCCGAACTCCCTGATGATCGGCCTCCCGTCAGGACCTATCGTGATCGAGTAACCGTAAACGATCGGCCCTATCTCGCGCCTGATCCCGCTCGGCGTCCTGATCTCCCGCACCAGGTCCCTCGGCAGCTCACGCTCGAAGCGCCTGAACTCCTCCTCGAACCACCGCTCGAACTCGCGCATCATCTCGTCGATCAGCTCGAAGGGCCTGAACCTCCTCCTCCACCAGGAGGGCCACCACTCGTCGCTCATGGCACCTCAGGAAATCCACCGCGCCACCGGAATAAATAATTAGTCAAGGGCTGTGGCACGGAACCCGTGACCGACAGGATCGGTTTCATCGGGCTCGGGCTGATGGGGAGGCCCATGGCCAGGCGTCTGCTCGCGGCGGGATACCAGCTCACGGTCCACAACAGGAGCTGGCGGCCAGTGGAGGAGCTGGCTTCGCTCGGAGCGAGGCCCGCGTCATCGCCGAAGGAGGTGGCGCGGGAGTCAGACGTGGTGTTCCTGATGCTGCCCGACTCGGGTGACGTCGAGCAGGTGGTCCTCGGAAGGGAAGGGCTGGTCGAGGGGCTGAGAAGCGGGTCCATCGTGATCGACTGCTCAACGGTCTCGCCGGAAACGGAGGTCGCGATCGCGGGGAGGTTGAAGGAGATGGGCGTCCATTACCTCGACGCACCGGTCACGGGCAGCACGCCCGCAGCGGAGAGCGGGACGCTCACCATCATGGTCGGAGGAGATCGGGAGGCATTCGAGAGGGTGGTGCCGGTGCTGAGGCACCTGGGAAGCAGGATCGAGTACATGGGCGCGAGCGGCTCGGGTCAGCTGACGAAGCTCTGCAACCAGATCGCGGTCGCCGGTAACCTTTTGGCGGCTGCGGAGGCCGTCCTCTTCGCGGAGCGGATGGGCCTGGACCCCAGCAGGGTGCTCGAGGTGATAGGGGGAGGGGCTGCGTCGTCCTGGCAGCTGGTCAACCTCGGGCCCAAGATGGTCGGGCGGGACTACAGGCCCGGGTTCAAGGCGGCTCACCTGAAGAAGGACCTGAGGATCGTGATGGAGGTCGCGGAGTCTCGGTCGCTTCCTCTGCCCCTGACCTCGCTCGCCTGGCAGATGGTGAGGGCCCTCGTCTCCATGGGCTACGCGGACCAGGGCACTCAGTCGATCATCGAGGTCCTCCGGAGCCTGGCCGGCTCCCACAAACCCGGTACGACCTGAACCCACCCAACAGGGACTCCGATGGAAACGCTCGCCCCTCAGCCCTTTCCCTCGAGCAGTGACCTCCTCACGCCAGGGAGCCTCGACCTCCGCATGGTCTTCACCAGCTTCCTCGCCTCGAGGTACTGCTTCACCAGCCTCTTCACGTCGCCCTCCCTCACGCCCGCTCCCCTCGCGATCCTCCTGGCCCTAGAACCGTCTATGATCGTTGGGTCCCTCCGCTCCTCGGGCGTCATGGAGTTGTAGATCGCCTCGAACTTCTTCGCCAGCTCCTCCGCCTTCTCCAGCTCCTCCTCCGGAAGCGACGGAAGCCCCGGGATCGGCAGCGACCTCAGGAACCTCGAGAGCGGCCCCGCCTTCCTGACCTGCCTCAGCTGCTCTATCATGTCCTCGAGGGTGAAGGTCCCACGCGCTATGCGCTCGGCCTGCTGCTCCGTGACCTTAAGCTCCGCGAGCCTCACCCTCTCCAGCACCGACCTCAGGTCAGGCATGCCGAGGAGTCTCGCAACGTAGGACTCCGGGTCGAAGAGCTCGATGTCCTCGATCCGCTCGCCGGTGCCGATGAACCTGATGGAGGCTCCGGTCGCAGCGACCGCGGAGAGCGCGCCCCCTCCCTTCGCGGAGGTGTCGAGCTTGGTGACCGCTATCCACCCGATCGGAACGGCCCTGTGGAAGGCCTCCGCCTGCGGTCCTGCGGCCTGACCGATGGTTCCGTCGATCACGAGCCCTATCTCGTGGGGCCTGATCCGCTCGGCCATCTCGCGCATCTCCCTCATCAGCGACTCCTGGTCCCTGTGCCTGCCCGCGGTGTCGATCAGGATGTACTCGCACCCCTGAGAGGTTAGGTGGGAGATGCCCCTGACCGCGATCCCGACCGCATCGGACCCGTTCTCCTCGCCGTAGACCGGTATCCCCCGAGGGACGAGGAGCTGGCGTAACTGCTCCAGCGCGGCCGGTCTGTAGGTGTCTGCTCCCACGACGCCCACCTTGATCCCCCTCGTCCTGAGGAGGTTGGCGACCTTCGCCACGGTCGTGGTCTTGCCGCTGCCCTGGATCCCGACCACCATCACGACGTACGGTTTGGTCGGAGGTCTCTCCAGCTCTGACCTTTTGGCGCCGAGAAGCCTCACGAGCTCCTCGTAGACGGCCCTGACGACCACGTCCTTCCTCGAGATGCCCGGCGGCGGCTCCTCTTCCTCCACCCGCTTCCTTATCCTGTCGGAGAGCTCCTTGACCAGCTCGACCTTCACGTCCGCGAGCAGCAGCGCCCTCTGGATCCCCCTGATCAGCTCCTCCGTCGCCTCCCGGTCGGCCGTCGGCCTCCCGAGGAATTTGCTCAGCGCCGCCCTCAGCGCCTCCGCCGGGTTCACCGCTCACCGGACGGCGTCGCGCATAATAACCCCGAGGTCGAAGGACGTTCGTGACGGGCCCAAACCAGGCAGGAGGTAGGTGATACGGATGTCGGTCTCTGAGAACCTGGACGCGATAGAGCTTACCGGGATCAGGCGGTTCTTCGAGGCCGCATCGAGGTTCCCCGACGCCATCAACCTCGGGATAGGGGAGCCTGACCTGGATCCACCTGCTGAGCTCATCGAGGCCGCGGCGAGGCACATGCGTCAGGGGAGGAACAAGTACGGTCCCATAGCGGGCATCCGGGAGCTCCGCGAGGAGCTGGCCAGGATCTACTCCAAAAGGTCCAGGTCTGTCGGACCGGAGAACGTCTTCGTCACGATCGGCGGGGAGAACGCGCTCTTCGCATCGATGGCTGCGATTCTGAAACGGGGCGACGAGGTCGTCGTGATCTCGCCGTCGTTCCCGTCGTACGCGGCCATCGCGAGGATCTTCGGAGCTGAGGTCGTCTTCCTTAGGTCCTCACCGGAGAGGGGCTTCGTCCCAGACGAGGAGGAGCTGAGGTCATCGGTCAGCGACAGGACCAAGGCGGTGATCGTCAACTCACCGTCTAACCCCACCGGTGCGGTGTACGGGCCTCAGGACCTGAGGAAAATGGTGGACGTCGCTGCGGAGGTTGGCGCATACGTCATCTCCGACGAGGTTTACGAGCCCTTCGTCTACGACGGCCAGTTCTCAAGCGCCGCAGACCTGATCGACGGCTACGGATCGATCGTGGTGGTCCAGAGCTTCTCGAAGAGCCTCTCGATAACCGGTTGGAGGATCGGGTACCTGATCGCTCCAGATGAGCTCGCCGAGCGGATGCAGAAGTTCCTGCTCTACTCGCACGCCTGTCCGCCGACGTTCGCCCAGCACGCGGTGCTCGACGCCCTCAGGTCGGGCGTCTACGACGACTACACGCGTTCTGCGAGGGAGCTTTACAGGAAGCGGAGGGACCTCGTGGTCGAGCTGATGCGTGAGGAGGGAATGGAGCTGGTTGCTCCGAAGGGGGCCTTCTACGCCTTCCCGAGGCTCCCGGGCATCGATGACGACATGAGCTTCTGCGCGCGGCTGCTCGAGGAGAAGCGGGTCGTGGTCGTCCCAGGCTCTTCCTTCGGTCCCGGAGGAGAGGGGCACGTTCGCGTGAGCTTCGCGGCATCGGAGGAGAAGCTCGTCGAGGGGATCACGAGGATGGGCCAGCTGCTCCGCGAGATGGGCGTGACGTGATGGTCAGCCGCGCCTGCGGATTTCCTCAAGGACCTCCTTTATCTCCGACGCGTCCCTGCCGGTCGCCGCGTAGACCACCGTCCCGGCGTCCCACCTCGTCTCGACGAAGCCTCCGTTGATCAGGAACTGCAGGTGCGCCAGCGTCTCCAGAAGCGCAAGCCACCGGTCGATCGGCCCCAACCCGTCGAAGCGCCCCCTCGACCACGAGATGCCTCGGGCCACTCCCATCAGGCTGTTCCCATCGCCGGTTGACGCGAGCGCCTCACGGAGCCTCTTCTCGTGGTGCAGGAATAGGTAGTCGATCCGCTCCCTGACGTTCCCGAAGGGCTCGCCGTGGGAGGGAAGGACCAGCTCGGGCCCCAACTCCTCTGTCAGGACCAGAGATCCGAGGTAGGAACGGAGGGCGTCGTATCCCTCCATAGGGTAATACGAGACGTTGGAGGTCTCGTTGGGCAGCAAATGGTCGCCTGAGATCAGGACCCTCCTCCGCTCGTCGAAGAGCGTGACGTGCCCCGGCGTGTGCCCCGGCGTCGGGACGACCATCCACCTGCCTGCCCTCGAGTGGAACTCCTCGCCGCCGACGAGGGGCTCGTAACCCATCGAGAGGTGCTGGAGGTTGAACCTGAAGAACCCGAGGACCTCCTCCCTGAGGGAGTCGTCGAGCCCCAGAGCCTTGAGCTGCCTCCCCCCTCCCTCCACCGTCTCCCTCATGAAGCCGATCACGTCGATGTCCCGCTGGTGCATCCGGACCTTGGGTCTGAACGCTGTCGCGACCTCACTCGCACCTCCCGTGTGGTCGTTGTGTATGTGCGTCAGCAGCACGGTCTCGAGCCGCGATCCGCCGATCAACCTCCTCAGCTCCTCCACCAGCTCTCCGGCCGTCTGCCTGAAGCCCGAGTCGACCAGCAGCCTTCCGTCATCCAACTCGATCAGGTACAGGTTCACGTGGCCGATGTAGGTGCCTGGATGCTCGACCCTGATCCGCACCACGTCCTCGAGGACCCTCTCCGCTCGGATCATTCCCCTGCGATACGCCGATGGAGAAGGGATAAACCCTCCGAAGCCCGCGGTTCTAACGGTAGAACGCAAGCTTCTGATCGTTCGGTCCATGACACGCTTTTTACCGCCCTTGCTGATCACCGCGGCAGGTAAGTCCGCATGTGCGGGATAATCGGCTTCACGGGCTCCGGGAACGCGCTGGAAGTCCTGATAAGGGGCCTCCGGAGGCTCGAGTACAGGGGTTACGACTCGGCGGGGCTCGCGCTGCTCACCCGCGACGGGATCTCGGTGGTCAAGAGGGTGGGGAGCGTCGAGGCGCTCGAGAGGGAGGTCTCCTCGCTCGCCGGAACCGAGAGCTCCGTCGGCATAGCTCACACCCGATGGGCAACGCACGGAGGTGTCACAGACCGGAACGCCCACCCGCACACGTCCTGCGACGGAAGGGTTGCGATAGTCCACAACGGCATCATCGAGAACCACGAGGAGCTTAGGGCCGAGCTGATCGCCCGGGGTCACAGGTTCACGAGCGAGACCGACAGCGAGGTGATCGCCCACCTCCTCGAGGAGGAGCTGAGGGCCAGGCCCGGTGACCCGAGGGGTGCCCTGACCTCCGTTGTAAGAAAGCTCAGGGGGAGCTTCGCCTTCGTTGCCGTGAGCACCTGGACTGGCGACGCGATCCTCGCGGCCAGACACAACTCCCCGCTCGTCGTTGGCGTGGGGAAGGACTTCTCGATACCGGCGAGCGACGTTCTGAGCTTCCTCGAGTGGACCGACGACGCGATCTTCCTCGAGAACGAGTCGTGCGCCGTCATCCGGCCGGGCAGGGTCGAGTCCTGGCTCTTCACAGGTGAGGAGCTCGAGCTGAAGGTCACGAAGGTGGCAATTGAGGTATCTGAGGTCGACAAGAGGGGTTACGTCCACCACACGCTCAAGGAGATACACGACCAGCGCTTCACGGTCACGCGGACGCTGACGGAGGAGCTCGGGCCGCTCGGGGAGGCCGCAAAGCTCCTCAGGGAGGCCAGAAGGATCCTCCTGGTGGCCGCGGGAACGAGCTACCACGCCGCCCTCGTCGGGAGGTACGTCCTCGCGGAGCTCGCGGACCTCGACGTCCAACCGGTCCTGGCCAGCGAGTACAACCTGGTCTCTAGGTGGGTCAACGGCGACTCGGTGCTGGTGGCCATCAGTCAGAGCGGCGAGACGGCGGACGTCCTGGAGGCCGTGAGGGACGCGAAGCAGAAGGGCGCGAAGGTCATCGGGATCGTCAACATGCCCGGGTCGAGCCTCGAGAGGCTCTCGGACGTCCACATCAACATCAGGGCAGGGCCGGAGATCGGGGTCGCTGCGACCAAGAGCTTCACCTCGCAGGTCGTCGCGCTGATCAGGCTTGCGTCTGCGGTCTCCGGCAAGGAGGTTCCCCTCGATCCGGAGGAGCTCGGTGCCGGCGTGGAGCAGGTGCTCGAGCAGGAGCCACAGATCGCTGAGATCGCCAGCATATTGAAGGACTCGAAGGACGTCTACCTCATCGGAAGGGGCGTCCACTACCCGATAGCGCTGGAGGGGGCGCTGAAGGTCAAGGAGCTCGCGTACGTCCACGCCGAGGGCCTCCCGGCAGGGGAGCTCAAGCACGGCACGCTGGCGCTCATAGAGAGCGGCACGCCGGTGATCGTCCTGAACCCCTCAGACGACACGCACACCGACACCCTCTCGAACTGCCAAGAGCTCAAGGCGAGGGGAGCGAGGCTGATCGGCATCTCAGACCGGCACCACAGCGTCTACGACTTCTTCGTCCGGATCCCGAGGACGGGCTCCAAGTACGCCTCGGTCCTGCTGGAGGTGATACCTCTCCAGCTCCTCGCGTACTACATGGCCCTCGAGAGGGGGGCCGAGATCGACAAACCCAGGAACCTGGCCAAGAGCGTCACCGTCAAGTGAGGAGCAGGGGAGAACGGGCGAGGACTGGCGATCTCAAGAGCGGAGAGGTTTTGCCCCTGACGGAAGTGAAGACGTGGAGAGGTGGATGGGGCATGGCATATCGTAAGAAGTTCACCCTTGACGTGTTCTTGAACGCCCATCAAGTTATGGAAAGCAACACTAATGAGGTAGAACTGAAGGCGGAACCATCAGCTCCGCTGGCGTTATTTGCCGGCTACGGGATGTGAAGGTTGCGATGATGGGTCTGGCCAGGTCGATCCGAAAGGAGATGAGAGGGATCTTGAGCGCTGAGCTCAGGATCACCCGGTAGTCGTCGGCCCACCCTGCGCGGCTCGCACGTCACAGGTGCTTCCGTATCAGGGCCGCTACCTCCTCCAGCTCCGCCTCGGTTACGTTGAGCCTCCCAGCCCTGAAGATCGATCCACCGGGGTTGCCGTAGCGCGGTATGATGTGGACGTGGGCATGGAAGATCACCTGACCGGCCGCCGACCCGTTGTTCTGGAGGACGTTGATCCCTGCGGGGGAGAGGGCGCGCTGAATCGCCTTGGCGACCCTCAGGACCGCGGAGAATAGCCTCCCTGCGGCGTTCTCGTCCATCTCTAGTAGGTCCCGGTAATGTCGCCTCGTTGTGACCAGAGTGTGGCCCCTGCTGACGGGATACCGGTCCATGAAGGCGATGTGCTCGTCGTCGCTCCAGACGACCGCCGCCCAATCCTGGCCCTCCGCGATCCTGCAGAAGACGCAGTCCACCATCCTCTGCCGCATACGAATGAGCGGCAATAAGGTTTCGCAGACCGTAGGTCCGGCACACGTAAAAGTCGGTCACGGGGACGAGAACGCGTGAGGGCTGTCCTGCTGAGGCCAAGGGTCGGGGCCTCGGTCGAGGAGGTTCCGGAGCCGGTGCCCTCGAAGGGGGAGCTGGTGGTGGAGCTGATAGCCTGTGGCCTCTGCGGAACTGACGTGGAGCGCATCAGGGGCGGCTACACCGCGGGGAAAGCGGTCCTCGGGCACGAGGCGGTGGGGAGGGTGGTGGAGGTCGGGGAGGGTGTGGATTGGCTGAGAAGGGGTGAGGTCGTGGTTCCGCACCACCACACGAACTGCGGCGAGTGCTACTACTGCCTAAACGGAAGCCCAACGATGTGCCCTGAGTACCGGAAGCATCACTTCGATCCCGGAGGCTTCGCGGAGAAGTTCAGGGTTCCCGAGTTCATCGTCAGGAGAGGGGCCGTCTACAAGGTGAGGGGGCTTCGCGATCCGGAGGAGGCCTGTCTGACGGAACCCCTCGCGTGCTGCATCAGGGCGGCGAAGAGGGCCGGCGTCCGCGAGGGACAGACGGTCGCGGTCTTCGGTGTCGGCGCCATCGGAGCGCTCTTCGTGGCCCTGCTCAGGGGCCTCGGCGTTGAGGTGCTCGGCGTCGACGTGAACCCCAACCGGCTCGGGATTGCGGAGCGCCTCGGTGCCCGTGCGGTGGACGCGAGGCAGGGCTCCGTCGAGCAGGAGGTCAGAGCTCTCACCGGCGGAAGGGGTGCGGACGTCTCGATCGTCGCTACCGGAAGCGTCAGGGCCGTCTCCTCGGCCATATCATCGACCCGCAGCGGTGGTGTCGTCTGCCTCTTCGGACTGCCGTCATCGGGGACCAAGCTCGATCACGACTTCAGCGAGCTCTTGGTAAGGGAGGTCAGCCTGATCTCCTCGAACGCCGCATCGGAGGAGGAGATGGTGGAGGCCCTCGATCTGATCTCACGGGGGAAGGTCAGGGGCTCGGAGCTGATCACTCACAGGTTCTCGATAGGGGAGTTCGGCAGGGCGCTCGAGGCGTTCGAGAAGGGAGAGGGAGTGAAGATCGTGATAACCCCTTAGCGGTCACCGGCTCGACTTGAGGGCCTCCTCCACGAGCGCGTTGACCTCGTCCTCGGGAACCTGGGTGTAGGTCTTAGTGTCGGTCGGTATCACCACCATCCTGGCCATCCAGTTCTCGTCGATCTTGTCGACCGACCTGACCAGCGCCCTGATCGCGAGTCTCTTGGCCTCCTCCAGCGGGATCTTCGGGTCGTAGGTCGCCTCCAGCATCTCCTTCACCCTCTCAGCGCCCCTGCCGATGCTCCAGGCCTTGTACTCCATCACCACGCCGCTCGGCTCGGTGTAGAAGAGCCTGGTCCCGTCGACCGAGGAGCCGCCGATGAGGAGCGCGACGCCGAAGGGCCTGACGCCGCCGTGCTGTGTGTAGAGCTGCATGAGGTCGCCGATGCGCTTCGCCACGCTCTCGACCGATGGGGGCTCGTCGTAGGTGAGCCGGTAGCTCTGGGCGTAGATCCTCGCGCTGTCGACGAGGACCCTCGCGTCCGATATCAGCCCAGAGGCCGCGGCGCCTATGTGCAGGTCGATCTGGAAGATCTTCTGGGAGTAAGTCGGTGCCTGGAGCTTGCTGTGGGCCCTCTCCTCGACCGCGAGCACCACCCCTTCGTCCACCCGTATCCCGACGGAGGTAGACCCCGACTTGACCGTCTCGAGCGCGTACTCGACCTGGTAGAGCCTGCCCTGTGGAGAGAAGACGGTTATGGCCCTGTCATAGGCACCTGCCATGCCCAGCGCTGCCACTCCGATCCACCTCCTTGAGGAGACCCTAATCCCTCAGAGATATAGCTATGCTGACGCGCCGCCCTGAGGACGACCCTGCCGACCCGAAAAGCTTCAAGCTTTTGTCCGACCGCTCGGGACCTTCTGACGGCAGCGGGTCATGCGGACGGTGTACAGGGGCCTCTGCCCGAACTGCGGAGGGGACATCAGCGACGAGGAGCTCCTCACGAACGGCGTCTGCGGCAACTGCGTGCCGTTCAGGGCCTCCAGCAGGACGGAGGTCCACACCTACCTGCTGAGGACCGGGAAGCTCAGGGAATACAGGGACGCGCTGGAGCTCTCGATCAGGGTGGAGGAGTTCAGGGACCTCTTCAGGCGGCTGGTCGGATCAGCTCCCTGGTCGCTCCAGGAGACTTGGGCGAGGAGGGTGTTCCTGGGGAGGAGCTTCTCGATCGTGGCGCCGACGGGGCTCGGGAAGACGACGTTCGGCATCGTGACGGCTATCTACCTCCACCTCAACTCCGGCTCCAGGAGCTACCTGATACTTCCGAGCAGCCTCCTCGTCCAGCACGTCCACGAGAGGTTCGAGGACTACCTCCGCAAGCTCGGCAGGGAGCTGAGGGTCGTGTCGTACAGGTCCGGCCTCTCCGAGGCGAGGGCGGCGGACGTCCTCTCGGCGATCAGCTCGGGCGACTTCGACGTCCTGATCACGACCGACCGTTTCCTCTACAACCGCTACGACCTGCTCAGGGGCAAGGAGTTCGACTACGTCTTCGTCGACGACGTCGACTCCTTCCTTCGCAGCCCGAGGAACATCGACAAGGTCGTGGAGCTGATGGGGTACGACCCTGCGGTCGTGGAGACGGTGTTGAGGATGATCCGGCTGACGAGGAAGCGGAAGCCGACGGAGGAGGACTTCAGGGAGTACGAGTCGCTCGACGAGGAGCTGGAGAGGTACCGGAGGAGCTCGACTCGGAAGGTCCTGATCGTCTCGGGCGCCACCGCGAGGGCCAGGAGGACCCTCCGCATCAGGGTCTTCAGGGAGCTCTTCGGCTTCGAGCCGGGCCACACCTTCGAGCTCGTGAGGAACATCGGTCTGTACTACCTGAGGCAGGTGGGCGATCTGCGGGAGCAGGTGGTGGAGCTGGTGAAAAGGCACGGAGGGGGTGCTCTGGTCTTCGTACCCCAGACGGCAGGCGTCCAGGGCGCCGAGGCCCTCGCGGAGGCGCTGAGGAGGGAGGGCGTGCCGTGCTACGCCTACAACAGGTTCAGCCCCAGGATGCTCGACCGGTTCGTCAAGGGCGAGTACGAGGTGCTGCTGGGCGTTGCCAGCACCAGGAGCCCCCTCGCCAGGGGGATCGACCTGCCCGAGAGGATCCGGTACGTCGTCTTCGCGGGCGTTCCGAGGAGGGAGATAGCGATCGGCAGGGACGAGTACAGGCCCCAGATGCTCCTCTCGGTCTTCAAGCACGTGGCGCCGCTCCTAGACGGTCCTCTTGCGGAGGAGGCGGTCCGCGTGACCGGTGCGCTATCGAGGGTCGTCCCAACGGTCAGCGAGGTCGTGGAGCGGGTGAGGGCCGCGATCCAGTCGGGCGCGAAGCTGGAGGGCTTCGAGGGCCACGTTCAGGAGCTCGTGATGAGGGCCCGGGACCTGCTGGCCAGGATCATGACGCCGGAGAGGGTTGCGGTGCTCTCGGAGCGGGCCGACATACAGCTGAAGGTCACGCAGGAGGGCTACAGCCTGATCATCCCCGACGTAGACGGCTTCATCCAGGCCTCCGGGAGGTGCTCGAGGCTCTTCGCCGGCGGAATCACCAGGGGCGTCGCCATAGTGCTGGTCGACGACGAGAAGGCCTTCCACGGCTTCCGGAAGCGGCTCGAGTCCCTCTACGACGAGACCCTCGAACCGTACGAGCTGCAGAAGGTGGAGGAGGACTTCAGGAAGGTCGACGAGGACAGGAAGCGGGTGATGTTGGTCAGGTCCGGTCAGATAGAGCCGGAGAGGTTCGACGTGATGAGGAACGCCCTAGTCATCGTCGAATCGCCCACCAAGGCCAGGACCATCGCGTCCTTCTTCGGGAGGCCCGCGAGGAGGGAGATAGGGGACCTGACGGCGTACGAATCCGTCAGCGGCCAGGCGCTGCTGACCGTCGTGGCCTCCGGGGGCCACGTCTTCGACCTCACGACGTCGGGCGGATTCCACGGAGTCCTCCAGCTCGACTCGAGGTACGTTCCGATCTACACGCCGATCGTCAGGTGCCTCGACTGCGGGAACCAGTTCGTCGACGCGGAGAGGTGCCCGCGCTGCGGCTCGGACAGGGTCAGGAGCAAGATGGAGGTTGTCAGGGCCCTCAGGTCGCTCGCGATGGAGGCGAACGAGGTACTGATAGCCACGGACCCCGACGCGGAGGGTGAGAAGATAGGCTACGACATCTACTGCGCCGTCAGGCCCTACAACGACAACGTCCGGAGGCTCGAGTTCCACGAGGTCACGCGGAGGGCCCTTGCGGCTGCGCTCGCATCGCCGAGGGGCATCAAGGAAGGCCTCGTGGAGGCCCAGCTGCTGAGGAGGATAGAGGACAGGTGGGTAGGGTTCGAGCTGAGCAGGAGGCTCCAGCAGCACTTCGGCAGGAAGACCCTCTCGGCCGGCAGGGTCCAGACTCCAGTGCTCGGGTGGGTGGTGGAGAGGACCGTCGAGGCCTCGAGGAAGATACCGGCGCTGACGGTGGTGCTCGAGGACGGCATGCGCGTCGAGTTCCTCAACCCGGTCGACGCGGAGAGGGCGAGGGAGCTGTACGAGAAGGGAGAGCTGTACTGCGACGTCGTGGAGGTCGCATCCGAGGTCAGGGAGGTCCATCCGCTTCCTCCCTACACGACGGACTCCATGCTGCGCGACGCCTGGCAGTTCTTCAGGATGGGAGCGACCGAGACGATGGAGGCCGCACAGACGCTCTTCGAGTCAGGCCTGATCACCTACCACAGGACCGATTCGACCACGGTCTCGACGGCCGGTCTCAACGTCGCCAGGTCCTACATCGAGGAGAAGTTCCCTGGCTCCTTCAGGCCTAGGACCTATGCCAGGGAGGGAGCCCACGAGTGCATCAGGCCCACGAGGCCGCTCGACGAGAGGATGCTGAGCTACTACGTCCAGTCAGGAGCTCTCACCACGGCCGCCCGAATCGGGAGGAGGGAGCTGGCACTGTACGGCATGATCTTCCGGCGCTTCATCGCGAGCCAGATGCCTGAGGCGAGGGTCAGGTACCAGACCGTCTCGTTCAGGCTCCTCGGCAACTCGGTCCAGCAGGAGAGGGCCGTGGAGGTCCTCGAGGAGGGCTTCCTGAGGGTTAACCCGGTCGTCAACGTCCAGCAACCCATCGTCCCGGGAAGGAGGAGGGTGCGGGAGATCGCCTTCAGGCGCGTTCCAGCTGCGAGGCTCCTGACCGAGGGCGAGGTGATCGCGCTGATGAAGAGCAGGGGCATCGGCCGTCCGAGCACGTACGCCAAGATCGTCAGGACCCTGTACGACCGGAACTACGTCATCCAGCGTGCCGGAAGGATGATAGCGACCAAGCTGGGCAAGCAGGTCTACGGTTTCCTCCACTCGACGTTCGGCGACTTCGTCTCCGAGGAGCTGACCCGACAGCTCGAGGCCAAGATGGACGAGATAGAGGAGGGTAGGGCCAACTACCTCGAGGTCTTGAGGGAGCTGAGGGCCTCCCTCGCCGCGCTGATGTCGAAGGGCTGAGGAGGGACCGGACTCTCCGGCTAACCCTCGGACGCCGGTCGGCCCCCTGAGCTCTGGGCGGTTCCTGACGGCTCCTGGACTCCCAGCACCGTGAGCTCTATCCTCTCCGGCTCCACCCCCAGCAGCTCCCTGAGCGACGGCCTGGTGCGGCCGTTATCTCCGTGGATCAGCTCCTTCACGTAGAGCCCTCCGTCGACGACCAGCGTGAGCTCGTAGGTCCTCTCGTCGATCTGGACCGCAGTCACCTCGTGGACCGTCCTCTTCCTCAGCCTGTCCCCTCTCCTCCTCAGGACCCTCGTGGGAGTCCTCTGCTCGATCACCGAGCCCCTCAAACGCCCGCAGGCCCTCAGGACCTCGTCGGCGGGCACCGGAGAAGAGAAGGCGACGCGCACCAGGTAGACCTTCCGCTTCCTCTCCGTCTCGGTCTTGAGGAACCTCACGTCCGCCCTCGTCGCAGGCCCCAGACCGATCACCTCCACCTTCCCGTTGGAGAACTCCCTCACCCTCCTCGCGAACTCCTCCAGGTCCACCCTCCGCCGCCTGGGCTCGGAGAGCTCGAGCACGAAGGGCCTCCCGGTCCCCTCGACCGCAGCGTCCAGGTCCTCCCTCCCAGCCGCGTGGAAGGTGAACCCCATGGCGCCCCAGAGCTCCAGCGCCGGAAGGCCGATGTACTCGGCGATCGAGAGGTCAGGACCCTCCCTCCTCCCCGTGTAGCCGCAGGCGTCGCAGCCCCTGCCCCAGCAGGAGTCGCAGAGCCAGGGCGTCTGAGGGGTCGACCTGGAGTGCTTCAGGTACCTTCCCCTGACCATCACCGGTGAGGGCCGAACCTCGTACGTGGACGTGAACGGGTCGAGGAGGACCTCCAGCTCGGGGTTCGACTGGGCGAACTGCTTGCCCGTCAGCTCGGCGAAGAGCCTCCTAGCCTCACGGGTGACGTCGCGCCTGATCGACTCGGCCGCCTCGAGGCCGTAGGCGCTGATCAGGTGGTCCTCGAGGCTCCTGACGTGCGGTGGGACGAACGTTCCCACGCTGAAGGTCGAGTACTCGTAGGCTGAGGCCTTCTCGGCCGCCCCCCTCACCAGGGCACCGATCGAATCGGATGAGACCTTGCCGCCGCAGAGTTCACACGGCTCAGCCCCCACCTCCTCTCCCTCACCCCACCCGCGGAGGAGCGAGGCGGAACCGGCGTGACCCGACCTCGCAAGACCTCTGATCAGATCTTTGTCGTTGCTGCGCATCGCCTCCTCGAACGCGGCCTCCATCAGCGACGAGCCGATCTCCGACCTGGGCCTGTCGGGCCACGTGAGCGCGAAGAGCCTCCCGAGGCAGCGGACGCAGAGCGCGTGGTCTATCAGGAGCGCCCTGACCTTTCGCAGGACATCCTCCCCGATCCCCATCGACACGCACCCTCTATCCGACCGAGGTCACCCGGCCTATTCCCTTGACCCTTCCCTCCCTCAGCACGAAGACGTCGCCCGCTCTGAGGAACTCGGGTCTGTACTTGAACGTGAACCTGGCCCTTCCCTGCTCTCCTGGCTTGAGGTACTCGCGGTCGAGGATCTCCATCCGCGCGGACTGGGCGATGGTGTGGCAGTGCACTATCGGCTCGTATCCGCTCGCGATCCGGGTCGGGTGGGAGAGGATCAGGACCTCCGCCTCGAAGTTCCAGATGGCCCGGGGCCTCACCTCCCTGTCGGCTATCACCATTCCCCTCCTGACCGAGTCGTGCGGAACGCCCTTGATCGCGATCCCGACTATCTGCCCTGCCTCCGCCTCCTCGACCCGGGCGTTGTGGATCTCGATGCTCCTGGCCCTCACCTCAGCGAACTCGCCCTTCCTGTCGGGGCCGAGCAGCAGCGTGGCGCCGCTCCTCAGACGTCCCTGAAGGATCGTCCCAGAGACGACGGTTCCGGTTCCCTCGACGTCGTACACGCGGTCGATGTACATCAGGAAGGGCCTGTCGCTCGGCTTCGGCCGTGCGGGGAGCATCGAGAGGAGCTGGTAGAGGAGGTCGAACCCCTGCCTCGTCACCGAGGAGGTCTCGAGGATCGGCACGACCACGTTCAGCTTGTCGATCACCACATGAAGGTCCGAGGGCTCTCTCACGTGCATCGGCACCCTTCCCACCCGCTTCACGAGCCTTGCGACCTCTTCCCTAACCTCCTCGAGCCTCCTCGATCCGACCTTGTCGGCCTTGGTCACGCAGAGGATGACCGGTATGCCGGCCGCGAAGAGGATTCCCAGGTGCTCACGGGTGATGTGGGTGGGCCCGTCGTCGGCCGCCACCACCACGAGCCCGTAGTCCACCTCCTGGCCCAGCAGCCCGCGGATTGTGGTCCTAAGCCAGGGCTCGTGTCCCACGGTGTCGACGATGCTCACCACCTTGTCCGCCTCGGAGACGACCCTCGCCCTCTCTTTCCTGTCGAGCGGGTTCTTCACCAGCATGGGTTTCCCGTCCTTGAAGCCGAGCACGGCGAAGTGCAGGTCGGCCGAGAGGTTCCTGGCTATCTCGTGGGGGAGAGTGTCCATGTAGAGCCACTTGGTGCCGTCGTCGCTCTCCCCGGTGAGGAGGCACGCGATCAGGGTGGACTTGCCGTGGTTGACGTGACCCGCAACGCCGAGCGTCACGTGGTTGCTCATGGGCCTCGTGAGGGCCTCGATCACGACCTTCGCGATCTCCCCACGCTCGGAGGAGAACCGCTCGACCCTCTTCACGCTGGCACCGCACTCGGCCGCGAGCGCCCTGATGACCGCGATGCTCTCCTCCAGCTCGACCTGGTTCAGACCCGCGACCTCGCCCTCATCGTCGACGCCGATCACGTAGACCGCAACGCCCTTCCCCTCCTCGAGCCTCGCCCTCATCTGCGCGACCAGGTGCTGCCTCCTCTCCGGTTTGAGGTGGTACGATTGGATGAGCCTCGACTTGAACTCGATGTGGCCCCTCTCGGCGTCTGGAATTGTCACCCGCTCGGAGCCCACCCTCTGCCCCCAGCGACGAGTCGTCCGCGTTTTATAGCGGTTTTCCGGTCGATCGCGGGCTCAGGCCTTCAGGACCCTCCTCGAGGCCCTTCCCACGAGGATCCCTCCGACGAGACCGATCAGGAAGGTGGCTGTGCCGTTGAAGCGGTGCGCGACCTCGACCGGGCCCTCGGCGTTGAGCAGCAGCATCGACAGCCCCAGCGCCCCCTGGAGGCCCGTCAGCACGGAAAGCACCAGGCCGAGGACGAGGGCCGGCATGAAGCGACGGCCGATGACCGCGTAGGCCACCGATGCGGCGAAGGCGACGACCCCGAGTCCCAGGTGCAGGGGCAGGAGGGCCGACGCCATACGGGCCTCTCCGATCGCGACGTTGGCCAGCAGGACGACCGCCAGGACCGCACCCAGAACGGTCCTCGCGTTCAAGAAAGACCACCCGAAACTGCAGGGAGTATCAGGACCTCGTCGCCGTCCCTGAGGGGCCTGTCCTCGTCCCAGCTCACGAGCGAGTCGTTGACGTAGAGGTTCACGAAGCGCCGGAGCCTCATCTCCTCGTCCAGCAGCCGGTTCCTGAGCTCAGCGCCGAAGCGGTCGGCCAGCTTCATCACCAAGTCCCTCACGCTCTCCGCCTCCAGCTCCACCTCCCGCTGGCCTCCCATGTGGACCGCGAGCGGTGCGGTCACGACGACCCTGACCCTCGCCATTCTGCCCGCATCACCGAGCACCTCGACAAAAACCCTGCAGCCCACCCCACGCCTTCCCCAACCTGCCGGGCACAGATTTTAGAGCTCGTCGGGTCCGGATGGTTGGGATAGCGGATGGGACACAGGAAGTGGTCGGCGCCGAGGAGGGGTTCGCTGGCGTTCGCTCCGAGGAGGAGGGCCAAGACGCTGCTGCCCTCGGTGAAGCACTGGCCGAGCTGGACGGAGGAGCCGAAGCTGCTGGGCTTCATCGGGTACAAAGCCGGATCGGTCACTATCAGGTACATCGACGACTTCCCCGGTTCCCTCACCCACGGCACCGAGGTGGCTGCGCAGGGCACGGTCATCTCAACGCCTCCGAACTACCTGGTGGGGATAACGGTCCTGGTCCCCGACGTCTACGGCGAGCCTAAGGAGGTGGGGAGGGTCTTCGCGACCGAGCTACCTAAGCCTCTGGTGGAGCGGATCAGGGGGATCAAGCCCGGTGCTGGAGACATCGCGGAGCTCGAGCGTAACCTCAGCAGGGCCTCGGAGGTGAGGGCGATCGTGGCCTCTATACCCGCGGAGGCCGGGCTTTCCCAGAAGAAGCCCTTCCTGCTGGAGGTCGGCGTCTCTGGTACCCCCGAGTCGGCCTTCTCCTTCCTCAAGGAGCGCCTCGGCAGCCGCATTGGCGTGGATCAGGTCTTCACCCCCGGATCCTTCGTGGACGTGATAGGCGTGACGAAAGGTCACGGGTTCACGGGCGTCGTGGCCCGTCACGGCGTCAAGGAATTGCCGAGGAAGCAGAGGAAGACGCGCAGGGCAGTCGGCGCGATCGGCGGCAGGAAGCCCCCTTACGTCACACGCTTCGTCCCGAGGGCAGGGCAATACGGGTTCCACAAGAGGACCGAGTTCAACAAGCGTATCATGCTGGTCCTGCAGGACGGGTCGCCCCTGACGCCGCCCGGTGGCTTCCCTCACTTCACCGTTCTCAGATCGCCGGCTGTGGTCCTCCTCGGATCGGTGATGGGGCCGCCCAAGAGGCCGGTCGTCCTCAGGGAGCCAGCCAAGCCTCCGTCTTACAAGCTCGGGGCGCCGAAGATCGAGTCAATCCTCTACTCCGACCACGTGCTGGAGGTGACCGTGCCGTGACGGTCGTCCACAGGGCCCTTCTCCGGAGCAGGGAGGGGGCTGTCAAGGTTCCGGTTTACTCGCTGACCGGCGAGCGAGCCGGCGAGGTCGAGCTACCCTGGCCCTTCTCGGCCGACCTTAGGGAGGACTTGGTCAGGAGGGCGTTCGTCCACCTCTCGACCCACACGCTCCAGCCGAAGGGGGCCTGGAAGGGCTCTGCGGCGAAGTACTCCGTCAGGTCGCTCGGCGTCGGGCTGGGGATCGCCAGGATCGCCCGTATCATGGCCTCCGGAACGGGTAAGTCCAGGGCAGGGGGATGGGTGCCGTCAGCGGTTGGAGGCAGGCCCACGCACCCGCCGGTGCCGGAGAAGGTGATCCACAAGGAGCTGAACGAGGAGGAGAGGAGGGCAGCGACCGTTGCGGCCCTCGCCTTCACCGCCTCACCCGAGCACGTCAGGAGGAGGGGCCACAGGGTGCCGGAGGGACTGAGCACGCCCATCGTGGTCGAGGACCGGTTCGAATCGGTCAAGAGGTCGAAGGACGTCGTGGCCTTCCTCAGGGCCCTCGGACTCGGCGAGGAGCTGGATCGTGTCTCCGAGCGAGGAATAAGGGCGGGGAAGGGCAAGAGGAGGGGAAGGAGGTACAAGCGTCGAGTGGGGCCGCTGCTGGTGGTCTCCCGCGACGACGGGATCTCCAAGGCCGCCTCGAACGTCCCGGGCGTCGACGTCGTCCTGGCGAAGGACCTCAGCGTCCTCCACCTCGCTCCCGGAGGTCATCCCGGGAGGCTGGCGGTCTTCACGGTCTCCGCCCTGAAGGAGATCGAGAGGAGGTTCGGGGAGGCATGAACCCCGAAGAGGTCATCGTCGCGATCGTCAGGACCCAGGACGCGATCTCCCTGATCGAGAGGGAGAACAAGCTGACCTTCATCGTGAGGCTCGAGGCCACCAAAGCTGACGTCAAGAGGGCAGTCGAGCAGCTCTACGGCGTCAAGGTCGAGAAGGTGAACACGCTGATCACGCCCCGCGGCGAGAAGAAGGCGTACGTCAAGCTGAGGCCCGAGTTCAGCGCCACGGACCTGGCCGTAAAGCTGGGCATCATCGTGTGATCGGTTTTTAGGAGAGCGATGTGGGATCCGGGTGAAGGGAGTTGCCGAAGCGCACGATGGCGCAACGGATAGGACACGGCTCTCCGGTGTACAGGGCCAGCATCCAGAGGAAGTTCGTCCTCGGCTACCCGAGCCACCTCTTCTCGTCCGAGACCCTGAGGGGAAGGGTGGTGGAGCTGCACCACGACCCCGGCAGGGGATACCCGGTCGCTGAGGTCGAGGTCGACGGCACGACCTTCTACGTCCCCGCGGTCATGGGCCTCTACGTCGGCCAGGTCATCGAGGCCGGCCCCAACGCCTCCCCGTCCACCGGGAACATCGTTCCCATCGGATCGGTCCCTGAGGGCGCATCGGTCTCCTGCATCGAGCTCAGGCCCGGTGACGGCGGGAAGCTCGTCAGGAGCTCAGGGACCTTCGCGGAGGTCGTCTCCCACGTCGGCGACCGGACCATCATCAGGCTCCCCTCCAAGAAGCTGAAGGAGGTGGACAGCAGGTGCTTCGCGATCGTCGGCGTAGTCGCCGGTCTCGGCAGGACCGATAAGCCCTTCCTCAAGGCTGGCAAGAAGTTCCACTGGATGAGGTCCAAGCACAGGCTCGGCAGGTATCCGAGGGTCAGGGGCGTGGCGATGCAGCCGGTGAAGCACCCGTTCGGCGGAGGTGCTGGAGGGAAGCTCAGCAGGCCGGAGCCGGTGAAGAGGACCGCACCGCCAGGCCAGAAGATCGGGCTGATAGCCGCCAGGAGGACTGGCAGGAAGAAGAAGTGAGGGGTGGAAAGGTTCTCGGTTCTCAGGTGCCCATCCGCCAGTCGGAGACGTAGCGCACCTGCTCCTCCGTCATCCTGTCGATCTCTATCCCCATGGTCCTGAGCTTCGTCATCGCGACCTCCCTGTCGATCTCAGCTGGTACGTCGTGGACCCTCACCTCGAGCCTTCCCCTGTTCCTGACGACGTGCTCCACCGAGAGGGCCTGGAGGGAGAAGCTCAGGTCCATAACCTCCGACGGGTGGCCCTCAGCGGCGACGAGGTTGACCAGCCTCCCCTCCGCGAGCAGGTAGAGGCTCCTGCCGTCCCTGGTCCTGTAACGCTTCACGTACTGGTTCACCTGCTCGACCTCGACCGAGATGTCGCGGAGGTCCTGCAGGGAGATCTCCACGTCGTAGTGCCCCGCGTTGGCGAGGATCGCTCCGTCCCTCATCAGCTCCATGTGCTCCCTCCGGATCACGCGTATGTTCCCGGTGGCGGTGATGAAGACGTCCCCAACCCTGGCAGCCTCGAGGGAGCTGCAGACCCGGTAGCCGTTCATGGCCGCGCTTAGCGCCTTCACCGGATCGACCTCCACCACGATCACCTCAGCTCCCATCCCCCTGGCCCTCGCGGCGATCCCGGAACCCACCCTGCCGTAGCCGAAGACGACGACCCTCTTTCCCGCGAGCAGGATGCCCGTCGCCCTGATGACGGCGTCGATCGTCGACTGGCCGGTTCCGATGGGGTTGTCGAAGAGAGACTTGGTGGGCGAGTCGTTCACCGCGATCAGCGGGTACAGCAGCTTCCCCTCCCTCTCGAGGGCCCTCAGCCGGATGACTCCGGTGGTGGTCTCCTCCGTCCCGCCCGCGATCCCCTCGACCTCAAGCGCTCCGGATCCCAGGCCGCGCCTCACCCACTCGAGCTCAGGCGACTGGATGCGATGTGCTAGCTTGTGAACCGTCACCGTGAGGTCCGCTCCGTCGTCGACGGTCACGTTCGGTTTCATCGAGAGGGCCCTCCCGATGGCCTCGTAGTACTCCTCCTCGCTCATCCCCCTGAAGGCGTAGACAGCTATCCCCTCCTCGGCCAGCGCCGCGGCGACGTCGTCCTGCGTGCTCAGCGGGTTCGATGCGCAGAGGGCAACCTCAGCTCCGGCGTCCCTAAGCGTCCTGACCAGCGCTGCCGTCTCCTTCGTGACGTGCAGGCAGGCCGAGACCCTTATCCCCTCCAGCGGCCTTTCCCTCCTGAAGCGCTCCCTTATCGCCATCAGCACCGGCATCCTGACCTCCGCCCAGGCGATCCTCCTGGCGCCCTCCGCCGCGAGCGACGGGTCCCTGATCCAGGATTTCTGGGACTTCCGCAACTCCTGCACCGGAATCGCCCAGCTTTTCCCGCACTTAACCGTGTTTCGATGAGGGAGCTCGCCACCGGAACCAGCGGGCCCGAAGAACCCCCGCCGTCGTCGCTGCGGATGGTGCGGAATTGAACTTTAATTCCCGGCCGAACGGGCAGAACGGGAATGGACGAAGGGGTCAGCATAACGCTCGAGTTGACGGTGGGCCAGCGGCTGAAGCTCACCGTGACCGGTAGCGACCCCAGGAGCGTGGTGAGGGCCGCGAAGGAGGTGCTGGACGTGATCTACGTCGAGCTCGCACCGCCTCAGGAGCAGCAGCGCCAGGGCGTGCCGCCATCGGTGATCGAGAAGCTCCCGAAGATGAGCAACAAGGAGATAGTGCTGACGCTTCTGTACTTCGAGGGCGAGATGAGCAAGGAGGCGATCAACCAGCGGAGCAAGGAGCTGGGAAAGGAGGTCACGAAGGAGTGGCTCGACAAGAAGCTCTACACCGAGATGGAGGGCCTGATATCCTCTGTTGAGTCGGGCGAGGGCCACAAGCTCTACCGGCTCACCGTTTACGGCCGGCAGAAGGCGGAGGAGGTCCTGAGATCGCTCGGGATCTCGCTACCGTGAGAGCACCGACGGCAGACGCTCCAGGAAGCTAGCAACCTCGCGCCTCAGACCCTCTTCACCGTGACCGGTCGAGAGCCAGCTGGAGAGCTGCTCCGCCACCGACCTGAGCAGGCCCTCGGGGTCTCGCAGGACGAGCTTCAGCACCTCCTCCGGCACGTCGTCCACCCCCACCTCGGCGACCTGCGTCCTCATGAAGGGCCCGAACTCGTCCCTGGACACCCTGACAACGGTTATCCTGCCGCCTCCGGCGAGGTACCTGGTCCCCGCGATCGAGGCCACCTCAACCCCCCACTCGACCCCGGGTGGCGCCATCTCGGCCAGGATCCTGAGGAGATCCCGGACCGAATCGACGTCCCTCCTCCGCAGCAGCTCGGAGCATGCCCTCAGAGCCCTCTCGGCCCTCTCCTGCATCCCCATCAGAGCTCAAAACCCTCGGTAAAAACGAGACGCGGTGACGCTCAGGGCCTGCCCCTGCGGAACGCGAAGAGGATTCCCACCACGACCACCACGGCTACCCCAGCGAAGAGCGCGAGGACCAGCGGGTCGAAGGCCTGTCCGGTCCCTGCGGAGGGCTGCGTCGTCGGGGCAACCTGTGTCGTTGTAGTCTGCCGCGCAGTCGTCTGTGTAATCGTGGTCCCGGTCTCGGCGATCGTTCTTGTGACGGTCAGGACCGTGACGTACGTCCTGCCGGGTATGATGACCGTCGTGGTAAGGGTTGTGCCCTCAGCTCTGGTGGAGAGCGTCGCTGTGGTTCCCTGGAGGGTGGTCGTCATGGCCTCTGTGGTCCCCACCCTGGTGGTGGTCACGGTGGTCCTCAGATTGGCCAGCTCCGGCGGAATCTGGTCCTGTGGGAAGTCCGGCATCGTCACGGTGTAGCCGGGGAAGGCGAACGTGAACCCGCGGAACGCGAAGATCACCGTCGCCGGCAGCCTCTCCGGCTCAATCCTCAACCTGTTGATCTCGAACGCCACGTTGCAGGCCTCGTCGATCACTCCGTACAGCGAGACCGGAACGCTCATGGTCGTGACGAACTGCCCCAGCGTGTACGCAGTCCTAACCGTGACTATGGTGTAACCCGTCGTGGTGGTCGCGGTTGGCAGCTGCCGGATGGTGGTGATCTCGATCGGCTCTCTGAGCACGTACGTGGTCGTGATGCCCGGCTGGATGATGGTCGTCCCCGGTACGGCGATGACACCGCCCAGTCCGGTGGTCGTCGTGGCCGCGAATCGGACCACGCAGACCTGGTCCTGCCTCTCGTAGTAGGCTATCACCCTGATGCGGGGCATCTCGATGCGGACTATGACGTCTCCGCCCTGGATGACCGTGACCGTCGCGTAGGTCGTCCCCGGCTCAGCGACCGTCTGGGTGATCGTCTCGACCACCGTTGTAGCAGTCAGCGCCGGGTAGATCACGCCGAGCGAGACCATCGCGAGCAGCAGAAGCGTCCTCAGACCCGCGGAGGCTCCCATTAGTGACGTTTTCGCATCGGACCAATATATACCATGATCTGCGGCGAAAATCGGGTCCCGATGTGGCTGCTGGGAAGGTGGATATATCCGCACGGACAACGGTCCGCTGAGCGGGCCGGGGTGCCCGAGCGGACTAAGGGGCAGGCCTTGAGAGCCTGTGGCCCCTCCGGGGCCGCGCGGGTTCGAATCCCGCCCCCGGCGCGGATATAAACATAACAGAAGGCATCTGGGAGCAAACTCGATGTCCTCTAAGGCCCCACAGGAGGAGCTGCTCCGGTCGCTGGCCGAGCTGATGGGCGTCGAGGGCTATCCGCCGGAGAAGGTCCTGCAGCAGGCGAAAAGGTTGGGCGGCATGAGGCGGGCCATCGAGGAGAGGATCGGGCTGGAGGACCCGCTGCCCCTGAACGGAGTGGTGAGGAGGCATGAGGGCGCGTGAGCTGACGATTGCGCAGGCGGTCAGGCTCGTGAGGAGGGGCGAGCTCGACCCCGACGAACTGGCAGCATCGTGCCTCGACCTCATAGCCCGCTACAACGCGCGGTTCAGGGCGTTCATCACGGTCTTCGACCCTCCGATCCGGGGCGGTCGCAGGAGAGGGCCTCTCGCGGGGGCCGTGATATCGCTCAAGGACCTCTTCCACGTCAAGGGGTATCCCACGACGGCAGGCTCCGTCGCCTTCAGGGACCGCGTGGCCGACGAGAACGCGACCGTCGTGGAGAAGCTCCTGAGGGCCTCAGCAACCCTCATCGGTAAGAACAACCTGCACGAGCTGACCTTCGGCATCACGGGCTTCAACCCCCACTTCGGGACCGCGGTCAACCCGTGGAAGGAGGACCGCTTCCCGGGCGGATCGACGAGCGGGGGCGCGGTGGCCGTTGCGACGGGGATGAGCATGGGCGCGATAGGGACCGACACGGGAGGATCCGTCAGGCTGCCGGCGGCGCTCTGCGGGCTGGTGGGATACAAGCCGACTTACGGGCTGATCAGCAGGCACGGAGTGATGCCCCTCAGCTGGACGCTCGACACGGTGGGCGTGATAACGAAGACGGTGGAGGACGCTGCTTTGCTGGCGTCGGCCGTCATGGGACCTGATGGCAGGGACCTGAGCGTCTCTGTCCGCAGACCTCCCAGGATCCATCCCGTAAGGCCCAGAAGTCTGAGGGGGACGGTGCTGGGCGTTCCGAGGAAGCACTTCTGCGAGCTCCTCCAGGAGGACGTGAGGGAGGCTTTCGAGCGGCTGCTGACGAGGCTCGAGTCCGAGGGCGCGGAGGTGGCGGATGTGGAGGTCCCCGATGTGAGGCTGATGAGCTTCGCCCGGAGCGTCATCGCGCACGTCGAGTTCGCCGCGGTCTACGGGAGGCTCCTCAGGGAGAGGCCGCAGGACGTCAGCGAGGAGCTGAGGGAGAGGGGGCTCCAGGGCCTCATGACTCCGGGGCCGATGTACGTCAACGCGCTCAGGCTTATCCCGAGGCTCACGTCGTCGTTCAGGTCTCTCTTCAAGCGGGTCGACGCGCTCGTCATGCCGACCTCGATCGTCACCGCGCCGAGGGTTGACCAGACGACCGTGGAGGTGGACGGGAACGTCCTCGACGTGAGGTCCGCCCTGCTCAGGAACGTCGAACCCTTCAACCTTGTGGGAGCTCCTGCGGTCTCGGTCCCCTGCGGCCTCTCCCGTGACGGCCTTCCCATAGGGGTCCAGGTAGTGGGTGACCTCTTCGACGACGGCGCCGTGCTCTCCATCGCTCGGTCGATCGAGCGTCTTGTCGGAGGGATAGGATTGCCAGAGCTGCCATGAATCGCGTGGAGCGAAAAAGTCGACCTGTTAGGTTCAGGTCCACCCGTCAGCCCGTCCCCTTCACTTCCCCTTCTCGCGCTTGAGCCGCCACAGGTACTCAGGAGTTATCGGGGTCCTCCTCGGCCTCACACCGATGGCGTCGTAGATGGCGTTCGCGACCGCCGCAGCCGTCGGGACGGTTCCCGTCTCCCCGAGCCCCTTCGCACCGAACGGACCCTCGGGGTCGTCCTCGCCCACGAAGACCGCCTGAACGTCCGGTGGCACCTCCAGCGCCGTCGGAAGCAGGTAGTCCATCAGGGTCGAGTTCACAACTGCCCCCCTCTCCAGCACCAGCTCCTCGTAAAGCGACAGCCCCAGCCCCATAGCCACGCCTCCGTGGACCTGGCCCTCTGCGGTCAGGGGGTTCAGAACCCTTCCTATGTCGTGGACCGAGACGACCCGCTCGACGAAGACCTGCATCGTCTCCGGGTCGACCCTGACCTGCACCGCCTGACACCCGAAGGTGTAGGTCGCTGATATGTTGCCGTACCAGCGCTCGTCCTGCATCTCGTTCGGCGGGTCGTAGAAGGCCGTCGCGAGCACCACGTTCCCCCTCTCCCTGAAGTGGATGCGCCTGATCAGCTTCGGTATCTCGATCCTCCTGCTGGGGTCGGATCTGGAGAAGGCGTACCCGTCCCTGAGCTCGACGTCGTCCTCGCTCACGCCGAGGACCTCGGCCGCTCCCTTCACCAGGACCCTCCTGGCCTCTCGGGCAGCCATCAGCGCGGCGTTCCCCGCGACGAAGGTGGCCCTACTGGCGTGGGTTCCGACGTCCCACGGCCTCAGCGAGACGTCCACGTCGTTCACCACCCTCACCCAGCTCACAGGCACGCCAAGGACCTCCGCAACGATCTGGGCGAGGGCCGTGTCGGAGCCGGTCCCTATATCGGTCGATCCGGTGATCAGCGCGATCTGCCCGAAGTCGTCCGCCACGATTACGGCTCCGCATCCGTCGGACCTGTAGATCCGGGCTCCGCCGCCGACGTGGAAGTAGCACGCGAAGCCTATTCCCCTGTTCGGCCCCAGCGAGCCCCTACCCCTCCACCCTATCAGCTCCGCGGCCCTCCTGATGGCCTCGGCCATCGCGCAGCTCGTGATCCTGATGCCCTGGGGGGTGACGGTGTTGGGTCTGTTGGCGTTGAGCAGCCTGAACTCGACGGGGTCCATGCCGAGCTCCTCCGCCAGCTCGTCCATCTGCTGCTCGATCGCGAAGGTTATCTGCGGGTTCCCCGCTCCCCTCTGCGTTCCGGTGTAGGGGTTGTTGGTGTAGATCACCTTCGCGTCGTAGGAGACGTAGGGAACGTTGTACATGCTGGTGGTCGTGACCATCATCACCCTTCCGTCGTAGGGGCCCCAGGAGACGTACGGGCCTGCGTCGAGGAAGACCCTCGCCTCCCTCGCGAGCAACCTTCCGTCCCTGTCGGCGGCCGTCCGCATCCTGACGATCACCGGCTGCCTCGGCGGCGCGTACATCAGCTCCTCCTGCCTCGTGTACACGAGCCTGACCGGTGCCCTCGCCTTGATCGATAGGAGGCACGCGATCACGTCCGGAGGGTACAGGTCCATCCCCCTACCGAAGGAGCCGCCGATCTCGGTCTGGACGACCCTGATCCTCATCGGGTCCATCCCCAGCACCCTCGCCAGGTCCCTCCGGTAGAGGAATGGCGCCTGGGTGTTGGTGTAGACCGTCAGGTAGCCTGCCGAATCGTAGTGGGCCACTACGCCCATCGTCCCCAGCGGCGACGCGTTCATGTACTGCGTCCTGAACTCTCCCTCGACGACCGCCCTGGCCCTCTCGAAGACCCGCTCGATCTCTTCCGGAGGATGGGAGTGGAAGGTGAAGTTGACGGGTGCGACGTTGGTACCCAGCTCCTCGTGGATCAGCGGTGCGCCATCCTTCATCGCCTCGATCGGGTCGAAGACCGCGGGCAGCTCCTCGTACTCCACCGTTATCTCCTCCAGTGCCCTCTCGGCGGTCTCCTCGTCGACCGCAGCCACCGCAGCGACCTCGTCCCTTACCGACCTCACCTTGTCGCCCTTCAGCGGAGGGTGGTCCTGGAGTATCCCGAGGCGGCCGAGCTTGAAGTCGTGGGCGGTGACCACAGCCACGACCCCCGGCACCCTCAGGGCCCCTGAGACGTCGATCCGCTTGATCCTGGCATGGGGATAGGGGCTCCTCAGGACCTTGGCGTAGAGCATGTTAGGGAGCTTGACGTCGTCGACGTACCTCGCGGCCCCCGTCACCTTGAGGTCGCCGTCCACCTTCGGCACCGGCTTCCCGATTACGGAGTACTCTGCCCTCCTCTCCAGCAGCAGCTGCGCGGCCGACATGCCTTACCTCCTGCTGATCCTCGACCTGATGTACTCGGGCTTGAGCGGCGTGTCGGTCACCTTCAGCCCCAGATCGTGCAGGGCGTCCTCGACCGCGTTCGCTATGGCCGCCGGCGCTCCTATGGCCCCTCCCTCACCCATCCCCTTGAAGCCTCCGGGGTTCGGCGAGGGCGTCACCGTGTGGGTCAGCTCTATGTCGAACATCTCCAGCGCGCTCGGTATCAGGTACTCGGCGAAGTTCGACGTGAGCAGCTGCCCGTCCTCGTTGTAGACCAGCTCCTCCATCACAGCTCCTCCGAAGCCGTGTGCGACCGCGCCGTGGACCTGGCCCTCGACGAGCAGCGGGTTGACCACAACGCCCGCGTCGTCCAGCACGTAGTACCTCAGCACCTTGAAGGCCCCGGTCTCGGGATCTGCCTCGACAACGGCCATGTGAACCGCGTAGCTGCAGGTGGTGAAGGCCTTAGGCTCGTAGGTCGCCGTCGCCGTCAGCCCTGGCTCCTCCCCAGGCGGGAGCTTACCCGTGTCCCTGACAGCCACCCTCGCCACGTCGGCGAGCGTCACGTAGCGGTCTGGAGCGTCCTTCACGTAGATCCTGCCGTCCTCGATCACCAGGTCCTCGGCCCTCGCCTCGAGGAGGTGCGCGGCTATCCTGAGGATCTTCGCCCTGAGCTGCTCGCATGCCCTGATGATGGCCCCTCCCACCACGACGGTGCTCCTGCTGGCCCACGCTCCGAGGCCCCACGGAGCCAGCTTGCTGTCGCCCTCGATGACCTCCACGTCCTCGAGCCTCGCTCCCAGCGCCTCCGCAGCTATCTGCGCGTAAACGGTGTAGTGCCCCTGTCCCTGGCTCGCGGTCCCCGTCAGCACCAGGACCTTTCCGGTCGGATCTATCCTCACGGTCGCGGTGTCGTAACCTCCGACCTCCCATCCGAGGCCCTTCGAGAGCCTCTCACTGCTCGGCGCCGTGTACTCCACGTACATCGCCAGTCCTATCCCGATGTGCCTCCCCTGGGCCCTCAGCTCCCTCTGCTTCCTCCTCCAGCCCTCGTAATCCGCGAACTCCAGGAGCTTCCTCAGCGCCGTCGGGTAATCTCCGCTGTCGTACACGACGCCGTGCGGGTTCCTGTAGGGCATCTGCTCGGGCCTGATGAGGTTCCTCATCCTGATCTCGGCCGGGTCGATTCCCAGCTTCCTCGCCGCGATGTCCATGAGCCTCTCGGTCACGAAAGCCGCCACCGGTCTCCCGAAGCCCCTGTGGGGAGCGTAGGGTGCCTTGTTGGTGACGACGCAGAAGAGCTCGTACTCGTAGTTGGCGAAGTCGTATGGCCCGGGGATAGCAGCCATGGTGACCATCACAGGCTGGGTCTCGGTCCAGAAGGCGCCGTAGACACCCACGTCGCATATCACCCTGTCCCTTATCCCGAGGAGCCTGCCGTCCTTGGTGAAGGCGGCCTCGACGTAGTGGATCTGCTCGCGCTCGTGACCGCAGACCAGCATGTGCTCCCTCCTCGTCTCCACCCACTTCACGGGCCTTCCGAGCTTCAGCGCCAGCTGGACCGAAGCGACCTCCTCCTGCCAGACGCTCGACTTCGGCCCGAAGCCTCCGCCAACGTCGGGCGCTATCACCCGCATCTTGCTCTCAGGGTACCCGAGGACCTCTGAGAGGTAGGTCATCAAAACGTGCGGGAACTGGGTGGAGTCGTATATCGTCAGCTCGCCGGTGACGGTGTTCGGCACCACCAGTATCCCCCTGCCCTCGATGGGCGTCGGCGCGTACCGCTGGTTCGTCAGCCTCTCCCGGACGATCAGGTCTGCCCTCGCGAAGGCGGACTCTACGTCACCCGCCTTGAACCTCGTGTGCATGATCACGTTGTCCCCCCACTCCTCGTACAGGAGCGGCGCACCCGGCTTCATCGCCTCCTCAGCGTTGACCACGGGCTTCAGGGGCTCGTACTCGACCTCCACCAGCTCTATTATGTCGTCAAGTGCGTACCTGCTCCTCGCGGCAACCGCAACCACCGGCTCACCGACGAACCTGACCTTGCCCCTCGCGAGCGAGTACCTTGGCGGGTGCCTGAGGCCTGGATACTTCATCCAAGCATGCATAGGGACAGACTCGTCTGGGGTGAGGAACCCGACCGCGTCCGGGTGCCTCTCGGCCCTACTCAGGTCGATCGACTTTATCCTCGCGTGGGCGTGGGGAGACCTCACGAACCCGACGTAGAGCACGTTGTCCACCTTGATGTCGTCGACGTACCTGCCCCTCCCCTGGATCAGCGGCAGGTCCTCCCGGCGCTTGATGGGTTGACCGATGTACTTCCCCATCTCACTCACCGTAGATGACCTGGAACCTGCGCCTGACCTCCTTCCTGTCCCTGTTGCAGACGTCGATCGCCGTGAGCGCGTAGACCTTCGTGCACCCGTACAGCGCAGGAATGTAGAGCGTCCCCCTCGTCTCCCTCCCGGGTCCACCCGAGGGGCCGTAGTTGACCGCGATCACGCCGTTCCTGATGAGGACGTTGGCGTCCGAGGACCAGCTGAAGACGACCCTCTGCAGCGGCTCGTTGAAGACCTTGAGATGAGCTCTGTCGAGCGCCTCCACCAGCGCGTTGTCCTCTGGGACCTCCGCCCACGCGTCGCTGACGTAGATCTCCAGGTCCGCTTTGATGCCGTGCTCCCTCTCCACTTTGCGCAGAACGTTCTCCAGCTCCTCCTTCACGTCGAGCGCCGACTTCCTCGGCGGATACCTCACGTCGATGTACAGGTTGCAGAACCAGGGCGTCCTCGAGCACCTCCAGGGCCAGCCGCCCTCGATGGCTCCGATGTTCACGTTCGGCTTGACGCCCATGTACTGGAACCTCGCCTGATAATCCGGCGCCCACTCCTCTATCGCCTTCACGATCTTGTACATCTGCAGGATCAGGTTCCCCTCGAGCCCCGCGTGGGCCGTGTGGACGAGCGCCCCCTTCAGGGATATCTTGGCCCAGACCGAACCGAAGTGGGCCAGCATCAGCCTCAGGCCGGTTGGCTCCCCCAGTATCGCGAAGTCGGTGAGCCCTCCGTGGGTGACGAGGTACGCGGTGCCGTAACCGTAGCCCCTGTACTGAGGCCCCCGATACTGGTCGACCTGGGACTTCTCGATCTCACCCACAACCCCGGCGATCATGATGTCGCCCTTCAGCTCGACGCCGGCGTCCAAGATCGCCTCGACCGCGGTGACGTAGGCTGCCAGGGCCCCCTTCATGTTGAACGCGCCCATCCCGTAGACCCAGTCTCCCTCCCGGTATCCCCACGGCGGCTCGAACCGGTAAACCGGCGATATGGCCCTCAGGACCTCGGGGTCGTCGGTGGGAGAGAAGGAGGTGTCGAGGTGACCGTTGAACATCAGCGATGCGCCTCCGCCCTTCCCCCTCAGCACTCCCACCACGTTGTACCTCCCGGGCTCCACCTCCTGGTACGTCACCCTCATCCCCAGCGCCCTGAGCATCTCTCCGTAGACCTGCGCCACCTCCGCCTCCTCCCCCGTGGGGCTCTTGACGTTAACAAGGTCGAGCGTCCTCTTCACGGCCTTCTCCCGGTCGACCTTGATGTCTTCGACCGAGACGGACGTCATGCAATCGACAATCGGCCGTTCAAATTATTGAACGTTGTCTAGGGTTGGGTTTGGTTGATGGTCTAAAGCCGTACCTACTCGCCCCTGACCTGCACGATCATGTTGCGGTTCATGATGCGCCAGTACTCGACCGTGGCACCAGGCTCGAGCTTCGCCGCGAGGCTCTCGTCCTTCGGCAGAGGGATCTCGACGATCTCGAGGGATTCGCTGTCCATCACGCTGACCGTCTCGCCGACCGACATCACCTGACCCGTCCTCTTCTCGATCACCGGCACCTCTATGTACTGGTCGGATGGACCGACGACGCTCCTCTTGACGCCGTCGAAGATGCCGATGGCGACGATCCTCACCTTCGCTGACCCGTGCTTTCCTGGCTTGCTCCTCTCCACCTCCACCACCCTGCACGGCTCGCCGTCTATGACCACGTTAGACCCCTCCTTTATCTCGCCCAGTTCGGCCGGTCTGGTGCTCATGCTCGGAGATCGACGAAACAGCCCGTTGATAAGTGTGCAGGAGGGACAGGAGAGACGCAAAAAAAGACGAGGGATTGGTTTGGGTCGCCTTCGGGGTCAGGTCAGGTCCATCACCGGGTCGAAGACCGGCGGCAGCCTTCTCTCCACCTTAAGGATGGAGCCCTGAGCCGGCTTGATCTCGATGGAGAACTGGTCGTTCGGCTTCAGACTTTGCAGCTGCGATATTCCTATCACGATCTCCCAGACCTCAGTGTACTCGAGCGCCGTGTCACCGTCGCCGGTCAGCTGCCTTACCCTCACACCGGTAACTGGCACGTTGGTGTCGTTCATGGTGTAGATGTTCGGGATGAAGTTGTACGGGTCGCGGTACGAGATCACCAGAACGCCGTTCCTCATGTCGACCGGGTTCTTGCCCACCGCGGACTTCACGTAGATGGTGATGTTGCTGATCTGTCCGCCCGAGGACCTGGCGACCACCGATCCAGCTATCTCGACCGAGCTGAGCGTCTCCTCAAGACCCGCCTGCATCACCTCGCTCGACTTCTGCGTCGTGAAGAAGCCCATGTTCAGCACCGCGAAGGCGAAGGCGGCCGCGACGACCACGAAGGCTATCAGGACTATCGCCGTCTCGAGGCCCGTCAGTCCCTTCTTCCTTCGTCCCACATCATTCAATCTGTATGGTGTTTTCCTCATCGCGACCATTCATAATGAAAGGCATAATTTAAATGTATTCCAACCATTGGGCGAAAATCTTATCTCTGGGTGTCGGCAGTGATCTTGCAATTCGCAGTATTGCAATTGGAATTTGCAATTTCGGCATTACGAGGTGAATACGGGCGGCGTTTTGGAACGATCGTCAGCTATGGCCAATCCCTGTGGCTTCAAACGTGGGGGGAGCGTTGCCCCGGAAACCGGTCGAGGACGAGGCGCTAAAAGGTCCGCGATACGAAGAGCAGGACGTGCCGAAGTGCGACGTCTGCGGCCGGGAGCTGACCCTCGCGGAGTGGATGGCTGTCAGGTACGCGTGCCTCTCCACCTGTGTGCCGGTCCTGAAGGGCGAGCACCTGAGGCATCACCACCCGGAGGTCGCCGAGGTAGCCTCGAAGGTCGGGAAGCCGCTGGTTTACGGGTCGATCGCTTCGGCCCTGGTCGCCGTCCTCGGACTCGCGGCCTCAGCACATCTCGTCTCGGCAGTTGCCGCGGCGGCATCGATCGCCCTGCTGGTCGTCGGCACTTTGATCAGGGTGGGCACGCTGAGGTCCTCAGCCCGCAGGGGTTCTGAAGAAGGGCCCTAAGAGGAACAGCAGCAGCACCGCCATGAGAATAGCGTAGATCACGAGCGTTATCGTCCTCGCCCTCCTCTCGCGCCTGAGCCGCTCCTCGTTCACCTTCCTGCACGCGTCGCTGCAGAAATCCGCGTCGACCGGCATCGATCTGCCGCAGATGGGGCAGTGTTTGTGCTCGGGTATCCTCACCTTCCTGGGTTGAGGACGTGCGGCCATGAACGCCTAAGACCAGCTAACGCCCAATATGGGCTTTCTCCGATCAGAGAACTGGCCTCCGAGCCGTGTGGTGCCCTCCCATCCCCTTGAAGCGCTCCTCGAGCCAGACGTTACCGCGCTCGTGGTAGCCGCCGTTCTCGGGCCTTTCCCAGAAGCCGTCGACGTAGTGGGCCATGAACTCGATCTCGGTCAGCCACTTGGCGCTCTTCCAGAGATAGAGATGGGGTATGAAGGGCCTTGCCGGGAAGCCGTTCTCAAGCGGCAGCGGTTTGCCGTTCATGCGGAGCGCGACGATGGCGTCCTCGTGCAGCGCGTCCTCGACGGGAACCGGCGTGGAGTAGCCCTCGAGCGAGTAGAACATCACCCACCTCGCCTCGGGCTTGACGCCTGCGAGCTCCGCGAGGTGCCTGATCGGCACTCCCTCCCACTCCACGTCCTTGACCGACCAGCGCGTGACGCAGTGGGCGTCCCTCACGTACCTCTTCATGGGCATCCTCAGGAGCTCCTCGTAGGTGAGCTCGAGCTCGCGCTCCACCAGCCCAGTCACCCTCAGCCGATAGGTCTCGAGGTTAACCTGCGGTATCCCGAGGGCCGCGTAGACGATGAACTTCCTCACGTACCTCTGCCCCGGCGGCAGCACCCTCTCTGCGACCTCGACCATCCTCAAGATCCTCCTGACCGGTGCTGATAATGGTTGCGCCTCAACTCGTGGCCCGCCGCTCCAACCGGCACCAGTTTATTTTGTGGGCGTGAAGGGTGCGCGGAGGGATGTCGCTCAGGACGTTCAAGTTCGACGTTGAGGGGGGCAAAGCGACCGCAGGGCCTCCGATAGGGCCGGCACTGACGCCGCTGGGGCTGAACGTGCTCGCCGTGGTCGAGAAGATCAACGAGATGACGAAGGAGTTCAGAGGGATGAGGGTTCCGGTGAAGGTGGTCGTTGACGTCGAGACGAAGTCCTTCGAGGTCGAGGTCGGGGTGCCGACGGTGGCAGCCCTGATCGCGAGGGAGGCCGGAATCGAGAAGGGCTCCGGTCAGCCCGGATCCCAGCCAGCAGGGAACCTCACCTTCGAGCAGGTGGTGAAGATAGCGCGGCTCAAGATGCCTCACCTCAGGGCCAAGTCGCTGAAGGCCGCCGTCAAGACGGTCCTCGGCACGTGCGTCAGCATGGGCGTCACGGTCGACGGGAAGGACCCGAAGCTCGTCCAGCGGGAGGTGGATGAGGGCGCCTACGACCAAGTGATCGGAGAGGTCACTCAGACTCCCTGATCCTCAGCTCTATGGGTTCGCCCATCGTCCGCTTGATGTAGGCCGACTTGACGTTGGCCCACCTCTTCGGAAGCTTCTCCACCACCCTGTTCAGCACGGCCATCGCGTTCTCCACCAGCTGGTCCAGACCCATCTCCTCCGTCCCGATTATGCAGTTCGCCTGGGGGTTCTTCCGCACCCTGACCGTCACGCTCCTCTTGTACCTCGCAGCGAGCGCGTTGATGTCCGCTCCAGCCGGCACAGGAACTGGGGCCTTGCCGATGTAGCCGAGCGCGGCTCCGAGGGCCCTCGCCACCAGGGAGATCAGCGATGTGTCCACGAGGAAGTAATCGAACTGTCGCGCCAGCTTCTTCGCCGCCTTCTTGTTGCCAGTAAGGACCTCAATCTCATCGCGCTCGAAGACGCGGTCCACGTTCGGCGATTTGCGGGCCTCCACTGCCAGCGCTCCCGAGGCTACAACGGCCACCTTCCTAGCCTTGGACCCGAGACCGTGGGGCAGCTCGATCACCTCGGTGAACCTGTTCTCGGGCTTCTTCAGGTCGATGTCCCTCAGGTTGATCACCAACTCCACCGACTGCGTGAACTTCCTCGGCTTGCCGCTCCTGAGCGCCTCCCTCACCGCCTCCCTCAGCGCCTCTACCGAGGCCATCTTCCCCTACCGCACCGCCCCTGCTAATTAATTGAACTCGGAGAAATGCTGCGATCAGCCTCAGATCCGCAAACCCGTGGACCGGGCGGGACTCGAACCCGCGACCTCCCGGGTGCAAACCGGGCGATCTGCCGCTGATCTACCGGCCCCTGATACCGACGCGCAGTCCCCGCTCTTAGTTCTTTCCGGACGCGATCACGCGGGGCCCCGCTGGGGCTCTGCCTGCTCCAGAAGCCTGAAGGAGCCGTTGAGGGATGCTGACCTGACCCGTTCCGCGAGCTCCGCGGGGACGTCGGCCACCACCAGCACCGAGTCCTCCAGGTAATCGAGCCTCTCCACGCGGCCCTTCTCGTACAGCTCGTCGATCAGGGAGGACAGTGACCCATCGTATCCGAGCCTCGCCTCGAGCCTGACGAGCCTCGGCAGGTAACGCTCTATCTCGTCGAGCAGCTGGGGGATGCCATCGCCGCGCTGCGCGGAGATCGGCACGACCGGCAGTCCTTTGAAGTCCACCTCCTCCAGCACCCTCCTGAGCCCCTCGCCGGAGACCAGGTCGATCTTGTTCAGCGCCACCACCATCGGCAGGTGACCTGCGCCGATCTGGTGAAGCGTCGAGTAGGAGACCTCGAACTTCGTCCGGACCTCCTCGACGGGGTCGGAGGCGTCCACCACCAGCAGCACCACATCGGACTCCGCTATCTCCATCAGCGTCGACATGAAGGCCGAGATCAGCAGTGTCGGGACGTTCCTGATGAAACCCACCGTGTCCGAGAGGTTGACGGGCCTGCCGTTGACCCGCATCGTCCTCCTCTTCGTGGAGAGCGTCGTGAACATCGCGTCCGATATCTCGGTCGGCGAACCGGTGAGCCGGGTGAAGAGCGTGGACTTGCCGGCGTTGGTGTACCCCGCGAGGGAGACCGTCGGTATCCCCGTGCTCCTACGGGCCCTGCTCTCCCAGCTCTTCCTCCGCTTGATCTCCTCGAGCTTCCTCGTCAGCGTCTGGATCTGCCGCTTCACCTCCTCGTAGTACACGTCCGCCTCGTAGGCTCCGAGGCCGTGGAATCCCGGCTGCTCGCCCTGCTTCGCTAGCCTGACCTTCTCCTTCGCCCTTGGAAGCTCGTACTTCAGGGAAGCCAGCCTGATCTGGAGGTTGGCCTCGAGGCTCGTCGCGTGCATCGCGAAGATCTCCAGTATCAGCCTGACCCTGGTGATGACCTCTACGTTCAGCTCCTTCGCCAGGTTGTACTCCTGGACCGGCTTAAGCTCGTTCTCGAAGATCACTTTGGAGATCCCCAGCCTCCTGACGGCCTCCTTCAGCTCCGCGAGCTTGGAAGGACCGATGTTGTAGAGCGGGTGAGGGAAGCGGCGCTGGGCGAGCCGGTAAACGACCTCGTACCCGGCGGTGCTGCAAAGCTCCTCCAGCTCGTCGAGGTTCTCGCTCTCCCAGGGGTAGTACCTGTGGACGATCGCGACCCTCCTGCTCGACGCTAAGCCGACCACCCTCTCATCGATTTACAGGTCCTCGCTCTTCAACTGATCTCCCAGAACGTCGCCTATCGTGAGGCCCCTCTTCTGGGCCTTGCTCACAGCCCGCTCGAAGACCTCGTCGGTAGCCTCCACCAGCAGCTTCACCTTGAGAACCCTCTCCAGCTTCCTCGCCAGCTCGAAGGAGGGCTTGAGCTCGTTGTTCTCGATCCTCCTGATCGTTGAGACCTTCTCGCCGACCATCTCCGCCAGCTGCTCCCGCGTGAGGAACCTCGCCTCCCTCGCCTTCCTGATCACGTTCCCCAGGTCGTCGACGAACTCGTACCGCTCGACCCGCTCCACCACGCCGACGTACCTGTCAACCCTTCCCCTCCTCTGCGGAGCTCCACCGGGCTGCATGCACTTCAAGTGTGTGAGGGCCGGTGTAAATGCTTTCGGGCCCGATGGGTGCCGCGAAATCCTTATGAGCTCTGGAATTGTGGCAGAAATGCGCTTGATACCGCGTTCGTTCGAGTACGTGGCACCCAAGACGCTTCAGGAGGCGGTCAGCATCTTGAGGAAGTACAAGGGAGAGGCGAAGGTCCTCGCGGGAGGTCACAGCCTGGTGCCGCTGATGAAGCTGAGGCTCTCGAACCCTCAGGTCGTGGTGGACCTGAAGTACCTGAGGCCGAAGCTCGCCTACATCAAGGTGGCCGGTAAGACGGTGAGGATAGGAGCGCTGACCAGGCACGCGGAGATCGAGCACTCCGCAGAGCTGAAGAAGGTGGTCCCGATAATGCCGGCCGCGGCCGAGTGGATAGGTGACATGCAGGTCCGGAACATGGGAACGATCGGCGGATCCCTCGCCCACGCGGATCCAGCAGCGGACTGGCCCGTGGTGATGCTCGCGCTCAACGCGACCTTCGTGGCCAACGGCGGGGCCCAGAGGAAGATCCCGGCGACCAAGTTCTTCCTCGGTCCCTTCACAACAGCGCTCAAGCCCCACGAGATCCTTACCGAGATACAGGTCCCGGTTCCGCCGTCCAACCACGGCTGGTCCTGGAAGAAGTTCGAGAGGAAGGCCGGAGACTTCGCGACCGTCAACACGGCCGTGATAGTCGTTCCGGGAAGGAAGGGGGAGATCGCCGACGTCTCCATCGCCGTGGGTGCGGTTCACGTGAGGCCGTTCAGGGCGACCGATGCCGAGAAGGTCCTGAAGGGCGAGGTTCCCACGATGGACCTGATCCGGGAGGCTGCGGAGAAGGCAGCCGCGATGTCGGAACCCAGTGCGGACCTCAGGGGGAGCGTCGAGTACAAGCGCGAGGTGACCAAGGTCTTCGTCAGGAGGGCGCTGGTCGAGGCCTGTGAGCGCGCGAAACTTCTAAAGCCGGAGGCGGCGGTGGTGAGGTGACATGGCTCGGAGGGCCGCGGTGAGGACCGTCCAGCGCAGGGCCCGGGGACCCGTGCCGCAAGCGAAGGTCCCGATCAGGGTGAAGATCAACGGCGTCGAGTACTCCCACGAGGTCGAACCGAGGCTTCTCCTCGTTCACTACATCAGGGACGTTGTCGGTCTGACGGGGACCCACATCGGCTGCGACACCAGCAACTGCGGAGCCTGCACCGTTTTGATGAAGGGCACCTGGGGGAACGAGTGGAGGGCGGTGAAGTCATGCACGCTCTACGCAGTCCAGGCCGACGGCGCCGAGATCATCACCATAGAGGGCCTCGCCAAGAACGGCGAGCTGCATCCGCTCCAGAAGGCGTTCTGGGAGCACCACGCGCTCCAGTGCGGCTACTGCACTCCCGGGATGATACTGGCTGCCCTGGGGTTCCTGAAGCTGAACCCGAACCCGACCAGGGAAGAGATCAGGAAGGGCATCTCGGGGAACCTGTGCCGCTGCACGGGCTACGTGAACATCGTCAAGGCGATAGAGGCCGCAGCCAAGGAGATCCGCGAGAAGGGAAGCTGGATCTAGATCCACGGTCCCTCGATTTTTGTTGCTTTTTCCCACTCTGTCCCTCCTCCTCAGCCGTCAACGTCCTCCATCCTCACCTCTGGTAAGTTAAAATGGACCCGTGGTCACATGGATCCGGGTAGCCCGGTCGTCTAGCGGTCAAACCACCTGGCCGGAGGTGGGATCAGGGATTCCGGGCTCTGGATCCCTCAGGAGGGGACCCCCGGAGACGCCGGTTCGAATCCGGCCCGGGCTACCTTGAGATCCTGACGTGGGGACAGCACGAGAACTGAGACCTCGTGTTAAACGACCGATCGCCGTTAAACTCGGCCCCTGGGTCGAAAAACCGTTAAAAGCAGCTCACTAGTTCTGGGATCCGACCATGTGGATAAACCCGCTTCTGATAACGACGGTGCTCGGCGCGATCGGTGCGCTGACCGCTGTGCTCTTCGTGGTGCTGGTCAACAGGTACCCGAAGGGGCCTGAGCAGTTCGTCGCTGTGTGGTCAGCTATCCGCGAGGGTTCCGCGGCCTACCTGAAGAGGCAGTACAGGACGATCTACGTGATAGCGGCCTTCATCTTCCTGCTGATCGTCGGGAGCTTCGCGGCCTTCCCAGCCCTCGGTGGGCTCCTCTACGGCCTCGCGGTGGGCGGGAGCTTCCTGATCGGCGTGACCTTCTCGCTGATAGCCGCAACGATAGCGATGGACTCCGCGACCCGCGCCAACGTCAGGACCACCTACGCGGCCTACAAAGGATCGGTCAGCGCGCTCAGGGTTGCGACGCTGGGAGGAGCGGCTCTCGGCCTCGCGGTGATCGCGATGAGCCTCCTCGGCCTCTCGATCCTCTACTGGGCCTTCAGGGACCCGGCGGTGCTCGCGGGCTTCGGGTTCGGCGCCAGCCTCGCAGCCCTCTTCGCCCAGCTCGGCGGAGGGATCTACACCAAGAGCGCAGACATCGGAGCGGACCTCGTCGGTAAGGTCGAGGCCGGGATACCGGAGGACGACCCGAGGAACCCTGCGGTGATCGCGGACCAGGTGGGCGACAACGTCGGAGACGAGGCCGGGAGGGGGGCTGACCTCTTCGAGTCGGTCACGGCTGAGAACCTGGGAGGGATGATCATCGCGCTGGTCCTCTCGATCGTTATCTTCAACGCCATCAACGAGGACTACGTCCTGCTGCCGCTGCTGGTGAGGGCCGTAGGAGTCGTCGCCACGCTGGCGGGCATCGGCTGGGCCGTCGCGCAGCGCTCCTTCAAGGAGGCGATAGAGCCCCTCAGGAACGGCCTGATCGTGACCTCGGTTGTGGCCGCGGTGCTGATGTATTTCGTCTCGTCCGCGGTCTTCGGGAGCTCCTACCTACCCATGTTCGCCTCGATGGTGATAGGGCTGATCGCCGGCATCCTGATCATGTTCTACAGCGAGCTCTACACCGGCCTCAGGTCCAAGTACGTCGGCCTGATCGCCGGGAACAGCGAGAGCGGCCCAGCCCTTACGGTCGTCTCCGGGCTCGCGGTCGGGATGGTCTCCACGGCCCTTCCGGTGATCACGGTCGTCGTGGCGATAGCAGCGTCTTTCGTCCTGGGCCTCCAGTGGGCTCAGCTGGTCAACCTCCCTGACCGGTTCCTCGGTGGCGTCTTCGGGACCACGATGGCCACGATGGGGATGCTCTCCACGGCCGGGTTCGTGCTGACCATGGACGGCGTGGGGCCGATTGTGGACAACGCCGGAGGGATAGCGGAGATGGCAAACGCTCCGGACGAGATCAGGGAGAGGCTCGAGCCTCTGGACGCCCTTGGGAACACGACGAAGGCCCTCACCAAGTCCTACGCGATGGGCTCCGCGGCGCTGGCTGCACTCCTGCTCTTCCAGGCGTTCCTCCTCGAGGTGGCCAGGTACCAGGCAGGGATCATCGAACTCTCGCACCTGACGGTCGAGCAGTCGAGGAACCTCTTGGCCCAGATCGAGGCCCTCTCCTCACAGCTCCAGATCAACTCGCCCTCGGTGCTGATAGGGCTCTTCATCGGTGCGATGCTGCCGTTCCTCTTCTCCGGCTACGCGGTGAACGCCGTGGCCACCGGGGCCTTCCAGATGGTCGAGGAGGTCAGGAGGCAGTTCAGGACCATACCCGGGCTGCTGAACGGGGCCGCCAGGCCCGAGTACGGTAGGTGCGTGGACATCTCGACCCGAACCGCCCTGAGGCTCATGGTGACCCCGACGCTGGTGGTCACGCTCTCGCCGATACTCGTGGGGCTGCTGCTGGGTTGGAGGGCGATCGGCGGGCTCGTGATGGGCGCGACGGTCTCCGCGATACCACTGGCGATAGTCGGCTTCTACGGAGGTGCAGCGATGGACAACGCGAAGAAGTTCCTCGAGATCGCCGGGAGGAAGGGGACCGATGCCCACAAGGCCGCGGTGATAGGCGACACGGTGGGCGACCCGATGAAGGACACCTACGCTCCGAGCCTGCACATCCTGATCAAGCTGCTGAACACGCTCTCGCTCGTCTTCATACCGCTCTTCCTGGTGTCCCTGATACCGATCTGATCCGACGACCTCCGCCTTTCTCCGTCACTGCCTCCTCATTTTTGGAGATGCCAGGGGTTCGAGGCCCATCGCTAAGCTGGCGAAGGCGATGCCCGTCAGGGCCAGCAGCAGCCCCGGAGGGATCACCCACCACCAGTACCCCGTGAAGACGGCCCCTGTCCTGAAGCCGAGCTCGAGGATCTGGCCCCACGTCGGTATCGTCGGGTCTCCCAGCCCCAGGAAGCTCAGGCCGGCCTCCGCGAGTATTGCGGAGGGAGCGAAGAACACGGTCTGGGCGAGGAGGTAAGGTGCCAGCTGCGGCAGCACGTGCAACAGCATCACCCTGAGGTCGCTCGACCCCATCGCCCTCGAGGCCTCGACGAAGGGAAGGGGCGTTATCTGGAGGACCATCGACCTGATGACGATCGCGAGCCCGGGCCACGAGAAGGCCACGAGGAGCGCCATGATGGTGATGACGCTCGGCCTCAGAACGAAGGAGAGGAAGATCAGCAACGGGAGAAGGGGGACGTTCGCGACGACGTCGGCCGCCCTCTGGATGACCGCCTCGACCGCACCCCTGTAATAGCCGCTGAGGAGACCGAGGAGCGCGCCGATGGAGGTGACGAGGACCGAGGCGAAGAGCCCTATGCCCAGCGCCACCGGGAAGCCGTAGAGGAGCCCGAGCATCAGATCGCGCCCGACGCCGTCGGTTCCCATCAATCCGTAGTGGGACCCTCCGAGGACCACGCTCACCGATCCGACCCTGTCGCCCTCCGAGCCGTAGAACGCAGCCCTGACCGCGTAGCGGCCGCGCAGGACGACGAGCCTTCCGGAGGACGGATCAGGTGCACCGAAGAGCAGGTGAGAGGGCTGCTCCGTGCCAGAGAGCTGGACGCCGTACCTCGCCGCGAGCTCCCTGCTCATGTATGCCACTCCCTCGGAGCCAGGACCGACCTCGACCCTGAGAGGCCTCTCCGCGTACCTCAGGAACGGCGGCGACTCGCCGGCCCTGGGACCCGGCGGCGATATCCTCGCGACTGGAACGGCGATTCCGTCGGGCCTGATCAGGTCGATGAGGAGGGCAGGAGGGTCGCGCTGGAAGCTGACCGAGCGGACCTTCACGATCAGGTGGGACGGTGGCAGGTCGGATTCGAGCGCGAACGTCGCCTCCAAGACCTCGTACCCGTCACCTCTCACCACGGGCTCGAGCTCGATCTCCCGCTGGAGGGAGGGCCTGACGCCGAGCAGATACGCGGACCATTCGGGAGGGGCTGCCTTCGGAAGATCGGCCCATGCGGAGGGGTCGTTCCACACCCTTCCGAAGTCGAGCGGCAGGAGCAGGAGCACGCCTGCTGAGACCAGCGCGAGCGCAGCGATCAAAGCGACCCCGACCCTCCCCGGCCAGGTGCCGAGCAGGACCCTCCACGCGGACTCCTCCAATCCTCACACCCGTATTCTCGGATCGAGGTAGACGTAGATCACCTCGAGCGCGAACCTGGCAACCACGTACATCAGCGTGTAGAGGTACGTCAACGCCACCACGAGGCCCTCGTCGCCCGTCAGGACGGCGTTGTAGTAGAGCCTTCCCATCCCGGGCCAGTTGAAGACGGTCTCTGTCAGTATCGCACCTCCGAGCGATGCGGGAAGCGCGAGGATCAGGCCGGTCACGATGGGCGGCGCAGCTGGCCTCAGAACGTGCCTCCAGGAGATAGCCCGCTCCGGGAGGCCCTTGGCCCTCGCGACCGAGACGAAGTCCTCCTGTGCGACGTTCAGGAGCATCGACCTCGAGGCGTAGATAGACGGGCCGGTGGAGATAGCCACCAGCGTCAGGACCGGCAGGAAAGCGTGCCAGAGGACGTCGATCCCCCTGGAGAACCAGTCCTCGGGGGGTGGGCTGCTGAGCATGCCGCCGCTGGGGAAGAGCCTCAGCTGGTACGCGAAGACGATCAGGAGCACTATCCCTATCCACCAGCTCGGGAGCGCGTTCGAGACCGCGGAGACGTAGGTGATAGCCCTGTCCACCCTGGAGCCAGCTCTCCTCGCGAGCCAGGCCCCGACCGCGAGGCCGAGGGCTGCCGATATCAGGAGCGACGTGGTCACCAGGATCACCGTGTTAGGTATCCGCTCAGCCAGTATGTCGACGATCCTGTTGCTGCCGGTGGAGCTCCGGGCAGAGCGCGCCAGGCCGAGGTCCAGCGTCATCACCCTCAGCACGGTCTCGGGTATCCGGGAGTACCAGGGCCTGTCCAGGCCCACCGCCCTCTCCATCTCGCCCTTCAGCTCCGCGAGGGCCCTCTCGAGCTCCTCAGGGTCCTTGATCCGCTGGGCGAGGCCCTCCCTCAACGCCCTCAGCTGCTCGCTGACGATCGCCTGGAGGATCCTGTCGGAGTATCCGGTGGCGCCGAGCACGACCACCATCAGGAACAGGACCGTCAGCAGGACCAGGAGGAGGGAGGCTGCCCTTACCGCGAGCCACCGGAACATCGTCCCCTATCTCTTCCGCCTGGACCTGAGAAGGGCCACCGAGACGACCGCTATGACGGCCACTGCGACCAGGGCCACGAGAAGGGCCGTCTGCGTGAAGGCGCCCTGCGGGGCCTCGCCGGTGACCGTGGGGGTGGTGGTCTGAGTGGTGGGCGTCGCGGTGGTGACGGCCGTCTGCGCTCCGGCCGGGAGGACCTCGACCGAGAAGGCGAAGGGCCTGACCACGCCGAGGTTTTGCTCGTCGCGGAGGACGACCTCCAGCGTCAGAAGTCCCCTCCTGAGGGCCGAGGTCTCCTGGGGTGTGAGCTCCACTGTGAGCAGGCCGCCGGTGACCCTAACGTCCCTCACGGCCTTGACGGTGGTACCGGTGGACCTGTCGTACAGGAAGGCGTCGGCGGTAACGCCCTCTGGACCGGTGACGCGTACGGAGAGCGAGGAGGCCGAACCTATGACCACCTGCAGCCTGCCCGCTGACGCGGTAGGCAGCTCCACCCTTCTGGCGAGACCGCTGAAGCTCCCCTTCGAGAAGGGATATGCCTGGTCACGGAAGGCCCTGAGCTCGGCGGTCTGGGCTGCGCCGTCGAAGCGCTCCAGGACGAACGGCCCGTTGCTGATGACCAGGTGCCTCCGCTCGCTGAACCACCTGATGGCCGCCTCGTACCTCGACTTGGCCTCCTCGGGGGTCACGATACTCCTCCCGTCCAGCTCGAAGACGCCCCTCGGGACGAAACCCCTCTCGGAGAAGTCGCGGAGCACCTCGACCAGCATGCGGCCGTGGAGCTCCTTGACCAGGTTGAGCCAGGGGACGTTGAACCGCATCGCTGAGGTGTCGCTGTAGGCTGCCCTCCTCCTCGCGAAGACCAGCTCGTCCATCGCAGCGAGCACCTCCCATGGCATCGACGGGAACCCTATCGCAGCGTACTCCGCGATCTTGTCCTGCTCGAAGTGCCAGTAGTCCACGTAGACCTCGAGGTACCTGTCGCCGACTATTCGGATGCCCTTAACCGTCTCGAGGTAGGGCCTGCTCGTCACGGCTATCGCGGTCTCGATCCTGTTCTTGTCGGGGTTGTATGAGATCTCGAAGGCCTGGTAGATCGGGTAGAGGACGTCCGCCCAGGTGATGGGCCTGCCGTGGTGCCACGGTTTCCCTATGTAGAGCGACATGTCGAAGGTCACCTTGCTCCTCGCGGTGGTTCCCGGCGACACCCTCCTCCAGGAGCCCGTCGAGGCGTCCCAGATCACGGCGTCCGCCGGCACCTGAAGGGAACCGGTTGGCCCGGCGGTCTCGACGCTGAAGCTGGACCTGAAGGGGATCGTCTTTCCGGACACCGGGTCCCTCGCGAGGCCGGGGTCCACCACGTAACGCCATATGTCGACGCTGTAGACGTCGCCGAAACCTCCGACGGGGTTCCAGGTGGTCCGCTCGGTGTCGACCCAGAGGTGTCCGACCCTGAGGGTGTCCCTTCCCTCCACGTAGGCCTCCCTGAGGCTGAAGGGCGACCTGACGCCCGCCACGAGGTCGGTGATGAGGTTCCTCACGCTCTTCGAGGCCGGGAAGGCGTTGATCACCGTGACCACCCAGACCCGCACCGACTCGTCGAGGCAGAGGGCCGTCATCCTCCGGTAGAGCTCGTTACGCTCCGCGAGGTCCCTGAACTCGCCCCGGAAGATCCGCTGGCCGAGCGTGTCGAGCTCCGGGTTCTCGTACTGCCAGAAGCCGACCTCCCTCCACCCGGGCATGTTGCCGAGCCAGGGAGCGCAGAACTGGTTTATCCCCGTCGAGTCGTACCTCTCTATCCCTCCCCTCGCCCAACCCTCGGTGTAGGCGTGCCACGCGAAGGCCCTCGGATCGGTCGAGTAGACCCTCTGTATCGCTGGCCCGAACTCGAGGAGGATCTCCTCCACGTTGAACCCGAGCCTCCTCAGCTCCGATGCGAACGCCAGCCCTATCTCCCTCCTCTCGTCCTCGGGTCTTATGATGACCCGAACCGTCACAGGCCTCCCGTTGTAGTGCCAGACGCCGTCCCTGAGCTCCGCTCCGACCTTCCTCATCGCGTTCGAGACTATTTCCTTCGCGTATTCCGGATCATACCTTATGTTCCTCGATACTATAACATCGCGGACGGTGAGGTAATCGAGGTCGGTTGGCGAGACGTGGGTGTACATCGGCATGGCGAGCCCCCCGTAGAACCTCGTGGCGACGGCCTCCCGATCGATGACGTACTGCATCGCGTACCTCACCTCCCTGATCGAGAAGGGGTTGAGCTCGCCCGCCGGGGCCGGTGCGGGGTTGAGGACGATCGAGACCGTGCTGGAGGGGACCTCTATCAGCGTCAGGTCGCCCCTCGCCCTGAGGGCCCTTGCCGCCTCCGACTTCAGGTTGTAGAAGAACAGGTCGATGTTTCCTGCCCTGATCTCCTGCTCGGCGATGTCCTGCGACCCGAGGCCCCTGAAGATCACCCTCTCCGCCGCGGGGCCCTTCACCTCCTGTGCTGCGGCAAGAGGCAGGAGCGAGACCAAAAGCAGCAGCGTGACCGCGAGCGCAGTCCCCCTCAATTCCCGGCACCCCCCTTCCTGGAACCGCCCAGAGCCCTGGAGACCACAGCGTAGACCGCCGCGAAGACCGCCCCGAAAATCACCGCGAAGACCAGCGTTGCCGTGAAGTTGTTGCCGCTGCCGGAGCCCGATGACGTGGGGCCCGCTGATGCAGCCGGCGCACCGCTCAGCTCTCCGACCTTCGCCGCGAGGGAGTCGGCGAGGCTTCTTACCTCATCGAGCTGCTTCCGTATCGAGTCGAACCCGAACTGCGTGTAGAACGAGGCCTGCGCGAAGTTCCCCGACTGGTCGTAGACGACCACCGACTGGGAACCCTCTGTCGTGACCGGAAGGAAGAGCCTGACGGTGAAGGAGCCCTCGGAGTCGGAGCGGGTCGTGGCGATGACGGACCCTGAGACCTCGACGTAGATGTTGGATTCGGGCTGGAACCCTGTGCCCCTGACCGTCACGCTCTGCCCTGCTGCTCCGACAGGGGGAGAGATGAAGACGCTCGGCTCCCTCATCGGCCTCAGCCTCGCGAAGCCTATCTTCTGGTTCAGCCCGAGGAACTCGCCGAGCCTGCAATCGGCCCAGACCGCGTAGACGTCGTTCTCCGTCGCCTTGATCGCGAAGTAGTCGCCGATGAAGGCGCCCTGCGGGAAGCAGTAGTTCGGGTTCGAGTAGGCGTCGGTGACCCTCGTGTTGACGAACCTCTGTCCTATCTCCTTCACCTCGAAGCCCCAGGTCTCGCCCCTGTCCTCGCTGCGGGTGTAGTAGATGTGGTAGCGGATCTCGCTGGGGTCGTCCCTCATGTCGCCCCATATCACGTGGATCGTCCCCTTCGGGTCCACCGCGATCGCAGGGAAGAACTGGAGCCTGTTGGTATCGTCGTCGTTGAGCCTGACAGGCCTGCTCCAGGTCCTTCCTCCGTCGAGGCTCCTGACGAAGTAGACGTCGCCGTCGTCCAGCGGCTTATCCGCGGGCCTCCCGACGAAGACGATGTAGACCTCACCTTTGGGGCCGACCGCCATCTGGGGGAAGGCCGATCCCCAGAACCTGAAGTTGGCGTTCCTAGGTGCGAAGGATATCTCGTTGAAGACGGCCGCCGTCACCGGAGCGCTCCAGGTCCTTCCTCCGTCGTCGCTCCTGACCACCCTGATCTCCGCGAGCCCGCGCATCTCGCCGTCGTCCAGCGTGTCGAGGTAGGCGACGTAAACCGTGCCGTCGGGTGCCACGGCGACGTTCGAGCCCTGAAGCACCCTCTTCTGGCCTGCTCCTGGCCCGAACTGCCTGACGACTGTCGGGCTCACCGCCACCGGTGCGGTCCAGGCCCTACCTTGGTTCGTGCCCTTGACCAGCTTGATGGTGGTCTCAACTACGGGATTCGCGAGGAAGGCCAGCTCGCCGGAGTAGAAGATCTCGTACACGGTGGCGAACTCGGTGTAGGTCACGTAGACGGCGTCCTCGTTCGGATTGAGCTTGTCCGGACCGACCGCCATCCAGGGCTTGTCGATGAACTCGAACGAGATCTGACCCCTGAGGCGCCCGGCCTCGTCGATGAAGGAGCGCCTGAGCTTGATGTCGCTCCTGGCAGCCGAGATGGGTTCCGACCAGGCCCTCCCGCCGTCTGAAGAGGTCGAGACCGCGACGCTCGAGACCAGGTCCACAACCACATACGGCCCGACCCTGAACTCCTCCTCGCCGATGGAGAGCATCGCGTAGTACGCGTTACCCCTCCTGTCGAAGCCGACCACGGGGTCACCACCGGTCCCTAGGTCGCGCTGGAGGTACTTGACCAGGAATGGCCCCTCCCAGGTCTGGCCGCCGTCGATGGAGACGTAGGACGTGACGCTGGGGAAGCTGTAGTCTATCACGCCCACAACTATGTGGTCCGGGTTCCTCGGGTTCACTGCGATGTGGGGCTCTGTCTGAAACGGGTACTGGCTGAGGTCACGCGTGATCAGGACATTCCTCGAGAAGGCGGGTGCGGGGCTCCTGAAGGGGACTAGCACCCCAGCGGCTCCAGGAGCCTGGAGGGCCGGCGTCGGCGATCCCTGTGCTGGCCGCCCGGACTCCTGCACCGTGCCCATCCCCTTGACCTCACCCCCCTCACCCTCGGAGGCGAGCGACGTGACGGGGTCAACGCCGGAGAGGATCAGGGGAGTCCTGCCCGAGAGCATGTGGGAGATCAGCCTGGCAGCCTCGAACCTGTGCACCACCGGCGGCGGCATCGGGTTCCTCGCCTCCACCTCGCCCGCCAGAACCGCGTTCACCGGGATGAGGGCCGCGAGCAGCAGGACGGTTAGCAGCAGCGAACGGGTTGCCGTGGACCCTATCAGGACCATCGCTCCCTCGGTTCTCGGGCTCTGATAAGAGATTTTGCGAGATCCCCTGACGTGGGGTTCACTGGGTCGGCTGCGCGGCCTTCCTCCGCTCGAGGACGCGCTTGATGTGCTTCAGCTTGACGAAGTAGTCGCGGTCGGACTCCTCAAGGGCCATCGAGATCTCCTTGATGGCCTGCTTGTACCTCGGCATGATCACGTACTCCAGCGCGTTGAGGAGGCGCTGGGTCCTCCTGAGCTCCTCTGCTATCCTGAAGATGGCGCTCTCGACCGCGGCCGCCTTGCAGACCTCCGGGATCACGGCCCTCAGCTTCCGGGCAGCCTCGTCGAGGTCGACCGTCGTCTCGAGGAAACCGTAGGGTAGGGGGAACCTGGCCTCCTCCACCTCCGCGGTGGGCACCTGTATCCCCATCAGCGTGTAGGACCTGACCTTGACGGATAACGTCTCGCCGAGCGTCCGGGAGACGAGCTCCGTCACCTCGGGCCCGCACCTGACGTAGGCGGCCGCCAGGTCCGAGTAGGCCTCCTCGAGCCGATCGGTTATCGCCTCCCTCAGCTCCTGGGCCTGGTCGATGAGCTCGTTCAGCGTCCTCACCAGCACGTCTCTCTTGTCCTCGAGGATCCGGTAAACGCGCTCCGCCGTCCTGAGAGAGCGCTTCAGCTGGAGGAGCTCCAGCCGCGTCTTGAGGTAGCCGCCGCCGAAGGAGACCGACATCCGCCGTCTCCCGCCTCCTTGGTGCCCTCAGTCCTCCCGTATTTAGACGGTGAGCTGAGGTTCGATCGCGTCTAGGACATCCAAGTCAGCCCATCGCTCGCCCTCCGCACTAGCTCCGAATCCGGGTCCATTCCCAGCACCTCGCTGAGCAGGTATACCTTGCTCATCGCAGCCGCCCACTCCTCGCGGACTCCTCGGCCCATGTCCTGATGGTGGGTTGCAGCCGTCAACCTCCCCAGAAGCGTCAGCGGCATCCCATGAGAGGGTTCGAGGACGACCGGTGCGTCTCCGGCACGAGGTCCATCCATGGCCAAAACGTTCCCACATTCGCAACGCTGAAATCGCGGCCGGACTTTCGGCCCACCCTTCCACATTCGCCGAGCTCTCCCTCGATATCAGGAGCCGGGTTCGCGGAGCGGGGGATGGGTAGGAACGTGCCGACGTACAGGCAGAGGCTGGAGCAGGAGCTGGCGCGGTGGGCGAGGTTCAGGGCCGCCCTGCTGAGGTCGGAGCGGGAGGACTTCGACTCCCTCGCCTCTCAGGCCTTCCGCTACGTCCACGCGTGCGTCATGTACCCGGAGAGGGAGGCGTTCGACCTGATGCTGGTCTCGCTGCTGCTGGCCCACGAGTCGAGGCTCAGGAGGCTCGAGAGGGCGCTGGAGGGGCTGACGGGGGAAAATGGCGGTCAGGGGTAGGCTGCTGGACCTGAACGTCTCGCCCGACGGCGAGGGCATCGAGCTCTGGCTGAGGGAGGAGGACGGATCGGTCAGGAGCCACGCGGTCAGGTGGAGGCCGTCGATCTACGTCACCGGTCCCGAAAGCGAGCTCGAGAGGCTGGCGAGGGCCTTCGAGCGCTCCGAGATGGTGGAGGTCAGGGAGGATCCGGGAGGGAGGCCGGTGAGGGCCCTCAGGATCCGGGTGGGATTCGGGGAGAGGAGGGAGGTGGCGACGCGGATCGAGGAGCTCGGAGGTTACAGGTCGCTGAGGGTCCACAACGTCGACGTTCCGGTGCTGCAGCAGTTCCTTTACGAGAACGGGGTCTTCCCGACGGCGCTCGTCGAGCTCGATCCCCGCTCCGGGTCCCTCAGGGCCCTCGACTCGAGGGAGGACCTGGAGTACGACGTGGGATGGATCAGGACGGCGCAGCTCGAGGTCTTCCCTGAGGCCGGAGGGAGGGTTCCGTCGTTCGATGACAGGCTGAGGGAGGTGAGGGTCGTTGCGTGCGGTGAGGAGGCCGTGCTCGACGGCGACGAGGTCTCGGTCCTCGAGGGGCTCGCGGGGCTGCTGGCGCGCTGGGACCCGGACGTGCTTCTGGTCCGCGGAGGAGACCAGTTCGTCATGCGCTATCTGCTTCACAGGGCTAGGTGCATCGGGATGAAGCTGGAGATGGGGAGGGCTCCCTCACGGAACAGACCGGGGCCGCCGGAGGTCTACTGGAGCTACGGGAGGGTCTACCGGAGGCACAGGCCCTTCAGGCTCAGGGGGAGGGTGCACGTCGACCCGGAGAACTCCTTCACCTTCGCGCACACCGGACTGCACGGCGTCATCGAGGTGGCCAGGACCTGCGTGGTACCGCTCCACGACGCCGCTCGTTACACCATCGGCCAGTGCATGACCTCGCTCCAGTACGAGGTGGCCCACAGGTGGGGAGTGCTGGTGCCCTCAAAGCCCACCAGGACGCTCTACCTCAGGCTCAGCGACCTGCTGCTGATGGACAGGGGAGGCCTCACGCTCGACCACAGGCCCGGGGTTTACTGGAACGTGGCGGAGCTGGACTTCCAGAGCATGTACCCCATGATCATGACGAGGTTCAACGTCAGCGCCGAGACCGTGAACTGCAGCTGCTGCGCGACCGACGGGATCCCGATCCCCGAGATGGGCGGCCACACCTGCAGGAGGAACAGGGGACTGGTTCCTGAGGCGATAGGGCTTCCGCTGAGGAAGAGGCTTGCCTACAAGCGGCTGATCCGTTCCCTCGGTCCCGCGGATTCAGCGGTTTACAAGGCGAGGGCCGACGCGCTGAAGTGGGTCCTCGTCTCCTCCTTCGGCTACCTCGGGTTCAGGAAGGCCAAGTTCGGGAGCAGGCTGGCCCACATGGCGGTCTGCGCCCACGCGAGGGCCGCGCTGCTGAGGGCCGTCAGGGTAGCTGAGGAGAACGGCTTCGAGGTGGTGCACGGCATAGTCGACTCGCTCTGGGTCCGGCGCGAGGGCGCGACGGAGGAGGACTACGCCCGTCTGGCGGCCGAGGTCGAAGAGGCCACGGGCCTTCCCGTAAACCTCGAGGGGGTCTACCGGTGGATCGCGTTCCTCCCGTCCCGGACGGACCGCATGAGGCCCGTCAACGGCAGGTACTTCGGCGTCACGATCGACGGCCGGGTGAAGTGCAGGGGAATAGAGGCGAGGAGGAGGGACACGCCGGACCTGGTGAGGGAGATGCAGCTGGAGATGCTCGGGAGGCTCGCGAGGGCCCGCTCGCCGGAGGAGCTGAGGGACGCGGCTCTGGACTGCATCGGCCTGCTCAGGCGCTACGTCGCCCAGCTGGTCCTCGGACGCGTCGACCCCGAGCGGTTGGTACTGACGAGGGTCCTCTCGAGGGACCCGGGGGCTTACAGGGTCAGGAGTCAGACGGCCCTGGCGGCCAGGTCGCTGGCGGCGCTGGGCGCGGAGGTCGGTGCGGGTTCCGCCGTGCGGTACGTGATCACCCCGTCAGGCCCCCTCCCCTATCCCCACTTCAGGCCCCACGACTTCTCCTCGACCGCCTACGTCGGGCTGCTCGTCAGGGCGGCCGATACCTTGCTTTCGGTCGTCCTCGGCCCCTCTTCGTTACCTAAATTTATGTGTTTCTCATAACTCTTGATATTGTGGTACCCAAAGTATCCGGCCACGTTTAAACAGTATATGCAAAATATATGCAATGATTAAATCCTAAAAATGCGGGATCATGGCGGCATGACCTCGGTTCAGCAGGAGGTTCAGGTCAGGAAGGAGGGCAAGGAGGTAGCGAGGCGGAGCTACGCGGCCGGCTACAAGTACTGCAGCAGGTGCCGTGTGTACCATCTGACGGACAGCGTGAGGTGCCCGTACTGCGGCATACTGCTCAGGAACTCTCCGAGGAAGAAGAAGCCGGTGGACCCGTCGAAGTACGTCCGGGTCGAGTGAGCCGGCACCTCGATCAGGCATCTGAGCTCGGCACCCGGAGGACTTTTTTCGCGGCATGAGCTCTGGGAGTTCAGCGGCTCTCCCACCGTAGGTTTCAAATGAAGGTGGCCCGACGTTCGTTAGGGTGTTCGAGGAGGAGTACAAGAGGAGGCACGTCTTCGGGGCGGACTACGGCACCAGCGACTTCAAGTACGGACCGATAACGCTCGGCGAGCGGCCCCAGGTCGTCGAGAACAGGGGATACTTCCCGGAGAGGTCGATCGTCTCGGCGATAATGGGCGTCGAGCGGGAGGTCGTGGTGGGGAAGGACGTGGCCCTCTTCCTCGAGAGCGGAGCGGACCTCCTCGCACGGCTCGTCTACCCCATGAGGAGCGGCGTGATAGCCCGGGAGGACAGCAGGGCTTGGCGGGTGGTCGAGGAGCTGACGAGGTACGCGCTCAGCGAGTTCAAACCGAGGGTCTCCGTCGGCTTCAGCGGGTTCTACGTCGTCGCGGCGCTCTCCGCGGTCGCACCCGGGTACATGTACGAGAGGTTCTTCGAGGTCTTCGCGAGGCTCGCGGAGGAGGGCCTCGTCCGCTCCGCGACGGTGATACCGCAGCCTTTGGCGGTGGCGATTGCCCACAGGACCACGTCATGCGTCGTGATAGAGAGCGGCCACGGGAACACGCAGGTGACCCCGATCTCGAGGGCCCCGATCAGGGGAGCCTTGGTGGCGCTGAACAGGGGAGGCGCGGACGCCAACGCGATAACCGCGGAGATCCTGAAGGACGCTGGCTACGGGGACCTGGCAAAGGAGGAGTCGTTCGTCAGGAAGGTGAAGGAGCAGCTGGGCCTGCTGCCGCTGGAGCTGGACAGGGCCGTCTCCTTCGCGAGGTCCAACCCCTCCGCGGTGAGGAAGCCGATCAAGATCCCCGGAACCAGGATAACGGTGGACCTCGGGGAGAACTCCTGGGCGAGGTTCCTCATCGGCGAGTACGTCTTCGACCCGAACAAGGAGGTCTTCGAGAGCTACTTCAGGCGTGGGCTGCCGAGGCCGAGGGACGTGAAGGTTGGCGACGCGATCTTCCACGGAACCATGCCCCTCTCGGAGGCGGTGGTGGCCGCGGTCGAGCGGTGCCCCGTCGAGCTCCAGCCCCACCTCTACAGCCAGGTCCTCCTCTCCGGCGGCAACCTCTCTTGGATTCCTCCTCCGGAGCTGAAGGGGATAGCTGTGGACGCGGCGACGAGGCTCAGGTACGACCTCCAGAACATGGGCGTCGAGGGCGTCTCGGTAAGGCTCTCGGAGGAGCCCCAGTTCGCGGTCTGGCGTGGATGCATCGTCTTCGGCTACTCGGTTCCCCACGACTACCTCTGGAGCTGGGAGAGGATGGAGGGGTGGATGAGGTTCGGGTGAGCTGAGCCCTACCGTGATGGTGACGGTGCGAAGAGCTTCCTGATCTGCTCGTCGAGCAGCTGGATCAGCAGGTACACGCCCTCATAGTGCTTCCGCAGGTCTTCGGCATCCCTTATGAAGCCGTGGTAGAAGTTCGCGTGGAGCCTCTCCGCCTCCTTCACCGCGTCGATCACCCGCTTATCTCCGATGCTTTTGGCGAACTCCTCTAGGAACCTGATGGTATCCCTGTGGGTTCTGAGGACGCCTTTCTGCCCCCGCAGCAGAATCGAGAGGGCGTTGGAGTAGCACGAGAGTATGCCCCACAGCATATCACCCGCTTTCTCGAGCTCGCCCCTCTGGATGAACTCTCTCAGGTTCTCTTGGTGTCTTTTCGAATGTTCCAAATACTCCGAGACGGTTCGGTAGACCTCCTCGTCGAACCCAGCGTGGCTCATGTTCCAGCGGATTTCTCCTCATGCCACTCTTCAACCCTGCCCGTTGCCGCGCTGATCTTGGCGACGTACCGGCGGCCCGACGTCAGCAGCGTCACCTTGACCCGCCAATATTCCCCCTCGCGAACGACCTCCGAGACCTCCGCGAACAGCATCGGCAGGTTCGCAATTCTCGCCATCTCCAGGGCGATAGCGGCAGCCTCCTCCGCGCTCTCGACGGGTTTCCTCGGCGCGACGGTCATCATTCCAACAGATGTGGTCAGGCAGTCGCAATAACGTTGACGGTTCAGATCGCATCGCGTTCGCAGACGGCAACCGTTAATGCCGACGCTCTGAGCTCCGGGACAGTAGAGGGGCTCGCGATGATCAGGGTCCTCTTCGACGTCCTGACGCCGAAGCAGGCGTTGCTCTTCTGGGCGGTGGGGAAGGAGCTGAAGGAAAGGGGGATCGAGGTGAGCTACGTAGGACGCAGATACGCGCAGCTCGACTGGGTCGAACGGGCCCTCGGGATCGAGCTGAAACCCCTCGGTGAGTTCGGCGGTGGGACGCTGGAGGGGAAGCTCCTGGCGAGCACGGAGAGGCAGAGGCTGCTGGCGGAGGAGGTGATCGCATCAAGGCCCGACGTCACCGTCTCCAGCGGCTCGGTGGAGCTATGCAGGGTCTCGTACGGCCTCGGCATCAGGCACGTCCTGGTCTCCGACTCGCCGCACTCCCCGGTGAACAGGATCGCGGTACCGCTCTCGGACCTGATAGCGACGCCCGCCTTCATCCCGCTCGCGGAGTGGAGGAGGTGGTGCATCCAGAACGTCAGGGTCCTCAGGTACAGGGCGCTCGACCCGGTGGCATGGATGAGGAGGCTCGGCGACCTAACCGCGAACGGGCAGGCACCGGAGGGCGATTACTTCCTGGTCAGGCCGACGGAGCACATGGCCTCCTACTCGCTCGGAAGGGGACTCGCTGAGACCTTGAGCGTGGTCGAGGGTCTTCTGTCCTTTAGCGACGCTAAGGTCGTCGTGCTCGCGAGGTACCCCGAGGACGTCGCTGAGCTCAGGCGGCTCTACGATCCGAGGGTGGAGGTGGTGGCGGAGCCGAGGCTGGCGCTGCCGCTGATATCGCGCGCTCTGGCGGTCTTCTCGGGTGGAGGCACGATGGCACAGGAGGCCGCGCTGCTCGGCGTTCCGGTCTTCTCCTACTACCCCGGCGAGCTGCCGGCGGTCCACAGGTTCCTCGTGAGGAGGGGGCTGCTCTCGGTGCTGAGCGACCTGAGCAGGGAATCGATCGGACGGGCGGTGGCCGCCGCTGCGGACAGGAGGTTCAGGCGGAGGCTCGCGGAGAGGGCCCGGAGGCTGAGGGAGTCGATGGAGGACCCTGCGGTGGTGGTGGCCGAGGCCATCGCGAACCTCGCTGGTCGAAGGTAGTCGCCGCACGATCAGTTCTTCACCTGATGATCCTGAAGTCCCTGAACTCGCCCGTGGGCTCCTCGTACCTGACCTCGACGCTCTCCACAACAGCCAGAGGAGGGCCGCGCCTGCACCACTCGACCGCCTCCCTCACGGCCTCCTCCTCGCCCTCGAAGACGGCCTCGACCCTGCCGTCGGGGAGGTTCCTGACCCAACCCGTAAGGCCGAGGCGGTCTGCGAGCTCCTTGGTGTGGGCCCTGAAGAAGACGCCCTGCACCCTCCCGGAGACCCAGACGTGGGCCCTTACCCTGGCCATCGCCCCCGCGTGATCAGCTCCTCTATTCTACCCTGCTCCACCCGCGTCGGCTGAAGGTCACACCGTCCTGGATACTGCGGAGGACGCTGATATACGACGGCCCCTAATCGTGGGGAGGATGGAGGCCGCGTACGGAGGTTTCCTGCGGAGGTGCGCCGAGGCCGCGGAGAGGCTCTCCTCCCTCTTCCGTGAGAAGGCGAACGTGCTCGTGGTCGGACACAACGACGCCGACGCCCTCTCCTCGCTCGGGATACTCTGCGGCACCGCACATCTCCTCGACGCTACGTACGTGGCGGTCAGCGTACCGCGGATGGAGGAGGTCTTCGCGGACGAGTCGTACAGGGAGTTCGACGCGGTCGTCTTCGTGGACATGGGCAGCGGCTACCTGAACCTGATCGGAGAGCGGATCTCCGCGCCGGTGCTGGTGCTGGACCACCACAAACCCCTCCCGGTCGAGAGGCCTCCGAACGTCTTCCAGGTCAACCCCCACGACTTCGGGATCGACGGCTCGACGATGGTGAGCGCCTCCGGGGTGACGTACCTCGTATGCAGGAACGTGACCGAGGAGGCGAGGGTTTACTCTCCGGTGGCGGTTGTCGGGGCGCTCGGCGACCTCCAGGACAAGGACCACGGGAGGAGGCTCGTGGGGCTGAACGAGCTGGTGGTGAGGGAGGCCGAGGAGCTGGGGCTGATGAGGGTAGAGGAGGACCTGATCCTCTACGGGAAGGGGTTCAGGCCGATCCACGAGGCGCTGGCCTCTACGAACTCGCCCTTCCTGCCCGGGATAACGGGGAACGAGGCCGCTGCCCTCAAATTGGTCCTCTCCGCTGGGATCGAGCCCCGGAACGGCGACTCGTGGAGGACGATCTCGGACCTGAGCCCGGAGGAGAAGGCGAGGCTCGTGGAGGCGCTGGCGTCGCACCTGAGCAGCGTTGGAGCACCCCAGTCTCTGATGAGCGAGCTCACCGGGTACGTCTACGAGCTAACAGGCGAGGAGCCCGGGACTCCCCTGAGGGACGCGAGGGAGTACGCGACGCTGCTGAACGCCTGCGGCAAGACCGGGAACGCCTGGATAGGGATCTCGATCGCGATGGGCTCGAGGGGCTGGGTGATGAGGGAGGCGGAGAGGGTGCTGGCCGAGTACAGGTCCTCAGTGGCGAGGGCCATGGAGTTCGCGATGAGGAGGGAGGTGCGGGAGGAGATGAGGAACATAGTGGTCCTCAAGGGAGGCACGGAGATAGATCCGAGGCAGATCAGCTCGGTCGCCTCCATCCTCTCCTCGTCCAATCTGCTACCGCCGGACAAACCTCTGGTGGCGCTGGCACAGGAGGGAGGCATCGTCAAGGTCTCCGCGAGGGCATCTAGCGCGCTGGTCGAGCAGGGCCTGGACCTCGGAGAGGTGATGCGGGTTGCGGCCGAGAGGGTCGGCGGAAGGGGAGGTGGGCACAAGATGGCGGCCGGTGCGGAGTTCCCCGCGGACAGGACCACGCTCTTCCTCATCGAGGTCGACGGGCTCGTGGGAGAGGTGCTGGCGAGGGCGAGGGCCGGGAAGCAGCTGAGGCTGGTCTGATGAGGTCCTCCTCCACGGCGGAGATGAGGGTGAGGTTCTGCGACGAGGTCGAGGCCGAGGGCGCTCTGAGGTCGCTGGCTCCCGACAACGAACCGCTCCCCAAGGGCCTCTCGATCTCGATGGCGAGGGATGGGGTAGAGCTGGTGGTGAAGGTGGGCTGCGAGCGGGGAGTCGACTCGCTCCTGGCAACGCTGGACGAACTGCTGATGTCGCTCAACCTCGCCGAACGCGCCCTCTGCAGTCGCGTGAAGGGCTCGGGCTCCTCGGTCTAGGCGAACCTCTCGGGCGAGAGGTCACGGAGGACTTCTGGCTCCTTCCCCTCAATCATCTCGGCCACGATCTTGCCTGTGGCGGCGCTGAGGGTTGCACCGAGCCTGCAGTGCCCAGCGGCCACGTACAGGTTCTCCGTTCCCCTGATCTTGCCGACGACGGGGAGACCGTCGGGCGTGCAGGGCCTTGAGCCGACCCAGGTGATCCGGAAGCCGAGGCCCTTCAGGACCGGCAGAACGGGAAGTGCCCAGCGGCGCATCCTCTCGAACTTCGCGTTATCGGGCGGAGCCTCCGGGGAGGCCAGCTCGAAGTAGGAGGAGAGCCTGAACTCGCCGGCCCTCGTCTGGCCGACTATGACCCTCTGGTCCGCGCAGATGACCGGTCTTGCGAGCCTTCGCTCCGAGGGTTCGGTCACCGCCAGATATCCCCTGCCGGCCACCACCGGGACGTCAAGGCCCGCTGATCTCAGCACCTTTCTGGTCCAGGCGCCGGCGCAGACCAAGAGCACCTCTGGCCTCTCCCTTCCGTTACGGGTCAGCGCGTAGGCCCTCCCGTCCTCGATCCCCACCGAGTCGACGAAGCCCTCGATCACCTCCACGCCCCTTCTGCGAAGGGCATCCGCGAAGGAGTAGACCGTCCGCTGGGGGTTGATCCACAGATCATCGGGGTAGTAGAGGCCGCCGACCACATGCTCCGAGAGGAGCGGTTCCATCTCCCTGCACTCATCGCCGTCAAGGACCCTCACCCTGTAACCGAGCTCCCGCGACTCCCGGGACCGGAACTCCGATTCGTGCTCGAAGTTCTCCCTCGATGCGAAGACCTCGATCGACCCGGACTCGTTCAGCTCCGCATCTATTCCCTCCCTTCTGATCACATCGAGCCAGAGGCTCCTGCTCTCGAGGAGGAGGCGCTGGAGGACCCTCGCCTTGACAGCGATCCGACCGGATCTTACCTCCGAGACGTACCTCGTCAGCCACCCCTTGGGACCGATCTCCCTGAGCGCGAATGAGGGCCTGATCGAGACGTAGGAGTCCCGCCGGAGGGTTAGCCGGATCAGCTTGAGGAGCCCCATCACCTCAGGGACCGCCGTGATGGAGCCCTGGTGGATGATGCCCGCGTTGCCCCACGAGGCAGCCCTGCTCAGGTCGCCCGCGTACACCCTGACGCGGTAACCCAGCTCGTGCAGCCGATAGGCGGAGTGGAGGCCCACGAAGCCCCCGCCGACGATTAGGACCTCCCCACCCATCCAACGTTCTTTCCGCTGCAAGTGTATTAACTGTTTGCGGAGAGGTATCTGTGGTTCGCGGCGTGAAGCCCGGAGGAACGGCCATCTCGGCTGGGGGAAGGCCCTTCGGTCGGAAGGGGCTGGAACGCTCAGGGGACCCACGAAGATGGCTTATTCTAATCGCTGGGTCGATGTACGACGGCTGAGGGGCTTGAGGAGGGGCCTGTTGATCGGGAGGTTCCAGCCTTTCCACATAGGTCACCTGAAGGCGATCGAGCAGGCGGCCACCGAGAACGACGAAGTTATCGTCGGCATCGGCAGCGCCCAGTACAGCTACACGCTAGACAACCCGTTCACCGCTGGAGAGCGGATAGAGATGATCAGGATAGGCCTCAGGAGCGCGGGGTTCGATCTGGGCAGGTTCGTTCCTGTGCCCATACCGGACGTGGGGGAGCACCACCTCTGGATGAGCAGGGTGAGGGCCACGGTCCCGAGGTTCGACGTCCTCTACACCAACAACCCCTTCGTCAGGCTTCTGGCGGAGGCCGCGGGCGTCAAAGTCAGGGAGCCGGTGCTGGTGGAGAGGGAGCACCTCAACGGAACCGGGATAAGGGCTCTGATGATCTCCGGAGGCGACTGGAGGAGGTACGTCCAGCCGGAGGTGGCCGCTTACCTCGACGAGATCAGGGCCGAGGAGAGGCTGAGGATCATCGCGGCGCAGCTGCCCACGTCCGAGCGGCAGGTCAGGGGTGGTCAGGCGGTTGGTCAGGGTAGTTGAGGTGACGCTGGAGGGGCTGCAGGGCCTCGAGGCGGAGTTCGCCACGAGGCTGACCGAGCGGCTGGTGGACGTCGGCGGGATGGCGCTGCCGAAGAGCGGTTCCGTCGCGATAGACCTGAGCTGGACGTCCCGCGAGGTGAGCGCACAGGAGCTCCTCAGGCTCTTGCGGTCGGTGCTGGAGGAGCTTGGGATAGCCGAGGGCTGCGAGGTCGTTCTGGACGAGGATCGCCTCGTGGTCCGGGCGAAGGACAGGGATGCTGTGCTGGAAGGTCTCAGGAGATCTGGTGCCCTTCGCAGGCCGCAGGCGGGGAGCGAGTTGCACCAGTGCCCTCACTGCGGCTACGTGACGCCGTACGAGGAGCTGCTGAGGGAGCACCTCAAGATCCACTACATCGGCCTATGAGCTAACCCCGCTGGCCCCTGCTCCTGAGGGACAGTATCGCCTTCGCGAGGTCCCCTCCCGCCTCGATCAGGGCCCTCCTCGCCTCCTCCTCCGTGACGTTGGCCTGGGCCGCAACGAGGGCCACGTCCTCCTCGGAGACCTCAACCGCCTGTGCGGGTTCCTCCGGTTCCCTGGGGGCCTCCGCCTCGCCCACCAACTCCTCGCCGCCGACGATCTGGTACATCCTTCCCATGGGCCCCTCGACCTGCACCACCGTCGCACGCCTGAGCGTGATCCTCCGGTCGCCGAGCTCTATCGTCACCGTTGCCTCTCCGAGCTCGTTGACCTCGATCCCCGCGGAGCTCAGGAGCCTCTCCTGCATCCTCCTCAGCGCCCTCGGCGAGACCTTCCTCAACGCCCATCCCTCCTGCCAGCGCGCATATAGACGCTCTTCCTGCACAATAACAATTTTTATAGTGAGGTGGGTGGTGCCGATTCGCGGGATGTTCTCGGGCAGCAGGGACGAGCTGCTGAGGCCAGCGGTATCTCCGACGACGTTCCTGAAGTGCAACTCGTGCGGCACGGTTCACAGCAGGCCCTACCAGCAGGGCGATTACGTCTTCAAGGAGGTGGAGATGAAGTGCCCGAAGTGCGGCGGCGAGTCGATGACCATCGTGAGCATCCACGTTGAGGAGCAGAAGCAGCGCAGATGAGGTACCCTTTCAGGTGAGGGTTTCGCAGCCGTCCTCCCAAACGACGACGGTGTGCTCCGCCTGCGCCACCGGCTCGCCCGATGCCTCCACCAGCACAGGGTATCCTTTCACGATGCCGCGCCGGTAAAGGACCGCGTGGATCTCCCGGTCGACGTCGGGGAACCACCTGAGGGCGTAAGGGAGTCCCCTGGTCGACTCCAGCAGCCTCCTCACGACCGCCTCGTGCTGCGGCCCGAGACGTCTGGACCTGACCAGCGAGTCCTCCGAGACGCGGAAGATCTCGACCCGGTCGATGTGCTTGACCTGCCCGGCACCCCTTCGGGTGGTGAGGAAGGGCTCGACCGCGTAGACCTTCCCTGCCTCGAGCCTCCCCTCACCCGCTGGGACGTTGGGGATGGAGAGGCCGGCGTGGAGGTTGTAACGCTCTATCTGATGCCCCGAGAGGTTGGCTATGGGCCGATAACCGTACGAGGTGACGGCCCTGCTGATGACCTCGCCGACGGCGCTGACCCTGACGCCTGCCCGGATCGCCCTCAAGGCCTCCTCAAGGGCCCTCTCCGCCGCGAGCACCATCGCCTCGTCCGCTCCGGGAAGGGCAACTGTCACAGCGGTGTCAGCCACGAGCCCGTCGATCTCCACCCCGAGGTCCACCTTGACCAGACTTCCCCTCCGGAGCGCGTAGTCCGAATCAGGGTAGGGCGTGGAGTGGGCGGCAACCGCGTCGACACCGACGTTGCACGGGAACGCCACACCTCCTCCGAGCTCCCTGATCCTCTCCTCGACCCACGTGGCGATCTCCAGCGCAGAGGCTCCCTCCCTGACCCTGTAAACGACCTCGGACCTGACCTTCCTGGCTATCTCGCCTGCGGCCCGAAAGGAGTCGTAAACGTCACCATCAATCAAAGAGCGGCTCATAACGGCTACCGTTCGGAGGCCCTGATCCCCGTCACTTCCTGGCCAGCTCCCGCTTCTTCCAGCGGAGGTTGTAGCTCCTGCACTTACGGCACTTCTCGGCCGTCGGGGGGTTCTTCGCACCGCACTTCCTGCAGATCTTGTAGTGTAGCCTCTTCATCTGGGCGAGCTGAATGAGGGAGGCGTCGAGCAGCGGCATGCGCTACACCCTCTGATCCAGCACCACCGACCAGCTCATCAACGTATCACTTCCTCGAAGACCCAGGAGAGGTCCGGGCCCTTCCTTCCCTCCCTGAACTTCTCGTGGAGGGCGTGGGTGAGCAGGGGGAGGGCGATGGTAGCGTCGCAGAAGCACTGGGCCTTCAGGCTCTCGCCCGACTCCTTGCCCCAGCTGACCGCCTCCTCCAGCGTCGCCCCCGACAACCCTCCCCAGAAGGGGCTGTCCGTCGTCACCTGAGCCGCGAACCTGTGGGGCCTCGTCGTCAGCAGGTCGCCCGAGAGGAGGACGTCGACCGAGACCGCCGCGAGCTGGATGAAGTCCTTCGGTACGCCTCCACCGATGAAGACGGCAGCGCTGTCGGAGAACCTCGACTTTATCGTGACGATCTGCTCGAAGTCCTTGAAGTGGTCCACGATGAGCCTGAAGTCCTTCTTCCTGTGCCTGTTCAGCAGGTAAGCGACGCCGAAACCGCTGTCGACGAGCGCCGGCGAGAAGACCGGCACCCTCCTCCTGTACGCCGAGGTGAGGATGCCGTCGATCCCCCTATCGCTGAGGTGTCTTCCCAGCAGGAAGAGGAGCTCAGCGGAGGAGTAGGGACCAGATCCGTCGAGGCCCAGCATGAAGTCGGCCAGCAGCTGCTCCATGCGCAGGTAGTCGCTCTCCCTGACGAAGACGTCGTGGAACCTGTAAACCCTCATGGCCCTGAGCTCCGCGTCGTTCACGTACGGCGACCCCTTCCAGTACCTGAAGCCCATCGCCTCCACCAGGTCCTCGGTGATGTTCGCACCGGTCGAGACCAGAACGTCCACGAACCTCCGCTCTATGAGCCACTTCACCATCTTCCACTGGCCTGCGGTGCTCATCGATCCGGCGAGCCCGAGGAAGATCACGGTGTCCCTCGCCTTGATCGCCTCCTCCCAGACCCTGAGAACCTCTCCGAGCGACCTGGCCTGGTACGCCGTGTCCCTCATCGCCTCCACGAGCTCCGAGATGTGCCGGTCACCGACCTCGATGGCCCTCACAGGCTCCGAGAACGGATCCCTGACCAACACTCACCGCAATCGACGTTCGAGCTGTGGCTTTAATGATTTGCGTCAGGAGCGGTCTTCCACGACATGGGTCACCGCACCGACCGTGCTGCAGGAGCGTAGTTCAGTTTCAACGGTCATTCTAACCCCCTGCGAATCGAATGGACCGCGAAAATTGATTAGTCTGGAGAAGGGTTGACGGTGCGGATGGTGGAGGAGCAGCAGCCGGTCAAGGAGCTGAGGCTGAGGGTCGCGGAGGCGCGGCAGAGGGACGTCGGTTACGGGATCGCCAGGATAGACCGGGAGGTGGGGGCTTCCGCTGGTCTCGCGACAGGCGACATAATCGAGATCAAGGGCAGGAAGCTCGCGGCGGCCACGCTCTGGCTCGGGTACCTCGAGGAGGAGAAGGACATCATCCGGATCGACGGCTACATCAGGAGCAACGCCGGTGTCTCGCTCAACGAGTACGTCATAGTCAGGAAGGCGAACGTGAAGGAGGCCCAGCTGGTAGTCCTGGCACCGGTGAACAACACGATCAAGCCCGACGAGAACTTCACGAAGCTCGTCAAGAGCCGGCTGATCGAGTACCCCCTGGTCCAGAAGAACGTCATCCCGGTGCTGTTCTTCGGGAACCTCTTCAACTTCGCGGTCCTCCAGACCAGGCCCTCCGGAGTGGTCAAGATCACCCCGAAGACGAAGCTCGTCATCCACAGCAGGCCCGTCCAGGAGAAGACGCTCAGCACCAACGTCACCTACGAGGACATAGGAGGTCTCCACGAGCAGATCCAGAAGATCAGGGAGATGGTGGAGCTGCCGCTGAGGTACCCCGAGCTCTTCCAGAAGCTGGGCATAGACCCGCCGAAGGGAGTCCTCCTCTACGGTCCACCGGGATGCGGCAAGACGCTCCTCGCGAAGGCCGTGGCGACTGAGGCGGAGGCGAACTTCTTCCTGATCAACGGCCCCGAGATCATGAACAAGTACTACGGCGAGACCGAGGCGAAGCTCAGGGAGATTTTCAGGAAGGCGGAGGAGGAGGCGCCGAGCATCATCTTCATCGACGAGATCGACGCGATCGCGCCGAAGAGGAGCGAGGTCACCGGTGAGGTCGAGAAGAGGGTCGTCGCCCAGCTGCTGGCGCTGATGGACGGCCTCGAGAGCCGAGGACAGGTGATCGTGATAGGCGCCACGAACAGGCCGAACGCGCTCGATCCGGCGCTGAGGAGGCCGGGGAGGTTCGACAGGGAGATCGAGATCGGCATACCCGACAAGAAGGGGAGGAAGGAGATACTGCAGATACACATGAGGGGGATGCCGCTGGCCCCGGACGTGGACATCGACAAGCTCGCGGAGATCACCAAGGGCTACACCGGCGCCGACCTCGCGGCGCTCTGCAGGGAGGCCGCAATGAAGTGCATCCGCCGGATCCTCCCGAGCATCGACTTCAACGAGGAGAAGCTGTCGCCCGAGATACTGGACCAGCTGGTGGTGACGATGAAGGACTTCATGGAGGCCTACAAGGAGATCACGCCAACGGCCCTCAGGGAGGTCGAGATTGAGACGCCCAACGTCAGCTGGGACGACATCGGCGGGCTCGAGGACGTGAAGCAGAAGCTGATCGAGTCGATCGAGTGGCCGATGAAGTACGCTGACAGGTTCGAGAAGCTCGGCATCAAGCCTCCCAAGGGAGTCCTCCTCTACGGTCCACCGGGATGCGGCAAGACGCTCCTCGCGAAGGCCGTGGCCACCGAGTCGGAGGCCAACTTCATCACCATCAAGGGCCCCGAGATCTACTCGAAGTGGGTCGGCGAGTCCGAGAGGGCCATCAGGGAGGTCTTCAGGAAGGCGAGGCAGGCGGCTCCGTGCGTGATATTCCTGGACGAGATAGAGACGCTGATCCCGAGGCGCGACATGCTCGACGACAGCTCCGGCGTTGCACATCGGGTGACCAGCACCCTGCTCGCGGAGATGGACGGGATCGAGGAGCTGAGGGACGTGATCGTGATAGGTGCCACCAACAGACCCGACATGATGGACCCGTCGGCCCTCAGGCCCGGAAGGTTCGACCGGCTGATCTACGTTCCTCCGCCCGACGAGAAGGGAAGGCTCCAGATACTGAAGATCTACACGAGGAAGATGCCTCTGGCGCAGGACGTCGACCTTGCCAAGCTCGCGGCCATGACGGAGGGTTACTCGGGCGCTGACCTCGAATCCCTGTGCCGTGAGGCCGGTCTTGCGGCGCTGAGGAGGAGCCCCGATGCGGAGGTGGTGACCTGGGCAGACTTCCAGGAGGCGCTGAACCTCGTCAAGCCGAGCATAACCCCGCAGATGCTGAAGGAGTACGAGAAGATCTCGGAGGTCCTGAGGAGCTCCGAAAGGCCCTTGGTCATGATCGGTTAAGCGCGATGCCCAGCGCCGATCTCCTGGCTTCCGTGACCGAGACCCTGAGGAGGAACGGGGGGAAGATGATGGAGTCCCAGCTTCTCAAGGCGCTTCAGGCGAAGGGAAGGGACCTGAGCCTCTCCGACCTCAGGAGGGCCCTGCTGGTGCTGGAGCTGAACAACGTCCTCAGGGTCCACAGCCTCGACGAGGAGAGGAAGCTGGTCACCCTCGTGGGCGTGAAGTGACCTCCGCACAGTAACCCCTCGGATCCCCTTTTCCGTTCAGAACCACTGGTCCAGCCTCGTCTCGCCTGCGGACTTCCTCTGCCTCTCCAGCAGCTCCCTCATCGCCTTCTCCACCCTCTCCTCGGAGAAGTCGTGTTCGTCGCAGAGGACCCTCTTAACCCGCTCCGGGTCGATGGGCCTCCACTCGAGCCTGAAGTCGTCGGTCACCTGGGGGTTCAGGAAGAGCCTGCGGACCTCCTCGATGTCGACCTCAGGGACGACGTTCAGCGCCCTCAGCGCCCTCTCCGCGGTCCCGAACTCCCTGATCAGCTGGAGAGCCCTCTTCGGGCCGACGCCCTTGACGCCCTCGAAGTAGTCGGTCCCTATCAGGATGGCCACGTCTATCAGCTGCTCCCGCGTGAGACCGAGGGCGCTGAACAGCCTATCCGACCTCACCAGCTCCGGGCTGACCTCGACGTACTCCTTCCTGCCGGGAAGCTTCCTCCTGCCGACGACGGAGAGGTTCCTGACGAGCCTGGGGGAGCCGAAGAGGATCGAGTCGTAGTCCTGGGACGCGGAGGCCCAGACGTGGCCCTTCGCTGCCATGTAGGCCGCCTGCGCCTCCCCCTCCGACGGGGCCATGACGTAGGGGACACCCATTGCTTCCAGGAGCTCCTTGGCGGATTGGAGCATGTACTCCTCCAGGGTGGCCGTCTGGGTCGCGTACCTCCTCGCGGCCTCCAAGTCGCCCGACATCAGGGCCTTCTCGTACCTCTCGGCCGCGGCTTTCTTCGCCTCCAACCTCCTCCGTATCGTCTCCTTCTTCAGCTCCGGTGGCTGGCCGTCGAAGACGTAGACGACCCTGACGTTCTCCTCCAGGAGGTTGACGGTCCTGAAGAAGAGGCCGCTGAGGTGGCTGGTTACCCTTCCCCTGCTGTCCATGAGAGGCCTCCCGTCGGGCCCCCTGATGATCGAGAGGAACTGGTAGAGCGCGTTGAAGCCGTCGATGGCGACCGACTTGCCGTTGAAGAACTGAAGGCTGACCTCCTCCACCGCCTCTGGAGGAATTATGTCGCCCAGCTTGACGCCCAACCCGCAAATTTCACCTCACAGCCCTGTTAAAGCTTTGCCCAAGGGAGCTCGTTCAGGAGGTCAAGTCCGGAAGGAGCCGTCGAACGCGGATTGAGGTTGTGCGGTGACCCGTGCCTCCGCGTGACGACCAAGGGCGGTTCAGCAGATCCCCGTCTCCTCGAGCAGCTCGGAGACCGTCTCCCTCCCGGGGCGCTTCAGGTGGAGCAGCGTTGTCCTTTCGGGCCTGACCTCCGGCGCCCTCAGCACCGCCTCGACGACGTCCTCACGCGTGAGACCGAGCTCTAGGAAGGAGGTCGGAGCGCCGGCTACACTGAGGAGCTCTAGGACGGAGCCCCAGCTGAACCTCGGGTCCCTCCACCAACCGCCGTTATGGGACTGGTGGTAACGGGACATCAGCACCGTCGCGAGCGCCACCTGCTCGCCGTGAAGGCCCTTCGACTTGCCGAGCGCGTCTATCTGATGCGAGATCATGTGCTCCGAGCCAGAGGCCGGCCTCGAGGAGCCGACGAGGGCCATCGCCGCGCCCGAGAGGAGCAGGCCCCTGAGGAGGACCAGCGCGTCCCGCATCCCTCCGTAGACGAAGTCGATCGCGCACTCGATCGCCTCCAGCTCCGCCGCGTAGGCCCTTCTGCAGACGATCTCGCCCGCGTGCAGCTCGCCCAGCTCCCAGTCCTTGAGGGCGGTCAGCTTCGCCAGCAGGTCACCGGCACCGGCCGCCTTGAGCCTGCGGGGTGAGGAACTGAGAACGCCCGCGTCTGCCACCACCGCCACAGGCCCGGTTGCCGGGACGCTAGCCCTGTGGCTCCTGCCCCGGAAGGCGACCGAGGCGACGGGAGAGGCGATGCCGTCGTGGGAGAGCGTGGTGGGAACCGAGATGAAGGGTTTGCCGGACCAGTGGGCTGCCAGCTTGCAGACGTCGATCACCGTTCCGCCGCCGACCGCAACCCCAACGGAGGCCCGTCCCATGAGCTCCTTGAGGCGCAGCGCGTTCCCCTCGTCGGCCCTGCTGACCGAGAACCCCACCACCTCGATGCCCCGGGACCTGAGGAAGCCCTCGATGGACGACGCGAGGACGGAGTACGTGACCTCATCGTAGGCGAGCGCCACGGGACCCGAAAGACCGAGCTCCTTCAGGACCTCCAGCAGGACCTGGGGAGCGTCGCCTTCTGTCACCAGCGCCCTTGCGGTCCTCGGCATTACCGGATGGCAGGAGCACCCGACGCCGCTCAGCCTCCCCTCGATCTCGGTCGTGATGTCCCTCAAGCCGACCGCGCTCCGGCCATCAGGTCACCGACGATCGCCGCGGACCTCCTCAGCCTCGAGGCCCGGATGCCGGCTATCTGCGATATCAGCTCGCAGCTCCTGCAGACCTCGCGGAAAGTGGGCGACCCGCAGACCCCGCACCTTCCCCCTCCCTCTCCGACCTTCCTGTCCTCCTGGAGGCCCGAGATCAGGCGGCCCTCGATCGCCATCAGCGCCGCGTACAGGGAGCCGGGGAACCTCTCCTCGAACTCGGTGAGGAAGGACCTGATCAGCGCCCTCTGCGAGAGGTGGCCGTAGGGGCACTCGACCTCCTGCATCGGTATCCCCGTGTAGACCGCATAGAGGATCACCTCCCTCTGGGGCGTGAGCCTGAACGGCGAGACCCTCGGCAGCACGCCCTCGCTCTCCCTTCTCAGGCCCAACGGCTGGTGGTTCAGGTCCCCCCTCAGGAGGTTCATCAGGTACGTCTGGACTATGTCGTCGAGCGTGTGGGCCGTAGCTATCACCGTGGCTCCGGCCTTCATCGCGCCCAGCTCTATCGCCCTCCTCCGCATGACCCCGCACACCGTGCAAGGGCCCAGCCCGAGCTCGTCGAGGTAGCCGTCCCTGACCGCCTCGTCCATCGTCAGCCCGTAAAGCTCGCTGAAGGAGACCAAGACCTGCTCGACGCCGAGCTCCTCGCAGACCCTCCTCGCGTACTCCAGGGCCTCCTCCCTGTACCCGGATATCCCCTCGTCGACCGTGACCGCTACCAGCCTCGCCCTCGGGAACCTCCGCTCTATCTTCGCGAGGACCTTCAGGAGCGCGATGCTGTCCTTTCCTCCTGAGAGGGCGACCGCGATCGTGTCGTCCTCCCTCAGCATGTCGTACCTCGTTATGGTCCGGTAGACCCTCCGCTCGAAGGTCTCGAGGAAGCAGGCCCTGCAGAGCCTCTCCCCCGAGTACCGCCTGACGTAGACGACCCCAGCCCTACCGCACCTGCTGCAGGCGTTCTCCATCCGCCGGGTTGGCATCCAGCTCCTCGGTAATGAGCTTCGCTCCGCAGGACGCCTCTCCCAAAGAGCGCGGCGCTCGACCGTCCCGAGGTTCTCCTCATATATCGCCCGGGTGAGCTCGTGGGGGATCGGGATGTCGGCCAGGCTTGCGGCGGGTCTGCGCTCCGTGTACGACGTCCTCAGGTCAATCGACAGGCGCGTCAGGGGCCTGGCTCTGGTGGAGCTGGCCGTGCTGGCGCTGGCGGTCTCGACGGCCTTCATGGTCAGGGTTCTTCCCGGTAGGTGGGGGCCCCTCCTGAGCGAGTTCGACCCCTGGTGGCACTACACCGTCGCCAGGATGATCATAGAACGGGGCTGGTCCGGATTCTTCGAGTTCAGGAACCTCGTCGACACGATGTCGTGGTACCCTACCGGCCTGAACGTCGGCAGCACCTTCTACCCCGGAGTCTCCTTCGCGATGGCCTTCATCTACCTCGTCCTGAGCGGCCTCGGCATCAGCATCCAGCCCCTCGAGCTCGCGGCGGCCCTTCCGGTCTTCTACGGCATGGTGACGGTCGTGGTGATCTACCTCTTCGCGAGGTACCTGTTGGGCAGGGGACCGGCCCTGGCCGCGGCGCTTCTGCTAGCGGTGAGCAACGCCCACATCTCCAGGACCCACTACGGCTGGTTCGACGACGAGGCCCTATCGATACCGCTGATGCACGCGGGCTTCCTCCTCTTCCTGGTCGCGATCAACGAGCGGAGGTCCCTGAAGGGTGCTGCGATCTACGGTCTCCTGGCCGGTCTCTCCATCGGAGGCGTAGTGGCCACCTGGGGGGCCCACAGGCTGGTGATCGTCCTGATCCCGGTCTACGCCGCGCTGCTGGTCTTCCTCGGGCGCTTCAGGCCCAACCTCCTGGTGGCCTACCTGGTAACCTTCGCGACCTACGCGTTCGTCGCGGTGAACGTCCCCAAGCTCGGCCCAGGCTACTTCAAAGAGCTGAGCATGGCGGTCGGCTGGCTGGTCATCCCGTACCTCCTCCTCGGCCTCTACGCTCACCGGAGGTTGGACGAGACCAAGAGGTTGCTGGTGGTTCGGGGTACGGCGATCCTCGTTGCGGTCGTGTTCGTCGTCCTGCTCGCGCTCGGCTCGCTGGGCCTACCCCTGCTCAAGTTCTTCTCGGTTCTGGTCCCGGCGCTGAGGGGCGCGCTGCCGATAGTCCAGTCAGTCGCGGAGAACCAGCTCGCCACGTGGGGATCGCTCTTCCTCGACTTCGGCCCGGCTCTCTCGTTCGCGCTCCTGGGGATCTACCTGCTGGTGAAGAGGGGGACCGACGAGGCGATCTTCCTGCTGCTGTACGCCGCCGCGGCCCTTTACGCTGCAGGCTCGATGGTGAGGCTTGCCCTGCCGACGTCACCGCTCGTCGTGGTCCTCGCCGGGCTCGGGCTCTCCCACCTCCTCGAGAGCTCCTTCAGGTCGGCCTTCGCGGTCCAGCTGAGGAGGCCCTCGTTCCAGGGAAGGACCTTCGTCGCCGTTCCACTTGTGGCGCTCCTGGTCCTCTCGCTTTACTACCTCCCGAGCGGCGCGGGCAACACGCTTCAGCTCTCCGGCATCGACGCGGCGAACGTCCCACCGACGGTCCTCACCAGCAGCGTCCCCACCAGGCAGCCGCTCCTCGACTGGGTTAGGGCAGCCGAGTGGATGAAGTACAACCTCCCGCCGACGGCGGTCGTCGCCTCCTGGTGGGACTACGGCAACTGGATATCAAGGCTCGGAGAGCGCAAGAGCATCGTCGACAACACTACCATCGACAGCAAGCGGATAGCGCTGATCGGATACGCATTCATGTCGCCGCCTAACGTCAGCAAGGCCATCTTCCGGGAGCTCGGAGCAACGCACGTCCTGATCTTCATCACGTTCGCGCCATTCGTTGGGGGAACGCAGGGAGGGCAGCTGCTCTACTTCGGCGACGAGTCGAAGTGGTACTGGATGCTGAAGATAGCCAACCAGGAGGCGAAGAACCTGGGCCTCCAGCCGATCGACGAGAACAGCCTCCTCGGCCCCGGCGGCTCTCCGGTCAACGCGCAGGACAAGTTCTGGCAGCAGACCACGCTCGGGCTGATGATACCCTACAGGCCCGTCAGGACAGGGACCCAGACCTACTTCGTCTACGATCCCCAGGACATCCCAGGGTTCAGACTCGTCTACTCATCGAGCCCGCCGTACAGCACGAACACCTACGCCTACGTCTACATCTACGAGATAACGGATTGAGATCGGCTCTCAGCCGATGTAGGTCGGACCTCCCTCGCGCCTCTCGGTCTCTCCGGTCTCGGTGAAGGCCTCCTCCATCTGTTTGAGGAAGGCCTGCTGCCTGGCGATCTCCTCGTCGAGCTTGCTCGTATCGATCTGGATCTGGAGCAGCGAGGACATCACCTGGAGGAGCCTCTTCGCCGACCTGAAGTCGGGGAGGATCCCCTCGGTGTCCGCCAGCAACAGCAGCGTCTTGATCCCTTTGGTCATGGCCCTCCGCATCAGGGACGATGTCAGCCGGTCGACAGGCAGCGCCTCCACCGACGAAAGGACCTTAGCTCCGCTCTCGATCGCCCTCCTCAAAACCGCTGGGTCGTTGGAGGCCGCGTAGACGTCGCCGGTTCCGGTGAGCCTGCCGCTCGTGACGACCATCAGCAGCTCGACGTCATCTAATCCGATCCGCTCGATCACGCTGCGCGCAACAGACTCTCCCGCCTCGGTCGACTCGACGATGAAGTTCCTGGTGAGGACGATCGCGTTGAGTCCGTCGGAGAGCTGGTGGAGCTCGACCACCGGGAGGCTCGAGACGCCCTCGGAGTCTATCAGGGAGACCTGGGGGAAGTGGGGCGAGAAGACCCTCAGCACCTTCTCCCCTTTCCGGGACTCGAGCAGCACCGTAGCCGATACCAGCCCAACCGCTCCCGGCGAAGGGCCCACGTCGATCAGGACCTTCCTGCCCCGCGCGATCGATCCGTGCTCCTCGATCAGCTCGAAGACCAAACGCCCTCACCGGTTTTCATCTCCGCAGGATAATAAGATTCCATGGTCCACCTGGGGACGGCACGGGAAGAGGGAGCTGTGGTTCGGCGAGCCGCTGTCGACCGTTGGAGGGCTTTGCGAGCGAGAGGTGATTTTGCGAAAACACGAGGGGTTTGTGGCGCTGTGCCTCTTCCCGGCTACGGCGGGTATATCTTGATCGCGAGGACGGGGCAAGCGGACTCGCAGGCCATGCAGAAGATGCAGTCCGACTCCCTCACCGGGTCCGACTTGTCGGTCCTGTACTTCTCCCAGAGCTCCTTGTCCTTCTCCGGGTCGATCACCCTGTCCTTGCCGCTCCCGGACTGGCCGGGGTTCAGGGCCCACTCGAAGACGTTGACGGGGCAGACGTCCATGCAGGCGCCGTCGGCGACGCAGGAGTCCCAGTCAACCGCAACGACTGAGCCGTGGACCCCCAGCTTGGTCGGATACGGCTTCCCTTCCGCGTCGAGCCTCTGGACGCCCTCGCCCCAGACGTCGTGGTTGTGGTGCGTCCCGGTCTTCGGGAGCTTGCTCTTGTAGTCCGGGTCTATTGGGGCCGACTTGAAGTCGACGGGCCTGACCATCGCGTCTCTTTCCGAGATAACCTGAGATATAAATGAGAATCGTCGACCTGAGTTCGTTTCGACGCGCGGAATTACCGGACCGGCATCCGCTGAGGCGCGCTAAGTTGGACGCCTGGCTCCCGAGGGAGCTGACGGGTCGGTCGGCTCGAGCTCCCTGAAGAAGCAGGTCCTGTTGCCGGTGTGGCACGCGGGCCCCTTCGGCCTGACGAGGTAGAGCAGGGCGTCGCCGTCGCAGTCGACCAGGACCTTCACGACCTCCATCTCGTTCCCGGACTCCTCTCCCTTCCTCCAGAGCTTCCGCCTCGACCTGCTCCAGAAGTAGGCCTTTCGCTCCGCGAGCGTCCTGCGCACCGCCTCTTCGTTCGCGAAGGCCACCATCAGCACCTCACCCGAATCGTGGTCCTGGACCACCACCGTCACAAGGCCGTTCAGCTTGGAGAAGTCGAGCGAGTCCAGTCCGGCCGAGCTCACAGCCTCACCTCCAGCCCCCTCGAGGCCAGGTACTCCTTGACCTGTCTGACGGAGAAGCGGCCGAAGTGGAAGACCGAGGCCGCGAGGACCGCGTCAGCCCCGCCGTCAACGATCGCCCTGTAGAAGTCCTCGAGGGAACCAGCTCCACCGCTGGCGATCACGGGGATGCCGACGGAGTCCGAGATCCTCCTGAGGAGCTCGACGTCGTACCCCGCCTGTCGACCGTCCATGTCTATCGAGGTGACCAGCAGCTCGCCGGCGCCCAGCTCCTCGGCCCGCCTCGCCCACTCCTCCGCGGTGTACCTCGTCGGCCTCGTCCCCGAGTGGGTGTAGACCCTGTACGCGACGCCCTCGCCCTGAGCCTCCCTCTTGGCGTCTATGGCGACGACCACGCACTGGTCTCCGTACCTCCTCGCGATGGACCTCACGAGGTCAGGCCTCTCGACAGCCATCGTGTTCACCGAGACCTTATCGGCGCCGTTCCTGAGGAGGGCCTCCGCGTCCTCGAGGGTCCTGATCCCACCACCCACCGTGAAGGGGATGTCCAGCTCCGACGCGACTCGCCTGACCACCTCCACCATGGTCCTCCTGCCCTCGAGCGTCGCGGATATGTCGAGGAAGACCAGCTCGTCAGCTCCTTCCTCGGCATACCTCCTGCCCAGCTCCACCGGGTCACCCGCGTCCCTCAGGTCCCTGAAGGAGATGCCCTTCACGACCCTGCCGTTCTCGACGTCCAGGCACGGTATCACCCTCTTCGCCACCATCCGGCAGACCGATGAGGGGCGTGCATATCTCCCTTCCATTGCCGCGCGATGAAACGAGGGTTATTGACCCGGTACTGCGTACGTGCCACGGGCTGATGGAGAGGGGCCTGGTGGAGCTCGAGGCGACGGTCGAGAGGCTGAGGGAGGAGATAGACCGGCACATCCGCCGGAGGCTAAGCGAGAGGCCCGACAGCAGGATCGTCAGCTCGATCCTCGAGGGAGGCAAGAGGCTCAGGCCGGTCTTCCTGATGCTGGTCTTCGAGGCGCTGGGCGGCAAGGAGAGGGAGACGGCGCTGGACGTGGCATACGCGCTGGAGCTGGCCCACAACGCCTCCCTCGTCCACGACGACGTGATAGACATGGACCTTTTCAGGAGGGGGAGGCCGGCACTGTGGCGCAGGATCGGGATAGGCAGGGCGGTCATCGAGGGCCACAGGATCATCAACGCCGCCTTCTCAACGGCCCTGGAGAAGGGCGTGGAGATAGCCCGGATCTTCCTGGAGGCCTGGGACAAGGCATCGATGGGCGTCCTGGACGAGATCGTCTCCACCAGGCCGCCTTCCGAGATGTTCTATCTCCGGCTGATAGAGAACAAGACCGGCAGTTTGTTCGCCGCAGCGGCTGAGTCGGCCGCGGTGTGCGCGGACGCGCCACCGGAGCTGAGGGCCGCATTGAAGCGCTACGGCCTACTGGTTGGGACCATCTACCAGCTCGCCGACGACGTCGTCGACCTCGTCCACAGGAGGTCCGTACCTGTGAGCCTGAGCCTCCTCATGAGGCAGCTCGAGGACGCCTTCGCCAAGGCGGTGATCGCGCTCAGAACCGGCTCCCTCCGGGAGGCTCTCAGGTTCCTGAGGGTTCCGAGGAACGACCTCAACTTCTTCACCTCGCTGATGGAGAGGAAGCTGAGGGAGCTGGACGCGTTGGTCGAGGAGCTGCCGATCGCACCCGAAGGGAAGGAGAAGCTGAGGCTCTTCCCGAGGTACTGCGTCAGGGAGATGTTGAGGGAGGGCAGGGTGAGGGCCGATGAGGTGCAGCTCCTGCGGCTGTGAGGTCCGGCGCCCGAACGTGCTAGGCGGGAAGATCTTATGTGACGATTGCTACGCTCGCCTCTCGGCGAAGGAGGACGGTCCGGTCTGCGCCCACTGAAAAGGGGTTCCGCATGACGACGGTCATCGACCTGCTGGCCGCGCTCGGCGCCTCCTGGGCCAGGATAGGCGCTGCGCTGCTCCTCTCGATGGCCGCAGCGATCCTGATAGGCACCTCTGCGGCCGTCAACAGGAGGCTCGAGGCGGTGATAATACCTGCGCTGGACGTGCTCCAGAGCGTTCCGATCCTCGGATTCTTCCCGCTCGCGATAGCGCTGCTCGTCACGGTCTCCCCGGTCATAGGGCCGGAGCTCGCGGCGCTCTTCCTGATCTTCACCTGCACCTTCTGGAACTTCGCCTTCTCGGTCTACGAGGCGGTCCGGAACGTGCCCGTCGAGATCCGGGAGGCGCTCAGGCTCTGGGGCGTGCCGCTTCTCGACAGGTTCAGACACGTCTACCTCCCCGTCGCGATACCGAGGCTCGCCTCCAACCTGCAGCCCTCCACCGCCAACGCCTGGTTCTTCCTTACGGCCAGCGAGGTGATGTCTATCGGCGAGAAGGAGTACCGCGTCTTCGGGGTCGGCTCCCTCACCGCTGACCTGATCGGTAAAGGGGACTGGTCGTTGACGTTGCTCGTGCTGGCCATGACGCTGACCTCGATAGGTATCGTCCAGTACGCGGTTTACGTCCCACTGGCTGACTGGGCCAGCCGCTTCGTGACCGAGCCGGGGGCTGCTACGAGGCCGAGGATCTTCGTCGGTCTCACCGCGATAGGGAGGGGTTTCAGGACCTTCGGGCAAGGGATCGCCACGATCTCGAGGGTCAGGCAACTGAGGGTTCCGCTGCAGGTCCACTTCGTGCCCCAGCTGGAGAGGTACAGGACCGCCTTCCTCTCCCTCACGGCGCTCCTGGTGATAGGCACTGCCTTCAGCACGTTGCTGATCCGCTACTCGGGCGACCTGATAGGGCAGGCGCTCCTTCTGGCAAGGCGCTTCTCCACCGCAGACTGGTATCTGATCGGAACGTCCCTAGGCCTCTCCACCGTCAGGGTGGCCGCGGTGCTCCTCATCTCCCTGCTCTGGTCCGTGCCGCTCGCGTACCTCCTATCGGTCGACCAGTCGAAGAGGAGGAGGGCACTGCCGGTGCTCCAGGTCCTCGTGTCGGTCCCAGCTCCCCTGCTGTATCCCGTCATAGCGCCGGCCTTCGCATCGCTCGGAGCTTTCGGGACGGAGATCGGGGCTGTGGTTATGATGCTGATGGGCTCGCAGTACTACGTGTTCTACGGGACGCTACAGGGCTTCATGGGCGTCGACCCCTCTTACCGGGAGCTGGTCAGGCTCAGCGGCCTCGGCCTCTGGAAGTCGATGCGCCTCGTGTACCTGCCCTTGGCGATGCCATCGATCGTGACCGGATTGATCACCGCAGCCGGTGGGGCCTGGAACGCGACCGTGGTGGCCGAGAGGTTGAAGCTCGGGGACGCCGTCTATGAGACTGAGCTTCCCGGACTCGGCAAGGCGATCTCGGAGGCGGCCTCGGCCGGTGACGTCCACGGGCTCCTGATGCTGGTGATCGTGATGACCGGTTTCATCGTCCTCCTGAACAGGACCCTCTGGGCCCAGGCCTACTCGAGGAGCATAGAGGCCGTCTCAGGTTGACTCGACGACGAACCTCCCCCACATTCCGAGACTGACGTGCCCGGGAACGTTGCAGACGTAGTAGTAGGTCCCCTCCTTATCGGCGACGAAGTATACGGTCACCGAGGAGCCAGGCGGAATCGGGTTCCTCGGCGTTCCGGCCGCTGCACCTCTGAAGACAGGCTCCGCGTTGGGGTCCTCCCTCAGCTCCCGCACAACCGTCAGGACGTGAACCGCTTGGCCGACGTTCACCACCGTCAGCTTGACCAGGGATCCGACCTTCACCCTCAGCTCAGGACCAGGTGAGAGTATCGAGTCGGGCCGCAGGCCGAAGCCGAAGTCGCCGGCGTAGACCGTCAGCTCGACGTCCGGGCTCCTCGAGGGCGGTGTCGGTTGCTGTGGCTGCTGGGGCACCGCACCACCTCCACTCATCCACTGCATGCACGGGCACCAGCCCATCATGTACCCCATCATCCCTCCCATCATTGATCCCATCATGTTCCACCTTCCCATCGTTCCTGCGGGAGGGACAGGAGAGGTGTCACGGGACCACCACATAGGTCCCCACCAGAACGCGTAAGCACCGATCACCAGCACCGCCGCTGCCAGCACCGACACCGCGACCACCAGCACGAGGACGGTCCTGTCGTCCAACCTGGCTCACCTCACCGTTTAGTGGTCGGACCTGATAGAAATGGGGTGCGCGAAACGGTGTGAAACGTCGATCGTTTCGGACGTTGCTTTCACCTGGAAGGCGTAAATCCACGCAGTCGCAGCTCATTCTGTGGTCCACCGGCTCGAGCTCTTCGTCGGAGGATGTCCCATCTGCGAGGAGGTGCTCAAGGAGGTTACGGTGGGGAAGTGCGCCGGCTGCGCGCTCGAGGTGTATGACCTCACGAGGCAGTACGCTGAGGTTGCAGGCAAGTTGAGGGAGTACCGGATCAGGTGCGTACCGACGCTGGTCATCGACGGCCGCATCAGGATCGAAGGGAAAACCGCAGTTCGCGCTCATCTGCGACGACGAAATGTACCGGTTCCTCGAGGAGAACTACCGCATGCGCTGATCTGACAAGTCACTGTCCCGATGCTCTCTGCCTCAGCCTGACGATTTTCGTGCGGCCGTAGGGCTGGGTGGTCACGACGCCCCTCCTCTCCAGCTCCCTCACGAGCCTGTGGGCCCTGACCCTCGATATCCCGAGCTCCCTCGCCAGGTCCCGCTGCGTCACCTCTCCCCTCTCCGAGAGGAGCGCCACTACCTTCCTCTCCTCGTCGAGGAGGGCCGACGGCACCTCTCCCCTCCCGCGCGTCCCAGGGGCGTTCACCAGCACAGCCAGTGTCACCGCGACCCCGACGAGGCCCACGACGACGAGGAAGCCGAACGCTGGTCCGAACGGCATCATCGCTGCGCACATCGGGCACATCCTAGCCATCTCGGGTGAGGCGTGAAACGAGATCATCACCGCGAACGGCAGCACCAGCACGACCAGAGAGGCGGTCAGCGCCGCGATAAGGAAGGCCTTCTCCACACCCCTCCGGTGAGGAACCGAGCATATAGGCGTGAAGGCGACGAGGTTGACGACCGTTTCGGAGCGTTTCGCGAAGGATAATTACGCCGGTGCGGTCCTGGCGGTGCTGCGGATGAGGTACAGGTGCAGGAGCTGCGGAGCCACCTTCGCCTCGAGGGAGGCCCTCAGGGCCCACATCAGGTCCAAGCACCCGGTTTCCTACTACGCTCCGAGGATCGGGTACGTCTCGGCCTTGGTCCTGGTCGCTCTGGTGGGCGGGTATCTGGTCCTCGCGAGGGAGCCGCCGGCACAGGCCGTGGGTGCGCCGATATCCGGCATAGAGTGCTGGTCGATGGAGCAGGTCGCGTACCACGTCCACGCCAAACTCGAGGTCTACGTCAGGGGAGAGAGGAGGACGGTGCCGGCCAACATCGGCATCATCCCGAACAGGTGCATGTACTGGCTCCACACCCATGACGCAACAGGCTGGATCCACGTCGAAGCTCCTAGGGAGATAAGGCCGACGCTGGGCCAGTTCTTCGACATATGGGGCCAGCCCCTGAGCCGCGAGAGGGTTCTCGACGTCGATCTCGTCTCCTCCGGTCTCGGGATGCGGGTTTACGTCGACGGCAAACCCTACGATGGCGACCCGAGGGAGATCGAGCTGATCGACATGAGGGAGATCGTTATAGACGTGGGTCCGCCCTTCGCGATCTCCGGTTAAGCTGAGGCCCTCTCGAGGACCCTTTCGATGGCTGAGACCCAGCGGAGGAACGCGTTGACGGCCGCCCTCATCGCCACGGTGTCGTCCGCCTCGAAGTCCAGCACCAGCTCGTCTCCGTCGAGCGAGACCTGAACCCTCGACCTCTGGCCGGGGAGAACGCCGGACTCCGGGAGGAGAGCGCGGTAGATCGCATCAGAACTACCTGATCTGATCCGAACCCTCAGCGCGCAGGGATGCATTCCCTCAGACCGTTGGGGCCCAGGCTCCGCCCGCGAACTTGTGCCCGCACTTCCTGCACTGCCATATGCCGACCGCGACCCTCCTCACCGCTACCCTTCCGCACCTGGAGCACTGGTAGGTGGCGTACTGCGTCTTCTCGAGCTCCTCGACCCTCTTCCTCAGCCTAGCGCCGTACCTCGCGCCGAACCTCTTCGTCGTTCCCTCGCCGGCCCTCATCGCCCCATCGGCTCGCATGCCGGTTGAAAAACCTGTGACCTGCCACAGGAGCGGGTTCCCGCATGAGGTGCTATATTTTGGAGTTTTGTCTTCGATGGCCATCTTCGTGGACGTCGTAGCCCTGGTCTCGAGCCGCTTCGATCGCAGCAGAGAGGCGGTGAGGTTAAGGCGTTAGCCGTCCTGGAGTGGACGTTTTGCGGGGCCGCATTTTATGTTGCTAAACTTCTTCACGCTGTATTACCCCACCATCGTCTCGAAGGCGAAGTGCTCGGAGCTGAGGCAAAGGAGCGCCAACTGGAGAAGAGGATATCGAGCTGTAAGGAATTATGCCGCAAGGCGTCATTGAAGCCCATGCTCCACCACGTGATTGTTGTCTGCGGGGGGTGGGATTCGAACCCACGAACCCCTACGGGACAGGGTCCTAAGCCCTGCGCCTTTGACCTGGCTCGGCCACCCCCGCCCTCCTGTATCAAGCCTCGTCCTCACTAAAAATCCTCGACGCCCGAGAGGGCCTCCATCAAGGGGTGCTGGGCTCAGACCCCACTCCTGAGATCACCGGTTCAGTCGCGACGTTCAGTCATCATCGCCCGCATCAGAACGTCTCCCGGGCTCGAAATAAGAGTAGGTCAAAGGGCCTTATGAGTTGTGAAACGGGTTTGGGTCTAGGTCCTGGGATGATGGGAACGATCGGAGAAGCAAACCAAGAACGTCTCGATTGGAAGCTGAAGGAGAAGGCCCCTTGAGCTGTACAGAAGACTCGAGAAGATTTCAGAGCTACCGAGGTCACAGGGAACGACAGTAGACTTCCACCAGAAGAGGCCAGCGATGGATTTCACCCATGGATTCCGACGGTAGCTCAGATCGAAAACGGAGAACTGAGAGCCCAGGTGGCTACGCACCGAGCAGCGCGTTGCCGATCAGCCATAGCAGCGCTACAGCTGAGGTGGGCAGAACCCCTATCAGTATCCCCGGCTTGATCCACTCCTTGAAGGTAATGTGGACGAGCTTCTGGCGCTCTGCCATTCCAACGGCCACGATGTTCGCGGTGCTCCCTATCAGCGTCAGGTTACCCATGTAGGTCCCTGCCTTGAGCATCGTCCACCAGAGGTACCTCGTGTCGAGGCCTGCAGCGCCCATCTCCTGCACTACAGGTACCCAGAAGGCAACGGCCAGGACGTTGTCCATGAAGGCCGACATGAGGCCCGTCACGACGTAGAAAGAGGGGAGCGTAACCACCGGATTGGAGCCGAAGACGCCACCTAAGGCGTCGGCGATGAACTTCGTCACGCCGGTGTAATGCAGGGTTCCCACCGAGGCGAAGAAGAGCATGAAGAACGTGAGCGTCCACCAGTCAACCCTCTTCTCCACCAGCTCCCTCGCCCTCGGTCCCTCGATGAGCAGGACGACGCCCGCCCCTATCATGGCCACGCCGATCAGCATCGTGTTCTTCTTCAATCCCAACAGCGCCTCAATCTGCGCGTGAAGGACGAGTCCCGCTATGACGCCTAGGAAGACGAGCGCGGCTGTCCTGTCGATCCTCGAACGCTCCTCACCGTCTCGCGCGGCCTCCTCTACGACCTCCCTTTTCATCCCATCGTTCAGCTTGGCGAAGAAGTCCCTGAAGTACGCCGAGGACGTGAGGACCACCGCAACCGTGGCCAGCGCAGCGGCGGGCGCCGAGTACCTCAGGAAGTCCGAGAAGCCGTAGCCCGAGTTCAGCGCGATCAGGACGCCGATGGGGTTGCCGACGACGGTGGCGCTGCTTCCGATGTTTGTGGCGAAGACGGTCATCAGCAGCAACGGCGTCAGGGGGAGCTGGAACCTGGCCGCGAGCGAGATGCCCGTGGACATCATGAAGAGTATCGAGGTGACCTCATCCACCAGCGCGGCGGATAATGCAGCCATGCCGAGGAAGACGAACATCAGCCTGAGCGCGCTGCCCCTTCCTATTCCCAGCACCCTGTCCACCACCACCTCGAAGAACCTCCGCTCCTCGAGGAACCCTATCACGATCATCATGCAGATCAGGAAGACGATCACGTCCAGCGAGGAGAACTCGATGAAGGTCGGAACGTCGATGAGCCTTGCGGCCATCAGCATCGAGACGCCGACGAGCGCGAAGGCGAGCCTGAAGCGCCAGAAGAGGAGTGTGCCGCCGATGATGCCGGTGAAGACGCCGACCGCTACCGACTGCTGCGGGCTCAGCCCGGCCGCCAGCGATAACGCCAGGCTCCCGACCGGTATGATTGGGTAAGCGAGGGCTTTGCGGTCCACACTCTATCACCCGCTTTGCTCCTGCAACAGGTCCGGGAGTAAAAAACGTTGTATCGCTGTGCGAGGTCACGTGAAGAACTGCTCGAGGCTCCCGACACCGATCACTGCGTCGAAGTCGAGGTCGAGGCTGTCGAGGACCTGCTCGAATGTCGAGCGCATGTACTCGATGTACTTGTCGACGTCGATCCTGTCCTTGCTCACCCTGACCTTGGGATGGAGCGGCGCTACGCCGATCTTGTCGTTGGTCCTGACGTACCTGATGATGTCGCCCGAGGTCACGTGGACCCCGTGCTGCTTCAGGATGTTGGCGGCCTTTACGTGCGGAGGGGTCGTCTCGGTGTAGCTCTCGGGCTGCTTGGAGAGCATCACGGCGAACGCCAGCTCCTCCAGCTCGAACTCCCTGTTCTTCAGCCTCCTGTACCAGCCCCTGATCAGCTCGGAGATGTGCTTTTTCGCCCGCTCGAGGTCCTCTGGGCTCCTGACCTTCTTCAGCTCCTCCAGCATCGAGTTGAACGCCTCCCTGATGAACTCGGGGATGTGGCGCTTCTTTCCCGTGAGGCCCTTGACGTCCACCACACCCTTTGTGGTCAGGCCGAGGTAGTTCTTCTTCCGGGAGGAGAAGACGACGTAGACGTACTCCTTGTCCGGCTCCAGGTCGAGACCAAGGTCGGTGGCGGCCCATCTGATCAGCTCGGAGAGGACTTTCTCGTCTGCGCCCTTGAGGAAGAGCGAGTCGGTGTCGCCGTATACGACGGTCGCTCCCAGCTCCCGGACCTTCTCGATCGCCGCCTTGAAGACGTAGCGCCCTATGGCAGCCGTGCTCTCGGCGAGGGGAGGGCAGTAAAGCGGGAACTCCTCGAAGCCGAAGACCCCGTAGGACGCGTTCAGGAAGACCTTGATGGCCTTCTGGACCACGTCGTACCAGGCCCTGAGGTCCTCCGGGAGGGACCGGTCTGAGCTCCTCGGTTTGTACAGACCGACCCTGACGGCCCTCAGCGCTCCTATCACGGCGCTCTGGAGGCCCCTGTTCCTCTTGCAGACCCAGTGGGTCGTCTCGGGGACCACGTTGCTCTTGCACTCCTCATGCGGGCACCTTATGGTCTCGTAGCTGAGGTTCCACCTGTCCAGGGCCGACGGGTACAGCGAGGCGAAGTCCACGACCTTAACGTCGAAGTGGATGCCCGGTATGGGGTCGACCACGATGGCTCCGCGGTACTTCTTCCCCTCTATCACGGCCTTCGTGACGGTCCCGCCCTTCACCTCGACGATCTCCTGCTGCGTCGGGATCAGCCACCCCCTCTTCCTGTGCTCGAAGTAGAGCAGGTTCTTGATCCAGCCGGAGACCCCGTGACGGCACAGGTCCTCGAGCGGAAGCCTGCTGATCCGTGAGAGCACGATCATTAACCTCAGCACAAGCCTGTTGTTGAAGGTCAGTAGCTCGTAGGTGAGCTCTGCGTCGTTCATGCAGTACTCCGCAAGCCTCTCCAGCGAGAGCGAACCTATCGGCTCCTCGATCTGGACCTTGCCCCTGTTCAGCACGGCCTGCGCGATGCCGTCAAGCGTGAACTCCCTGTACCTGTTGTCGAAGGCGTAAATCTGGATGGACTTGTTCGAGAAGAACGAGTAGAGGTCGACGTGGGCTGCCCTGACGAAGGTTGCCCCCTCCCTCCCCAAAACTATCGGGTTCTGGTCGTCAGGTATGCCGAGCCTCTTCGCGCGGTTGTGCAGGTACGGCAGGTCGAAGTCGTCACCGTTGAAGGTGGCCACGACCGCATACTCTCCGTCGAGGACCGCGAAGACCTCCTCGAGCATCTCCTTCTCGGAGCTGTGGACGATCATCCTGTAGCCGTCCTTCTCCCGCTCGGTCCGCTCGGTCTGGCCGTTGTTGGCGAGGAGGTGGATGTCCCTCCGTCCGTCGGAGCCCCTGACGGCTATCGCCACCACCTTGTCCTCCGCCTTGCTCGGGCTCGGGACCCTCGTGGCAACCGGTGCGGCCACCTCGATGTCGATCGCGCAGACCGGCAGGTCGGGCTGCTCCGCCTCCAGCAGCTTGATCCACTCGGCCACCAGCTCGACGTCCTCTCGCCTGACGCCCTTCAGGCCCGAAGCTATCCTGATCGCCTCCTCATCGCTCAGGACCCTGAGAACCAATCTGCCGTCATCGCCCTTGACGTATGGAGACCCGGTTATCAGACCCGAGTCGATCAGGTAGTTCAGGTGGTACGGTATGTCTGCCTCCCAGCACCGGAACCTCTCCCGGACCGAGTTGGCCCTTCCACCGATCGTCAGGGGGTCCTTCGCGATCACCTTGGTCACCTCAACCTCCCTCTGCCTCAGCGCGTCGAACTTCCTCACCCGCTCGACGCCCGCTATTCGGTCGGCGATGTCCCTCAGCTGGTACCTCACCGTCTCCTCGTCGAGGTCCGTGAAGCAGTAGGGAAGGTGGCCCGTCTCGTCGTAGAGGAGCTCGACCTTCCTGGTCCTGGTGTTGAAGAGCTTCAGGTAGGCCTTCCCGCTTTTGCCGTCGTAACCGGCCGAGAGCAGGTAGTAGACCTCGGATTCGGCGCTGCCCTCCGAACGCCCCGAGGAGGCCTGCCGCTGGTTCCCCTCAACCCCGAGCGCCTGGAAGAGCGTCAGCTGCATCCGACGATACGGTGCCCTCAGCCTGTAAAAGGTTATCGGGGCGATGCGGGCGTGGACGTACCGTAGCGGTACGCCCCTGCATGGATTTTATAAAACGCGGTGGTGGGAGGGAAGGATGTCAGACCGGGGGGCCCTCGCGCTCATCCTAATCTCAGGCCTTGCGGTGAGGTTGGCGGTCGCGCCCTTCACGGGCCACTCGTGGGACGTCTACGTCTGGATCAAGTCGGCCGAGCTCTTCAACGCCGGTTTCTGGAACGTCTACCGGGTCTCGGAGGTCCCATCGTTCCCCTGGGGGTTCTACAGCTACCCGCCAGTTTGGCTTCTCATCACCTCGGCCGCCTACGCCCTTGCCGGAGGAACGTCAGGTGGGCTCGAGAGGCTCGTCCTCGCGATCAAGCTGCCGATCGTCATCGCCGACGTCCTCGTGGCCCTCTGGGTCTACCGGATCGCTGGGCTCGTTGGCGTCAGAGGAAGGAGAAGGACGCTCGCATGCGCAGCCTACGCCCTCAACCCGCTTCCCGTCTTCATCTCGGGCGTCTGGGGGATGTTCGACCCGATTGCGACGCTTTTCGGGCTGGTGGGGATCGAGCTCCTGATCAGGCGTCACCCCCTCGCTGCAGGGGTCTCGGTGGGCGCAGGCGCAGCCACCAAGCTCTTCCCTGGACTGATCGTCCCGCTCGGTTTGCTCTGGATCAGAAAGACCTCCGGAGGTTCGTGGAGACGGGACGCCCTGAGGTTACTCGCTGGCTCGGTCACGGTTCCACTTGCCGTCTCGCTGCCGTACCTGCTGGTCGACCCGCAGGCGTACCTGGAGAAGCTGTTCCTTCACACCAGGAACGTCGGGCAGTTCACCTACTGGACGCTGCTGACCCCGCTAACGGGGACCACCGCGGCATCGATCGCGTCCCTCTCCCTCTTCGCCGCGGCATACGCGCTCCTGCTCAGGAGGTTCTCGAGAGAGGAGGGGAGCGATCACGAGACGCTGGTGTACTACTCCGCGGCCGTGACCGGTGCGTTCCTCGCTACCTCGCTGAAGGTGAACGTCCAGTACCTGCTCTGGTTCCTGCCGCTGGTGATCCCAGTAATAGCGCTGCAGAGGAGGAGCTCCTGGAGGGAGCTAGCTACCGCGGTCGTAGCGCTCGAGGGAGCTGCGATGCTCTTCCTCGTTTACACCAACGCGGTCACGCCTTTCTCGCTTGACCACCTAGGAGCAGTGGCACCACCGGCGGTGAGGGAGGAGTCGGCAACGGGGCTCTTGCTGGTCGCCTCGTCGCTGATCGCGGGCTGGCAGCTGCTCCGCATCGGGATCGCCCTCATCAAACCGGGCCTCGACAGAGAGCTGATAGGGCGTTTCGGGGTCTCCTCGATACTTCTGCTGCTGGCGACGTCGCTGGTCGTGATGCCCACGCCGAACGGCGTCGTCCTGAGGTGCGGAAACGAGAGGATCGCGGTCCTGGAGGGCCCTGACTCGTTGCTCAACCCCGACGGAACCCTCGAAGCCCCACTGCTCAGGCGTCTCGGGTCGCCCACGTCGGTCGTCATACCCCTCAGCCTGGATTACTTCCTCCTGAGGAGGGAAAGGGAGCGGGTCGAGGTCAACGAGTTCCTGCTCTTCAGGCTCGGCAGCAGGCCATGGTCCTCCGATGACCTGAGGGAGACGGCGGAATCGCTCAGGAGGATGGGCATCAGGCCTCTGGTGGGGGTCTTCGCCTACAAGGGTGAGGTCCTGATATCGTACGGGGTTCAGGGCTTCAGCACCGAGCTCCTCGAGTCCGAGTTCCCGGAGGCGCTGTATGGCGATGTCGTGGACTTCAGCAGAGAGGTTGGGTCGGGCGTGAGGCTGGCGGACCTCGTGGCGGAAGGCGTAGCGCGGGCGGTCAGGGAGGACGGCTTCGAAGGCGTTTACGTGATGACCGAGCTCTACCGGAGCGACAGGAGGGTCCGGAGCAACCCGAGCGTGGTGGAGCTCCTCGCCGCGATCAGGGAGAGGCTGGGAAACGGCAAGACGCTGATCCTGGACGGCGTCGACGCCTTCGAGCTCGACGAGCGGCTGCTGGCAGGGGCCGTCAGGTACGCGGACCTCGTGGTCCTGAGGACTTCGCCCTGGTTCAGGAGCTTCAGGAGCTACCGGGTGGACAATCCTGACATCCAGCAGATCTACGAGAGGGTGAGCTCGATCGTCAACATCGTCGGGAAGGAGAAGCTCGCCTACGCGCTCTACATCGGCAGCTTCTCTGAGGGCTGGGTCGTCCCGGCAGTTCAGGTCCAGACGGAGACGGACGCTATGGGCAGGGCCCTCGACTCGTGCTCGCTGGTCTACGTGGGAAGGTTCGTCCCGTACCGCCTCTCGGCACCCGCGGCTCCACCGACTTAGCGCGCGGTTGGTTTTAATAACGACCGACGGGCAGTGAGCGGGGAACCGGCGATGCTGGAGACCTGGCAGCCGAGAACGAAGGTGGGCCAGCTGGTGAAGTCGGGCAAAATCAACTCGATCGAGGAGCTCTTCTCCAACCAGTACAGGATCACCGAGCCGGAGATCGTCGACTACCTCATCCCCAACATCGAGCAGGAGGTGATAGACATCCAGATAGTCCAGCGCCAGACCGATGCGGGCGAGCGCTCCAGCTACCGTGCCATCGTTGCGGTTGGGAACAGGGACGGATGCGTGGGGCTCGGAGTGGGGAAGTCGACCCAGGTCGTGATGGCGATCGAGAAGGCCGCGATGAAGGCGAAGATGAACCTGACCTACGTGGTGAGGGGCTGCGGGAGCTGGGAGTGCGCGTGCGGTGAGCCCCACAGCCTCCTCTACCGCACCGTCGGGAAGTACGGGAGCGTCCGCATCGAGATCCTTCCGGGGCCCAGAGGGCTCGGGCTGGTGGCCGGAGACGTGGCCAAGACGATACTGCGCCTCGCGGGCATAAGCGACTGCTGGACCAGGACCTTCGGCGAGACCAGGACTCCTCTCAGCATGTCAGGGGCGACCTACATGGCCCTGAAGAACACGCTCAAGTTCGTAATCCCGGCCCAGTGGAGGACGTGAGGTGGGTGGGATGTCCGAGGAGCCCAGGTGCCTGCTCGTGGTGAGGCTCAGGGGTCCGTCGGGGACGAGCGAGGAGATCGAGTACTCCCTCAGGCTCATCCGGCTGAAGCGCAGCAACTGGGCCACGCTGGTGAGGAACGAACCATCGCAGTTGGGCCTGCTGCGGAAGGTGGCTCCCTACGTCACCTGGGGTGAGCCCGACCCGAAGGTCCTCGCGGCCGTCTTGGAGAAGAGGGCGGAGACCTGGAACGGCGTCCCGAAGGAGAAGGCGTATGAGGAGCTGGGGTGCAGGGACGCGCTGGAGCTCGCCACGAAGGTCTGCAGCGGCGAGATCGACCTCAAGGCACTGTGGTTCCGCTTCAAGCCCTACTTCAGGCTCCACCCGCCGAAGGGAGGGCTGAAGAGGAGCATCAAGAGGTTCTACGGCGACAAGGGAGAGGCCGGGTACAGGGGACCGGCCATCAACGACCTCGTGATCAGGATGGTCTGAGACCCACAACCCAACGGAGCAAGCTTATCACCGCCGCAAGCGTAGGACTTCCTGATGGCGGAGGACAGGCTCCTGGTCGCGTTCGGTGACGAGCTGTTCAGCTACGACTTCGGGCCCTACCATCCCTTGAACAGGTCGAGGACCGAGCTCTTCGTGAGGAGGTTGATGGAGCTGAAGGAGAGGGCGCCCGAGAAGATCGAGCTGGTGGAGCCCGCGATGGCCACCGAGGACGAGTTAACGCTCTTCCACACCAGGGAGTACGTCGAGTTCGTCAAGCTGGCCTGCTCTCCCGGATCCAAGGTCAGGTACCTCGACTACGGCGACACGCCCGCGTACCCCAACTGCTTCACGAGGGCGTCGGTTGTGGTGGGGACGACGCTGAAGCTCCTCAGGGAGATCGCGTCTGGTAGGGCGAGGAGGGCCTTCAACCCGGTCGGTGGCCTCCACCACGCCAGGAGGGGGGCTGCTGGAGGGTTCTGCATCTTCAACGACGCCGCGATCGCGATCGAGTACGCATTGAAGGTCCTCGGCTACAGGGCTGTGGCTTACGTCGACATCGACGCCCACCACGGCGACGGCGTCTACTACGACTTCGAGGAGAACCCGAGGGTCGTCTTCTTCGACATACACCAGGACGGCCGGACCCTCTATCCCGGAACCGGACACGAGTACGAGAGGGGGAAGGGGGAGGCGTTAGGACGGAAGATGAACGCACCGCTCCCTCCCTACAGCGGCGACGAGGAGTTCCTCAGAGCGCTGGAGAAGGGGATGAGGTTCCTCGAGCAGTTCGAGTTCGACATAGTGCTCTTCCAGGCTGGAGCCGACGGCCTCGCCGGAGACCCGCTCACGAATCTGATGTACACCCGCAGGGCCCACGAGAGCGCCGCGAAGGCGCTCCTTGAGCTGGCCGAGAGGAAGTGCAACGGAAGGATCCTGGCCTTCGGCGGAGGCGGGTACAACCCGGTCAACGTGGGCGAGGCGTGGAGCGCGGTGGTGGAGGTCCTCGCGGGGATCTGAGAACGGAGACGGATCGAGGCTTGCAACGTGGAGTCGAAAGCCTTATCGGTCCCCCATCACCGTAAGGTGCGGATGGCATCTGGGGTGAACCCGCGCGTCATCAGGGTCACGATATTCGACGTCTACCCTACGCAGCTCGGCCATTGCCCGCACTACAACCTGGTCTCCTCGCAGATGATGACGGCCGGGTCGGAGTTCTGCGAGCTCTCCTCACAGGCGGTCGAATACCCCGAGGAGGTGATAGGGAGCCACGGCAGGGCCGTCCGGATCCTCGAGGCGATAAGGAGGGAGGTCGGCGGTGAGCCGGTAAGGGTCGAGGTCGAGATGGTCGAGCTCCTCTCGCCGCGCGGCTTCATCTCCTCGCTCAGGTACGGGATAAGGTCGAACTTCGCGGTCGTGATCAACGGCAGGAAGGTGTACGATGGGAGGCCCGAGGAGGGCGTGGTAGAGGAGCGCGTCGCCGCTCACGTGAGGGAGCTCCTGCGGACCTGAGTCAAGCTACGTCCGCGATTTCTTCCTCGAGCCCGCGTCCTTCACCGCCGCGATTACTTTGCCCAGCGCACCGACGTCCCGCTCCGCCAGCGTCCCTGTCACGACGAGATCGGCTCCGGACTCGACGACCCTCCTCGCCTGCTCCTCGTTCCTGATGCCTCCACCGACGACGAGGGGGACGTCCAGCACCGACCGGACCGTCTTGATCAGCCTCGGCGACAGCGGCTCCGGAGCTCCAGAACCGGCCTCCAGGTAGACGAACCTCATCCCCAGGTACTGGGCCGCGAGGGCGTAGGCAGCTGCCACGTTGGGCCGCTCCTCGGGGATAGGGTAAACACGGCCGACCACCGCGACGGAGGAGCCTGCCCCGAAGACTATGTAGCCCATCGGTATCGCCTCGAGGCCGTACTCCTTCACCAGGAAGGAACCGTGGATCTGCGCACCGAGGAGGAACCACCACTCCAGCGAGTTCAGCAGCGACATGTAGAAGATCGCGTCCGCGTACCGGCTGACGGCGTTGACGTTGTTCGGGAACACGATCACCGGTTTCGAGGTGTTCTCCTTGATGGTCCTCACCGCTACGTCGTAGGACTCGTGCGACCAGATGGTGGAGCCTCCTACCATGAAGGCATCGGTCCCCTGCTCCTCCGCGGTCCGAACCGTTCTGGCCAGAGCGTCCCGGTCGAGGTTCTCCGGGTCGAGCAGCGTGAGGTGGCAGCAACCCTCCCTCTCCACCACGTCCAGCAGGTAGCTCTCGGTCTTCCCGAGCCTCAGCCCCCTCAACCTCCGGGACCGTCTCCCGGGATGTATTTGAACGTCTTGAGGAGGTCCAGGGGTCATGAGCGGTCCACGAGCGAGGAAGACCAAGATGGTCCGGAAGGTCACTCTGCCGACAGGTCTCCGCACTCAACTCGGGAGAACGTCATCCGCTCTGCCACCCGCGAAACGTTATTTACCGTCACAATGTGTTGAGTTCCGGTGTCGATAGCCGGGAAGCTGATCGAGGAGCTCGAGAGGGATCAAGAGGCAAGGAGGAGACTCGCCGAGATCTTGGTTACCGACGGTGAGGTGAGGTTGGCGATAATCAACGCGGTTCTGGCGGACGTAGCGACCAAGAGGGACCTCGAAACGCTACGGGCTGAGCTCAAGGCCGATATCAAGAGGGTTGAGGACAACCTGAAGGCTCTGATCGAGAGGGAGATATCGAGACTTGAGAGGAGGATCGATGCCTTGGAGAACAGGGTAAACTCAATAGAGGCCAGGTTGTCAAGGCTGGAGGGTCAGATGAACCTCTTCGTCAAGCTCTTCATCGCATTCAACCTGCCGATTCTGCTGGCTGTGATCGGAATTCTGCTGAGGCTCGTCTTCGCATAATGCCGTTCCGATCCGCTCGACCTCCCACCCTCATCCTGAGATTCACACATTGCCGGCAACCTTCAAAGGGCGTGATCTATAAACGGAACCTCTGCGAACCGGTGACGGCATGAGCAAGAAGACGTTGCCGATGAAGAGGAGGCTGGCAGCGGCACTTAAGAGGGCAGACCCGGTACCTGCATGGGTGGCCCTGAGGACCGGGGGCGAGGTGCGGGCGAGCAGGAGGGCGCGGAACTGGAGGAGGTCGGCCAGCATCAAGCCGTGAGGTGATGGGCGATGTCCGAGCGGAGGTGGGAGCTCACCCTGAACCTCCGGGACGCATACGAAGCCAAGAAGTGGAGGAGGGCGAAGAGGGCGATCAACCTGATCAGGCAGAAGGCGGCGAGGATCGCGAAGGTGAAGCGCGTCGTCATCGACGAGTCTCTGAACCGGCTGATCTGGTCCAGGGGCGTCGAGAGGCCGCCGAGGAAGGTGCAGGTGGTGATCGAGAGGGTGGACGAGGAGACGGCCGAGGTGAAGCTGCCGGGGTCCGAGGAACGCTCCGCGCGGGAGGAAGGGTGAGCGGGCTGAGCGGGGGCCTGAACGTCGCCAGCAGGATCCACGTCTTCGACGTCTTCGGAACGCCCTACCTCGGCCTCTTCGCCACGTGCACAGACAGGTTCCTGATCCTGCCGACGATCACGCCCGACAAGGACGCGCGGCTGCTGGGCCAGATGCTCTCGGTGGAGCCCGTCAAGGCGTCGGTGGCCTCCAGCTTCCTGATAGGCGTCATGGTCGCGGCCAACTCCAACGGCGTGCTGATGCCGAGAACGGCCCTCGACGAGGAGGTGGAATCTCTCAGGAGGTCGCTCGCCGACAGGAACGTGGTGGTGCTGGAGAGCAGGCTGACGGCACTGGGGAACCTGATACTCGCCAACGACAGAGGGGCCGTTGTGTCGCCGGACTTCACGCAGCGCGACGTGAGGGCGATCTCGGACGCCCTGTCTGTGGAGGTGGTGAGGGGGACCATCTCGGGGATGAAGACCGTCGGCTCCCTCGCGGTGGTGAACAACAGAACGGGCGTCGTCACCGTCGACGCTAGCGACAGCGACCTGGAGCTGCTGAGGGAGGTGCTGAAGGTGGAGCTCTTCAGGGTGACCGTGAACGACGGGTCCAAGTTCGTCAGGAGCGGGCTGCTCGCCAACGACTGGGGAGTGGTTGTGGGGAGCAGGACGCGCGGTCCGGAGCTGATGCTGCTGTCGACCGCCTTCAACAGGTGACCTCAGCGTTCGTCCTCAGCTGTGAGGCATTTCGGGCAGACGCAGTCGCTTGCAACGGTGGAGAGCCACCTGAGACGGTCGGGTTCCACGAAGACTGAGCCGCACCAGCAATCACCATCATCGGCACCGCACTGGAACTCCTCGCCGCAGAGCTCGCAGGTCTTTCGCCTCAAGCCTGCCTCGACTTGGCCAGCTCTGCCTTTAGCCTTTCCAACTTCTCGACGTTCCAGCTGTGGACGGTCCTCCTCCTGGGATCCACCCTGATTCCCAGCTCCTCGGCCTCCCTCAAGGTGAGCCCAGCGGCCCTTAGCTCGCCCACCGAGAAGCCCCTGCCCTCCCGGAACTTCCGCTGTCCGGGGCTCCTGACCACCGGCGCCGACAACCCGGATCACCTACAGCTCGTCCTTGGAGAGCCTCACTATGCGCGTCTCACGCTTCTTTGGGGTCAATCTGTCCAGCAGCTCCCTCAGCACCTCGTCCGTTACCTGACCCCTCAAGCGGCCCGACTGGGCCAGCTGGATCAGGTACCTCTCGACGGCCTCGGCCAGATCCGGCCTCGCCACCCGAACGTTCGAGAGCCTCTGTCTGGCCTCGGGGGTCAGGATCACCTTGAGGATCGCGGCCCGCTCCGCCTCCTCCCTCCTCCGGGCCTCCTCCTCTGCGAGGCGCTGCTGGAGCTCGGCCATCTTTCTCCGCCTGATCTCCTCAAGCTCGGCGTCCTCGGGACCAGACAACGCCCGTCACCGGACCGGGATCCACTCGATTTTTGATAAGCTTTACCTCCAGGGGATCCTCGGAGGGAGAGCGCCTGCGAAGCGTAACGACAGATATACATCTCCATGTCACATGAGTGTGACCGATAGTATGACGTAAGAGGCTATCACGATGAGAGTCACCGACCAGATCAGGTTGTAGTTCACCCAGATCCTTCTGAGCGCACCCAGTCCCAGAACGCGGTAGACGAGCAGGCCGGCAACCATCATGGTTAGTCCCGCGACGAAGGAGTGGATGACCGTGAAGGTGAGGGCTGAGGTTAACACCGCTAAACCGCCACCGAACCTCGAGCACCAGGCCGAGATGAGAGGGGCCAGGGAGAGGGTTGAGCCATGAACCATCCCGAGAAGCAGGCCGACGCAAAGCAACTCGTGTCTGCCCCGCTTCAAACCAAGGTAGGGATGAGAGGGTCGCAAGAGTCTCCAGGCACCGTAAGTCAAGGCTGCAGCAGCCGTGACGACGGTCCACCATCTGAGGTGCGATGCTGGGGCTGAAAGGGCCAGCGATAGAACCGAGGACAGCATGTGACCTAAAGAGAGTAAGGATATCGAAAGGGCGAGCTCGCGGAGGCTCTTGGAGATCAACGCCCTGTAAACCCCGAGGAGCCACCCAGAAGAGGGGTTGACTCCGTGGACTATCCCAAGCGTGACCACCGTCCAGCCGATGAAGCCCTCGGCGATCAAAACCACATCACGGCGACGGATAGCAGAAGCTGTCCGAACTCGAGTCGCCGCCCTCAAGCCTCACCTGATGGGCCTTGGCCTCGCCGAAGTCGACGAGGAAGTCCCTTACCACGCTCAGGTCACCGTTATCGGATCTCAGCAGCACCAGCCAACCCCTCAGCCCCTCCGGATAGAATATGGGGTCCCAGCTGCTGTATAGCGAGTTGGTGACGTACACCCTCTTACCGTCCCTGCTAACCTCAACCATCTGGGGTCCGCCGGTGAGGGGTCTTCCCGACGGGTGAGGGGACCTATGGAGGATCCCACCCAGCTTAGCGACCGACCTCAGCTTGGGCTCGAACGGATTGCTCACGTCGTAGCACCTGAGCTCCCCGGTCCCCCAGCACGAGACGTAGAGGTATCTGTCGTCCAGGGAGAGGTTGATGTCCGTCACAAGCGGCGGAACGACGCCGAATGGTCTGAGCGCATCCGGGAGGAGGTCCCTCTCAACCGGGACAGCCTCGACCTCAATGACTTTCTGCGCGCCCCACCGCCCGTCCTCCTTGTACCAGAGCCACACGCTTGAACTCAGGTTCGATACGTTGACGACCACATTGACGAAGCCCATCGGTTTGGTCGGATCGTGAAGGGGTCTCAGCTCCAGAACCATCCTCTCGTCCTTCCCGAGCTCTATCGCCTGGACGTGCTTCCTCCTCCTCAGATCCCAGAAGTGCAGCTTGTTGCCGTACAGACCTTTCGTGAGGGCCTCGAGGTCCAGGCCGTTCTCATAGTACTTCGGAACGGTCCACTCGCTGGTGACCATCGTGTCCTCCGCCAGATGCCACCAGAAGTCGTACGCGAGGTACTGCGGTCCCCTTTCGATCTCGAACCTTCCCAACGGCTCGAAGGTCCTGTGATCGAGCAGCAGGACGCCTCCAGGCCCCCCATCACCCCGACCCCCGAGCGCGCTGACGTAGATCGCGTCGGGACCGCAGTGAACGGTGTGCAGCCTCGAGTAGCCAGTTACCCTCGTGATCTTCTCTCCTGGGATTTTCTTAACGAGCCTCGGTCTCCTCGGATCAGGCTTAGTGTCCAGCACGTAGACGTTGGAGGACCTGAGTCCCGGGACAATCAAGTGCCTCCTCTCCGTCGTGGGATCTCCGTAGGGGCAGAGCATTGAGCTGCAGGCGTTCCAGCCGAAGTGGTGGAGCTCGTCGCCCACCTGGTCCAGCTCAACTCGATGGACTATCCGCCCGAAGTTCTCGGACTTGGGGTCGACGTCCACGACGGCGATGAAGTCGGGCTTGTTGATCCCGGTGCCGGTGTGAAGGGCCGCCACGTAAGCGAACCTCTCTGGAGGTGCCCTCATCGCCTCAGCAGGGGTGGGATAGAAGGTCGGGTCCGGTGCGAGGGCTGTCACGCCCGGTGGCACCATCGGCAATATATATGTCTAATCTTATCACGCAATAATTTTTAGCATATACAACGGAAATAGGACTCTCGGTGAAACGCTTTGCCCGACCATCTCCTTACCCAAGCCGGCTGCTGGTGACAGGGTCGGACAACCACAACGCACGACGACCCACCTCCGACCTCAAAATTTAATCAACGTCCCAAACGGAGACAGATGTGGGGGATGAGCGAGCAGCGCCAGAGGAGGATCAGGATACTGCTCGCGAAGCCCGGACTCGACGGCCACGACAGGGGCCTCCTGATCCTGGCGAGGGCCTTCAGGGACGCCGGGTTCGAGGTCGTCTACGGAGGGATCCTGAGGAGCCCGGAGGAGGTGGTGGAGATAGCGATCCAGGAGGACGTCGACGTGGTGGCCCTGAGCCTCCACAACGCCGACCACATACCGAACTTCATCAAGGTGGCACGGCTGCTGAGGGAGCGCGGAGCTAAGGACGTGGTGATAGTCGGCGGAGGCATCATACCTCCAGAGGACAAACCGATCCTCGAGAAGGAGGGCATAACGGGCAACTTCGGACCAGGAACGCCGCTGAACGTCATCATCCAGCACATCGTCGAACGGGTGAGGAAGGAGAGGTGGAAGGAGGGGACGTAGGACCTCTGGGGCTCAGATGATCTGCGGCTCCTTCCAGGTGCCGTAGACCTCCCTGCCGACGTTCATTATCTCCTCGAGCGTCGCGTAGGACCTCACCGCCTCGATGATGTAGGGCATCACGTTGACCTCCTCGTGCTCGAAGGCCCACCTGAGCTGATCGAGGGCCCTCCTGACCCTCTCGTTGTCCCTGGTCCTCTTGACCTCGTTCAGCCGCTCGATCTGCTTGGCCGCCACGCTCTCGTCGATCCTGAGGTAGTTGATCGGCCTCTCTTCGGGGATCACGTACTTGTTCACACCGACGATGACGGTCTCGCCCGACTCGACGGCCAGCTGGGTCCTGTACGCCGTCTCGTGGATCTCTCGCTGGACGTATCCCGACTCGATGGCCCTCAGCATCCCTCCCATCTCGTCGATCTTGTGGAAGTACTCAAGGGCCTTCTCGAACATCTGATCGGTCAGCCACTCGACGAAGTAGGAGCCTGCCAGCGGGTCTATCGTGTCGGGAACATCGGTCTCCTCCGCGATGATCTGCTGCGTCCTCAGCGCCACCAGCACCGCCTCCTCGGTCGGGAGGGCCCATGCCTCGTCGTAGGAGTTCGTGTGGAGCGACTGGGTTCCCCCGAGAACGGCTGCGAGCGCCTCGATCGTGGTCCTGATGATGTTGTTCAGAGGTTGCTGCCAGGTGAGCGATGCCCCCGACGTCTGGGTGTGGAACCTCAGCGTCATCGATCTCGGGTTCCTCGCACCGTAGAACTCCCTCATCACCGTCGCCCAGATCTTCCGTGCGGCCCTGAACTTCGCTATCTCCTCGAAGAAGTTCATGGTGGAGTTGAAGAAGAAGGAGAACCTAGGCGCGAACTCGTCCACCTTCATGCCCGAGGAGATGCCGAGGTCGACGTAGGTGAAGCCGTCCATCAGGGTGAAGGCCAGCTCCTGGACCGCGCTCGCACCTGCCTCCCTGATGTGGTAGCCGCTGATGCTGATGTAATGCCACCTGGGCATGTTCCTCGTGCAGAACTCCATCATGTCCCTGATGATCCGGAGGTGACCCTCGGGCGTGAAGGCCCACTCCTTCTGAGCTATGAACTCCTTCAGGATGTCGGTCTGGGTCGTACCGCTCAATGCGCTCATGGGGACGCCCTGCTTCTCCGCGACGACGATCAGCATGGCGAGCAAGACAGCCGCAGGGGCGTTGATGGTCATCGAGACGCTCACCTTGTCGAGGGGGATGCCGTCGAAGATGATCTCCATGTCCCTCACGGTCGCGACTGAGACGCCGCACTTCCCCACCTCTCCCTCAGACCTGGGGTTGTCGGGGTCGTAGCCGTACAGCGTCGGCATGTCGAAGGCTAGGCTGAGGCCGGTCTCGCCGTGCTCCAGCAGGAACTTGAACCTCCTGTTGGTGTCCTCCGGCGTGCCGAAACCCGCGAACTGCCTCATCGTCCAGAGCTTGGACCTGTACATGCTGGTGTAGACGCCACGAGTGAACGGGTAATCGCCGGGGAAGCCGAGGTCGGCCTCGTAGTCGAGCCACGAGACGTTGAGCGGCGTGTACAGGGGCCTTATCTCGATGCCCGAGGTGGTTTTGAAGCTGGACTTGCGCTCGGGCGCGACCTTCACGGCCTCCCGGTAACGCTCGTACCAGTCGCGCTGTAGCACCTCTATCCTCCGGAGCGCCTCCTCATTGAACAGTGGTGACCTCGTCTTCCTCTCCTCCCTCCTCGAGCGGAGGTCCTTCCAGTAACCGAGCCTCTTGGACGACCATCCGGAGAGCTGGTCGGAGATGCGGCCCATGACCGGGATATCATGCGTTCACAGGCGCTTATACGTTTGCTGGCGACGCGTAACGGCTCCGGCATGCCCGCGGGAAGAGCCAAAAATACGCCGTAGGATCTCAGCGCGGAAGATGGTCCTGACCGCGAAGGTCTTCAGGGTCAACGCGGACGCCAAGCTCGGCGTGATAGCGCAGAAGCTCAGGGACTTCAGGAGGGTGGACGTGGTGAGGGAGGGGGATCGAGAGATCGAGCTGGTGACGGACGTCCACGACATCACGGGTGGGAAGGACTACGTGACCGGCGTCTTCAGCAGGGACAAGCTGGTCCGGATCAAGCAGAGGGGTGGTGTGGTTCCGGTGGTGAGGACGGTGGACGCCTACATCGAGTTCAGGGACAGGGGCGACAAGATATTCCTGATAGTGCTGCAGCAGAAGCACTTCGCCAACTTCGTCGCCACCACGCTCAGCAACGCTCTCTTCCTCAACTTCAGATCGATAGTTGAGGCCCGGATACCGCACGAACGGCTGGTGGAGCTCCACGAGAGGAACCCTGACGGGACGAGGCTGATCTGGTTCGACCAGGTCGATTACCCGGGCGTGGAGAAGCTGGCCCTCGCTGGCCCATCGCTGATGGACACGTCGATGTACGACGAGGCTCTGAGGCACGGCAAGATCTGGTACATCGTCTTCGTCAGCAGGGAGAAGAGCAGGGTCTTCGGGCTGACGAGGAACGCGGTATTCACCGCCTTCTCCAGGCTCTCGGAGCAGGACTTCCTGGAGCACGTAAGGACCGAGGTCATCCCGCTGCTGGAGTGAGGGGCCTGGATCACAGTTTTATCATGACGGTTACCGGAGGTTGAGGGATGCCGAAGGAGGGCAAGCAGAAGGAGGAGTACGTGATCAGGGCACCGAGCTACTTCGGCGAGCGCGAATTGGGAATCACGTACGCCGACGACCCGGCCAAGCTGATCGGCAGGACGGTGACCACGAGCCTCTACAACCTGACCGATGACCCCACCAAGCACTACCTCCTGGTGAAGTTCAAGGTCGTCAGGGTGAACGGCAGGTACGCCGAGACCGTGTTCTACGGCCACGAGTACGGCCGGGAGTACTTCAGGAGCCTGATCAGGAGGGGGACCACGATGGTCGAGTACATCAGGGACGTCGAGACGCGCGACGGCTTTAGGCTGAGGGTGTACGGCGTCGTCTTCACGCAGAAGAGGATCAGGTCCGGAAAGAGGAGGGACATACGGAAGATCATGGACCAGGTCTTCGTCGAGGCGGCGGAGAGGCTGAACCACGACCAGTTCGCGATCGAGATGGTCCTAGGGAAGATGGGCTCCGACATCTTCAACCGGGTCAAGAAGATCCTGATCCCGAGGCACGTCGGTGTCTACAAGTCGAAGGTCGTGAGGCTGCCGTCATGGGTCTTCGAGGAGGTGAAGGTCGGGCCGCTGACCTCATAGAGCAGAGGTGTGTTTGGGTTCCGCCAATGGTTGAGCGGACGCACTGGACGAACTCGATCGAGCGGCTTCAAACCTGAACGCCTCAGATGAATTGAAAGCTGCCTTAAGGCCGACGCGCCGCCGAGAGTTAGCTTGGTCACATCTGATCCTGCTGCTTGACCCGTGCGGCGGAATGGTACGTCAGCACAACTCTTTTTAGCACGGCGATGCCATTAAACGCTTGGGACATCTTTGAGCGCCTCCGCTTATGACGTCTGGAGTTTGGCAGACGAGTGGGGGCCGGAGAAGGTAGTATTCGCTTACGATCCCGACACGGGAATGAGGGGCGTGCTGGTGATCGACAACACGGCAATAGGCCCCGGAAAAGGGGGAATCAGGTTCGCGCCTACGGTAACCCCTGTGGAGGTGTTCCGTCTGGCCCGGGTGATGACGTGGAAGTGCGCCCTCGCTGGGCTGCCTTTCGGAGGAGCGAAGGGCGGGTTAATGGGAGATCCCACGAAGGTCGACAGGGTAGCGTGGATGAGGTCCTTCGCAAAGGCGATCAAACCCTACGTGCCTCTCCAATACGTCGCAGCAACAGACATGGGAACGACAGAGCTTGATATGGCCGTTTTCGCCCATGAGATAGGCGACGTCAGGGCGTGTACTGGAAAGCCGATGGAAATGGGAGGCATACCGCACGAGTTGGGCACAACGGGTTACGGCGTTGCGATAGCGACCGACCTGACACTCAAGACCCTACACGCGTACGGTACTGTTAACCTCGAACCCGAGAAAGCGACGATAGCCATACAGGGTTTCGGGAACGTTGGATCCTTCACCGCGAAGTTCCTTGACGAGCTGGGTTACAAAATAGTCGCAATAGCTGACATCACGGGATGCATATACGACCCAGAGGGTCTGGACATACCGTATATCATGAAGGAACTACAGGTGCGGGAGAACATCGAGAAGCTCTCCGGAAAGTACGAGGTATTGCCGAAGGAGAAGATCTTCGAGGTGAAGGCCGACGTCTTCATACCCGCTGCAACCTCCGACGTAATCAACCTCGAGACAGCACCGCTTCTGATCAAATCCGGGACGAAGTTGGTCATCGAGGCCGCCAACATACCCACGACGGCTGAGGCCGAGAAGCTGTTGATCCAGAGGGGAATCTGGGTGATGCCGGACTTCGTGGTCAACGCGGGGGGCGTCATAGGTTCCTATGTTGAGTACAAGGGTGGTACCGAAAAGGAAGCCTTCGACCTGATAAAGTACAAGATCAGCAGGAACGTAAAGCTCGTTCTCTCTATGGCGCATCAGAACGGGATGACGCCTAGGCAGGTCGCACTGGAGGTCGCTAAGGCGCGCGTCAGGAGAGCCATGCTGCTCAGGCGCGGTGCGATAACCGTTGCCCGTGAGTACTTCGCCCGACAGAAGCAACAGTACGAGCTGATGATCCCGAGCCTCAAGGAGGAGACGTGAGGCGGTTGCTGGCGGCCGGATCCGGGAACGCCCCCTCGTTCTCGCCGCGCCACAGGAAGGGCCAGTCTCTCAGGGCCTTGGAAAGCGGGGAGTAACTGCTGGCAGTGCGACTAACCTGTGCCGTATTTCCTCAGGTAGTAGCCCTCCTCCCGCATCTCGACGATGCTCCGGACGCCCTCCCTCCTGATCCTCTCCCTCAGCTCGTTGGCCTGCTCTGGTCCGATCTCACCCCTCCTCTCGAGGTAATCTATCACCTCCAGGGCGCTCTCCTCGTCGGGACATCGGGCGAGGTAGTCGGTGACCGTGGGCGTGTATCCCCTGAGGACGTCGACCTTCACCTTGATGGGCTTGGACCTGGTCATCTCCTCGTACAGCGCCGGGAACAGCCTCCGGAAGTCTTCTACGTCCCACTCGCTCATCGACCCGAGTTTTCCTCTCTATGGTAAATTCTTTGCTCGGGGTAACGCGGACGGGAGGGACATGGGTGAAGGCGCCGCTGGGGCCGCACGCGTCGTCAGCTTCCTTACCGACTACGGCCTGGACGACCCCTACGTCGGCGAGGTCAAGGCGAGGATGCTGAGCGTCTGCGGGGAGATTCGGGTGATCGACGTAACCCACTCGGTGGAGCGCCAGAACGTCCTTCACGGCGCCTTCCTGCTCTACCTCTCCTACAGGTTCTTCCCTGAGGGGACGGTCCACCTCGCGGTGGTAGACCCGGGCGTGGGAACGGAGAGGCGGTGCATTGCCATCAGGACGAGGAGGTACTGGTTCGTGGGGCCTGACAACGGGCTCCTCTATCCGGCCGCGAGCGAGGACGGAATCCTCAGGTGCTACGAGATCGACCTCGATGCCTACCCGAGGTACGGCGGCGAGACGTTCCACGGAAGGGACGTCTTCGGGCCGGTGGCGGCGGAGCTGGCGTGCGGCGCGTCTCCGAAGATGCGGGAGGTGGACCCCGAGACCGTGCAGAAGCTCGACTTCGGAAGGCCCGTGGTCACCGATCGGGGAGTCAGGGTGAGGGTGCTACATGTCGACCGCTTCGGGAACTGCATCACCAATCTGAGGGCCGACGAGCTCCCATCGTGGATGAGATACGGAGACACGTTCAGCGTGAGGTCAGCGGGAAAAGAGGTCAGGGCCAGGTTCGCGAGGGCCTACGGCGAAGTGCAGCCGGGGAAGTTCCTGCTGACCGTCGGCGGCACGGGCTTCCTCGAGGTCTCGGTGAGCATGGGCGACGCGGCGAGGCAGTTGGGTGTCAGACCTGGCTCGGAGCTCGTCGTTGAGCAAAACGAAGTAGGAAGTGTGGATCGGGGTTAGGCGACGATCTCGGGCTTGAGCGCGGAGATAGCGGATCTGACCTCCTCCTCGAGCTGGAGCAGCCGATCCGCGTCCTCGTTCGGGACTTCGGCCTTGGCCCTCATCAGCTTCGCTATGACCGGGAGCTGCCGTATCTTCGCGAGAGGAACGCCCCTGTTCAGCGCCTCCTCGGCGAGCCTGTGGAATGTGACGAAGAGCCTCAGCATCAGGTACTGCTTCTTGGTGCTGCAGTAGGAGTCGATCTGGTCGAAGGCGCTCTGCTGGAGGAAGCCCTCCCTGATCATCCTGCCGACGTCGAGGATCAGCTTCTCCTCGTCCGCGAGGGACTCGGGACCCAGCAGCCTCACGAGCTCCAGCAGCTCCTCCTCCCTCCTGAGCAGCCGGTAGAGGTAGGACCTGAGCTCGTACCAGTCGGCGGCCACGTTCGAGGACCACCAGCTCCTGACGGTCTCCACATAACCCGAGTAGCTCATCATCCAGTTGATGGCGGGGTAGTGCCTGGTGTAGGCGAGGTTCGGGTCGAGCGCCCAGAAGGTCCTGACGAACCTGAGCGTGTGCGTCGTCACCGGCTCCGTGAAGTCCCCTCCAGGAGGCGATACTGCGCCGACGATGGTGAGGCTGCCCACCCTCTCCGGCCTCCCGAGGACCTCGACCCTGCCCGCGCGCTCGTAGAACTCCGCGAGCCTGCTGGCGAGGTAGCTCGGGTAACCCTCCTCCGCGGGCATCTCCTCGAGCCTGCCGCTGATCTCCCTGAGGGCCTCCGCCCACCTACTGGTCGAGTCGGCCACCAGCAGCACGTCGTAACCCATGTCCCTGTAGAACTCGGCGATGGCCGCGCCGGTATAGATGCTCGCCTCCCTGGCTGCCACGGGCATGTTGCTGGTGTTCGCGATCAGAACGGTCCTCTCCATCAGGGGCCTTCCGGTGTAGGGGTCTGTCAGGTGCGGGAACTCCGTCAGGACCTCCGCCTCCTCGTTCCCCCTCTCGCCGCATCCTATGTGGAGGATCACCTTCGCATCGCTCCACTTGGCAAGCTGGTGTAAAGTCACGGTCTTACCCGTCCCAAAGGCTCCCGGTATGCAACCGGTACCGCCCTTCGCCATGGGGAAGAGCGTGTCGAGAACCCTCTGTCCGGTTATCAGGGGGACCTCGGGATCCAGCCTCCTCCTGATCGGCCTCGGGACCCTGACCGGCCACCGGTGGGCCATCCGCACCTCGTACCTCCCGTCCTTGGACTCGACCGTGGCCACGACGTCGTTGATCGTGTATTCGCCCTCTGGTGCTACATCGACCAACTTTCCCGGCTTCGCGTCCGGCGGGACCATGATCTTCGTCGTGATCAGCGGAGTCTCCTGCACCTCGCCGATAACCGTCCCTGGCTCGACCTCCTCGCCCCTCTTGACGGTCGGTACGAAGTGCCACTTCTTGTCCTCGGGTATCGGAGGAACGGTCACTCCCCTCTTGACGAAGGGGCCGACGCGCTCGGCGATCTTGTCGAGGGGCCGCTGGACGCCGTCGTAGACGCTCCCTATCATCCCAGGTCCCAGCGTCACCGAGAGCGGCAGGCCAGTCCCGACAACTGGCTCACCGGGCGATAGGCCGGATGTGTTCTCGTAGACCTGGATGAACGCGACGTCACCCGTGAGCTTGATCACCTCTCCGACGAGGCCGTCCTTGCCGACCCTGACGACCTCGTACATCCGAGCCCCCATCATCCCGTCCGCCTTGACCGCAGGCCCAGCGACCCAGACGATCTTTCCCTTAACCGGCATCTCGAGACCATCCGTTTCTCACGGTATAAGTATCTCACCGCATCGAAGATCGGTCTTGCCGGGCGCGTAAGCCCGGCCCTTTGACGGCCGGGTGGCGCTCACGGCGACGTCCCCGTTCGCCAAGGCATGCGGTTTTCCGAACCCGAAGGGGGAGGCGGTCACCTGGCCGTCGAGAACCTCCACCCTCCCTGCTCGGGTCTCACCACGCCCGTGCCCTTCAGCCTCTCCAGAACCTCCTTGGCCCTCGCGAAAGTGCCGTCATCGATCACCGGTATGCCGTACTCCACGATCTCCAGGACGATGACGTTCAACCTCTCCAGCATCTCCAAAAACTCACCCGGAAAGTACCCTATCGCCCTGACGCCCACGTGCGGGTAGAGGGAGGAAAGGGAGCGGCGTGCGAGCTCGTCCTCCGGCAGGTTCTCGGCTATCACGCAGACGTCCACGTCGCTCTCCTCGGTGTAGTCGCCCTTCGCGTAGGAGCCGAAGAGGATCACCGAACGGGGCCTCACGTCGGCCTCCGCGAGCTTCTCCGCGTACTCCTTGACCCTCTCCAGGGCAGCAGCCCTAAGCCTCTCCTTGTAGGACATGCCTCCTCGCCCACTCCAGAATCCTCTCAGCCCTCCCTGCTGCGTCGCGTGCCTGCCACTCGGTGAACTTGTCCTTGGCAGGACCTGCCGTAAAGGCGTTCGCGTACCTCGTCGGAATGTAGTACTGGTCGAGGACCCGCACGTCGTCCCAGAACTTCCCGGATTCCGGGAGGTGCTTTACCAGCTCCTGGAGGAGGTCGACCGAAGAGTTGGTTCTTCTCTCAACTCCCAATTTCTGCAACACGGCCTTCAGGGCCAGATCGGCAGCCTGCTGGGCATTGAAGCAGACCTTGCTCCACCTCCCGCTCGCCAGGAGGTCCTTTGCGGCCCCCAGGAAGTCCTCCGCGTCGGCCAGCAGGTCCTTCGACCTGTCCACGGGTTTTCTAACGAGACGCCGTGGTATAAATCAAGAAGCCATAATCGGAGTTTGACGGCCCGTCCGGACCCGAGGAGAGCGGCAACGCGATCGCACCCTCACAATCAACCCCTCACCCGCTCTAATCGCGCTCACGATCCGCTCATACCCTTCTCTTCGCCGACGATGAGATGGTGCGCCGGGGGCGGGACTCGAACCCGCGCGCCCCCCGAGGGGGCAGCGGCTGTCGCGTCTGGCCAGAACCTAGGGATCTCGAGGCCGCCCCAATGGCCGCTATGGGACCCCGGCCCGAGACGTCCATCCCGACGGAGGGATTTTACCTTGAGCCGGACTGTCCCCTCCTCCTGGAGAGGAGGCCCCGGAGCAGCAGGTAACCGAGAACCGATGCCTGCAGAAGCGCTGCGGCGAGAAGGGCCGTCGCCTCCTCGGTCAGGCTGTACACCACCAGCTCCACGCTGACGTCGGAGAGGGCGCTGACCACTTTGGAGACCGTGCCGAAAGGCGTGACCGCGGTCAGGTTGTAGTAACCCGAGGGGAGCCTGAGGGTGGTGCGACCCGGAACCCTGATCGGGCCACTGCCGTTCACCAGGAGCTGCGCCTCCAGCAACCTGTCCGAGCCAGCAACCCTCACGCGGAGGTCGACGTTGGAGACCGGGACCGAGACGATCGTGACCTCGTTGGGCCTGAGGATGACCTCTCCGACAAGTTGAGAGACGTCGAAGCCGTAAACCCGCAATTTTTCCAGCTCGAGAGGCCCGGAGCTGCCCTGCGGTGGAACGCCGATCGTCGAGGGCAGGAAGTAGGTGACGATGCCGACCCTGAACGCGACGTGGCCTCGAAGCGAGGCCGAATAGTCCTCTATGAAGGACATCCTCCTGGCGTCGATCACCATCAGCCCGTAGTGCGGAACCCTGAAGCGCAGCCTCTCTACTGAACCACTCCTGTAGTTGAGGTAGATCAGCTCCAGGTCCCTCTCGAGCAGGTCGACAACCGGCACCGTCTTGGTGCTGGTGAGCCTGGGAACCGAGGACCCGAACGGCGAGACCTCGATCCGCTGGGTGAAGGTGACGCGCTGACCCGTTGGGGAGATCCCGACCACCTGGACCAGAACGGTTCCGTACCTCATGGGGAAGGTGCCTCCGGGGCCGACGGTGCCGAGGAGGGGGAGACGCACGGTGAAGTTCGTCATGCCGAAGGGGAGGTCGAAGTCGTACCTCGCTATCACGGCGTCGGTGCTGTAGCTGAAGGGGATTCCTCCGACCGTGCCCGTCAGCGATACCCTGTCTGGATACATCAGGTAGACCACCGCGCCCCTCAGGGGCACCGGCACGTTCACGGTCAGCTCCTGACCCGGCAGCACCCTCGGCACACCATCGGCATCAGACCGCTCGGTCGTCTCGAAGCCCACGGCGGAGGAGCCCTGGACCCTGAGAAGGACCAGGTCCTCGGACCACCTCTCGATCGAGAGCGTCCCGAAGAGGGGTGCCGCGGGATCTACGACCCTTATCGTCATCCTCTGGCCCGAGGGGTCCTCGAGGAACCAAGTCCCAACGTCCTGCGGGCCGAAGGTCCTGACGGCTACGCGGGTCCTCGGCTTGAGCGTGACCGTTACCTGGTCGCCGGATGGAGGAATGAGCTTCAGCACGACCTCTGTCGACGGCGAGAAGGCGGTCAACGTCTCACCTGCCATGAAGACCAGCTCCGAGCCGCCGACGAAGGGGAGGTAGCTCCAGCCGCCGTAGCCCAGCAGCAACGGGAAGGTCTCCTGGGCGTTGGAGACCTGGAGAGGGAACGCTGGGAGCACGAGAAGGATCAGCAGGATCGCCACCTCAACCCCTGCCGAGCGCGAAGGCGACGAGCCCAGAGGTCACCACCGCGAAGGACGCTAGCAGCAGGATGAAAAGGGTCACGTCCTCGAAGAGGAGCGAGTAGAGGACGGTCACCGCGGTCAGCCCCACGGCCCCGGCACCTGCGACCATCACCGGCCTGTAGAAGGGTTCCGCGCCGCCACCGATCCTGAGGTGGAGGTGAACCACGAGGGCCACGAGCGATATCGCGACCAGCGGGGTCAGGTACATCAGCGTCTGCTCGTTCAGAGCGTTCCCCTCGAACTCCGCAGGCGATATGATGGCCTGCACCAGCGAGTAGAGGACCATCTTCGGGTCGCCCTTCGCGGCGTTGACGCCTCCGTAAACGATGGCGCCCGAGACCACCGACGAGAGGTAAGATCCCAGGACACCTGAGGTCGTGGAGCCCCGCAGCAGCGAGAACGCCGAGAGGATGGGGAGGCTCAGGACGTAGCACCCTGCGAGCTCCATCAGGAACTGTCCCCTCCCCATCAGCATCTCGTAGATGCTGTAGATCGCCGGGGCGTAGATCATCAGGATGCCGAGGTTCTGGTACCTGAGCGGCAGGAACACCGACGGCAGCGAGAGGATGCCGAGGACCGTGAAGGGAGTCGCCCTCACCAGAGAGAGCGAGAGGGCAGTGAGGTAGATGGACGGCATGAGGGCCAGCGTGCCGGAGAGAAGGCTACCAACCCTCATGGAGCAGCGCCCTCCTGATGACGTAGAGGCTCGGGGAGCGGCCCAGCCTCCTCACCTCGCACCCAACCGGCAGGCCCGAGAGGTAAACTCCCTCGCAGGCCTTCAGGGCGTCGAGCACCAATCTGTCCAGCGCAGCTCCGAACTCGCCGAGGTCAGGGAGCACGACGGTCACCCTGCATCCCCTTTTGACCGCCGAGGAGATCAACCCGGTAAGGGCCCTCGAGTTCCTTGAGCAGACGGAGGTGTAAACGATGACGTAGCTGCCGGACATGAGGACGCCCTCGAGTTCACGGGCCTCCAACGATGTCACCGGCCGATCGTCTACGTCGACGCCCGAGAGCGCCACCGAGAGCTCCGCCACGGACCTGCACCAGAAGACCCTGGGTCCCTCCGAGCGGACCAGCACCAGCCTGAAGGAGCTGCCTTGATCGATCGCGGACTTTCCGGTCATCCACACGACGCCGAGCACCGTGTCGAGGTAGTCATCATCGGTTCCGAAGGACATCTCCGGCGCGCAGTCCACCACCGCAACCACGTTCCCCCTGCCGAGGCGATCGTACCGCTTCACCAGTAGGGCGTCCTCGTCCGTCAGCGCGGCCGTCCTGCGCCAGTGCACGTCCCTGACCTTGTCTCCCTCAGCGAAGGGCCTGACCCCGACGAAGCTGTGCTCGTCACCTATCGCGGTGTTCAGGACAGTTCCTGAGCCAGGTGTTAGGCGGACCATCGAGGTCGTCCAGAAGCCTGCATGCCTGGTGCGCTCGAAGGGCACCAAGACCTCCATCGGCGCTGGGACGAAGAGCGACCTCCTGACGAGCCCGAGCGGGTCGTAAAGGACCACCTTCGCGCCTTCGAACTTCACGGCCCTGTAACCTGACCAGACGGCGGCCTCGTAGGAAAGCGACAGCGCTGTGCGGCCCGAGACCCTGGCCCTGATCGAGGTGCTACCGGAGACCACACGGATGCCCGACGGGACCAGATCGCGGACCTCGACCGTACCATACCACTCCAGCTCGAGCGACAACCTCACCTCGAACTTTGAACCCCTAAGGACCTCGACGGAATGGAGGCCCCGGTTTGCCCTGATGGACTCCGGCGTGACCGAGGCGAGCCTGCGCGAGGCCACGACCACGTAGAGCGAGAAGAAAGAGGTGAGGAAGGTGAGGGCCAGCAGCATCATCGGGTTGTAGAGGAAGGTTGAGAAGAGCAGCAGCGACAGCGTCAGCTCCACCAGAACCGCCTTGGCCTCCGGCGTGATCACACCGGCACCTCCACCTCCTCCAGAACGCGCCTGACGACCGAGAGCTCAGGCGTCTCCGAGTCGAGCGCGGGCCTCCTGGTCCTCAGGACTATCCTGTGGTTCAGGACGAACGGTGCCACGCTCTTGACGTGATCCGGCGTCACGAACCTGTACCCCGAGATGGCGGCCTTCGCCTTTGCGGCGTACATCAGGGCCACCTCGGCCCTCGTGCTACCGCCTATCAGGACCTCCGGCAGCTCCCTGGTCCTCCTAACGATATCAACGATGTACTCCATGACCGAGTCGTCAACGTGAACGGTTGACGTGTACCGGATCGCGGAGCCCACCTTCTCGGCGTCTGCAACGGGCGTCACCTCCGGCTCCTCGCCGTAAATCTGCTTCAGCCTGAGGACCTCCACCTCCTCCTCACGGCGCGGGTAACCGATTATCACCCTCATCAGGAACCTGTCCATCTCCGCCTCGGGGAGCGGGAAGGTCCCCTCGAACTCGATCGGGTTCTGCGTCGCTATCACCATGAAAGGCCTCGGAAGCGGGTAGCTGACGCCCTCCACCGTGACCTGGCGCTCCTGCATGACCTCGAGGAGGGCCGACTGGGTCCTCGGAGGGCCCCTGTTGATCTCGTCGGCGAGCACCACGTTCGCGAAGATCGGGCCGCGCCTGAAGACGAACTGCGAGGTCGACCTGTCGTAGACTATTGACCCTGTGACGTCGGAGGGGAGAAGGTCGCTCGTGAACTGGATCCTGCTGAAGGAGAGGTTCAGGGCCCTCGCGAAGCTCTTGACCAGGTACGTCTTCGCCAGCCCCGGAGGCCCCTCGAGGAGGAGATGGCCCTCGGCCAGCAAGCAGATGACGAGCGCCTCTATCGCCTCCTCCATGCCCACTATGGCCCGGTGGACCTGATCCCTGATCCTCGAGACGAGCTCCCTGAGCTCCGACGCGTCCATCGCGCTCATCCCGTCCTCAGTGCCCACCTGACCACCCACCTCCCCATCCGGTCCGAGAGGGGACCACGGGCCAGAAAGCGCATCGCCGCCCTCGAGACCGCGTAGCGCCCCTCACCTATCAGCCCGTGAGCCCTGACGGAATCCAGCAGACGGATCGCCTCGCGCCTCGGAAGCGGTTCGTCGCCCCTCAGGAATTGCGAGACGACGACGGCCGGGTGACACCTCTCTGGCAGCTGAGAGGGTAAGCGCCTCCTCTCGCGGAGCATCAGCAAGGCGGCAAGGGACGCGAGCGCGAGAGCGATCACCGCGTAACCGCCTAAGGTCCCGGCGATCGGAGAAGCCAACCTCGAACCCGATTCTCTCAGCGCACCGATAAAGTTTGTGCAACAATCGTCGGTAACGTGCAGTCGGAACCGGGCTCTACCCCCTGCTTGATCCCCCTCAAAAGCGTCGTTGTCAGAGTATATCTGGGTGTTCACTCTTATGGGCCAGATGTCCCGGTCCGCTCCGCCACAGGAGGACACGGTCAGGCTCGGGACCATCGAGCCGCTGAGGAGGGCCGACCTCCCGAGGGTCGTGGGGCCTCTGGCGCTGCTCGGACCCGGTGTGGTCCTCGCGTCGTTCGGCTTCGGCTCCGGAGAGCTGATCTGGTGGCCCTACCTCACCGCGAAGTACGGGCTCGCGCTGGTCTGGCTCATGATCCCCGCAGGGCTGATGCAGTGGTGGATCAACTACGAGCTGGCGAGGTACGTGGTCCTGACGGGCGAGTCTCCATGGGCAGCTTACACCCGCATCTCACGGGTTTTCTCGCTCCTGTACTGGGCCTTCGCGATCGTCACGCTGGCCTGGTGGGGAGGGTACGCCTCCGCGGGAGCCACCGCGATAGCTGCGCTCACCGGCTTACCGCCTGGCTGGTCGGCGAGGGACCAGACGATCTTCTGGACGCTCATATCGATAGTCCTTTCGTACGCGGCCCTTCTGCTCTCGCGCACAGTCCACAGAATCGTCGAGCTGTTCATGTCCGCATGCATCGTGATCGGAGCCGGAGGAGTGATCGTCGTGGCCTTCCACCCAGCGGTCTCAGGACACTGGCCCGAGTTCGTTCGCGGCCTCTTCACGTACAACCCGCTGCCGCCCAACTGGGATCCTGCTGACAACTCGATCCTGATCACCAGCATCGCCTTCCTCGGCCTCGGCGGGTTCTTCCAGCTGACGTACCCCATGTGGCTTAGGGCAGTAGGTGCGGGAATGGCGGCCTACGTCCCGAAGCTCAAGAGCCCGATCACCGGGAAGCCGGAGCCGATACCCGCTACAGGCTACGTGCCCCGCGAGGACGAGGAGAACAGGCTCAGGTACAGGGGCTGGATGAGGGCCATAGCGATCAACAACACGTGGGGCGTCCTGGTCAACCTCTTCACGACGATCCTGATGGCCTATCTGGCCTTCGCGATACTGCACCCTAAGGGCCTCTTCCCGGCAGGATACAGGATCGTGGTGGAGCAGGCGAACTTCTGGGGCGAGGTGTGGGGTGAGGTCGGCTTCAGGCTCTTCCTGCTCGTGGGAGCTGCGCTGATCGTGGACACGTACATCGTCATCCTCGACTGGGTGCCGCGGCTCTACGCGGACGTCCTCCAGACCAACTTCGCCTGGGCCCGCAGGGTACCTTACACCCGGTGGTACTACGGGCTGGCGACGTTCTTCGCGATCTGGACGGCCGTGACGGTATTCCTCGCGCAGCCCGGCGAGCTGATAGTCTGGGGAGGGGTGCTGAACTTCCTCGCATGGCCGATAATGCACGTCGTTGCTATCTACGTCAGCTACCGGATGCTGCCCAGAGCTGTCAGGTGGGCTCGACCGAGCCTGATCTGGCTGGCGGTCGGCCTGACCATAACCGCGGTGTACACGTACCTCGCCATCTGGTACATCGGGGTGACCTTCAAGCTGTTCTGATGGGGGATCCGACCGTTGAGAAGCCCGTTCGACCTGACAGGCAGGAAGGCGCTCGTCATCGGTGCAGCCTCGGGGATCGGCAGGGCTGTGGCGATGGGGCTGAAGGAGCACGGCGCGTACGTGATAGCTGCTGACCTCAACGTCAAGGCGCTCGATGGTGTAGGGGACGAGCAGAGGTTCTGCGACGTGACCGATGTCGGCTCGCTGAGGGAGCTGTACAGGGACATCGGTGAGCTTCACGTTCTTGTAGTGACACCGGCGATCAACATCCGGAAGAAAATTGAGGACTACACCTACGAGGAGTTCAGAAGGGTTGTGGAGGTCAACCTCTTCGGGACCTTCGCAGCCGTCAAGGAGGGTCTGGATGCCCTGAAGCGGGCGGGGAGGTCGAGCGTCGTCCTCTTCTCATCGGTGAGGGCTGTCACGGTCGAACCGGGTCAGGGCCCGTACGCCGCAACGAAGGCCGCGATCGTGCAGCTGGTGAAGGCTATGGCCGTCGAGTTCGCGCCCTACGGAATCAGGGTGAACGCCGTGGCACCGGGGATCGTCGACACGCCCTTCACTGAGCAGATCAAGAAAAGGCCCGAGTGGGCAAGGGCTTACGCCGAGAAGACCGCGCTGAGGAGGTGGGCATCGCCCGAGGAGGTGGTGGGAGCGGTGGTCTTCCTGGCCTCGGATGCCTCCAGCTACGTCACGGGCACCGTGATCTACGTGGACGGAGGTTGGACTGCCATAGACGGGAGGTTCGATCCTTTCGCGTGAAAACCCAACAGCTTCTCCGCTTCAGGGAACTCCTCCGTGTATCATCGGCACAATCGATATGACGTCCTCGTCCCTAACTGTGACCCTGTACCCGTGTACGGTTCTGGCGTCGACGCCGTTCACCAAGATGAGCAGACCGGGCCTTATCGAGCCGTACTCGTCGATCACCAGCTCACGCACGCCCTCCGGAAGGAGCTTCAGCGCGTCCTTCAGCGACAGCTCCCCCTCGACCTTGACCTCGATCGTCCCGGAACCCGCGGCCCGCTTGAGGTGGCTGAACAGCTCGACCCTCATCCGGCCCGGAGAAGCACCGACCGGGTTAAAACCGTCTCGTACCCGAGTCTTGGAGATCTTAAGCCGGTTCGGGTTGAAGCCCCTCCAGAACCGCCGAAGGATCACACGTAGTGCGCCTTGACCCAGTTCAAGACGTCGAGGACGCCGCTCCGGAAGTCGTACGCGGGGTTGAAGCCCAGCTCGGTTTTGGCTCTGCTGATGTCCGTCGCGTACCTCGTCGGCCTCTGGACCTCCTTCACCGTTATGTTGTCCAGCGGCTTCCTCAGCTCGGTCCTGAGAACCTCGAGCGCCTCCCTCAGCGAGTTTATCGTTCCGGTACCGATGTTGAAGATCCTGTGAGCGAGGTTCTTCGCGTGGACTGCGAGCACACAGGCCCTTGCAGCGTCCTTCACGTGAAGCCACTCGGACCTGTACTCCTCAACCGTCATCGGTTCGTTCCTCAGCGCAGCGCGGCACATGTCCCTGATGACGCTCGCGAGTCCCATCGCCCCAGACCATCCCCCGTACACCGTAGGGAGCCTGAGAGCGACGAAGTCGACGCCGTAGATGTGGTGGTAGTTCAGGCCGAGCAGCTCGCTGGCGAGCTTCGTGGTCCCGTAAACGCTGCCAGGTACCGTGGGATCGTCCTCCCTCACCAACCCGTCAGCCGGTGGAGTGTACTTGACGTAAGGGTTCAGCATCGAGTACACGTTGCCGGAGCTGGTGTAGACGACCTTCTTCGCGTCGGTGAGCCTGGCGACCTCGAGGACGTTTGCGGTCCCTAGAACGTTTACCCTCACAGCGTTCACCGGGTTCTCCCTCGCCCCAGCTATCAGGACAGCTGCAGTGTGGACGATCGCCTCGACGCCGTTCTCTTTGACCGCCTTCGTCAGCGTGTCCAAATCGAGCACGTCGCCCTTGACCTGCTTGACCTTCGAGAGGTCGCCGACCACCTGGGATATCGCCTGTGGGTTCTCGAAGAACCCGTAAAAGACGACCTCATCCCCCCTGTCTAGGAGCTGCCTCACGACGTGGCTTCCGATGAAACCTGTTCCGGTTACGAGCACCCTCATGTTTCGGTTCGAAGACGGATCAGACATATATCAACCGTTTGCGGATTACGACCTCTCGTATCCGAGGCGAAGCATTATGAACGCAGCCGGCAAGCTCACACATCCCATTACGAGGAAAGCGACGCTGAAACCGTAGTTCTGGATGAGATAGCCGACGAAGGCGGTCCAAAAGGACGCGGCCACGAACCCGGTGGTGAAGAAGACTCCGAATGCGGAGTTCCTCGTGACGTCGTCGCTTATGCTGGAGAGGTAGCTCTGAAGCGCCACCACGACCTCTAGCGAAACGAACCCCATCACCACGATCATCGCGATCAGGAGTGTGCCTGAGAGGCCGAAAACCCCGAGGTAGACGAGAAGCGCTGACGTGAGGAGCGTCGACATCGCTGCGAGCGCCATCTTGTTTGTGCGCTCTCCCAACCATCCGAAGACGATCGTGCCCAGGGACCCGGCAGCAAGGAAGGCGCTGACGACCATCGCGCTGGTTCCGACGTCAAACCCTTTGACGCTCACCAGGTAGATGGGGAGGTACGTGATCCAGAGGTTGAGGCCGCGGGCGGCCGTAACGAGCACCTGCGAGAGGTTGATCAGAGCGTACCTGGAGTCGACGAGCGAACGAGCCAGCGACTCCTTCACTCCGGAGCTGCGGGGAGCCCCATTCGGATCGGCCCTGAAAATCGGAGTTTGCCTGCGAGCTGATATAGCGAAGAAGGACGCCAGCAGCAGCTGTGGAATCCCTACCAGCGCGAACGCCATCCGCCATCCGAGGTTTGTTGCCAGATAGGTCGCCAGCAGAGGCCCGACCATGTTTCCGACGTATGCGATGCCCATGTGAACCGAAAGCGCGAACCCGCGCTTTCCGTCACGGTAACTCTCCGAGATCATGGAAGAAGCGACTGGGTGCTGCGGCGCAGATCCCACCCCCCAGAGGAACCTCAGCGCCAGAACGTCCACGAATCCCCTGACCGCGAAGGCCATCGCGCTGGAGACCGCCTGAAGGGCGTTGCCCAGCGACATGATCAGGTTCTTCCTCACGAAGTTGCTGAGGACCGCGAACGCCATCTGGAAGACGCCGGAGGTGAGCTGGGCCGTGGCAGAGAGGAGTCCCACCTGAACGGTATCGAGTCCAAGCTCACGTGCCACCACCGTGGGTATGAGGAAGGACATCACGGTCATGCTCAGATGGTTCAGTAGGTGGGAGGCGCTGACAGACGCAAGAACTCGGCCACCCTCGGCCCCTCCGCTCTTGCTTACCTTCTCCTGCATCATCTACTGGGGCCTCTCCGGAACGCGTGGGTTATCAACCCTATACGAGTCGCTGGAGACGACCTTCTTCAGCTCCTCCACGACCGATTCGTCCTCGATGTTCGAGTAGTCCGGCAGCTCTGATCCCCTGACCAGGGCACGCACCAGTCCGCGCATAAGCTTGCCGGTTCTGGTCTTGGGCAGTGCGTTAACGAAGTATACGCGCCTGAGATCTGCAATGGCACCGAACCGCCTCCTCACCTCCTCCACGATCCTGCGCTCCAAATCAGGACCCGGCTCCCTTCCGCTCTTAAGGACCACGAAAGCCACCGGGACCTCGCCCTTCACGGGATCCGGCCCACCTACCACCACGACCTCCGCGACCTCCTCGAGACCTGCGATGACCGACTCTATCTCCGCCGCACCGATCCTGTGACCCGAGACCTTCAGCGTCTCGTCGGCCCTTCCGAGCAGGTAGAAGTAACCGTCCTGATCCAGGTAGGCTAGGTCCCCGATCCTGTATCGGTCCTTGTACTTGCTCCAGTACTCCTCCACGTACCTCGGGTGATCGGACCAGATGGTCGGAGTGAGGCTCGGAATCGGGCGCTCGAGGACCATCTCCCCCTTCTCTCCGACCCCCACTGGCGTTCCGTCGTCCCGGACGACCCTCACCTCCATTCCGGGGAGGGGAAATCCGCAGGATCCCGGCCTGATGCGAAGGTCCTTAGTGACGCCGAACGGATAGGTGACCAGCATGCACCCCGCCTCTGTCTGGCCCATGTGGTCCACCAGCACCGCGCCATCCGGGAGGACGTGCTCCTCGAACCACTTCCTTACAGGTGGAGTTAGTACCTCACCACCGCAGAGGACCAAACGGAGGCTGCTGAGGTCGTGGCCTCGCACCGACTCGGGCCCGTGTTTGATCTGGATCCTGATGGCGGTGGGCGACGTCCACAACAGCGACACCCTCTCCCTCTCGACGATCCTCCAGAGCACCCCGGCATCGGGGTAATCGATGGCGCCCTCGTAAAGGACCGTGGTGCAGCCCAGCATGAGAGGAGCGTAGACGGCGTAGGACGTGCCCCCTATCCAGCCGATGTCTGAGAGGCAGAGATTGACGTCGTCGGACGACATCCCGCAGGTCATCAGCGTGGCGCCGATCACTCCGACCTGGTAACCGCCGTGGACGTGGACGATTCCCTTGGGCTTGCCGGTGGTCCCGGAGGTGAAGTTGATGAAGGCCGGCTCGTTCGACTCCAGCGCCTCCGCTCTCACCGGACTCCCCAACCGATCCACCACCTCGCTCAGCGGAACGTCCCGATCCTTCCTCAGCGACGACGCCCCCTCGCGGGATCTTATGTTGACGATCACTTTGGTCTTGATGCGTGACGCTGCGAGCGCCTCGTCCAGAGTTCTCTTCAGCTCTATGGCTCTCCCCCGTCGGTAAGCGACGTCTGAGGTGACGATGACCTTAGGCTGAACCTCGATCAACCTCTTGGCCAACGCCTCTGGGCCGAAACCCGAGAAGAAGTTGACGTGTATCGCTCCTATGCGGATTGAAGCCAGCATAGTTACAAGCGCCTCTGGCACCATCGACATGTAGATCCCAACCCTGTCCCCTTTTCCGACCCCGAGCTCCCTCAGCGCGCCGGCCAACCTGCTGACTTGGTCGAGGAGCTCGCCGTAGGTAATGACGCGTCTCTGCTGCGCGCCTTCCGACCACCAGACGATCGCGGGCTTACCGGACTGGCCATCCCGCACGTGCCTGTCCACGCAGTTGTGGCAGAGGTTCGTCCTGCCGCCGGTAAACCACCGGAACCTGACCTCCTTCTTGTCCCAGTTGAAGGGGTCGTGCCACCTCTCGAACCACTCGACATGTCGCGTGAAGCCCTCCCAGAACCCTACGTAATCGGACCGCGCCCACTCGTAGAGCTCCTCCAGGCTACGGCCCAATACTCCCATCTTCAACTGTGAAAACCCGAAAACACCAATTATTATTAATTGCTCGGAACGGTCTGACTAAGTTACTTCTCGGGGACGTAGGGTTGAAGCGGCTTCGAAGTGTAAAGCGTCTCGATCCACCAGTTGGCGCTGGGGTTAACGCCGGACGGAGGCGCCTTCTTCACCAGCGTCACCATACGCAGCGTCGCCTCCTTCAGCTCTCCCCACTCGGTGTAGGACAGCGGCCAGGCGAAGATCGGGTGCTCGTACCTGCTGCTCCTGATGTAATCCGCGATCTTAACGGGATCGGTTGACCTGGTCTTCTCTATGGCGTTCGCGATCAAGTACGCGGTGACGTAACCGGTCGCAGCGCGCATGTCCATCCACTTGTTGTACCGCTGGTAGAACTTCTGGGCGATGCTAAGGTATTCGGGCGAGTCCCAGTTGATGCAGGAGAACTCCACGACCCTGTTGTACGCTGCCTCACCTATCAGGTCGATGTAGAGCGGGTACGAGGCGAAGGCACCGATGAAGTACTTGCTATTGAAGCCCATTTCAACGGCCTGCTTGATCAACGTCTGGACGCCCGGTGGGTGACCGAGGCCCGAGAGCAGCTCCGGGTTCAGTGGCTGAAGCTTTCGGAGGTAGGCCGTGAAGTCCCTCTCGCCCGGCGGTGCCTCCTCCTGCTGGAGCGTCACACCGGGAAGCGGCTTGACCAGCCTGTCGTACGCGTCCTTGACCTTAAGCCCCCACTCGTATGAAGCGACGACGCTGGCCACCGTCTTAATGCCTTTGGCCTGAATGAACTCGGCGACGGCCTGGACCACCATAGGTGCTGCCGGAAGGCACGTCCTGAACGCGAACCTCGTCGACTTGGTCAGGAGGCCGGGCGAGCCGGCGGTCTGGAAGAAGACCGGGACCTTGTACTTCTCAGCCTCTGGGACCACGGCCGCCGCTATCCCGCTCGAGTCAAGCCCCACCACCGCGACCACCTTATCGACCTCAACCAAGCGCTGGAAAGCTGCGACGGCCTCCTTCGCGTCGTTCTTGTCGTCGTAAACGATCAGCCTCAGCTTAGCCCCGAGCACACCGCCCTTTTCGTTGATCTCGTCCAATGCCAGCTGGAACCCCAGTGGGTAGTTGGAGCCGAGCTGGGCGAAGGGCCCTGTCAGAGGAACTATCGCGCCAATCCTGACCTCCTCCACTCCAAGACCTCTGCCGCCCATCGACAGGAAAGCGAAAGACCCTGCTGCTATCGCAACGATTACAACCGCGACGATAGCGATAACGACCGCTCTCTTCACAAGTGGGCTCACGATTCACGAATATTTAGCATTTACCTGCCACCATATTTACTACCCTCAACAATTGAAGCTCCAAACACGCTCCGTTGAGGGTAATACTGTAGCATCTCGTTTCTCAATTGCTGGATGACTTCAGAGATGAACCGGGAGTCGCGGATGGGTGCTAGGCGGTCACCTTGGCGGCGTTCCTGAGCAGGTCCCAGAGTCGAGACCTGACGCGCTGCACCTCGGGCGACTCGGGATCACGCGGCCGATCCGCATCGACCTCTAGAACGTCGATCACCCTGCCCGGCCTGGCGCACATGACCGCTATCCTGTCCGAGAGGAGAGCTGCCTCCGAAAGGCTGTGCGTGACGAAAACTATCGTCTTCTTTGTAAGCATCCAGATCTTGGTCAGCTCGATCCCAAGCTGGAGCCTGGTCTGCTCGTCTAACGCGCCGAAGGGCTCGTCCATCAGCAGTATCGAAGGGTTCACCGCGAGAGCCCTAGCGATCGAGACGCGCTGCTGCATCCCGCCAGAGAGCTCGGACGGATACATCTTCTCGAAGCCCTGGAGCCCGACGAGCTGGAGCATCTCCTTAGCCCTTTTGATCCGTTCCCTCTTCTCTACGCCCATCATCTCCAAGCCGAAGGCTACGTTGTCCAGAACGGTCCTCCAGGGCAGCAGCAACGGCTGCTGGAAGACGTAGGCCATCATGCCGGGTAAAGGTCGGGTGACCTCGGTGCCGTTGACGAAGACCCTTCCTGCGGTGGGCCTGATGAGCCCAGCGATGATGTTGAGGAGCGTTGATTTGCCGCAGCCCGATGGTCCTATGATCGTGAAGAACTCGCTCTTCCTGACCTCAAGGTTGACGTCCCTCAAGGCTTCGACGACGACCTCGCCCACCTGGTACCTGTGGGTTACGTTCTCCACCCTCAACATTTGAGGCCGACCCCAATTCTCCGAAAAGCGGTTGTTTATAGCTTTTAGCCGCGAAGGATCGTATGTTGACATGAACAGCGAGAGCTACTCGCCATCAACCTAATCGGATCGATTGGAGAAGCGGAAAATTTGAAAGCGGATTACTGGAGAACGACCCACCTGTGGAGCAACCTCAAAATGTGAAGGTGAAGGGTTAACCGCAACGGTACTCCGCCATGTGACGAGATGGCCAGACTTGTGGGTGCGTACATGTCCTCGCACGCGCCTCAAATAATCCTGCAACCGAAGGTCTCGGACGAGTATGTGGCCCAGCTCGCGAAGGTTCACGCGGCCCTGATGAACATCGGTGAGAGGATCCGAAGAAAGGGAGTCGAGACGCTGATAGTTTTCGGCTCCGATCACATGGAGACGTTCTTCCTCGACAACTACCCGCAACTCCTCCTCTTCACCGGCGAGAGCTCCTCGGCCCACTTCGGTGGTAGGGAGGTCTCGATAAGGAACGACACGGAGCTAGCCACGCACCTCCTCTACAGCCTGCTCGATCAGGGTTTCGACGTGAGCTTCTCGCAGGAGATGAGGCTGGACCACCCGTTTGCGTCACCTCTTTACTGGGTGTTGAAGACGGCTGGGGACATCAGGGTGATACCGTTCCACGTGAACAGCAACGTCTCGCCGCGCGTGACCCCTAAGAGGTGCTACCAGCTCGGCCAGGCTGTAAGGAGGGCCATCGAGTCCTACGACGGCGACCAGAGGGTGGCCGTTTACGGTACCGGTGGGCTCTCCCACTATCCTGGAACACCTCTCTACGGGAAGGTCGACGTCGAGGCTGACCAGCTCATAACTAGGAAGATAGTTGAGGGGAAAGGTTCGGAGCTGGCCAACCTGACTTCCAAATGGCTCGACGAGACTGGGAACTTCGAACTCCGGACCTGGATAGCCGCTCTGGGCGCAGTCGGTGATGTGCCTGGCGAGATCCTCCTTTACGAGAGGGCGTATCACATCGGATACTGCGTCGCGGCCGTCGACGGGGTGTGAGGGATGAGGGAGCTCTTCTTCCCCGAGCTGAGGTTCTACAGGCTCCACAAGATGGCGAGAGCCATACACCTGGACAGCGGGCTGAGGAAGAGGTTCAGGGAAGATCCGGAATCCGTGATGAACGAGTTCGGACTGACCGAGGAGGAGAAGGCCCTCGTCCGATCGAAGGACCCCGTGAAGATGTTCAACGAGGGCGTCATGCCGTACGCCATCTTCTACCTGATATGGGAGGCTGAGGGCTGGATCTTCCTGCCTCCGGAGAAGCAGACCCTTTACCGCGAGCAGCCGGCCGTTGGTCCGAGAGGCCTGTGACCTAGGTGGTAATGGGAGATGATCAGGACCGGAAAGGAGTACATCGAGAGCCTCCGGGACGGGAGGGAACTGTACCTGGGCGACGAGGAGGTGAGGGACGTCACATCGCACCCGAGGCTGAAGCCCACGATCGAGAGCATCGCCAGGTGCTACGACCTGACGTACAGCAGGAGAGGGGAGCTGACCTACGTCGAGGACGGCGAGGAGTTCTCCACCCTCTGGATGGTTCCGAGGAGCAAAGGTGACTTCGTCAGGATCAGGCAACACATAACTGCATGGCACGAGGAGACTGCTGGATGCCTCGGAAGGCTCCACGACTACCTCTGCGTCTGGGTGACGGCGCTCTACATCCTTAGGGACGTGATCGCCAAGGGCGGCGAGAGATTCGCAACCAACATAGTCAATTACTACAACTATTGCAGAAGGAAAGATCTAGCGTTAACGCATGCCATCTCAACACCACAGATCGATAGGTCACCGGGGGCAAGGCGGAAGGACAACGAGGACATACACGTTGTGGACGTGAACGATAAAGGTGTTGTGGTCGAGGGCGCGAAGATAGTAAGTACGTACGTCCCCTACGCCAACGAGCTGATCAGCCTCCCACAGCTCCCTGCCAACCCAGACGAGGATCCAAATTACATCATCGGGTTCGCGATCCCCCTGAACGCGAAGAACCTCAAGATAGTCTGCAGGGTGAGCTACGTCGATCCCGAGAACCCACACGATTACCCATTGACCACATTGTACGACGACATGGACGCGATGGTGATCTTCGATAGGGTGCTCATCCCCTGGGAGAGGGTGTTCGTCTACGGTGAGAAGGGTCCGCTCATCAACTACGAGATCTTCAACGACGTTCTCGGGTTCGCGCTATGGGAGGCGGCGATAAAGAACGTCGTCAAGAGCAAGTACCTGATCGGGCTTGCGATGATGTTGACCTCGATGTTCGGGACAGACTCCTATCCGAACGTGCAGGAGAAGATCGGATGGATGATGGAGTACATGAGCGTCCTCCAGGCCGCAATCGAGGGCGCGGAGGACACGGCGAAAAGACACAACGACGCCTTGATACCGAACATCTGGGTGACATGGCCTCTGGTCCAGCTCTTCAGCAACGACTTCTATCCCAAGATGGTCGAGACGTTGAGGACGCTGGCCGGGAGCGGAATCGTAATGCACCCGCCGATGAGGGCCTTCAGGAACCAGAAGCTGAGGCCTTACCTCGAGAGGTACTTCAGGGCGAAGGGGGCGAACGCGGTCGACAGATTACAGATACTGAAATTCATTGCGGACTACACCGTCAACAGCTACGGCGGTAGGATGCTCCAGTACGAGAAGTACTACGCGGCTGACCCGTTCAGGGTGGCGATCGTCCACTTCAGGTACTTCCCCGAGAAAGAGAAGTTCGTGGAGCTCGCCAGATCACAGATCGAGAAGTTCCGTTCTATCTACGGGATCTTCCCAACCTAACCGACCATTAGGCTCCGAAATCAGCGATGACCTGTGCGCTCGGCCATGACAGTTGGTGGAGCGTTGCCGAGATAGGACTCGACCAGCCTCTTGTGGGCTCTGCGCAGCATCTCCGAGACGGCCCTCGGCGAGATCCCGAACATCTCAGCCAACTCCCTCACGCCGATTTTCTTGGGAACCTCGTAGAAACCGAGCTCGAGCGCAGCTGAGAGGAGTTGTTCCTGCTTCTTAGTCAGCGACGGTACGAGCCTATCTGCGTTGAGCTGCTCGACGCGCTGGACTTCTATCCTGTAGCCTCTGAGAGTGGTCTCCTCGATGAAGTCCTTGAGCTCGTTGGCGTCCCGAAAGACGCACGTCACCAACAACCCGTTCTTGTCCTCCCTTATCCTGAGCACGTGTTTGAACGGTATGCCGGCACTGTAGCACGCGCACCTCCTAGTCCTTATCATTGCCAGCATCACGCCCTCCCTGTCGGTTCTCTTGACGGTGGCCTCCTCGACACCGGGAGCTTCGAGGAGGAGAGGTCTCAGCTCACAGGGCTTCGCCGAGGACGTGTTAAAGACGGCGAGTACAGAGGTACCCGCGGACTCCTTGCGGGGAACGCACTGCAGTATCTCCGATTTGATGCCCCTCGCCCTAAGGAGCGCGGACCACGGACAGCTCAGCGAGGCCTTGAAGGAGACGACCAGCATCTGCACAAATTAAACGTTTTCGGGTAGATATGCGTTCCTGCGCATCGCCTCGAAACGCCTTCAAAGTTGAAGATTTAGACGCCTGGACCGGACGCGTTTGAAGGCAGCGGGGTCCGACGGAGTCCTGAGGTCGCTGGAGCTTGGGCGAGGCAACGGAGCCTCCCGGATCGAGCAAAATACTAAATCTGACCAACCGCTGACTTCGCTTTTGAGGATGGCGGACGAGCGGCTGATGGAGGTCAGGGACGTTTACAAGTACTTCGGTGGACTTCCAGCTCTCAACGGAGTCTCCTTCAGCGTGAGACGGGGTGAGATACTGGCCATAATCGGGCCCAACGGCGCCGGGAAGACGACGCTCTTCAACGTCATCAGCGGGGTGTTCCAGCCCACCAAAGGAAAGGTGATCTTCGAGGGGAAAGACATAACCAGACTGCCGCCTTATAAGAGGGCCAAGCTCGGCATAGCTAGGACCTTCCAGATACCGAGGCCCTTCGCTGAGATGACGGTGCTGGACAACGTGGTCGTCGGCATGCTGGCAAACGGTGGAGGATCGGTATCAGTGGCAAGGATGAAGGCGCTCGAGATCCTAGAGGAGCTCGGGCTGAGGGACAAGGCCGGGACTGAGGTGAGGAAGCTGAACGTACAGGAGAAGAAGTCGGTCGAGCTGGCTAGGGCACTGGCCATGGAGCCGAAGGTGCTCCTGCTGGACGAGTACATGAGCGGTCTCAACACCGGCGAGGTGGAGAGGGCGGTTGAGGAGCTGAAGAGGATAAACAAGGAGAGAGGGATAACGATCGTCTGGATCGAGCACATCCTGAGGGCGGTGATGAAGCTCGCAGAACGCGTGATCGTTCTGAACTTCGGCCAGATCATCGCTGAGGGGAAGCCCAGTGAGGTCGCCAACAGCGCCTCCGTGATAGAGGCCTATCTCGGGAGGGGGATGGCGCATTGAGTGCCTACCTGTCGGTCTCCGGGATAGAGGCGGGCTACGGTGAGTTCCAGGTGCTCTGGGGCTTGGACCTCGAGATACCGGAGCAGGGCCAGAGGGTGGGAGTGATCGGGCCCAACGGTGCAGGAAAGACCACAGCGATGAGGTGCATCGCAGGGATCCTGCAGCCCAAACGCGGCAAGATCGCCTTCAAGGGAAGGACCCTCAACGGCACCCCAGCCAACAAGAGGGTCGAGATGGGGATCTCCTACGTGCCATCGGAGAAGGAGCTGTTCCCCAAGATGACGGTCATGGAGGTCCTCGAGCTGGGGGCATACACGAAGAGGGGGAGAAGAGAGTTCGAGAGAAACTTGGACTTCGTCTTCACGCTCTTTCCGAGGCTGAAGGAGAGGAGGAACCAGAAGGCGGGGACGCTGAGCGGCGGCGAGCAGCAGATGCTCGCGATCGCAAGGGCCCTAATGTCCTCACCGGAGCTACTGATACTTGACGAGCCGTCGACGGGGCTCTCACCGCTTTTGGTCGAGGAACTCTTCAGGTCGCTCGCGGAGTTATCGGAGAGGAAGGGAAGTCTGACAGTCCTCCTGGTGGAGCAGCGCGTACCCATGGCGTTCTCCTTCTGCGACCTGATCTACGTCATTGAGGGCGGGAGGACCGTGCTGAAGGGAGAACCCGAAGAGCTGGCCAGCGACCCCAGGATAAGGGCATCCTACCTCGGTGGTCTCTGATGGTAGAGGCCGCACTCGACCTACTGCTATCACAGCTGCCCGTCGTCCTCGTCGACGGAATAACATTCGGCCTCCAGCTCGCCCTGGTAGCGGTAGGGATAACGATGATCTTCGGGCAGGCTCAGATCCTGAACCTATCCCACGGTGAGTTCGCGGTGATCGCGGCGATAACGTCGGCCCTCCTCATCCCCCTTTTAGGTGTCCCGCTGGCCGTCCTGGCGGGGATCGCCCTAGCAGTGGCCTTCGGGGCCTTCGTCTACAAGGTCGTCCTCCTGCCGGCCTTCAGACTGCAGGGTGAGAACCGAATACTCCTGGGTCTGTTCCTGATGCTGGGCCTCTACCTGCTCCTTCACGGTTACTTCACGAACCAGTTCCCCACGACGTACCTGTCCATCAGGCCAGAGGTCCAGACGGTCGAGCTGCTCGGAATGTCCTTCAGGTTCTCAGCGGTCCTCGCCGCCGGCATCTCGGCCGTCCTCTTGGCGCTGCTGGCGGTCTTCCTCAAGACGACCATGACGGGGAAGGCGATCAGGGCCGTATCCCAGAACGAGACCGGATCGATGCTGGTCGGCATCACCGTCGACAGGATCAGACTCCTCACCTTCCTAATAGGTGGAGCCCTCGCGGGTTCCGCAGGCATCATGAGAGGTCTTGCGGCGACCATGGGCCCCGAGTCGGGGATAGAGCTGACGGTTCTGGCGCTGCTGATCAGCGTGGTGGGCGGCGTCCGGAGCGTCCCGGGGACCGTTGTGGCCGGCCTCATGCTGGGAATCGTCTACATGGTCGCGAGCTTCCTCGTGGGCACCTATCTGTCCGTGGTGATCATGCTGGCAGTCACGATAGCCGTCTTGGTCCTGAGGCCTCAGGGACTTCTGGGCGAGTCCGAGTGAGGGACAACAAGGTCCGGCGGTTCCTGCACCTAAGACCTTGTTGGCTTCTTTGGGCGTAACTTTTATTATAACACCAGTATGGGAGGCGACGAGCATGTCATCGGTAGTATACAGGGACTTTCAGAGGCCCCCGAAGGAGGTCGTTGACGCGTTCAGGGAGCTGGGTGCGTCGACGGTTTACGAGTCGATAGGGAAGGAGTACCGCTGCGTGATGGACCCGGCCATAAAGCCGATAGCTCCGGACACGAAGCTGGTCGGACCGGCCCTGACGGTTCACTGTTATCCGGGCGACAACGTGACGGTTCACAAGGCGATGACGCTCGCCAAGCAAGGTGACGTGCTGGTGATAGCCGCTGGAGGTCAGATAGCGGTGATGTGGGGAGGTCTCATGAGCTATCAGGCGATGAGGCAGGGCATCGCTGGAGTGGTCGTGGACGGGTCGGTGAGGGACGTTGCCGAGATCAGGAGGATGGGCTTTCCGGTCTTCGCCAGGCACGTCTCTCCTATTGGGTCTACCAAACTCCATCCCGGATCGATAAACGTCCCGGTGATATGCGGAGGTGTTCTGGTGCGACCCGGCGACCTCATCGTGGCGGACGACGACGGGGTTGTTGTGGTTCCGAGGGAGATAATCAATGACGTGCTGGAACGGGCCAGGCAGAGGGAGCAGAGGGAACGCGAGAACAGGAAGCTGTACGACCAGGGCAAGACTTCCTATGAGATCTACGGGTTCGATAAGGTCTTCAGGGAGAAGGGCGTGCCCGAGTACCCGATGGCGCCTTAGCAGGGTGCTGGACGGAATGGCTGCTCCGGATGAGCACAGGATCGATGTGAGGTTGCTCGTGCTTGCTGCGATATCGGCGATCCTTCTCGCGCTGCCCCTTGTCTTCACAGGGCGGTACTACCTTCGGGTCCTGACCCAGATGTCCTTCTTCATCGTCTTCGCGTCCGCCTTCGGCCTGCTCTTCGGAAGGACCAACCAGCTCTTCCTCTGCATCGCAGCGCTCGCAGGGATCTCCGCATACACGAGCGGGCTTCTCACGTCCAGACTCGGGATGGAGCACTGGTCCACGATCCTGCTCGGATCGATCTTCTCAGCTGGGGTTGCTGCGGGCCTGAGCTATGTGGCCAACGTCAGGCGGATGGGTGTGGTCTTCGTTGCTATACTCACCTTGGCCTTCCAGCTCATCTTCGAGAACCTGGTGACCGGACTGGTCTGGTTGACCGGCGGCGACACCGGATTCAGGCCCCCACCGCTTCCGCTCGGGCCCTTGGGATCTCTCCTCGGCGAGCAGATGAGCTTCTACCTCATAGCCGCAGTGCTGGCGATCGGAACGCTCTTCGTGAACTACTGGCTGATGGAGAGGAGCAAATGGGGGCTGATAATGGAGGCGGTTAGGAACGAGGAGGTCGCATCTGAGGTGATAGGGATCAACGTCAGACGCGTCAAGGTGACAGTTTCGGCCCTCTCGGGTTTCATGATAGGTCTTGCGGGTGCCCTGTACGGGTACTTCAACGGACTGATATCACCGATCTACTTCTCGTTCGCGAGCATAGACATACTGAGCCAGGTCATGGCCGTCTTCGGAGGGAGGGGTACAGTTATAGGTCCGCTGATAGGTTCCGCCGTCTTCACGTACGTGAACGAGAACATACGGTACCTCGGGCCCATCTCCCTCTCGGTCTACGGCGCGCTGATCGTGGTTTTGTTCGCTGCTTTCAGGGAGGGCATGGTGGCCACCCTCAGGCGGTGGACCCGTCTGGTATTCTGAGGTGGGAGATCCGTGACCGGCGGGGCTCACGTCTCCAGGACGCTTCCGGAGGAATGGAGAATCCCTCAGCCGGAGAGGGTGAGGCTCGACCCGAAGCGGGACTTCCTGGTCGTGGTGGACCTGCAGAAGGAGTACTGCCATCCATCGGGCAGGAAGTACCTCGAGTCCTCCCGTGAGATAGTTCCCAACGTCATCAGGGTCCTCGAGGCGTTCAGGTCCAAGGGGGCCAAGATCCTGTTCACGGCAATTTACTTCGATCCAGAAGATCCAAGGTTCCGAGGACTCGAGTCCAGACTCTATCCCAGAAAGGGCGAGTGGGGCTTCGAGCTGATCGAGGAGTTAGCGGTGCAGCCTGGTGAGATCGTCGTCGAGAAGGACTGTTACGATCCTTTCCTCAGCTCGAATATCGATGAGGTGCTGAGGTCCAACGGACTTTCCCCGCACACATCAACGGCCGTAGTCACCGGTGCGGTCACTACGACCTGCGTGTACCACACCGTCTCAGGCCTCTTCCACAGGGGGTACAGGGTGGTAGTGCCCGTCGATTGTGTGGCCGACAGGACTCCGGCTGCACAGCTTTTCGGACTGTGGAAATTCGTGACGCTCTACAACGTAAAACTGACGAAATCCGACATGATAGAGCTCGTCTGACGATCGGTCACCTCCTGTGGATCAGACGCCAGATCCTGTCAGGTGTCAGCGGGAGTTCGTTGATTTTCACGCCGAAGGGTTTCAATGCGTCTTCCACAGCGCTCGCCAGGAGAGGCGGCATCAGGATGGTCGTTCCCTCTCCGCTGCCCTTCGATCCAATGACCGAGAACGGCGAAGGATGCTCCGTGTGGAGCACCTCCATATCGGGCGTGTCGTAGGCCGTGGGTGCGAGGTAGTCGGCGAACGTGGTCGCCAGCGGATACCCGTCATCGGTGTATGCGAACTCCTCGAAGAGGGCTCCCGCCAGACCGTGGTAGGTGGCGCCATGGATCTGTCCGTCCATTATGAGTGGGTTCAGGACAGTACCAGCGTCGTGGACGATCACGAGTTTCTCTACCTTCACGACCCCGGTCTCCGGATCGACCTCGACGATGCAACCACCGGCCATGTAAGCGTACGAGGAGCTGTAGTTGGACCTGAGCTTCTCATCCGCAGGTCCGCCTACAGGGAACCTGTACGTGTAGGTCTCCTCGAGCCCCGGATCCTCACCCTTTGGCAGGACCGCGAGCTGGTGGTAGGCCGCTCTGGCCACCTCCCTCAGCGTGACGTACCTCTCCGGAGACTCCTTGACGAAGATCTTGCCGTCCTCGATCTCCAGGTCCTCTGGTCTGCACTCGAGCATGTTGGCAGCTATCCGCAGCACCTTGTTACGCACTGCCATGGCCGCACCGTACACCGCGCCCACCCCTACCACAGCGAACCTGCTCGCGTAGGTTCCCGACTCACCACCGAACGGATGGGTATGTGAGTCAAAACCTGGAAGGACCTCCACGTCGTCAGGCGTGACCCCAAGCACGTCCGCAACTATCTGGGCCACTACTGTCTCGTGTCCCTGACCCTGCGGCACGGTCCCGACGGCTGCCACTATCTTGCCCGTTGGATGAACCCTGACCGTTGCTGCCTCGCTGGTGCTCGCGTACTTCTGGTATATGGGTGAACCCCAGAGGGCCGTTACAGAGGCGTGAGTCGAGGCGGGCTCGACTATGAGCACGACACCAGCGCCCTTGTAGACGCCGTTCCTCCACAGCTCCGGCTGCTTCCTCTTGAACTCCCAGTAACCTATGGCGTCCATCGCCTTCCTCATGGCCTCCGGGTAATCTCCACCGTCGTAGATGCAACCGAGGGGGGTAGTGTACGGCATCTCATCCGGCTTCACGAAGTTCCTCATCCTAACTTCGGTCCTGTCGAGTCCCAGCTCGTCAGCCACCAGGTCCACCGTCCTCTCCAGATGGAAGTACGCCGGGTGACAGCCGTAACCCCTGTTCGGAACGGTGGGGGCCTTGTTGGTGAAGACGGCGGCCGCGTCGATGTAAACGTGCTTCATCCTGTAAGCTCCGGTGAAGGTGAAGAAGCCCCTGGTGATCGTCTGGGGCTCGGGGTGTCTGAGCCACGCACCGATGTTCTCTAGGATCTTCACCTTCATGCCGAGGATCTCGCCGTCGTTCTTCACGGCCATCTCGACCTCAGCGTACCTGTCCGCTGCCTGGACCTGGAGCATGTCCTCGCTCCTCGTGGCCATCCACTTGACTGGCCTCTTCGTGATCATGCTGAGGACCGCGATGATCGAGGAGGTCGCGTAGGACATGACCTTGTTACCGAAGCCACCTCCGATATCGAGGGTGATGTGCCTGAGCATGTGCTCGCTGAGCTTGAGGGCGGCAGGAAACCTGGACCTGTAAAGACCTACCTGCTGGTTCTGGTCCCAGACGGTCAGCAGGCCTGTTCCTGGGTCGTAGTGCGCTACGCAGGCGTAGGGCTCCAGAGGTGTGGAACTGTACCGGTGGAACCTGTATGTTCCCCTGACGACGCGGTCCGCGTTCGAGAACGCTTGCTCTATGTCTCCGTAATGGAACTCCCTGTGCCACGCTATGTTGCGCTCGTACCCATCATGGACGATTGGCGCACCGTCCTTTATCGCGTCGAGGACGTCGACCACCGCAGGCAGCGGCTCGTACTCCACCTCGATCAGGTCGAGAGCGTCCCTGGCCGTGTACTTGTCCTCTGCAGCCACCGCGGCCACAGGCTCCCCCACGTACCTCACCTTGTCGATGGCCATGGGATAGTAGGGCGGGACGTTTATCAGATGACGGAAGGGGTTCATCATCTCCTTCAACTGTTCGCCGGTGATGACAGCCTTCACACCAGGGAGACGCTCGGCCCGAGAGGCGTCTATCCGCTTGATCCTGGCGTGAGGATAGGGGCTCCTCAGTACGGCGGCGTGGAGCATCCCTGGGATGCGCAGATCGTCGGTGAAGAGTCCTCTTCCGGTCAGAAACCTGTGGTCCTCCTTCCTCTTTACTGGCTTCCCTATCCACTTAAATCGGCCATGTTTCACAGTTAGATCGCTCTTCACGCTTTCCGTGTGCCGATCACCAGCATATTAACCGTAAAGAATTCAATGCAATGCGGTATCAATCCTCAAGCAGGAGGTCGAGTAGGTGGTATGGTGGGTTGAACTTCGCGTATGAGGCCTAGCCTCCTGTGTACCAGGGGAGCCGTACCCAATGTGACCACCAGACCGAGAAGGCCCAAGTACGAGAATCCCAATGACGCCACCACCACACCACCCACGATTGGCATCGAGACAGCACTGACGCCCAGGAACAGGTCGTTCAGACCGAAGTACTTGCCCCTGATTGACGGGGGTACGATGTCTGAGATCAGCGCCGTAGAAGCCACCGTCGTAGCGCTCCATCCCAATCCTATCAGGAACATCCCTACATCGACGATGACGTGGTTCGTGGTCAGAGGGATGAGCATTGCGCCGAGACCGGCGACGACCTGTCCTATCATGATCGTCAAAGGCCTTCCTGCACGGTCAGCCAACCGGCCGAACAAGGTTGATAGACCGTACATGCCGATCACGTGTACGGAGACGGCTAACGACACGAGGGTCTGGGAGTAACCCAAGTCGTGCAGGTAGAGCGACGCGAGCCCCATCAGCATCACCATGTTGCCCTGTGCGGCTGCAGACGTGACATATGCGGCGATCAGCGGCAACCTTGGGACCCTTACCTCCGCGTTGGCGACGCCGTTGGACATGGAGATGACACTTGGTTTACGATTCAACAGGAGCGCTATCTCCTTCGGGTCCACCCTGATGCTCCTCAATACGGGAACCATCGAGGCGATCAGCAACGTCATCATGACCCACGTCACGGCTGTCGGTCTCAGAGGCGCGTTTGCCCCCAGCACCTCACCCGCCCAGGCGATGATTGGGGCAACGAAGCTGCCGATGACGCTCGCGGTGTAGAGCTTCCCTATCGCGAAGCCCCTGGACTCCGGAGGATACATGTCCGTCATCGCGACGCGGTTCTGCTGTGCTATGCCAACGCCTATCCCGAAAACCGCTAGACCTCCTATGAGGAGGCCTGCGTTCTCCGTCAAGACCGAGTAGATCATCATGATCGAGCCGAGCGTCATGGGCGCTATGCCCGCTAACAGCACGTTTCTCCTGCCGAACCTGTCCATGAGTATGCCGGACTGGTAAACGATCGCCAGCCTACCTCCCCAGGTGATGGCAGATACCAACCCAGCGAGTATGGGGGAACCTGTCAGGGAGAACATGACAAGAGGTCCTAGAGCGACGACGGTCTGAATCGACAGTGAGGTGATAACCTGAAGCGCAATCAGCACCCTCGTGTTCCGTCTAACCTCTTCCATCAGATCATCCAAGCTGCTTCACCTGCCAGACAGACGCTCTTCCGACTTAAGGCGTTCCTTTAAGCCAACGCGGTCGTCAGGTCCTCTGTTGACCAGCGCCCAGAGCTGATCGGGTGTCAGCATCGCTGACCGCAGCCTGATGCCGATCGCATCCTCGATCGCCGAGACTATGCAGGGCAGGGCGCCGATCGTGCCAGCCTCTCCTATCCCACGGGAGCCGTGCGTGTACTCAGAAGGGTACTCGTAAAGCTCCGAGACCACATCGAGACGTAGGTCCTCGGCAGCTGCGACCCCAGCCTCCAGGATGCCTCCCACGCTCAGGGCCCCACCATCATCGTATCTAACTGATTCGTAGAGCACGTGGGATATTCCCTGAGCGACACCTCCTATGATCTGGGCTTCGGCAATGAGCGGATTGATCGTCCTTCCGGTGTCATCAATCGCGTAGTACTGCACTCTCTCCAACTTGAAGGTCTCGCGGTCCAGCTCCACCACGGCGATGTGCACACCATAGGAGAATATGTCCTGACCCTTGACGAACTCGAAGACCGAGATTTCCTCCTCCCGCGACAACTCTCCGATGGCGACGACCCTCTGTCCGTCCCTCCTCACCACCCAACCCTCCTCGAGGCGGAGCTCCTCTTTGGGAATGCCGGTGAGTCTGGAGGCCCTGGCGATTATCTCGTCCTTCAATTTGGCAGCCGCCCTCACGACCGCCTCGCCGCCTATGACGGCGCTCCGGCTCCCGAAGGTGCCGACTCCGGCTGGTAGCACCTCGATGTCTGGGTTGACGTAGACGACCGATCCTATATCGACGTCCAATACGTCGGCCACCAGCTGCCTGAAAACGATCTGGTGATACTGGCCGTGGGGCCCCGATCCGGCCGTCACGTAGACGATGCCGTCTTTTCCTAGCCTCACCAGCGCGCCCTCCCCCAGTACCGTCCTGTTCAGCTCGATGTAGTTGGCCACTCCTAGGCCTACGAGCTTACCTCTCCGTCGACCTTCTTCAACCGCCGACCTCAGGCGCTCGTAGTCGAACCTTTTCACCGCCTCGCGCAGTATTGACGCGTAATCCTCCTTGTCGAGCGTCAGCCCGAAGGGATTCCTGTAGGGCATCTTCTCGAGAGCGATGAGGTTGCGCATTCTCACCTCGATCGGATCGAGTCCCAGCTCATCGGCTACCAAGTCCATCATCCTCTCGTAGAAGAACGCGGCCTCTGGTCTGCCGGCGCCCCTGTACGGTCCTGCTGGCGTCTTGTTGGTGAAGACCGCAATGGCTCTGACCTCACCTACAGGGATGTCGTAAGGTCCGGTCAGCTGCTGGGCTATGAAGGGAGCGTAGTTGGCGTTGATGAACAGATTATAGGCACCTATGTCGGCGATTACGGTGCCGCGCAGGGCCAGAATTTTTCCGTCGTTCCTGAGGGCCAGCGAGACCCTGGCACGGACCTCCCTTGCATGGATCGTGCTTCTGAGGTGCTCGCTCCTAGTCTCTACCCACTTGACCGGCCTTTTCAGCACCATCGCTGCGAAGCAGGCCAGGACGTACTCGGGGTAAAGGAACGACTTGGAGCCGAACGCTCCCCCTACGTCCACGTAATGGACAACGACTTTGTCTCGGGGGAGTCCGAGCGCGTCGGCCAGCTGATCCCTGAGCCTGAAGGGCCCCTGGTTGCTCGCCCAGACGTGCAGCTTGTTACCCTTCCATTCCGCCACGATGCCGCGCGTCTCTATCGGATTCGGAAAGGTCCTGTGAATGCTCACCTCGTCCTCGACGATCCTGTCGGCGGACGAGAAGACTCGATCCACATCACCGTCCTTATATGTGACATCGACGCTTACGTTGTTTTGTAAACCCTCGTGAATGATGACGTCTCCGCGAAGGGCCTCATCGATAGTCATGACCGGATCGAGCCTTTCGTATTCGACCGAAATCGCTTCGAGCAGGTCATATGCCTCATACCGCGTTGCCGCGACGACCGCCGCGACCGGCTGTCCCTCGAAGTTCACCCTCCCATTGGACGGTAAAACAGGCAACTTTACGAGGTTTGAAGTGCCCTTGTGATCGAAGTTCGCAGGCATGGTCGCATTTCTCAACAGAGCCTCCTGATCGTTTGGTAGCAGCACCAATTTGGCACGTCTCAAAGCGTCGTCGCAATCGATCCGTTTGATGACAGCCCTCGGGTAAGGGCTTCTCAGCACAACCATGTGACACAGGCCGTCCGTCTTCAGGTCGTCAACGTATGCGCCCCTTCCGACGACGTACGTTATCGATTCTTTCGGTGGAATGGGTTTACCGACGTACTTGCCTGTTAACGCCATCATCTCAACCTCTCGATGACCTTGCTCCAGACGTCCTCAACGTGTTCCGGAGTTGCCGGTATCGGGGAAAGAATTAGCAGCTCAACACCAGCCTCGATGCATCTCTTCAGGAATTGGGCGCATCGTTCGGCGTTACCGATTGCAGCGAACTTCCTCACGTCGAACTCGGTGCCGTAGTACCGCTTGAAGCAATCTGCCACATACCGAGCTGCCTCGTCCTCGTTTTCGTTAAGCGATATGTAGATTATTTTGCCCAAGAGCGGTTTGTCTTTCCTGCCACTCTCACTTGCCGATTCCACCACAACGCGGTACTTCTCCTTCACCTCCTCCGGCGTCAGCATGCCACCGGCTATCCACCCGTCTGCGTGTCTTCCGGCCCTTCTCAGGACGCCTTCAGCGGCCCCTCCGAACAAAATGGGTGGGTGTGGTTTCTGGACTGGACGAGGAAGCTCGACGGCCTCTGAGGCCCTCCAGAAAGGCCCATTGTAGCTGACGGGTTCACCAGCCCATAGTGATTTCATCAGCTTGACCGCATCCATGAAGGCACGGACGCGCTTGCTGGGATCGACACCGCCCGCAGCGAACTCGTTTTCGTTTCTCCCGAGCGAGAGCCCCAACATCATCCTGCCGTTGGAAAGGACGTCCAGCGTGGCCACGACCTTCGCGAGCACGAACGGATTCCTGTAGGTGAGTATTGCCACCGACGTTCCGAGCTTCGCTTTTGTGGTGACGGCCGCGACGTGGCTCAAGACCGTGAAGGGCTCGAGAACCGGCACCGTCCTGTGGAAGAGGCGGTCGAAGGTCCAGAGGTGATCGAACCCCAGAGCCTCGGCCTTCCGGGCTAGCGTCACGATGTCCTTGAACCGCTGCTCCCCCTCAAATCCAGTGTTGGGTAGAACGATTCCAAATTCTGCCATTTCATGCTTGCGTGAATGACCTAAAATTTAAGAATTGTATTCCGAGAGCTCGCACAGTTGAAATCTTGCACGATTATAACAGAATTTGCAGTCCAGCGACCAAGTCGTTACGATGCGAGATCTAAAAGTTAATTAAAAGGTTGATGGCAGCGAAATTCGATGGTGGAAAATCTTACTTACAAACCTGCGAAATACGTCCTCGATCCGTATCCCATCATCAACGGTATGGCGCTGGACACCTTCAATAGGATCCTGGTCCTTAGCGACACCAACCTGAAAAGCCTACTGGTTTATGGGCTTGACGAAACGTCGGACTACACGGGCATCACGAGACCGCGGAGACACATCATAGGACCGCATACGGAAGTCGGGTTCGTGGCAGGTGTGGCCGTGGACCCTGATAGAGGCCAGATATTTGCTGTGAACAACGACATCGAGGACAGCATGGTCGTTTTCGATTACGAGGACGACGGTAACGCTGCACCTAAACGGAAAATTATGGTACCTCACAGGGCGTGGGGAATCTCCGTAGGTGAGAACGAAATAGCGATATCGGTGCAGACGTTCGGTGCCATAGTCCTGGACAGGGAAAGATTATCGATACAGGGGAGTTCTTGTCCACACCCCGACAGGGCAATTTACGGCATTAACTCCGAGATGGCTGATCCTAGGGGGATATTTCTAGATGAGAG